>BTWA01000035.1:31280-63827 GCA_045863295.1 Candidatus Hydrogenedentota bacterium
CGGCAGATGCGGCAGCGGCTCCGGCAGATGCGGCAGCGGCTCCGGCAGATGCGGCGGCGGCTCCGGCAGATGCGGCAGCGGCTCCGGCAGATGCGGCAGCGGCTCCGGCAGATGCAGCAGCGGCTCCGGCAGATGCGGCGGCGGCTCCAGCAGATGCGGCAGCGGCGGCGGCTCCAGCAGATGCGGCACCGGTAACGCCGTGAGTGCGATAAACGTGTTGCATCCTGACTTTTGGTGAATCGCTATGAAAGCGACGTGCACACGGGTAAGTCTCGCCCTTCTGATCTTTGTGGGTGCTGCCACATCGCAAGAAGGCGTCGACACGTCGCGCAGAAATGCCATTGTACAGGCTATTGAGCGCGCTGCGCCGGGGGTCGTGTCCGTCAATGTTGTACAGGTGGAGACGGTGCGGCCATTTCGAGGTCCGTTTGGGGATTTCTGGGAATTCTTCGACCTTCCCAATGCTCCGCAGCAGCGCACTCGCGAGCGGCATGTGCGATCCGTCGGCAGCGGATTCGTGTTTGACGCGCGCGGCTATATTATGACCAACTTCCATGTGCTGGAATCGTCCAGACCCGAGTCTGTCACGCTGCCGGATGGACGCACGATTGCCGTTGAATTGGCCGGGGTGGATGAACGGGCGGACATCGCCGTACTGCGGACACGTGAGCCGGGGTTGCAGGTAATTCCGCTGGGCAATTCGGACACCCTTTACACCGGCGAATGGACAATTGCGATCGGCAATCCATTTGGACCGTTGATGGATGATCCCCAGCCGACCGTGAGTGTGGGCGTGGTCTCCGCGACAAATCGGCGGATTTCTCCGAGTGTGGCGCAGGGGGAACGGCTATATCAGAACATGATTCAGACAGACGCCGCCATTAATCCCGGCAATAGCGGCGGGCCGCTAGTCAATGCACGGGGCGAGGTCATCGGCGTCAACACGATGATCTTTTCGCAGAGCGGCGGCAGCGTGGGTCTGGGATTTGCCATTCCGATCAACCGCGCAAAGCGTGTCGCGGAAGAGATTGTTGCGTATGGCCGCCGCCGGGATCCCTGGGCCGGATTTAAGGTCGAGGATGTGCAGAACATTCCTGATCAGTTGCGGCGGCAACATGGCATTGCGCTGGAAGAAGGCTGCCTTGTCGTCAATATCTTGACCACCTCGCCAGCGTATGAAGAGGGGTTGCGACCGGGCGATGTAGTGACGGGCATTAATGGTCAGCGCGTGCGAATGGCTTCGGACATCGATTTTGTGATGTGGGATTTGTTTGTCGGGGATACTGTCGCATTGGATGTCACCCGGGATGCCAAGCGTTTGTCCTTTGAATTCCCTGTGAAAGAATTGGAGCGGTAACGATCTGACATTTCACGAATTCGCACGGCGGCTTAGGGTTAGTTCAGCCATGCGTCCAGGTGTTGCAGCACAAAGGCATCGTCATTGAGATGGGGGTACGCCGCGTATACGCGGTCGATTTCTTCCATCTGACCGGGGGACAACTCTTCATGAGAATCCAGGCAGCGGCGGTTGGCCATCAGACCCTGTCTCCTGAGCACTTCGTGTATACCGGCGATGCATCCGCGAAATCCGTTTGTGGCATCGAAGAAGGCGGCGTTGGCATCGGTGACTTCAGCCGCCCGTGTCAGTAGTTCGCCGGGTACGTCTCCGCCGCGATCCAAGCAGCGGTGGCATGCTTGCAATACATGCACCGCTTGTCGCGTCCAGCAGGCCCAGTGTCCCAGAAGTCCGCCGACCACGCGGAGATGAATCCGCTTGCCGTTGAGATTCACGCGAAAATCGGTCAACAGGTCGATGATGATATTGTCGTCGTTACCGGTGTAAAGGGCCACTTGGCCGGCGCGCCCGGATTCGGCCACGCCGCGAATAACGTCAAGCGTTTGGTAGCGATTGAAAGGGGCAAACTTGATGCCCACCAAGTTCTCTATACTTGCCAGTTCCCGCCAGAATTCCAGCGGCAAGAGCCGTCCGCCGACGGCTGGCTGAAGATAAAAGCCCATGATCGGCAGCACCTGCGCGACTTCACGGCAATGCATAATAAGTTCCGCGACGGTTTCGTCTCGCAGGGCGGCGAGGCTGACGAGGGCGATGTCATAGCCTGTCTCTTTTAGAACAGCGGCTTCTGCTACGGCTTGCTTGGTGGGTCCGCAGACGCCGCCGATTTTAACCATTGGCCTGCCCGCATACTCTTCCACGGTTTCGGAGGCCAAGTGGAGCACCGGCTTGAAGAGGCCGATCTTGGGATCGCGTATTGCGAATTGCGTAGTGTGCACGGCGACAGCCAATCCTCCCGCACCCGCATCGCAGTAGTAGCGGGTGATGGCACGCTGACGTCGTTCGTCGAATTTTCCGTCGTCGGTCAAGGCCAACGGGTGTGCGGGTATGACGAGCCCGGATTTGAGGAGCTTGAACAGACTTGGATCCAACATGGGAAGAGTGCTCATCAGAAATTTCCGTTTCGCACCTGGAAATGCGTTGGCTTGCCGAGCGTGCTGCCTCCAGCGGCGATCCAGTCCGCGATGAGACCGATTGCGGCATCGGCGGTAACGGACGGCTTTCCGTAGAGACGATGGCATAGGGAGGCGTCGCTCAACAGGGCCGTGGGCGCTTCTTCGTTCATGAAGAGCGGTTCCTTGTCAAAACAGCGTCCAAACGCGGTTGCGACGTCCCTCACTGCGAGGATTTCGGGCCCGGCAATGTTCAGAATGGCAGGTGGAGAAGCCGCCAAAGCAAAGCTGCGCAGGGCAACCGAATTGGCATAGCCTTGCCACACTACGTTGACATGGCCCATGGCAAGGTCAATGGGCAATCCCTGCCAGACTTGCATGGCAATGTCTAACAACACGCCATACCGGGGTTCGACGGCGTAATTCAATCGCAGGTGCACGACCTTTGTTCCGTAAGCGTGGGAAGCAAAGTCAAACATGCGCTCTCGGCCCAGCGCGGACATGGCGTATTCGCCGACCGGGGCTGGCGGCGTACTTTCGTTGGCGCCTCCCGAATCGACCGGCACGAGGGGATAGACATTTCCGCTGGAGAAGGCGGCAATCCTGGCATGGCGAAAGCGCTCGGCCACGCGGCCCGCGACATACACGTTCGTAGCCCACGTATTCCATTCCGCACCGGACGAGCCGAACTTTCGCCCGACCATGTAGAGTACGTTGGGCAGGTCCGGCAGCGTATCCACGGCGCCGGGCTGTAGCAAGTCGCAGGGAATCGTCTTAATATCGAAGCGATGCAGGTGGTCGCGCAAACTGGAATTGGAAAATGACGAGACGGCCACAATTGGGAAGTTGAGACCTGCTTGTTGCCGCGCTTTCGCCGCGAGCATCGCCAGGGTAGGCCCCATCTTTCCGCCCGCGCCAAGAATCAACAGGCCGCCGTCAAGATCTCGCGCGGCGTCCACGTCGCCTGCAGCGGGTGTGCTCAGACGGTCTTCCAGCCATTCGATGGTTGAGTTCGATTCGTCGGTCACGCAAGGGCTTCTTTCACATTAGGCCGTGGGGCACCGTGGAAGTTGGAGGGTATTTTGCCACGGAGTGCGCCGTCCAGCAAAACCGGAGGAGTATGCAGACGCGGTCTAGCCGTCCAACAACGACCGTACGTTTTCAGTCAACGCGCCCAACTTGAACGGCTTCGACAAAAAGCGGACGTTTTTACTTTGAAGGATATCCTCGTCCAGGTTGTCGACGCCGTATCCACTGGCAATCAGGCAACGTATGTCGGGATCGATGCGGCCCAACTCCGCCAAGGCAGCTATTCCGCCCATTCCCGGCATGATGATGTCGAGCACTATGAGGCGTATGTCGCCTTGATGCGATTGATACAGCAAGAGCGCTTCTTCCCCGGTGGCAGCTTCCAGCACGCGGTATCCGCGCTCCTCCAGGGCTTCTTTGATGAACGAACGCACCACGTCCTCGTCGTCGACGATGAGGATGGTTTCGTTGCCGCCTCCGGCGGCTTGCCCCGTAACTTCGCCGGAGTCGGCAGGGGTTTCGGTCCGCCCGATGGACGGCAGATATATACAGATTCGCGTGCCTTGGCCCGGTTCCGTGTCCAATTCGATGGCGCCTTCATGCGATTGAACAATGCCGTATACCACGGACATGCCGAGGCCGTACGCCTTGCCGGGCTGTTTGGTCGAAAAGAAGGGATCGAATATCTTCTGGCGCACATCGGGCGTCATGCCGCACCCGTTGTCTTCCACGCTGAGACAGACGTAGCGGCCCGGTTTTTTCAGGTTTCTTTCCCGGGCGGCGTCCAAATCCAGTTCGCGCATATAGGTTGCGACCTTGATCATTCCTCCCGTCTGTACTGCGTCACGCGCATTGATGCACAAATTCATAAGAATCTGTTGCAACTGAACCGGCTCGCCGAATACGGCATCCAATTGGGTGCTCCGCTCGAAGGTCACTTTGATGTCCTGGCCAATGCTGCTGGATAGCAGGCTGACGTTTTCGTCAATGACGGCATTCAGATCCACCGCCTTGCGCGCGGGCTCGCCACCTCGCGCAAAGGCGAGCAATTGGTGCGTCAGATCGGCTGCGCGCTGGGCGGATTCTTCAATGGCCGCCATGTGGCGGCTTAGCGCGGTATCCGGCTCGACCTCCATTCGTGCCACGCCCGCGTATCCCATGACTGCCGCGAGGAGGTTATTGAAATCGTGCGCGATGCCACGTGCCAACCGTCCGATGCTTTCCATCTTTTGCGCTTCGAACAATCTGGCTTGTAGTTGTTCGCGTTCTGTAATATCGACCACCACCCCCGCGGCCGCTACGATTTCGCCGTCATCTCCGAATACGGGAGAGATTGCAACGTTGCAGACATTCACTTCGTCATCGCTTCGGTAAATGCGCAGATTGTGAAATTCTACCTGTTCGCCGAGAACGAGGACATGATGGGTAAGTCGATCCGCAAACGGCACTTCATCGCGCAGCAACACACGTTGCAGATATTCCAGATCCGTTTCCTTAATCTGATCCAGCGACAGGCCGGTGATTATGGCAACGCGGGCATTGTATTCCAGCACGGACAAATCCCGAGCAATGACGAACAGGCCGACGTCGACTTCTTGCAGCGCCCTGGACAGCAGGTTTCTCGAGGCGATCAATTCATGCAATGTGCGGGTCCGTTCTTCGACCTCCTGCACGACCACGCTAATGCCCGCAGGCATACCCCGGCTGTCGGTAACTTGGGAAAATGAAGCCTCACCCAAAACGCGATCGTGGTTTTTGGTGCGGAGCGCCGTGGCGATGTTCTTCAGGTCACCGTGCCGCGCGATGTACTCGTGAATCGTGCCGCATTCCTGCCAGGGACGAAATGCGAACAAATCCTCAATATGCTTGCCCACGGCATCGGCCGGTTCGTAGCCAAATAGCCGTTGGGCGCCCTTATTCCAGGTCAGAATGACTCCTTTGTGGTCGCATCCGAAGACGGCCTGATTGGCCATGTCCGCCACGCGCGCCAGAAACAGACTGGCCTGGTGCAATGCCTTGTATCTGTGGTGTTCCTCAATGGCGTGATTGCGAAGCCGGTTGAGTTCGTAAGCGAGCATTAACATGGAAAGCAAGATGCAGGTAAGCGCCATGCTTTCGGGGACATTAAAGAAATGGTGTTGCCAGGGCCACGCCTTGTCGAACAGGCGAATCGTTTCCCCGGAGAACACCTCTTCGGCGAAATCCAGGGAACGGACCCACACTTCCAGCAGGGTGCCGAAATAGAACAAGCCCTGGGTATAAGCGCTGGTAGCCACGTAGCGTACGATGTAGCAGGCCCCTCCCAAGATAAGCAGGGTACCCGCCAGTTCGCACAAGTCGCCCACAACATAACTGTCATTGACTCGGTTGGCGGCGTACGATAGCCAGAAGACCACCACGCCAAGGACGATGGCAAGGACAGATGCCGGCGAGAAGCGTTTGCGCATTTCAGTTCCCCGAGGGCCGACGCAAGCGAGAGTACAATGATACCAGAGTACTCAATTTGCTAAATTTTCTCCACTCTGGCAAGAATCAGGGTGTTGTTTACGTCTGGCGGGTGCTACGACTACAATGCGTGCCGATCTGCCCCCCAAGGAGAATCGTGCCTCGACCCAAGGGGGCTTTGCGGCCGAATGGATGCGGGAGGAGGTGTCATGAAGCAATATCGAGTGGGTGTCGCTGGAACGGGTTGGGTATCCGGCGAACACATCAAGGCCTTTGAGTCCCATGCCCAAGCCCAGGTGGTCGCCCTTTGCGGTCGCACGGCCGAGGGAACCAAAGCGAAAGCGGCTGAATACGGCATCGAATGCGCCATTTACACTGATTTTGAAAAGATGTTGGGGCATGAGGGTATCGACATCGTCGCGATTGCGACTCCTCCGCATGTTCACCGGGAGCAGGCCGTGGCGGCAGTCCAAGCGGGCAAGCACCTTATGTTGGAGAAGGCGATGGCCACATCGGTGGAGGACGCCAAAGCCATACGAGATGCCGTGGCGAAAGCCGGGGTGAAATCCGTAGTCAGTTTTGTGCTTCGTTGGAATCCCCTGTTCGAGATTATTAAGACCCAGTTGGCCGACGACGCGATTGGAAGCCTTATCCTGGGAGAGGTCGACTATTTTCATGGCATCGGCCCCTGGTACAAGCAGTTTGCCTGGAACATCAAAAGAGAGATCGGGGTGAGTTCGTTGCTGTCGGCGGGATGTCATGCGATGGATGCCCTGCGTTGGTTCATGGGGGGCGAGGTTGTCGAGGTGTTTCAATACGCCACGCATGGCAAGGGCCCGGATTTCAAAGTGTACGAATACCCGCCCACGACATGCACGTTGGTGAAGTTTTCGGACGGACGGGTTGGCAAGGTTGCGTCCAGCATCGAATGCGTACAGCCCTACGTTTTCAACATCAATTTGGTGGGTTCGCACGGAACCATTAAGAACAACTTGTTGTACTCGCGCAAGAAGCTGCCCGGCCAGACCGGTTGGGCGACCATTCCCACTATCTTGCCGGACAGCGGCGATGTGACGCATCATCCTTTTGTGCATGAAGTGGCGCATTTGATTGATTGCATTGAATCGGGAAAGGAATCCCACTGCAACGTGGGCGATGCGTACAAGTCGCACGAGGTTTGTTTTGCGGCGGATCTTTCTGGACAAGAAGGCCGGCCCGTGAAGCTGCCGCTCTAGTCCATGAAGCGGTTCCTTGCCAAACACTCGCCTCTGGTCTTGCTGGCGGTTCTTTGCATTGTGCTGGGTTTTGTGTCGGAGAATTTTCGCACGCCGCACAATCTTCAACTGGTATCGCTCCGCACATGTGTGGTGGCGATTATTGCCGCCGGCCAGTTGTTGGTCATACTGACCGCGGGCATTGACTTGTCGGTTGGGAGCGTAGCAGCGCTGGCCAACGTGGTGGCGGCGCTCAGCATGAAAGAAGCCGGGGTGCCGGTGGAAATCGCCGTGATATTGGGATCGGCGGTGGGGATGATTTGCGGGACGGTGAATGGCGTCTTGATCACGCTGGGCAGGATTCCGCCGTTTATCGTGACGTTGGGCATGATGATGGTGGCGCGTGGACTCGCGATGCTCATCACGGACGCAACTCCGATCTATACCCTTCCCGATCGCTTCGACTATCTGGGTGGCACGCGCGGGTGGTGGATACCCGTGATAATCGCGTGTGCCATCATTGCGATTATCACGGTGATGTTGTCACTGACTCGATTTGGCCGGAGCTTGTACGCAATCGGAGGGAACCTTTCCGCGGCGCGATTGTCCGGCATCAGTGTGGATGCGTTGCGCGTGGCCGCCTATGCCTTGTGCGGGCTCTCGGCGGGCTTTGCCGGGGTCATGCTGTCATCGCAAGTAGGTATGGGCGATCCCAATGCCGGGCAAGGGTACGAACTGGACTCCATTGCCGCGTGTGTGATCGGCGGCACGAGTCTGATGGGAGGCGAAGGCACGGCCGTTGGTGCGCTGGCCGGCGCGCTCATCATGAACGTGCTGGTGAATTTCTGCAACCTGAACAATATCAACGTCTATTGGCAGCAGGTACTGGTGGGGTCGCTGATTGTCGCGCTCGTGTTTTACGACAATTACAGAAAGCACAAGGCGGGGCTTGTACAAGGCGGAAAGTGACGTCTGGCTTACGCGTCCGGGTACATGTCAGGGCGAAGACCGATGTTGACAATGCTGCATGCCTGAATTGCGTTGAGCCCCTTCGATCGGGCTGCTTGTATCACTTGCGCGTCTTCCGATCCTGGGTTAAAGAAAACCTCACCTGGATTCTTTTCGGCAATGGCATCCAGCAAGGTCAGTCCGACCTTTGGAGGCACATAGAGAGAGACTCTATCCACGGAATCCGGCACGTGCTCGATGGACTTATATGCAGGAATCCCTTCCACTTCATCGGCTGCGGGGTTCACAGGAAATACCGTCCACCCGCCGTCACGAAAAGCCCGAACGGCCTTGTTGCCGTACTTTTTTCTATCCGTGGAAGCTCCGATAATGGCAATTGTTTTCCCCATTATTTCCGTCTCCTGTGAAATCCAATCGATCATCAAAAAACGCCCAAGCCAAGGCTTGGGCGCAGTTTAGTGTCCGAATCAGGCGTTTACTTCACGCGTTCAATGATGGGTCCGTACACATTGACCCGTCCGTTCGGCGGCACGCCGGCACCCGGTTGAATATCTTCAAGTGCCCGGCCTTCCTGCAACCGCGTCTGCGAGCGGTAGTCAAAATCCAGCTCACTATTGCCATTGAGGTCGCGGGTGGCAAAGTAATAGGCGCGAAGGGCCAGCAAATAGTATTGATGGTCGACCCGTTGCGTGGCGTCCGGATACGAACTGAGGTACGCTGCCTCGTCCGGCGGAGTGAGAATGCCGGCTGTGTTCTCGCCCGGCCCCATGCACAGGAGCACTGCTTCATCCAGCCGCGGAGGCGGCAGGCTGTTGAATGTCAAGCCGGCGGGCCATGTTTGGCCGTTCCATACGCCGCCGCTCTCCACGGCACGGCGGAACTTGTCGATATGTTGTGAATAAACCGCGATGTAAACCAGCGGACGTTGTGAACCCAGTTCCGGCCCAATGGGAGGACGCGGGGTATCGAACAGGGTCGCGTCGCCGTCTACACTCAGCGGCGAATACTCCAGTCTGGTAATGGTGCCGTTGCCATCGGTGTCATACTGCGTTGCGAAAAGATCGTAGATATCCGTCACACCGAATAGTTTGATATCAGAGAGGTACGAGGTGAGTTTGATGACATAGGGCGGATCGCCCGGTTTCGGATTCAACGTGCGCCGCTGAAATCCGTAGGGCAGCGGATAGCTTTGATTTTCGGTAAAGTACTGTTGAAGGGTCGTGGACACGTTGCGCATGTCCGCAACCACCCGCCCAACTTTGGCCTTTTCCAGAGCTCGCGGAAGCGCCACGGCGACAATCCCGGCCAGGATGGCGATGATGGCTATCACCGTAAGCAATTCTACGAGCGTAAAGCCCTGTCTCGGCGCGGGTTTCATGTTGCGCATCTCCCCTTCGTCAGCCACAGCCACTCTGGATCGATGATACCATGCGCGGGGAAGACCGTCAAATGATAACCTTGAAAGAAGCCTGTTAGATTGCGTAGGATCAGGGCTTACAGCAGTGTGTGCAATCTGATAATTCTTCTTTTATCTACACCCTTGTCACGCCAGTAGTTTGCCCGACTGCGGGATTCGCCAGAATCATGGGACTTGCAGGGCATATGATGTCGCCCGATTGGGCGCGTAGTTTGGTACACGGTGTGGAAAACCAGCCCCGATTTCTTGGGTTGAGACGAGCCAACAAATGCCAACATTGAATCAGGCGCAACACCAAGCCGTGACTCATTCGACCGGCCCTGCTCTGGTACTGGCTGGAGCAGGATCGGGCAAGACGCGCGTCATTGTGGAACGGCTAGCCTGGCTGGTTGAAGAAATGGGAGTAGATCCCCGCCACTTGCTTGCGCTCACCTTTACGAACCGGGCCGCGCGTGAGATGCGGCAGCGGACAATGGATAGAATTCAAGCGCAACGCTTCTCGGCGTGGGTAGGCACGTTTCATTCTTTTGGATTGTCCCTTTTGCGCCGCCACATGGACGCGTTTGGCCACAAGACGTCGTTTACTGTTTTTGACGATGCCGATCAGCTCTCGATTATGAAGACGTTGGTGAAGCAGGGTGCAAACTCTGGTGTCAGCCCTCGCGAGGCGCTTTGGTGGGTGAGCCAGCGGAAGCAGATGTTGCAGGACCCGGAAGCCTCCAAAAGCGAAGATATGGCGGGCAAGGGGTTTGTCGAGCTTTACCGGGGCTATCAGTCAGAGTTGTTGCGGGCCAACGCCGTGGATTTCGATGACATCCTATTGCTCACCGCGCGGCTGCTAACCGATCACGGCGGCGTACTGGATGCGTGCCATATGCGGTATCACCACGTTCTGGTAGACGAGTATCAGGATACGAACCACGCCCAATATGTCATTGCGCGGCAGTTGGCGGCAGGCCGCCACAATTTATTTGTGGTGGGTGATGAGGATCAATCGATCTACTCGTGGCGTGGGGCGACTATTCGCAATATTCTGGATTACAACCGAGACTATCCAGATGCCAAGGTGTACCGACTTGAGGAGAATTATCGCAGTACGGCGCCCATCCTGGCCGCGGCCAATGCGGTCGTTGCCCACAACACGGAGCGGCTGGGTAAAACGCTGTGGACGGCGCGCAAAGACGGTGAAAAGGTGCGCTTATTCGAAGCGGTGGAAGCAGAAGACGAGGCGCGCTTTCTTGCGGAAGATATTGCCAAGGGACCGTACACGCCCCACCAGGTTGCCGTGCTTTACCGGACCAGCGGCCAGTCGCGGCTCGTGGAAGAGGCGTTGCGCATGAAGGGCCTGGCTTATTCCGTGGTTGGGGGTGTTCAGTTTTACGCGCGCAAGGAAATCAAGGATGTGCTGGCCTATCTCCGGTTGCTGGTGAACGCGAATGACGACGTGTCGTTCCGGCGCATCGTGAATGTGCCTGCGCGCGGAATCGGAGCCGGCACGCTGGCTCAGTTGGAGGAGTACGCGGCTCAGCGCCGCACGTCTTTGATGGACGTGTTGCGGGAGGTTGAGCACGATCACACGATGAGCGGCCGTGCCCGGCAGTCGTTGATTGAGTTTGTCCATTTGATCGATGAAGTGGCGGTGACGGCGCGCAAGAGCCCGTTGGCCGTGGTTCTTGGCGAGCTACTGATGCGAACCGGATATCGCGATTATGTGCAGAAATCGGACGAGAAAGATTTCCGGACGCGGCTGGAAATCCTGGACGAGTTTGCATCCGCATGCGCCGAGTATGACCAGCGGAACCCGGAGGGGACCTTGGCGGATTTTTTGCAGGAGATGGCGTTGGAATCGGACGTGGACGGCTGGGACGAGTCGCTTCCGTCGGTCACCCTGATGACATGCCACTCGGCGAAGGGCCTTGAGTTCGATTCTGTGTACTTGATAGGGTTGGAAGAGGGCCTTTTGCCTCATGCCAGTGCGTTGGATTCGGACAGCGAACTGGAAGAAGAGCGCCGCCTTTGCTATGTCGCCATGACGCGCGCGCGGAAGCGGCTGACATTGACGCGGGCACAAAGCCGGTTGATTTTTGGCCAACGGGTTTCCAATGAACCGTCGCGCTTTGTGGACGAGATTCCACGGAACGGGATTGAGTTCTTAAGTCGCCGCGAGGCGCCGGCGCGAGTGCCGCGGCCCATGGAAACGCCAGCCCCATCGAGTTCCGGCGACCTGAAAACAGGGGCACACGTGTGGCACGCCACTTTTGGCAAGGGCGTGGTCATGTACACCAAGGGGACCGGGGACAAGCAACGCGCGCGCATTCGATTTCAAACGGGCCGTGTACGTGAATTCATGGTCAGTTCCACACCGCTCAAGGTAGTGGACGGAGATAAACGGTGAATCTGGACTCCATACGCGATCGCATCGATGCCTTGGATCGATCGATCCTCGAATTGCTGAACGAGCGGGCCTCGCTTGCGTTGGAGATTGGCGAAATCAAGAAGAACGCCAATGCGGCGTACTATGTGCCCGAACGGGAAAAGAAGATATTCGATGCATTGCGCAAACTGAATCCAGGCCCGTTGCCGGACGATGCCGTTATGGCGATCTTTCGCGAAGTCATCAGCGCGGTGCGCGCGTTGGAAAAGCCTTTGGACATTGCGTATCTGGGTCCGAAGGATACGTTCAGCCACCTCGCCGCACTTCGAATGTTTGGCAGCCACGCGAACTTTCATCCGGAGCCGACCATTGACGATGTATTCACGGAAGTGGAACGCAAGCGCGTCGATTACGGCATTGTGCCGGTGGAAACCTCCATGGGCGGCGGCGTGCCGGATACGCTGGACCGGTTCGTGCATTCCGATTTGAAGATTCTGAACGAGGTCATGCTGCACATCTCGCAGAACCTGCTGTCGAACAGCGCTTTTGACGACATTGCGAAGGTGTATTCGAAAGCGCAACCGTTCGTGCAGTGCCGCAATTGGCTCAAGGCCAACCTGCCGAATGCGGAACTGGTGGAAACGTCCAGCACGGCCGAAGCGGCCCGGGTTGCCGCCGGCGAGCCGGGATCGGCGGCGATCGCGAGCATTCTGGCGGCTGAAACGTACGGAATCTCGGTGCTCATCAAAGGTATTGAAGATGCGGCCCACAATTTTACCCGTTTCTTTGTGATTGGCCGGCAAATGGCCAAACCGACCGGCGAAGACAAGACTTCGATACTTGTGGCCATCAAAGACAAGCCGGGGGCTCTTTACGAGCTATTGATTCCCCTGGCTAATGCCAAGGTAAACCTAACGCGCATCGAATCCCGGCCTTCGCAGCGCCGGGCGTGGGAATATGTGTTCTTTATTGACATGTTGGGTCATGCGGACGACCCTGGCATTAAAATGGCACTGGAGGAAGTTGGGCACCAGTGCAAGGAACTGCGGATTCTGGGGTCGTACCCCCACGGGGAGTTGGCGGAGTAGCATCGCGGCGCCGGGTTGCCTGTGGGCGTGTTCCTAACGCATTATGTTGAGGTAAGTCTTGGGCTGCGCAAATTCTTCGAGTAGGCTGGCGCAGGCAACGGAGGTGGACATCGTGAAAAAGGGAATTATTGCCCTCTGCGTCCTCTTGGCCGGTGGAGGGGTGGTTTACGGCGTGAATCATTTCCGGGAAAACCGGCTCATGCCGAGTCAAGTAAAAGCCATGGCCACAGCAGAAAACCGCTTGGCGCAGGCTTCCGCCGCGATCCGCAATGCGGAGACGTTTGAGTCGGACCTTGTGCTCGCCAAGGCCGAGGAGCTGGAGAACAATAAGCCGTTCAAGACCGCGCTGCAGGTGGCGTTGCATAAGTCTGAGGAAGCGCGTGAGAAATCGCTGCAAATGGCCGGTGCGGCGACTCCGCCAACCAACACAGCGGATAAGAATCCCGCTGTAGCCATGCCTGCCAAGTCCCCTCAGGCGTTTCGGGTTGCCTTCGAGACGAACAAGGGCGAATTTATTGTGGATGTGGTCCGGGAATGGGCGCCAAACGGTGTCGATCGTTTCTTTGAACTCCTTCAAACACCAAAGTTTTACGACCAGATGAAGTTCTTTCGCGTGGTGAAAGACCCGACCCCGTTTGTCGTTCAATTTGGCATACCCGCCGACCCGGGGATATCCGGCGATTGGGTGGATAACAATATCCCTGATGACCCCCGCAAGAAGTCAAACCTGGAGGGGTATTTGACCTTTGCCGCCGCCAAATCAGCCAATTCCCGGTCAACCCAGATGTTTATCAATCTTGGCGAGAACACGTATCTCGACACGATGGGATTTGCTCCGTTTGGCAAGGTTGTGTCCGGTATGGACGTGATTATGTCATTTAACGGAAACTATAGCGACACGATCACGTCTTTGCAGGGCCAGATTGTGGCGCAGGGCAACGCATTTCTCGACGCGATGTTTCCGGGTTTAGACTACATCATTCGGGTTCGCTACCTTGGCGAAATCCCTGTTGAAGAAGCGGCAAAGGACCTTCCGAAGCCGTCTACCGACGCGGCCCCGGCCGGCACGGATGATCCGGCAGCGCCCACGGCACCGGCCGAAACGAAACAAAACTGATTGTGGAACGTATTGGAGGAGGTATTCATGGCCGAGGCACCGGACGTATTTCAGGTGGAATTCACGTGTTCGAATGGTTCATTCACCGTGGAATGCCATCGCAGTTGGGCGCCTCGCGGCGTGGATCGGTTTCATGAGTTGATTTCAGCAGGCTTTTACAATGACGCGCGGTTTTTCCGCGTGGTGGCCAAGCCGAGGCCGTTTGTGGTTCAGTTTGGCATTCCCGCCGACCCTGAAGTCGCCTCGGCCTGGCGAACGCGCACGTTTCCAGACGATCCGGTCAAGCAAACCAACGCCGCAGGCACGGTAACGTTTGCCACAGCGGGTCCGAACACGCGCACGACGCAACTTTTCATCAACCTGGGCGACAATGCGTTTCTGGACGGCCAGGGATTTTCACCCATTGGGAAAGTGGTGGCAGGCATGGAGGTGGTGAAGTCGATTACGGACCAGTACGGGGAACGGCCCGATCAGGGCCGGATCCAATCCCAAGGCAACAGCTATTTGAAAGCCAGCTTTCCGGATATGGATTACATTAAAGAGACCGCTATCGTCACCGGGTGAGCGGACTCATTGCGCTGGGCGTTGAACCCGCTTTCGCAGTGCAGTATGATGCATGGGTTGTGATGGACGATTCCCCACCCTTGCACCTGAGGCGCAGCAGTGGACATCAAGGCAGCCAATCTCATCGCCCAGCGGGCGGCCGAGTTTTTCAAGACAGGCCGATTTGACGAAGCCCTTGTGCTTTTGCTCAAGATCCACGCGGCATTCCCGGACGACAAGAAGATCTTGTACAACCTTGCCGTGTGCTTTGGCCGTGTGGGCAAGGTGACGGAAGGCCTGGATATTGTCAACCAATTGGCCGGTTTTTTTCCGAACGACCGCCTGGCCAAGCTTCGCGATTCCATTCGAATGTCAGTGCCCCCTCCCACTTCGGCGGCATTTCTCTCGCAAGTAGACGTGGGCGACGACGATATTCCCCCACCGGGTCCGCCCACGTCGCCTACGTTGGGAACGGCGCCCTCCCTGGTCAAGCGAAAACAGGTCACGCGATTTTCCCGCCCATTTGTAGGTATTTTTGATCCTGTGCACATGATCATGTTGGCGGGTAATGAGCCGAGTATGCTTTCCTGCGGATTCATACCCTTGCCCTCCGGCGGAACCTTGTCTGTTCGATCGAAAGACGATGAGCCCTTCATGTTGCCACCGGATGGCTGGAAATCATTTGTGAAACTGGTGGACCTGCTGATTCAATCGAGCCCGAAGGGTCTTTGGCTCAGCGGGAGCGACTTGCCTCAGGCGACAATGCGGACCCAACTGGAACGGTTCGGGCGGGTTTTTAACCCCGGTGAATTGGTGATAGCCGTTGCCGAGCTGAAGGCCAATTCGTCGATTATGCTCACTGACCGCCGGTTGTATTTCCTTGATATGGCCGGGCCCAAGGCTGTGCCGCTGGACCGGATTGAAGCAGCCGTTGGCATCTCGGGGCCCAACCAGGGTTTCTTTGAAGTTCGGCTCAGGGACACCACTCGCGTACATATAAATCTGGGGGCCACAAAAAAACTGGCGCATCCGCTGAGCCTTTTTCTCAATGAATTGTCGTTCCTGTATGAATGGGAAGGCACTTCGCTGATTGTCATGCCGAGTGAAATCACGGATCTCGTGTTTCCTCCTTATTGCTGCAATTGCCTGACCGACGAATCCGGCCGAACGGGCAGCGTGACCGTGCGAGACCCCTCCGAACCGCTGCCGGATCATTCAGCGCCAAGTGCGGAGGAGCGGCGTTCAGCGCTGTCGATGCTCTTTGGCAAGAAGGAAACGGCCGAGAAGAAGCCGTTGATCGGTCCAGTGACGTTTCCTCGTTGCACCGATTGCCAGTGGGAGCAGCCGGTTCGCGTGACCGTCGCTGGCGATCAGTTACGGGTATTCGTGTTTCAGAATGCGCGTTATGCCGAGGCGTTTCGTGTGGAAAATGCGCGTTACTTTACTGAAAAGGGGCTTTGAATCCTGAATTGGCCCTTTTTCTACGGATACGCAGGGCGGTCTGGTTGAATTTGGATGTGTGTGTTTATCCGCGCAAGAAACCGAGAGGCACTGTTGCCCGAGGGTACTATCCGGGCTAAATCCATGTGGCAAAAGGGTTTTTCTTGACTAAGGCAGTAGGGAATTTCTACAATTCGGCCCAAAATCGGAGCTTCGATTGAGTACCGTCACGTTTACTACTGTTGGCGGGGGGTCGGAAATTGGCGCCAATTGTTTTCTGTTGCGCGCCGAGGGCCACGACCTCCTGCTGGACTGCGGCATGCATCCCAAGAAGGAAGGCAATGACGCGCTGCCCAAGTTGGAGATTCTACAGCGCGCGCCGGAAGGGGTTGTGGTAACGCATGCCCATATAGACCACTGCGGGGCGGTGCCCTACCTGGTAAAACAGTTTCCTTCCGTGGAATGTTTCGCTACGAATCCGACCGTCAACATCATGGACCGCATGTTGCACAACAGTGTGTCGGTAATGGGTATCCTGGGCGAGGAACGAGGCATTCGCGAATATCCCCTGTACAGTCACAATGACGTGGAAAAGACGATGCGCCGCTGCCATGGCGTTCGATTCAACAAGGACTTCATGCCGGCTCATGACAGCCCTTTCCGGGTCCGGTTTCAGCCGGCTGGCCATGTGTTGGGCAGCGCGGGGGTCATTATCAAAACACGAGGGCATACGGTCTATTACACGGGCGACGTGTGCGCGAATGACCAGGAGTTGATGGCGGGCCTGAAGCCGCTTGACGACGACATCAAGGTGGACACGTTGATAATCGAATCGACCCGCGGCACACATGAAGTCGGCGACGATATCACGTATGAAAATGAAATCGAGCGTTTTGGACGCGAACTGCATGCGGTATTGAGCCGGGGCGGAAGCGTGCTGGTGCCATCGTTCGCGCTGGGCCGTACGCAGGAATTGCTGAACGTCATCTCGCGTCTGCAGGAAGATGGTCTTGTACCGGACGTGCCGGTCTATGCCTCAGGGCTGGGGCGAGCCATATATGAGATCTATGTGAAGTTCCGCGAATACTTGCGAAGTGACGCGGAATTGCGCCCACTGAATAAATACGGACGGATTGGCGATATGTACGATCCGCGTATTCGCAAGGAGATTCTGCGCCAACCCGGAATCATCGTTGCCACGTCGGGCATGATGCTGGAGAATACTCCTTCATCCGTGTTGGCCTCGGAAATGGTGCGGCACGACAAGCATGCGGTGTTCTTTGTGGGTTACCTCGATCCGGATACGTTGGGGTACAAATTGTTGCATGCCTCCGTGGGCGATTCGTTGGCATTCGAATTGGAGAGTCCGCCGGTTGAAGTGCGTATGGCAAACCGGCAGCGCTTTCATTTCAGTGCGCACGCGACGCGCGAGGAACTGGTGGAAATCATCCATCGGGTCAAGCCCAAAAACGCCATCTTCGTTCACGGTGAGACTGGAGCGTTGGAGTGGATGCGGGACAATTGCAACGGGGTTCCCAATAAGTTCATGCCCGAATTGGGCAAGACCATCAGCCTGGAATCCTGAGGGATGTCCCGGAAATCCGGGTGGTTGCAGACCCTTGCCGCGCGAATTGCCATGGCTTACGTGGGTCTGTGCGGACGCCTTCCCCTGGCTGTCGCGCGGAAAGTGGGTGTGGCCACGGGCCTATTGATTTTTCTGGTGTCGTCTCGCGCCCGCAAGACCGCTCTTTCCAATCTAGATTTGGCCTTCAAGAATACGTTGAGCCCGGCCGAAAAACGTCGAATCGCGCGCGAATCCACTGTAAACATGGGGTTGGTGGCGGCGGAATTTGGTCATATTCCTCGACTTTCGAGCGATATACTGTCGCGTCTTGTTCGTGTGGAGGGTTTAGAACATCTGCAGACAGGTCAGGGCACGCTTCTGATTGGCGCCCATTTGGGCAATTGGGAGTGGATGGCGCCCGTTTTGTCGATGCTCGGGCTTCGGGTGGCGGAAGTTGTGCGGCCACTTGACCACGCAGGATTGAACCAGGTAGTCGATTCCATCCGCACCTCGCAAGGCACAGCAACGATCGGCAAGAACAATGCGGGCCGGGAGATCATGCGGCTGCTCAAAGAAGGCTGGATTGTGGGAGTTTTGATTGATCAAAGCCCGCGTGTCAGCGCGGTTCCCGTCACGTTTTTTGGCGAACGGTGTTGGGCCACCGTGGCTCCGGCAATGATCGCCGCGCGAACGAAAGTCCCGATCGTGGTGGTCAGCATGACCCGGAATGGCGATGGTACGTATTTGTTTCGGGTGTCGCCTCCGTTGACGTTGCCGCAGGAAGATGGATTCCGGGAATCGCTTGGAGTGCTTTCGCAAGCGTGTCAAGATGTGGTGGAAACTCGAATTCGCCAATACCCGGGTCAGTGGTTGTGGGCGCATCGCCGTTGGAAGGGCCGTCCGCGACTGGAGGAAGAATGGTCCGCCAAGGCCCATCGCCCCGATGGCGGATAACGCTTGCAGCACCCGGAAGGGGACTGTAAGCTATCGCGGCACGGATGAACTGGCTTAACCACGGTGAGGAGCCGCTCAGATGGACACCATACGCGTGGGATTTGTGGGGCTGGGGGGAATTTGCCGCCAGAGGCATGTACCCAATTTAAGGAAATTGGATGGTGTCGAGTTAACGGTTGTCTGCAATCGCACCCGCGCCTCGAGTGAGCGTGCCGCAAAAGAGTTTGGCATTCCGCTGATCTGCGAGACATGGGATCAAGTGGTCCGTCACCCGGACGTGGACGCTGTTTTTATCGGGACGTGGCCTTATTTGCACAAGCCCATCGCACTGGAGGCGCTCCGCGCGGGCAAGCATGTATTCTGCCAGGCGCGCATGGCGATGGATCTCGCCGAAGCGCGGGAGATGTATGACTTCTCGAGGTCGGCCGGCCGCGTGGCCGCGATTTGCCCGGCGCCCATTGGGATGTCCATCGACGACACGATTCGCCGGCGGTTACTCGCTCGGAGCTTGGGGGACGTGCGTCTTGTACGCGTGCAGAGCTTGTCGAATGTGTTCGCGACTCCGGTCGAACCGATTCATTGGCGCAAAGATCACCGGTTGTCCGGGCTAAACATGCACACCCTGGGCATCTACGTGGAAGTCATTCATCGCTGGTTTGGGTGGACCCGAAGTGTATCCGCTCAAACGCATACATACACGCACCACCTGTCTGGCGCCAAGGGCGAACGGGTGGATGTGCAGATTCCTGACTTGGTGCTGATCAACGCGGAAATGCAGAGCGGAGTGCCTGTGCAGTATGTGTTCAGCACGGCGGTGCATCACGGCGGAGACCGGATCGAGATTTATGGGTCGGATATGACCTTGCAGTATGAGGTGGAAGACGATTTGCTTTACGGGGCCAAGCCCGGTGAATACCTGGGCAGCGCGACAATGACTACAACCGATTCCGAGCGCACGGACCCGTGGCGCGTGGAATTGGACTTCATCAACGCAATCCGCAAAGGCACTGAGTACCATCCGGACTTTTATGAAGGCATGAAGTACATGCAAGTGGTGCAAGCGGTCCATGATTCCGCGCGCGACGGAAAGACGGTGGTGCTGGAAAACCTTTAGGTATTGGCGTACATTCGCTATCCGACGAACTGTTAATCGCGGCCTCCCTCTCTCCCTTTTGTGGCCGACATACGTTGCATGAGGTGTGCGGCAACTAACGCAGCCACAACTATGAGCATCATGCACAGCGATTCGGTTATGTTGTTTCCAATTCCCGATGTCTTGATTAGTTTTTCCGTGTTGAGCGTAACCTGGACAACCCCTCCGTGATTCACAGTGAACTTCAGGTAATGCAGGCCATCGACAGTCTCCACAATTACCCCTTCACTGGTGAGCCAGCCTTGAATCTCCGATCCTTCGTACCAGCCGGTCCGTTCTCCGTCCTTGAGATAGTAGGATAATGCGGCTTCATCCGGATGGATTCCGTCGGGCAAAGGCAACCAAAAGGTTTGCGGTGACGCAAATGTTTGATCGGAATCGATATAGTGCACATCTCCGATCCCGAACAAATGTGAGGGTATCGATTCTGAATCCAAATGGGATTCAGATTCGCCGGCCTTGCGGGTGGGATCCGGATCAATCTGGAATTTGATCGTTACCGGATCCAGGTCCACGCCATGTACGGTTTTTCCACCGGCCTTCACCGTGACACCCGAACCCGGAACCCACGCCGGATCCGGCAGAACGGCAACCCATCCATCGCGGTCCGAGATCATCTCCAGAGAGGTGTTGCGCTCGACGCCCTCGACAGACTCAACCATGCACCATATGCTGCTCAAGTCAATGGAATCTTGCGCCACAACGCGTACAGCGAGCCGATCGCCGGACTTCGCCTGTCTGGTATCTTCGTCGACGTAATCGGCTGGCATGGCCTTTTCGTACAATGCCTTGTTTGGCTTTGCCACGTTGCCGTTATCGCCAATGGAGAAAGAGCCTTGCACGCACGAATTCTCCGCACGCACAAAATATGTGTAGTACGTAATGGTCGTGCTTGGATTGCATCCGCCAGTAGTTACCGGCGCCAAAGCAGTAAGGTCGTCATAGTTTGTATTCGAGGTTTCGCCGACTTTTGCCGCAGACCATGAGGGAGAATTCAAGCCTTCCGCACGGTAGACCGAATACTTTGTCGCACCCGTAGCCGCGCTCCAGGAAATGTGCACGCGGTCCGTCCACGTGTCCGTCGCTTGAACATTCGTCACCGAACCTGGCCCGGAGCAGCCCTTCTGGGTGATGGTAACTTCTTTCTGCAGGGGCTCGCCATCGGCATTAGTCTGCAACACTTTGATTTTGCCTACCCTGTCGCTGAGTGTTCCATTGGCGGTAAGACTGACTTTGAACAATCCGCTGTTGGTACCCGGGCTTCCCGAGACGATTGAAATCCAATCCGAACCGCTCAAGACTTGTGTCTGCCACTGAAGCGTACCCAGTCCGGATTTTGCGACCGCGAGATCAAACTGCTGACTGGATGAATCCAATGGACCGGGAATACCATTAATGTCAAACGCCAATACTCCTCCAACGCTGAACTGCGGGCTCGAACCGTGTACGGTGCTGAAGACGGCATCCGATACCCGTATCCAATAGTCGACTCCATCGGGTATGGAGTTGGGAATGGACCAGTTGAATGTAAACGCTTTATTGGCGACGGGGAGATACGAGACTACGGACCGAACGGGAAAAGCCCCTTGCATAAGTTCGATATTCACATGGGCAATCAGCGCGGTCGAGGTG
Organism: Candidatus Hydrogenedentota bacterium; assembly: GCA_045863295.1. Lineage (GTDB taxonomy): Bacteria > Hydrogenedentota > Hydrogenedentia > Hydrogenedentales > SLHB01 > BTWA01. The sequence goes on from BTWA01000035.1 coordinate 52,686, forward strand.
GTGCCAGCAATGGCATAGCTGTTTCCCCAATTCCACTGATCGCCCGCAATGGGGTTGGACACGTGAATCTCCGGAGTGATAATCCGGGTTAGCGTCAAGGTTTCCTGTACCGTCGATCCGGCAATTACCGTGGCCGGTTCTGGCGTCACCAGAAAATCCGAAGGCACTTCGGCGGTGATTGAGTACGATCCCGCCAGAAGAGTGAATTGGCAATTGCCGTTGAAATCGGTAGTCTTCAGTTCCTTTGCCAATGACGTGCTTGACAGCGCAGCAAATACCTTGATGTCCGGTATACCTCGTCCTGTGAGACTGTCTTTCACCAGCACATTTAAGTAACCCTCGGTGGTGGGCCCTACTCCGCTCGAGCTGACGTACACTTGATATGAATGGTTGGCGCCAAATCCGGACGGCGTTGCATTTCTGACACGAACGGAATAGGACTTTCCAGCAGCCAACGCTTTTGTGACCAGTTCCGGTATGCTTTCGGCTATGAGTACACCGTCCTGGTAGATATCCATCACCGGATTCGCGGAGCCGCCCATGTCGTGGAGGGACACAGTCGGGTAGATCACGACGGAATCGAATTGGAAAGAAACCGTATCGACGTCTCCCGCCGCATGGAAACTATGTTCTTCATAATAATTCTGGAGGATCAATCCGTCCACGCCTGTACTGAAACTACTTCCCCAATCGTCGACTTCAAATTGGTCAGGCGCATCTTCACTATTACCTGACCCCTCGTCGTAGTAAGCAAAGCCGTTTACCGATTCAATGCTCCACGATTCAGTGGTCACCACAACATCAACCCAACTCTCGTTGTTGGCGGGGTTGGTGCAGTCGATGTACTTGACTCCTCCGGGTCCGTCAGATGTGCTAATCCCGGTGGCGGGAACACCGCCAAATGTGACCACGGGATTTGCAATCGAATCCGCGCCATGCACGTAGATTCGGATGGAATCTCCACCCAACTCAGGACCGGCGTGAGGTGCAATCTGTGTGATGCTCGGTGGCGGCACAAAGTATAAGAAAGCATTCTCTGCCACAGTGGACAGCAAATCGGGATTCACAATTTGCACGTCGACCGAGCCGGCGGCATGAGGTGGAGTCTTGCATTGAATGGTGTACACTCCATCCCAGGCTTTGCTTACAACCACACCAGTGGCAGGCAAGCCATCAAAAAGTACCTGAGTGGCCGAGCCGGAATTTCTCCAGAAGTTGCCGCCGTGAATCGTAATGGTCTGACCACCGGTAACGGGACCTTCAGGCGGGCTCAAGAAATCCAACGTGGGTTCCGGAATTGGCGTATACGTAAAAGCATTGGCCTGAAAATTCTGCGTACCGTCCGGATGCGTTACATTCACATCCACTACACCCGGCGCATGCGGAGGCGCCAGACAGTGCATGGTGGAAACGCTTGTGACTGTAACGTTGGTCGCCGGAACCCCTCCAAAGGTTACCGCGGGTATGCCGATACGCAACAGACCGTCTCCTTCAAAGAAGACGCGTTTGCCTCCGTCGGCAGAGTCGCTTACGGGACTTGATAAGGCAGCCAACGGAAATATATTGGGATCCGGAGCCGATGGTCCGTGCAACAACTGAAATTCAGATCCCACTCCGCCCACGCCATCGACTGCAATCCAGTACTTCGTGCCGGAAACGGGCGAAAAGTCTACGGAGTACGATCCCTCGGCGACTTGACTCAGGCCGCCCAAAGTCGTGCCTGTGTACGCTGCAATTATTGGATCAAACAGATCATTGCCGTTGGAATCATCGGCAGGATCGACCGCGAAACTGGCGTATGCATTTGAAGGGGCAATCCACCAATACCAAACCGACTTGCCGCCCGTAAACGTAGAATTGTGGGCCGGTTCTCCTGATTCCAAGGTGGCGTTGGCATTATTGCCGTCTGTGATATTTCCCCAAAGCATTTCCGCGCCCGCAAAACTATCGTTCACGGGTTGTGCGTGGGCACTCCATGCTATTGACAGCAGGGCAGACACCAAGACCGCGGGTACTATGGAGATTCTCTTGAACATCTTCATCCAGGTAGATCCCTTCTGCAGCTTACAGCAAATGCAATCAGCAACCTGCGCGCCAACCAACAGTCCAGGGTCCCTGTTCACGCGTAACTTATTCGCCATGTTCAAGTTACCACACAGGCGGAGCCAGCAGGTCGATGGATCGAATGCTTTCGTTGTTCAGAGATTTTACATATCGCGCGAAACGGTGACCAATTCTCAAACATGAGAGGACCGGTCAATTGTGATTCTTCGCGCAATTGGCATTACAACGGGGGTATGGTTCTGGTTTCGTCAATCATGGTGGACGGGCAGAGAGTCCGAAGTTCGCCGCATACGATTCCGATGGTCATAGATACGTCAGACACCATTCATCGGGGCGAACGAAGTGGCAAGACGTGGTGACCAGTGGCCAGTGCAATGGGGTTAAACTCACCACGTCAGCCTAACCCCGTATTTCAAGTACCTACTCTGTCCAAATTATGATGGGAATGAATTTAGCATGATCTGAACATAGGGCGTCACACGTTCAGGACTGCTTTCAGGAACTGGCGGGTGCGTTCTTCGGAAGGCTGGGTGAATATGGTGGCGGGCGTGCCTTGCTCGACCATTTTGCCTTGGTCGATAAACACAATCCGGTCGGAGATTTCCTGGGCAAAGCGCATTTCGTGGGTGACGAGCATTAGGGTCATTTCGGTGTTGTGGGCGAGGTCGCGAATCACATTGAGCACTTCACCGACAAGTTCGGGGTCGAGTGCAGATGTGACTTCATCGAAGAGCATGACCTTGGGCTGCATGGCCATGGCGCGAGCGATGGCAACGCGCTGTTTCTGGCCGCCCGACAATTGGGATGGGTACACATCGAGTTTGTCCGCAAGCCCCACTTTAGACAACAGACCGATTGCCCTTTCTCTCGCTTCTTCCTTGGGCAACCGCAAAACGTGCACAGGCGCCATCGTGACATTGCGGAGCACGGTCATGTGGGGAAACAAATTAAAGTGTTGAAACACCATGCCTACGCGGCCACGGATCTTATGCAGGTGCTTGTTATCCGCGGGTACAGGACGCCCGTTCCGGGCCGACGCCCAGAGAGCCTCTCCTTCGATCTCGATATCGCCGGCCTGGGGGCGTTCCAATCCCATGATAAGCCTGAGCAACGTGGACTTTCCGGATCCGCTTGGTCCGATGATGGAGACTTTTTCTTTTGCGGCCACATCGATTGAAATCCCGTTCAGGACGGCGTGATCCTTATATCTTTTTATGATGTTGCTCACGCGAACCATGGGTTGCCGTATGTTCATGTGCGTGCCCAGCCTTTCTCGATGCGTCGTTCCACCGATCGGACTAGTACGGATGCAAGCAGGCTCACGGCCAGGAACAATCCACCCACGAGGGTCAGGGGTTCGAGGTAGCGAAACGTTTCGGAGCCGAATATTTTCGCGGTTTGCAGCAGTTCCAGTACCGTGATTGCGGAAAGCATGGGGGTGTCTTTGAACATGGCAATCAGATAGTTGCCGAGCGCCGGCAGTACCGGTGGCAGTGCTTGCGGCAAAATGACGCAGCGCCATACATCCAACCGGGTCAAGTTAAGGGCGGCGGCGGCCTCCCATTGACCACGCGGTACGCCTTCAATTCCGGCGCGGTACACTTCCGAGAGGTAGGCACTGTAGTGAAAGCCAAGCGCCAGTACACCGGTCACCATCGGCGACATGCGGATCCCCGACTGGGGCAAGACGTAGAACAAAAAGTAGATCTGGACCAGTAGCGGCGTGCTTCGGAGAAACTCCACGGCGACGGTAGCGGGCCAAGCGACCCACTTGAAACGACTGCGTCGGAGCAGGGTCCAACCCAGTCCAATCATTGCAGCAGCGCCCAAGCCCAACACCGTTGCGTACACGGTGACGCCCAATGCGCGGATTAACTGCGGCAAGACGGCAAACGCGATATCCCAGTCCCATCTCATGTTGCCGCTCCGGGGGCCCGGAATGTTCCGATACGTTTCTCAATCAACCGGAATGTACGGGTGATGGTCAACGCAAGAACAAAATAGAACGCAAGCAACAACAGGAACACCTCGGTGGTGCGCATGGTCTCGCTGCGAAGTATCTGCGCCTGAAACGTCAAATCGCTCAGCGTGATGAGCGACACAAGCGCCGTGGCCTTCATCAGTTCCACCAGCAGATTTCCGGCCGGCGGCATCATGGCCACGGCCGCCTGGGGCACGACGACGTGCCAGAGCGTCTGCATTCCGGACAGATTCAATGCGACCGATGCCTCTTTCTGACCCTTGTCCACGGATTGTATTGCGCCGCGCACCACTTCGGCGCCATAAGCGCCGATGTTCAGGCCCAGAACGAGGATTCCGGTTTGCATGGCCGACAATTCCAGGCCAAGAAAAGGCAACGCAAAGTAGAACCAGTACAACTGCACCAACGCGGAGGTTCCCCGAAACACTTCCACGTAGGCGACGGCGACCCAGCGAACATACTTTGGGCCGTATAGACGGGCTAATCCTGCAATCCATGCTGCGGCGAACGCGACGACCATCCCTCCCGTGGTTACCTGGATGGTAACCCACAGGCCTTCCAACAGCGGCGGAATCAAGTCCACGGTGTTGCGCATCATCGCGCCTCAGGCTGCGTCCGCGCGCCACATAGTGCATTGGCGGTCATGCCGCCGGGCAACTCGTTCTGTGTAAACCCAAAGGGCTGGACCATCGCGAGGTGCTCGTCCGAACCGAGAAAGGAAGCAAGTTCGCTGTTTACCGCATCGCGCAGCGCGGAATCCGCCAGACGAAAGCCAAATGCGCCATACCCACGTACCGATTGTCCCTCAATTACAGGGTCCGTAAAGGGGTCCGCCTGTTCCAGGGCGTCATTATTCGATTTCTCGAGCAAGTCGCGCACCGTCAAGCTTGTTCCGGCATAGGCGTCTACGCGATCGCTCAGCACGCCTGCAATTGCGCTGGGCGCGTCGGGAAAGACGACCAGGCGGCTTTGCGGCACACCGCATGCCAGTGCGTAGCTTCGTTCGACCGCCCCGGCCACGACCGCCAAGCGAGCGGACGGATGTTTCGCCACGTCCTCGTAGCTGTGTAGCGCCAACGGATTATCCTTCTTCACGACAAAGGCCTCGCCGATTGCGTAGGTCGGGTCCGAAAATGCAATCTGCTCGCACCGCTCGGGCGTGATGTACATGCCAGCCGCGATAACGTCGAACCGCCCCGCCTTCAAGCCGGGAATCAATGATCCAAACTCCGTGAGGACGCCTTCTATCTCGCTTACACCCAGACGGGCCATGACCGTTTTGAGGACTTCGGGCGCTTCTCCCGTCAGATCTCCCGAGGCCGATTCGACGTATGCGAAAGGTGCTTCGTTTGCGAAGCCAATGCGCACGCGCCGTTCGCTCTGAATGCGTTGCAGCGTATCGCCACCCAGGCCGGTTGCGTCGCTGTCTGGAGCGCAAGCAAGACCGTTGCACAAGCAGACCGCAACTACAACCGGGATCGCCGCCCTTGCGCGAATCGTGATTTTCCAATTCAAGCGTGCTTTGATGTGTGGCCACCTCACGCCGGCTGCATCGCGGCCACGGACGGCTTCACATCCATTGGAGCAATGGGCGTGAAGTCGCGGCTGGCAATAAACTCAGGCCGCTGGGATTTGGCTGCAAATGGTTTACCCAGCGCGTTCGACACGCTGTTGTATACAAAGAACACGTTACTTCGAGGATACGGCGAGATATTGCTGTTGGATCCGTGCATCAGATTGCATTCGAACAAAAGCACCGAACCGGGACCGCCCTTGGGTGCAACGATGCCGCCCTGGTCTACAAGTGCCCGCAGGCTGGAGGGATCCGGCACACCGTATTCCTGGCGCTTTAGGGACTGCTTATAGTGGTTCTCGGGTGTTGCACCGCCACAGGAAACAAACGTTTTGTGACTGCCGGGGACTACCATAAGCGGACCGTTGAACTCGTTGTTTTCGGTGAGCGCGATTGAACAACTAACCGCCCGCATACGCGGCATACCGTCTTCGGCATGCCAGGTTTCAAAATCGGAATGCCAATAGAACTCCTTACCCGCAAAGCCGGGTTTCAAGTTGACACGGCTCTGGTGAATGTAGACATGGTCATTCAACAGTTGCCGTACGATGTCTACCAGGCGGGGATTTCGCGACAAGGCGAAGAAGATGAGGCTTGACCGTGTTACGTCGAATATCGACCGGACTTCCCCGCTATTGGGTTCAGTGATGGAGTATTCGGCCTTCTTTACTTCCCTGGACTGCCGAAGCGATTCCAATTCGGCCTTCACTGTCTGTACTTCTTCGTGCCCAAAAAAGTTTTCGAAGAACAGATAGCCGTACCGATCGTAGGCAGTCAACTGTGCGCGCGACAGGGGTCCGGCCGTGCTGCCCAGTCCCGAGTGGACAACAGGGTCTTTGCGGTCGGTCATGGCAAACGCGTCCGATTGGCGCGTCGGATACAAGTCTTTCATATTGCTTCTCCCTTAGAGGCGATTCACTCGCCTACGGCGGCGCGGCCCTGGGCGGAATGAGTTTGAAGTTCCTGCACGATCAGAGGATAGGCGCCGTCGGAATCGTGCACCTCCTGGCCTGTACAGGGCGGATTGAAAACACATATCATCCGTAGATTGGTCTTGGCTCGTAGTAGATGATTGTCGTGGTTGTTCAGGGCGTAAACAGTCCCGGGAACGATTGTGTGGGTCTCGCCGGTGGACTTGTCTTGAATCTCTCCCTCGCCTTCCACGCAATAGACAGCTTCCAAATGATTTTTGTACCACATGTGCGTCTCGGTGCCCGCGTACAGAACGGTTTCATGAAGTGAAAACCCCATGCCGTCGCTCTGAAGCAACAACCTCCGGCTCACCCACGTCGGTGCGTGCACTTCCCGCCGGGTTCCCCGAATGTCATTAATTGTCCTGACAATCATGAATCAAGCTCCCACCGCGGTTTTTTCCAGCGCAATCTGAATTCGTGACGCGCGTTCCATAGCCGACTCGATGAGGTCGAGACCGCGGGAAAGCGTCTCATCGTCAATGAGCAGGGACGGCAGCAATTTCAGCACTTCGCTTCTTGAGCCTGAAGTTTCAATGATGAGACCAGCCTCAAACGCGAGACGACTGACAGTGGCCGCGAGTTCGGGTTTCTTGAAGACCAGCCCCTGGATCAGACCCCGCCCCCGCACGCGATCGCACATGCCCGGAAACTGATTGCACATCGATTCCAGGCGAATACGCATGCGCTCTCCAGCAGCGACAACGCGATTGGACAATCTATCGTCACGCCAGTACATTTCTATCGCCTTCGTGGCGGTTACAAATGCGAGATTGTTTCCACGAAACGTCCCATTGTGTTCGGAGGGTTTCCAGCGGTCCAATTCCGGCCTCATCAGGACGATGGCCATGGGAAGTCCGAATGCACTGATTGATTTCGAAAGCGTGATGATGTCGGGGCTGATTCCAGCCGGTTCAAAGCTGAAAAATGTGCCTGTGCGCCCGCACCCCACCTGGATGTCGTCTACGATGAGCAAGATGCCGTATTGGGTGCAGATGCGCTCAAGCCGCTTGAGCCATTTGAATCCGGCGACGTTGACTCCTCCTTCGCCTTGTACGGTCTCCACAATGGCCGCGGCGGGCAGGTCGAGCCCGCTGCTTCGATCCTGAATTGCCTTTTCAAAGTAGTCCAGCGTGTCGAGTCCCGATCCCAAGTATCCATCGTAAGGCATGAATACAGTGTTTTGCAGGGGCACGCCGGCCGCGTTCCGGAAGTGGCTGTTGCCGGTGGCCGCGAGTGACCCAAGGGAAACCCCGTGGAAGCCGTTCGTAAACGATACGATTGCCGTGCGACCGGTCACTTTGCGCGCGAGTTTGAATGCAGCTTCCACGGCATTTGTGCCCGTGGGTCCGGTAAACTGAATCTTGTAGTCGAACTCACGCGGCTTAAGTATGATCTCTCGAAACGATTCCAGAAACGCGCGTTTGGCTGTACTCGCCATGTCTAGACCATGTACCAAACCGTCATGATCGAGGTATCGCACAATGCTGGATTTTAAGTGCGGATTGTTGTGACCGTAATTCAACGATCCCGCTCCCGAGAGAAAGTCAATGTAGGCCCTTCCGGTTTCGTCGTACAGCAGGGCTCCTTGCGCATTTGCAAACACTTTGGGAAACGAACGGGAGTAACCGCGCACTTCGGATTCAAGCCGTTCAAAGGGTTTCATGGCGCCAGGCCTACCCTGTTGTTCATTGGACATGCAGGCAACTCCTGTTTGTGTGACGCTCCATTGTCCGAGCGGCCGCTGGTCATTTCAGACGCAGGCAACGGTCCGATGCGCAACAGAATCTCGTCATCATGTTTGTCGGAACCAAACGATTCACCGGGATAGAGAACGCGCTCAACACACGAAACGTTCAGCTTGCGGGCAAACCCTTGGAACAACCTTCGCGAGACATCATTGTTCTTACCCACCGTTGCCTCGAGAAATGCGGGGGGGTGGGTTGCCGCCCGATCAAGCAGATGGGTAATCATCGCATGTGCAATTCCTATTCCCCGGCTTCGCTTCGTTACGGCGATTTGCCAGATGAACAAGCACTCAGGCCGCGTCGGCGGCCGGTATGCGGTTACCATGCCGACCATTTCCCGGGCGTCTTCCGCAATTGCGCACGTCTCCGAGAAGTGATCGCAAAGCAGGTGGTATGCATAGCACGTATTCCGCTCTAGAGGCGGATTCGCGCACACGAACGTCCACATGCGGTTTGCGTCATCAAGCGCGGGTTTTCGGATTGCCACGCCGTTCCGCAATGCTTTCACTGGCTCTGCAATTTCTGTTGTCACTTCGAGGAGGACGCTTTCTTATCCGATTGCGGGATACTGAGCGCTTTCTTGCACTGTGGGCACTTTCCTGTCTTACCAGCAAACTCGCCGGCGGCTTGGAGTTGGGTGTCGCAGTGGGGGCATTTAAAACGAATGGCCATGGGTTCATTCTCCTTGACGTTGTTCACCACTCTGCCGGTGTACAGGGGATTGAAAAGCGTAACTGTAGATGAGTCTTGTTTTTCGACTCACCAGTTCGGTTGAATTCCATATCCCGTTGCACCCGCCACATGGCAGTAAAGGCAAAACCCGTGCCAAGATGTTGATGAGGCGGCCAAACACGTTGGATTGCAGGCGTTTGGGACAGGTGGCCACTCCTATCCGTCTTCACAAGTCCAAGTTCGGATTCGCGGACAATCGGTCTGGCGTGCACATTGTGCACGCTTCACGCGGTAGATACTTGCTAGATGTGCACTTCAGGCACACGAGTTTGGTTTCATCCCAATCCCTTGCAAAAACAACGGCTGCCAATTGTGCCCTTGAATAGAGAGAAGCCATGGCATGGCGCCGTGGCGCGGTATGCGCAACCGTGCACGGAGCGTGCAGATGTTGCACATGAAAAGGCTAAACGCGACCTAAAGAGCGCGCTGGTTGCGATGTGAAGGCGCGTTTCGGTACACTATTGCCGGTGTAAGGTCTCATCTTCACTCGGTCAGGCTGAATTTCGTGCGTCCGTATCCCGCATATAAGCGTTTGGCTATTGCCCTCGCAAGCTTTATTGTCTTGGCGAGTGCGCGGAGTCTTGTCCCGGGTCTTTGCGCGACTCAGGCCGCTTTCGACGCGCGTTGCGAGGCGGACCAGAGCCCGAAGGCGCACTCGTGTTGCAGCGCCTTGCCTTCGAGTTCAGGCACGGGTGGACCTGCCGTTGCCCCGTTGGTGGACGTTCCTGACATTGCTTGCGCATTCTGCGCCATCGCCAAGAGCCGCGTGGTCGGTTCGTACACTCTGGATGCCGCCCCGCAAGGCCTGCCACAATACACTTGGGCTGCGTGGCCTGCCACAGCGGTCTATTCTGCTTCACCTTCCTCTTCCAATGCTGTCCGCGCGCCCCCTATTGCCTAACGATTCCCCCATACAGTTCGATTACCACGATTACGCGTAGGGCGTATACACGCTTTTACGTGATGCGCTGGATCATGACTATCCGCGCACAACGCTCGCGATTCGTCGCTCAAGCAGCGGAATTGCGGGATTCAAGGAATTGAAACAGGTTAGGTAAATCAGCGCCATCCGATCTGGAATGAGCGCGTGGAGGCATATTGTCAGTCATGAAAAGACAAGGTTTCACCCTCATCGAATTGCTCGTTGTAATTGCCATAATCGGCATTTTGGCAGCCATTTTGTTGCCCGCCCTCGCCCGGGCGCGCGAAGCGGCACGGCGGGCCAGCTGTCAAAACAACCTCAAACAGTTGGGTCTCTCATTCAAGATGTATGCAAATGAGTCCAACAAGCAAGTCTTTCCGTCGATTCAAGTATTCAATTGCGAAGGAGACATTACCGCGTTGAACATGATTTTCGATGGCGGCCACATGTTTCCGGAATACCTGAGCGATTGGGAAGTGGTGGTATGTCCCAGCAACGCATACACGGATTCCGCGGTTGAGATGTGGGACGAAGGAAAGACGCCCTCATCGCACTGGCATCATTCGCCGTTGTCGGACAACGGGCGCGTCGATCCATGTGAATTAACGGACCACCCTTACTTCTACTTCGGATGGGCCATATCGGAGAACACGCTTTCCACCCAGGCCGACTTTACGGATCTGGAACATGAGTTGCCGATATTGCGCAATGCCATCATGATGAACCCGGACAAGGTAAATCAGGATTGGGATTTGGACCACCATACATTTGACGGCTACGAGAAGGTGTTTCGTCTGAAGGAAGGCGTGGAACGCTTCTTCGTGACCAACATCAACGCCGCCGCGGCGGGGTCCGTGGCGCAGTCGAATGTACCTGCCATGTGGGACATGATTGGCCGCGGGGCGACCATGTTCAATCACGTTCCTGGTGGGTGCAATGTGCTGTACATGGATGGCCACGTTTCCTTCGAGCGCTATTCCGGTACGGAAGGCAACGGGTATCCGGTGAACGGCGCGGGACTGGTGATGATGTCGGCCGCGATGGGCATGGGCGGACATCACTAAGAAGCAGCGATCGGTCCGGCCGGGGGGCGCGCCGGCGGGGGGGGGGCGGGGGCCGGGGAGAGATGTGTGAGGTGAGAGCGGTGGGTT
>BTWA01000036.1:0-63239 GCA_045863295.1 Candidatus Hydrogenedentota bacterium
TAGATCTCATGACCACAGTATATCACCGTAGGCATAATAAGTTAAAGCAGTCTAGTCTGTTTGAGCAATTCCTTTCAGCGCCGAGGGTTAGGGTGCTGCCGGAATGAGCCGTCTTGATGTATAATTGCTTCCATGCATGGCTGCATGGCTTTTGAGTCCACGTATCGAGGTCGCCAGTGACTTCTACTGCAACCTTAAAACGCTGTCTGTTCGCTGCCTCGCTGGTATTGGCCAACAGCGTGTGGGCTTCTCCTCCGCCCCTGCAATTCAACCGTGACATCCGCCCTATTCTCGCCGAGAAATGCTTTAAGTGCCACGGACCCGACGATAGCGCGAGAAAAGCGGGATTGCGCCTGGATGATCGCGAAAACGCCGTGTCTCGCTTGAGGTCCGAAGGGTCTGGGCCTAGCGCATTTGTGGAACGAATCACATCCGATGACGCGGAGACACGAATGCCACCGCCGGACTCCCATAAGGAGTTGACACCGGCGCAGCGCGAAGTGCTTGTCCGTTGGGCCAATGAGGGAGCGGAGTATGAGCCGCACTGGGCGTTTGTCGCCTCGGTCAGGCCGGAAGTGCCCGCCGTGCGCGACCGGAAGTGGCCGGTAACCGAGATCGATTATTTTATCCTTCGCGAGCTCGAAGCCAACGGACTTAGCCCCTCGGCCCAGGCCGACCGTTCGACCTTGTTGCGGCGAGTGACTCTGGATTTGACCGGCCTCCCTCCGACCGCCGCCGAAACGGAATCATTCTTGTCGGACATATCCGACGATGCCTATGATCGCGTAGTAGACCGATTGTTTGCCTCGCCGCAGTATGGCGAGCATATGGCGCTGGACTGGCTGGAGGCGGCACGCTACGCGGACACCGACGGGTACCAGAATGATCGTTTGCGATACATGCATGTGTGGCGGGACTGGGTCATTCTGGCGATGAACGAGAATCTGCCATTCGATCAATTTGTAATTGAGCAACTGGCCGGAGACTTGCTGCCCAGTGCCACGTTAAGACAGCAAATTGCGACCGGATTCAATCGCAATCACCGGATTAACTCTGAAAACGGATCTCTGCCAGACGAATGGCTTGTTGAGTACGTGGCGGATCGGGTGGACACGTTTGGGACCGTATTTCTCGGTCTGACCATGGGATGCGCACGGTGTCACGACCACAAATACGACCCAGTGACTCAGCGTGAGTATTACGGCCTCTTCGCATACTTCAACAACGTGCCGGAATGGGGAATCGGCCCCAACAACGGCAACAGCCCGCCGTTTGTCGAAGTGCCTGCGCATTGGCCGCACCTGCAGGATCCAGAGAACGTAAAGCAGCGGCCTGAGCCCGTCCGGCTGAAATATGCCAAGGCGAATCCGCCGCGTCCACAAGCGGGTGCTCCCAATACGGTGATGGTCATGGAAGAAATGGAGATTCCGCGCACCACCTTCCTGCTGCGCCGAGGGCTTTACAACGATCCAGACACGAGCCAGGCCATTCGGCCGGGGGTACCTGCCGCGATGATGGGAGCCGAGTCCAAGCAACCGGAGGGGCGCTTGGAGCTGGCACGTTGGCTCACGCGGCCGGACCACCCGCTGCTTGCGCGTGTGACCGTGAATCGCTACTGGCAACATTTCTTTGGCCGGGGCATTGTGGGCACCTCGGAGAATTTCGGAATGCAGGGCGAGTTCCCCAGCCATCCGGAGTTACTGGACTGGCTCGCTTTAGAGTTTGTGTTGTCGGGCTGGGATGTAAAAGCGATACACAAACGAATTGTTATGAGTGCAGCGTATCGACAGTCCTCCGTCGTTACCGACGCATTGAACGAGCGAGATCCGGAGAATCGATTTATCGCTCGTGGACCCCGGCTTCGCCTGACGGCGCAGCAGCTACGCGACCAAGCCCTTTTCGCAAGCGGGTTGCTGGTGCAGAAAGTGGGCGGGCCTTCCGTAAAACCCTATATGCCGCCCGGACTATGGGAGTCGGTGAGCAACGCGACGTATGAGCAAGGCACTGGGGAAGACTTGTACCGTCGGAGCATTTATACTTATTGGCGCAGAACGACCCCGCCACCCATGATGACGGCCTTTGACGCCGCTAACCGGGAGACGTGTATTGTGCGGCGGCAGTCGACCAATACACCGCTGCATGCGCTGACGCTCATGAACAATGTGGAGTTTGTCGAATCAGCGCGGTTCCTGGCGGAAAAGATGCTTGCGGGGGGCGATTCGCTGGATGTTCAGGTATCGGCGGGTTTTGTTTCCTTGTTGTCTCGCGAACCCGATGTAGACGAGCGGAGCGATCTGAAGAACGCATTTGAAGCGTTCTACGCGAAGTTTCGTGCGGAGCCTCAACGCGCGGAGAAGCTGCTCATGGCCGGTCCGTCACCCTTTTCGAGCAAATATGACAAGGCCTATCTTGCCAGCATGACGATGACCGCGTCAGTGTTGTTGAATTTGGATGAGGCGATCATGCGCAATTGAACGGCGCACCGAAAACCAGGAAATGAGCGGCCCATGGATACGATGGCATCTATTAACCGGCGAGCTTTTTTCGGCAGGGCCGCTTCGGGCATCGGGGCCATGGCGCTCGGCGCCCTGTTGAATCAATCCACCCATGCCGCACCGCTGGTCTCCGCTCCGCACTTCGCGCCTCGGGCACGTCGAATCATCTACTTGTTTCAGTCCGGCGGGCCGTCGCAAATGGATTTGTTTGACTATAAGCCCGGCCTGCGCGATCGCCGGGGTGAAGATGTTCCCACGTCCGTCTATCCGAGCGAACGCAAGACCACGATGTCTTCGGGTCAGACTCAGTTTCCCGTGGCTCCGAGCAAGTATGCGTTTCGACAGCACGGCTCGGCGGGCATCTGGATGAGCGAACTGTTGCCGAACACGGCCCGCATCGCAGATGACCTTTGCGTTGTGAAATCGATGTACACCGATGCCATTAACCACGATCCCGCGATTACGTTCCTGCAGACGGGGTCGCAGGTTCCGGGCCGGCCGAGCATGGGCGCGTGGATGGCGTACGGTTTGGGATCGGAGACCGAGGATTTGCCCGCCTTTGTCGCGATGAACTCGCGCGGCAAGGACAAGGGCGATCAGCCGTTGTATGATCGACTTTGGGGAAGTGGATTCTTGCCGTCGCACTACCAGGGGGTGAAGTTTCGCAACCAAGGCGATTTGGTACTGGATATATCGAATCCGGATGGTATTGACGATGACATCAGGCGGACTATGTTGGACACGGTGAGCACGATGAATGCACGCAAGCTGCGCGAGTACGGGGATCCGGAGATCCATGCGCGGATTGCCCAATATGAAATGGCGTATCGCATGCAAGCGTCAGTGCCGGAACTCGCCGATATTGGCAGCGAACCGGAATCCACGTTCGAGTTGTATGGCCAGGATGCGCGCATCTCTGGCACATATGCGTACAATTGTCTGATTGCGCGTCGCCTGGCGGAACGAGGCGTTCGATTCGTACAGTTGTTTCATCAGGGTTGGGATCAACACGGGAGTCTTCCCAAGCGCCTGCCGGAGCAATGCCTGGATACCGATCGCGCGAGTGCGGCGCTGGTGATCGATCTAAAGCAACGCGGGATGCTGGACGATACGTTGGTGATCTGGGGAGGCGAGTTTGGGCGCACGGTGTATTGCCAGGGCGAACTGACGCACGAAACCTACGGCCGCGATCATCACCCCTCCTGTTTCACAATGTGGATGGCGGGAGGCGGCATCCGGCCGGGTTTAAGCTATGGCGAAACGGACGACTATAGCGTGAATGTGGTCGAGAAGCCGGTGCATGTGCATGACTTGCACGCGACGATTCTTCATCTGATGGGGATCGACCATGAACGTCTGACGTATTCCTACCAGGGCCGGGACTTCCGGCTCACCGACGTGCATGGACGCGTCGTGCATGACCTTATTGTGTAGGGCTACTGGCTCATCCCTCGGGCGGAGATGGGCCAGATTTCCTCAATCTGGCCGTTGCGGCATACGTGAAACCGATCATACAGGTTGATCGTGGGATCGCAGTGCGCGGGAATAATAGCCAACTTGTCGCCGATCTCAATTGGGCGTGACGGTGAATCTAGCATCAGGATTCCGTGTTCGTCGCCTCCGATGTCATAAGTGACCCCCGTGATATCGCGCACAAGGTGATTCGGCGAGTCGCGGTAGAGTGCCTTGAGTCCGGCGTCGATAGTGATTTGGTTGGACACAGGCTGACTGATGGCGGTGCTCCAGACGTACATTGCGGACGGAAACGCATCGAACATGGGCCGGCCGTCGGGGTCTTCCAGGATGCCGTATTGCACGTCCATGACGGGATACGAGCCGCACTGCAGGTCCGTTAGGCCCGGCAGCGCGCTGTCGATGTTGTATGTACCGGTGCCGCCGCCGGAAAACACGGGCAATTTGATTCCCTCTTGTTGTATGCGGTTGCGAGTTTCGAGTGCCGCATTCATGAATTCCAGTGACCTCGCCTTGCGCCGGTCAAATCGCTTCACATGCATGGCGTGTCCGCCGTAGCATTGCGCACCGCCCAGCACGAGATGCGGCAGCTTGGCAATTGCCCGCGCAAGCTCAACTGCGGGTTCCCCTGGGGCGATCCCTGTACGGCCCAGGCCGGAGTCGATATCCAGAACGACGCCTAGGCGAATGCCTACCGCTCCCGCGGCATGATTCAAGTCCTTTGCGTTCCATACCTGATCGACGACAATCTGAAGTCCGGGGGCTCGCGACGCCAGCGCGATTACGCGATCGATTTTTTCCTTGGTGACCACCGGCGACGTTATCAAGATTTTGTCGATACCCGATGCGGCCATCACCTCCGCCTCGCTGACTTTGGCGCAACAAATGCCAACCGCGCCGAGTTCCATTTGCCTCTTGGCCAGACAAGGGCACTTGTGGGTCTTTGTATGAGGCCGAAGGCCAACTCCTTTCGCCTTCAAAAAGTCGGCCATGTTACGAAGATTGGCTTCGAGCCGATCGGCATCCAGGACGAGGGCGGGGGTGGGAAGATCTTGGAGTGGGATCGGTTGTTCGAACTGGCGAGGTTGCCACGACAAGGAATCACCCTGCGCAATGGTTTCCGAAGCGGAGACGGCACCGGCTACGGCAGCGACCGACAAGAACGAGCGCCGGGTAAATATGGACACCTAGAGATACTCCTGAAATTGCGAAACCTATATGATTATCGGCCTCATCCCGTCCGGTCAATAGTAAGTAGCGCGAAGATATGGATGCATTTCAACGATCTATCACAAGCGAAACGTGGGTTGGAGGTGCGGACAAAAACCGTAAACATTTTCTAGCTTGGAATTCTCCCGTACGCTGCACCATCCAGCTTTCGGATCAGGCGCACGTATTGGGGAAAGCTAAGACCCATGCCAAGCGTCACAATCATGCAAAATACCATCCAGGTTATTCCGCCTGCGCTAATCAAGTAGGGTACGGCAATTGTCCAAACCAAGAAAGGGCACAGCGCGTCCACAAGCAACACGACCTTAATGTTATTCCCAAATAGCCTGCGGACGATTAGCACAATGACCGCAGTGCAATAGACAGCGTATATCAGGTACGGACTAGGTAGAACTCGATCCAAAGGTAACCCATTAAACAATACAGGCAACAACCCCATCAACGCAGCGAATCCAAGCAATACGCCACGCGGCCAATTAGTAGGACGATTGCGGACTTTCGCCAGGACTTTTTCCTCCCGGCGGGTCAGGTATACCTTTTCGTATTTCCTGTTTGCTTGATTTGGATCGCCCAAGGAGACGATTGTGGCATTCACGGCGGCAAGCGGCGTAGAGCCTGCCTCGATCTGCGACTCATACGCTTCGAACACATGGCCTTGCACTTCTGACCGTATACGCGCGCAAGCTTCGTCACAGAGACCGCGCGTGGCGGTGGCCAACCATGGTTCCAATGTCTCTAGCAGAATTCTGCTCATGGATCATCCCATCCCATGCAATGGTTTGAGCATATAGTCTGCTGCAATCACAGATCGTGCTCCCCTCAATTCCAATGCACGTACAATTCCGCGCTCGGTCAATTTGTAGTGACGCCTTTTGGCATTCTCTGTTCTTGATTCGTAGGAAACGAGGTATCCGCAAGATTCCAATTCGTAAAGCGCCGCGTACAACAGGCCCTCGCGCGCGTCGAGCAGGCCCGGCGTTCGCTGCTTTATGGTTTGGGCTATCGAATACCCGTAGTCCGGTCCGGGGATCAGAACTTCGAGAATAGCGTCGTGAAGTAACGTACTTTCAACCATGAAGGCATAATACGCGGCGTCGAAAAGTCGGTCAAGAGTTCGAGCGGAAGCGTGAATAGGCCGGCAAACATGCTTAAGTTGAAAGGCTGCGGTGGACCCCGCGAGCGTGGGCCAATGCCCTATGGAAGCGGGGAGATTCCAGCGAAGTTGTCGCATTCGGCTGATTCGGCGAGGTGTTTTTGTTAGTATGGATTTAGGGAGGCTTGGGGCAGCGCTATGGGCATTCTTGCGCGGATATTGTGCGGCGGACTCTTGACGGTTTCTATTTCGCTCGCCTTGGCCGAGAGCGCGGATCGGGAATGGCGCTATTATGCCAAGGATGCGGGTGGAACGCGCTTTTCTCCTTTGGACGACATTCACCGGGGCAATGTGGCGGACCTTGAACGCGCGTGGACATACCGCACAGGTGATATTGCCGAGGGCGGCGCGCATTATGCGGAATGCACGCCGTTGGTGGTGGACGGCGTGATGTATGTCATTACGCCGTTTTCGCGGCTTATTGCAATTGACGCGACCCACGGGACGGAGTTGTGGCGCTTTACCCCTGAGCCGCCGTTGGCGCTGACCGAAACCGGGGGCGGCGGGCTGGCGAGCCGTGGGATCGCCTACTTAAAATCCAAAGGGAAACGACGCGTCATTCTCCCCGTTCGTGATGGACGTGTTTATTGCATTGATGTTGGTACCCACAAGCCCGATCCCGATTTTGGCAGCGGCGGTTACATTGATCTTCGCGCAGGATTGCCTGACGGCGGGCGTTATCTGATGCTGAGTTCTCCTCCTGCGATCTATAAGAACGTGCTGTTGCAACCCTACGGAATCAACGACACGTCCGCGTATCATGTGCCGTATGTGCCGGTTCGTGCTTACGACACGCGCACGGGCGAGTTGCTCTGGTCCTTTGACACCGTGCCCCAACCCGGCCAGTTCGGGCATGACACGTGGGGCGGCAACTCCTGGAATAATCGCGGGGGCTGCAATCCGTGGGCGCCGGTCAGTGTGGATGAGAAGCGGGGCATTTTCTACATTGCCGTGGGCGCGCCCAATGCCGACAAGTATGGGGGCGACCGGCACGGCGACAATCTGTTCGCAAACTCCGTTGTCGCACTAGATGCGATGACGGGGGAACGCATTTGGCATTATCAAACAGTTCATCACGATGTGTGGGATTACGATCTTCCTGCGTTGCCCGTTCTTTTTGATGCGCGAATCGGAAAGAAGACATTTTCTGGCGTTGCTGTTGTGGGCAAGACTGGGTTTGTGTATGTATTTGACCGGGTCACGGGAAGCCCATTGCATCCAATCGAGGAGCGCCCCGTGCCTGCGAGCGACGTGCCCGGCGAATACGTTTCTCCGACGCAGCCGTTTCCAAGCAAGCCTCCGGCTTTTTCGCGGCAGCAGTTGCGGTTCGAGGACCTGAGCGAAATCGACCCCGTAGGAAAACCGGCTTTGGAAACTGCATTCCACTCCGTGCGTTCGGAAGGATTGTTCACACCGCCGTCGTTGCGCGGTAGCATTGTGTTGCCCGGACAACTTGGCGGGGGCAACTGGTCGGGCGCTGCCGTTGCTCCTGATGGGATGATGTATGTGACGGCAAACGATTTGCCTTATGTCTCCATGGTTACCCCAAGCGAAAGCCCTTATGGGGCGACCGCCAAGGCGGGTCACTTCCGCGATGCGTTGGGCTATCCCGCTATTAAGCCGCCTTGGGGGACATTGACCAAGATCGATTTACTCCAGGGAGAAATCGTTTGGCAGAAACCTTTAGGAGAGTTTGTGGAATTGACTGCCAAAGGTGTTGCCCCCACTGGACAGCTCAATTTTGGAGGCGCGACAGTCACCGCGGGCGGCGTGGTGTTTGCCGCGGCCTCCATGGACGGACGGTTTCGAGCCTTCGATGCAGAAACTGGACACGTGTTGTACGAGGATGCCATGGAGGCCGCGGGGTACGGCGCTCCAGTCACCTACTCCGGCAGCGACAATGTGCAGTATGTAGCGATTTTTGCGGGTGGCGGCGGCAAGGCCCACACGGTGAGTGGCGACTACGTAATCGCGTACCGCCTGAAACGGGGAGCTGAGAAGGAATGAAACGCTTGTCTGTATTAATCGCAGGTCTCGTCTCGGTCTTGTGCGCCGCGAATGCGGCCGACGTTTCGATACTTCCCCATGGAAGCGCGCCGGCGGCCTTGACGAGCGGGCATTTTCCTGATCGTGTGCATGAGTTCGTGTGGCGCAATTGGGGCCTGCTTGAGACGACGCGGCTTGCGGATGTGTTGGGTGCGTCGGAGGAAGACGTAGCGGCCATTGCGGTATCGATGGGATTGAAAGGCGATTTGACCGTGCAACCGGAAATGCGGCAGCGCGGATACGTCACCATTATCCGGCGAAATTGGCACTTGTTGCCTTATGAGCAACTGTTGCAACTGTTGAACATGTCCGCGGATCAGTTGGATGTGATGCTTCGGGAAGAGGATTTTCTTTGGGTGAAACTCGGCCGATTGAAACCGGCTTGCGATCCGTTGCGCTATTCCCCGCCCGATGAGGCCGCCAAGAAACGCGCGGCGGAAATCCGCGCGATTGTGGAAACGGAGTTTGGCGGATCGGAGGTCTCCGAGCCGCGTTTTGACTTTGTGAAGCAACTGGGAACTCCGTTGCCGTCCTTCACCCCCGTTGTTTCCAACGAAGACGCAGCGCCTTCCGTTCGGATCGTGTATTCGTATGTGGCCGTTTTCGGCGACCCGCTGTTGAATCCCTCCTTGAATCCCTATCCGGATGGTCTGCTGCAACGCCTTTCAGACGCGGGCGTAAACGGTGTGTGGCTGCATGCCGTGCTTCGTGATTTGGCGCCCGGAGGGGAGACGTTTCCTGAGTTTGGCGAACACCATGAGGAACGGCTGGCGAATCTCAGGGCCATGGTGGCGCGCGCGAAGCAGTTTGGCATCGACCTTTATCTCTACATCAACGAGCCCAGGGGTATGCCGGAATCATTCTTTGTTGATCGTCCTGACATGGCTGGGGCAAAGGAGCCCACCTTGACGGCGATGTGCACAAGCCATCCGGCTGTGCGCCAATGGATGGGCGATGCGCTGGCCCATGTGTTCCGGGAGGTTCCCGATCTGGGCGGCGTATATTGCATCACGGCGTCGGAGAATTTGACCAATTGTGCCTCGCACGGTGACTGGAAATCCTGCGCACGGTGCAAGGAGCGAACCGACGCCGATATCATCGCGGAAGTTGTGGGTGCAATCGAAGAGGGTGTGCACAGGGGAAATCCGAATGCCAAGGTGCTTATCTCCGATTGGGGTTGGCGCGGCCACGGAGATGCTCCCGACATGATCGAGCGACTACCGGCCTCGGTGTGGCTGATGTCGGTCAGTGAGTGGCACCTGCCGATTGAACGCGGTGGAGTGGCAAGCACTGTTGGCGAATACTCCATTTCATCCGTTGGACCAGGACCCCGTTCGCAGGCCCACTGGAAAGTGGCACGGGGAAAGAATCTACGCATCGGCACTGAGATACAGTTCAACAACACGTGTGAGATTGCCAGCATACCTTATCTTCCTGTGCTCGACTTGATTGCCGAGCACTGCGCAAACCTGCAGCCGATCAAGCTGGATGCCATGTTTATCGGGTGGACCATGGGCGGACACCCCTCCCCCAACTTTCAGCTTGCGGAACGGATGAGCAGGAATCCCCCACCAAGCGCTGAAGAGGCTCTGGATGCCGTCGCGCTGGAACGGTTCGGCCCGGATGGAGCACCCCACGCGCGCGAGGCATGGACGCTGATGAGCAATGCGTTTCGCGAATATCCATTTCACATCAGCGTCGTGTATACCTGCCCGATCCAGTGGGGCGCGGCCAATCCGTTGTATCCGGAAAAGACGGGCTACAGCGCGACGATGTGGGGCATTCCGTACGACGATCTCAACGGTTGGCGAGGACCCTATCCGGCAGACGTGTTCGCGGACCAGTTTCAAAAGATCGTGGATGGATGGATGCCCGGTATAGATGCACTGGAGAAGGCCGTGGAGCATACCCCATCAGATAAGCGGGCAGCGGTCGAAGCGGATCTGCGTTATGCACGAGCGGCGGCCATTCATTTCCAGTCTGTTGCCAATCAAGCGCGGTTTGTAGACTTGCGGGACGCGCTTCACGAGTTGAACGACAGCGAGATCACGAACGAAGGAAGAAACGTGTTGCGTATGGACATACGCAAACTGGTAGATGCGGAGATTGCGCTTGCGAAGGAATTACACGCGCTGTCTCTTAGAGATTCACGCATCGGTTTCGAACCGTCTTGTCAGTATTTTTACTTGCCGCAGGATCTGATGGAAAAGGTGGTCAATTGCCGCTGGATACTGGAGAATCTGGATTAGTTCTATTCAGATTCGTGGATTGAAATGGCGGTCTGCGGAGAGATGCCTTCGTGGATAACGCCTGCCGCCGCTAACAAACGAGCTTGCGCGATGTTCAACGAGGTGATGTATTGAACTCGCTTCAGACGAGCTTTGGCCAACAAATCCTGCGATTCCAGCACTTCGAATGCGATTGCGGTGCCGGATCGATATCGAGCCAGACTCACCCTCTCATTTTCGGCAGAAGCGTCAATCTCATCGTCCACGAGATCAAGTAGTCGCATCGCGGTTTCCATTTCGCTTTGCGCCAGTCTGACTTCTCCTGCCGCCTCTTCCTCGACCTTTTGAGCCTTCAATTCAGTCGATTTATACGCCTGCCTGCGTTCCGCAATGCGATCCAGTTTTGCCCAGGATAGGCTCCATTGCACCCAGACCCCGTACCGTTCCTGACGGTCCAAGTCTTCGATACTCTGACTTGGGGATTCAAGCAGGTTCTTGTACGCATAGAATGATCTTGCACCGGATCCAGCGGCATTACTAAACGTTGCAAATGGGTTGCCGCCTTGTCCCGCCGCCGCAGTGACGAAATTCTGCCAGGAACTCACCGACCGGCCGGCGGATCCAGCAGCCGCGCTCATTGCTTGTCCATAATCCGGAGAGGCCTTGCTGCCGTCACCACCCACCCCTGACAACTGCCATTCCATCAAAATGACCGGTGCCGCCAACTCCCAAATGGCCGCCTGCAACTTGGCCCGTGCGGCTGCGGCGGTCTCTTTGGCTGACAATACGTCCGGCCTTTCGGTGGCTTTGACGGCCATCGTATCCATGGGTTGTTCCATTGCCAACGTCCATGGATTCGGATCTATTTCTTCGGGCACCAGCTGCACTTGAGGATCTAGCCGCAAGACGACAGCCAAACGAATGCTCGCATCACGGACAAGTCCTCTCGACAACTCCAGTTGTTGGCGGCTTGCCGCCAAGCTTACACCTGCTCTGGACACGTCCGCCCCCAACCCAACACCTGCATCGAAACGCACTTTTGTTATGTTCTCAAACTCTGCACTCGAATCCACAAGCAGTACCCCGATGCGGGTTGCTTCCGACGCAAGTACAAGGTTTTGATACAATTCGACCACGTTCAATAGGAGACGCTGCTCTGTGGAAAGCGATTCCAGAATGGCCGCTTCCAATGAGCGACGGGCGGCCAATACCTCGTATATTTGCGACACGATATTCACCTGTAATGAAATGGCGACGCCAGCCATATGCGATCGCGACTCCACTTCGCGAAAATCGCCGAAACTACCTTGAACAAGTCCGTCTGTCCGGGATACACCCGCCTTTATGTTCAGTTCTGGCACAAACGCATGGGTATTCGCTTCCGCTTGCACTTTGGCGAGTTCATAATTTGAGCGAGACAACGCAAGATCCAGATTGGAGTCCAAGGCCAAGCCTATTGCCTCATGCAGACTAATCCGGCGCACTTCAACGTCATTTCTAACTAAGGAGTCAGGCGACGAAGCAGTATCCACGTCAGTGCTTTCCGGAAGCGGCGAGTGATCTTCAGCCTCCAGTTGATTCGCGTTGCTATTGCTCACTGTATCTTGATCACTAGCGGCGTTTGGTTCCGCGAGCACGACAAAGCACAGCAACAGGAGTATTCGCACACTGATTGTCAGATAGCCACACAAATGCGAAGCCATGAAGTCCATCAGGTTAATTTTCCTCTTCAACCGTGACCGGCTGGCCTTCCAAAAGCAATGGACTGTTTTGTGCAATGATTTGGGTATCAGGTGTAAGGGGACCTGCGACGACAACGTCAGCGCCGGCATCGGACAGTGTTTCGACAGGCACCTTTACTGCTTTACCGTTGCTTACGATGAAAACGCACGTCTTGCCATCAACAGTTCGTAATGACAAGGTAGGAATAAGGTTAATCCCTTCAATGCCCGCCAGGGGGATTTGCAGCGAAGCGTACATCCCCGGCGCAAGCTCTCCACTTCCGTTGTCAACATCCACTTCTACCCGCATGGTACGACTTTCGCTCTCTATGGTCGCCGTTCGTCTTGCGACTACACCGTTAAAAGGCCTTCCTGGCCATGCAGCCAACGAATACTCCACCTTGGCACCCACTTCAATAAATGGGGTCAGCCTTTCCGGCAGATCGAACACCAGGCGGAGTTTGGATAGTTGCGATAGTTCGACGATTGGCTGGGTACCGGAACCTGCGGCAACAAAGGCGCCTTGGTCGGCCAGGCGCCGGGTGATCGTGCCATCGAATGGTGCGCGGACAATCAGGTACTCGAGCATCGTCTCTATTCGCTTCAAGTCGGCTGCCGCCACTCCCACCTCCGCCTCGGCGATTGCTATTTCGGCCGCGGCAATCGTGCTTTGCGCTTCGGCGATCTCAACGTCCTCAACAGTTACCGCACCTGATTCCTGGTCGCGCAACGCGGCCAATCGCTTGTGCGTGCTGGTTGCCAGCCTTGCGGTCGCTTGCGCTTTGCCTACGAGCGAGCGTGCGGCCCGCAGCTTGGCATTTGCGAGTGCCAGATCCGGTTCCATTTCTGGAGCGCTCAGTCTGGCGATTATGTCCCCCTTTTTGACTGTGTCACCTTTATCTACGGAGATTTCCTCAAGATAACCGGAGATTTTTGAATAAAGGGGCACCTTTTCGTCTGGAATCAGGGTGCCCGGAAGTTTAATGAACTGCGCTATTGCGCCTTGTTTGGGTTTCACCGTCTTCACCTTGATAGGTTCAGCAGGGTTGCCGGCCAACGGTAGCACCTGGGATGAAGCAATGAAACTCACCAAGCAAGATGCGCACAGAAGCGCCCACACGCTTCGAGTTCCGAAAGTACGCGCGCCACATTTTGGCAACATGTGACAATTCTCCTAGAATCAATTACGGTTCTGCTGAATGTTTTGTATTTGTGATTCCGTTGTCCTACAAATCGTCCGGGTGAAGCGACACATTCACAGGCGCTTTCCCACGCCTTGCAATCGAGAAGATAGCGGGAAGCACAAAAAGCGTTGCTATCGTGGCGGCCATGAGTCCACCAATGACGGCACGCCCCAATGGAGCGGCTTGTTCCGCCCCCTCCCCCCATCCCATGGCCATGGGTATCATGCCAGCCGTCATTGCAGCGCTTGTCATCAGAATCGGGCGCAATCGTCCAACCGAGCCGTGAACAGCGGCGGCAACTGCGTTGCGTTCCTCTTTTCGATACCGTTCCGCAAACGTAGTCAGCAAAATCGCATTTGCGACTGAGACGCCTATTGCCATGATTGCTCCCATAAAGGATTGGATGTTAAGCGTGGTCTCAGTGAAATAGAGTGCCAAAACCACGCCAACCAACACGGCCGGTACCGTGGAAACTACGGTGATTGCGAGCACGAAGGACTGAAAGTTTGCCGCCATCATCAGTAAAATGACTATGACAGCAAGAAGCAAACCCATTTGCAGCTGGCTGAGGGCCTGCTCCATTGGAGCCACTTGCCCGCGCACATCGACGGAAACGCGTGGAGGGGCTTCGCCCAATGACGCGAGCGCGGAGCGTACTTTTGCAGCGGTAGTTCCGAGGGGTTCGTCATACACGTTGGCCGTCATGCTTACTGTGCGCTGCATGTTATACCGATCATACTTTCCAACGGTCGTGGAACGCGTTACGTCAGCAATGTCCTGCAGGAGAATCGGGCTCTGGTTGGCATGCGCAACGGGCACATTCTTCAGTTGCTCAATGGAGTTCATTTGTGCCTGGGGAATCTCCACCTGAAGTTGATACGCCACACCACTCTTGGGGTCTGCCCAGTATACCGGTGTGACAAACCGGCTTGACGAGGTGGCCGATACGAGAGATCGTGATACGTCAGCCATCGTCACGCCGGAAAGGCCTGCCTTTTCCCTGTCGACGTGCACTTTGACCGCAGGATAGTCGTCCGTCTGAATAATCTGTAGATCCCTGAGAGAATCCACACGGTCGAGTTCCGACTTGACCTTTTCGGCAAACGAGCGGTTCGCGGGCATATCCGGCCCACTCACCGCCACCTCAATTGGAGTTGGTGAGCCGAAACTCATGACCCGATTCACGATATCGCTCGGTTCAAACGAGTACTTTACGTCAGGCAGGCTTTGCGCGAACCGGGAACGGAGTCGCTCCTTGAATTCCTCGATGAAGATTCCGCTATTCGGTTTTAGCGCGATCTGCAAGACTGACTCCTCGGGGCCGCCGGTCCAGAGATGAATGGCGTTAACGGGATAGCTGGATGGTTGCACACCCACAAACCCCATGGATATCTCAACATTGCCGTCTCCGGCTTCCTCTCCAACGATCTCCAACGCCCGCTTGGTCAGAGCTTCTGTACGCTCTATATTCGTGCCTGTAGGGGCACGCAACCGCATCTGGAACTGTCCCATGTCCACTTTTGGAAAAATCTCTGTCCCGATTTGCGGTGTCACATACAGGAGAAGCGCGATTGTGCCCGCCAAGTATGCGGGAACGAGCAACCAACGCAAGCGGAGTGTTCCTGTAAGCAACGAGCCATATGCCGTTTGCACTCGGTTGAACACCGTCTTGCCGCTTTCGGCATGAGCGTGCGGCTTGTGTTTCAAGAGTTTTGCGCTAAGAATGGGCACAAGCGTGCTCGATAGCAGATAGGATACAAGCATAGAAAAGCCGACTGCCAACGAAAGCGGTATGAACAGGGCTCTGCCAGCCCCTGTCATGAAAAACGACGGTACGAATACCGCCACAATACACAGCATGGCCAGTAGACGCGGGAAGGCAGTTTCCGTAGTAGCATCCAAGACGGCCTGTCTGACCGGACGGCCCCGTTCAAGATGAGTGTGGATATTCTCAATGGTAACCGTGGCTTCATCCACCAGGATTCCCACAGCAAGCGCCAAACCGCCTAGTGTCATAAGATTGACGGTCGCGCCGGTGAGCCATAGAGCAAGCAGTGCGCCTGCGATGGAAAGTGGGATATTGATGATGACTACGAATGAACTCCGCCAGTCACGTAGAAACAACAGCACCATGACCGCAGTAAGCCCTGCCCCGAGAATGCCTTCGAACAAGAGTCCATTGATCGCCCGAACAACATAGGGAGATTGATCAAATTCGAAGCTCACGGTCACATCATCCGGCAGTGTGCCTTGAAATTTGGGAATATTCGCTTTAACCAGTTCGATGACCGACATCGTGGAGGCATCCGCCCGCTTTGTAACGGGAATGAATATCGTGCGGCGCCCATTGACTAACGCGTAGCCTGTCGCGATGTCAGAACTGTCTTGAATGACGCCCAAGTCCCTCAGAAACACAGTCTGATCACGCCCAGGTCGTATGGGTACGCTTTCGAGATCCTTGATATTCTGAGCGATGGAATTGAGGGGAACGATCGGAATCTGATCGTCAATCCTGATGTTACCCGATGGGCTGACCGTATTGGCCTGGCTTATCGCGGCCACCACTTCGTCTGGCGACATGTTGTGGGCTCTGAGCCTTTCCGAGTCCACACGCACGACAATGGTGCGCTGACTTGCGCCAAAGGGCGGCGGAGCGGAGACGCCTGGCAAGGTTGCAAACATGGGCCGCACACGGTTCAAGGCGAGGTCCTGCATTTCACTGAGGCTGCGGCTCTCGCTTGAAAACACGAGGAAGCCGACGGGTATGCTACCGGCATCAAAGCGGGTCACGAACGGAGGTACTGTACCAGGCGGCATAAACGAGCGTGATCGATTGACTTGCGCCACGGTCTCGGCTAACGCTTGTGCCATGTTAGTTCCGGGGTGGAATTGCAGTTTTATGAGGCAGACACCTTGAATTGACTTGGACTCTACGTGCTCGATGCCAGTCACATATAAAAAGTGGTATTCGTAGTAGTTGGCAATGTACCCTTCCATTTGCGCCGGGTCCATGCCGCCGTACGGTTGGGCTACATAGATAACTGGAATTCCCAGGTTGGGAAAGATATCGCGAGGCATTCGTTCGACAGCGAATCCGGATGCAAGTCCAAGCGCAATTACCGCCACGAGGATTGTCACCGGGCGGCGCAACGCGACGGAAGCAAGATTCACTTTGCATAGTCCTTATGATCAGTAAATCAAAGACCCCACAGACAGCTCTTTACGACTATCGAGTACGGTACACGTTATGCGAGATAAAAACAAGGTACTGCTCCGCGAATTCCTCTTAAGCTTCTGGAAAGTCCACATTCTGCACCATGCCGGTGAGGGCCCAGTCGTAGGACAATGGATGCTCAGAGAATTGCGCGCGCACGGGTATGACGTGAGCCCGGGAACTCTATACCCATTGCTAAATCGCATGGAGAAGTACGGTTGGCTGAAATGTACTTCAGATCCTGATGCAGGAGCTAGAGCGCGTAAAGAATACCGACTTACACGCGAAGGCAAGCAAGTCTTGAAATCCGTGCAGGAACATATTTCTGAATTGCATCGTGAGATCTCGGAATAGCTTTTGCCATTCCTGAAGCAACATCATCGCAATCGTTCAAGCACTTCGGCGGCCTTGGCTTCATAGACGGCCTGCCATTCGGGGGCGAGCAAGCATTCCGTCACTTCGTAGCCGCCTTTCTCGTACTCTGAAGCGGGCGGGCCGTAGTGTATGTACCCGTTTGAATATGCGGCCATGTAGGTATGCTCGAAAGGGGACGCGGCTTTGACGTTTAAGCCAATCTGTACCAGCACTTCCGCCGGAGACGAAATGAAGACAAATTCGCCAATGCGCACGCCGAGTATTTCTGTGGTTATAGTGGTTTCGCCGGAGCGTTCGTTAATGGCTTGATGGCGACGCAAGGTCGCAATATCGTCTTCAATACTGGCCAGGATTTCCATCGAACGGATGTTTCGCATGTACTTGTCCATGTGGGCACGGTTCTGCGCATCAATTTCGCCGAACTCGTCCGTCCCCAATGCCGCGGATTGCAGGTACTTGTATGAGTAATTGGAAGGGGTATCCGGATCGTGTGTGTATTTGATGTACAGGGGTAGAAACGTTTCAAAATTGAGGCTGGTTCCTCTGAGATTGCGCAATAGAGCTGCCTGCTCCTCCTGCAACGCCGCAATCTTTCGTTCGAAATCATTCTTTCTGGGTAAATCCAATTTTTCTGAAATGACTTGGAGCTTGGCCGGACTGGGGGTGATCGTTCGCCACGCTTTCAGGGTGCTCAAACCCAGCATCGTGCCGAGCGGTTCGGCGTCGCGGGGCCGGTTTACATCTTTGTAGTGCACGTCAGTAATATCGCCCCCTGCGCCTTGGATAAAGAGTGCCAGGGCGCCTTCGCCAAGAGTCTCTTCGATTACTGCCGACGCGAATCCCGGAAAATCGGCGGTTACTCCCCCGCGTGGAACGGTCAGGTAGGGGTGACAAGCGAAGTTGTATAGCACGGCAATAGGGTGACCGTCTGCCCGGTCGATTCTCATTACACCGATTTCCGGGTCAATCGGCCCGACGCCCTCGACTTCCGCGTCAGGCGGACATGGATTTGTGTGTCGTATAGTCCATGCTCTTCCGTTTTTCAGGCGAAGCGTTCGATTCATGGAGATACGATCTTCGTGCCCCGCCGCTGCTCCCACTTTGGCCTCTCGCATGGTGTCGTGTGCGCGCCGCACTGCGTCGAAGGTGCGGGCAAGTTGATCCTCCGGGCTGCACAACATCTGTACCGGGGGATGATTGTGCGATGCGTTTACCAAAACGTGTGAGGCTGGTATTCCGAGTTCCGATTCAATTCTGGAGCGCAAGGCCGGCAAAAAGCCGTCACCCACTTCACCAATACCACCAATGGCGGTGACGTCCATTGCGATGATGACCAACTTCGTGGTTCCATCGTCCATCACCAACGCCTTTGCATACAAAGGATCGTTGATGCGCGCCCCATCGGCCGTTGTAGTGATGTCACTTTTTGCAACGCCTGCGCGCAGGAGGGGTTGCACCCCTGGCGTCTCTTGGGCGCACAACCCTACGTTGAGCAAGAAATGCACAAATGCGAAGAATAGCGCCCTGCGAATCACTCTATTGCCTCCCTGGAATTGTTCGTGGACTCAATGTCGAATTGCGCATGGGACTTCACAAAGTGTAGTGGCCCCATTTCGAGTGTTCAATTTTTCCGGGCCAAGCGAAGTGAGCATAAATAGTGTACAATGACCTTTGGATGTAGTGGGCATAGCGGCCGCGCAAGGCGCCGCGCAAATACAAGCTCTAAGGGCATACTCCAGTACAATGTCTAACTGTGCCCGTTGGGCAGTCAATCGAATGAGGAGAAAATTATGCATGACATCAAGAGACTGTCGAGTGCGTTGATTTTATGTCTCATGGCTTGCCATCTGGCACATGCAGACCCCCCCAAGCCTGGCTCCACTGGGTCAGAGTTGGTCGAGGGTCTGGCAACACACCATTTCCCGATTACAACGACATCCAAGGATGCTCAGGCCTGGTTCAATCAGGGGCTCGTCTTGCTGTATGGATTCAACCATGGCGAAGCCATTCGGTCTTTTACGGAAGCCGCTGCGCTGGATCCAAAGGCGGCGATGCCGTGGTGGGGAATCGCTGCATCCAACGGCATGCACTTAAACGCGGTGGAAGTGACCGAGCCGCAATGGAAGGCCGGGCGCGAGGCCGCTGAGAAAGCGGTCTCACTTCTGGACGACGAGTCCGAACTGGAGCAGGCGCTGGTGAACGCTGTGGAGAAGCGGACAGCCTGGCCCGTGCCGCCAGAACAAAGACCGTACGATGAAGCCTACGCCTCCGCCATGAAAGAGGTATATCAGAAGCATTCCGATGACCCACACGTGGCTGCACTGTACGCTGAATCTCTCATGAATCTTCAGGCATGGGATTACTGGACCGAAGATCTGAAGCCAAAGCTCAATACGGCGGAGTTCATCGAAGTTCTGGAAAAGGGGCTCAAGTCACATCCCGCCCACGCGCAACTCTGTCATCTGTACATTCACGCCACCGAGGCGGGTCCGGAGCCGGCGAAGGCCCTCCCGGCGGCCCATGCGCTTTTGACAAGCGTGCCCGCGGCGGGACACTTGGTGCACATGCCTTCGCACACGTATGCGCGGGTGGGCAAGTACACCGAAGCCGTGCGGTCAAATGAGATTGCCGTGAGTGCGGACGATGCGTTCTTCAAGATTGGCACCGAGCCGGGCATGTATTATGTTTATCATGGTCACAATCTGCATTTCCTAGCGTTTGCGGCGATGATGGAAGGCCAATACGTCGAAGCGATGGAGGCCGCACGCCGCTTGGAGAAGGCGTTTCCTGAGCCTGTTCTGGACGAGTTTGCCTTTCTCGTGGAAGGGATAGTACCAACCACTCTCCACGTCATGATTCGGTTTGGAAAATGGGAAGAGATACTGAAGGAACCCGCACCAGCCGAAAAGCGGCCCATGATGCTGGCAACGCACTACTACGCCCGGGGCATTGCACTCTCGGCATTGGGGCGGGTATCTGAAGCCAAGGAAGAAGTGGCGCGATTCGAAAATCAGATTAAGAACATACCGGGCGACTGGTTTGTGTTTGCCAATAAGATCAGCGATGTAATCCCAATCGCCCAGCATATGTTGGCGGGGGAACTGGCCTATCGCGAAGGGCGCTTGGATGACGCCTGGGCCGAGTTAAGCAAGGGAATTGAAGCCGAGGACAAGCTGCTCTATGACGAACCGCCAGGATGGATGATTCCAGTGCGCCACGCCATGGGCGCCCTGCTCATGGAGTCCGGCCAGTATGCCCGGGCGGAATCGCTTTACCGGGAGGATCAGCGCGAGCACCCCGGAAATGGGTGGTCGCTGTTGGGATTGAAACAGGCCCTTGCGGCCCAGGGCAAGGACTCTGAATCGGCGCGTTATGCTTCCATGCTCGACGAGGCCTGGAAACGCGTAGAAGATCGGCCGTCGAGTTCATGTTTCTGCGCACGGTTGGATAGTTGACCGTTAATTGGCAGCGATTCGATACATCATCCTTGCGCGTGAATATCGGGCGACCGAACGCGTGGAGGGATGACTTTCGCTTGCGGCCGTGGCATTAGAAGGTCTACCATGCTGGGTGGAATTGCAGCAACTGTCAGGGGAACTCAAATGAAACCGCACTCCATCGGGATCGTGATGTCGCGCACCAGCAAGTGGGCGTATGGTGCTTTATTGGTTGGCCCTGTTTCGACGGTACTGGCGGTCTTCCCGCTGTTGGCCACGGCTCAGCCGGATGCCACGCCGAGCACGCCGGAGACTCCAAATGTTGTACTAAACGGAGAGGGGCCAGGCTGGCGCGCGCTGACTCAGGAAGATTTCACCAACGTGAATTGCGATCCAGACACATGGAAGTGGAATAGCGACGGCAGTATCTCATGCACTGGTACTCCGGTCGGCGTTATTCGCACGAAAAACAAAGTCGCGAACTTTGAGCTGGTTGTTAATTGGCGTCACCTCAAATCTGCCGGCAATTCGGGGGTGTTTGTATGGGTAACCGAAGAATCAGTAGCAAACCTGGAACGCGGTAAGCTGCCACACGGAATAGAAGTCCAGATTCTAGACCACGGTTATGCGGCGGAATACGAGAAGCAGACAGGCAAGAAAGGCGATTGGTTTTCTACAAACGGCGACGTGTTCCCCGTAGGAGTGTCCAAGATGACGCCATTTCCGCCGCTATCCCCCAATGGCGAACGGAGCTTTCCTTCAAAGAATCTCAGCAAAGGCCACGGCGAGTGGAACCATTATTATATTCGTGCGATCAACGGTGAAGTGCGGCTTTGGGTGAATGGCGAAGAAGTCTCGGGCGGCACTGGCTGCACGCCAAATACCGGATATCTCGCGTTGGAATCGGAAGGTTCCCCCATTGAGTTCAGAAACCTCCGAATTCGAGAACTCCCGTAAGCACGACAGAGTTACAACAGAGTCGCGCCCTGTTTCATGCCGAAGCAGGGCGCGACTTTTTTGTGACATAGTAATGAATGGCAGCTACTTCTTCTGACTGAGCAGCCATGCGATGACTTCAGGATCCCCGTATGTCTGATCCCATGAATTGTGGTCCACTCCCGGGTATTCGGTATATTCGATCTTGCCTCCTGCTGCTTTGACCGCATCTACCATTTCCCTGGATTTCTCCGGAGCCACAACACTGTCGGAAGCTCCGTGATAAACTCGAATCGGGATTGTGGCTAGCGAGGCTGCTTTGGCAGGATCTCCACCGCCACAAACAGGCAAAAGTGCTGCGAAATATTCAGGGTGTTCCGCCCCGAAGGACCAAGTACCGTATCCCCCCATGGAAAGCCCGGTAAGGTAAATCCTGTTCTTGTCGATACTGTAATCCACCAGAGACTGATCGAGCGCGGCTTGAATCACATCATGACGGTTTGGCCATACCGATGTGACTGGGCATTGGGGCATTGCGACAATGCAGTGAAATCTCTCCGGATTACGGCGAATCGCACGGCCTATACCGACTTCTGTTTGCAGTAATCCGTCACTGCCTCGTTCCCCCATGCCGTGTAGAAATATTACCAGCGGCCACTCCTTCTCCGGTGAATAGTCACGCGGAACATACACGCTGTACGCAACTTCCGAGTTGCCCACAAGCGATGTCTTGTTGATAAAGCCGGTCGACATGGTTCCTTGTCCCGTAGTCATGCAACCCCCAGCCACGATGGCCACTCCCAGCGCCGCAAAGTGCATTTGCCTAAACATGGTTCCCACCTCCCTTCCTGCGGAAATCGGCTGCCTGTCCCCTTTACTCCGGCAAGGCCACGTGTTTCCACCCTTCCATTCCAAATCGAAGATCGCGTTCCACAAACTCCCACACAACCAGTCTCTTGTGTTTCAATAGATCCGGTTTTCGGGCCAGTTCCTGCCTCACCAGAGTCGACGCTCCGCCATCGCTGACAATCGAGGTCAGCGGCTGCTTTAACTCCCGGGCAAGGTGTGCTATAAACCCTGCCGACCCGGGTTCATCCCGCTGGTAAATGCGTAGAAAACTGTCGCCCAATACAAGTACCTGCGAGTCCGGATCGTCGATATATGGTTGCTGCGAAGACGATTCGAAGACCTGTGCGCACTCCATCTGCTCCGGAGAGAATTTTGCCGCTATTCCCGGTACATCGATCATGTCAAGAATATCGCCCTCGCGCTGGACACTTGCGCGTCTCTCCTCGAATACGATGTTCCCCTCGTCTATCCAACCTTCTGAGAAGATGCGCTCCGCCACCAATCGGGCGGCCTCCCTCGCCCCCACAGGAGACCAGTGTGTATCACGCGCAAGATACAGGTCGAATGGAGCACTTCCCTTGTCTTTTCCACCCCATGCACGGAACAAGTCGACATGGTCGATCTGCAACTCGTCCAAGCTTTGCATGAAATCCGAGGCATGCCGAAACACGTCGTCTCCTTCGTCTATTGAGCGCCGGCTGAGGTACTCCGGATAGATACTCGGTTTTCCAGGAGCTATTACCACAAGCAAATGTATGCTCCGCGCAGCGAGGGCATCACGAAAGGCAGCAATTGTTGTCAGTGCCGTTTCGTCGCCCGACGCCGACATCTGCCATGGCTGGACCAGAAAATCGATATCTTGTCGATAGTAGAGCCAATCTTCCTGACCGCGTACGGCCTTGGCTCCCAAGTCGTTTCCCAACTCAAATCGAAGCTGTTGGGTCATTGGCCTGAGCCACCTTGCCGACCATGATTGGGTCTCCATCCGGGACTCAAAGGATCGCAAATTGTCCGCCGTAGGAACCCGATTCACGAGTTCCATGACCGTCGGAGTCTTTCCTTGGCTCAGTTCAATTGCGGCCTGTACAACACCCTCTATCGCAATCACGAACACGAATATCGCAATAAGGAGGACTTTGCTGTATCCGATACCGCTCATGGCATCTCCTAGAACTGAAAATACAGAAACGGATTGAATGCCTGCGCATGCATGTTTGCAATGGACAGGACAAACAACAAAATCAGCACTGCAACTCGCGGTGCGGTTATCTTTTCGACCCATTCATGCGCCTGAACGCCACACCATGTCAATCCCGCGCAGACCATCATAATGCCGATATTTCCACGAGTGTACAGGATGGAATCCAAAAGAATGGAACCACCCGCCGCGGGCGAAGGTAGAAGTAGTGCATAGAAGTAGTGACCGGCGTCCGTTATTGTCGGAGACCGAAACAGGACCCACGAGAATAGCACCAAAACAAAAGTCAGGCTCGTACGCACCCAAGTTGGGAGTCCTGTATAGACCGGCTCTTTGCCCAGTCGTCTTTCTACTGCCAACAATACCCCATGGTAGGCGCCCCAAATGACAAACGTCCAGTTGGCGCCGTGCCATAGTCCTCCCAGAAGCATGACAATGGTGAGGTTTACGTACGTCCTTGCCTCACCCAGCCGGTTACCGCCTAAGGGTATATACAAGTAATCACGCAAGAACGTGGACAATGAAATGTGCCAGCGCCGCCAAAAATCCGTGATACTGGATGCCGTGTAGGGTGCATTAAAATTCTTTATGAATTCAAAACCAAACATGCGGCCCAAACCGACCGCCATGTCGGAGTAGGCGGAAAAATCAAAGTAGATTTGAAACGCATACGCTGCAATTCCAAACCAGGCATCCACCGTCGCAAGGGATTCGGTAGCAAAGACCGCATCCGCCACGCCGCCCATCGGATTGGCGAGCAGGATCTTCTTTGCAAACCCCAGGATGAACAAAGCGGTCCCACAGGAAAACTTGTCCAGTGTGTGCTCACGATGAACCAGCTGCTCTGCCACCGTATTGTAACGGACAATAGGGCCGGCGATTAGTTGTGGAAACAGGGCGACAAAACATGCGAAATCGGTAAAGGAACGCACGGGCGGCGAATCGCCGCGGTATACATCGATCGGGTAGCTCAGGCTCTGAAATATGAAGAAAGATATGCCGATTGGAAGTGTGATTTGAATGACAGGCAATGCGTCCGTTCCGAGGAATTGAAGCATTGAATTCAAGTTGCCTTCAAAGAACATGAAATACTTGAAGAAACCGAGCGTGCCGAGGCTGATTGTTATGCTGGTGGCAAGCGCCCGCTTGCGCCGTTTTGAACTCTCCGGTTCACGGCTGATGACAAGACCGCACACATAGTTGACGGCCGTAGCAAAAAACATAAGGCAGACAAACCAGGGATTCCACCAGCCGTAAAAAACATAGCTCATGATCAGCAGAAAGAAATTGCGCCGAAAAGGAAACAGGTAGTAGATGAGGAGCGTAAAAGGCAGAAAGAGAAACAGAAAAATGTGCGATGTAAAGACCATATGCCGCTATTGCACAACCTCGTTGGTCCATACGGCCCAATAGATGGGCGATTCCTCCTGATCCGCATACTTGTTGATAATTCCGGCCATGCAATACTCATCGATGGGCACTTCGAGTGCCAATCGATGAACGTCTCCGACGTGAAAAGCCGTAACATTTCCTCCCACATCATCCGCCCGCTGATCGGCGGCCTCGCTACGCGGCTTAAGTGGGTTGTAGTGCCCGACGAGTATGGATCCGGATACGTTTCCGCGATGTGTTTTCACTACATCGTATTTCATCACATAGGCGTAGTCGTACAGGTCATTAGGCGGAAACTCGCCTTGGATGTCGGTTAGGCGTGCCGTCACTTCCACGGTACCCACGGATCCAATGATAGGGTCCGAGCCATCCGGAGGAGTCGACTTTCCGCACCCTAGAACGGTAATCATTAACAGGAATGCAATTCGTTTACGGCAGTGATACATACTATTTTCCAACCTCAGCATAAGTCCAGTCCGGCTCCCAACCTCTTTGAATTTGTATCACGGGACCATTCTTGGCATCCGGATGCTGTGTCCTCAATTCAATGCTTTCTCCACCAATCGTTGGCGCATCCGCAAGCCGCATAATGCACATGGGCGCACCGTCTGATTCCGATCCGCCTCCGTCCACAGGGCACTTTGTAAATAATACATAGGCACCGTCAGGAGAAACCTCGCCTCCGTATATGTGCACACCTTCCTCACCGTAGACGAGTTGCTGGCCAGTTCCATCACTGTTCGCCATCCATAGCTGCGTATAGCCATACCCCTCGTTGACGGACTGATTCCCCGGCCGGGATGAATAGATCATGTGCTTTGAATCGGGAAACCAATCCGGCGTACAACTTTGAAAGACATGCACCGGATTCACTTCTCCGCTTTCCGCGTTCATGCGCACGATATTCCAGGCAGCGGATTTTACATTGCCCGTTCCGCACAACCACTGGCCATCCGGCGAAAAAAACAACTGCTGATAAATCCCATTGCGAGGCATCTCTTTCGACGTTACCCCACTTTCCAAATTCACAAACCGAATACCGCGCTTCTCCAGGCAGACCACTTCTTTGCCGTTTGGGCTCCAAGATGCCCATGTAAACTCGCCGTCCTCACCAACCGCCTTGGATTCACTCGCGTCGGGATTTGCAACCACGAGCCGTCCTGAGAAACCCCACTTGTCATGGTCAATCTTTGTACCTTTCAGGAGTCGCCTGAACAGCAGTTGGGTGGAATCCGGGGAAAACCGGGGTGCAGCCTCTTCAAAATCCGGGGTATTGGTCAAATTACGCACATGCGATCCGTCCGGGCGGCTATAAAACAAATCCCAGGTGCCGTTTTCGCTTCGGGCGGAATAGACGATCCAACCCCGTCCGGAAATCTCTTTGGCGAGTGTTGCAACTGGATCTTGCTCCTGTGCACGGACAAGCCCGGGCAATACCAAAGCCAGTATCGCCGAGGTAATCATTGTACGGGTTTTACGACATGGCATAACGGTTAAGGCTCCTGGTTCACGAGGCGGAATCTGTATTCAGCGTTTCGCCTTTTGGTGCACATTCTATGTCAGAGTGGTATACGGGGGAAACGCCAATCTCTTTCCGCTTCCTCGCAATTGTCGCAATCAGTCGTGCCGCGTTTCCATACAGAATCTTTTCAACGGCAACTCTATCAAGACCCAGTTCATTACAGGCCCATTTCAGCGCTTTCAACGCTTCATACATATAGAGGGTATATTTAGCCTCAATTTCGGGGCTTTCCCGTTCTTTGTTGAAATAAAAGGGATAGCTGCACCGATTCACATAGGTGCGGCCGTGCCATTGTCTACGGCCTCGCAGATAGAAGATCGGATTGTCCGTACCATAAATGATTCTATCGGGGCCAATTGTCTTAAGTGCAAATAGATGTACCTCGGGATTGAGTACGGCCGAATTGTCAAAGTAGATTCCATCGTCTTCGGCAAGGGGAGACAACCCCTCTTCCGCATGAGGAAGCGTGTAGCTGCGTCCGAGATGCGCGATCACGAGCTTAACCTTTGGATAGCGACGGCGAATATCCAATACTTCACGAATATTGTCGCAATGGCCCAACCGATCGGCCTTCGGCACATGCAACGTGACCCACGCGCCGCGCTCATTTATGACTTCCAACTGATGCTGCGGCAGAAAATCATAAATGCTGGATTCCAGGTAGCGGTCTCGGGTGTATCGATCGTATCCGATCATGGTGTAATACGGCTTTACGCCAATCACGGAGGGTTGATCCAGCCAGTAGGCTACTTGTTCGGCGACCCAAGTCGGACGCACGAGGGCCAGAGAATGACAACCACGCATTGCCATTTCGCCTATAGTGTACTGGTTTGAACCTTCCACGTCCCAACCCAATCCCGGGAAAGCGAATCCGACGCAGGTTACGGAGCGGTCTGGATAGACCGTCTTGTAACAACGGAACGCGGTGTCTGCATCCTGCATTTCAACCAACTCATTAACCCAGTAGCTGCGACGCATTTCCTCTGTAATCGTCTCGATCTGGTAACGAGGATGGACAATGTGTACATGACCGTCCAGTATCCTTTCTGGAACCCAGTCTTCCAGATGGACTTGCCAGAAGGCTCTGTCGACGTCTGTATAGGTATGGACATGGTGCAAGTGGATTTCGGCCATGGCCGGGCTACTCCAAAGGAAAAACCAAGCCTGAAAAAAACATCGAAAGCAGCGCAATGGATACTGCAAACACCAACCACCAAAGTACGACGTGGTTATACCATCTGGTACCCAGGGTGCCACCCAATGCCAGTGCGCGAAAGTCTATCATCAGATCATGCGTAACTTGGTCTGGACGAGGCGGGGGCGTAAGCAGACTCACGCCCAGGCAAATACAAACGCAAAAGACCCAATTGATCATGGCCTGGTTGAGGTAGGGCTCAATCCAGGCGGGGTGATCAGGTATCCACTGAACGTAAATCTTCAATGCTATACCCAACGCAAATCCTGCGAATACCGAAGCGGTCGCTCCGGTCGCGTTCACGCGCCGGAACAGGATTCCCATTAAGAATACTGCAGCAAAGGGCGGGGCAAAGAAAGCGTACAACGATTGAATGTACACGAACAAGCTCCCACCCAACTTATCAATGAAGGCGGCGAGTACCATGGACACGACCAGCACTGCGGAGCTGGCTGCAACACCGACAATGACGAGCTTTTCTTGCGATGCCTCGGGAACCCAAATGCGTTTGTAAAAATCCAGGGTAATGATTGTGGCGGACGAATTCAGCACGGAATTTACGGTCGACTGGATGGCGCCGAACAAGGCGGCGAGAAAGAGTCCCCGAAGTCCCACTGGGACGATAGTTTGGAGCATGTGCACGTAGCCCTTATCCGCCTCCGGCTGCACCTGATCCCAAGGCTTGAGCATAACTTCCGGGTATTTCGCAAACAGAATGAGACCGGGAAGTACTACGATCACGGGCATCATTACTTTTATTAATCCGGCAAACACGATTCCCATGCGCGCATGGTAGATGTCCTTCGCTCCGAGCACACGCTGGATCATGAATTGATTGAGCACGTTGTACCAGATACTCAATGAGAACGTTGCAAAAAAAATCGACGGCCAGGGCCAAAGTTTGTGGGTCACCGGTTGAATAACGGACAAGCGGTTGTAGTGTGAAGTGCCCGCCACCTGCATTGCCGTAGCATCCACCGCTTCCTTCCACACCCCTGAATGAGCCTTATTTGCTTCAATCATGACGGAGAACCCATCAACAATAGAGCCCGATTCTCCCGCCAGCATCTGAAGGCCCAAGATGGTGACTGACATTCCACCGGCAATCATGACAATAACGGTGAAGAAGTCAGTCCAAGCTACGGACGACAAGCCGCCGTATATTGCCCAAACCCCCGAAAACAGGCCAATGACGAGAATGGAGACATAGAGATTCCACCCAAAGAGGGTATGAAGGGCCAGGCCTCCCCCGTAGAGTACCGCGGCAAGAAAGGCGACCACGTTGCTGATGACGGTGACGAGTGCAAAAAACTGCCGCATTAATCCATTAAAGCGACGTTCCAGGAATTCCGGCATAGTGAACACTCGAGATGCCATAAGAAATGGGATGAAAAACCAAATGATCAGCGAGAAGCTGAATACATTTGCCCATTCGGATACGGCCACGCATGTTCCATAAATGAATGCCGCCCCAATCATGCCGATAAAGTGTTCTGTACTTATGTTGGAGGCGATAAATGACCCCCCCACTACGTACCAGGGCAAGGCCCTGCCCGCCAGAAAATACCCTTCGGCGTTTGTGCGCTCTTTTCGTCCCGACAGGTATCCCACGATCGACAAACCGACCAGAAAGGCCGCCATGGCGAGGTAGTCGAGAAATCCCAATCCAAACGTGCTCAAATCAGTCACAGTATCCGCCTTGTGCGTCCACTCGCACGGCTTCTAGACCCAATGCTTCCGCAAAAGCCTGAATAGCGGTACAAACGTCTCCCTGCACAAGGCAACAATGATGGGTGCCCCCGCACAAGGAATACGCTTCCAGAAACCGGGAAACGGGAACGCGCGGTTTTATCCAACCCCG
Organism: Candidatus Hydrogenedentota bacterium; assembly: GCA_045863295.1. Classification (GTDB taxonomy): domain Bacteria; phylum Hydrogenedentota; class Hydrogenedentia; order Hydrogenedentales; family SLHB01; genus BTWA01. The sequence continues at coordinate 29,510 of BTWA01000036.1, forward strand.
TATCCAATCGCGAAAATCCGGGTGATTGCCGTCTTCCAGAACTTCCACCGGAGAATACAATATTCTAAATGTATCGTTGGAGCCTGGCGAAATATTAACTAGAGTGGCGAGTCCCGGTCGAGGAGCACAGGCGATGGCTGCGGGATTCTGCGTTCGGGTGAATGGAAATGGCTTTTCATACAGACGTGGCCTGCCCGCTGACATCGCGGGATTGAATTCACCCATGTGCGAAAGGAATAGAGTGTCTCCATTCCAATCTGGGCAAAACATTTCCGTGAAGGTGGCTGGTCCCATTGCCTTCACCATGGCTGCTACAAGTGCAGCCGTTAGTACATCCCCTTCTCCCGCGTAGCCAATCCCCCTTGCCATGGCCTTTGAACATTCCAAAAACGGAACCGTGCTGAGCGGGCCGTCGGCGTAACCAAACGCCAGGAAATTCATTGAAAATGCTCCAAAGCCGCCCCTGTCCAGGTACTGGCGTACACCCAGGCCCAGCCGCACCGACCTGCGATGCACGGCCTCATCCAAGTCAACGTCAAAAGCAGTCTGGTCCTGACGCAACTCGGTTTCTATTTCCTCGATCGAAACATTCTGTACGCTCTCCGCCAGATCTTCCGTACTGATTTGGACAATTTCCTGATTGAAGGCCTCGCGCAAACGGCCTTCCGTCACGTAGAAATCGCCCATACCTGTAAAGGATGGTCCAATGCGCAGTATACGCATGTTTCGAAAGCATGCGGCGGCGTGTGCGCCACGAACGACGGATTCAACCCTTGACATCGTCCTGGGATCGGATAAATGACCTGCGACCACGCTGTACGGTTTACCGATTCGCCTCAGCATGCACGACAAGTCCTGAACGCCATGGATACCGTGGTTGTACAAAAGACGAAGCGGATCGACGTCAGGGCCAAAGGATACGTCGGGGGTCGTATCCAACATGAGAATAGGCAAAGGGCATTTGGCCAATGCATTCGCTGCTTCGAGCGAGGGCGAATACGCAAGGTGCAGCGTAACGATCACGTGCGCACCGCCGGATTCGAATTTCCGAACTGCATCCTCTACTTCATCTGCGATACGGCAAACCGGCGACTCGATCACATTCGCCCCGATAGACACAAGAGCAGCGGAGACTTCGCTTAGAAACGGGCGCAATTCGTCAATTAGATTCGGAAGCACTTCATCATACAGGCGAACATAGAGTGGCAATAGTCCAATAACGGGGGTCTTCACTGCGAATACCTCCGGTGTGAATCAAATCGTATGGCCTTCCCCGCGGGAACATTGCCGTACAACGTTTTCCAGGCCAACCCGTACATCTCGTATCCCTGACGTATTGATTGAATGTCCGTGCGATTCGAAATGGCGATTCTCTTCGTGCGTGCCAATGATACCGCTTTACCGAATACCCGGAGACAGCCTCGGGCGCCCATCCACTCTTCCCCCTCAATTTGAAATACAGGCAAAGGCGCAAAAAGCGCCGCAATCAATTGCCGGAAGTGCTGTCCCTTACTCGCTCCGCCCCCCAGGATCACACAATCTATTTCGGAGCGCACTTTCACCAGCTCAAACACTCTCGCGAGTTCATAGCACATTCCCGCGGCTACAGCGCGAAACAGATCCGCCGGAGTTGTCAATGGGCCGCACCCGACAAAACACGCACCACCAACAACGTCTGGGCGAATTGGATTTGGGCGATTCAGCCATGGCATCGCCACAAGCCCATCCGTGGGCAGCAACGATTCGTCGAATACCGCGCGCTGCTTCTCCAATGCGCGCCGTTCACTGCGATCGACAAAACATTTGAGCGCCCATTCCCAAGTGACGTTACCCGTCAGCAAAGGCTGCACGATTAACCGTCCCGAACCGATGGGAGACGGGACTACGATTTGAAAAGGCGAACGTGCTGTCGATGATACTGGGACCACAAAGTTGCCCACCCATGCCGTGCCAAGAGAGCACTGCAGCGGGCGCACAGCATCCCTTTCGCAAGACATGTAGCCGGCTTCATGATCCATATAGGGTCCCGCCACAGGTATGCCCGCCACCAAACCCAGTTTGCGCGCGGCGACCTCAGACAATGGTTGCGTCTGGTGTCCCGGTCGCAAGGGCGCGAAGAAGGACAGCGGTGCACCTGCAATTGCCGCGGGTTCCGCAATCAGCTTGTTCGACCATGCGTCGTAACATCCTATCTGCGCGGCATTGCCGCAATCTTGCCGCCACTGCTCCGTCAGGTGAAAGTACAGGAACTCGCCCGCTCCGGCATAAATATTTGAATCTCTGAATAGACCATCCATAGTACGCTGCAGTCTGATCAGCCGGGCGAGCCCCATACCCGGTTCATCGCGCATAGAGAATTTGCGCCAAAAATGAGGCGTGCGCACTTCAAGCAGACGTCTAAATTCTGGTAGTGCTCGCGAGTCATTCCATAACGTCATGGGGGTCAGCGCCCGTCCGGAAGCTCGATCGGCGATAATCATGCTTCCGCCCTGCGCTGCGACGCCCACTCCGCATACGCCTTTCAAACCGCCCATCGTCTGGCCGACAGCCTTCAACGCCCGCCGCATTGCCCCTAAAAGTGCGGCCGGACTTTGCTCACGGCGTCCGTCGGCACCGGTTTCGACAGGCAACCGTATCGAACTCGACGCCAGCATGCGACCAGACTTTACATCAAACGCAGCGGCTTTCAGGGCCGTGGTTCCCACGTCGATTCCGATGAGCGATCGACTCATCGCAAATCTCGAGGTAGGGTATTATCCAAATCAACTGTGGTCTTATCAGAGTGCGACCGAAGCGCGGCCGAAAAGAGCCTGTGGGCGGCGTTCATTTCTAACGGACTTGGGCACGCCGCTTCGATACTGACAGGTGCGCCATGCACGATTTCGTGAACAAAAGCAGCAACCAACTGCAAAAAAGCGTCTGTCGCCCCGAACTCGAAGATACCGCCGGTAATGGTTGCGTATGGCGTTTCAAATCCCATGTCAATCTGTTGCCAACGCTGCTCTCCGCCGGCGTATTCCAGCAGTTCGAGGCGTTTTGGATTCTTGAGCGAAAATCGCGCACTTGCCAACGTTCCATGCACTGAGACATACCAGGTATTGCGCTCGCCGGGCATAATGCGCGCGGCCTTAAACAACCATGGAAACGTGGATTGTGTGCGTGGGTCAAATACTTCGGATAGAAGTGTTGCGTTGTCCCAGGTGTCACACGGCGTCAATTGCCCGTGCGCATCCGGCCGTTCGCTAACAATATTGCTGCAAATTGCACGCGTATTGCGCACGCGCCAGCCCAGCCGAGCGGGAAGGAAGGCGACATGGGTGCCCAAGTCTCCGAGAACACCGTACTCTCCGTTTATTCCCGGCTTTCGCTTCCAATTGATGGGCTTAGCGGGATCAAGATCGCTCGAATGAAGAAACCCCGACTCAAATTCGATGATCCGTCCCAGTGCGCCATCGGAAACCATCCGAAGTATTCGCTGTGCGGCTGGATAATAGATGAACTGTGACGCGCACCGGACCGTACAATCCGGGTGGCTCTCGATGCAACGCATTATGGTTTCGTTGGAGGCCAGATCGATGCCGAACGGCTTCTCACCCAGCAGATGTTTTCCCGCATTCAGGACAGCGCAGTAGACCTCTTCGTGCAGGTTGTGGGGAACGGCGCAATATACCGCGTCGACTTTCGGGTTGGCCACGATTTCACGATAGTCTTGGGTCACTTGTGAGATGGTAGGAAAATGGTGTGTGAACCAGCCGATCCTGTCGTTCGACAGAGTACGATTGCAGATGGCGGTAACCACCGGCCTTGCGTCAGTCTTGGTTAAATGACACCAACGCGACACCGCGCCGGCAAACTCCCGGCCCATCATTCCGCACCCAATGATCCCAAACTGAATGGATCTCATCGTTGCTCTGCTTTCAGATTTCGACCGGCCTTTGTCACCCGCACATAGCGCGCGTGCCTTGCTGTCTGGGTCAGCCACTTTCGATGGGTCCGGGATATGTTTTCGTCGGTCACCACATAGTGAAAGTCTTTCCAGCCTGCAAATCGCACAAAGGAACTTCTAGAGAATTTGCCGCTGTCCAGTACCAACGTGGTATGGTCGGCCGATTCCATCATTGCCATGGATACTCTCGACACGCCTAAGTCTGACGCATAGACGCCACGCCTATCGGCAGCATCCGCTCCAAGAATTGCCAACTCCACTCGAAAATGCCGCAAGTTTTCTTCGGTAAGCGGTCCTGACAGGTCGGGACTGTTCCTCCGGACATCTCCTCCCAATAACACCAATTCGATATTCGACTGGCCGTGTAGAACCGAGGCGATGGCCAGGGAAGAAGTGAGTACCTTTATGTCTTCAATGCCCCTAATGGCCTTGGCTACTTCCAAAGTCGTAGTGCCGGTGTCCAGCATAACTGACATGCCTGGCTTCACGAGCAAAGCCGCCTCAAGTGCGATGGCCTTTTTCGCTTCCAAACGCGTACGGCTGCGTTCCATGAATTCGAATTCAGCTACAGACCGGCGAGAGAGTATGGCTCCACCGTGCGTTCTCTGAATAGAGCTGCGCCGCTCCAATGCTTCCAGATCCCTCCGGATGGTCATGGCGGTCACCTTGAAGCGCTCGGATAGATCCTGCACAAATATCTCTCCATCCTGGGCAAGAAGATCGAGAATCTTTGCGTGGCGCTTTATCGCGGTGTCCTTGCGGCTATGCTTCCCATTACTGTGCAATCGTCACCTCACCGTTTGCTTTCACTTCCGTCAGTGCTTCTGACACTTTTCGGAGCACAACATCAACAACCTCGCGGCTGGCAATGAGCGGCAGCTTGGTCAGGAGAGCGGGCGGGCAATCGGCCTTGTATGTCTGCGCGCTGATGTCCAATCCTTTTTGAATCAGCATAGCGGCCAGTTGCCTGGCTACGTTCAGATCGTATAAGAACAAGGAGGATAGATGCCCCCATCCTTCCACACCGGCAATTACATCGTCGTGTTGCTTGGCAAGCTCCCGAAGCCGGTTGGCGTATTCATCCCCTATGTTTTGAGTCACACGTGTGTTTGCCAAAGCCCAGCGCATGGTAACCAAATAGGCCAGCGACGCCAACTCTTCCTGCCCGTTCGTTACAAGCGATCCAAATTGCGGCAAATCGCCTTCCAATGCAGCGCTGAACAGGATTCTGGATGAAGCGAATTCGCCGCCGGGAAACCCCTTGCCTACGGCCACCATGTCCGGGCACAAACCGTAGGACTTGTACAAAAACAGGCCCGGTCCCCAAACGCAGGTCTGAATTTCATCGGCCATTACAGGAACGTTGTGTAAGTGGCACAGTTCATAGGCTCTACTCAAGAATGGCTTTTTCAACTGCACACCGCCATAATTCATCATGACAATCTCATGCAATAGGCCGGCAATTCTCGTTGTCTCGGTTTCGCAGCGGCTAAATGCACTTTCCAAGTCTTCCATGCGGTTCGGCCGAATTGCATGTATCCGGAATGTACCTACCTTTTCAAGCTGCTCACGTATCCTGGGCCATTTGCCGCGAAACGTTTGCGTCAATACAGTCGTACCGTGATAGTTGCCGTTGCAGTTGCCTTCGTCGTCGCCAAGTACCAGAAACACGGGCGTCTTGCCCGCATAGAGTGGTTCTGCCTGATCGGACTCCATCCGGTAGAAGCGGGCAAGCATCATCTTAAGCCCTGCCTCCACGGCGAGACTACCCGTTTCGAGGTTAAGCACACGGTTCAAAATGCCGCGCTCGCGGGATCGCAGCAGATCGGGCAACGCTCTCCTGTCGGTAGGGGCATGACCGTTGGCCACGAGCACCAGATCTTCTTCCAACGTCCGAGTAATATGTCCCCGTGTATTGTTGTGAGTAGCATTGGGAATTCCAAGGCGTCGAGCCCGATCCAAGAGCCTGTACCCCGGAAATCCATGTCCCAGTGAGGCGTGGTAATGCTCGCTCTTCGTGGTCAAGTACAATCGGCCGTCTTCGCCGCAACGGTACCAGCCAAGCGCACTCAATGGAGATGAATCGAAGCGAGACGCGGATTCAAATGCCGCCGTCGATGCACCCTGTGCACAATTCGGTTTGGCTGCCTGCACAACACGTGTACCCACTTTGGGCAGGAGGCCGATCAGATGTTCCTGAAACGCATGGGGAAAAAACTCCACTTGTTCGCCAGCAATCGCGCGCAACGAATCCAACGCCTCGCCCGACAGCATTGATCGGCTCTCACAGACGGCCTCCATATAGGATTGACCGCACAAGCTCGCCAATGAATGGGATACGGGTGAAAAAACAGTCTGGCGCACGCTAAGACCCCTTGAAGCCCATGTTGCATCGCATGTTTGCTTCTGTTCGTTTGTGTGAGTTACAGTAATCCAAGCGGAGGGATAGTTCAAGCCGAACCGCGGCCTATGACGGGGAGCATTGGAGGAAAATCGCACCATGAGTCCGACAACGCGTCGTTCATTCCTGAAGTCGGTTGGCATGACAGCGGGCATCGCCGCAGGCGCAAGCCACTTTGCCACAGCCCAAGCGCCAGCCGTGCAGGGCTTCGATGATACCTCCACAACTTTGCAGGCTGGAAAAGTCTGGACGCCGGTCTCGGATCGCAGAATCCGGATGGGGATTGTGGGGTACGGCTTTTGCCAGTTTGGTGCCGCGTTCGGCCTGCAAAATCATCCCAACGTAGAAGTGGTCGCGGTGAGCGATCTCATCCCTGACCGTTGCGCTGGGCTTGCAAAGGCTTGTCGGTGCGAAAAGACGTATGAGTCATTGGAAGCGATGGTCAAAGATGACCGGATCGAGGCCATTTTTGTCGCGACCGATGCCCCCAATCATGCCCAGCATTGCATCAATGTATTGAAGCACGGAAAACACGTGGCCTCCGCAGTTCCTGCCGTGTTCGGTTCTCTGGAAGATGCCGACCGTCTGTTTGAGACAGTCAAATCGACGGGTTTGAAGTATATGATGTTTGAAACGACCGTATTTCGTAACGATTGCTTTGCCATGCGACAGATCTATGACGCCGGCGCCTTCGGTCGAATGACGTATACGGAAGGCGAATACTACCACTACATGGAGCAGCCTCTGGACTCGTTTAAAGGCTGGCGGATTGGCCTTCCCCCACAGTGGTACCCCACGCATTCAAACGCTTATTACACCGGAGTTACCGGAGGTCACTTTACCGAAGTCTCCTGCATGGGCATTCCAAGCAAGGTGACCCATCTCATGGCCAGTAACAATACCTATAAGAATCCATTCGGAACCGAGATTGCCCTCTTTCGCGCCAGTGACGGAGGCATGGCCAGGATGGCGGTCAGTTGGGACACACCTGGCTATGAGAACGAAATCGGTCGATGCCGCGGCGAAAAAGGATCCATGGTAGAGTTGGAGTACGAGGGCGTGGGCGACATCTCCAGGATCATGCTCGAGAAGCCGCCGCTGCCGCCCAATGTTGACGCCGGAGGACACGGAGGTTCACATGGCTACCTTGGAAACGAGTTCGTGGAATCAATACTACTGGATCGAAAGCCGCTGGTGGACATTGCGTGGGCCTTGAACATGACTGTCGCTGGGATCGTCGCGCACAAATCGGCTCTGAAGGACGGAAAACTTTTGAAGATTCCCCGGTACGCAATCTAGCTTGAGGCGTTTGCGAGGTCTACATGGTCAATGGTGCCACCGTAGTGCCGTTCCAGTCCTCGAACTGTATGCAGACAGAGTGCGCCGTGCGAATCGATGCCTTGACAATGTCCGTGAATCATTTCCGAGTTGACACGAAGCCGAATGCCACGGCCGCGTAACAAACATCGACTCGACCATAGCTTGGGCAGGTCCTCACCCCCTTGAAGCAGTTCATCCAGCCGGTGCTCAATTCGTTGCAGAATCCGGATGAGAACGTCATTCAGATTGGGCGAATGAGCGCCCAAGTCTACAAGCGAAGTAGCTCGCGCAGAAACATCGTCAGGTGCGTTCTTGATGCTGTTATTGACATTGAGACCTACCCCTAGAACCACGCGTGGCATGGGCCCCAAATGCAATTCGGGCAGCACCCCGCAAATCTTGCGATCACCACAGAACACGTCGTTGGGCCACCGAATACCAAACTCCAGCCCTGGAGCAAAATACTCAAGCGATTCACATAGGGCGGTAGCGGCCGCCAGCGCTAACCGGGGCCACAATTCCGTGCGTTGCGGGCCGGTCGCCAGATCCAAAAGCAGTGAAAATGTAATCGCACCTTCAGCGGACCACCAAGAATTTTTGCCACGGCCCCGGCCCGCCGTTTGTCGATCGGTCAATACAATGGCTGGAAGGTCAATCGAGGAATCTGAGGCAAGCTCCATGGCCCGAGTATTGGTCGAAGGCATTTCCGGCTGATAATCGACATGCCTCACCCACGTTTCCTTAAGAATACGTTCTGTGTCAAACGAGGCAATCTTGTGCGCATGCCATACTGACTTCGTACCACGGCGATTCATGATTAACACTTCCCGATAAACGCCTTCATCACACAAAGCAAGGAGAAACTATTTGAGTTCCACCAACAAATCGCCTGCCTCGACTTGTGTTTTGGGACCGACCAGGAGTTTGCCCACCGTAGCGGTGCGCGGGGCATAGATGGTCATCTCCATCTTCATTGCTTCTTGCGTGAGCAACTTCTGGCCTTCTTTCACCTGATCTCCTTCCTGAACGGCCACATTTACAATAAGGCCTGGCATCGGGGCGGCGATGTGGTCGGGATTGGAGGCATCCGCCTTGGGATGTTTGACTACTTGGGATTCCAGGGAAAGATCCAATACGGTTGCATCTCTCGGTTGACCTCCCAACTCGAAGAAGACCGTCCGGTTTCCATCGGGATGCGGTTCGCCAATGGTGACCAACTTCACAATCAAGGTTTTGCCCGGTTCAATTTCAAACGCCACTTCTTCACCGCGTTGAAGTCCATAGAAAAATACATGAGTCGGCAATACACTGGTATCCGAGTATGTCTGCTGATGGCGCACAAAATCCTCGAATACGCGTGGATACAGTAAGTACGATAGCGACTCGATAAGCGTCGCATCGCGTCCGAGCAGCTTCTTGAGTTGATGACTCGTCTTCTCAAAATCGGCAGGCTTCATACTCGCGCCTGGCCGGCCCTTCAGCGGCTCCTGTCCGCGCAAGATTCGCTTTTTTAACTTCGGCGGAAATCCGCCCGGAGGCTGACCCAGGCGCCCCATCATCAAGTCCGTCACCGACTCTGGAAAGGCCAATTCGCGTCGCGAATCGAGCACATCATCGCAATTCAGGTTGTTGGCGACCATAAAAAGGGCCATATCACCGACTACTTTGGACGACGGCGTGACTTTTACTATGTCGCCAAATAACTGATTCACTTCCGTATACTTCTTACAGACTTCGGTCCATTGATCCGCGACTCCGAGGGCCTGTGCCTGCGCATACAGGTTCGTATACTGCCCTCCCGGCATTTCATGAATGTATACATCGGACGTCGACGATTTCTGGCCTGTTTCAAATGCCGCGTACTGGTCGCGCACCTGCTCCCAATAGGTCGCCAACATGCGCAAATTATCCGGGTTCAGGCCGGTATCCCTGGGACTAAACCGCAATGCTTCCACCATGGAGTCGATATTGACCTGAGAACTCATTCCAGACATGGGCCCGCTTGCCGCATCTACAATGTCCACTCCGGCTTCGGATGCCTTCAGCAACGAGGCCGCCTGGATGCCGCTGGTGTCATGGGTGTGGAAATGAATCGGGATACCCACTTCTTCCTTGAGGGCCCTGACAAGAAGTTTGGCGGCAAACGGCTTGCACAGACCGGCCATGTCTTTGATAGCGAGAATGTGCGCGCCCGCCTTCTCAAGGCTCTTGGCCAGCTTGACATAGTAATCCAGGCTGTATTTGGTGCGGGCTGGATCCGTGATATCCCCGGTATAGCACATCGCCACTTCGCACAACTTGTTTGCTTTGCGGACCGCGTCAATGGCCACGCGCAGATTGGGCTCCCAGTTCAATGCATCGAACGTACGGAATACGTCTATGCCAGCTCGGGCCGACTCTTCCACAAACGTGCGTACCACATTGTCCGGATAACTGGTGTAACCGACCGCGTTGGACGCGCGAAGCAACATCTGAAACAAGATATTCGGTATCCGCTCGCGCAGTTCGGCAAGCCGCTGCCAGGGACACTCGTTCAAGAACCGCATGGAAGTGTCAAACGTGGCGCCGCCCCACATCTCGATTGAAAACATCTGCGGGGCAAGGCGCGCATAGGCGGCCGCGATTGCACGCATGTCGTACGTGCGCATGCGGGTGGCCAACAACGATTGGTGTGCGTCCCGAAACGTAGTGTCGGTAAGTAGCAAGGGCTTTTGCTTCAAAATCCATTGGCAAAATCGATCGGGGCCCAGTTCGTCAAGCAGTTGCCTTGTTCCGGGCGGGGGTGGCGATAGTACGTCGACTTTGGGCGGAACGGGCGTCTCCCTTCGCAAAGGCGAGGTTCGCCCTTTGACTGCGGGGTGTCCATTGACGATCACCGTTGCCAAATAGGTCAGCAACTTGGTTGCTCGATCGCGCCTGGGCTCGAACTCGAATAGTTGAGGCGTATTATCTATGAAACGTGTGGTGCATTCGCCGCGCACAAACGATGGATGCTCAATCAGATTGATCAAGAAGGGAAGATTTGTCTTCACGCCACGGACGCGAAATTCTTGTAGGCACCGCTCCATGCGGCGAGCTGCATCCTCAAAACGCCTGGCCCAAGCAGTCACTTTCACCAGAAGCGAATCATAGTAGGGAGTCACCATCGCACCCGAAAACGCCGTACCCGCATCCAACCGGATACCAAACCCACCGGCGGAGCGGTAGTGCGTCACACGGCCGTAGTCCGGCACGAAATTGTTCAACGGGTCTTCGGTGGTTACGCGACATTGAAACGCAAAGCCGCGAATCGTAACGTCTTTTTGCGACGGAAGGTCAATTCCCGGATCGCTCAATTTGGCGCCTTGGGCAACCAATATCTGCGACTTTACAATGTCGACTCCGGTCACAACTTCTGTAACCGTGTGTTCCACCTGAATGCGAGGATTCACCTCGATGAAATACGGTTTATTCGTATCGACATCAAGCAGGAACTCGACCGTGCCCGCGCTGACATAGCCCACCTTTCGGCCGATCGCCAGCGCCGCTTCACATAATTCGTCTCGAACCTCCTCCAACAAGTTGATGGATGGTGCGATCTCAACCACCTTTTGGTGGCGACGCTGCAGCGAACAATCGCGTTCGTACAGATGGACCAGGTTGCCATGGGAATCGCCCAGCAACTGAACTTCAATGTGGCGGGCTCGCGCGACAAATTTCTCCAAAAAGACATCTGAACTGCCAAAGGCCGTCTTGGCTTCGCGTTGAGCCTGCATCAGCGAATCGGCCAGTTCTTTTTCGGATTGAACCACGCGCATACCTCGTCCGCCACCGCCCTTGGCGGCTTTCAGCATCACGGGATACCCCAGATCCTTGGCGAGTTTGCGTGCGGAGGCAATATCCTTAATGGGTTCGGATCCGCCGGACAAGACGTGAACACCGGCCTGTTTCGCCAGTTCGCGTGCTTCGATCTTGTCGCCCAGCCGGTGCAGTATTTTCGGTGTCGGGCCAACAAAAAGAATGTCTGCCTTTTCGCAGGCCTTGGCAAAGTCGGGATTCTCTGACAGGAAGCCGTACCCCGGGTGGATGGCATCCACGCCGTTTCGTTTGGCCACGTCAATGATTCCATCAGTATCCAGATATGCGCGTAACGGCTCACCCGGTTTGCCAACCTGATAGGACTCATCTGCTTTCAGGCGATGAAGGGCGTAGCGATCCTCGTGCGAATATATCGATACCGTCCGTATGCCCAATTCGTGTGCTGAACGAAATACACGTATGGCAATTTCGCTGCGGTTTGCCGCCATCAACTTCGTGATACGTTTTGGAGTGTCGAACTTTTTCATAGTAGTGCCGTACTCAGTTTGTGAACTCCCGGATGAGCGTGAATCGAACAAAACGTCGACCTGCCGCATATCCCGCCGCGCCGCGTCATCGTTAAATCGGCAGGGGCCTTCCGTACTGGAGCTTTCCATCCGTGTTTTTCGACCGCGACGTCCCTCTGGCGCGGTTACATTCGGGCCTGTAAGGCCCCTGCGGGTAGGCCCGACTTTTTGCTGCGTGCAATCCACGACCGGCAACGCCCCGGTCGCACTTGTTGCGACAAAACCCTCAGCCCAGCAACGAAACTCGATTGCATCGGGATAACTCCCGGCAATTACCCCAGATATCCTTCAGGACCCGATCGTGACATAAAACCAGAATTGGCGCGGCTTTTCAAGGGTAGCGTATGTACTTCAATTGCAAATGCGCCTCGATCCAGCCATGATGATGAGACGGAGTCAGCTGCAGGAAGGGGAAGCATGGTAAACCACAAAGTCGCCCCCACGCCAAAAGGACTTATGCTTCTGATGGCATTGGGGCCTGGTCTCATTTGGTGCGGAGAGTACATCGGCTCAGGTGAAGTCATCTTGTCCACGCGAACCGGAGCCATATACGGTGTGGCACTGCTGTGGGTTCCCACGATGGCAATTTTCGCGAAATTCTGGATAGGCCTCGCTGGAGCGCACTACACCGTTACCACGGGCGAGGGCATGATTGACATGATGAGCCGCATGCCAGGGCCACGTAATTGGGCGGTGTGGCCCGTCTTCGTCGGGCAGATCTGTTCGGGGTCGGTGTCGACAGCCGCTTTGGCATCAGCAGCGGCATCATTTGCAGGCTACTTCATGCCGGGAATCCCGTCGGTTGCGCTAGCGTGGGTCGCGGTTTTGCTTGTTATCACCCTTGTATGGACCGGCCTTTACGATGTATTGAAACAGGCAATGTCGCTCTGTGTCCTCCTGATTGTGATTGGAACCATGGCGGTAGCGTTATATACCTGGCCCGGCATTGCCGCTGTCCTTAAAGGCATGTTTGGTTTTCAGTTGCCGTCGCCGCCTTCGTGGCTCGGCCCGAATTCGAGCAGCCTTTCCCCGTGGCACGAAATCCTCCCTTTGTTGGGCTGGGCCGCGGGCGGGTTCGCCAGCCAAGTCTGGTACACCTATTGGGTTATGGGTGCAGGGTACGGTATGGCGAAAGATCGGGGTTATGGACAACCGCTAGATGAAAAACGCTTGATGTCACTAAGTGCGGAAGATGCTCAACGCATTCGTGGTTGGCGGCGGGTCGTCACCTTGGACGCGTCTATGGCCGTGGTTATCGGGATAGTCGTCACCGTTGGTTTCATGATGGCGGGAGCCGGCGTCCTGGGTCCAAAGCAGGTTGCTCCGGAGGGCGCCAATGTAGCCATGCAACTCTCAGCCATTTTTGGCAATCAATGGGGGCGCTTAGGCGCTCACTTGTTTGTTCTCGCTGGCCTGGCCGCCATGATCAGCACCATGATTGGGCAGTTTGCGGGGTGGCCAAGGCTCATAGCGGACTGTGCCCGAATCTTGATTCCCGGTGTGAAACGGTATCCATGGAAGGTGCAGTTTCGGGTCATCCTGCTGCTCATTGCCGCTTCGAACATGTTAATCGTCTATACATTTGATTTTCAGCCCGTCTTCATGGTCAAGCTGGGTGCGATTCTGGATGGTCTACTGCTGACCCCACTTCAGGCATTGGTGGTAGGCTGGGTGCTCTACCGTGTTATGCCCCGCTTCTTCCCCCCAGAGCTCAGGCTCGTCTTGAAGCCCAGTCCTATTCTTGCGGCCGGACTCTCGCTTGCCTTTGTCATTTTCTCGTTTGTCTGCGTATTCCGGCTGGGCGAAATCATGGGAAGCTAATTGCCTTCACTTTGATTCGAGCGTCGCTTTTGTCGCGCCAGTGGAAATGCCGCCATCCACCAGCAACGTCTGGCCTGTAATGTACCGGCTGGCGTCGGATGCCAGGAATACGACTGCACCGTCCAAATCGTGCGGCTGTCCAGGCCGCTTTAATGGTATACGATCGACCAGGTACTCCACCCATTCCTGATTTTCATACAGCACAGCGTTCTGGGCTGTCTTGAACCAACCGGGCGCGAGGCAGTTCACCGTGATCCCGTAGGGACCCCAATCGTCGGCCAGACTCATTGTCAACTGCCGTGTACCGCCTCGGCTGGCACAATAAGCCGCCAAACCGGCATAACCAAACACAGAAGTCACGGAACCGATATTGATGATGCGGCCGTATCGTCGCTCGATCATCAATCGCGCCACGGCCTGCGCAACAAAAAAGGTGCCGCGCAAATTGGTTTCCACAACCAGATTCCAATCCTCCCACGAAACATCAAGTGACGGCTTGCGCACGTTGCATCCTGCGTTGTTCACCAGAATATCAATACATCCAAAATGTCCGTGGGCGGCGTCGACGGCCCTGCGAATGCTGTCGTGGTCCCGAACATCCAGGCACACCGGAAATGCGCGCCGCCCGATACCCTCGATTTCGGCCTGGAACTCGTTCAAGCACTCCGTCCGCCTGCTCGTAATGACCAAATCCGCGCCTGCACGTGCCAATGCCCGGCCCATATACTGACCCAGCCCCCTGCTGGCGCCCGTGACCATCGCAACTTTTCCACTCAGGTCGAAGGGATTGGTATCTTCAATCTCACTCACAAAATGTCTCCACGCGTGTTTGATTCCATGTGGCCAAGGAATTAGGGTCGAAGAAGGACCTTCATCAGTCCGGGTTCCCCCTGGTATAGGCGATAAAACCACTGCGCGCCGTCGGCGAGCGGCGCGACAGCGCTCAATAGTCCTTCCACGGAAACATCTCCACGCTCCAAGAGTCTCAGGCTCTCCAAATACTCGCCATTGCACGCGCACGAGCCCAGCAGCGTAATTTCACGCGTCACCACAGTCTGGAGCGGAACCTCCACAGCAGGCGACAGGTTTCCGATCAGTGTCACCGTACCGCCTTTGCGAACCGCCTGAATGGATCCGGCAAGAGTCTCCGAGGTCCCTACCACATCAAATGCATAGTCAACCGGTCCGTCTTTCAACACGTCGAACAAGGCCTTAGCCCTATTCTCCAGGCATGCATGCACGGTCTGAGAGGCTCCCATGGTTCGCGCGAGGTCCAATTTGGACTGCACGTTGTCAATAGCCACGATCCGCCTTACTCCCGCCAGTCGCAACGCCTGAACTACGAGCAATCCAATCATTCCAGTTCCATAGACGAGGGCCTCTCCGCCCTCCCTCGCGCCGCTACGTTTGACCGCATGCAGCGCGATGGATACAGGCTCAACAAAGGCAGCCGTTTCGAATGAAAGACTATCGGGCAAGCGGTAAAGTATCCGTTCGGGCACCGCGACAAAATCCGCGAACGCACCATTCATGCGATAGTCCTCGCACGAAACTCCCAACACGCGCCGCCTGTCACACAAATTGACTTGCCCTGCCCTGCAATAGTGGCATTCGCCACAATATACCGTCGAGTCAAATGTGACGCGATCGCCTAGTTTCCAATTCTCCACCGAGGCGCCAACACCGGCAACAACGCCAGATGCTTCATGCCCCATAATTATCGGTGGGCGCCGCCGTCCCGTCCGGCCGTCCATGCCGTGAATGTCGCTGCCGCAGACGCCGCATGCTCGGATTGCCACCAGCACGTCATACGGGCCAAGCTCAGGCTCGGCGACGTCTCGATAGACAAGGTGGCCGTAATCTTCTAATACAAGTGCCTTCACGAAAAGTTTGCTCCGAAAGAATGCGATCGCAGTTTAACCGAGATTCGTTGGGCCGGGCTACCGGCTTGTTAATGAACAAATGCACCGCTATTATCAAACCGGAATTGTACTAAATTGCAAACGACTAAAGGGAAAAGAATAGAAATGCGATCAAAGCTCCCACCCGCATGCGTTGCCACCCTATTGTATTGCGTCGCATTACAAGCCGAGCCGGGGCAGTGGTCCATGCAGGGGGAATCACTACTCTGCACTGGGAATCAAGCAAGCCAACTCGCCTATGAAAACCTGGTGAAGGGTTCGATCTCCGTTAGAAGCACCTACGAAGCAGGAGGTCAGACCACAATAGTCTACGAAGAAGGAGTAGACTACACGGTAGACTATACGGCCGGCACCATGGCGCGCACGCCGGATTCTAGAATTCCGGATTTCGCATCCAACGTTCTTTATGGGCAAAAGGAATTTGATCACACCCTTTTTCCGGGGTTTGGCAATACATCTTTTTTTGTATTCGTGGACTATCAGGCGCACAATGGGTTCTTGATCGCTACAAAGTCCAACCAGGTCCCTCGACTTGTTCAAACTTCTTCAAAACTGTCGGCTGGCGGCCCATTTAAAATCATTGCCTATGGCGACAGCATATCGGCAGGGGGCGATGCGACGTCTCTGCATCTCCAATTTCAGGAACGTTACGCCGCCTATCTGAGACAGCGCTTTCCAAAAGTGGAGATTACCGTTGAGAACGGAGCTACTGGAGGGGATTCCACGGTGCAGGGATTGGCCCGGTTGGAAGAGAAAGTACTGACGCGCTCCCCCGATCTCGTGCTCGTGGGCTTCGGTATGAACGATCATAACGTCAATGGAGTGCCGTTGGATCGGTTTGAATCGAACCTGATTAGCATAGTCGAACAGATTCGGAGCCGAACAGCGGCCGATGTAATACTCATCTCGACGTTTCCACCCAACGACGATTGGAAATTCGGATCGCATCGAATGGAAGACTATGCGGCGGCAACTCGCAAGGCGTCCGAATCGCTGAAGTGCGCGTATGCGGATGTGTATTCGGCATGGGTAAAACTACTTGATCGCAAGGAACCGTCGAGTCTCCTGGGAAACAACATTAATCATCCCAACGATTTTGGGCACTGGATATACTTTGAAGTCCTGAAAAACGTGGAGTTTTAGACGGTTCCCTGGTCCAATCCAGCCGGGATTTTACAATATCCCGCAGTATGAGAAACGTGAAATCGTCCGTGACTGTACAACGCTATTTGCTGTAAAATACAGCCGTTCGGGACCTGTTTGTGCTGCAAGACGATGGGAGCCGCTGTGCGCGTGACTTTACGCACTGTCCGAAACCTGACGCTGGTACTGTTGGGAGTGAGCTTGGCATCACATGCCCAGGCTACTCCAGACTTTGTACAACAGATCAAACCCATTCTAGAGAGAAGCTGCTATCCGTGTCACGGACCGGATAAGCAAAAGAGCAGTTACCGTCTGGACGTTCGTGACATTGCTTTGCGCGGGGGCGAAAGCGGTGAAACGGCCATCGTTCCGCACAATGCTCAAGCCAGCCCACTCAATCAATATGTCAGTGGCGCAAAACCGGGAATGCAGATGCCCCCAGCCGACAGTGGCATACCCGCCCTGACATCGGAAGAACAGTCCCTTATCCGTGAGTGGATCAATGAAGGTCCAAGTTGGCCGGACGCTTTGGCCGGCGAAATCCCCGAGAACAGGCATCATTGGGCATTTCAGCCCGTAACAAGACCCCAACCGCCTACCATCGACGCCAACCCCATTGATGCGTTCATCCGCTACAGACTGGCACAGGATAACTTGGACATTTCCCCCGAGGCCGACAGGCGCACCCTCATCCGGCGTTTGTCTTTCGACTTACTTGGCCTGCCACCGTCCGCCGAGGAAGTGGAACAATTTGTCTCCGATCCGGGTGGCGAAGCCTATGCCAAAGTGGTCGAACGATATCTGGCCTCACCCCACTATGGCGAGCGCTGGGCGCGGCACTGGTTGGATGTGGCGCGCTACGCCGACACAAAAGGGTATGTCTACGACCGCGAAGAGGTTAAGTTCACACACAGCCATGTCTACCGGGATTGGGTCGTGGAGGCACTGAACAAAGACATGCCCTACGACCAATTCATCCGGCTTCAACTGGCGGCGGACGCCATTACGGACGGTGCCTCTCGGCAACATCTTGCCGCCATGGGCTTTCTAACGCTTGGCCAGAGGTTTCTGGGTGTCATGCCCGACATCATAGACGACCGAATTGATACGGTAACGCGCGGTCTCATGGGGCTCACAGTCAGTTGTGCCCGTTGCCACGACCACAAGTTCGATCCCTTTCCTACAGCCGATTACTACTCGCTGTATGGCGTCTTCTCGGCCAGTTCAGAACGTACGGTACCGCTGAACCCTGCTGAACTGGATGACGCGCGCAATTCCGCGTTCATGAAGGAGATGAAGTCACGTGAATCAAAACTCCGCGAGATTTTCACGACCAGAAGCCGCGAACTGGAAGTCCGATTGCGCGCGCAAGTCGAACGTTACCTCGCCGAGGTGCCCAATGCAGACCAACTGCCTACGGATGACTTCTATCAGATATTGAGCGCGGAAGACATCAATCCAACCATGGTCCGGCGCTGGGCTTCCTACATTCAAAAACGCGGCAACGATGATTCGATATTCGGTGCGTGGAATCGGTTGGCGTCCCTGCCGGCAGAAGAGTTCGGTAGCGGTGTTCTGTCGATCCTTGCCGAGTTGAATTCCTTTCCCACTCAGGAAAAGGTGGTCTTTGCAGTCAACGATTCGGGGGCAAAGCCGTCCGTAAACGCCTCGGTGCTTGCTGCGTTGTCGAACGATCCTCCTGGTTCTTTCGACGAAGTGGCTGCGCGATACGGTGCCCTGTTTCAAAGCGTAAATGACGAATGGCTGGCCGCTCTTCAAGCATCCGAATTGAACGATACGGCGACTCCGACCCGTCTATCCGATCCGAATCGGGAGTCTATCCGCCAACTGCTGTACGATGATGGATCGCCCGTGCGCGTGCCTAACGGCGCTATTGTCGACTTGGAATGGATGTTTGATGAACCTGTCCGTGTCGAATTGGCAAAGCTTTACGCGGAGATTGATCGCTGGATTATCACCGCCGACGGCGCCCCAAGCTACGCCGTGGTCCTTGTGGACAAGCCGGATGCACCTATGCCGCGGATATTCAAACGTGGCAATCCGGCAATGCCCGGAACTCCCGTACCGAGACAATTTCTGGAATTGATTTCCGGGCCAAATCGCAAGCCATTCACAGCGGGTAGCGGCCGGCTTGAAATGGCGGAGGCGATTGCCAGCAAGAATAACCCAATGACTGCCCGCGTTATGGTAAATCGAATCTGGGCGTGGCATTTCGGTAAAGGCTTGGTCTCCACTCCCAGTGACTTTGGCACCCGATCGAATCCTCCCAGTCATCCCGAATTGTTGGATTGGCTCGCAGCGTACTTGATGGACCACGAATGGTCATTGAAGGCGCTCCACAGGCAGATTGTGCTCTCAAAAACATACCGCCAATCCAGTATGGCTCCGCCAGATGACAATCGGGTTGAACGCGCCACGAGGTTGGACCCGGAAAACAAGTTGTTGTGGAAGTACGATCGGCGGCGCCTCGAATTCGAAGCGATGCGCGACGCATTGTTGATGGCCTCAGGGGAAATCGACCTGAACCTGGGTGGGCGGCCTGTTGATCTGACGGCCGAACCGTTCAACACAAAGCGAACGCTTTATGGCCGTGTCGATAGGCAGTTCCTCCCTCCCGTGTATCGCAACTTCGATTTTCCAAGTCCCGATATGCACAGTCCTCAGCGCCCAGGAACCACAGTCCCGCAGCAGGCGCTCTATCTAATGAACAATGCGTTCATACAGGGTAGGGCACGTGCGCTGGCCGCCAGAACCGAGTCTACTTCCGAGAGAGAGCGCGTCGAGCGTTTTTACGAATGCGTTTACCAACGTGCTCCATCCCAGGATGAAGTACTCCGCTCCCTGGCGTTCATCGCATCAGCCGAGGCATCCACTCCGCCTCCCGCGCCACCGCAGGAGCCGAGTGCATGGTCCTATGGATATGGAAAGCTGGACGCAGCCAGTGGAATGACCGTCGAATTCACGCCGTTGCCTCATTTTACCGGTTCAGCGTGGCAAGGCGGACCGGCGTGGCCCGACGGTGCAACTGGATGGGCTCAATTGACAGCCGAAGGAGGCCATCCGGGTAATGATTTGGACCACGCAGTCATTCGCCGTTGGACCGCCCCCGTTGCAGGAAAGGTGAATATCTCCGGACGTATCGTGCATGCGCGCACGGAAGGGGATGGTATTGTGGCACGTATTGTCAGCAGCCGATCGGGCACTCTGGGCGTCTGGTACATGCATAACACATCATCGGACTCCAACCTGTTTGACATTGCAGTAGAAGCTGGAGACGCAATCGATTTTATGGTGGATATCCGTGAAGTGCTCAACAGCGATGAGCACCTGTGGGCGCCTGTTGTAACGCTGACGGGCACCACCACAGCCTGGGATGCCAGAAAGGAATTTGCGGGACCTTACGAAGCCCCGCCGCTACCGCTCAATGCGTGGGAAAAGTTCGCGCAAGTTCTGCTTTCATCCAATGAGTTCCTGTTTGTCGATTGACGAAGCCATGCGGCCGTAATGGCGCTTGAATGCCGGGAGACCACTTGTATGTCGCACCATAGACCGCGGGTCGAGGACACTATCCTCACTCGGCGCGAGTATTTGTGCCGTTGCGGTATGGGGATGGGCGCGCTTTCGTTGGGGCACTTGCTCGCCGGCTCCCCGGCGCATGCTACTAATCCCATGGAAGCGCGGCCGGCCCATTTTCCAGGTACGGCAAAACGCGTCATCCATTTCTTTTTGAATGGCGGTCCGTCGCACGTCGATACATTCGATCCCAAGCCAGCATTGGAGAAATATGCGGGAAAAATGCTGCCTACGGAAAATCTGCGTACCGAGCGAAAAACCGGCGCGGCCTTCCCATCGCCCTTCAAGTTCAGGAAACACGGCGAGAGTGGCATCGAAGTCAGTGAGCTGTTCGAGAAAACCGCAGCCCACATCGACGACATTGCGGTCATAAGGTCGCTAAAGGCCAAGGTGCCGAACCACGAGCCTTCATTAATGCTGATGAACACGGGCGACGCTGTGTTGAGCCGCCCGAGCCTGGGTTCGTGGACCACATACGGTCTGGGTTCGGAAAACGAGAACCTCCCGGGATTCGTCGTGATGTGCCCCGGCGGTTATCCCATCAAGGATACGGAGAATTGGCGTTCAGGATTTCTCCCGGGTACTTTTCAAGGCACATTCGTAGACTCCCAGCATACGTCAATTGACAAACTCATCGAGAACATTAGAAACAGAAATACATCTCGCGAAGAACAACGTCAGCAACTGGACCTGCTCCAAGCCATGAACTCGGAGCACGCCGCGGCACGAAATTTTGACCCCAAACTGGATGCCCAAATCCAATCGTTCGAACTGGCCTACCGGATGCAAATGGAGGCGGCGGATGCCTTCGACATCCAAAAGGAACCCGAATACATTCGTGCGATGTATGGAGAAACGGTTCACGCCCGGCAAACGCTAATCGCCCGCCGGTTGCTGGAACGCGGCGTCCGATTCGTGCAACTTTGGCACGGCGCGGGGCAGCCGTGGGATAACCACGACGACATCGGCGGGCATATCAAATTATCAAAAGACATTGACCAACCCATCGCCGCGCTCATTGCCGATCTAAAGCAACGCGGAATGCTGGACGATACGTTGATTATCTGGGGAGGGGAGTTTGGACGCACTCCCACCGTCGAATTGCAGGCTAATGGAACGCCGATGAAGGGCCGAGATCACAACCCCTACGGCTTCAGCATGTGGATGGCGGGCGGCGGGATAAAGGGCGGCACGGTCTATGGTGCAACCGATGAGTTCGGTTTCCAGGCCGTCGAGAACGTGGCGGAGATCCATGACTTGCACGCCACGATTCTTCACTTACTGGGGTTCGACCACGAGAAGTTCACGTACCGCTACGCGGGTAGGGATTTTCGATTGACTGACGTGCACGGAAATGTGATCCACGACATTGTTGCGTAACCGCCAGTCGCGTAGCATTGGTCTTTTGTCCGGCTTGATTGTGTTCAGTCCGTCGATCTCGGAATCTGAGAGTTGGCGACAAATTGTTCCCTTGCCACTTTCGGCGACACCCGTCTGCAGACCCAGACGTGTTGAGTTATCGAATGCAATTGGAGCGTACTGCTGTGTGTCTGGCAAATTCGATTGGGATATCTTCTGCTCTGCTGCTTGGCATCGCGCTATACAACACGCCCCCGTCTGCCAAAGACTGGGCCCCACTCTTTGCAGAGGAAGGCGTACCGCAGGATTGGGTTGTCCGATCGTGGGATGACGTCAGCAAGCCCGCGCCACCTGATGCCGTATGGCGGGTCGATGGCTCCGGCGTCTTGCACGGCTCCGATCCGCGGGGCACCTGGCTTGTTTCGAAATCGGAATACGAAAATTTTATCCTGGAGTTTGAATGGAAACTGGGAGAACGCGGCAACAGCGGCTGCGGTATTCGTTTTCCAGGTGCGGGTGATCCCGCATTTGACGGTCTGGAAATCCAAATGTGCGACGCCCGTTATAATGAAGGGCGCGACAGTGACGACAAATTGACCGGATCTATCTACAAGGCCATAGCACCGGCAAAACAGCTGTACAAGCCGGAAGCATGGAACCACTTTGTCATAACGGCCGACGGGATGCACATCACAGTCGAATTGAACGGCGAAAAAGTGCAGGACATCCGGCTTTCCGATTTCACAACATCGATTGAGCGCCACGATGGAACACTTGCTCCCGCGTTGAAAGAACGGCCCGCTAGAGGCCATATTGGCTTTCAGGAACTCAGCCGTGGCGGTGGCCATGTGATGATTCGCAACGCACGCATAAAGGTCCTCGAATAAAGTACGAAAACCGAATTGTCCGTCGTCTGGCTACGTGTACATGCCACATCATGGTTCACTTAAGCTTGAGGTAAATTCGCTCTGATGCGACTCATTTCTCTACTGGGTATGGGACTGGCCATCGTGCAACCCTGCGGATTCGCGTTTACAGTACCGGATTTTGCCACACAGGTCCGGCCCATATTCGAAAAGCACTGCTACCGTTGCCATGGACCGGAAGCGCAAAAGAGCGGTTACCGGCTCGACAACCGCAATATTGCCCTTAAAGGAGGCGATTCCGGTAAAGCCGCCATTACCCCCCACGATGCGGCAAATAGCCCGCTCATTCGATTCGTTACGGGACAAGACCCAGACGTACTCATGCCTCCCAGCCGCGCGGGTACCCCCACGCTGACCGCAGAAGAAGTCGCCATTCTTCGCGCATGGATTGATGCAGGTCCAGCGTGGCCAGATGAGTTTGCCGGTGAGTTGCCGGTCCAGGAAATCCATTGGTCGCTCTTGGCACTTGCAAAGCCCGAAGTTCCAATCGAATGTACAAACCCCATTGACGCCTTTGTTCAGGCGAAATTGGCTAAACACGGTATCACGCCATCGCCACGCGCAGATCGCCGGACATTATTGAAACGACTCTACTATGACCTCGTCGGCTTGCCGCCGACGCCTGAAGAGATGGATGCGTTTTGCGCCAATCAGGATCCCTTGGTCTATGAAAGCAAAGTCGATGAACTGTTATCCTCACCGCGACTCGGAGAACGGTGGGCACGCCACTGGCTGGATACCATTCACTTTGCCGATTCGCATGGGTACGAGCACGACATCGCACGGGAAAACGCATGGCGATACCGGGATTATGTGATCCAGGCGATTAACAACGATACGCCCTGGCCGCGATTTGTCAAAGAGCAAATCGCTGCCGACATCTTTTATCCCAATGAGCCATGGCTCACGCCCGCATTGGGTTATTTGGGCGCCGGCACATTTGACTTGAGCACGTACAGCACGGCACCGGTTACATTCGACTACCTTGACCGGGACGATCTCGTCACCCAGACCGCGGCGGCCTTTTTCAGTACCACGGCAAATTGTGCTCGTTGCCACACCCACAAGTTTGATCCAATTCCCCAAGAAGACTACTACGCGTTGCAGGCCGTTTTTTCCGGTATTTTGAAGGGCGACTTGGCCTACGACGAGAATGCGCAGGTCGCGCAGGATCGAAGACACTGGCAGAAAGTGCAGGCGGCCGCCAAGACCATGGACACCGGCACCCTTCTAACGCACGAAAACGACACCCTTGTTCAAGAATGGCTTTCGCGTCGAGGCACTGGTGCAACATGGTCGCCATTAGCAATAGAGACTTTTCTGTCAGCTGAGGGCGCAACCCAGATCCGCGACGCCGAAGGGACGATTCGCGTCAACGGTAAACTACCGGAAAAGGATACCTATACCGTTACCGGCACGACGAAATTGACCGAAGTTACTGCCTTGCGCCTTCAAGTACTTGCCGAAGGATCGCTCCCGGCAGGTGGCCCTGGCCGCGCTGAGAATGGCAACTTTCATCTCAGCGAAATCGAGATGAATGTTTTTGAACCGGGCACGGCCGAACCGCGCAAAATCGCATTTAAACGTGCAACAGCCGATTTCAGTCAGGCGGAATGGGAAGTCGACAAGGCATTGGATGGGCGCTCCGGATCCGCCTGGGGCATCCACCCTGCTGAAGGGAAGCCGCATTACGCTGTATTTGAACTGGCGGAACCTTTGGCGATCGAGTCCGAGAGCAGGCTGGTAATCACGCTCAAGCAATTGCATGGCGGCAGCCATCTCATTGGCGCCTTTGCGTTATCGCTGACATCGGATTCGCCTGAGAAGACTGTCGCGACACCAGCCGATGCAGAGGCCGCTATGGCCATCCCCGAACACGACCGCAAGGAGCTACATCACGCGGCAATTGCCGCCTTTGCACTTCGCTTTATCGCGGAAGACGCACTGGCGAGCTTGCCCGAACAGTCCCGCGTATTCGCGGCGGCCAAGGCGGTTGACATTCTCGCGGGAGATCCGCCCCGGGATCCAAAATCGCTGCCGGAGCCGAAAACGGTTCATCTACTTCAGCGCGGCGACTTCGACAAACCCGGAGATGCGGTCCCTCCGGGCGCCTTGTCCGCCCTCCAACACCTGCCCGCGCGATTCGTGCTGAATGATCCACGTAATGAGGGCGAACGTCGGGCTGCTTTGGCGGAATGGATTGTGCATCCGGACAATGTCTTGAGTTGGCGGAGCATTGTCAATCGAGTATGGCACTACCACTTCGGTCGCGGTCTGTGCGAAACACCCAGCGATTTTGGCGAGATGGGCGATGCGCCGTCGCATCCCGAATTGATCGACTGGCTCGCCGTCTGGTTCCGGGACGAGGCAAAGGGATCGCTGAAGGCGCTTCACAGACTGATTGTTACCAGCGAAACATACAAGCAGTCGTCTGAGTATCGAGACGACGGTGCGGAAAAGGATTCAGGAAACCGCTATCTATGGCGGCAGAACCGGCACCGGCTGGACGCCGATGCCTTCAGGGATTTCACCTTGGCCGTAGCTGGAACGCTGGACTTGTCCATGGGCGGCCCCGCGGTACAACACTTCTCGCAGAGCAAAGGTCCCCAGTTAACGCCAGCGCTGGACTACAAGGACTTTGACTGGAACGGACCGGGTGCGGGACGCCGCAGCATCTATCGATTTGTATGGCGCGGAATCCCCGATCCGCTTTTGGAAGCATTGGACTTCCCCGACTTGGGGTTGCTTTCTCCGGTTCGCGGGTTTTCGGCTTCCTCGCTTCAAGCCCTCACGATGTACAACAACGAATTTGTACTGCATCACAGCCGTGCGTTGGCGGAGCGCTTGCGTAAAGAAGCACCGGATACCAAGAGTCAAATCCAACGTGCTGCCCGCCTCGTTTGGCTACGCGACGCGGATCCAGCGGAAGTGGAGGCGTATGCCGCGTTTGCGGAAAAATACGGCCTCGAATCCTTCTGCCGTGTTATGCTGAATAGCAACGAATACCTGTTCGTGGATTAGTTCATGAAACCATTTTCTCAAACTACGCGACGTAATTTTCTGCATACCATCGGCGGCGGATTCGCAGGCATGGCATTGGCACAAATGCTGGGCAGCGAGGCAATCGCGGGGATGTTGCCACACTACACACCTCGCGTAACACGCGTCATTCAGTTATTCATGACCGGCGGCGCCAGCCCCATGGATCTGTTCGACTACAAACCCGAATTGGATCGATTGCACGGTCAAATGCTCGGCCCCTCCGAAAAACCCGAGGGGTTTACAGCACCTGCGGGCGCGATCATGAAGACGCCTTTCGAGTTCAAACAACATGGCCAAAGTGGGCGCTGGGTTAGCAACCTGTTTCCTGAACAGGCCAAGCTTGTAGATGAAATGGCCTTTCTCATGGCCATGACCACTAAAACCAATGTGCACGGTCCGGGCACCTACATGATGAATTCCGGGTTTCTTCTCCCTGGCTTTCCCTGTATGGGCGCGTGGATTTCGTACGCACTAGGCAATCTCACCGACAATCTGCCGACCTTTGTTGTGTTGCCCGATGCCAAAGGCCTTCCGTACAACCAGCGCGGGTGTTTCTCGTCCGGTTTTCTGCCGGCGGTCCATCAGGGGACGACCATCAATGCAGCCGCACCCAATCCCGTGCCCGACCTTTTTCCTTCGGAGAAATTTGATTTTGCCAACCCTGACGCCAGTGGTGAAGGTCTGAATTTGTTGGAAAAGATGAACCGCGAACATGCGGCATCGCACCCCGGCGATTCGCGTCTGGAAGCCCGCATTGCAAGTTACGAGTTGGCCGCAAAAATGCAACTGGCAGCACCGGAAGCATTTGATGTTATGCGCGAGCCCGAGTGGCTGAGGAACCTGTATGGCCTCGACAATCCCGTTACCGAGGATTTCGGCCGGCGTTGCCTGCTGGCCACCCGGCTTGTCGAGCGCGGTGTGCGCTTCGTGCAGGTGTGGAGCGGCCCACAGGGCGCGACAGGGAACTGGGACAACCATGCAAGCATCGTGAACGAGCTGCCCCCCATGGCGGCCAGCGTGGATAAACCCATCGCCGCATTGCTGCGCGATTTGAAATCCCGCGGACTGGATCAGGAAACGCTCGTTATCTGGACAACGGAATTCGGCCGAACCCCATTTGCTCAAGCGGGAACCGGTCGCGACCACAACGGCGGCAGCTTCGTGACATGGCTATGGGGCGCGGGCGTCAAGGCCGGCACGGCCTACGGACAAAGTGACGACTGGGGGTATCAAGCGGAGGACGGAAAGACCTACTGCTATGACCTCCATGCCACGGTGTTGCATCTCCTGGGCATCGATCACGAAAAACTGACGGTTCGCCACAACGGAATTGACCGGCGGCTAACCGACGTTCACGGTCATGTCGTGCACGACATCCTTGCCTAACCCGCATTTTGCACCACACATGATTTAGGCGTGGTGCAAAATGCTCACACAGAATTCCTTACGCTTGAAATGCTGAGGATATTTCACGTGCACACTGTAAGTGCGCCAGTTTTGGCAACAGGCCGGTTGAATAGTTGTTACACAATTGATTGGACAAAGTCGTGAAATAACCGGGCTAATCTGCACCCACGGTTGACCCTTCCTAACATTCAACACTGAAGGAAACACCTCACAAGCGCGGTAGCTGCAACCCGCGGAGTCCGGTTTGTGTCGCGGCGGGGTTCAAAGTAGAGTATGCTGGTTTTGGCTGGGCGAGCTGTAAGGTGTTTATTTCATTCCGGGAGCATTTCTTTCGTGCGGAGAACTATTTTTGACACCCCCATTGTCAGCGGCGTATTGCGGACGGCTTCGATTATTTCGTTGCGTGTCTTGGGTTGGCGGTCGGAGGGGCAGCCGCCTGATATTCCGAAGTACGTGGCCATTTTCGTGCCCCACACGAGCAACTGGGACTTCATCCTGGTCATGATGTTCGCCCTGATGTTTCGGTTAAAGCTGCTCTGGCTGGGAAAATCCTCTCTCTTCTGGGGACCTTTTGGTCCCATGTTCACTTGGCTTGGCGGATTGCCGGTGGACCGGAGCAGGTCGGGCAACATTGTCTCTCAGGCCATTCAATACTTCGAAGGAACTGACCGGCTCGCGATTGGCATTGCCCCCGAGGGGACCCGCAAGAAAGTGGAACAGTGGAAGATGGGATTTTACTACATCGCGTCGGGCGCGCGTGTTCCCATCGTAACCACATTTCTGGACTATCACCGCAAAATAGGCGGCTTCGGACCCGTCATCATGCCCACGGGAAGCATGGAAGCCGACACAAATGGACTTCGCGCGTTTTATACCGGCATTGCCGGCAAGCATGGTGCGGCGTAATCGAATGCAGGGAGAGCACCGCGGATGAAACCAATGTACTTGTTCGTGTGCTGTGCAATGCTATGTGCCGGCGTGCGTGCGAACGCCGAACACACCGTGCTGGCCGCGGGAAACGGCAAGCTGGTCGAGGTCGCGCCGAATGGCTCGATCGACTGGGAGATGCCTTGGCCAGGCGGACTGCATGATTTACATGTGCTTGAAAACGGAAATATTCTAACGGTTCGAAACGCAAAAGAGGTCGTTGAGATCGAAAAAGCCTCCAAGTCCGTGGTGTGGTCGTATAACGCCGCGGAAAGCAATGGCAACTCCGGAAAAGCCATGGAAATCCACGCGATCCAACCGTTGCCCGGCGGACAGATCATGATCGCCGAATCCGGTCCAGGCCGAATTATCGAAATCGATCGCGAAGGAACACTACTCAAGAATACGGCACTGAAAGTCAGCAAGCCGGATGCGCATCGAGACACACGCCTTGCGCGAAAGCTGGCAAACGGAAACTACCTTGTCTGCCATGAAGGCGACGGCATCGTGCGCGAATACTCGGGGGATGATGATAGTGTTGTCTGGGAATTTCCAGTTCCGTTGTTCGGCAAGGAACCCAAGCCTGGACACGGCCCGGAAGCCTTTGGCAATCAGGTTTTCTCGGCATTGAGACTGAATAACGGGAATACGCTGATTGGCACGGGCAACGGCCACTCCATTCTGGAGGTTGCAGAGGATAAGACGATCGTATGGGAATTACACCAGAACGATCTACCCGGCATTACGTTCGCCTGGATTACAACACTCGAAGTACTGCCCAATGGCCATATCGTCATCGGCAACTGCCACGCGGGCCCCGGCCAGCCGCAGATTGTGGAGATTGAACCCAAGACCCAAAAAGTCATGTGGACCTTCGATCTATTTGAATTGCTCGGCAATGACCTGACGAATTCCACATTGCTCGATTACGCGCGGAAGTCGATTCGCTAGGCTCCCGGTTCGGACAGCGTTGCCCGAAATGCCTTCAATTCTTCGAGCCGCGCCTTGTCGACCTTGGGAAACTCCATGGGAAGCTCCCGAAGCGTTTGGCGAACGATTTCCGAGACAATCAGGCGCGCGTTTTTCTTGTCGTCCGCCGGCACAACATACCAAGGCGCATTCTTTGTGCTTGTCGCGCTCAGACACTTTTCATAGGCCCGCATGTACTCGTCCCAATGCTTTCGCTCTTCCACGTCCCCGGCGTTGAACTTCCAGTTCTTCTCGGGTTCATCAATGCGCGCCAGGAACCGCTCGCGCTGTTCGTCTTTCGAAACATGTAAAAAGAACTTTGCTACGCGTGTTCCGCTGCGAAATAGGTGGTTCTCCATGTCCACGATAGAGGCATACCGGCCCTTCCAAAGGGCCTTCATATCGGAATGCTCCTGAGGTAAATTCTGAGCGCTCAGAAACTCGGGATGTACGCGAACGACAAGCACTTCTTCGTAGTAGGATCGATTGAATATGCCGATGCGCCCCCGTTCGGGCAGGCACTTGTAACACCGCCACAAGAAATCGTGATCAAGTTCTTCGGCACTGGGTTGCTTGAACGAGAATACCTGACACCCCTGTGGATTCACTCCGGACATTACGTGCTGGATGGCGCCGTCCTTGCCCGCCGCATCCATCGCCTGGAAAATGAGCAAAAGAGAATAGCAATTGGAGGCATAGAGCAACTCCTGCAATTCGCTTAATTCCCGGACATGTGCCTTGAGCTGATCCTCGTAGTCGTCCTTGGAAGAATACAAATCACCAATTTTCGTGGGGCGCTTTCGTAGAGAAACCTTCTCACCCTCGCGCACGCGAAACGCCTTTGTCTTCATGTCGCCCCCCAAGGGTTTTGCTTTGTGTCCAGCCATAAACCTAACGGACTCGGGTCCCCGTTTCAATCGCTCACACATCTCGACCGGTGCGAAGACCCGAATGACGCTGATTGCCAGCTTGTCGCGCCGTATGGCATTCTCTCCACAGAGCCAGACAACCGACACCGTAGGAGATCCGCCCTCATGAGCAAGCACGTCCTTTCCCGCCGAGCGTTTCTTGCCGCTACCACGACCACTGTGGCCGGGGCGGGCTGCGCCACCCGCGTCAACACCGCCAAGGTCGTGCCCGGAAAAATCTCTCCGAACGAGAAACTCAACATAGCGGGCATCGGTATCGGCGGCATGGGAAGGAACAACATCGCCGCGTGCAAGGAAGAGAATATCGTGGCGCTGTGCGATGTCGACCAAGTGCGCGCGGAACCCATCTATGCCTTGTATCCCGGCGCAAAACAGTACGTGGACTATCGCAAAATGTTCGATGCGGAAGACAAGAACATCGACGCGGTCATCATTGCGACGCCGGATCACACCCACGCGGTCATCGCCATGACCTCCATTCGGCTCGGCAAGCACATCTTTTGCCAAAAGCCCCTCGCTCACTCGATCCACGAAGTACGCACCATCACCGAAGCGGCGCGGGAAGCGGGCATACAAACCCAAATGGGAAACCAGGGCCACTCCTCCAACCAAATCCGCGAACTGTGCGAATGGATTGAGGACGGCGTCGTCGGCGATGTACACGAAGTCTTCGCATGGAGCGACCGGCCCGTTGGCGGCGATCCGTGGTCGGATTTCCCCATCATGGCTCGCCCAACAGACACGCCACCCGTGCCCGAAACATTGGACTGGGATCTCTGGCTGGGGCCCGCGCCGTACCGGCCGTACCACCCCATCTACGCACCGCTTACCTGGCGCGGCTTTTACGACTTCGGCACAGGCGCCCTCGGCGACATGGGATGCCACATCATTGACCCGTCCTTCTGGGCGTTGAAACTCGGCGCGCCCGAATGCGTCGAGGCCACCAGCACCCACTGGGAAGAAGATGTGGCTGCAGAAACGTATCCCCGCGCCTGCATCGTGCGCTACCAGTTCCCCGCGCGCGGAAAAATGCCGCCGGTAAAACTCACGTGGTTCGACGGCCGCCTGCTGCCGCCTTTCCCCCGCGACTTCGCCCCCGGCGAAAAGTTTGAGGGCAACGGGGCGCTGCTCGTGGGCGAAAAGGGATCCATCATTCACAAATCCCACGGTGCTGGCGGACTGCGGCTGTTGCCCGAGTCCTTGAACAAAGAATACAAACGGCCTGCCGAACGCATTCCCCGCGTGGCCAACAGCAACCATGAACAGGACTGGGTACGCGCCTGCAAAGACGGCAGCCCCGCCAGCGCAAACTTCGAATACGGCGGCGCGCTCACCGAAATGGTGCTGCTGGGCGTACTGGCCATTCGTAAGAAAGACCGCAAACTCCAGTGGGACAGCGCCAACCTCAAAGTCACCAACGACGACGACGCCAACACCCTGATCAACCCGCCCTACCGGGAAGGGTGGGAGTTATAGGCTAGAATCAGACCACTTGTCATCAGCGGCGTGAACTCTAAGAACGGCTACACTGTGTCAATCGACAGCAAGGAGTATTTCGCGCTTTCGGTGGATGCGGTGCAGCCCGGGACCGGCAACTTGCAGCTTGTTGTGACAAAGATCGGCTTAAACTGAGGCTGACGGCCATTTGGATACCGCAGACGCGCGACGGAGCATTTCACGCGTCGTCTTCGGCGCTTCGAACGTCGTACAATGTGATTGGGTGGGCATCATTTGGAATCTTGAATACCGGAAAGCCGGTAGTTTCAATTTTCTCCAACGTTGCTGGCTCTCGCAGGCCTCGTCTCACCAAGTCCGATAGTACCGTGCCTAGCGATACAGACTTGTCGCGGGCCATGGTTCTTGCCGCAACCAAGATGTCGTTGTCCAAGGTCACCGTTATTCGAGTTCTCATGGGTGCAATTCTCCCATGCACTGGGATTTGCGTCAGGTGAATTCACCACAATTCAATACACGGCATGCAATCACACAGGGCAATATTTCAAAATATTGGCAAACTCCTGAATCATTTTGTTGTTGAGTGCCCATTCTTTTACAGCTACCCGGACTGCATGCTGCCCAAGGTGCGTCCCCATGTTGGATGCGTCCCGAATGAACAGGTTTTTCCGGTCGCAATTCGAGACGAATGAAGCAGCGTCCAGTCCATCTTCCGGCAGATGCGCCAACAGAAAATTGGCGATGCCGGGGATCACGTCCATTCCCAATTCCCGCAGCCCCTTCGCCATTGAATCCCGGAGCCGGTGCGTCTCCGCATAGCGCGCCGCGTAGTATTCGGGATCTTTCAGGGCTTCGACCGCCGCGATCTGCGCGGGAAGCCCCATGGCCCACGGCGGCGACAAGGGGCGTAATGCATCCATGATGTGCGGCGCCGCGCACAGGTAGGCCGCGCGTACCCCGCTTAACGCATATACCTTCGACATCGATTTGCATACGACGACGTTCTCATTGCGGGCCGCGAACGGTTCTATGGATTGCCCTTGTCCCGCGTACTCGATGTACGTTTCATCCACCCAAACGCGGGTGCGCGGATGCGCGTGTCGTAGCGCCTCTTCCAGCTCTGTGCGGTCAATGAGTATTCCGGTTGGGCTGTTGGGGTTGACCAGAATTACCATGTCGTACTGTCCGCCGGCCAACGCCTGAGTGAGTATGGCCATGCCCACCTTGTACCCTTCCGCACGGCTCAGAACCAGGCGGTCCACACGGCAACGAATGACCTTTTCCAACACGTGCGCGTATTCGCCGTACATAGGGTCGAGAATCAGCACGCGCGAAGCCGGATTCAACCATTCGCGCAGCGCGAGGAAGATGAGATCGGACGATCCGCCGCCGGGCAGGATGTTGGCCGGTTCCACGCCGCGCACCCGCGCGATGGTGCGCATCACGCCGTCGCAGCATGTTGGCGGCGACGTACGCACGATCCAGGGCAAATGATCGCGAAGGGCCTCCAACACGCGCGGGGACGGCGGAAACCACGCATCGAGCACATCGGCGTTGATGACGCCATCTCTCTTGTGCATCGTGTCAAACTCGTCGCCGATAGCTTCAAAGAACCGTCCGCCGTGATAGCAGGCCGCGGGTCTAAGAAACGGAATGCCCAGTTTCCAGTCGCAACCTCGCGCCAGCTTGGACAACAGCCGCGCATAGCGCTCGGAGGAACTGTTCATTTCTTCGGCGTCGGCCGTTAGCAATTCGTAATGTACGGCGCCGGATTGCACTTGCTTTCCAAGTGGACGCAGGCCAATTTTCAAATACAGATCGAGGACCTCCAATCGGCCAATCGCCACCACCCTCGTGCCTCCGTGCGACTCGATCCATCGAAATGCGGCATACATCAACAAACTGGCGATAGACGTGCCCCGCACCGGTTTCACTACCGTGAGCAACCGGATTTCGTACGTTGCCTCATCAAGGGCAAACGGCAGTTCGCCGCGTGAAACGTATTTGTCGATGGAAAAGTGGCCACCCTGAGGCGGCGTCACGCTGATAAAGCCCACGATGTCGCCGCCCAGCTTGGCTGTGATGAACACGTTGAACGCATCCAGACTGTCGGTCAGCCGGCACTGCCTGTTAACCGGATGCTGTCCCAACTCGACAGCATACACGTCGTGTCGAAGGGCATAGATCTGGTCCCGGTCGGCCGGG
>BTWA01000037.1:0-59449 GCA_045863295.1 Candidatus Hydrogenedentota bacterium
GGGCCTCCTTTCGCGTTGAAGGCATTTTAGTTCAGTACGGAGAAGAAGACAAAGCGGAGCTTTTCGGGAGTGGGTTTCCAAGCGGACACTTGGGAACGAGGGATGTGTGAACACGAAGAAAATTTTCGTCCGCAGATGAACGCCGATGTGCGCCGATGGGACGAATTGAGGGGAGGCGGTTTTTGTGTTTGCTTGTGTATGCGGGTCGTGTGGTACTGGGTGAATCTGGACGCAACGAATCCGTGTGGAAGGCGCTTCGATGTTTTGTGTCACCTTTGCTCCCGGATATTGCACGACAGTGTCCAATTAGCTTTGTGACGGCGAACTTGCTCGCCCTCCGCCGAAATCGGCGCCGTTACAGAGTGCGCATGAAATATCCTTCGTGTTTCAAGCTACACGTGTTCTGTGAGAGCATTTTTCACCACGCACGCTTTCAGCGTGGTGAAGAATGCGGTCTACAGGGCCTGCGGATAGGTAGGGTGGGCGAACCCAGGGCGTCGATTCGCTTTGCCCTTGGGCTCGTATGATTTAGCCCTTCAGGCCGTTGGGACGCGAAGAAGGGACCTTGCGATCATCGGCCGCACGGGTCAGGCTTCGAGTGCGCTTTCAATCGCTTGCCCGATACCCATTGTCGGGAGGAGTGTGAGGCCGGGGTCTGGGATGTCGGCGGCGTTGGATTGGGGGAGGAGGGCGTGGGTGAAGCCGAATTTGGCGGATTCGGCGATGCGGCGGCGGGCCATGTCGACGGCGCGGATTTCGCCCGCGAGGCCCATTTCGCCGAAGACGGCGAGTCCGGCGGCGACGGGGATTTCGCGGAAGCTGGAGACGAGCGCGGTAGCGATGGCCAAATCGGCGGCGGGTTCTTCGATGCGGACGCCCCCGACGACGTTGACGTAGATGTCGCGGTCGGCGAGTTGGATACCGGCACGTTTTTCGAGGACGGCCACGATGAGGGCGACGCGGTTGGGGCTGACGCCGGTGACGGTGCGGCGGGGAGTGGCGAAAGAGGTTTCCCCCACGAGGGCCTGGACTTCGACGAGCAGGGGGCGGGTGCCTTCGATGCTCGGGAAGACGACCGAGCCGCTTACGCCTTTGGGGCGTTCGTTGAGAAAGAGCGCGCTTGGATCCGGGACTTCGAGCAGGCCGCCTTCCGACATTTCAAACACGCCGATTTCGTTGGTGGAGCCGAACCGGTTCTTGACCGCCCGCAGGATGCGAAGGACTTGCTTGCCTTCGCCTTCGAAGTAGAGGACGGTATCGACAAGGTGTTCGAGCAGGCGAGGCCCCGCGATGGAACCCTCCTTGGTGACGTGCCCGACGAGGAAGATGGGGACGTTGTTTCCTTTGGCGAGCCGGAGGAATTCATTGGCGCATTCGCGGACTTGTCCTACACTGCCGGGCACGGCCGAAAGTTCGGGCGTGTACATGGACTGGATGGAATCGACGACCACGAGACTGAAATCGCCGTCGACAATATGTTGGCGTACCTTGTCGATGGCGGTTTCGGTGAGCATCAAGAGGTTATCCGAAAGCGTGCCCAGACGGCGCGCGCGGATGCGGCATTGTTCGAACGACTCTTCACCGGAGACATAGAGGACCTGCCCGGCGTGTTCCGCGACGTAGTGCGAAAGCTGGAGCATGAGCGTGGATTTACCAATGCCGGGATCGCCGCCGACGAGCGTGAGCGAACCTTCGACGATGCCGCCGCCGAGGACACGGTCGCATTCCGCCATGCCACAAGGCATCCGGACGCTGGGTCCGTCGGCGTCGGTGGAGATGGGAATGGGCTTGCTGTTGTCGACGATGGCAGGCCGTTCGTGCGCGGCGGGCTGCGAGGCAATTTCCTCGACAATGGTGTTCCATTCGTTACAGGCATCGCATTTGCCAGCCCACTTGGAATGGACGGCGCCGCAACTCTGGCACACGAAGATGGATTTGGTTTTTGCCATGGCGATTACGCGAACGCTCCTTTGCGGGGTACTGTACCAAATGCGACGAGCAGCGAACCATGGACGATAGGGAATGCACTCGCGAAGAACGGAATCGTGTGCACAGGGTCAGGTGTTGAGGCCTGGGTGCGCATGCAGGCGGTGTAGTTGCAGGGAGTCGCAGGCTCTATTCCTTCCTATTGCTGGAGATGGGCGGCGAATGCAACGGGGCCATAAGGGAAATGTGGCAGGGAGCATCGATCGTGTGTCCGGTTGCAGGGCGCGGTGGTCTGGCTGATCGTCGTTTGCGGGTTGTGGTATCTTTCCGGCCCTGTATGTTGGCATGTCAAAACTTGATGGAAAGTGAGCGGAATGGAAAGCCTTTTATTCTTGACTGAAGAGCAAGTTCGTACGGTGCGCGCGAAGTTTGGTACGCCGGTTTACGTGTATGACCAGGCCACATTGGAGGCGCAGGCGGCCAAGCTGTTGGCGTTTCCGAACGCGTTCGGATTTTCAGCGCGTTTCGCGATGAAGGCGTGTCCTTCGGCGGCGGTTATCCGGGTGTTGCATAAGGCTGGGCTCGGCATCGATGCCAGCAGCGCGTTCGAAGTGGAGCGCGCGATGCGGGCGGGGGTGCCCGCGAGCGCCATTCAGCTGACTGCGCAGCAGTTGCCGGAAGACTTGGCCGTGATTGTCAATAAAGGCGTGTCGTTCAATGCGTGTTCGCTGCATCAGCTTGAATCGTATGGTGCTCTGTTTCCGGGAACGGACGTATGCGTTCGTATCAATCCGGGTCTGGGTTCGGGTCACAGCAATCGGACAAACGTGGGTGGCCCCTCATCGGGATTTGGCATCTGGCACGAATACCTGGATGACGTGATCGCGATCGCGAAAAACCATGGACTGAAGCTAACGGCCATGCATACCCATATTGGATCCGGCACGGACCCAGAGGTGTGGCATCGATGCGCGGGGATGTCGCTGGCGATTGCGGCGCGGCTGCCTGAAGTGACGAAATTGAGTCTGGGTGGCGGCTTTAAAGTGGGGCGGATGCAGGGCGAGAAGTCGACGGACTTGCATGAGGTCGGCGTGCGGGTGAAGGCGGATTTTGAAGAGTTTGCCGCGCAACATGGGCGCCAACTGGAGCTGGAATTGGAACCGGGCACGTTTCTCGTCGCGAATGCGGGGGTGATTGTGGCGACCGCGGTGGATGTGGTGGATACCGGAGCGGACGGGTACCGGTTTATCAAGGTGGATTCCGGGATGACGGAAGTGTTGCGGCCGAGTTTGTACGGCGCTCAGCATCCGATTGTGACGGTACCCGCGGATGGCGAGACGCGCGGTAGCGCCGAGTATCTGGTGATTGGGCATTGCTGCGAGAGTGGCGACGTGCTGACGCCGGAACCGGGCAATCCGGAAGGGTTGCTTCCCAGAGAATTGGTGGAAACGCGCATCGGCGATCTGGTGGTGATCGGCGGATCGGGCGCGTACTGCGCGGCGATGCCGGCGAAGAATTACAACAGTTTTCCTGAAGCGGCGGAAGTAATGCTGACCAGCAACGGAGAATTGAAGCTGATACGAAAAAGGCAGACGTTGGATCAGGTCTTGGCCAATGAGGTTCTGTGAACGAAATACGCCCCGAACAGAAAGAGATGCGGAATCAGCAAGCCGCAATCACGCAGCGTCGCAGCGGTTCAAGAATATGATCCGAAATGTGTTTTGGATATGTCCTGTCGTCCCTCCGTGACCGGAATTCAGGGTGCGTCTTGCCCCCCATAGATAGTGACGGCTCCGGGTGGCCCTGGCCCCTTGTGCGGCGACTTTCTTGCATATGCCGACATGCATGTCACAAATCTCGAAATACAATGGTATACTGTACGTGCTGCAATCGGTTGTAGGTCAGGTCAGCCCGGTTGCTCTCTATCTGGTCGTAAGTCGTTTAAGAGCAGTAACATGTGCGCATTTTTCGTGAGCAGATCTGGAAACCCTAGAGGTAGCCCCCACAATGTGCCTGCGTCCATTGGGCGTGTTTGTTGGTCGATTGCTCTTACCTATTGTTTTCATTGCCTGCGGACTTCATTTACTTTTCCCCATAGCTCACGCACAACCCCCTCTTTACCGGTTTGAACGTGCCTGGCCCTCTTTCCAACAGCCTTGGTCGTTTAATGAACCCCGGGGAATTGCGGCGGACTCCCTTGGCAATTTATACATTGCCGATGCCTCGCGCGATGTCATTTTCAAATTTGACCCCGATGGCCGTCTCCTTTCGATTTGGGATGTTGCCGGGTTTACGCCACGAGGCATTGCTTTGGACGCCGTCGACAACGTTTACGTAGTGGATGGATTCCCTGCCCGTGTTCTGAAGTTCAATTCCAACGGGTTGCTTATTTCCAGTTGGACGGCGAATGTTGGGGGCAATCCGAAGGGGATTGCCATTAGCGAATCGGGTATAGCGTATGTCGTGAAAGGCGATACCCACCAGGTGGCCGCGTTCGATTTGGACGGCAATTTTTTGTTCGCCTTTGGCAGCGCGAGCGCGGGGGACTACTATTTTAATCAGCCCGAGGGCGTGGCCGTCGGGTATGCGGGCCGGGTATATGTAACCGACGTGCTTGCCAGTTGCATCAAGGTTTTTGATGCCGACGGTAATTACTTGTTTACCTTCGGACAGTTTGGGAGCGGTCTCGGCGACGTGAACCAGCCATTTGGCATTGATATTGATGACAATGGAACCGTGTATGTAGTTGAGCGTGAAAACGAACGAGTTCAGACCTTCGACTTCAACGGGAATTGGGACCTGCAATGGGGTACTGAAGGGTTTGGCAACGGCCAATTCTCCGAGCCAGACGGGGTGGCCGTCGCAAACGGGTTTGTATACACGGCGGACCATGGCCTCAGGCGCGTCCAAAAATTTACGAAAACCGGTGTCTATGTATCCAAATGGTCGCGTAGCGGTACTGGAAATGGTGAATTCTTTAGCCCCTTCCATATGACCCGCGACAGCAATAACCGGATCATCGTTGTCGATCAGGCCAATGATCGGGTTCAAATTTTCAATTCAAACGGTCAATTCGAAAGGGCTTTTGGACAGACGGGGTTTGCCAATGGTCAATTTCAAGTTCCTACCGGCGTGTGTGTGGACAGCAACGACAACATTTATGTCTCCGATAATTCCAATGTCGACATTCAGAAATTCAATTCGTTGGGCGTTTTTCAAGCCAAATTTGATTTCGATATCGGATCGTCCGATGGCCAGTTCAGTTCGCTTCAAGGCATCGCGGTGGATTCGGCTGGAAACATCTATGCGGTGGACCGGTTCAATCACCGGATACAGAAATTCAATTCAGCAGGCACGTTTGTGGGGAAGTGGGGATCGGACGGCACGGGCACCGGGCAGTTCAAATTTCCCACCGATATTCTGATTGATCCCAGCGATATCATTTACGTGACCGACTATCTGCTAAACAGCAATGGCCGCATTCACCGGTTTACCACGTCGGGTACCACCCCCGCCACAGGACCTTCCGAATATGGCAATACCGGACATCCGCTGGACTTGACGAATCCTATCGGTCTGGCGTGGCATCCGAGCGGATATCTGATTGCGGTGGATGGGAGCCAAGTGAGGCCACTGGTCCAATATGATTCAAATGGGACGCCCCATGCAGTCCTTGAAGATCCAAACGGCGGGTTATTCAAGAATAGCGAAATGAAGGATGCAGCCGTAGATTCAAACGGAAACCTATTCTTGACGGGAAATGCGCGCAATCAGGTATTTAAGTTGACTCCAGCTATCCCGGCACAGGTCACCAAGGCTATCGTCGTAGCGGGCGGTGGACCTTTTGATGGCAACAATCTATGGCCCGCGACGATGTCATCCGCAGCCACTTCGGTCTGGACTTTGTTCAATCAAGGGTTGACCAAAGACGCTCTGACGTTGTTGAGCCCTGTGGAACTACCCGATTTTGATGGCAATGGGATCAAGGATGAGTTCGACAGTCTTGCGACGTCGGCCAACTTACAGAACGCGATCACTACGTGGGCGACGCAGGACCTGAACGGACAGGCTGTTCAAGACGTGGTAATCTATCTGGTCGATCATGGCGGTCCTGGCAAATTCCGTCTGAACGAGACCGAGATTCTTAATTTCTCGACGTTCGCGGGATGGGTCAATACTCTGCAGGCGGTTATTCCTGGTAAGGTCATAATTGTGTACGACGCATGTGAAGCGGGTTCCTTTGTATCCACGATGGGATTGCCTTCGGCCAACGGCAAACGCATCGTCATCGCCAGTTCAGCAGACAACGAACAGGCCCACTTTGTCTCGTCGGGTGCGGTCTCGTTTTCGAATTTGTTCTGGACACAGATTTTCAACGGTCAATCGGTTGGATCTTCCTATACATCGGCATCGAGCGTTATGGCCCCGTTTCAGACAGCGCAACTTGACGACAATGCGGACGGCGCGGCCAACGGCGGTGGAGATGGGCCTGTAGCCGCGGGTACGTTTATCGGGCTTCATATTGCTCAAGGCTGGACCGGACCCATCATTGGTACCCTTGGCGTCCCGTCCAGCATTACCAATTCAAACAGTGCAAACCTATTTGCCGACAATGTTTCAGATCCCGAAGGGGTGAGCCGCGTATGGGCCGTGATATCACCGCCAAGTTACCCAGGCGCGGAAGACACCATGCCCGTTACGGGACTGGGTACCGTTGACCTGTATCCCGTGAACGCCACCCGGTGGGAAGGCACCTACGATGGATTTGTCATTCCCGGTATGTACACAGTCCGTTTCTATTCCATGGATGGCAACGGATCGATATCACCCACGTCCGGGACCTTTATCAATGTGATCGATCCGCCTCGCCGCCGGCACGTCATCGTTGGGGGCGGGCCGCAGTCGTCCTCGCAGTGGCCGTCCATTGAGTGGGCGGCGTCGTGGGTGCGCACGTCGCTTCTGTATCAAGGGCACAAAGATGCCGAGATCAATTTTCTGAGTCAGACATCGGTAGCGGGTGTGGATAGCACGGCTACTCTCGCGAACCTGCACAATGCGATCAGTTTTTGGGGCGCCAGCAATACGCGCGATTTGACGATCACGTTAATAGGACCCGCCACGCCCAATGGATTCTGGGTGAATGGGACGGAATTGCTGACATGGTCGGAGCTTGATAACAAGCTGGATGGGATACAGGGGTATATGCCCGGCCCCATAACAGTCATTTGCGATACGGACGCGTCCGGCGCGATGATTCCGCAGCTCGATCCTCCTTTGGGTGCACAGCGAATTCTGATTTCGAGCACCGATCCCGGGCAGAGTGCGACATTCGCCAACGAGGGCGTGATGAGCTTCACGCGGTTCTTTTGGTCGAGCGTGGCGTTGGGCGGCACGGCGGGGCAGTCATTTCTGAAAGCGCAAGAGGCCATGGCCTTCGCCGCGGGGCAGGATGCTCAGTTGGACGATGACTCAACCGGCGCATATGACACGAAATTTGACGGCAAGCTTGCGTTGAAGTATTCGTTGGGCACGGGCATTCAATTGTCGGGCGACGAGCCGTTGATTGGTTCCGTGTCGCCGCCTCAAGACATTGGGACGCAGACGTCGGCCAGTTTTTGGGTGGAGGATGTGACGACCCTGTTGACGCTGGATTCGATTCTGGCGGTCATCTCGCCTCCCGACGGCGGCACGCCGATCGAAGTGCCCATGACGGCGGGCGCGGGCGGACGTTATGAGGCTACGTTCAACGGGTTTGGCCAGTTTGGGACCTACAACATCAGCATATCCGCACTCGATGCGCGCGGGGTGTCGTCAGATCCTGCGGAGACGTCCGTCACGCGGCCCGCGCCGGACTCGGCGGATGCGTTTGAGGAAGATGATTCCGCTGCGGCGGCGAAATGGATAGGCCTTGATGCGTTTCCGGATCAATTGCATACGTTTCACGATGCGGGTGATCAGGACTGGGCCACGTTTTACGGCACTGCTGGGCAGATAGTCACCGTGGAGACGAATAACCTCGGTGCAAACGTGGATACATTGGTGCGCGTCTTTCGCGCCGATGGCACGACAGAAGTGGCGATGAACGACGATCGCGGATTGGGTAATGTTTCTTCGTATTTGAACTGGACCGTGGACGTCTCCGCGATGTATCTGGTGAAAGTGGCGCACTCGCCCAATTCGGCCTTGCCCGGTAGCGGCACGGGGACCCAGTACCGATTGCGGGTGTGGCGGGAGACGGGTCCGTCCTTGCCAGGTTCGCTGTTTGTGAGTGTGGTGAATTCGGGCGGTGGGTCGGTGCCGGGTGCGACGGTTCAAATTAACAGCACTACGCCGCCATGGCAGGTGCAGCAGAGCACTGGAGCCGCGGGCACGTTTCAATTCAATGGGCTGGCGGCGGGCTCCTACACGGTTATCGCTTCCTCCGGTGGGCAGTCTTCTTCGCCGGATGCGGTGAACATTCCCGCGGGCGGTAATCAGAACAAGGTCATTATGCTTGCCGCGGGCGCGACGGGCGCACTTCAAGTGAATTTGACGCCTCCGGGGGCAGTGACCGCCGGTGCGCAATGGCGCGTCGATGGCGGTGCATTCCAGAACAGTGGATCTACCATGAGCGGGTTATCCGCGGGATTGCATTCGGTTTCCTTTAAAAACGTGACAGGATTTGTGACTCCGGTATCGACGAATGTGACGATCAACAGCGGGCAAACTACGGTGATTGGTGGTGCGTATTCGGCCGCGCAGTTGGCCACGCCGCAAGGGTTGCAGGCAAGCGACGGGACGTTTACCGACAAGATTCAAGTGACGTGGCAGGCGGTAGCAAACGCCACCGGATACCGTGTGTATCGCAGCCAGACCTGGGACGGCGGTTCGGCCACCGCGATCGGCGACGTGTCGGGAACCACATATGAGGATTTCTCGGCCTCCGCACCGAATGTGACCACACCGCCAGGCGGATGCGGTGGCGGAGGCGGTACGCCTCAGGTCAATTACATCACCTACGTGTATTGGGTACAGGCGCTGGGCGCGAACGGGGCTCAGAGCAACTGGTGTCCGCCGAACGACGGGTATCGCGGTGCGGGAGTCAAGTTGCTGGACGCGTGGTCTCGGGCAGAGGGCGCTCCGGTGTTTGAAACGGCTTTGCCCACGCTTACCGGGGCCGATGGAATGCGAGTCGCACGAAGTGGCGACGCGCTTGCGCTTCGAATCATGGCCGACGAAGCCATTGATCCGTTTAGCCTAGCCGGTGAAGTGACGTGGGATGCGGGAAGCCGGGGCTTCGTGGATTGGGTAGAGGGAGAAGCGGGCGGTTGGGCTGTGGCACTACCCGTACCGGAGTGGACGGTGGGGTCCTTGGTGACTCTGACCGTGTCTGCGAGCACGGTTTCCGGAATTCCAGTGGAGGCGGTATCGCGTACCTTCAGGATTGTGGAAGACACCGAGTTTGCGTCGCTGATGCCTCGCATGGAAGGGGGCATAGGCAATCCCATTCTGCTGGACCCGACAGGACCCTTCCTGCAGCCGGAATCCGTGGCGTTGAATTTGCCCGCCGGCTACGGGCTGGGCGATATCGATCTGTACTATTACCTCGCGGATGGCGACCGCGCGGGCTGGCATTCCGCCGGAACGATGGTAGGTTTTGCCGCGGGCATCGGACCGGATGGTCAATTGACTGTCCGTCACGGTGGCGTGGTTCAATT
Organism: Candidatus Hydrogenedentota bacterium; assembly: GCA_045863295.1. GTDB lineage: Bacteria > Hydrogenedentota > Hydrogenedentia > Hydrogenedentales > SLHB01 > BTWA01. The sequence continues at coordinate 9,624 of BTWA01000037.1, forward strand.
TGGATTGAAGGCAGCTCTTGAGCCGGCCCAATCCGGTATCGGTATGTCGTCGGACTTTGGTGGCGGCGCGGTCGTACTTATGGTCGCACTAGCAGTTTGCGTGTGGTTGAACCGCAGGAATACGTGGCGGCCACGGGCCAGGCGGTAATTCTTTTCTGGCATACCCGGAATTGAAATCGGGAGTATTTGCTGTTCGTAGTTTTCGCAGTCAGTTTATGCGGAGTAGGCTGGATTAGAAGCAGATTCGGCGTCACGTTGTGTTGGGTTGCATGGTATACTCAACACAAGCTGTAGGTGACATTCGATTAGACCGGCTTTCTGCACTGGCTTTGATTTTGCCAATGAAAAGCGAGTAATCCGGTAGTTTGCCGGAGTGTGCGGTTGTCCGACGGGAGCCCAGGGCACGGGGTCCAAGGTCTACCGCCCTCATTAAGTCGCATTCTTGACAAGGAATCGTCCTGATGGAAGAGCGTCCATCGGTCACGCGGGGTATTACCGTGTCACGTCGTGCCCAGATCGCGTTTTGTTTGTTTTGGATGGTAGCCCAAGTTCCCTCCACAGCCGAACTGCTGTTATATGAGTTCGAACAGTCTTGGCCAGTCCAAGTAAATTCCGTGTTAAATCTTGACGCCACATCTCTGTACGCGGATCGGGATGGGCACGTGTATGTACTTTCCAGTTACATCTACAAGATGGACTCGACAGGACGTTGGCTGCAAACGTGGAACCCGGGCGGTTCGTATCATATGCCCGCCAAGATCTACACGCCCCGTACAATCTCCGAGCAGCAGGGTGTGGCGGTAGACCAGGCGGGACAGGTATATCTCGCCGCTTCCTTTTCCATCAACGTGTACTCGCCCGAAGGCGTACTGCTTGCGACGCACTCATTTCTGAATCCGGGCAGCCCGCCCGATCAATTAAATGCCGCCGACATCGTTGTCGACGGTCTTGGCTACATGTACGTGACGGATCACGTTAACGACAAGATTTTTCGCGTGAAGCCGAGCGGGTCGCTGCTGTCGTATTTGGGATCGCCAGGCACCGGTTCGGGCCAATTCAATATGCCAACCGGCATTGCCATGGACGTAGAAGGTGTTTTGTACGTCGTAGACAAAGGCAATAATCGGATTCAAAAGCTAGAGCGTGACGGCACGTTTTTGACCAGTTGGGGAACGCTGGGAAATGGAGACGGCCAGTTTTCCGCCCCCCAGGGAATCGCGATCGGGTCCATAGGCAACGTCTATGTTGCCGATACCGGCAACAACCGGATTCAGTGTTTTGACAGCAGCGGTGCATTCCAATTCAAATGGGGCATTCAAGGCAGCGGGCCGGGCGAATTCAACAGTCCGGAAGATGTAACCGTTGACGACAGCGGGTTTGTGTACGTCATCGACGGGGACAATTTTCGCATTCAGAAGTTTACGAAGGATGGCGCCTTTGTCACCTCTTGGAGCCGCTTGGGTTTTGAGAACGGCACATTTCACTATCCGTATGGCGTGGCGCTGGACAGCGCGGACAACGTATATGTGACAGAACGCGACAATCATCGCGTGCAGAAGTTTGATTCCAGCGGAGCATTTATCACGAAGTGGGGCAGCTTTGGCACGGGCGACGGACAGTTTAACGAACCGTTCAGCATTGCCATCGACGGTTCGGACAATGTGTACGTGTTGGACAAGAACAATCACCGCGTGCAGAAGTTTACCTCGGTGGGCGGATTCCTTTTGAAGTGGGGGAGTTTCGGAACGGCCGACGGCGAATTTGCGCATCCCGAGGGGATTGCGGTGGATTCGGCCGGGAACGTTTATGTATCCGATACCACCAACGACCGCGTACAGAAATTTGATTCGGCGGGCAATTTCATCATGAAGTGGGGTACGGAAGGGCCCGGCGATGGTCAATTCCGTAACCCCAAAGGCATCGATGTTGATGCGGCCGGTGCCAACGTGTTCGTCGTGGATGGAAACAACAATCGCGTTCAGAAGTTTACGAACAGCGGCGCGTTCGTGACGAAATGGGGCCAATTGGGGGCGGAAGCGGGGGACTTCGATGCGCCCGTAGGGCTCGCGTTGGACGACGCAGACAAGGTGTACGTTCTTGAGCCCTCCAGCGGCAACCGCATTCAAAAGTTCGAACCCAACGGAACGTACATCACGCAGTGGGGCGATCGTGGTCCGGGCAGTTCGTCCACGGCCAGTTTAGACAACAAAATCATTCCCGGCATCTTCTACAGCCCGTGGGATCTCGAAGTGAGTTCGACGGGGGATGTATACGTATCCGATGTGAACAACCATCGCATGCAAAAGTTCAAACCGGTCAGCGGCACGGACATTACGATAGGAATCGTGGTGTTGGGCGGCGGTCACTATAACGGCAACCGGCTGTGGGGGGCGACGCAGTCGAACGGAGGGCTGGCGTGTTGGGCCATGGCCGCGCAGGGCATCCACGCGGACCGCATCCTGTTGATGACGCCGGGCTTTCCAACAACGATGGCAGGGGCGCTTTCACAGGCGACGGCGTATTACCCCAGTGAATTTGACATGAGTCAGATTGTGAACGACATCGCGGCCCAATGGCCGGGCATTGTGAAGAATGCCGTGGTCTATCTGGTCGATCACGGCGCCCCCGGCCGATTCAGGCTGAACGAAGACACCATACTCGAAGATTCGCAGCTTGCGAGTTGGATTGACGATATTCAAGAGCAAATTTCCGGCACATTGACCGTTGTCTACGATGCATGCGAATCGGGCACCTTCATCAGCGCGCTCGCAAATCCCACGTATGCGGGCAAGCGCATTGTTATCGCAGCGACGAGCGCCGGGGAACAGGCGCATTTTGTGGAGAACGGTTTGCTGTCGTTCTCCAATCATTTCTGGTCCGAAGTATTGAATGGCGAGACGGTGGGTGAGTCGTTTGAACGCGCCAAGACCGCGATGAGTTGGGCCAATCAGAACCCGATACTCGACGACAACAGCGACGGCACGGGAGACGGGCCGGCCAACCATCCGTTGGCCGACGTCACGCATATTGGTTCGGGAACCTCGGGGAATTTCACGCCACCGGTGCATACGACGACCGGTGGGGCGTATTCGGGGGTCAACGACGGCACCGTGTTTGTTGACGGCGTGTCCGACGACGAGGGGGTTGTAAGAGCGTGGGCGATTGTGACGCCTCCCACCTTGACCACTTCGCAGGCGCCGTCCACGATGGCGGTAATCCACCGATCGGAAGTTGAACTTTTACCGGACGATGACGACAGCGATCGATGGGAAGGGACTTATACCGATTTCGTCACGCCGGGTGTGTACAGCGTGGATGTTTTCTTGCTGGACGCGGTGGGTGCGTTATCGGGGCCGTTTCACACGACCGTGACCGTGGGCAATCCGCCAACCCGGAAAGTCATCCTGGTTGCGGCGGGAGATCCGGCTTCGCAAGAGTGGCCCGCCTATGTATATACGGCGGGTTGGGCGTATGCCGCGCTGCGGATACAAGGGTATACGGACGACGACATCCGCTTCTTTAGTCAGGCCACGGGTGCGGGCGTGGACGATTCCGACGCTACCCTCGCTGAAGTAAACGATGCCATTGTCAATTGGGCTGCAACCAACACGCGCGATCTAACGATCTGTTTCATAGGTCAAGGCGTGCTGGGCGGCATCTGGATCAACCAGAGCGAGTTTCTTGAGTGGACCAGCCTGGGCACAGCCCTCGATGCCATACGCGACAACATTCCCGGAATGTTGACTGTCTATTGCGACGCGGACGGCGCGGGTAGCCTGTTGCCGCAAATTGCCCCTCCGCCGGAACACCCGCAGATAGTGGTTACCGGAGCGGGCGCTGGACAATCCGCCAGTTTCGCCAATGGGGGCATCACCAGTTTTTCGCGTCATTTTTGGGTGGAGACCGCCTTTGGGGCAACGGTGGCCGGGGCGTTTCAAAAGGCGGCTGGCGCGATGAAATTCGCGACCGGTCAAACCGGCGAACTGGATGACAACGGGGACGGCGTGTATGACTCCAAGGTCGACGGCACACGTGCCCTGCGCTACACAATTGGCAACGGCGTGGGCCTTGCCGGCGATGAACCAGTTATCGGCGACATTTCGGGCGATCAGACGCTCTTCGGCGCCGAAACCTCGGCGACTTTTGGTGTAGGGCCGGTGTCTTCGCTCCTCGCGATGCAGGAAGTGGTGGCGACGATTACGCCGCCAGACGGCGGCGCGCCGTTCGATGTTTCACTTGGAGAGACGTTTCCAGGCGAGTGGGAGGCCACCTACGACGGTTTCACCAAGACCGGCGTATACCGAATCAGCGTGACCGCCGTTGACATCCGGGATATTGCCTCCGCGCCGAAAGAGACACGTGTAACCAAACAAACAGGGTCGGGAGACGGGGCCGATACGTACGAAGACGACGACGCATTTGGAAATGCGAAGTGGATCGGCGTCGATGCGTTTCCGGATCAGGTACATAATTTTCACGATAATGGCGACATCGACTGGGCGACATTTCATGCCAATTCCGGCGACGTGATTACGGTCGAGACCAACAATCTCGGCGAGAATGTCGACACGCATATTCAGGTTTTCCGCGCGGACGGGGCAACGCAGGTTGCGGAAAACGACGACCGGCCCATTGGCGATGTGTCCTCCAGCGCGACGTTTACCGTGGACACCACTGCGTTTTACCTGGCAAAGGTTTTTCACTCCGCCGATTCGGACTTGCCGGGGTTTGGAACCGGTTCGAATTATGATTTGCGCGTATGGCGACAAACCGGACCAGCACTGCCCGGCAACCTGATGGTGACCGTGTTAAATGGCTTGAGCCAGGGCGTTGCGAATGCCACGATTACATTGAACAGTACAACCCCACCCTGGAACTTGCAGCAACCGGTGCATTCGGACGGTACCTATTCCTTTACAGGACTTGGTTCGGGCAGCTATCAGGTGGCCGCTTCGGCTCCAGGATTTGGCCCGAGCTCTCCCGTGAATGTCTTCGTGTCCGCCGGCGGCAGCGCCAATCAGGTAATCACGCTCTCGGGACAAACCGGCGGCATCACCTGCACGATTGAACCCGCGGGCGCAGTGGCGGCGGGGGCGCAGTGGCGCGTCGACGGCGGTGCATTCCAGAATAGTGGCGCGACCGTATCGGGATTGACGGCGGGCGCACACTCCGTGACGTTTAAGGACATTGCAGGGTGGGTCACGCCAGCCGGAGCGAACGTGACCGTCAATCCCAATCAGACCGCGTCCGCTGGTGGTACTTACACACCGGCACAATTGGCCACGCCCCAAGGACTCCAGGCGAGCGACGGCACGTTTGCCGATCGTGTGGAAGTCACTTGGCAGGCCGTGCCCAATGCGACAGGATATCGCGTCTATCGTAGTCAGTCGTGGGATGGCAGTACGGCTACAGCGATAGGCGACGTCGCCGGAACGACGTTCAATGACACAACAGCAGCGACTCCCAACGTCGTCACTCCGCCCAGTGGCTGTGGCGGTGGCGGCGGTACACCGGTAGTGACGTACGTCACGTATGTGTATTGGATACAGGCGCTCGGAGCGGGGGGCATTGTAAGTAACTGGTGTCCGCCGAACGACGGATATCGCGGGTTGAGTGCAAAATCCATGGATTGGCTGGCGTCGGAAGTTTATCAGCCGGCATTGCCGACACATTCCCTGGGAGAAGGCATCCGCGCGGCGTTGCCGGGCGATACCCTTGCGGTACGGTTGCGGGCAAGCGAACCCATCAATTGGGATGGCGTCGAAGCGACTCTGCGATGGGAGGGGGGCGAGATTTCAACTGTGGAGACGGTGGTCATCGAAGGTAGCGGCGGCACCGACGGATGGGTTGTGGCCAAGCCGGATCCGGTTTGGACAGCGGATTCGGTGATTCGATTCGAAGTCACCTTCACAACGATAACCGGAACGCCCCAGGATCCGGTGACCTACGAATTCCATGTTCTGGAAGTACTTCCTGCCGATTCCGTCGCCGCCTTGGATGGGGCTGCCGGTAATCCATTTATAGTTGCTCCCTCGGGCCCATTTGAAGAATCCCAAAGCGTCACTGTCACGCTTCCGGCTGGAAATGGGGACGTAGACGTATACTACTACGTGAGCGACGGTCCGGCCGCAGGCTGGCACCCTGCATCCGAGGTGGTGGGATTGCTGGATGGGGAAAGTTCGGATTTTGGGAACGGGACGTGTCAACTTCGAGTCCGTCACGGCGGAACGCTGTGCTTGGGTCCGGCTGTAGCGCCTTTGGAACCATCGTCGTTGGGTTACAGCCGGGAATTGACTGGACGTGTTCTGGTGGCGGCCATTTTGGCGATCCTTCTGGCCGTAGCGCGAATTCGGCTTGCACGGACCGAATCAAGGACGTAAACAACTCCGCCATGCTTTGCAGTTATTGCACTGCCGAGCATTGTTGTAAGTGGAGTTTCCAATGGGTCGAGTAATGTAGTCGATTGTGTAGCTGTGGGTTACCTGGGGGAACCATGTCACTTCCAGTCCGGTGTGTTGTTTACGCGGGGCTAGCTTATTGTTCGCTTTGCGGCGCTGAGACCGTGTATCAACTCGATCGCACGTGGCCGGTCGAGACAAATCCACTGCCTTCGTTTGTAAATGCTCACAGTCTGACCGTCGATCGGCAGGGAAATGTCTATATAACGGAGTGGTTTTTTCATCGGATCTTTAAAACCGATTCCACCGGCCAACCCATTTTGCACTGGGGCACCCTCGGAGACGGATTGGGCCAAGTGTCGCACCCGGCGGGTGTCTCCACAAGCGTGGACGGCAAAGTCTATGTACTCGAATCCGGCAACAACCGTGTTCAAGTATTCGACGGAATTGGCGTACCCCTCTTTCAATTTGGCTCGGCGGGATCGGGCGACGGGCAGTTCAGCTTGCCGTTCGATATCCTCGTTGGTCTGGACGGAAAAGTCTATGTCGTCGACCAGGGCAATGACCGTGTCCAGGTCTTTACAGCCGATGGCCAGTTCTTGAGAAAATGGGGCAGCAGCGGAATCGGAGACGGTCAGTTCGATGCGCCCACGGGAATTGCCATGGACGATGACGGCAATATCTACGTCGCCGACCGTGAATTGGATCGCGTGCAGAAATTCGATATCGAAGGAAACTTCCTCGCCAAGTGGGGCGCCACAGGTACTGGCAACGGGCAAATGGACTATCCCACCGGCGTGGCAATTCTGCCGAACGGCCTCGTATGCGTCGCGGATTCGGGAAACTCTCGCGTTCAGCTATTTGACGCAAACGGCGTATACCAATACCAATTCGGTTCCGTAGGGCCGGGGGACGGACAATTCTCCACCCTGGATGCCATCGACGTGGGGCCGGACGGTCTGATTTACGCGTTGGAATCCGAGAATTCCAGGGTGCAGGTATTCAATGCAAATGGCAGCTATCTCCGCCAATGGGGAAGATTCGGAAATCCGCCCGGTCACTTTGCCGCTCCTGCCGCGGTCACAGTCTCCCCGGATGGCACAATGTATGCCGTTGACCGATATCTCCACCGCATACAGAAGTTCGCGCCGGATGGATCTTTTGATTCGTATTTGGGCAGCCCCAACGGGGCCGGCGGAGGCGATGGCGAATTCAACTGGCCTGAATCAATTGCAATGAACGCTGCAGGCGACGTCTATGTCACCGACACGTCGAACAACCGTGTTCAAAAGTTTGATGCGAGCGGCAATTTCCTGCTGAAGTGGGGAGTCACGGGAGCGGGGGACGGCGAGTTTGTCTGGCCTAACGCGGTTGCGATCGGGCCGGACGGATCGGTTTATGTCTGCGATTACGGCAACAACCGCGTTCAGCGGTTCGATGCGAACGGTATATTCATCAGCAAGTGGGGTTCGGGCGGCAGTGGCAACGGACAGTTCACGGATATTCATGGCGTGGCCGTGACATCCGACGGCACGGTATTCGTTGCGGATGCCGGAAATAATCGGATTCAAAAGTTCACCTCAACCGGCGCATACCTGGGACAAACTCAATCACCGGGATCGGGCGATGGGCAGTTTAATGCGCCGTATGATGTGAAGATCGGCGCCGACGGCAATCTATATGTTGCAGACACGGGCAATCACCGGATCCAGATTGTCGACACCAATTTCACGTATCTCAATCAAATCGGAAATGGATTTCAAGGCGGCGACAACTTCTTGTCGCCTTTCGGCGTCAGTCCGGGTCCCGCGGGTTCCGTCTATGTCGCCGATACGGATCAACGCCGTGTTCAGAAATTCGTGCCGGTAGAATCTTCCACCATCACGTCTGTATCCAAGGCCGTTGTCGTCATGGGGGGCGGTTCGTATCCTGGAAATGGACTGCTGCCAGCGACCGTTGCATCGGGCGCTCTCGCGTTCTGGGCCATGACTCAACAAGGAATCAACCCGGCCGAGATTTATGTGCTCGGTCCGTCGCTCGGCGCGCAATTGAACTTTACGGTGGACGCCGACGTGGACGCGATTGCGACCAAATCTGCCCTTGCCGACGCACTAACCCAATGGGCGATGGAACCAGTCAACGGCCTGCCTGTGAAAGACGTGTATGTGTACCTGGTCGACCACGGCGGCGTAGGCAAGTTCCGGCTGAACGCAGACGACGAGATCTTGGACGAGACTGAACTCGCGGGGTGGTTAAACACGCTGCAACCGGCCATCACCGGTGATTTGGTTGTCATTTACGATGCCTGTGAGTCCGGTACCTTTCTGGCTACATTGAACGGTTCAAATGGCGCGGGTGAACGCGTGCTCATCACGAGTACGGCCTCTGGAGAACCGGCCCACTTTGTCCAGGGAGGTCAGATTTCGTTCTCCAGCATCTTTTGGCCCGAGATACTCAATGGCCAATCGATTGGGGACGCATTCACACGCGCCTCCGCCGCCATGGGGTGGGCCAATCAACAGAGCCTGCTCGAAGCCGACGGAAACGGCTCCCCGAATGAATCGACGGACATTGCGGTCGCAAACGGACTCATTCTGGGGAAGGGGACCACGCAATACTTCGACAACGCTCAAATTGGCAGCGTTGCCCCGGACAGCCAGATAGCGGGCGTAAACGACGGGCTCATCTGGGTTGATGACGTTACAGACAACGACGGAATTCAACGAGTCTGGGCGGTGATCACGCCGCCTTCCTATGTGTCCGCATACTCCACCATGGCGGTCATCGATCGGGCGTCCTTGGATTTGGTTCACGTGGGCGGCGATCGCTATGAAGCCACGTACGGTGAATTTGTGGTGCCGGGTACCTACGCGGTCGACATTTTCGTTGAAGATGGAGTTGGCGTCATCGCGGGGCCCGTGCACACGACGGTGGATGTGGGTACCCCGCCGCGCCGGAAGGCAATAGTCATTGCCGGGGGGGATCCAGGTGGAGAACTTTGGCCCGCGCATGATTGGGCGTCCTCCTGGGTGTATTCGGCTTTAAAGATTCAGGCCTACACCGATGATGACATTTACTTCCTCACGCATGCGGATGTCGCGGATGCACCAGGAAAAGACGGTGTGCCAGGCATGGCCTCCATTCAAGCGGCCATCGGCACCTGGGGAATTCAAAACACGCGCGACTTGACGATTGTTCTCGTCGGTCCCGGAGGGTTAGGGCAGTTCCTGCCAAACGCCACCGAAGTGCTGTCGTGGGATACATTGGACGGTTGGCTGGATTCGGCGCAGGCAAACATTCCCGGTGTAGTCACCGTGATCGCAGATTGCGACGGATCGGGAAGTCTGCTGCCCAAAATGTCCGCTCCGGTCGCGAAGGTGCGGTATTGCGTCGCGGCAAGCGGTGCAGGACAGCAGGCCGCGTTTGGCAACGGCGGCGTGATGAGTTTCACCCGGTTCTTCTGGGTAGCTACGGCTCTTGGCGCGAATTTGGGCGAGTCCTTCAACGTGGCCGCCGAAGCAATGGCATTTGCCGCCAATCAACGATCGGAAATCGACGACACTCTCGACGGTTATTTCGATTTGAAGTCGGACGGATTTCAAGCCCTGCATTACACCATAGGCACGGAAATCGGCCTCGCGGGAGACGAACCCCTGATCGGCGCCGTCGTTGGCGAACAAATCCTGGGAGAAAACGATTCCGAAGCCACAATTTGGGTGGATCAGGTGTCCACGCTGCTCGCGTTGCATCAAGTGGTCGGGTTGATCACGCCGCCAGGCGGCGCGGAACCGGTGGAGATCCTGTTGCAGCCCGACGGCACAGGGCGCTACTCGGCCACCTACAACGGCTTTGTAAACTTCGGCACGTATCCCGTCACCGTTACCGCAGTGGATCTTCGCGGTGTCTCGTCCGCACCCGCGGAAACCATTGTTGCGAAGCCCAACCCCTTGGGCGTGGATCCGGATATCTACGAGCAGGACAATTCGTTCGGTGAGGCCAAGCCAATCACGGTAGACGGATTCCCGGATCAACGTCACAACTTCCATGTGCAGGCCGACGAAGACTGGGTCAGTTTCTACGCAACGCTCGGAGATGTCGTGACAATTGAGACCAACAATCTGGGATTCGCCTGCGACACGATAATTGAGTTGTACGGAACGAACGGCACAAGCCTAATTAATTCTCAAGATGACAGGAGCCTTGGAGACAAGTCGAGCCGGTTGGTGTGGACGGTCACGGCCACGGGCGTCTACTTTGTCCGCGTGCGCGATACCGAAGACGCGCACGGTGACGGTGCCACGTATGACTTGCGTGTGTGGCGCGAAACAGGACCGGAAAAGGACGTCAATGTCACGCTCAACTTTGTTTCGACGGCACAGGGCGGAGCCGCGGTCCCCAATGTGACCATGAGCTTTATCCATCAGGGAAATGATCTGCAGAAAACGATCTCAAACTATTCAGTACAATTTGGCGGTAACTACAATTTCTCATGGTATTCCGGCACGTATAGAGTCGAGGCCTCGGCCCCGGGCTTTTCGCCGGTTACCTACAATCCCATTGTCGCGAACGCTGGCGGCTCGATAAACTTGGCGATTCAGATGACCCCAGTGCCCGGCAGCATACAAACGACGATCCTGCCTGCCGGCGCGGTCAGCGCGGGTGCAAAGTGGCACACAGGAGACAACATACTCCAAAACAGCGGAGCCACAGTCTCCAATCTGGCGCCCGGAAATTATTCCGTTGTCTTTACTCCCGTGGCCGGATGGATCAAACCTGCAACTCAGAATGTGCAAGTATCAAGTTCGGCAACGACTCAAGTAACCGGCACCTACGTGCAGGCAGGATCGGTCAGCGTTACCATTCAGCCCGCTGAGGCAATGGCTGCCGGTGCACAATGGCGCTTGGACGGTGGACCCATGCAAGCGAGCGGTGCCACGCTGACTGATGTGACACCGGGGTCACACACAATCACCTTTTCAACCGTAGCCGGTTGGATTACGCCGGCAGACATTCAGGCTACCGTCACTGGCGGACAAACCAATGATGAGACGGGGACCTATGTCGCCCGTACAGGGTCGTTAAACGTTACACTACTTCCCACCGCGGCGGTGACCGCGGGCGGTCAATGGCAGGTGGACGGCGGCGCGTGGCACAACAGCGGGGACACCGTTAACGGCTTGAGCATCGTGGGTCAGCGCACCGTGTCGTTCAAGTCTATTTCCGGCTGGGCCAAACCGGGAGACAAGTCGGTCCAAATCGTGGAAGGCCAGACGGCGAATGAATCGGGCACGTATACCGTCGAGACGGGTTCATTAAAGGTCACCATTGAACCGGACGAAGCCGTGAATGCGGGGGCAAAGTGGCGCGTCGATAACGGTGCATTGAATGCTTCAGGGGCGACCGTGACAGGCTTGTCAGTCGACGAACACATACTGTCATTCGTTCAAGTCGACGGTTGGGTCACACCCGCGCCTCAAAACGTGGACATCACCGCGAATACTTTGACCACCAAGACGGGGACGTATCAAAAGGCTACTTTAACGACGCCATCGGGCTTGCAAGCGAGCGATGGCACGTTTACGGACAAGATTCGCTTGACATGGAATCCCGTGCAAAGTGCAACGGGCTACAAGATTTTTCGCGCCACTACCTGGAACGGAGGGGAAGCCGCGCAACTGGGCACCTCGACCAACGCGTTCTTTGAGGACTTTTCCGCCGCGCCGCCTTCGAACACAGGAGGGGGCGGCTGCAAATCCGCTCCAGCCGCACTCAAAGTGGACTACGTAAAGTATGTGTATTGGGTTCAGGCGACGGGTCCGGGCGGCATTCAGGGAGACTGGTCCGCTCCGGACGACGGCTACCGCGGCGCCGCGAAGAACTTCACGAATGAGTTGATCGATCCTGTCTACGAATCGGCGTTGCCCCCGGTTTCACTGGGTCCAAATTTGCGTGCCGCACGTCCCGATGATGTGCTGGCCGTACGTATCCGGGCGGATGGCGTGATCGATCCGACGAGTATTGTCACGCAAGTTACGAGCAACGGAATACCCATCGCGAATGGCGAGTGGATGCCCTACGAGAGTGGTGGCGGCAGCGACGGGTGGGTCATCTCACGACCGGAGGGAGCGTGGCCGGTGGGGCAGGATATTCTCTTTGAAGTAACCGCTGCGACAGAATCCGGCGAAGCACTTGAAAGCATTACGTATACGTTTCGAATCGTGGAGAATCCTTCGCTGGAAGGCATTCCGCCCATGGCCGGATCCGTCGGTGACGTGATCGAAGTACGCCCGTCGGGAACGGTCGGAGAGCCGTCCGGCATTATCATTGCCAATCCGAAGGCGGCGGGCCAGGCAACGGTTTACTGCTATCTCGCCGATGGGGATCATCCTGGTTGGTATCGGGGGGATCGAGTGGACGGGTGGCTTGCCAGAGATCCTGTGGTGACGGAAGACGGATCGGTGCATATAAGCGTTCGACATGGCGCGGTAATCTGCATGGGTCCGGACAATGTGGAGGAGATGCCCGCATCCGCCGGGCTTGGCCATGGGGACCTGCTCGTAATCATGTCCACATTTGCCGTGTTGGCGATACTCCAGAGGCAAATTCCAAGACTTCGAAAGCGATAATCGGCAACCTCATCAAACCTTTTGCCGGGAGGCCAGACAGGAATGGCATCCCGGCCAATCTGTTTTCCTCTGCGCCCTGATTTGCTTTTCAGTCCCGCAAATTCCGGTTGAACCCTTCTTCCAGCCCATGCGTCTACAATGTTGGAAAGAGGAGGTCACGTGCGACCCAGGCGGGAAATCGAAAGCGACCTGTTGCTGATCCGGTTCCATCGGGGCGATCTGGCGTCTTTTTCGGAATTGATGCGGTTATGGGAAAGACGGCTTTTCTACTACATCCGGCGCATGGTCCCCGCGGAAGAGGACGCATGGGACATCCTGCAGGATGTTTGGATGCGGGCCTATACGCAGATGCGAACGGTGCGCGATGCGGCCTCGCTTCGTTCCTGGCTGTATTGCGTGGCGCACAATGCTGCGGTTAGTCATCTGCGAAAGCACTCGCGCTACGAGGCGGCATTGGAAAACGTGGAAACTCCCGCACATGGCGATTCGCCAGCATTCGATTCCGACGATGCGCGGATGATTCATGAAGGCATTGAAAAGCTCGCGTCCGCGCACAGGGAAGTCATAGTACTCTACTTTATAGAAGAGTTTTCGCAAGCCGAAATTGCGAACATCCTGAACATACCCGAAGGCACAGTGAAGTCCAGATTGCACCATGCAAAACACGCCTTGAGGACGATCCTCGACGCGGAGCACGGAACATGAATCACAAAGTGGCATTGGCCGACAAGCTGATTGCGCTGGACGCGATCGATCCGGCGTTGGAAGGCCGCTATCGACGGGAGGTGAATGCGATGTTGGAACGAACGCTAAAACCAATTGAGCGTGTGGCGCTGATTGCCGCCGCAGTGTTCAGTTTTTCGACGACAGTATTGTTTGCTGTCGTAATGTGGAGGACATGGGGCGAACTTCCTGCGATAGCGTCGGCCGGATTCGCGATCGGATCCGTGTTCGGCCTCGCGTTCGGAATCATCTCGCTGGGCATTTTCCGGAAAGGCCGGTTCAATGTAGGGAAAGATATGGGCCGCTATAGCGGCGCTGTCTGGATCTTCACGATACTCATGATGACCCTTTTTCTCGTGCTTGGCCAGCAAATGGAAAATGCCGACAAAGGGACCCAATTGATTCTGGTGGGGCTGGTGTTTTTGGTGACCTTTGGCGTGGTCGGTCTGCTCCAATTCAACATAAAACAATCCGAACTGCAAATCAGAGAGTCCATTCTTCGTCTGGAGGTTCACTTGGCGGAATTGACGGAGCAGATTCGAGACAGCCAAAGCCCGGCAGGAAAGGGCGAGGGATCGGTATGACGGAGTCCATGGCGCGTTTGATATGATATCTCTTTCAGTCCTGGAAGTATCTTGGAGATTCATATGAGCGCGTTGACACCAAAGCAGATTGTGGCCGAGTTGGACAAGTACATCATCGGGCAAAGCGAGGCAAAGCGGAAAGTGGCCATTGCGCTGCGAAACCGTTGGCGCCGACAACAACTACCCGACCACCTCCGCGATGAGGTCGCCCCAAAAAACATCATCATGATCGGCCCCACTGGGGTCGGAAAGACCGAAATCGCACGCCGGCTCTCGAAGCTCGCCGATGCGCCGTTTGTAAAGGTAGAAGCCTCCAAGTTCACTGAAGTGGGTTATGTCGGCAGGGATTGCGAATCGATGATTCGCGAATTAACCGAAGTGGCTGTGCAGTTGGTGCGCGCGGAGATGCGCAAAGAGGTGGAGACTAAAGCAAAAGAGAATGCGGAACACCGGCTGCTCGATCTCTTGTTGCCTCCTCAGCCACGCGCACAAACGGTATACAGACCATCCGATCCTCTGGCGGGAGATGAAGCCCCGGCGCATTCCGGTCCGCGCCCCGAAGACAGCGAAGCGCGTACTCGGGAGATTCTGCTGGCCAAGCTTCGCGCGGGCGATTTGGACGACCGCGAAATCGAAGTGGAAGTGCGTGAGTCAGGCAATAAATCCATGATGCAGGTGTTCTCCAATACCGGTCTGGAAGAAATGGGCATCAACCTCCAAGACATGTTCGGAAGGATGATGCCGCAGCGCACAAAAAGGCACAAAACCACCGTGGCAGAGGCGCGGCATATACTGGAGAGCGAAGAGACTGAGGCGCTCATCGACATGGATGCCGTTGTGCGCAAGGCCGTCGAGCGCACGGAAAACTCGGGGATAGTCTTTCTCGACGAGATCGACAAAATTGCCGGACGTGGCACCCCCGGACACGGACCCGATGTCTCCCGCGAAGGCGTTCAACGGGACATCCTGCCCATCGTGGAAGGGAGCACCGTCACGACCAAGCACGGACCCGTGAAGACCGACCATATTCTCTTTATCGCCGCGGGCGCGTTCCATATGACCAAAGTTTCGGACCTGATTCCCGAATTGCAGGGCCGGTTTCCCATACGGGTGGAACTGGATAGCCTGCGCTCCGAGGATTTCGCACGAATCTTACGTGAGCCGGAGAACTCGCTGATAAAACAGTATCAGGCACTTCTCGCCACGGAAGGAATCGATTTAAGCATCACCGACGACGCCGTCGAAGCGCTCGCCGCCTTCTGTCAGAAGGTGAACGAAGACACGGAGAACATCGGTGCCCGGCGCCTCCACACGATTATGGAATACCTGATAGAGGATCTGTCGTTTGAAGCTCCGTTTGATGAGAAGAAAGTGGTCAAGATTGACAGTGCAGACGTTGGAAATCGTCTGGCGGGTCTCATCGAAGACCGCGACCTGAGCCGGTACGTCCTTTGATACGCTTTGACGATTTTGAACGGTTGGGACTTCGACTGGCGGGAATCAGCGACCGGTCGGACGGCGACTGCGGTTGGAACACGGAATCCGGTCCGGCCAACCGCAAAACCCTGGCCGGACGGCTCGGACTCGACCCCACGCAATTGATCGGCGCCCGGCAAGTGCATTCGGCAAGCGTTTCGGTTGTCACAAGAGCCGATTGCGGGCGCGGCTCACTCCATCGGGAGGACGCTGTTCCCCAATCGGATGCGCTGATAGCACGTGACAGGGATGTTGTGTTGACAATTCTGGTGGCCGACTGCGTGCCGGTTTACTTGGTGGACCAAACTACAGGGGCCATCGGCTTGGTCCACGCCGGTCGCTTGGGCACGGAATTGGACATAGTCGGAGCCACGGTGGACGCCATGATCAGGGAATTGGGGGCAAATCCCAGGGAAATGCACGCTTTAATTGGGCCCTCTGCCGGTCCTGAGCGTTACGAAGTCTCGGAAGAAATGGCGTGCGCCTGGGCGTCGAGGGGTCTGCCGGGTAGCGGTAGAATGATTAACTTATGGGATGCCAATAAGTTACAGCTTGTTCGGGCGGGCGTTCCCGCGATAAATATTCATGTAACGTCGATTTGCACCCTTTCGGATCCACGTTTCTTTTCCCATCGTATGGACCGTTCGGGGCGCCGTAATATGGCATTCTTACTTGCGTAGCAGCTCTGTATGTGATTGTCTTTGGATAAGTTACATGCGGTTAGCCCGCTAGCGCTTCGGATCCTCGGCAGAACGATCCAACGGCTGGGTACGGCACGTTAAACCAATGTGGTCCAAAGGCTTCAGGAATTCGGGCAGGTTGCACCTCTCACCGTTCATATGCTAAGCTCATAGCCGGAAACGACTCGGAAATGCCAGAGAGTGGGTGTTTACCCACTCTTTTTAGTTGATGGTTATGAGTGACATACCGGCTCGAAACGAGATAGTCCGGTGTGCGTGGTCTGAGTTGGAGCCCCACTTGCGGGAACAAGGCTTCGAATTGGTTGAAGTCGAGTTTCTGAAGCAGGGCTACACGTGGACCCTGCGCCTGTACGTGGATAAGCCCGGCGGGATTACGCTGGACGATTGCGCGGATGTTTCCCGCTTGCTGAGTCCAATTTTGGACGAGGCCGATTTTGTCGAGGGCAACTATGTGCTGGAGGTATCGTCGCCTGGAATTGACAGGCCGATTCGAAAGCCGCACGATTTTGAGCGGTATGTTGGAATGCCGGTGAGGATAAAGACACTTGCCCCCGTGCAGGGACGCCGCAATTTTCGCGGAGTGCTGACAGCGTTCACCGATGGGATGGCAACCGTCGAGTGCGATGGTTCGGCCTATTCCCTGCATCTGGAGAACGTGCATAAAGCGAATTTGGACCGGTGAGTGCCGGGATCCGAAAACAAGGAGCCAAGGGTGGGACCGAATTTACAGGTCATCCTGCAGCAATTGCAGGCCGAGAAAGGCATCGAGCGGGAGACGCTGGTCGAGGCCATCCGCAGCGCATTGGAGACGGCCGCGCGTAAAAGCATCCGTGACAATGCGAACATCACCGTTGAGGTAGATATCGAAAAGGACAAGCTGGATTTCAAAGTATACGAAATCCGCGAAGTCGTGGAAGTGGCCTCCGACGCAACGCGCGAAATGACGTTGGAAGAGGCGCAAAAGCTAAACCCGGAGGTGACTCTGGGCGATCGCCTGAAAGTCCGGACGGAGCCACGTGATTTTGGCCGCATCGCGGCCCAGACGGCCAAGCAGGTAATTCTGCAGAAGCTCAAAGACGCCGAGCGCGACAATATCTTCGACGAATTCAAAGGGAGAGAAGGCGAATTAATCACCGGCACGGTGAAGCGGGTTTCGCACGGTAACATCATCGTGCAGGTAGGCCGGGCCGAGGCCATCGTGCCCCCGCGTGAACAGTCTCCCCGTGAAAACTTCAAACCCGGCGACCGTATCCGGGCATTTTTGCTGGAAGTGGAAAAGACCCCACGGGGACCCCAGATTATCCTTTCCCGCACGTCAACGGAACTCGTGCGTGCGCTATTCGATTTGGAAGTGCCCGAGATCTACGACAACACGATTCAAATACGGGCCATTGCACGCGAGCCGGGCAGCCGCACAAAAATCGCCGTGCAGTCCAAGGACAGCAATGTCGATCCCGTAGGGGCCTGTGTAGGCATGAAGGGCGCGCGGGTCCGTGCGGTGGTGGAAGAATTGAACGGCGAAAAAATAGACATCGTCCGATACAGCACCAACCCGGTCGAATTCTGCGCAAACGCGCTGAATCCAGCGGATATTCTGGATATTTCGGTGGACGAACCCAACAAGGAAATCCTTGTAATCGTGCCACAGGATCAGTTGTCGCTGGCTATCGGCAAGCGCGGCCAGAATGCGCGTCTAGCGTCGCGGCTGATGGGTTGGAATATCGATATCAAGAGCGATACTGAGTTGTCCGGCGGCGCGGAAGATTCGGTGGCCAAGGCGTTTGACGCCATTGGTTCTGAAGCGAGTGAGACGCAGTCGCCGGAGCCGCCATCCTCTGATTCGGACGAATCGGAAGAGACTGCCGGCGATGCGTAGCGGAGCCCAGGGATGCTTCCGCCGCATTGAATGGAGTTGAGGGAGTAGCTTTTTATGCAGACCGTATCCAGCTTAGTAGAGCGACTGGACATGAGCGCCGAAATGGCGGTCGAGAAGCTCCGCTATATGCTGTACGAAGTGGAAAGCGTCGACTCGGAGATTACCGACGAGTTGTGCGATATTTTGATCGACGTCAATGACGATCCCGATCTTGCGGAGAGAATTCGCAAGAAACGTCAGGACGATATCGAAAAGGCGCAAAAGCGCAATGCCCGCCTGAAAGAAAGCGCCAAGAAGGCCGCCGCGGCCAAGCGCAAAGAGAAGGAAAAGCAACAAGCCGACGTTGAAGTCGAGATAGCCCCGACGTCCGATATTGCAGACGACAGCGAGCCAGCCGAGGTCGATCGCCCGGAAGTGGCGGAAATAATTCGCGAAAAGGATCTCAAGCCGGCTGCGGAAATAATTCACGCGGATGAAACGGTGGAGACACCGGCCGCACCCAAGCCGCCAAAAAAAGAGAAAGAAAAGAAAGAGCCGGCGATCATTATTGGCACGGCCGTGTCAAAGGACGAGCCCCGCATTCAAATTGTGCGCGCGGATGGTACCGCCCTTGAGGCACATGACGAAAAAGCCGAACAGTTGCTCGTGGTAACGGCCGAGGCGCCTGTGGAAGTGGAAGAAGACAAGCAGATCGGCTTGCTCGCCGAGGCCGAACGCCGCCAGGAAGAAGAAGAAGAGCGGCGTGCTCGCCAGCGTTCGCACATCAAACCGGACCCGGCTGTTGTCGAGGAAGTCAAACGCAAGGCCGCCGAGCGCATGAGAAAATTGCAGGCAGAGCGTTCGGCGCCGGTTCAGCAAGCGGGTCCGCCTTCGCGTTCGCATGGCGGGGCTTCGCCCGCCGCGGTTCAGGCCAGCTTTGCCGGCGGCATTTCCGTGGCGGCACCCTCGGGTCCTCCACCGGTGGGTGTCCCATCGGGCAAGACCGCACGGAAAAAGCAAAAGAAACAGGAAAAGTACCGGGCCGAGGAAAGCAAGCGCAGGAACGCCGCCGCGGCCATTCGCGAATACCAATCCGGTTCCAACATGGGACCGCGCAAGAAGAAGCGCCGCAAAGACAAGGACGAATCCGTGATAGTGCAGGAAGAAGACGTTTTCGTTCCAAAGCCCATTGAAGTCGATGACGCAATGACGGTGGAAGAGTTGGCCAATGTCATGGAAATTCCGGTCAATGAAATCATCCTCGCGTTGATGGATCAGAATATCCTGGCCACTAAGAACCAGGCATTGACGCTGGATCAGATCCGTGGCCTGGCGGAGCCCAAGGGCTACGACGTCCAGCTCGTCATCCGGGAAGAAGAAGAGCTGTTTAGCGACGACGCCGACGACCCCGGCGATCTCGTGCCTCGGGCGCCTGTGGTCACCGTGATGGGCCACGTCGACCACGGCAAAACGTCGTTGCTCGATCATGTCCGTAGGGCAAACGTCGCGGCGGGCGAGGCCGGCGGCATCACGCAGCATATTGCGGCCTACGACGTGCCGATCGGCGATCAACGGCTTGTGTTTCTGGATACTCCAGGCCACGAGGCCTTTACGGCGATGCGCGCGCGTGGCGCCGGCGTAACTGACCTTGTCGTCCTGGTTGTCGCCGCGGACGACGGCGTGAAGCCGCAGACCATTGAAGCCATCGACCATGCCAAGGCCGCAAACGTGCCAATCGTCGTGGCCATCAATAAGTGTGACAAACCGGATGCGCAGCCGGATCGTGTTCGCCAGGAATTGACGAAGTATGAGCTGATCGACGAATCCTGGGGCGGCAAGACCAGCATCAAAAACATTTCCGCCAAGAACGGCGTTGGAATTGACGAATTGATGGAAGTGCTGGTGCTTGAGGCAGAGATCCTGGAGCTAAAGGCCAATCCCAGAAAACGTTCCCGCGGCACCGTGGTTGAGGCGGAATTGTCCAAGGGATTCGGCCCCGTTGCATGGGTTCTGGTGCAGAACGGTACGTTGCGGGTTGGTGACGTGTTTCTCGCGGGTACCTGCGCCGGACGCGTTCGAAACATGTTCAATTCCCGAGGCGAGAGCATTCAGGAAGCCGGACCTTCCACGCCGGTTCTGGTAACGGGCTTCGACGAGACGCCCAATGCCGGCGACACGTTTATGGGTGTGGAAGACGAACGGGTGGCGCGTTCCATTGCGGAAAAGCGCAGCTTCATTGCCAGACAGAAGCAAGAGCGCTCCCGCGTGCGCCATGTCACGTTGGAAGATTTCCACGAACGCATGCTTGCCGGCGAGAAGTCGGAACTGAACGTACTTATTAAAGCTGACGTGCAAGGCTCGGTGGATGCATTGATTTCGAGTCTGGCGAAGGTGGGCAATGCCGAAGTCCAGGTCAAGGTAGTGCACTCCGGCGTGGGCGGAATCAACGAATCGGACGTTCTCTTGGCCAGCGCCAGCGACGCCGTGATTCTGGGTTTCCATGTCACCGCGAACCCCAAAGTGCAGAAACTGGCAGAGCAGGAAGGCGTGGATATCCGCACTTACCGGATCATCTACGAGTTGATCGAAAACGTGCGGCTGGCCTTGGAAGGCATGCTGACGCCGGACAAGAAGGAAGTCATCACCGGCAACGTGGAAGTGCGTGCCGTTTTCCGTTCGTCGGCGCATGGCAATATCGCCGGCTGTTATGTGGTGAGCGGCGAGGTGACGCGTGGCAATCTCGCACGGATAATTCGCGATGACGTCATAGTATATCAAGGCCGAATCGGCAGCCTGCGGCGCGAGAAGGATGACGTCCGGTCCGTGGCCTCCGGATTCGAATGCGGCGTAAAGCTCGAGAATTATGAAGACGTCAAGGAAGGCGATATCATTCAGCTGTACCGCGAGGATTCCATCAAGAAAACGTTGGAATGATGGCCTTCAATGGTCATCGGGTTGCTTCAGATGGACCTGCTTGTACACGGTTCCCGTTCGTTGAAAGACAAGCGGCGCGTCATCAAAGGGCTTAAACAGCAGATGCGCGATCGGTTTAACTGTTCTGTCGCTGAAATTGGTTTTAAAGAGCAATGGGGCCGATCTCGTCTGGCCGTATGCATCGTGGGCGATGACAGCCGTTTTGTGAATACGCAATTGAACGAGGTGGCCAATTTTGCATCGTTGCGCGCCGGTGCGGAGTTGGCCGACTACTCCATTGAGATGATGTAATGCCATCCGAACGAGCCGAGCGCGTTGGCGCGGTCATTAAGAAGGAAATCGCCGAACTGCTGATGCGAGGTGTCAAGGATCCGCGTGTCGGTTTTGTTTCGGTGATGGCCGTGCAGATGTCGCCGGACCTGAAATACGCAAGCGTCTATGTAAGCCTCTACGGATCGGAAGCGGAGCGAAAAGGGTCTCTCGTGGGGCTACAGCAGGCCTCCGGCTGGGTGCGGCGCGAAATTGGCAAGCGTATTCGCCTCCGGCATACCCCCGAAATCCGCTTCATGGAAGATAACACACTGGATCAGGTATACCGACTTGAAGAACGAATCCGCGAACTCCACGAATCCGAGCCCAGCGGCGACGAATGACGTTGGACGTGTTATCGCGGCCCTGCGCGAAGGCACTTCTTTCATTGTAACCAGTCATGTTCACCCCGATGGCGATGCCATAGGAAGCGTCTTGGGCATGGCATCGCTTCTCAAGGGATTGGGAAAGACCAACGTGGTCTGCGCACTGCACGATGCGGTTCCCAAATTGTACGGCTGGATGCCCGGCGCAAGCACAATACTTTCGTTGCCTGAAGTTCGAGGCCGGTCATTTGACACGTTTGTTCTCGTGGACGCGAATCACTTGGAACGAGCGGAAAGCATTGTCGAGTGCATTGGCGATAGCACGCGGGTCATTATCGTCGATCATCACTTGGCCGATCGATTTGAGTCCGAAATCCATCTGATTGACAGCCGTTATGCCGCCACAGGCGAAATCCTGCCGGAGCTGTTCGACGCGGCGGATGTTGCCATCGATTCGGATACGGCCGTTGCCCTCTACGTTGCGCTGTCTACCGATACGGGCAGTTTTCGCTTTGGCAATACGACGCCCAATTCTCACCGAGTGGCATCCCGTCTTATTGCCGCGGGCGTTAACGTTGCGGATGTTACGGAACGCATATTCGACACGATGTCACGCGCCAAGTTCATGTTATTGAGCCGCGTTTTGCAAGGTGTGCGCCTGTCCGCGGACGGCCGTGTTGCGGCGATCCACATCACCCGCAGGGATCTGGAGGAGACCGGCGCGCAGCCCGAAGACATAGAAGGGCTGATCAACTATGCGCGCGGACTGGAAGGCGTGGAGATAGCCATTCTCTTCCGAGAATCCGGCAATGGTTCCATTAAATTGAGCAGCCGGGCCCGTCCGGGCTTCAACTGTGCGGAGTTTATGGCCACGTTTGGCGGAGGCGGACACGCCGCCGCCGCCGGAGCGTCCATCTCAGGCACATTGGACGATGTGGAACAGCGGGTGATGCAAGCCTTGGAAGAACGGCTGCGGAAACAGGCATGAACGGCATTCTTCTCGTCGATAAACCGCAAGGCATGACCTCGCACGATGTCGTAGACAAGATCCGGCGAGCAGCCAAACAGCGGCGCGTTGGACATACCGGCACCCTGGATCCTTCCGCCACGGGTTTACTTATTCTGTGTCTTGGCCATGCGACACGCCTGTCCGAGTTCTTCACCGGCATGGACAAGACCTATGAAGGGGTAATGCGCCTTGGGATTGTCACCGATAGCCATGATCTGGACGGCGCCGTATTGGATGAAAAGCCGTATCCCGAACATCTCAGCGAACAGCAAGTCCGTTCGACGCTGGAGCAGTTCACCGGCGATATCCTGCAAGTGCCTCCCATGGTCAGCGCGGTGAAGGTAGCGGGCGAGCGGTTATACATCAAAGCCCGCAAAGGCGAGGTAGTCCATCGCGAGCCACGGCCAGTGCGGGTCTACGAATTTGAGCCCACTCGAATTATGCTCCCGGAAATTGCGTTTCGCGTGCGATGCAGCCGGGGTACCTACGCTCGAACGCTTTGTCACGATGTGGGAACCGCGTTGGGGTGTGGCGCATCGCTCGCACGGCTCCGCCGGACGGAAGTGGGCCGCCACTCAATTCACGAAGCGCACACGCTCGATCAGTTGACGTCCGTGTCGGACGTTGAGCAGTTTCTGCAATCGCCTGACACGGCCCTGGATTTGCCCGAAGTTCACGTGAAACCTATCTGCCGGACCGTTGTCGCCAGCGGCGGCGTGTTGGGGTTTCATGATTTGACGGGCCCTTGCCCCGTCACCGAGGGCTGGGTGCAAATCAAGGAAGAGTCTGGCGAATTACTGGCTGTGGGAGAGGTGGATACCCATGAGACCGGTGTTCGGATCCGGCCCAAGCGCGTGCTTTGTGGGCAGCCGTGATCATCATCGACAATATCCTCGATGCCGCATTTCCCAACACGGGAACGGTGCTCACCATCGGTAGTTTTGACGGCGTTCATCTGGGGCACCGGCGCATCCTGGACGAGGTCAAGCGACACGCCGAAGAGCGAAACCTCACTTCAGCTGTCATTACGTTCAAGCCCCATCCTCGCCAGTTCTTTTCGCCAGGCCACGCACCCAATCTCTTGACCTGTGATACCAAGAAACAGGCATTGCTGTGTGAAGCTGGCATGGACGCGGTGCTAATCCTGCCCTTTGACGCCGAAGTGGCCGCGATGGAACCGGAGGAATTTGTACGGCGAGTGCTTGTGGAACGCTGCAATGCCAAAGCCGTCGTAGTCGGCCATGATTTCCGATTTGGAAACAAGGCCCGAGGTGACTTCGAACTTCTCGCGGAACTGGCGGAAAGGCAGGCGATTGAAGTGGCGCAAGCGCCCGCGCTCTTGATCGACGGCGAGCGCGTCAGCAGCACGTTTATTCGGGAACAGCTGATGTTGGGCGACCTGGAGACCGTATTGCGGTTTCTCGGGCGTCCCTACAGCGTGACAGGAATCGTGAACTCGGGCCAGCAGATCGGATCCACGCTGGGGTTCCCCACCGCAAACATCCGCCCGTACCACTCCGCCATGCCCGGGATTGGCGTGTACGTCGCCGAGGCGCGATGGAGGGACCAGCGTTTTCCCGCGGCCGTGAATATTGGCGTTGCGCCCACTATCCGGAACCGGGATCTCACCATGGAAGCATTCATTCTCGATTTCTCCCATGATCTGGTCGGAGAGACATTGGAAGTCGTGTTTCTAAAGCGGCTTCGCGATGAGCAACGCTTTCCGTCCGTGCAGCATCTGATTGCGCAAATACAGCAGGATGTTACCGCCGTCCGCGCCTACTTCGCAGCGCAAAAGGATTCCGGCGTACAGTGATCCGAACGGTGCCAATCCGGTCATTTCATGTCGAATAGCTCCCCGACAGGCTCGTTGAGTAAGCGGCTGTAGGCCTGTTCACCGCCGGTATGTAACCTGCCTGACAACAAGTTGTTGGACGGCTTGGAACACGAAGAAACCAATGTGGACGGAACCGATCGGGATTTCCAGTGTTTAACACGGTGGTTTGGTGTGTCTAACCGTAAGACACAGAGAGTTTTAGGAGAACTAAAGTGGGCGGGATTACTTGACTCGTGCCGTGCATTTCTATACCATTACACGGATGCGTATCAGACGGAGCAATCCGTGCCTCCCTGGCCGAGCAATCAAGGCCCCTGGCAACAGGTCCCTACGCCCCAGAAGTAGTAAAACCGAGTGTGTTGACGATCATGACGTGCCGTAAGCTCATAACCGTTCTCTGTTTCCCCGCACTATCCCTGATGTTGGCGGCCGGTTGTAGCAAAGACCAATACAAAGCCCGTGCCGACAAGGAAGTGTACAAGATTATCTCCGATAAGACTCCCGACGTGCCCGGAATGCTTCCCGAGTTCACCATTGAAGGTACCGACGTCGAACCTCTGGCCGGGGACTTTCCGACTATCTCATCCATTGATGAGTACATGGGTGAAGCTGGCGACGCGGAGCGGGATGCGCAAGTCCTCTCGCTGGAAAAGGCACTCGAAATAGCGTTTACCCACAGCCGGAACTATCAAACACAGAAAGAGTTATTGTACTTGTCCGCGCTGAGCCTGACCTTGGACCGCCATGATTTTGCCCCAATATTCGCCGCCGGCGCTCAGGCCGACTACGTCCGCTCTACGACGGACGTGTCCAAATTGTCGGGGTCGGCGCAGTTGGCCAGCGCAATTCCGGGCTGGATTTCGCAACAGGCAGGCGTTATCAGCACGTCGCTGGGCAACGCGGGCACTACCGCGGCGCTGTTGCAGGCGTTGGGAACCCCGGCCAACTCGCCCGCGGTCCTGTTTCTTGAGGGAATCAATGATGTCGCCGGAACACCCGGCACGCTGTTGAACAACTATGCGGCGGTGGTGGATGAGGCCTTCACCGTTGCCGGGGTAAACCAGCCACGCAACGAAATCATGAACGAGCGAAGTGTGGACGGTGGATTCTCGGTGGGCGTCAACATGCTCATGAAGGGCGGAGCACGAATCGCCCTTCAGCTTTCTTCCGATTTCCTGCGGTTTCTCACGGGCGACCCGCGCGTGAATACCGGCTCCGCCCTCACGGCGTCTGTGGTGCAACCCTTGTTACGCGGCGCGGGGAGCAAGGTCACACTGGAACAGCTTAAGCAAAGCGAGCGGGATGTCCTTTATCAATTGAGGGATTTCACGAATTTTCGCAAAGACTTTGCCGTGCAGATTGCCTCCGATTACTTTGCCGTTCTCCAGGCACGAGATTCGGTGCGCATCAACTATCTCGGCTATCAGGCCTTCAAGCGGGCCGCCGACCGGGACAGGGCGTTTTTCGATGAAGGCCAGCGAAACGCCGAAGATCTGGGCCGCAGCGAGCAGGCCGAACTGAATGCCGAGAACTCGTGGATTAACGCCATCCGAAGCTATCGCCGAGTGCTGGACCAGTTCAAAATCGATCTCGGGTTACCAGTGGACGCCAAAGTGGTAATGGACTATTCTGAATTGGAATCGCTGATTGCCAAGGGCGTATCGCCGACCTCCATCAGTGTCGACGATGCGATAAAAGTGGCGTTTGCGGCACGGCTGGATTTGTACACCGTGCGCGACCAATTGGAAGATGCCGGCCGCCGTGTCGACGTGGCCGCGAACGGTTTGTTGCCGGATCTGGATCTGGTTCTGACGGCCCGTGTTAACAGTGTGCCCGGAGAAGATACCTTCAACGAACTCGATTTCCAGCGGGCGCTATGGACGGCCGGGGTTGATCTGGGGCTGCCATTGGACCGCAAGGCCGAACGCAACAGCTACGTGTCCTCGCTCATCGCGCTGAGCCGCTCGGAACGGGAGTTGACTCTGGCAGAAGACACCGTGAAATTGGAGATTCGGGAAAACTGGCGTGCTCTCGACCAGACGCGGCGTAATTACGAGAACCGGCAAATCGCCTTGGAGTTGAGTCAACGACGCGTTGAGTTGAACAATTTGCTGACCGAACTCGGCCGTGGCACGGCACTGAATCAGATTGATGCTCAGAACGACTTTATCAACGCACAGAACGATTTGACCGATGCAGTCGTAAGTCACTTTATTACCCGGCTCCAATTCTGGCGCGACATGGGTATCCTATATATCAAGGAAAACGGACAATGGCAGGACATCAGCGATGAAAACCTCAACACAGTCCAACAGTCCACAGAAAACGAAGTTCCCGTTCCTTAATCCGCGAAGTATCGCGAAGATACTGGTGGCGGCCGTCGCCATCATTGGAATCTTCTGGTATTGGGGCGGAAGCGGGACTGTCACGGAGAGCCGCACGGCCTTTGAGGTCAAGCGCGGACCGCTGATGATTTCCATCATTGCGGGCGGCACCATTGAGGCACTTGAGTCTCAAACCGCAAAGTCGAGCATACGCGGCGAAACAAAGATACTTGAGATTGTGGAAGAAGGGACCTTTATCACCGAACAGGACGTAGCCAATCAGAAAATGCTGGTACGGCTGGACGATTCTCAATTGAAAGAGCGCTTCACGCAAGCCGAGATTGAATATCAAAGCGCGTTCGCAAATTTCACCGATTCGCGCGAACAGTATGAAATTCAAATCAAGCAAAATGAAAGCGATATCAAGGCGGCGGAACTGGCGGCCCGGTTCGCGCGGATGGATTTCGAAAAATATCTGGGCGCACAGCTTGCCGTGAATCTGCTGGAAGAACTGGGGTTGAACGTCGATCTCGCCACCTATATCACTCGAGAGGCGGCGGCCGACGCGGAATCCAAGGGCGATCCCGCCGTGGCAATTTCGGGTTCACCCGAAGACGATGCCGCGGCCGCAAGGCAGGCCACCGAGGAGGAAAGCCTGGATGAATCGCAGCCCATGGTGCTGCCGGGCGGTGGCAAGAACCGCTACGATATTTCGCTGACCGACGAAGAGGGACGCAACAGCATTGACTTTACCAAGTATGCATCGCCCGATTTACTGGGCGATGGCGAAGCCCAACAACGGCTGAGGGAGTTGCAGAGCAGCACCTTGCTGGCCAAACAGGAACTCGACCTCGCCCAAACGCAATTGGTGGGCACGCGCCGTCTGGCCGAAAAGAACTTCGTCACGCAGCAAGAACTCGATAACGAAGAGCTGAAGGTTCGTAAGAGCGAAATCGGATGGAATTCGGCATCGACTTCCGAAGAATTGTTCATTCGCTACGAGTTCCCCAAGCAGTCCGAACAATTCCTTTCGGACTTTGAAGAGGCGTTGCGCTCGTTGGAACGCACGTTGAAACAGGCCATCGCAAAAGAAGCCCAGGCCGAAGCCCGGTTGCGTTCCAGTGAAGCCAACTTCAAATTGCGCAAGAGCAATCGGGACGAATTGGCAGAGCAACTCGAAAACTGCATCATCTACGCTGAGCGGTCCGGTTTGGTTGTATATGCTGGAAGCAACGATTCATACCGCCAGCAGGCACAAATTGAAGAAGGCGCCGCAATACGGGAAGGGCAGGAAATCATTACCATTCCCGATATGACCCAGATGGCCGTCAATGTGAAAGTGCACGAGTCTTCGATCACCAAAGTGAAGCGAGGACAGAAGACGAATATCACATTCGACGCGCGAAGGGGAGAGCGCTTGACCGGCGAAGTCATTAAAGTCTCGGTCTTGCCGGATTCCAACCGCCGTTACATGAGCCCGGATATCAAGGAATATGCGGTGTCTGTCCGTATCAACGGCTCCCACGAATGGTTGCAGCCGGGTATGAGCGCACAGTGCGAGATTATCGTGAACCAATTACCGGACGTGATTTACGTGCCGTTGCAGGCGGTGGCGCCGAGAGGGCTCAAACGCGTTGCATTTGTCAGCGACCGTGCCGGGAATTTCGAGCAACGGGAAGTCGAAACCGGCGAGTTCAACAATGAATTCATCGAAGTGAAATCCGGATTGACCGAAGGCGAAAAAGTGCTGCTGCGTGTACCGGACGCTGTACGGCGGGAGCAGGCCGCGGAAGCCGAGAAAGAAGAATCAACTGGCGCCGAAGCCCAAGGCGAAAGTGAGGCTGACAGCAGCAAACCCACCGAAACTGGAGCGGCGACAGATCAAGCCGTAGGTGCTCCCGGCGGCGAAGGTGGAGAACGGCGCAGACGAGACGGTGCGGAAGGAGAAGGTGGCCCTGCCGCCTCGGCAGGCCCCGAAGGCGGCGACCGCCCTCGCGGTGAACGGGGAGGCTTTGGCGAAGGCGAAGGCCGGCCCCGCGGCGAACGCGGTGGTTTCGGCGGCGGTGAAGGCCGGCCCCGCGGCGAGCGAGGTGGTCCAGGTGGCGGCGAAGGCCGGCCTCGAGGGGAAGGATCACCGGCGGCCCCCGCGGCCCCGGCAGCGTCCTGACCGCACGAAAACATGGCAGTGCGCAATTCAATAGCAAGCGTCGTCGAAGTCCGCAAGTCCTACATGATGGGCGCGGTCCTGGTAGAAGCCTTGCGGGGGCTCTCGGTGGAGTTTCTCGAAGGCGACTATTGCACTATC
The DNA here is from genome assembly GCA_045863295.1 of Candidatus Hydrogenedentota bacterium. Classification (GTDB taxonomy): domain Bacteria; phylum Hydrogenedentota; class Hydrogenedentia; order Hydrogenedentales; family SLHB01; genus BTWA01. Next base: position 39,031 of record BTWA01000037.1, read on the forward strand.
ATGGGCCCGTCAGGCTGCGGTAAGTCGACCCTGCTGAATGTATTGGGATGTCTGGATCGGCCAACCTCGGGACAATACCTGCTCGGCGGAGACGATGTGTCGAAGCTGGACGATGATACCTTGTCATCAATTCGCGGTGAACGTATCGGATTTGTGTTTCAATCCTACAACCTCATTCAACAATTAACGGTGCTGGAAAACATCGAAGTGCCGTTATTCTATCAGGGGCGGCCAGAAGCTGAATGCCGTGCAATCTCCACCCAGTTGGCTACACGGGTTGGACTCGCCCAACGCATGGATCATAAACCCTACGAATTGTCCGGCGGGCAGCAACAGCGTGTAGCCGTGGCCCGCGCCCTGGTCAACGACCCACTCATTATCCTCGCGGACGAACCGACGGGAAATCTGGACAGTACTTCCGGCTCGGACATCCTCAATCTATTTGACGAACTGCGCGACCAAGGCAAGACCATTATCATGGTTACCCACTCCGATGAAGTGTCTGCGCGCGCAGACCGTGTAATACGCCTCCGTGACGGCGTGGTGGAACGAGATGAGCGGCATAACTAAGCACCAATTGAGCGAATTGTCGCCAACGCGGCTGAAGCGCACCGTCATGCTGGGACTTAAAAGTCTCTGGGTTCACCGTTTGCGCTCCCTGTTAACCATGATGGGTATCGTGTTTGGCGTCATGTCGGTTATCGCTATGCTTGCGATTGGCGAAGGTCTCAGCTTCGAAGCCCAGGAACAGATCCGGCGCATGGGCAGCAACAACATTATTATCAAAAGTGTGAAGCCCGCCGAGGACAAGAGCACCAACACCCAGGACCGCTCCATCATGCTCGAGTACGGACTGACCTACGAAGACATGACGCGGCTGCAATACACAATTCCCTCCGTGGAAGTCGTCTTGCCCAGCCGAATCATCCGCGAAGACGTTTGGCATGGCTCGCGAAGGGTGGGCTGCACCATCATTGTCACCGTACCCTGGTATCCTGCCATGAGAAATCACCAGCCGGCAATCGGCCGGTTCTTTGACGAATCCGAGCAGGATGACAAGAAAAACGTCTGCGTTCTTGGCGCCGGCATGGACCGTGAATTGTTTCCCATCGACGACCCAATCGGCAAGTCCGTTCGTATCGGTCAGAGTTACTATCAGGTTGTCGGTGTCATGGAGCCAAAGGCAACCGTTACCGGGGGAGGGGGAACTGCCCAAACATCCGGAAGCGCAACGAAGACCACTTCGGCGGATAACCAGTTTGAACTGTACATTCCTTTGTCCGCGGCAAAATCACGCTTCGGCGAAACCCTGATAAATCGCAGTACCGGTAGTTTTACCGCGGAGCGGGTTCAGATCCACGAAGCCACAGTCCAGGTTTCTAACCTGGAAGATGTAATCGAAACCTCACTCATCATAGAGGAAATTCTGGCATCGACACACAAAAAGCGTGATTATGAGTTAATCGTACCACTCGGCCTGCTCCAACAGGCCGAACGCACGAAAAGAATATTTAACATCGTTTTGGGCGCTATTGCAGCGATTTCACTGCTTGTCGGTGGTATCGGCATTATGAACATCATGCTGGCTACTGTCACGGAACGTACCCGGGAAATCGGCATCCGCCGCGCTCTGGGGGCCAAGCAGCGGGACATTGTCCTTCAATTTCTCATTGAGACAGTCTTGCTCTCCGGAGTGGGAGGCCTGCTGGGCGTGGTGTTAGGAGTCTCGATACCCTTTTTCATTACCTTCTTTGCAGAAATGAAGACGATTATCACGATCTGGTCTCCCGCGGTGGCGTTCTCCATTTCAGCCCTGATTGGCATTGTATTTGGCATTTATCCGGCCATGAGAGCCGCAAAGATGGATCCGGTGGAAGCCCTGCGGCACGAGTAGGCAATACATTACCTGTCTGCGCGAGGGCAAAATATTAAATTGTTGACAAACCGGTTTTGTGGTATCATGCCGTCGCATCGCAAAAGTACGCATCCGGTAATTCCACGCTGATCGAACTCCCCGATCATGTGAGGCTGGCGTGAATCTGGACCGTGTTAAGAAAATCTTGCAGTCGCTCGCGGAAGGCATTGACCCTTATACAGGGGTTGCCTTACCGACCGATAGCGTCTACCACAATCCAAGCACGGTTCGTGCGCTCTATACCGCATTGCGCGCACTGGACGAATCCCGGGAACTTCAAAAAGAAGCGTTGAAGGAATCGAAACCAAGTCCGGTGCTCCCCTCACCCAAACCTACCGCCGAAACATCAAATGCAAGCCGCCTGTGGGACAAAGGAGAGGACCGGCAACTCAAGGATGGGTTTCGCGCCGGACTTACGGCGGAGGAGTTGGCCGCGAAGCACGGCCGGTCCGTGGGTTCCATTACGGCCCGGCTGGTTTACCTGGGGCTGGTTTCCGCTCCCGGACACAAATTCTCCTGAGTCATGCTCACTGCCTCGCCGGTATCCACGCGGCCGGATCTTGCCGGTAGAAATTACTCAGAACTTGGTAGAGCGCTTCGTGCCGCCGCCGGAGGGCGTGTGGTTTCTCAAAGAAACTCTCCGTAGCTACCGCAAAAAACTCCGCGGGATCGGATGCCCCGTACGCATCCAGAGCGCTCGGTCCACGTGTCGAAAGGGCATCGTTCAAGCGTTGGTATTCTTCGCCAAGGACCCGTACCCATTCGTCGTAATCGGATTGCAGTTCCAGCAACGGTGCGCCATCGGCCTCCAGATTCTCCGAATCGATCTGATGCGCAAATTCGTGCAAAATGACGTTGAACCCATCGTTGGGATGACGAATGTCATACCGGATCTGACTCCATGAAAGCGCAATCGCGCCAAGTTCCGACGATTCCCCGCTTAGGACAGCCTCGGATTCTACGATTCCGTCGAACGTTTCGAACGCATCTCTGGGTGAAATGAAATCGTCCGGGTATACAAGGATGCTCATGAGTCTGGGAAAAAAATCGGTCTCGCGGTGCAAGAGGAGGACACTCGCCTGGGCCGCAATGGTGACTCGCATGGCGTCGGAAAGTTCCAATCCTCCGCAGCCTTCAAAATTCTTCTCCGCGAGTACAATTTGCGTGTGGCGGTACAGTTCCATCCGGCTTTCGTCGGGCAAATAGCGGCTGTATGGGACATTCCGTTCAATACAGTCCGTTTGCACGGAAGATAGGGATCTCGACAGAATTCGTTTTCGGCGTCTGCGCTTGATAAATCCAAACATGTACGCGTCGTTACTCGTTGCGGTCCGGGTCTTTGGCGAAAACGAAAAAGTGCTGCGATGGCAGAAACTCCATCAGATCGACGAGTTCGAAGCCTGCGGCATTCCATTCCGCAAGCACTTGTCTTACCGACATGCGGTGGTCTTCTTTAATGTGCTTTGCGGTTTCGCCTTCAAGGCGGTACTCCAGCAGGGCCACTTTGCCGGTTTCTTTGAGGCACGTTTTGATTTTCGCCAACATGGGTTGCGGGTCCTGAAACTCGTGGTAGGTATCCACCAACAACACCCAATCAATTGCATTCTCCGGCAACTTCGGGTCGGCCTCGGCCCCCAGCACGGGAATCACATTCTCCACGGCCTCCTTCGCGCAGAGGTCCTTGAGAATGTCGAGCATTTCAGGCTGAATGTCCACGCCAAATACCTTGCCGCCGGGCCCGACCTTTCGGGCGATCCGCCGTGCAAAGAACCCGCTACCCACGCCGATATCCGCTACGATATCGCCGTCCTTCAAGTTCATGGCGGCAATCACCTCGTCCGGGCGTTCTTCATCGATCCGCTCCGGGCGCTCGAGCCACTCGGCTCCTTGAAAACTCATCACGTTGGCCGGCTTGCGCCCGGTTTCAGGATGCGCATGTTCGTGGTCATGCGCGCTCTCTGATACTTCGTCTGCCCAAGCCGTTGTGAGCAACGCAAGACCACCGCCCAGAAAGACGAACATGGCCAGCGTGGTTTGGAGTGTCCTCATGATGTGGCTCCCAATTCTTGTTCTATCGCTTGCACCACCGCTTTGGACATTGGAGCGATGCCGGGTTCGAAGCGCGCCTTTACCCGTCCATCGCGCCCTACAAGAAACTTGGTGAAATTCCACTGGATCGCGCCGCCCATCGGACCGTTTGCGGTTTCGGAAGTCAGGTCCGCATACAGTGGATGGATGTCGCGGCCATTCACGGATATCTTCTTGAACACGTCGAAGTGCACACCGTAATGGATAGTGCAAAAGGCCTGTATCTCATCGTTCGTACCGGGTTCTTGAGCACCGAAGTTGTTGGCCGGGAATGCGACCACGGCCAGACCGCGTGCCCGGAACCGGTCGTCCAGTTGCACCAGCCCCTTGTACTGAGGAGTCAGTCCACATTGGGAAGCCACATTGACCAACAACAAAACCTGTCCGGGATACCTGTCGCCAAGAGGGCGCGCCAAACCATCAACGGATTCGACGGCATGCCCCGTTACGTCAGCCCCATTGCCGGTGAGCGGCTTGGGCGACCAAAGAAACCGGCCCACGATGCGACCGGCCAGATGTCGGAGTGCGGACAGCATGTTCCCTTACTCCCGGACCTTTGCAAGTTTTACCTTGCGAAGCCCATGTATGATCTTCCATTCCGCCGGAGTGACAGGCTGCACGGACAGGCGAGAGTTCTGAAAAAGCACCATGCCCTTCAGCCCCTCCTTCGCTTTCAACTCATCCGAGGATATAAACGGATTAAAAGGATACTTGGGTCGGACCTCGACACAGTCCCATCGTGGTTTTTCTGGGGTGCTCTTGGCGTCGTAATATGGCGAGTCCTTGTCAAACTGTACCGGATCCGTATACGCCTCGTTCACAATTTCCATCACTCCAGCAATGGCGGTCGGTTTGATCACGCTATGATAAAACAGCGCAAGGTCGCCCTTTTTCATCCCGCGTAGATGGAGCCTTGCCTGATAGTTACGGACTCCATCCCAACGGCCAACACCCGATGATTCCCGGCATAGGTCGTCCCAACTGTAGGTGTCGGGCTCGGATTTAAGCAGCCAATAAGCCATACAATTCCCTAGGGTGGGTGGAACGGACATCGGTCCCCTGCAACATCTTCGCCGAATACCGCCACTCCCGAATAACGTTGTTATACCCGTCGGCAGAAGAATGTACAAATACGCGGTCCGCCGGATTCCGGACACTCGTCGACGGTCGCATTTTGCAGCCATCCAATCCCTCTTGCTAAACTCAATTTGTGCTGCAAGTACCGAAATCGTGCAAGGAGATTCCATGTCCGGCATATCCCCAGGTCGATTTGAGGGCACCGACCGGTATTACCTCGATCCTGAACTGCAATCGATCGTGAATATCGCCCTGCAAATGGAAAAGCCGTTGTTGCTCACCGGCGAGGCCGGCACAGGGAAGACGCAGTTGGCGTTTGAGGTGGCGCGCGCGCTGGGGATGCGGATGGAGATTCTTCGTGCCAAGTCGACTATTAAGGGCGAGGAAGCCTGCTACGTCCAGGACACCGTACTGCGACTGAACGATGCGCGATTCGGCTCGGCGGCAACCGGCAGAGACGTGGCCAATTTCTTCGACTACGTAATTTGGGGACCAATAGGCCGGGCGTTTCGCGCGGACGAGCGGGTCGTACTTCTCCTTGACGAAATTGACAAGACCGAGTCCGACGTCCAGGACAACCTTTTGGACATTTTGGAAGATACGGAGTTCACAATTCGCGAAGTAAACGAAACCATTAAGTCAAAAATCCGGCCTGCCATATTCATCACTTCCAATGCAAAGCGCGAGTTGTCCGATCCCTTTCTACGCCGCTGCTACTGTCATCACATAAGCTTCCCCACACCGGATCAAATGCGCCAGATTGTCATGCTGCACTTTCCCAAAACAAGCCCCAAGCTGATGGAAACAGCTATCGCGATATTCTATGAACTCCGCGAAAGGGGATTCGAAAAACCACCTGCAACCAGCGAGCTAATCAATTGGATCGGCGCGTTGGAGCGGATGAGCCTGGTTCCCGATCCAAAATTGCCGCCGCTCATTGGTGTCCTCCTGAAGAGGTCTGGCGACATTCAGCGCTTCCGGGAAGGCGGTTCCCGGCCAAGGTATGTGTAAGCCCCGTCGTCCGAGAGATGGATCATGACAACACTCGCTGCCAGAGAATTTCAAACCATTCTTTTTCAGGATTTCTTGTATCTGCTCCGTGAATTCGGGGTGCCCGCAGGCACGAAAGATCTCATTGATCTCAATAAAGGCATCGACCAAGGGGTGGTAAGTTCCCTTGACGACTTGTACGTGTTCATGAGGCTAACGTTTGTCCGGCGCGTCGAACATATGGATGCATTTGAGCGTGCATTTCTGTTGTATTTCTTCGGAATCGACGTGCCCCCGGTGGCAGAGGGCGATCTGGCATTGTTGCGCACCAAGGCGTTCAAGGATTGGCTGCGTGAGCTCATCGAATCGGGAAAAATTCCAGAACACAAGATTCATCAGATGACTCCCCATGAATTGATGGACAAGTTCTGGGAAACGCTCCGGGAGCAAATGAAAGCGCATGCCGGCGGTACCAAATGGATAGGGCAGCGCGGCAATTCTCCGTTCGGACACACCGGCAATGCAGAGCGGGGCATCCGCGTAGAGGGCGTGTCCCGGAACCGTTCCGCGCTGAGTGTAATCGCAAACCGCCGCTACCTTGCTTACGCGGACACCAATACATTGCGCGGTGATAATCTCCGGCAAGCGCTGGAGTCGATGAAGCACATGCGCAACGAAGGCCCGTATACCCGACTGAACCTCGATGAAACCATCCGCAGGACGGCAGCCAACGGCGGTGAGATTGACATCGTATTCGAACGCGATTTGCGAGACCGGATCCGTGTGGTTCTGTTGGTGGACAACGGCGGATTCTCAATGGACGCCTTCATCGAGCGCACTCGGCTTCTGTTCTCCAAGATGCGATCGCGATTCGAGGATTTGTCCACTTACTACTTCCACAATACGATTTACCAAAATGTGTGGTCCGACTTTCGTAGAACCCGGAAATATCCGGTGGAGCAGTTGCTGCTTCGAAAACCCGATACCCGTTTTGTATTTGTCGGAGACGCCACGATGGCGCCGGAAGAACTCGAAATGCCGTTCGGCAACCTCTACTACTACGAACGCAATCCGCGCTCGAGCCTGTATTGGTTGCGCCGTATCGCCGATCGGTTCCCGCACGCCGTCTGGCTCAATCCGTTGCCGCGAGAATCCTGGGAACGGACACACGGATCCCATACGCTCGGGCGGATACGCGAAATCTTTCATATGGAAGACATGACACTCGGCGGTATTAAAGGTATGGTAGAAAGGCTCAGCGAACGGTAACGCAACTGGACATGAACGGTATTCGGTAGCGAGAATCGCTGGGCCGAGTTGAGGCACGATCGCGGCGCGGCGGCAACCGCATTTCCCTTGGGGGCGACGGCACGTGGAGCATTCCGAAGCACAAGATCTGTTTGCCAAGGCGGGCCAGTTGTATCTCGATGGCCGGTATGACGAAGCACTCGACATTCTGACGACCCTGGACGAAAGATATCCAAACAATCATCGCGTGCTGAAGGCAAAGGCCCGCACCTTGGGAAAAATCGGGCGCCTCGACGAGGCAATCGCTCTGTGCGACAGGCTGATCGACGAGTTCAACTATGAAAAAGCCCGCCAATTGCGCGACAAATTACAGCGACGGCTCCACGGTGGGCCCGCTGACGATTCCGTTCAGGGGCCGAGCGATGATGACAAGGCGTATCCCTTGGAAGTCGTGGAGGAAGTGCGTGAGTCCGACCACGAACCCATGGAAGGCGGCGTTCATGTGGTATCGCTGCAACCCAAAGAGCGCCGCTTCAAAATCAAACCCATCCGGCTGCTCATTCTCGTGGCCATTGCCGTCGGAGTCTATTTGGGCTATGTGCCCTGGTGGCTGGGCGTAGGCATCGTGGGGGCGTACTTCGTAATCAAGTATGCAATCCGTGCGGCGCTCTATCGACTGTTCACTTTGCCCTTCAAGATGAAGGGCAAAGCCCTCGACGGCGCTACGGTGGAAATGCACGGTTTCGAATGGACCCAGAAACCAACGTCCGAAGCCGGCGACGATGAAGACGAGAATGAATCGAAGCCGAAGGTTCCACTGGAATACGCCTGGATCGACGTAACCATCTCGCCGCCGCCTCGTACGCAAGGGTTCACCCATTGGGAACCTGGGGAACTCGCGCTGGCCCCGTACAAGACCAAGATCAAGTCGCTTGACGACATGGACAAATGCTTCCACATTCACGACTACAAGCACGTGGTGGCTGGCAAGGAATTCGAAGAAGGCGAAGAGGACAATGACGAGGAAGAGTATGGGATGAAGGTGCACGGCCCCCATCGCATCAAAGTGTTGGTTGGCTTGCCCCAAGGCGAACGCGAATTCAAGTTCGTCTACTACTCGGTGGTGTTTGGCCGAATAGACCTGGTGCGCTAAACCAGCACAACCCACCGAATGGGCACAGCTTCTTGTTTACGACGGCCTTACTTCTCCATCAGCGAGACGACCAGCGGTGCAAACAGGGCGACAGTACAAGCGCTCGTCAGCACCAAGGTCAACAGAATCGTCTTCATCGATCTGCATCCTTATATGCCCGGCACTACCGTATCTTTGCTCCATCCCCAAACTATCACTTGCCGACGAGATTGTCAAGCGAAAATTCGCTTATTTGGCGTTTTCTTCAATTTTTTGTGTTTCTAAAAAACCGTAAGGTTCGCAGGAAATCCATTAAATCGAATTAATTGAAGACTCGGTATCCCCATCTAGTGGCCTAATTTCTTCGGATTCAATCTGTAGTATGCTTTGAATTGAGTTAATTGTTGACAACATGACGCGGGATGCCCGTGCCACCGCGCCACGTTTAAAAGCGAGCACAAAGGCTTGCCTGAAACACAAAAAGCACGCTATAACCATAGTCGGGTGCTGAAACAACTCTTCAGGAGAATCTCACAATGCCGTTCCGTACCAGCAATCCCGCGATGAGGCCCCTTGCAGACAGTTCGCTCGCCAGCTATGACGCGGCACGAATGACCGTGCAAGGCACCGTGAACAAGACCGGTATACTACTGGTACTTGTGGTGGGTGCGGCCGGCTTTGTATGGAGCCGGATGAACAACGGCAATCCCGAGGCCATGTACCCTTGGATAATCGGAGGAATGATAGGCGGCCTCATCGTGGGACTTGCCACGTCATTCAAACCAGGCTGGGCGCCCGTCACCGCGCCCATATACGCGGTACTGGAAGGCTTGTTTATCGGCGGCCTTTCCGCGGTAATGAACGCCCAGTTTCAAGGAATCGTCCTGCCCGCCGTCGTGCTGACCTTTGGCGTCATGTTCGTGATGCTGGCCTTGTACACGACTGGAATCATCAAAGTCACCGAGAGATTTAAGATGGGCGTGATCGCGGCCACTGGCGCTGTCATGCTGTTCTACCTCGTAAACTTCCTCCTCAGCTTCGCCGGCTGGAATTTTGGATTCGTGCACCAGGGAGGCGTTGTGGGCATTGGGTTCAGTCTGTTCGTTGTGGGATTGGCGGCGCTGAATCTCGTGCTCGACTTCGCGTTTATCGATGAAGCCGCGGAGTCCGGCGCGCCGAAGACGATGGAATGGTATGGCGCATTCGCCCTTTTAGTGACGCTGGTTTGGTTGTACATCGAGATTCTCAGGTTGCTTGCCAAATTCCAACGCAGGTAAGCGAACCGGCCGGTTGTTCAGGGTCTCCACGGTTTCCCCCGGCGGAGACCTTTTCTACTTTACCGTTGCGGCCGATCCGGGCAAGCCGATGGCAGTAATTCCATCGATTGGGAATTGCGGACTGTGCAAAAGTCGTATTCCACAAGATCTCGCCGTGCCCGGTTTAAGCAGCGGAGTGATTCATCGAAGCCTAACGTGATTTCACGGCATTACCCTGTTATTCTGATGGTAGTCCGTGGAACTATAGTGTATATCTGCAGTAGCCTTCATGCCGGATCAGGTCGGCAAAAGGCACGTAAATGCGAGTGACAGCATGAGTCTGTGCGGGTCTTATTTGGAGGAATACGCGCAATCGCTCGGATGCGCCGCGGCAGAGGCCGCCGACGCCGAGCATGCCGAAGCCGCTCTGTGCGAAATCGCAAAGCAACTCGCCCAGTGCACAACGTCTGGCGCTCCACTAAACCTCGATCCGCTTTACCAATCGGATTTGACACCCTCACAAACCGGGCGGCTGGTGCGCGTGCTCGAAGTGCAATGTATCGAGCTCTTGCGCAGGAAGTGCCCCGCAGACGAATTTGCGGAAAACGTACTCACGCTCCGGCGCATAATTCAGCTTACGTTGCCCCCCAACGACGAGTGCCGGAAAGGCGTTGCCGTTTACCGGCAATTAATTCACGGCGACAGCGAGATCAACACGGCCGAAGCCCGGCGGTTTCAAAGTCTGCTCGCTGGCATGATGAAGACAACCCCCAATCTCGTCTACTTGCATGACTTGAACGGCAATCTCTTCTACCTCAACGATTTTGGTCTCGAAATGGTCGGATACAGCCGGGAAGACGTCTCCTCCGGATTGTCCGTACACGATTTTGTCGTCCCCGACTATGTGGACCTCGTTGAATCCCGTATGGTCTCTTCGCGCAAAAAAGTCGCGCCGTTCAGCATTGAAATCTACGCGAAGAACGGAGAACGCATCCCCGTCGAAATCATTACCCGGATCGTCCGTGACGATACGCTCATGCAGGATCTTGTCTTGGGAATTGCCCGGGATCTTCGATTGGAGCGGCGACTGCAAAACGATATCGCCCGAGCCCATACCATTCTCGACGCCGTTATGAACTATGCCCCCATTGGCATCGTGGTAGCCGACGAATCTTTTGCGATTGTCGAAGCCAATGCCGCTGCCGCCGATCTGGCAGGCGCACCGTCCGTTCACGCCCTGGTCGGGGTCCACATGGCCGACCTGCTGGATCAACCTCACGAAGAAACCGTGAAATGGTTGCAGTGCGTTGCGGATGGGGGAGGCGAGTACAGGGAAACCTTTTCACTGCGTTCCCGCTTTGGACACCCATTCGCGTGTACCTGCATGGCGGCTCCATTAAAGCACGTGGACGGAGCCCGAAGCGGACTGGTACTGATGCTCTCGACCGCCGCACCCGAATCCACCGGCGAACGAATTCAGGATGCGGAAATCAACCTCAATTCACTCGGAAATGTCGTTGGCCGCATTGCCCACGAACTGAACAATCCTCTCACCGGCATCATCGGCTATTCGGAAGTCTTGCGGCAGTTGTCGGATGATCCCAAGTTTCGCACGCGTCTGGATCATATACTGGAAGAATCACACCGCTGCCGCAGAATTATTGAAAGCCTGCAAGCCTTTGTCGATCGCGGCGAACGAAAACACGTGGTTCTGGATTTGAACAGTCTTCTGGATGATTCCCTCTCGCTCATCCAGTATCAGCTTTCAGTGAATCGCATTGCACTGGAGTTGAACAAGGCATCCGATCTGCCCACCATTGCAGGACCCCGATTGGAAATGCAACGGGCCGTATTGAACGTCCTGGTTAATGCCCAACAGTCGCTCAGAAAAGTCTCCGACCGGCAACGAATTCTCCGTATCGAGACCCGGAAAAAAGACGACGAATTTGTCGAACTCGTCATAGAGGACAACGGCGCAGGCATTTCGCCCAATTTCATCGAACGGGTATTCGAACCGTTTTTTACTACTCGCGACATTGGCGAAGGAATGGGCCTGGGATTGAGCATTTCATACGCTGTGCTGCGCGACTGCGGCGGGACGATTCGTTGCGAGCGGGCCGAACCGCAAGGGGCGCGATTCATACTGTCTTTCATGTGCGCCAAAGATTAGACGGCCGAAGCCCCATACCTTAGAACCTGGTTTATGCCACCTATTCTCCCAACTCCCGACGAACGATTCAGCGCCATAACAACCCTGTCGCTGGATCGGCTCTGCACAGATTTCTCCGTACTGACCGACCCCCAACGAATTCGGCGGCGATGGGCCAACGTTACACCGCTGGAAATTGGCCAAAGCCGCGCCCACATTCCAATGCTCGCATGTGAGGTCGGCGAAGGGCCCGAAATAGTCTCGGTAATTGCGGGTTGCCATGCGGATGAGCCCATTGGCCCTTTGACCGCATTGGCATTGCCCGATATTTTATCCCTCAATTTCCCAGGACTGCTCGATCGCTATACGTTTCGAATTATACCGCAAATGAACCCGGACGGCGCCCAACGCAATGCCGTGTGGTATGCAAACCCACCGGCCTTCGCTCCCTATTGGAAAACGGTCACACGGGAACTACCGGGAGACGACATTGAGTTCGGCTTTGGCGACGCTACTTCCGTTCGCCCGGAGTGCGCCGCTGCAATGGCCTTCATGAGGGCCCGAGGTCCGGTTGCGGCCCACTTTTCACTTCACGGCCTGGCCATGGGCAGAGGAGCCTGGTTCCTGCTGGACCCCGCCTGGGTGTCGCGATCGGAACCGCTGATGGCCGACTTGGCCAGTCTGTGCGGCAGACTGAATGTGCCGTTGCACGACGAGCCAAGGGATGGGGCCAAGGGATTTGCCCGAATTCGCGAGGGATTTTGCACCACACCCAACTCGGCGGCCATGCGCGACCATTTCCTGCAACGGAATGATCCGGACACCGCATCCCGATTTCACCCCAATTCGATGGAGTTTGCCCGGTCGCTGGGCGGCGACCCCTTTTGCGCCGTAAGCGAATTGCCCTTGTTTCTATATGAAGGGAACGCGACCGGCACATACGCGGCGCTTAAAGCCGCCTTGAAAGAAGGCAATTCCCCAGAGGCCTTGGAACGAGACCATCCGGTCAAAGCAATGCCCGTCGAATTACAGATGCGGCTCCAACTCGGACTCATTCTGCTCGCGCTGCATCACCTTCCGTAGTATCCGGTTTGGGTGGCCCCGGAATGTCGTCCAGATAAGGAATGACCGGACAGTTGCGGCAGGAAGGATTCGGTTCGCACCAGTCCTGATAGATCTGGATCAACCCTTGCTGGATTCGAAAATCCATGCGCGGCGGCGTGATGTCGCCGAAAAGGCGGGGCACCATGGTGTTGATGATCCGGCTGCTGGATTCCGCTGGCATCGCCGCAAAAAAACCGAATACCCGCTCTTCGCGAATGCGGTTCCGGGCCGACCGCGCATTGGCCAACGCCGCCGGCACAAACACGTTTCCAATAATGGAACGAACGCGATCTTGGCCAAGCAGGGCACAGGGCTTGGCAAAAGCCTTGCCTTGCCACGTTGCATGCTGAGGCCAGAATCCCAACGTGCCGGGAAAAATCGCTTCAAATCCCTTGCGCCGCTCCATCGGCGTCCCGTCGCCGCTCCAGATGCTCTCCAGCGCGCCCGCCAATCCCGGCGAGGCCGTGCGCGCAATCACACGAACCGCACCCGCCAACCGGCGCTCCGGAAAATTGTTGGGTCGCACGCCCACCTTGGGCCAATCGACGTTGAGCTTACGCAGCCCCGAAAGGTGTCGTTGCCGCAATTCCGCGAGACGCAGAAAGTGGGGGGGAGGCTCGCCTGGAAAATCCCACTGCTCCGGCAACAGGCCCGCAATTTGAAACAGCGCGGCTTCCAGGATCATGGGATCTTGATGCGCAAGTTGTTGCGCACGTTCATAAGGAAGATGACGCGCGATCCGTTCAAAATTGTCCTTGTAGCGGCTATAACCACACGCTTTCATGAAGGATTCGTAGATCGCCTGATCTGGCCCAAACCTCGCAATGGCGTCCTGCAACTGTCTGGCCTTCTGCAGAAGGCGCCACTCGCCCGCCAATACAATAAAGCGAATGAGTTATTCCGAACCGTAGGCCTCGGCAATGGCCGCGCAATATCCGCTGGCGCTGTCCAACTCAAACGAAGCCGGATCAGGCGCAAGCCGGTCGGCCAACACCGCGATGTCCTCCTCAAGAAAATGGGACAGCAACAAACAAGGCACAGGTGTCGAACGATGGGTCAGCGCCGGTTCAACCGGCGGTTCGGATTGCATCAGCACATGCAGAATCACATCGTCATAACGCGGATCCGCATGGTGCCCGTGTTGCGTCCATTGCGCATGGGTAAAATGGACCTCGACATCCCCGGTCCGGGCTTTCCCACCAATCTCAATCTGGGCGTTCTTGAAGTCCGGTCCCTCGGCATGATTCCACCAACCCGGCGACAGGATTTTGATCGCGCGCCCGTCGGTAGTGCTCAGGCCTTCCTGCCGGAAGATCTGGTCGTACCAGACACACTGAATCACATGCTCGGTAATGGGAGCATCGCCTTCACGGGCGGCCCGAATCTGGCCATACACGTCAGAAAACATCACGGGGTCTCGTTGCCTTGCCAATCCTGATGCAATGCGAGTATACGCATGCCGCCGGGTAGTAAGCGAGGCATGCGCCAAGCGTGAGTTTGGGATGGCCCGCACTCTCGATTACTATAAGCACCACTGAAGCCGGTAAGGAAACGGAGTTGCCGAAGAATGGACTATGCACTGCTGGGACGGACAGGTGTAAAGGTATCCAATATCTGCCTGGGTACCATGACCTTTGGCAATGAGGCAGACGAGGCCACCTCCCGCGCCATCATGGATCGGGCATTGGAATCGGGCATCAACTTCTTCGACACCGCGAATATTTACAACAAAGGCAAAACGGAAGAAATCGTTGGCCACTGGCTCACGCCGCATCGCGACGAAATCGTCCTGGCATCGAAGGTGTATTTTCCGGCGGGGGAGGGCATCAACGATCGGCGAAGCTCGCGCAGGCATATCACGATGGAGTTGGAAAATAGTCTAAAACGCCTCCGCACCGACCGGCTGGATATCCTCTACCTGCACCATTGGGACGACGATACCGGCCTCGAACAATCTCTCGCCGCATTGGAAACATTGATGCAGCAGGGAAAAGTGCTCTACGGCGCCGTCTCCAACTTCGCCGCATGGCAAACCATGAAAGCCTTGGCCGTTGCAACGGCGCGCTCTTTTAATCCCATCGTGTGCATACAACCGCAATACAATTTCCTGAAGCGCCAAGCCGAAGTGGAAATCCTGCCCATGGCCCTGGCCGAAGGCTTGGGCGTCTGTCCCTACAGCCCGATTGCCGCGGGCGTACTGACCGGAAAATATCTCGCCGGCGAAACGGGGCGCGTGCACGTGAACGCCATGTACAAAGAACGGTACAAGAATCCCGAGTATGCCGGCGTGGTCCAACGCTTTGTGGCTCGCGCGAATGAAATGGGGGTGAAGCCCGCCGCACTCGCCGTGGCCTGGGTGCGCAGCCACCCCGCCGTCACCTCCGCCATCATCGGCGCACGGAATCTGAACCAATTGGAAACCGCCCTCGAATCGGTGAGTATCGCCTTAACGTCCATCGAAAGGGAATCGATCAGCGCTCTCGGCATTACACCGCCCCTCGCCACGGATCGAGAGAACATGTCCGTAACGCAGACCGTTATAGGCCGGTGACACGTCGCTCCCTACGCTTCACTCGCGTGTTCGAGCGTGAAAGCCTTACCGGCCCCGGCCTTCAGCTTGAATTCCTCGACGTGGTGTATGGGCCGGCACAATAGGATGGAATGCCTAGGTGCGTCCCAATGAGGACACAACGTGGCAACCGCCGCTTCCTTTGCTTGCCAGCGCTTCAACCCTTCGATCCAAAGATCTACGTAGGCCTCGCGCAAACGTTTGCCCTCGCCGGGATCATTCGGCACCAGCCCCTTCTTGGGCACAAACGTGCTGCCGGCTGTAAACGTTTCGATAAGGCCCGTAATTCGCGACGCTTGCCTGACTCCAATCATCGCGCGAAACATCGCATCTCCTCCGTCGGTCATGTACTGCGGAATCTTCGATTCCAGTTCGTCACGCGTTTCAGTAACGGAAGTCGCAATATGATACGGGCGGAAATCGTATTCATCCGACGCCAGATACAGCACGCGAGTGCGCCACTTGCCGATGGTCAATATCAATTCCGAAACGCGACCCACGTGAAATTCCCGGATCGCATCCTTTCCCACCCCAAGCGCCAAGGCATGCGGTCCTGCGGCAACGACAACCCCCTCTAGGGTGCCCTTCGCGCACTTTCCTTCAATCCCCCTGGGCAGGGAATCAGGTTCCGGCAAAACAAATTCGTCCCCCGGCACGATCCGAACCCGAGACTGTTCCTTGGCCTGGATCACGCGCGTAAGGGTGATGTGATGAAGTCGCAGCAGTGATAAACCCGTTACCGAATCCGCGGCCACGGCTCCCAGAAACAGGTTCGGATACCTCTCGCGAAGATCGCACAGACGATCGGGATACAGTAAATTGAACACGTGCGGACGATTTACCGGACACGCGCCGCCCAGAAACAGCGCCTCGTGCGTGTCTCCCTCATTTTCGATCTGAAATCGTTGCCCACGGCGCAGCCCCAGTTCATCCCAGTGCCTTTCCGTCAGATTGACCACGTTGCCGCCCACCGCCCGTCCTTCAAAGACGCCGTCGCGAATACCAGCGATACGCAGACCATCGTACGTGGGCCGGCCGCTCCGCGCGGCCAGAATGGGCGCAATCTTCTTCGGCGGCGCGAGATCCGCGATCGGCGTCAGTGTGATGAACTCGCAACCGCCACTCCATTCCTGATCGTCGTCGAACGCGTCGAAATCCACCCGGTGAAGCGTCAACACATAATCGCCCGGCGGTATCGCGATTTCTCCACTCGTATCCGTCAAACCGAACGCCTTCAGGTTATCGTCGGAAGGAGGTTTGCCGTGCTTGCGTTCGTAGGCCTTAGCGTGGTCCTGAGCCCACTGGGTCAGCCGGAATGTATTGGAAGAATCAATGCGAAGCCGACCGCTCGTGTTATGCAACAAAGCCTGAGATGGCTTGATCCATTTCACGCCGGACTTCTTCAACTCGCTCTTCGTCAACGGCGGCCCCACCACGACATCCACAACGAGTTCGTCGTCCTGAATCAACTCGTAGACCACAAGCATGCCGGACTCCGCCAACTTCTTCAGGGACTTGTCTTTCAACGGTTCGACGTTGCAGGTCTCCAGCACACTTCGCGGGTTGGCCTTCAGGATGTCCGGTCCATGCGCGGGATCGTAGAGGTACACATGGAACCCATCGTTGTACACACAAACCCGTTGAGTGCCCCGCCGGATAGTCATTGATTCCAGCTCCCAACCCGTGTTTTGCATGAGTATACAATCGGCACGGCGAAAACGTGACGGCCATTGCGCATCTGCGCTTGCACGCCCCACCCACGAACTCGATGCCTGCAATTCCTGTCACGTTTCAAGTAATGTATCGCCGGAACGGATCCGCGTGGCCGTGGCCGTGGGGTGCTTTGGATTGAAGCGTGAACTGATATTCCTGCTCAAGACGTCCAGACCCGGTTTCTGGGTCACATCCATGTGGTTTTACCTCTTGCCCCTCGGAGGCCGATGGGTGTTCAACGAGATCGAATTCTGGCTCGGCCTGATATACGTCGGCTTCCCGCTGGGCCTGCTCATCTACGGTTGGAACGATTACGTCGATGCGGAAACCGACCGCCTGAACCCGAGAAAAGGCACCTTCCTGTTCGGAGCAAAACCGAGCGACGAAGAATTAAAGCGAATCCCTTGGTGGATGGCAGCGGTGCAGACCCCGTTCTTCCTGGCCTTCGCGGCGACAATGGGAATCAAAGCGCTCGCCATCATCGCAGGACTCATCGGCTTCACCTGGCTCTACAATGCACGGCCGTTCGGATTCAAGAACTATCCCATCCTGGATCTTACCAACCAGACAGGCTACTTGCTCGTGTTCGTCCTCAGCAGTTGGATCAATCGCGTGCCCCAGGCCCCATGGCCCGTCTTCCTGTTCGGAGCCCTCTTCGCCATGCACTCCCACCTGCTCGGCGCCACCATGGACATCGAACCCGATCGCGCCGCGGGACGACGCACCACCGCCAACGTCGCCGGGCGAGTGAGGGCCAAGGGACTCATCGCGCTGTTCATCACATGCGAAGCAATGCTCGTGCACTTCGCCCTGGGCAATACCGCGCTCTCCATCGCCCTGACGGCCGCGGCCGTTGGGTTCGTCCTCGACGCCGTCCTGCTCCAACGCGACAACCCGTATCCCCCCGCACAATCCACCGCCTTCCTGATGGGCTGGAACGTCGCCGCCATACTCTCCGCCCCATGGATTTGGCAAAACGGAGTCTTCGCAGCCCCAACGTGACGCTCCGCGAGATTACTCCGCATTCCTATCACCATCCGCATCCATCGGCGCCAATCTCCAGACGAAAAACCCCACCCGCCGCACGAACGCCGTTCCCACTCTGGCCTGCGGGAGCTTGCTCCCGCCTTACCCAAGGGAGCTTGCTCCCGCACAACCACCCAAAACCATCCCACCAAAAACCAGCCACCTCAAACACACACCCCCATACTCATCGGGGCTCATCCGTCGACGAACTCCACCCGCCGCACGAACGATCCGCTCCCACTATGGAGTGCGGAAGCTTGCTCCCGCCTTACCCAAGGGAGCTTGCTCCCGCACAACCACCCAAAACCGTCCCACCAAGAACCAGCCACCTCAAACACACACCCCCATACTCATCGCCTCCCCTCAAATCGTCCCATCTGCGCCAATCCGCGCTCATCTGCGGACGAAAACGGTCCTTGTGTTCACATCTCTCCGTGCACTTTGTGTCTCTGTGGTGAAAACGTCTTTTCCCTCGTTCCCGAATGCACCGCTTTGTCATTGGACTTGATCGTCTGTCTGCCAAATCCCGGATTCACGCGGAAGCCGTCAACACAAAAGAGCGCCCTTCACCGCCCTCATTCAATTTTTGTCCTTTTCGTCCATTCTGTCCATTGCTTCCTACCCTCGTTCCCAAGCTTCCGCTAGGAAACCCACTCCCGAAACGCTCCGCTTTGTCTTCCTCTCCGTACTGACCTAAAATGCCTTCAACGCGAAAGGAGGCCCCATGCAGGCATCGCCCACCTACAACCTGCACACCCGCAAAAACCGCCTCCCTTCAAATCTTCCTATCTACGCCCATCGGCGTTCATCTGCGGATAAAACTCCTCGTCGTACCCACACCTCTGCCCAATCCCTGTTCAGCACCGGCTTCTGGCAAACTGCCGACATCGACGACATCCGCTTCACCGGCTCCAACCTTAAAACCACCACCACCTTCACCTACGACGACTGGGGCCGCATGACCCAAAAAGCCAACAGCGGCTTCACCGCCGACTACGCCTACCGATACGAAGACTCGTTATTTTCACTACAAAGCGATTTCCCAGAGGAGCAAGATGTCTCCTGCGAGTATGGTGGCAACTTGAGTCGACGAATTAAAGTGGATGACTCAAGCACGACCCAGTATCGATTCGCAATTGACAACTTGATCGTTAACGAGGAGGATGAATCAGGTGTATTGCAGCGGACATACGTGGGCAGAACATATGCTTCGTCGATCGGAACAATGCCCGCATCCGGCGAATGGGAATTTTACACATTAGATCACTTACTGACTGTAAGATCCGGATTCTCTGGTGACAAGACATTGTCGAGTCGGTACGAATACACCCCGTTTGGTTCTCCGCTTTTGTCCACGTATAGTGCAACTGGTTGTCATGTTTTTTCATCCAATCGCTTGGATAAGGTCAACAAATTGATGTTCTCGCGAAGCAGGGTATATTCGCCAAGTGGAGTACGTTGGATGACCCGTGACATGGCTGGCATGATAGATACTCCCAATCTGTATACTTATGTACGTATGCAACCAGTGTCATTCATTGACACCGAAGGTTTCTTTGCATTCCCAGCTTTATCAATTGTGGGTGGACTCGTTGGTTGTGGCGTGGGGGCTTATATGGGATTTGTGTCTGATGCACTTGAACGCGGCCCCGGCTCTACAATGGCTACTCGATCAAAGTCAGCATTCTGTAACTGTATAGGCGGCGGAATCAGTGGAATGTCACTTGGAATGGGATTCATCGGCAACGCGCTATTTGGAGGTATGGGAGGAATGGCCGCATGTCTCTGCCAAGGGAGGTCAGCCCAATGTTGTGCGCTGACCAGTGCAGCTTCAGGAGGATTGGCAGGATTGGGTGGGCTCGGCTTTAGCACCAGAACTCTCGCACTAGGAGGTAGTGCCAATACTGCGGCATCAATGAGCAGCATAGGGGCTGGTGTGGGAGGTGGATTTGGTTCGGCTCTGGGCTGTTTCTGCCCTGACAGTTAATCGGATTTCAAGAGATGGATCCAGCACTGAAAGAAATTCTCCAAGTTGTCAAGGCCGTTTTCCAGAAGAAAGGAGTCTGTTTCCTAGTCATTAGCACTAGCTTGTGTGCGGCATATATTGCGTGGAGGTTTTTGATCATTCCGACCGCCGGGAATCCCCTGCTGC
>BTWA01000038.1:0-48316 GCA_045863295.1 Candidatus Hydrogenedentota bacterium
CTCGAATCCCTCGTATTCACTATTCAATGTTGTCACTTTCTGCAGTGTATTCAGCCTTCATGTACCAGATCGAAATGGACCCCAAAATGGATGGGCTCGCAGTTTTCAAAATCGTAACCGCATAAGCGAATCAAGATATGCGAGTTATGCAACAAGTGACTATCTATTGCATTATTTGTGCGTTACTATAATACCCTTTAAGGGAAACATAAGAAATCGAGGTAGTTCTGGCAAATGTAGTTAATCTTATTGCATTCGTTTACTACTTTCTCCCCATTGCCCCCAGGATCACCTGAGACACGGCCCTCTTGAGCGATTTCCCCTCCACCTCGTCCGTGTGGCGGTATTTCACCTTCACCTTGTACCCGCGTACCGTCTGCTCGGTGTAAGCGGCGCTGACCTCCATGGTCTCGATGTATTGAAAAAGTGCCCCAGTATCCACGAAGTGAATTCTTCCCACTTCAGTAGACGTGAAGTGTTCACGTGCCATGCATTCAATTTCCCCGAGTTTCTTCGCGTCATTGGATACAGCCATGATATACGTGAAACTACAAGCCAGACACTTCTTGAGATTATCCAATTCATGGCCCGGCGACGTGGTGACCGCTATTTCACAGGCGATGGACACCTTTCCTTTTTCCAGGACCACATCCACGCTGGCCCCTTCACCTAATTGCTTCTCAATGGTCGCGCGATAACCCAACCCTTCCCCCATCCGCTTGATCAATTGCTGAAGATAGCGGTGCTCAGGCCCGCCTTTGCCCATGACGAGGGTTTTACTCACGGTACCCTTAGGCTTCTCCGTAGGAATCACCGTGGTCGCAGCGATGGGCGCTACTTCGACGGGTGTGGTGTTTTCCTTTCCATTGGATGGCTTATCAGCGGAAACCTTAATGGGCGATGATTTGGCCTCGTCATCTCGCGTCCATGCTTTCTCTAAGGCACCCACAACCGAATCCAGCGGCGTACCGTATCGCTTCCGGGAAAGTGTAACAATCCGATTCCGTATATCTTCCGCCAGCGCTACATCTACGCCCTTGGGCTGTGATACAGTAAGACTAAAATCGCACTCGGCCCGTTCAATGCGGCCGAGGGCCTGTCCAGTACCCAGATTCAACAGGTCCGTGGATTCAAAATAACTCATGCCCTCGGCCAACTTTTTGGCGTCGGCTTCGCCCACACGAAAGCAGACCCGTGTATGCGGATTGGACAAGGCAGCACTGGCCACCTCACTATCTCGTTTTTCCAGTTGCCGCAGTTCCTGGTGCGCCAGCACCAAACCCAACCGATACTTCCTTACACCCGAGAGGATGGAAGCCATGGACGGCGTCAGGAAGTTTTGGAATTCATCGATGTACAAATAGAACGGCCGGCGAGCACGCACCTGCATCTCCTGCCGACTCAGCGTCACCTGGTGAAACTTGGAGACCAGCAACGTGCCCAGTAGGTAGGCATTCTCTTCGCCAATGGCCCCTTGGGAGAGTTTCGCCAAGAAGATCTTGCCGCTGTTCATGATGTCCGCAAAGTCCAGGCGGTTTTCTTTTTGGCCAACCATGTACCGGATGAGTTTGGGGCGCAGGAACGCGTCCAATCGGGTCAAAATGGGTCCTTGAGGCCTGCCGACAAGCAGAGGAAACTCCTTTTCCCAGTAGTAGACCACATCACGATCCTGGACCGTTTTGAGGAACTCCTGCCGGTAGCTTTTGTCCACCAGGAAGTGACGTAGATCCGAGAGCGTCCCGCCCCGCTCGCTTTCCAGTATCGCCAGAATGGCATTGGACAGAACCGTGGTCATCTGGTCGCCCCAGCTCGTGGAAAGGCGCTGAAACACGGCCACGAGGTCGGAGGCAATCAGGGTCTTTTCCAGTTCCGAGTGGGCGGCCAGGATATTGAAACCAATCGGATGCTCGCTGTCGGAGGGGTCAAAGAGGACCACGTCCTTGTGGCGGTGTTCCGGGATTCGGGCCAGGATGTCATCAATCAGATCGCCGTGGGGATCCATGACACCAATGCCCCGGCCAGCCTCGATGTCCTGGGTGATCATAGTCAAAAGGAGCGTCGACTTGCCGGTACCGGAGGCACCCACCACATACATGTGCCGGACCCGCTGGTCTGCGCTTAGAGTTACGGGTTTCGTGCGGCCGTTATGAGTATTGAGACCCAGAACGACCTCCCCATCCAGCGGATTGTCCGGGGCGGTCTTGGTACGCGAGACTTTGCGGTTGAGTTTCTCGGCCCGGACCGCCAGGGACGGCAAATGGACCAACGAGACCAGTTCCTCGGCATTGAGGATCATGCCGCTCCGTCGCGTTTGCCGTTTCAGCAGGGCATGGAGATGGTCGAGATTTGGATACTCGTCATTGTTCAACGGGATTAGTTCGTTACTGGAAGGATCGCCAAACTGAGACAGGCCGCTACCCAGATTCCGGACGATGTGCCACGCCCGCTGGGGAACCGCGCTCTTTCCGGCTACCCGAAGGACGGCGGCGAAGAGCGGCTGGGCAATCTTTTGCCTAGCCAATGCCGGCATCTCCGGGGCATCCACAAAAAAGCTGTCTCCCTCCCAATCCGTGACGGAGTGCAGGATGCTCTCGGCCCAAGGGCACCGGACAGGCTGGAAGAGTACCTGAAACACCCCCACATCACCGGGGGCAAAAGAGTCCAGAGCGCCAAACACACCGACAAACGGATCCGCGTCAAAGTTGCGAAACGATCTCAACGGGCGTACAAACTCGTTGGACAAGCCGAAGTCTACAATGACATTTTGTCCACTCGACACACTACGCCACGCCTGGTCCAGCGCATCTTTTCCACCGGTCACCCGAATGTCCGGGTAGTGGGCCCGCAGTTGCTGATGCACCTGTGCGCCATCCGGTTCTTCGCAGGTGAATTGCACCACAATGGCGTTGTGCGTGGCGATCAATTCAAAACAGACCAGCCCTTGGCAATACGCCAAGTTAAGCAGGAAATGGCCGGCCGTCTCCTTGGCCACCTTCATGTCACGGGGGAGGATAACCTGCAGGTGGCACAGAGACGAGGCCGCGAGGACACCATCGGGTAGCGCCGGGGGAGACTCTTGAACGGCCACTACTGCCTCCATTGGCAAGTCGCGGCGACCGAAAAGCGTATTAATCAAGCGCTGGACAAACGGCTCCCGGCGGCCGTCATCGGGGGTAGGGACATCCGGGAGGTAATAATAAAAGGGCTCAAACGGGGGTTCCAAGGCCACCGGCCGATCCCACACCTGCCAGCCCCGGCCCCGGCGTTCCCAGGCATAGAATTGCCGCGTCAGCTCTTCGGGCAAGAAGAGGGGTTGCCGACGTACGACTTGAACGGGATGTTCTTGCACCTGACTGTTCATCGGTCAAAGAAGTTCCGCATGACAGGTTTGCGCTCACCTTCCGAGAGGGCCCGGATGCCTTTCGTCTTGGAAACATGATCAACCACTTCCAAGACGGCGGAATGGACGGACTCTTGGAACATGAGCGCGGTATCGTATTTAAAATACGTCATCCGGGGCGCGAAGACCCAGGCAATCTTATCCAACAGCGGCAATGCCAGACAGATGCCAAAGCAACCGATGGGCGGTTCGCTCAACCACCAGGAAAAAAAGAAACTGTTGCCAAACGGCGCGCCACAGATATCGAAAAAATGGTTCTTGCGCCACACCCGCAAATAGAGTCGCTTGGCCGAGAGAAAGCCCGACTCATACAACTCAACACGCGAAACCTGCGTGTCCGGAATCTTTCGTTTGGCGATGGCTTGCTCCACCACGTCATAGAATTGCTGCGTGGAACAATGGAACCCCTCCAAAAGACAGTCCCAATGCGAGATGACATCGTCCAATTTTGAGTGCGCCACGTGCCAGTCCCCTCATGTTCCCACGACGCACGTTGCGCGAGGCTTAATTGTATCCACGATACGGAAATTCCGCAAGCAGTTTTCTAGTGCTCCCTCATAGGCGAAACTCTATGAGGTGGGAGGGTAATCGCGCTAAAGGGCGGAGAAACCTGCCCGTCAATCAGCAGTTTCAAGTAGATGTGGTGATTCGGCAGATTCGTGATATCCGTCATGGAAAAGTGGGGATAAAACTCGTTCGCAAGCACTTCCGCGTCCGTCGCCCCTACCCGGAAAGAAATCAGGGTGCCGACATTGCCGAGAATGGCCTCTTTCACCAGGGGGTCGACTTGGGCAAGGTACTGATGGGCCAAGACCATCCCGACCCGGTATTTCCTGAGTTCCGATAGCATGGTAATAGAGGCTCTGGAAGTAAACGTATGAAACTCATCCAAGTAGACGAAGAAATCCCGACGGTGCAATGGATCCGAATCGGCCCGGCTCAAGGCCGCGAGGTTTAGGCGGGACACCAGCAAAGAACCGAGGAGGGCGGCATTCTCCTCCCCTATACGTCCCTTGCTCAGATTAACAATGAGAATCTTGCCTTCGTCCATGATTTCACGCAGCCGAAGGCGTTTGCTAGGCGTCGTCAGGATTTGTCGCAATGTCGGGTCCGTCAGGCAGGCCCCCACTTTGTTTTGCACCGGGGCTATTGCCTCGGCCCGTAGCCGTTCCGGGTAGCGTTCAGCCAGAAGCGTTGGACCTCCGGGTTGGTGGAGGCCTTGGCGACGGCCGTGCGATACGCCTTGTCGTCAAAGAGCCGGAGAATATCGGACAGGGTAGCGTCCTGCCTTTCCAACAGGGCGAAGGTGGCGTTGCGCAGCAGATGTTCCAGGCGCGGTCCCCACGAATCGCCCCAGAGTTTCTTGAAGGCATCCATCAATCCCGCCGCCGCCAAGCTGCGCCGCGCGGCCGGCACATACTCCAGGGGATTGAATCCGATACCCTCCCGGTTATCCGGAACATTGAAAAAGACCAGATTGGCCTTGCGGTGCTCTGGGATATACCGCATCACCTGCGCGGCCAATTCGCCGTGCGGGTCAAGCAATGCCAGGCCCCGCCCTTGTTCCATGTCCTGTTTGATCAACGAGGCCAACAGGGTGGATTTGCCCACGCCCGTCATACCAATCACGTACATGTGGTTGAACCGGTCTTCTTGGCGAATGCCGAACACCCGATGCGTACCCCTGGCGTTGGTGGCCGCAAAGTAGGAAACGGTATGGGTCCCTTTAAACATTGGACCACGATCGCACGCCAGACTTGACGCACAAAGGGTGCTGTCACTGGCAACCTCGTCACGCCTGACCGCCTTTTTCCGTTTTTCTCTTGGCCTACTCTGGGTACAGCTTCTGCACCTTCAAACTACCAACCCAAGGAGACCAAGTCATGGAAGCAAGTGCACGAATGTCCGAGTGTCAACAGAAGGAGAATCCCGTTTTCGTGGTCATCGCGGTGGGCGATGGATTCGATGTCTACAAGCCGGAGAACCCGGACGTAGTCCATCGGGTCACCGGCAACCCGGAGTCGCCGGAATGCACATGCGCGGACTACCAATGGCGAGGCAGTAAGTCCGGTGTGCCGTGCGACCACATCAAGGCGGTCTTTCGCTATGTGGCACCTGCCAATGGACAAAGGGAATCACAAGAGAGTGAATCCAATCGGCTTGGATCGCAAGCGGAACCCGATACGGCTTCAAACGGGTCTTTTGAGATCGACGGCGCCCCGTCCCTACTGGGATTGAAACGCAGTGTCAGTCTCGATGGAAGGATCAATTCCTTGTCCGTGGAAATGACGCTGCCCATCCAAGGGCTGACGCCCGAAATGGCCCAGCGCAATGCTGCCAAAGCCCTTCGATTGCAAGAGGCCGTTGCCCGGCAGTTCCTGGCACAAGGCGACGGGCACTCGGCCAATGGGGATCCCGGCCACGAAACCGGGAATGGAAACGGAACGCGCCCGGCCTATCTGCGCGACATCGGCGGCATGCAAACCCGCAACGGGTGGCGTTACATCGTCAATGTCGAGATTGACGGCCAGACCTACAAACTCTTCGGCACGCGGCGACAGGTCAGCGACCAGTTGCGCAATGCGGGACACGCCCGGTTCTCCGATCAGGTGAACAAGGGGACCCGGCTCAACGTGCCATGCCGCGCGGTGCTGGAATCCAGCGAAGACGGCCGGTACGTCAATGTCGTTGAGTTGTTGCCGGTCCAAACCGGCTCAGGGAACGGGAGGTAAGCCATGAGCGCGGCATTCCCATTAGTCACGAGCCCGGAGTACAAGGCCCACCTCCCCTACCTCTCCCACTCCCGGGTCAACCGGTATCTCCTATGTCCGGAACAGTACCGCTTGTACTACATTGAAGGTCTGCGGCCACGGATTTCCTCGGCCAGCCTGGAGTTTGGTCATTGCATCCACCACGCCTTGGCCGGGTTGTTTCAGTCCGAGAAGGACCCCATCAGCCTCTTTCTGGAGACCTGGGACACGCTGAAGGACGTCCCCTTGCAGTACTCGCGTCAGGAGACGTGGGACAAACTCCGTGAACGAGGCCAGATGCTCCTGTCCAAGTTTGTCTTGGAGGAACATTGGCGGATCAGTTGCGTGGAGGCGTCGGAGCGGCCGTTTGAATTGGAGGTGTCCTCGTTGGAGACCCCGCTGGTCGGGATCATCGATCTAGTGGCCCGAGTCGAGGGGGTTGTCAGCGTGGTGGACTTCAAGACCTCCGGATCGGCCTACCAAGACCATGAATCGGCGCTGTCCGACCAACTGACGGCCTACCAGATCGCCGTGCCGCACGCCAAACAATGCGTGTTCTGCGTCTTCGTCAAGACCAAGGAACCGCGCATCGAATGGCATTACTCGACACGGATTGGCCGGGATTTGATGGACTACTTGACCAAGGTTGGACTCGTAGGCCGTCAAATTGCCGCAGGGCAATTCTACAAGCGGCCCGGCAAATGGTGTGCCCAATGCGATTTTCTGCCCGTTTGCCTGGGTGACCGCAAACGCGTTGAAGAGACTTTGACTACCGTTTGACCCACTTTTGCCAGCACCCTGTGCTGGCTTTTTCTTGGTGCACTTGGGGTAGGAAGGAACCGACACCGGACAAAGCTGATTTTGATGCGCCATTACGCCTTGCGCTTCCAACGGTACTTGGAAGTCCAGACATCGTCCAATAGATTGTCGTACCAGGTGCAACGGCCAGTCATTTCCCGTGAGTCCGCGTTGATTTTCAATACAAAACTCCCGGTGCCCGCCAACACATGGGAATCCTTGCGCCGGAATGTCCCGTAGAAGACATTTCGCTTGACTATGCCTTGGTATTCAAATGGGTCACCGGGTTCGCCGTGGATATGACCCGTACCGCGGATAAGACGGCCGAATTGAAGGATTGTCGCGTCTATAGCTTGGGTACGGACCTTTCCTTTTGGACTTGGCTCAGTGAACGTCACTAACCAGGTGCTCTCCAAGTCGGCCACGTCGCCGACCATTCGGGTGCAGATCCGGGCTAGTTGGCGTTGAATCGCAGGGGTCAAAAGGCGAGCGAGAATGGCCAGAAAGTAGGCAGCGGCTTCGTAGATAGAGTGTTTCATGGTTGAACATGGGTTAAATCCTTATAATATACGACCATGTCGTCGCCGGAGGGCAGATAAGACGTGACGTAGCCTCCTAGACGAAATCCTCGGGCACAGTAGAAATCTCTTGCCTTTTGAAACTCTGGGCTGCTGTAAGTCTCAACGTAAAGTTTTTTGAATCCATCATGCCTCGCCCGGTCAAGAAGCCGATTGAGTAGGCGAGTGCCCAATCCCTGACCCTGCTTTCTAGGATCCACGGCGAACCATGCGAGCCACACATTCTTTGGTGGTCCCCAAGCATAATGGTGCAACCCACCAATGCCAGCAACTGAATTATCAACCAACAGCAGTTCGTACACTCTGCCGTCCGGAATGCCATTTTTCTGGCAATTCAAGTGTGTTATCAGCGTTGTGTGGGCTTGATGCTCCTCATCACTATTCATGGCTGCACCAATGAGCCCGCACACCAACTGCAAGTCCGCTTCCTGAAGGCCGCGAAATGCGATCCGCTCTTTCAGAAGTTGGTCTGCAGTCGACGAAGCAATCACCTCTAAAGCCGCCTGTTCCACGAACTCCCAAGCCTCCAATACTTCCCATATGTGGGAAATTATACCTGATAGATTTCTGTCCCACAAGTGGGAATAAAATGAAATCGTTAGCAATTAGATTGGGCGAGCATCTACGGGAGTTGCGGGGCGAAGAGTCGCAGCTTCAGTTCGCTAAGAAGTTGGGCATCTCGAAGTCTTCCTTAAACCGAATCGAGATCGGTGAGCAGAATATTTCTCTAAAGACTTTGGAGAATCTGTGTAAGAGGCTCAAGTGTGATATTGGGGAGTTGTTTCCGATGTAAGCGAATTCGAATCGGATTCAAAAAAGAAGCGAAGCATTTCGACGCGGACGCACGATGCGCTTGGATAAATCCTGGCCGTTGCTCGACACGATTGGAAACTGGCCCGACGAACAACAACGAAACGTGCTGCCCAAAAGTCCCATCGGAATCGCGATTGCCGACGCGCTAAACCACTGGGCCGCGCTCGCGCGGTTGCTCGACGACGGCATCATCGCCATTGACAACAACGCCGCCGAACAAGCCGTCCGCGGAATTGCTATTGGACGCAAGAACTGGCTATTCCTGGGAAGCGACAACGGAGGACGCGCCGCCGCCATCCACTACACCCTCATCCAGACCGCCAAACGACACGGCATCGACCCCTACGTGTATATACGCAACGTCCTTCTCCGCCTCACCACCGAACCCACCCTCGACCTCCGCCAACTCTTCCCCGACCAATGGAAAACCCCAATCCAAGGCTGAACAATTCCTCCCGCAAAACCCGTCACGCGGGCACCATGGTGACTACCGGACGTTTACCAAAAATGGGGGTAACTTCGGAATGGCTCGACGCGCTTGAGCATGTTGTCTCCGTTGGGAAAAAGTGGCTGTCCCCATTTTCCATCCGATCGCACGGATACCATGGTGTCCGCCGGATCAGTTACCTACATATATCCCTATACATAAATTGCTTATTCTTTATCTTCATCTCTCTGCTTAGGTCCATGGATCGGAGCCGATCATCGACTCGAGTCGACGACTTCTTAAGTGCTTCAATAAATCGTAGATACTCAATTAGCACTTGTTGCTCTTTAGGGTCTAAGCTTGGTAGTGTCTCTCCAGCGATTTCGATTGAATCGTTGTCACCTAAGGACAGAAGGGACTGAAGTGCTAGGCTTGAGTGCCGCATAGTAGTAAGCGCAAAATAATTACGCAGAGAGTCGATAGCGTTGCTATTACCTGTAAGTCCTAGAGCAACGATTACCGCCGCAAGTAGGTCAGAATCCATTCTGTCACGTTCGTCATTGAGAAAGTTCGAGAGATTCCGGACACTTTCGTCTGTGCCTATGAGCCCCACAGTCCAAATATGTAAATGCGTTGGCCAGATTTCATGTTCACCTTGAATCCTGAATGCCTGAATTTTCTCTGTGTTGATGGGATCTTGCACCAACATCTCAATTCGTTCGCGCTCCGAGAAATAAAAAGCACCGACAACTCTTGAACGTCGACATATGAAATCTTGGTAAGTAACGTAATCGCTACTAATGGTATTGCATTGTCTATCGAGCAGTTCCCTGGCTGTTGATTCCGCAAGACTTGACCCAATTTGACTCAGAACAAACGCCACCCGTGCATCTGCCCCATCGTTGAGTTCAGTAAAATCCCCACTCCGCCTTCTAAGCTCGGGTATTACTATATCCCTCTTGTATATTGCTCGCTTGATAACTTGATCGTGTCTCATAATACCAGATGTAAGCAAGTTTACAGCAATTCTCTCGGGGTCATACATAATGTATGTATATAAGAGCCCGATAAGAAGACCTACATAGATCGCAATACATATAAACGTCCATAGAACCCCGTGCCAGATTGAATTCTTGGGCAGCGTCTCGACCATCACTCACCTCATAGTATCAAATCATAAACAATCCTTGACTTGATATTAGGAAGGATTGTCTTCTGCGTCATGCTCTATTGCTCTACTAAATACTGTATTAACATACCAAGCACAATTGTAGTATGGCCCCCAAAATGTGTTGTGCGATCTCTGAAAGTTCTCCCATTCGGCAGTGGCCTGATCGCATACATGGGCGCTATATGGGCCATTCTGCGTACAAGTATACTGCTTACTCGGGGATACGGCACCTTGGTATTCAATCTTTGTTATAGCTGCACGTCTCGGTAAAAATATTGCTGAACATGTTCCTTTAAATCCTCCTTCGACACCGTCCTCGGGCATGGCCTGCCACTTATCTCCAAACTTATCCCCATTATGGTCGACAATCATGAATCTATGAGCAAAATCGGAATCCTCTATGCACTTCCATAAGATACATGTTTTCTTGCTTTGATTTGGTGAACCGCTTCTAGTCGCAACAGCTGTCCCTTGGTACAATGGCATGCCGTACTGTGATATGGTAAAGCCTTTTCCGTCGAACTCAGTCTCTCCTACTACTGCTCTCCCCTCATTCGTCGAAGCCCGAGCGTTTCCGCCTCTATCCTCCACAAAATAATAGTACTCATCGGAGATAGAGTCGAATATGGCCAATGGATCGACCGGTTTACCAGACAAAATCGAAGTGACTAATGTATTGGATGCTCCGTCTTCAACATTAAGTAGTCTTCCGTTCGCGGTCCACCGGAATTGCAGTGTGGTGTCAGAATCGAGTAAATGTAATAGCATATCCCCGCGATACACATATGTCGAGTCACTTTCTCCCCAAAAGTCAGTTTCAATTTCTGCCAATATGGGTCCTTGGAAATAGGTGAAGTCCGCAGTGAAGCCACCGTTCGTCTTCTGCGTCATCCGTCCCCAGTCGTCATAAGAAAGGTTCGTCGTGCCGCCGGGAGTGGAGGTCATGCTGGTGAGTTCGTTGGCATTGTCGTACGCAAAGGTCGTGGTGGTTTTCAGGTTCGAGCCGGTGAACCGCACGTCGTCGAACTCCGCCGTGGTCCAAAACGCCGTGACTAACCCGCACTGGGCCGACGTGACTTCCGTGAGGCTGCTCGTGCTCAGCACTTCCTCCGGCATGTCCCCGTCTTCCCAGCGCCACACCGTGAGGTCCGCCCCATCGGCCACGACGCGCACGTTGTACCACACGTTCTGCGTGGTAGGCAGCGAATTGTTCGTGTCCGGATACGCCGTCGCGCCGCCGTCCGTCTGGCGGATGCTCGCCGTGCCCCCGCCGTAGAACTCCACGCGGACGAAATCGTTCACGCCCGTATACCGGGCCCAGAAGAGTACATCGCCAATGGAAGACGTCCGCCGGTAGCGGAACGTGGTATCGTAATCCGCCTCGTCCTGGTCCACCTTCCAGATGAGGTCGTTCGCCGCGTTGGCCACCGTATCCGCCAACACACCGCCGGACGCGGACCACGTGCCCGAACTCACCGTCCATCCTGTGTAGTCCGCATCGTTAAAGTCGTCCATGAACGGCTCGCTACGGGTGATCATGTTGTCCCCGTCATCGTAGGCATAATCGTACTCGCCCACGATATTCGCGGAAAACACATGGTCCGCCACCGTCAGTCGGTTGCGTCCATCGTATTCGTACTCCCAGTGCGTGCCGTCATCCTGGGCAATCTGCTCGATGCTGCCTCCCGCGGACAAGGTGTACTCGAAACTCTGCTTCGTGGTTCCGCCGTCTTTGTGATCGATCAAGGTCAGTCGGTTCCGCGCGTCGTAATCGTACTCGGTCGTCATGCCATTGGGATGTTCAAAGTCCGTGGTTTGTCCCAGAGCATTGTAGTTGAACTCCCATACTTTGGAGCCCGGCGCGGTAATCGTGCTGACTTGGTTCAGATCCGTATAGGAGTACGTGGTGGTGTTGCCATGGTGATCCGTCATTGAGGTGGCATTACCGGTCGCGTCGTAGGCGTAAGTGAGGTACTCCGTGTCGTAATCAGTCAACCGGGTCAACCGGCCCGCGTTGTCGTACGCGTATTGAAGACCGTTGGTGTCGTCGATCCAGTCCGCCAACTTGGTTAGCCGGGCCGCACCGTCGTAGGCATACACGGCTTCGTACGTGTTCCCGCCTGAGGTATACGCCGTCTTCGTCATCAGGCCCGTGGTTCCGTGAAAAAAATACTCCGTTGGATCCGTGGTTCCAGATCCTCCGGCACCTACTTTCGTCATTCGACCGAAGGCGTCGTAAAGATACTTCGTCACCTTGTTCACCGGGTCCGTCACCGAGGTCAGCCTGCGGGCGTTGTCATAGGCGTAGCTCCAGGTGTGGTTCAGCCCGTCGGTTACGCTCGCTAAGTCGCCCGCGCTGTTGTATGTGGAGATGGTGTCCACCACCACATCGGACGTCAGCGTCATTCTCCCAAGGTGATCATAAGCATATTCGACAGTCTCACCGTCAAAGTCCGTATGCTCCTCAAGCTGCCCAAGGAAGTTATAGACACTTTCCGATTCGTTGGCACCGCCGGACGGAGACACCACCTGCGTCAGGCGGTTCATAGAATCATAGAAATAATCTGTCTCTACACTCATGGCGTTGGTTACCTTGGTAACGTTGCCGTTGCTATCGTGGGCATAGAGCGTCTCGTTGTTCAAGGCATCCTTCACCTTGGTGAGGAGTCCATTCGACCCGCCGCAACCGCCGCAACCGCCGTAGGCATAAAAGAAAGTCGTTGTCTTGCTTCTAGGATCGGTCATAAGCGTCATGTTGCCCAATGAGTCATAGGCATAGCTCGTCACTTGGGACATGGGGTTTGTCACCGAAGTGACTTGCCCGTAGCTGTCGTATTGCACGGCGGTTGTGTGCCCAAGCGGATTCGTAATGGACGTGATATTGCCCGCGGTATCGTAGGCATATACCATCCCCGCCGCATCGGTGTCCGGCGCCACCACCTTGGTTAGCCGTTTCAAATTGTCATAATAATAAAGAGTATCCAGTCCCCGTTCATCGGTGGACTTCGTGGCATGCAAGCTTGCAGCGGGATAGGCGTAGGTAACAGTCTGGTTGTTTACGTCAGCGACCGTGGAAATACGTCCGCTCGCATTATATGTATAGGTTTCGACTGTGATGTTTCCCGGCCGGCTCGTGCGTGTCAAATCGCCTGATGCGTTGTATTCGTATGACCAACGTTCGTAGGTACTAGCATCAAGGTAGTAGTCATCATACTGAACCCGGCTCAAGTCGCCGCTGATCGGCCGGTACACCCGTTTTACCAACGGCGTCGTGTTGTCCAGCCCGGTGAATGTAACCACGCCCGTGGACACGCTCCGATCGAACTCGGAGGTCAATCCCGCGGCATCATCAATCTCGATCGTCGTGGCCTCGTACTGGGAACTGCCGTTCAAGGAGTACGCCCAAGTCAACGCCGTTGTCACACCCTTTTTGTCCGTAATACTGGAGATGTAACGAGATTCGGCAACGCCGCCTGTGCTCCCATAGGCATAGTCCACCGTTTTGCTTGCGTTGTCGGTCACGCGCGTCAATTCATTCGAAGGATTGTAGCCGTAGGTCGTGGTTTGGAGCACCGTGGTGCTCTCCTTCAACTCGACCTTCGTAATGAGATTGCCCGCATAGGCCAATTGTAAGTGTTGCGAGGCGCCGCTTGAAGACACCTTGGTCAGACGCCCCGTGCCCACCGCGCCATTGTAGTCCAACGAAATCGTATTGCTGGAAGCATCCTTGATGGCAGTCAATCGCGCATACCGATCCGCATCCGCAGTCGCCGCAGAGAACTCATAGGTCAAGCCATCGGGAAATGTGAGCGTATATGCCAGGGTGGTCGTGTTGCGCTTTAATGTGATCGCCTTCTCTCCCGTGTGTCCTGTGGAAGTGCGGGCGTAGTGGTTATTTCCACCACTTGTACTCTGGAAATTATAGACACGCGGATATCCCTGGGAGTCGAAATAGGTGACCGTGAACGGCGGAGTCCCGACAGATGCCACGAGGTAGGTATTCAAGGTGTGAGTCCAGCCGTCCCCGATGTTATTTTTCCATACTTTGTCTGTTCCCTGGAACTCCCCGCGATGGTAGCCCATGTCATTCGAATAAAACCTTCGAAACTCAAATTCCATAGGACCTATAACGCTTACTCTTGCATCTGTCACCGCATGAGAAAACGTTGAGGTGAATGCAAAAACCTGCATTTCGTAGTAAGAATTGAATTCCGTCGCACCTAGATAACCCATGTCAACTACATTTGAACAACCAACACCCGTACAGTCGGCCCCAAAACGGAGAGCGTGGTCGATTGGGCAAGTGGGTGGTTCGCCAACACCGCCGCTACCGCCATTGCCACCGTTTTCGCAGTTTGTACACGGCGGCGGCGGCGGATAAACTGGCCTTCCAGGCGTATTGCCGCCTTTCGAGGTCATTAGTGTTCGAAGGTCCAGAACCTCCGCAACATCAATTGCATGATCTTTCATTACGATTGCATCACCACTCCATCTCGCTTTGAAAGCATTCACCGGTTGAAGCAGATTGGCCTCGTCATCGCGCAATCGCACGAGTCCATTCTCAACGGATTCAACGAGCACAAAATGGCGTCCGTCTGTAAACGCGATGGCAGGCAGGGTTAGTTCATCCAGCGAAGCCACCCGGACACCCGACACGGCAACGTTGTTCTTTGCCGCCGCGTCGATCAGGCCTTGCATCGTTGTGCCCGAGGAATCCGTACTTGCTTGAAGCGCCAATTCTTCGACGGAGACATTGACTCCAACAAGGTAAAGCAACGCGTGCAACGCCTGCGGACCGCAAAGCTGCGAAGCCGCCAATTGGGATCCGCCAGCTTGTTCTTGGGGCACATCCGCGACTTCAACCGAACCCAGTAGATGTCGCGTCAGATAATCAAGTTCATATTCCGCAACTCTGGCGTATTGCGTATCGGGATACTCTTCAATCACGCGGGCATAGATGGCAGCCGCATTCGTATCGTCGCTCGCGGCGCTGTAAAGCGCGCCGAGTTGCGTGAGAGCCAGACCGGTCTCCCGTTTGCCGGGAAACTCGTTTACAAACGCCCAGAGGTCCTCTACGCCAGCATCTTGATTAAACCGGTTCACTTGCTGCTTTGTGATCGCCATTTGCAGCTTCAGCCCGCGGGCGGTAGCGCCCTTCGGATGACCGACGACTACCAACCCACGTTCACACCAGGCGATTGCCTCGTCGTACAGTCCCAGGTCTGTGTATGCCAGCGCAATGTCGATTGCCAGTTGGCCTTTCACCCACGAATAAACATATCTATTCTCGAACAAGGCATTCACGGCCCCTGCCCTTACTTCCTCAATCAGATTCGCCTGATGAATATAGGCAGCGCCGCTGTCGTGTGCGTTCTTGTTTGCATATTCCGTGAGTACTGAATGGGCAACCAGACGGGCATATGAACTTTGCGACGTATTGGCGATGGTACGAATCTCAGCGATGGTTGCCTTCAAAGCCTCCGTGTCCATGAACGATGCTGCGGCGTAGGCACTGTCGGCCACCGCATGGGACAATGGATGTGCGGCGTGCTCACGTAGAAATTCAAGTGCGGTATCGCGCGCCTGCGAAACATACTGGAGGGCAATCTCATTATCTTCTTCTAGCAACCGGTTAACGTTATTCACGTACATGCTGGCAACGAGGTACCTGCCGTTGACGTCCAACGATTGCCATGCGGGGAGAGAAGCATAGATATCCACCAGGACGGACGGATTGAGTTCACCGTCCAGCACCCGGTTCATAACCCGGAAGATCCGTTTGTCCGCCTGCAACGACTCCCACGTACCCGGAAAATTGCAGAAGACTTCAAAATACGTGGACACCGCGCTTGTGTAATCGCCCGCGCCCGCCAACAAATCCCCATCCGCCAACGCCGATTGCGCTTGAGCTCCCGCTGTTGGTTCCACCCGCGCGATTTGAGACTCGCCACCGCCTTGTGCCAGCAGCTTCTTCTCTGCGTCCTTCGAGGCGTTGATTTCCGCCTTCTTCTTGTCTATCGACGCGAACATGGCCGCCGCCGCCGGAAGCGTGCGGTTATTCTGGGCTAATAGCACACGTTGCCCCGCGCGGTTAATGGGTGCGACTACATTATTGGATTGGTCTTGATCTAAAACGCCCGAATCGTCACCTGCAGGTACCTTGGCAAGTTCGATGGAATCCGTCTCGAATGATTCCTTGGAACTGGCTTTATGCCATGGCAGGTCTCGCCACGGTTCAAGCGTATCTTGCTCGGTAGGCGTGTTCGGCAGCGTTGCCAATACGTCCGCAACGCCAGTGGCGCTTGGTAGAAATGAAGCCAGTGTGATGACGGAAACAGCCCGCAAGACCTTGGGAAATGGCGCCAACTTATGCATTGCACCCTCCAATTCAGAGTGGAGAACACGAACTACATAACGTTCACGAAATTGTCTGGCACATTGAACCGGCGAATCTAGAACTCACTGACCCCACACGCGAACCGGTCGCAGATCCGGCAACCAACGTAGAATCGTTATATCATGACTTTCTAGTAGTGTCAACCCCATAGTACATTGGAGCAATCAACTCATGGGTTTGAACTGGACCTACCGGTCCAAAATTCAAATCCGTAAACGCAAACACTTGCGGCGCCTACGGTTGAGCCATCGGAACAAGCTGGAAACACACCTTACTCCACGGTACCAAACACGCCCACGGTGAATACCTGCGTTAGATCCCCTTCACTGAGTGTTAAATTCAGCTTGGTCTGCATTGGGCCGCGCGCAGCATGTGGCGTGAGTCGAACCTGTATGGATGGTTGCTTGCCCTTTTCGGATTTCGTGACCGCCGCTACCACGGTTTCGGCCAGCGACGCAATCTGCTCAATGACTATTTCATTACCGCTTTCGACAATAATCTCCCCTATGGGCTCACCGGCCTTTGCCTTGCCAAAAACCAATACCTTGGGCCGCAACTTGGCTTGGATTCCCGGCACCATCGCTTGCACCGGCAACCGGTATTCGGGAATCCGAGCTACATTCGTTTGCAGGATGACGGTATCTCTCCATGCACCGGGTCGTAGCGGGGCCGTCAGTGTCATGCTCAAGACAATTGTTCCAGGGGAATCGCCCCGGCCAGCTTCGGAATCGGTGGTGATCACATTCGCCACGAGTTCCTTTGGAGAACGAATACCATTCAACACGATTGTTTGACGGCCATTCTGCCGCACAATCACCTGGCGGGTGAAGGTCTTTCCCGCCTTCACGTCTCCAAAATCCAGGGATTCGGGTTCAATAAGAAACTCAGGTTTGACAGTTGCAAACACTGATACTTGGAGCGTTGTCGATCTATCATCCGCAACAGTGATTATCGAATGCACGTCGTTGGAGGGATACTTGGCCAAGTCCAGCGATACCCCAATTGTGGCGTGCTCGCCAGGTTTCAATAACGCTTTTGACAGTTCAACAATCGTGCAAAAACAGGACGACTTGGCACTGATCCCCGAAATCGCCGTTGATCCGTTGTTAGTCAGCCGTATTTCCCTTCTGGGCGATGCGTCCGGCATTACCTCTCCAAAACTGAGTTGCGACTCGGACACCTGCAAGGTCTCTGGATTCGACCCGGGGTCTGCTTCACCATAGGCAAACGAGATTAGACCTAAGGTCAGCAGCAAGCACGGATACCAACGCGTCATAGGGACGCCACCTTTGAAGGTGACGGCACGGCCGAACCCGCAACTTCTTCCAACAAGCGCCAGGTGTGGTCTGTGGCGGCTGACCAAGTAAAGTCTCTGTAATGTCGCTTGGCGGCCTCTCCCAAACGCCTTCTGAGCACCATGTCGTCCAATACCTTACAGACGGCCGCCTCAAGGGCCGCGATATCTCCATAGGGAACCAAGAGCCCGGTCTCGCCATTCTTTACGGAATCGCACAACCCGGGAACGTCAAATCCAATAGTAGGTGTGGAGCAAAGCGCAGCCTCGGGTATCGTCAATCCGAAGCCTTCCTTGCGAGACAAATGGCACATCGCCCAACCGGATTGATACATCTGTCGCTTGGCAGCTTCATCGACATATCCGTGGAAACGCACGCAGTGAGTTAACCCAAGGCTCTGCATTAGTTGCTCCAAATACGGACGCGCATCGCCGTCGCCTGCGATGTCCAGCACAAGTTCCGGGTAGCGTTTACGTAAGCGCGGCATTAGTTTTATAATGAAATCGATGCCTTTATAGCGTTTAAGGCGGCCGACGTAGATCAACGAAGGGTTGGACGACTTTTGCCCAGGAGAGTAGGCATTAGTATTAACACCATAAGATGTCAAATGGACGCGCTCTTGGAATAGCCCCATCTCGACCAGTTCTGTTCTCGTACTCTCAGACCCCGTGAGAATGCGACATTGCCCATAAACGCTTGGAATTAAGGCTTCTCCGGCTCGAATTGTCCATGCTATGGGCATCGGCAATTCGAACGATGCGGCGTCACCAAACAAGTGGTGGACGAAACCAGCTACCGGCACAGAGGTCCAGAGCGGCGTCATTACTGGAATCTTATTGATAACCTCGAGAACGAGGTCCGGATCATGCGTGCGAACAAGTTTTTGTATATACCGAGGTACAAAGAGCGGGAATGTGTAGTCACTCCCCACCCGGACAACGCGGATGCCATCAATGACCTCTTCTGGCCGGGCACCACGAAAGCCCGAAGATAACAGTGTCACGGAGCAACCGGGGTGGGATTTAGCGCCAAACACATTCCAAATGTGTTCTTCCGCGCCCCCTGACTTTGAGTTGCGGATATCCCGCCAATTGACGATCAATACCCGTCGCAACGCCATGCTGAACGCCTCGCAGGTCTAAGATTGCTAAGTTAGACGACCAGAGAACCCAACGCGGGTAAGAAAAAGCTCGACTCTGTATGCTCTAGGAGTTCCGTTGCCGAAAATACAGCCTCACCATAAATCTACTTCTTGAAGAGGCCCCACAACAGCCGTAATAGCTCTGCTCATTCGTGTGTTTGATAATCATAGTACATCCAATTTCCCATTCTGTCAATCCCATTCAGGGCAATCCAGGCAAAGACGGAATTTCCGGTACTGGAATCTGGGGTAAGTGGGCGTCAATTCCGGGGATAGAAGGGAGTGGCATGGGATTGGGAATCGTCGGATCCTGGGACTGTGGCTGGTTCGCCTGAGCCGCAAGCCGACTCATCAGTTCCGAGAGGCCGGGCTGGTTCGAATCAATGGATAACGATTGCGAAAATGATTGCATGGCGCGCAAATTGTCTTTCTTGGATTCCAAATAGATCATTCCCATTTCCCGATGGACTTTTGCCTCCCGATACGGGAAGGTCGCCATGCGTTGGAGTTGGGCTATGGCGTCGTCGGTTCTACCCAGTCCTTTAAGGCAATCGACCGCGAGCCAATTCGCCTCGGGATCCAACGGGTCTTCCGTCAACAAGGCTTCCATTTGCTCAAGGGCAGCGGCGAATTGCTGGGTCTGAACATATACCTTTCCCAAATTCCGGCGTGTCAACAGGTAGTCCGGATCGAGATCTACAGCGCGGGCATAATACGATTCAGCATCCTTCAGCAACCCGGACTCGGCGCAGGCGCTGCCGATATTGTTCAAGGCTTCCTTTGTGTCGCCACCCACGCTCAGCGCCAAGTCGAACGATGCAACGGCCGATTCCGTGTCATTCCGTTCCAGATGATGCCTCCCACGCGCGAAATGATAGTCTGAGAGAATCATGCCCGCAGTGAGATCCCCGCGCACATCGGACGGGTCAAGTGTAGTCCAGGTGTAGCTATTCCACAGCGACTCGTTGTCCAGCAGAGACTCACCTTGCCGCAACACACGATACAACAGTCCCGCATTGACCATTCGCGCGCCCGGTATTCCGTCGACCGGACGTTTTCGGGTGAAGTAGACAGGCCGGTCCGGGTTGTTCTGGATAATCCAGTCTTCGATTACTTGCTCCTCCTGGGCCGTCGGGATCTTTCGAAAACTCCTGCGCTGCATCTCTGGCATACCTTTGTATAACTCTTCCTCCGGGTATCCGTACTTGTTGGCGAGCGTGACATCCGGTCTTAGTCCGTCTACGGCCTGCAAATAGAGGATGGGAAACGTCGCATGATCCGCCGTCGGAAAGTAGATCGCATTGGGTTCCATGGATGCGAGAGTGTTCAACGCATAGTCGCGGCTCCAAGTGTAATCACTCTTGTCCGTGGACTCATAGTGAATCGTCAAGGGAATAAGGGGTGCAATAAGCGCAAGTACATTTCCTGCCCACTTCAGGGACATCCCTTTCACCCGCTGTTCGGCAATCCATGCAAGCCCGGCACCTGCAAACGCGGCCGCGGCAAAATACGACGGGATCCAGAACGTGCTATTGAGCCAAATGGATATCTTGTCCAGGTCAAAATTGATGGTAAGGATGGTTCCAAACGCCACGTACAGCAGTAACCCGAGCAGCGTCACGGCTCGGGCCCGGTCCTTTCTCCAAAGTGAATACAGACCAAGAAATGGTAACCATGCCAAGAGCCATGTGAATTCCTGACCGGCTCGCTCGAAGAATACTCCCACTTGCCCAACAAACCGGGAAATGCTTCTACTATTCTCGGTGTATCCAAATGCGTACTGTTGCCGGGTTATCACGTCTTTGAAGTTCTGCCATGTCTCGGGATTTCCCCAGTCAACCGCAGGATTAGCGGCCGACCTGATTGGCAGGTAGAGATATGTCAGGCCAGCCACCCCAAAGGCAACCAGCATCATTAACAAGTAGGTCTCGTAAACTAGCGGATCCTTCCATTGGTGCCGGTTCATGTACAGGATGCATGCCCCGAAAAATGGACCCAGAAAGGCCATGAGATGATGGTTTGCCAGTCCGAGACCGTACACCACAGCAAAAAGATACAGATAGCGCTTCGTGCGATATTCGCGCCACAACTCAAGAATGACCAGACAGAGGGCAATAAGGAATGTGTTGAGCGAGTAGACCTCGGCGATGACACTTTGTTCCCAATGCTCCGCCGAGAATGCGAAAATCGCCGCGCCGCCAAACGCCGCCCAAGCGTTATCGGTAAATCGTCTTATGATCCACGCCAGTAAAGCCGCCGCGCCTGCGCCAAAGAGCGCCGATAGAAGTGTCACCCGCCAAGGCACGCTCCCAATAGGAATAAGCGTAAAGGCGTTTCCCAACATACACCAGAGCGGATACCCGGAGGGGTGTGGGATCCCCGCTGTATAAGCTGCGGCTACTAGTTCCCCGCTGTCTTCGCCTGTCAAATCCAATCCAAGAGTTGACCAATACACAGCCATAGCAGTAAGAAAGACCACCGGGAGCAGGAATTTTGAACAAGGCGGACCAAGGCTGAAAAGAAGTGTCCTGTGCATCGGGTAAACTCTGTTGGTAGATCACCCAACATGCTATACTGCCTCGCATAATTAATCCAAGACCGCGAAAGCGAGTCCTTACATTCAAACCATGAAGCCTTGGAGAGCTTGCGAACAGTGCTAGCGCGAGTCCAATCGAGTGCCATTTTTGGCATCGACGGCATTCCATTGTCGGTCGAAGTGGACAATTATCCCGGCATCTACAA
Source organism: Candidatus Hydrogenedentota bacterium (assembly GCA_045863295.1). Taxonomy (GTDB): domain Bacteria; phylum Hydrogenedentota; class Hydrogenedentia; order Hydrogenedentales; family SLHB01; genus BTWA01. Next base: position 21,513 of record BTWA01000038.1, read on the forward strand.
ATTCACCATCGTAGGACTGCCGGATGCTGCGGTCAAAGAGAGCCAGGAAAGGGTAGGTTCGGCCATTAAGAACTCGGGATTCCGGGCACCGCGCGGCGTTACAGTCGTCAATCTGGCCCCTGCTGACATCCGCAAAGAAGGAAGTGCACTCGACCTCCCTATTGCCATAGGAATCTTGGCGGCCAGTGATCAGATCAAGGGAGAGCGCCTTGCCCATTACTCGATGATCGGCGAGTTGGCGTTGAACGGTGCCGTCCGGCCCGTAGCGGGTGCGCTGCCCATGACCATCGCGGCCCGAGACCAGGGGCTTGTCGGCATTCTGGTACCCGGGGCGAATGCACAGGAAGCCGGCGTGGTACCCGGCATCAACGTCATCCCAGTCGAGAGACTTGTTGACGCAGCAAGTTTCCTATCAGGTACTGCAAATATCGAACCGACAATGACCAACGTCGATGACCTCATACTACGTGGGCAAAGTAACGGTTATGACTTAAGTGACGTGAAAGGCCAAGCCTCGGCGAAACGTGCTTTAATCATCGCTGCCTCCGGTGGTCACAACCTGCTGATGGTAGGCCCACCGGGCACCGGAAAGACCATGCTCGCATCCCGTTTGCCCGGCATTCTCCCGGACATGACTTTTGACGAAGCCTTGGAGACCACGCGTATTTACAGTGTCGCGGGGACACTCACTGAAGGCAAGCAACTGATTACCCACCGCCCTTTCCGAGCACCGCACCACACCGCGACGACCGTGGCCATTAGCGGCGGCGGCCATGGTCAGCGCCCAATGCCCGGCGAAGTGAGCATGGCGCACAACGGCGTACTTTTTCTCGACGAGTTGCCGGAGTTCAATCGCGGGGCTTTGGAAGTGCTGCGGCAGCCGTTAGAAGACGGGTTGGTCCATATTAGACGGGCGATGTACTCGGTCACGTTTCCATCGCGATTCCTGCTTGTCGTCGCTTTAAACTCGTGCCCATGCGGATATCGGTCACATCCCGCGAAGACCTGTCGCTGCACGATTGGGGAAATTCAACGATACATGAGCCGCCTATCCGGGCCGCTGCTTGACCGCATCGACCTCCATATCGATGTCCCCGCACTGACCTATGATGAAATCTCCGACAGGCAACCCAGCGGCCCAACCAGTGCTGAGGTCCGGATAGCGGTACAGAAAGCGCGAAACCGGCAACGAGCACGGCACAACCGCAAATTTGCCTGCAACGCTCATTTGGACTCCAAAGCCGTGCGGGAAATTTGCACCACAGAGTCCGGAGCCGGGAGACTCCTCCAAAATGCGATGGAGCAACTCGGATTGAGCGCCCGTGCGTATGACAAGGTGCTTCGTGTAGCAAGAACCATCGCGGACTTGGACGAGTCTGACTTGATTTCTGAATCACATGTCGGGGAGGCCATACAGTATCGGTCGTTGGACCGGCAATTGTTGAGTGTGTGACACGCTGATGTTGTTCAGGCATGGAAATCGTTTGTCGATCAAACTATGGACAACTGCCAGCCGATTGGTTGTCAATTTTGAGGTAGCCCGAAAGGGACACCCCACCACGGGCTGCTACTTCCGGCGTCCTATATGGATATTGAAGGGTTGATTAAGTTTTGTCCAATAAATAGACAAATCGCGACGACAGAATTCTAACTATTTTACACTGGGTTCTGAAGCGTAGGCTCTTGAAATACACCGATTGCGCACTCTAACACCATTCCCCATCGGATGTTGCACATCTTTTCCTCTATTGACTTGCACAAGGGCATGAGACTTGCCTGTTCTCTTCACTTCCGACGAATCAAGGACCTAGGGGTAGTTCTAGATTTTGAAAAGAGGTCGGCATGAAACCGGGTAAAGACACTTTCGTCTTCAAGAATGACCGTCCATGGCCCAATATGCGCATGGGAACCGCCGCGATCGTCGGCCATACCACAAGCTCGTCAACTAGGCTCTGGTTTCGAACCGGGATACTTGGCGATTTCCGAATCCTGCTATTTGATCGTGAATCAGCAAACGATCCCACGACCAAGGCAATTCTGCGACAAGTGCCATTGCCCCCCAATCGGATTCCTGCGGCGGCCCTTCAAGTTCCTTTCAGCATTAAGAACTGGAATACAGACTCGACAACCGTAGTGGACATAACGGATCTCGCGCCCGACACGGAATATTTCTATGCGCTCTATTGGCTAAGTGATGACCCCAAAGAGCAACGAGTGTACCTGGGACAAGACGACCTTCGCCGTTTTAGGACAATGCCACCGGACGAAAGTCTCTCTCCCATCTCCTTCGGCTTCTATTCTTGCAACCGCCCCTTTGATGTGGGCACTTTTGGAAAGACACTTGTGAGCAACATCGAGCTTTGGGATATGTTTCTCGAAGCCTTGGACCGTCATAGCGGTAGAAACGCTAGTTCCGTATCTGGAGAAACCAGCCCCCGTGATCTCCGTTTCGTCATTGGCGGCGGTGACCAGGTGTATGTCGATGGCATTGAAACCCTTGATATTTGGAAGTATTTGAACAAGAAGATGCGGCTTGGTCCCAAAGGGGCGCTCCTGCCAACCAAGGCGGACATGGTCAGTTGGTATCGCGATATTTACCGGGGCTATTGGGGATTTCCCGCTTTCCAACAGGTCCACTCCAACTATCCAACCTACATGATTTGGGATGACCACGAGATCCATGACGGATGGGGGTCATACGACTGGTCTGATGACAAAGCACTCGTGAAGCGATTCCTGCCCAGCCTTGGGAGCAGGAAGTCCCCGTTGACCATTCAACAAGGACGCGAGCTCGCCGAACGGATGGTCGAGACTGCCAAACTCGTGTACGAAGAGTACGAACACTCCCATAATCCAAAAACCCCCAAGAATCAGTACGATTACGGATTCTATGCCGGCCCCTGTGCCTTCTATGTTCTGGATGGCCGGGGCGTCCGGGACCTGTCACGGCCATCTCACCGAATTCTCGGCAAGGAACAGCATAGCCGCTTTAGAGAGTGGTTGGGCCTGCCTTCGACCCGATCCAAGCCATTTCTCTTCGTGGTCTCCGCCGTGCCTGTGTTTCACCTTCGCGCCATCCTCGGCAAGGAGAAGCTCGTGTCCAAACTCGGGACACTGGCGGACGATCTCAGGGACTCATGGGAAAACGAATTGAACGAGGAAGAACGTTCGGAACTCCTGGAGACTCTTTTCGAGGCGACAACACGTGGACAGCGCGTATCCATCTTAAGCGGCGATGTCCATGTGGCCGCGGCGTTTTCAGTGAGGAGTCCCTCGGGAGGCGTGTTGTATCAGCTGACCTCAAGCGCGATAACCTACAATGTCTCGCGAATGCTGGGCATGATACTTGGATTAGGCATACCGGATTCTGGTCGAACAGACGATGGCTACGAGTTTGAACGTCTTGCGTTGTACAGAGAGAGCAATTTTTCCATTGTAAAAGCCGATCCAAACGATGGCCAAGTGACCTTTCAGCTGTATGGACGGCAAGCTGGCACAGACCCGGAGCGAGAACTAATTGCCGACTTCGAAAAGCTAGCGGCTAAACTGGACCGCAAACCGTCGCTCTCCCATTCCATCGCAAAGCTGAAACTCGACTTTAGGTGACCCTATCGTGCTGAGTTTCACATATCCGACATGAAACCCCTAATAGATGTCACCACACCTGGAGGACACGCCATGCCGATCACCAGAACCGCGATATTGCTCTGCCTGTTTCTCCTCTACGTCGGATTGGCGGCGGCGGAAGAACGGTTGTGGTACGGGTTACTTCATTCCCACACTGCTTTCTCAGACGGATCTGGAACTCCTGAAGAGGCGTTTAAGACCGCCCGAAAGAATGGCCTCGACTTCTTTGCGGTAACAGAGCATAACCATTCGGCCGCCGAAAGCAGCGCCGGCGAAAGGAAGGACGGAATCCTCATTGCCACCAATCATGACCTGTACAATTCGCCGACTCTGATTCCTTTGTCCATTGACGGCAGGGAAAGGAAGGTGCGGTCTGTTTTGGAAGCCGCCCGCATGGCAACAGACGAACAGTTCCTGGCCATTTACGGCCAGGAATTCTCAACCATTTCTTCGGGGAATCACGTAAACGTCCTCGGGGCCAAGGACGTCATCACCGTTGGGAATGGAAAGTACAGCGACCTTTACGATCAGCTATCGACCAGTACGTTCCCCGTGGTCGTGCAATTGAACCACCCCGATGTCTATTCAGACCTATTTTATCAGGGGGCAAGAAGCGACACGACAAAGAAGATGTATAACGACTACGGACTGGATGATTACGAGCGGAGTTTTGCCAAGCTGGTCGCGGCCGCCGACAAACACGTTCATCTGATCGAAGTGCTCAGTGGGCCCTTTGCCACGAAAGACAAACGTGTGGACAATCACCGGTACGAAGACCACGGCGACGATTACTATTTCTATCTGACGCAAGGATTTCACATCAGTCCATCGGTCGGCCATGACGATCACTACAGGCATTGGGGAGATAAGAGCCCCGCAAGAACGGGCGTGTATTCGGAAGAATTGACCATTCCGTCGCTATTTCAAGCAATGCAAGACAACCGCACCTTTGCCACCGAAGATCAGAACATGGCCGTCAATCTACATGTGAATGATGCGCAAATGGGATCCAATTTGACGCTTGAACGCGACACACCATTGCAAATCCGGGTTGACGTCAATGACAAGGATGAACCGAATCAAACCTGGGCCGTGACCTTGATTTATGGGACTGTCGAACCTCAGGCAGAGAACGGTTTTGAGGTTTGGCGGGAAATCGATGGCGAGCAGGAAACGAAAACGGTTGAGGGAGACGGTGCTGTCGTTTTCGACGGCTATCTCGCGAGCACCGAGCCGGAGTTCTATTACGCCATAGTGGAACAAGAGGATGGAAATCGTGCCTGGACGGCTCCCGTATGGATAAACCACCCGGCAACAGGTGCCGATCTACGCCCTGTAAGTGTCGAAACATACGTATGGACAAGCAATCGCTCCAAGTACTACCACCACGACTGGTGTACTGTTGCCGGGAGTATTCTCTCGAAGAATCGCGTTGAGGGCCCGACGCCTCCCGATGACCGACAGCTTCATAGCTGCACCAGGAGTACCGGGGAATCGGAACATTGAAAAGGTCACGGGGTAGATTGCGTTTGTTGACATTTTCCATTAACCACATTTGAGCCAATGGCGGCCGACGCGGGCCCAGGGGTTGAACACGTCATGAAAGAAAATGCCTTCAGAATTGCAGGTTTGTTCATCTTGCTCCTGTGCGTCAGTGGCGGTCTCTATTTGGCGTTGCTTGGTGCCGGCATGCCAGAAGACATCCTTAGGCTCGTGGCCGTAGCGTTGTTGGGTCTCCTGTCGGGTGGAACTGTCTTCCTGATTGCCCGCCTTGTCTCCAAGGGCACGGTAAAAGTCGACTTCGTCGTATCCACTGTTGTTGGCCTTATAACAACATTTGCCGGTTTCTTCTTTGTCCCGGCAGCCGACTCTGATCCCGTTCCACCGCCTCCAATCGGAGACAACACCGTAGTCAAAGAAAACACCATTCAGCCCCCGGCCCCACCACAGTACCTAGTTCTTACCATGGGCGTAACCCACTACAAGGAAGGCGGCTCTCTGAAAGCGGGCGAATCGGATGCGAACCTAATTGGAGGCCTGCTAGGACGTCGTCCCGGCGTGCGTGTGCGTCCATTACTTGGCGCTCATTGCACAAAGAGCGGGATTGAACGGTTCATTGCCGAACAACTCGCCACGGCCGGCGACAACACCATACTCATCGTCTTTATCTCCATGAGGGGGGTGAGCTATACGCACGATCAAGCGTCTGGATATCTCATTCCCTTTGACGCCCCAATTGACGAATCCACGGAGTTCCCTTTTGTTCGGTCACAGGGATATAAGATTCTGGCGCTATTGCAGGCGATTCATGCAAGCAATGTCAGCAGAGCTCTGGTAATGGTGGATTCCTGCAACGGGTATTTTCGCAACTTTGATGAAACGGAACGCGCGTCCACGGCGAATCCCCGCAAGAATGTTTATGTGGTAGCCGGACCAAGAGAAGGTTGGCAGACTGAGTCGATGGAGCAAACGCAAGGGTCACTAGCTGTGGCCGTCCAGAAATTGTTGGAGAAAGGCCTCCCTATGAATTGCACCCAACTCGGCCCAGAAGTGTATACCCAAATACTCGAAGCATATTCAGAGACACTCCCGGCAAGGCTATATCCATGGCACGGGTTCTGGAGCGGTAATCAGGACTTTTCCCTCCCCGGGATTGCCCAGGCCAAGGTCTTTCCCCAACATGAGACACTTCCATCGCCACTTCCCATCTTCGTACTCGCATCAAGTCTTGGGGCGGCCACATCCTCCACAACATCCGTGGAACCGGAAGAAAACGGCCCATCGACGGGCGGATATATTCCAACCATTCCGGAATTTAGTTCGGTATCCCTTCCACCGGAGATTCATGAACAAGTTGTTAGCCTGCAGCGCGACCCATCCGGAGCGATACACGAGGAAGTCATTGCCTCGGCAAAACAGATGCTCGAACAAGACTCGGCGAATCCATTTGGGCACTATCTACTTGCGCACGCCTACAGTGATAACGAAGCCACCGTACCTGACGCGCTATCTCATGCTCGTATCGCGGCCCAACTCGAACCCTTGTTGGGAGGTGCCTATGGTTTAATGGGCTATTGTGAGGCAAAGTTGGGGCATTTTGAGGCGGCGATCGAAGCCGCTGATGAATCCGTGAGACTCTTGCCCGATGACCCAAATGCATGGAACGGACTTGGGTACGCGTTGCGCAAGTGCGGAGAGTCTCCAGATTCTCAATTGAGCTCTTCGGCCAAGGAAAAGCTATTCCAAGACGCCATTATCACCTTGAATCGGGCAATTTCACTCTCCGGAGGTCTGGAGGGACTGGAGGGTGAGTTGGTGGGTGCCTATTACTTCAACCGGGGCAGATGCTTCCACGGTCTTAAGATGTACACAGAGGCGATACAGGATTACGAAAAGAGTCTGGAATACAAAGCATCGCGAGGGATAAAGAATCTTCGGATAGATTCCCTAGCGGCAGCAAGAGCTAAAGTTCAGCCACCAACACAGTAACCCCAATCGTTTCAGTACAATTAGAAGGGTAACACGTCTGGAGAAAGTGTTTTTTCTTCACTAGTAGTCTCATATAGGACAGTTGCAGAAAATCTGCAAGCACTACCCTTGTCTTTGGGGTTGCAAACGCCTCTGTGTCCTTCGACTTGGAATCGGACAGTTAAAGTGAGAAGTGTCAACACACTGGCAGTTTTGGGGCCATATCAACGCAACGTCTTAACAAGACTGGGCCGAAAAGGTGATCCGTACCCCAGATCGAAAGTGACAGATCTGCTCAATTTGGGTAAGTTGTTTATTTGACGGTATACTCTTGCCCAGTTCCCACCTGGACACTACATGCTGACATGTACCCAAATGCATGCCCAGATCTTCTTGGCTCAGCCCGGCTAGTTGCCTCGCCTGACGAATGTATTCTCTCAAGCTAACGGGCCGGGCAAGTGGATTGCAGCCCAAGAACGCTGCTATCACATGAATGGACCTGTGATCGTGCCGTTTGTCTGATTGGCACTCCCATTTGGAAATTGTCGACGGGTCAACCCCAATTGATTTGGCGGCTTCGGCACCTGACAACCCTAGCCCCTTCCTGTGTCGACGCAACCTTTCGCCGATGGTTGTACCGACTGGACGCGGATCGTATCCCAGGAATTCCAGGACGGCTGGCCACGCACGAACATTCGGAATCCTTGCTGTAAGTTCCCAAGATTCGATTGTCGCTTTATCTACACCTATAATATCGGCAACTTGCCGCTGGAGCAGGCCCAAATCCATACGACGTTTACGAACATGGTCTCCGATGGTTTTGGGTTCTGCAGGGTAATCTGATAGCACAGGTTTTGGCGCACTCAATCGACGTTTACAGCGCGGAAGCTCAAAATTGAAGGATGGTATATTGGCAACGCAAATATGCCCATGTGGCTACAGCTCGGATCCCCGGCACCACTGCAGATGCAGTCAGGGCGAAATTCAACGCTACATGGCGCGGCTATCCGGGCCGTTGCTGGATCGCATCGACATCCATGCGGAAGTACCGGGCCTGACCTACGAAGAATTGTCCGATCGAAAACCAAGCGGCATGTCCAGCGCCGAAGTGCGTTCGCAGGTGCAGTCCGCACGCGATCGCCAGCGCACCCGATACAAGGGACACTTCGCGTGCAACGCGCATCTCGACGGAAAGTCCGTGCGTGACTACTGCATCCTCGGTGACGGCCCGTCAAAGCTACTGCAGCACGCCATCGAGCACATGGGACTCAGCGCACGGGCCTACGACAAAATCCTCCGCGTGGCACGCACCCTCGCGGACTTGGAAAACAAAGATGAAATCGAAGAAGTCCACGTGTCCGAGGCGGTTCAGTATCGGGGCCTCGACCGGGTGGCACAAACGCAACCTGCGTGACGGACTTCCGCGTACGCCCATTACCGAGCAGCTTTGAGTCTTGTATATACGTTCCCTCTCTGACTGTCCCGTTGAAGAATACATATTCTGGAGATGCCGATCATGAGAGCCATGTGTACGCTTGCTTTGGTGGTCATTGCAATTGCCAAGGTACATGGAGAGGAGCCGTATCAACTCGACCTGAACGTCATTTCACAGCAACCCTCGAGCGTTCCTGTAGAGGAGGTGAATCAATGGCGTCAGATCAAGGTAGTGGAACTCTTCAAGCAAGCCGGAGCTACAAGAGTCGTGGAACAGAAAGTCCTGCGAAACGGCACATCCGATATTGGCCTTCCGGTAAAGAATGTCATTGTTCAGCTTGACGGCAAATCAGACGACACCATTGTTGTGGGAGCACATTTGGATAAACACCCCAATGGACTCGGCGACGGTGCCGTGGACAACTGGTCCGGGGTCGTGTCGGTCGTCCACCTCTATCGCGAACTGCGAAAACTGCCCGCACGCGATCACACCTACGTCTTTATCGCATTTGCGTATGAAGAGGATTTACTGTGGGGTTCGAAAACCTATGTCACGAAACTGAAACCAAACGAACTGGCCCGCATTCGATATATGGTAAATCTGGAGTGTCTTGGTGTAGCCCATGTGCATATATGGAAAAATGGGTCCGACCCTGCCTTGATTCAACGGGCCGAAGAACTCGCAGCGGCCAATCGCATTACAGTGGAAAGCCGAAACTTGCCGGACGGCGTCATTTCGGATTCCATCCCTTTCAGTGATGAAGGCATTCCCACCATAACGTTTGACTCGCTGCGACAAGAGGATTTTGCACTGCTGCACAGCAAAGACGATCTGCTCGGCAAGGTCGATTCGAATACCTTGGGGAAGGGAATCGAATTTACACGGCAATACCTGCTGGAGTTGGATCAGCCCAATCCCTGACTCTCCACGCAATTTCGCAAGAAATCGACCGCTGTGCTATGCTCCTCTCGGTCGTATCCGCTCCAAAGGATGCAATAGTTGTGGCTCGAATTGTCTGTCAAATTGCTTGCCTAAGTCTCATGCTGACCGTCGTACTGGGTCTGTTTCCCGGTGTCTCCATCGCATTCTCCGACGAAACTACGCCTCCTGCATTTCCCCCTGAGGCCATCGAATACTTCGAAACCCGGATCCGTCCCGTACTAGCGGAACACTGTTATTCCTGCCATGGGCCCGAAACTCAGAAAATGGGGCTGCGCCTCGACAGCCGCACATCCATACTCAAAGGCGGCGAGTCCGGACCGGCGCTCGTCGCGGGTACTCCCGAATCGAGCCTGATTGTACAAGTCATCCAATACACGGGCACTGTCACCATGCCGCCGAAAGGCAAATTGGACGAAGCACAAATCGAAGCCATCCGCGAGTGGGTTCGACTCGGTGCGCCTTGGCCCGAAGGCGAGCAAAAGGCAACAGAAACAGCGGAACACGCATGGGAAGAGCGTTTCGCTGAGGCTCGCGCAAGCCATTGGGCGTTTCAGCCCGTCACACGCCCCAATCCCCCTGCCGTACCAATGGAAATGGCCGGACTATCTCCAGTCGATCGATTCTTGCGCGCGAAACTCGACGCTGCGGGCTTGGCCCCGTCACCGCCGGCAGAACGACGCACCCTGCTGCGGCGCGCTACATTCGACCTTACGGGACTTCCTCCCACACCAGAGGAAACGGAGGCCTTTGTAAGCGATCCCAGCGCGAATGCCTACGAGAATCTCATTGACCGCCTCTTGGCCTCGCCTCGCTACGGCGAACGCTGGGCCCGATACTGGCTCGATATCGCCCGCTATAGCGATACCAAGGGATATGTTTTTCAGGAAGAGCGCGCGTTTCCCTATTCGCATACGTATCGGGACTACGTCATCCGCGCATTCAATGAGGATATGCCGTACGACCAGTTCATAAAGCAGCAAATCGCCGCGGACCAGATGGAACTCCCTGACAGGCGCAACCTGGCCGCCACCGGGTTTCTCGGTGTGGGCCGCAAATTCGTCGGAAATATTCACGATCAGATCGACGACAAAATTGACGTCGTTACAAGGGGAATGCTGGGATTGACCGTTTCATGCGCCCGTTGTCACGACCACAAGTACGACCCGATTCCCGCTGCCGACTACTACTCCCTCTACGGTATATTCCGAAGCACAACAGAACCAGCCGAACTGCCACTCATTGAAGATCCGAAACCGGACGATCCCGGGTATCAAAGCTACCTGCAACAAGTGGCGCAAGCCGAAGCGGCCCTCGAACAACTCATGGATGACTTGCATGTTGAGTTGCTCACCCATGCCCGAGACAAGGCTGCCGACTATCTTCTCACCGCACAGGAAACAATAGAACTGAAAGACGACGAGGCTTTTCGGCGTTTGTCCGGTGAACGGAGCCTTCGTTGGCAATTGACCGATCGTTGGCGCAACGACCTCAAGGAACGATCTGCCCGGCACGACCCCGTATTCGCGCCATGGTTCGCCTTTGCCGCGCTCCCCACGGAAGGGTTCGCGGATCAGGCCACTGCGCTGGTGGCATTGGTCAGTGCCAATAAAATGGAAACCGGCCCCATCAACACGCGAATTGCAGCCGCCTTTGCCGACGCCAAACCACAGAATCTCGCGGATGTGGCGAACCGGTATCGCGCAGTCTTTGATGAGGTCTCAAAACTATGGGCCGATCGACTTGCCGCGCGTTCTCAATGGGCCGCGCGCGAGGACAAACCCCTGCCATGGCCCGATGGACTGACAGACACGGACGCAGAGGCCATCAGGCAAGTCTTGTACGGCGCCGCCAGCGTCGCCAATGTGCCGCGGGGAGATGTCTTTGATTTAAACGATGTACCCACCCAAGGCCGCATACGCGAAAAGCGAAACGCGATTGCACGGGTTATGGGCACCCATCCCAACCGGCCCGCGCGCGCCATGGCGGTCCAGGACGCCGAAAAACCATTCGACCCATACATATTCAAGCGCGGCAAGCCAGACCAAAAGGGCGACAAGGTCCCTCGCCAATTCCTCGGGGTGATAAGCGCAGTCGATCGCAAGCCTTTCGAAAAGGGTAGCGGTCGGCTCGAACTCGCGGAAGCAATCGCAAGCACTAATAATCCCCTCACCGCGCGAGTCATCGTCAATCGTGTTTGGATGTATCACTTCGGTCAGCCACTCGTCGACTCCACCAGCGATTTCGGCGTGAGAAGCGCGCCCCCAACGCACCCTGAATTGATGGATTACCTGGCGGCTGAATTCATGGACAACGGTTGGTCTATCAAGAAACTTCACCGGGCGATCATGCTGACCGAAGCCTACCGCCAATCCAGCACATACCGCCCGGAGGCCGCGTCAATTGATCCCGAGAACAAACTTATTTGGCGGCAAAACCGGCAGAGACTCGATTTCGAAGCCATGCGAGATGCCATTCTGGCCTCCTCTGGAAATATCGACCTGAGCATGGGCGGGCCTTCCGTCGATATCACCAACCCGCCTCATACAACGCGGCGCAGCGTATACAGCTACATTGAACGCCAGAATCTTCCCGCCTTGTTCCGCACGTTCGATTTTGCAAGCCCGGATACGCACAGCCCCCGCCGATTCAGAACTACCGTGCCGCAACAAGCACTGTACTTAATGAACGGACCGTTCCTTGTCGATCAGGCGCGAGTCCTTGCGACACGTAGTACTCAATCAGCAAACGATCCGGACGGACAGATACAGGCGATATACCAATTCGCCTATCAACGCTGCCCTGACGAAGACGAAGTGGCACTGGCGAAGGTCTTCCTGGAGCAACAAGCGGCCAAACCCGCGCCGGTGCCCCCTTGGAAGTACGGCTACGGTTCCGTGAGCGTGGAGGAAAATCGGGTAACATCGTTTTCTCTCTTTCCATTCTTTGGCTCAAACACATGGAAGGGCGGCGATGCCATCCCCGATCCAACCCTTGGATGGGCCATGATAACGGACGGAGGCGGACACCCGGGTGGGGCTTCCACACAGTGCACAATCTTGCGATGGACCGCGACGGATAACGGAGTGGCGGAGGTCAAAGGCGCTCTGAAACACGGCTCAGATCAGGGCGACGGTGTGACAGGTTTTGCTGTGTCAAGCCGCGGAGGCATTCGCTGGAACTCGACGGTATTCAACGGGGAATCCGAATCTCATGTGGAGGGTATCGAAGTCGCCGCCGGCGATACCATCGACTTCGTTGTCGCGGCCGGTGCCAATGAATCCTTCGACTCCTATGAATGGACTCCGAGAATCGTCTTGCGAACTTCAGATGGCGCACCGATAGGTGAATGGGAATCGAAGAAGGAATTCGCAGGTCCTCCACCGGTGCCGCTCACGCCGTGGGAACAGTATGCACAAGTCCTGCTCATGACAAACGAGTTCCTGTTTGTGGATTAATGGAACCAGCTTGCCCGATTTACTCTCGCAACCTATACTAGGATCTGTACCAGGAGGTCGGAACTACAGCCATGAACCATCACGCACTCACGCCCGACGACTGCATCCTGAACCGGCGCGATTTTCTCCGCCGCACGGGCATGGGTTTTGGCGCGATGGGCCTCGCAACGCTATTGGGATCGTCAGGCACGCTTGGGGAAGCACAGGCGCAAGCCTCTTCCGCCACCCAAGCCATGGCCCCGAGGATGCCCCACTTTCCGGCCCGCGCGAAACGCGTCGTACACATCTTTCTGAACGGCGGTCTCTCCCACGTCGATTCTTGGGATCCCAAACCGGCACTGGAAAAATACGCCGGCCAAAAACTACCCGTGGAAAACCTGCGCACCGAACGCCCCACCGGCGCGGCCATGCCCTCGCCGTTCGCGTTTAAACCCTACGGCCAAAGCGGCATTCCGGTCAGCGATCTGTTTGCAAAGACTGCCCAATGCGTCGACGATATCTGCGTCATTCGCTCCATGTACGCCGACGTACCGAATCACGAGCCGTCACTTCTGCTGATGAACTGCGGAGAAGCGCGCCTCATCCGCCCCAGCGTCGGCTCCTGGGTAACATACGGCCTGGGTACGGAAAATCAGAACCTGCCCGGATTCATCTCCATGTGCCCGAACGGCTATCCCATCCAGGAATCTCAGAACTGGCAGTCGGGCTTCCTGCCCGGCATATACCAAGGCGCCTATATCGATACCAAACACACTGAAATCGAAGACCTTATAGAAAACATCAGAAACAATTATGTATCGAAAGACGCTCAAAGAGGCCAACTCGACCTGCTGAATACACTCAACGCACGCCATCAGGCCGCCCGTCAGGATGACCTCGAGGTAGAAGCCCGAATACAATCGTTCGAACTCGCCTACCGCATGCAACTGGATGCAACCGACGCGTTCGACATCCGCAAGGAGCCGCCCTACATCCGAAAAATGTACGGCGAGGGAGTGCATGCCCGGCAATTGCTTATTACGCGTCGTTTGCTTGAACGCGGTGTTCGCTTTGTACAGGTGTGGCACGGACAAGGCCAGCCGTGGGACAACCATGACGATCTGGAAATCAATCACAAAAAACTCGCAGATCAATGCGACCAACCCATCGCCGCCCTGCTGAAAGATCTCAAACAACGCGGCATGCTCGAAGATACGCTCGTAATCTGCTGCGGCGAGTTTGGCCGCACACCGACCGTCGAATTGCCCACCCCGGGCGCCAACGCCGGCAAGATAAATGGCCGCGACCACAATCACTATGGATTTACGGTCTGGATGGCCGGCGGAGGCGTCAAAGGCGGCACCATCTACGGCGCAACTGACGAATTCGGATTCCAGGCCGTGGAAAACCGCATGCACGTGCACGACCTGCATGCCACGATGCTATACCTGCTCGGATTCGACCACGAGAAATTCACCTACCGCTATGCCGGCCGCGATTTCCGCCTTACTGACGTACACGGAAACGTCGTTCACGATATCATCGCCTAGCGAACCGCCGCGTACACCGAAACGTTGCGGATGCACGGCATCGCAAGTGTATCGATCACCCGCACACGCAGGGCATCCGTCTCCACCGGATCGAACCGCTCAATCCGCATCCGCCCAATCGTTTGCCCTTCTGAGACAACTTTCCACTCCCCGCCGACGCGAACTTCCAAACGAAAAGTCTTCACGCGCTGACCTAATGCGAACTCCTCTTCCAGTAGTACACGGTCAATTCGATGGCTACCGCCCAAATCCACCGTCAGCACGTTCCCTTCCTCCCACCGATCCTCACTGCTAATGGCAGCAATCGGCGCCCCATACATACTCCTCCACTGTTCCCCAAACTCCCGCAGCAGCATCACCTCTGCATCCGGGACCAGACCTCGCGTATCCGGTGTCATATTAATCAGCAGATTCGCGCCTCGGCCCAGCGAGGTATGAGCTATCTCGATCAACCGATCAACCGTCAGAAGCGTCTCATCGGTATTCGCCTCCCAGAACCACCCCTTGCGCGTGTGCACGTTGGCTTCCGCGGGAATATATCCGTTGGCGTAAACCGGGCACCACACCTGAGTGGCAACTTCCGGGGTCACCACATTCCAAAGCGGGTACGCCGCCTCACCGCGCTCACTTCCTGACCAGCGGATATCGGGGCGAGTGCCGTTGAACACCACGGCATTGGGTTGAAGTTCATGCACCATCAATGCAGCGGCGTCGCCGAACACCGGCCCCAAGTACTCCCCCTTCGCATTCCGCACATCCCATCCAAAGGGATCATACGCGCCATCAAACCACATCGCAGACAGCTCCCCGTAGCCCGTGAGCAACTCGCGGAGCTGTTCAAGAAATACCGGATAATACGCATTGCGATCGCCTTCAATCACTCGCTCGCCCACAGGATCCGGAGTGCTGGTGCACGGAAATGATTTATCGCCTCCGGATAAATACAACCCGGGCTTCAACCCATGGCGCCGCGCGGCATCGACGAATTCGCGCACCACGTCCCCCTGACCTCCCTTCCACGGACTCCCCTTCACGGAATATTCCGTGGTCTTGGTGGGCCAAAGACAGTACCCATTGTGATGCTTCGCGGTCAGCACAATATGCTTCGCGCCCATCGCCACGGCCGCCTTCATCCATTGATCGGCATCCAACTCAGACGGATTGAATAGCGCTGCTGCGGGAACCTGCATGAAATCGCCGCCCGCAAACGTCGCCGGACCGAAATGCACAAAGGCGCCCAACTGCGCCTCCTGATAGGAAATCTGATTAGGTCGCGGTGCCGGCAAATTGGGCGCTGCAAAATAGTGTTCCAACAGTTCTTGAGCACTCCCTTCAAACACCGCCAATTGCAGGTCTCCTCCCACTTGTTGATCACCTCCGGTGAAATACGCGTAGGTCTTACCCTCCCACTCGTATATTTCAACATCGGATGCGTTTTTCTCGCGAATTTCCGGCGGTCGAATTTCGTGCACGGTCTGCAACGGATCGTATGTCACCACCGGCCGCTCTACCGGGGCGTCCTGCCAATGAACCAAATCTTTGGATCGCGCAACGCGCGTTTCGTAGTATCCATCGCCCAGGGACTGAAGATAGAGTGTGTAGAAGTAGTCACCATAAAAATAGAGAGCCGGGCCGCCTACATACTTCTCACGCCCGTATTGGGCATGCTCCACGGGCGTCCAGTCAATCAAGTCGTCCGAAGTAAAATACTTGAATGTGAACGCAGGCCAGCGCGCATCGTCGGACTCTACAAGCAGCACAAACGCATCCCGTCCACGGCATACGGAAACGTTAAAGAATCGTTCGCCCTCGCCAGCCCGAAGTACAACACGCGGCTCGGACCAATGAATCAGATCATCGGAATACGTCATTTCAATGGCCTTAATCTGCCATTTCTTCTCCGTACCCCAGTTCCCCGCAAATACATAGACGCGCCCTTCCCAAACAAACGCCATACCCAAACCATGACCCGTCAGCGCGACCGAAATGATCTCGTCGGTCTCCAAGTCTCGAATACGCACCTGATCTTCTTGGAACCGGTCTCCATCTGGCGATCCGATCTTTTCCCACTGCCGTTGCCAATTCTCCAGTAAACAGCGGCGGCCCTTAAAAATAAACGGAGTAACCTCAACCAACGGGGAATTGAGTTTGCCCACTTTAGTCAAACGGTTCTGCCACTCTGGATAGGCCCGCTCGGCCCCAAATGCCTCCACAGGAATGGGCCGGGCGGGAGCAACAAGAATCGGCAACCAATCGTCGGCATCAATTGCGGGACCCTTTTGTGGCTCTGGATTGGCTGTCAATGCAAGTGCGCAAATCCCTATCCCCAAGAGACAACTCGTAAGCAGCCGAAACCTGATACGTGAATACCGCATACTCCCCGCTCTCCTCAATCAGTGCATGGACGTCAAATCGCAATACAAGAGTCGTGGTATCATACCGGAAATGGCTGCGCAATCGCCTGACAAGAGATAGTGGAGTCGAATACACATGTCCGCATTCGCCCGATGGACCATGGCCATTCGCGAATTCATTGTCAGTACATCCGCGCGATTACTGTTGCCCGAACTCCGCGAAAGCTCCGCCAGAGAAGACGAAACGCAACCGTTCTCCACCACTGCTGAACAAGATGGACCATCCGCGCACGTGCTCGTTCAGGACAATGGCGCCTCAATCACCATCTTTTCCTTTTCGAGCACTATGCTGCTCTTCGCCAGCCAGCCAACATTCGAATTT
Organism: Candidatus Hydrogenedentota bacterium; assembly: GCA_045863295.1. Classification (GTDB taxonomy): domain Bacteria; phylum Hydrogenedentota; class Hydrogenedentia; order Hydrogenedentales; family SLHB01; genus BTWA01. The sequence goes on from BTWA01000038.1 coordinate 38,705, forward strand.
CAAGGGTTTTTCGATAATCTCAGTCAACCCTGCAATAGAGTTTTCTTCCGCGACACGCATCGCTGCGCCTACCACGTCCACCCAGATGGCGCTGCGAATGGACGCGAATTCTTTGAAAACGAGGTCAGGCATTACATGGAAACTCTGGGAAGCACGATAAACATCGCTCTCGGCGATTCCTCCGGCGGTTCCGCGGCCATCTATTTCGGCTCCCGGTGTGGCATGCAGAAAATAATCGCACTGAGTCCCGCCTTTCCCCTGCGCACGTGGATCAACCCGCCGCTTCAATGCCGATATCTATTCAATTTGCGCAGGCTAAAGAATGATTGGCCCGCTTACCGCGAAGGGCTCGTTTTGCTCGTATCGACCCCCGTGCTCCTCGTGGATCTGCTCATGCGCGTCGGAATCCACGGAATATGGAAACCGATGGAAGTATTCAGAAATACCACTCCAAGGCCTGAAGCCACTATCTTCTATGGTGAACAAAGCGATGGAGACTGCCGAAACGCGCATCGAATCGCCGATCTGCCCGGGGTTAAACTTGTCCCCCTACAATCTGCACGTCACAGCATTGGCCTGTTCATGGCGCGGAAAGGCATATTGCAGAAAGCGCTCGTGGAAGAAATCGAGACCTTTCTCGATCGCTCGCGAACAGATAGCATTCAACGAACCACATACTCAGACGGGAATCCCGGGCAGTGAATCTTCATGCATTTTCCGGAAGGCGTGCGGGGCAATGTCTCAACAAAATGAAACACGGAAGGTACCTTAAAAACATCCAGTTCGGCAAAACAATGGTGTCGCAGAACATGGGCATCCACGCGCGAGTCGCTCGCTTGGATGGCGGCCTGTACATACTCGACTCCCTCACTGCGTAAACCAGGATAGACTACCGCATCCACAACCGCCGGATGGGCGCGAAGCACAATCTCCACTTCCGCCGGATCCACTTTCATTCCGCCAAGATTAATGATGTCCTTGATCCGGCCCGTAATGTGGATGGCTCCCCAGGTGTCCAAAAGCCCCAAATCACCGGTCGCCCAATAGGTGTCCTCAGAAATGGACGGCTGTCCAACATAGCCCTGCATCATGGAACTGGACCGAACCAGTATCTCATGCACACCACTGGAAAGCGATGCGTATTCGGCCCCTTCCGCAATGCACACATCCACATTGCGAAGCGGAATCCCCACACCATCCACTGAAGAATCGTCATGATAAGTCGTGGATATGGCGCCCGTTTCCGTTGTGCCGTAGATTGCGTAAAGCTGCACCCCCAAGGTCGATTCAAATTCCCGCTTGACGTCCGCGCTGCAGGGCCCGCCCGCGAAGAACACGTGGCGTGCCATTGTTGGTCTGTCACGCCCATGCGACACCTGAGTCAAGGACTTGACCATAGGCGGCACGAGCGCCAGAATGGTGCTCGGGTGTTGCTGTTCGTGGTTCAACACACGCTTCGGATTAAACTCGGCGTCCAGCACAAGCGTGTTATCGCAAAGCAAGGAGGCGACGAGGCCAAACCCATACGCGTAGGCGTGGCTAAGTGGTGTGGTCACGCGCACCCGCGCCTCCCCGTGGATTGTAACACGAGAAACATAATTCTCGCCCTCCGCCACGGCAACGCGCTGATTCCTGTAGCAAAACCGTGCCAATCCGTACGTGCCTGAGGTCGGATGAAGCACCACTCCGTGCAAATCGCGAAGAGACGACGATTCGCGCGGAACGCCGGAAAAAGTAGAAAGCTTAAGAGACATCCCGCACACTTCAGTGTAAGCGCATACCGAAGCATCGGCAATATCAATACGGCTTGTAGATTCGACGAAGTCGTGGATCCACCACTTAATACCTAATGCACTAGCCGTTCGGTCCAATTCACGAAGTGTGGTCCCGGCGTACTGAAGCACCGGATTGCAACCCAGCTGAAGCAGTGCCATAAGCGCAACCGGAAACGCCGCCGTATTGGCCAACGCCAATACCACGCATTCCCCCGCGCGAACGCCTTGGGCGGACAGCACCCGGGCAAAACGGTCAGTTTCCTCGCGCAATTCCCCTGAAAGCCAAAGGCGCTGGGTCACAGTGCAGTCGATGCCGCCCTTCCAGCGTTTCCAACAGGTGATCAACTCGTCACTTGTGTCTGACCCACAGATCTCCGGGCTGCATTCCCTCGCACTCATCTCGAAATCAATCGAACGAGGTGGCCAAGACTGGATATCCGCTTCGCACCCCAATAGTCTTCAGGAATGGAAACGCCGAGTTCGCGCTCCACCGCCGCAAGGAGTTCGAGCCGGCCCATGGACGTCAGACCAAGCCCTTCCTCGGAAAGCGAAGCATCCAAGTTGGGTTCAATCGTTATCCCTTGCCCCTTCATCACGCGCGCTGCAACGGCAAGGACTTCCCCGCTCCAGTCTTTGTTGACTTTTTGTGGACCTCTGAACAAAGCCACATCAATCTCCCACAAAACGCAAAAAGTGAGTCAAATCCAATCGCCTTTCCCAATCACATGCCCCAAGCGTTCCAATACCGTGTCAACCACGTCGGGAGTGTGCGCGGTCGAAAGATACCAAGGCTCGAATCGGTTGGGATGAAAATACACGCCCGCAAGCTGTGAGGCGTGCTGCAAACGGATGTACCGCTCGTGCAATGTACGGCTCGCCGCACTTCGATAATCATGGGGAACGCCTGCCGATGCATCATCTAACAACCAGCAACTCAGCATAGGGCCCACATGCGATATGGCCGCGCAAACGCCAGCATCCCGGAAAAGACGTTCCAAACCGAAAGCAAGCCGGCTCGCGGCAGACCACAACTCGTCATAAAGTACAGTCCCACGCGCATCGTAATGTTCCTGCACCGCGAGCGCCGCCGCAAGAGAGAGCGGGTTTCCCGAGTAGACTCCCCCGTGAAATACCGTGCCATCTGCCAATTGCTTCATGACATCGTGACGGCCGCCAATCGCGCCAAGGGGAACGCCGCCCCCTATCGCCTTCGAAAACATCGTCAGGTCGGGGTGGACTCCGTAAAGTTCCTGTGCACCGCCTCGGGCTACGCGAAATCCTGTGATGACTTCATCAAAAATCAGCAGCGCCCCGTATCGGTCCGCCAGTCCACGCACGTCCTCAAGAAATCCGGGAACTGGCGCTATGACGCCCGCATTTCCCATCACCGGTTCCATCACAATTGCGGCAACCTCATGGCCATGGGCCTGCAGCACGCTTTCAAGAACCGGCGTATCGTTCCACGGAATCACTAAGGCACATTCGATAGAACGGGACATCCCTCGAGTTCCTGGGATGGACTCGTATCCAGCCCGCGTCTGTAGATCGGCAGGCGTCGCGTGGTAGCGGTGGAAAACACCTTCGCTCGAACCGTGATAATGCCCCTCGAACAACACAATAAGTGGGCGACCGGTATAGGCGCGCGCCAAACGAACCGCCGTCTGACCGGCCTCGGTTCCGGTCGATGTGAATCGCAATAGATCGACTGAGGGAAAGCTCTGCTTCACCAATTCGGCCGTGCGGAATGCCAACTCGTGGGGAAATCCCAACTGAGTGCCCCGTTGGTTCAATTCCTGAATGATGGCGCGGTTGATGAACTCGGGACAATGCCCAAACAGCAGGGGGCCATAGCCCATATTCATGTCAATGAGTTCGTGACCGTCGGCATCCCAGATTGAGGCGCCTCGCGCGCGCTCCACGACAAGCGGAAGGTGGTACGGCAACACGCGCATCGTGCTGCTTGCCCCTCCCGCAACGCTCTCTTTGGCGCGTGCCAGCATCTGAATGGATCGCGCTGATCCCCGATGCATATGAATTGCCGAATGTACTGCATCGACGTCTAGTGATCGGCTCGACACCAGGACCGGTCTCCCCTGACTAAACTCGTGCTTTCAGATCGAGATGATAGCACAGCACCGGCCCGATGCCAACCGTTGTGAGAGGGTGAATCTACCCCTCCCTGCGGTGGCATAGGTAGAGGATACGGCGACTTGATTCGGCAGCACTGGTAAACCGTTCACCATCCAGGCACTCGCACGCAAACCCCGCATCACACAGATGCAAATCCATACTTCTTCGTTCATATGACCGCTGCACATGCTCCTCCTCAAATCGCCGATAGTGTTTCCCAGATTGAACAAATCCCACTACTTGAAATCGGTGCACCAAGGTGTCCTCGTCATAATGACTTTGAAAACAGACTACTCGGTGGTCTTCCACAAACGTTCTATCCGATTCGGCCCGAAATCCCTCCGGTGTTTTCACATCAAAGACAAATAATCCATGGGACGTTAGATGTACTGCAATTTTCCGAAAAAGACCCGCTATAAAGGCCTCATCCAATATGTAATTCAAACTGTCGAAAAGACATGTAACCACATCGAATTGACCGGAAAGTCGCGCGGTCAGAATATCAGCGCACACTAACTTGGATTCAGGAGTCAATTCCCGCGCATGAGCCAGTTGATGGCGAGACCGATCCACACCCACGGTCTGAAAGCCACGCTCGGATGCCAGACGCAACAGCGATCCCGTCCCACAGCAAAGATCCAGCCACCGGCCTCCCGCAATGCCGCGCTCGTCTAAGCGCCGCATCAGAAACGGCCACATCATGCGGCTCCATAAGTCCCACCGCTCGCGGTAAATGCTTGAAAACTCGTTCCCGTATGCCGGCATGCCGCCGCTCCATGTACCGGTAAATGAACGGGATTCTACCATGGAACGGGTAATCGCGAAAGCGCCCCGGACAGTCGGGGGACTCAGGAAGGTGTCGAAACGAGAGCGGCCGTCGCGAAAGAGGCTTCAATAATGGCGGCGGTATCCCGCGCAATCATCAACTCTTCGTTGGTGCGGATCACCAGTGCCTTCGCCGTTGAAGTCGGACTTGCGATGCAAACCGCATGCTTGCTGTTTTGCTCCTCATCGATGTGAATGCCAAGGTAACCGGATTTCGCAAGTATACGGCTGCGCATGGCCGCATCGTTTTCACCAATTCCTCCAGTAAAAACAATCGCATCCGCGCCCCCAAGCGCCATCGCGTAACCGCCAATGAACAGAGCAATTCGGTATGCAAACATATCGAGTGCAAGCTGCGCCGATTCGTCGCCTTCCAATGCCAGTCTTTCAATGTCGCGAACGTCGGTGTGCTTGCAGATTCCTTCCATGCCGCTCGAACGGTTCAACGTGCGAGTGACCTCGTCCGCGTCCAGACCCATCTCACGGATCATATACAAGGGTATATACGGATCCATATCGCCAGAGCGCGTCCCCATCATGACACCACCCAAGGGTGTCATCCCCATACTCGTATCGATTGACTTGCCGCGGTTTATCGCTGTAACGCTGCAACCGTTTCCAAGATGACACGTAATGAGACGCGTTTCCTCTATCGGCTTTCCAAGGTACCGCGCGGCTTCAAGCGCGACGTACCGGTGCGAAGTGCCGTGAAATCCATATTTGCGAATGGCATGCTCTTGATAGTATGCATACGGAATGGGATACAAATACGCATTCCTGGGAATGGTGTGATGAAACGCCGTGTCGAAAACCGCAACCTGAGGCACCGCCCCAAACGTGTCCGTACATGCCTTAATACCCATGATGGCTGGTGGATTGTGAAGCGGAGCCAGACGGGCACAACGTTCAATTCCCGTGAGCACACTCTTGTCGATCAACACCGACTTGTAAAACTCTTCGCCACCATGGACCACGCGATGTCCTATCGCGCTCAACTCGGTTACATTCCCAATGATCGGACTCGATGGATTTAACAGCGACTTGCAGATCAATGCTATTGCACCGTGATGATCCTTGATCTGCGCCGGAGACTTCTCGACATTGCTCAATCCGCTTGTGGAAGAATCGTTCCGATCCAATCGCGCACACGTGATCGTCGCGCCGCTCTGCCCGATCCGCTCCACGATACCTTTGGCTTCGCTCCGGCTACCTTCACTGTTGAATTCGAATACTTGGTACTTGATAGAGGATGAACCGCTATTCAAAACCAGGATTTTCAATACTTCTCTCCTGGCCTGGCCTCATCAACGGCCAGCGGGCAATGCGCACTCCTTGCGCCCGTATATTGTATGCACTCGTCCAATTGTCCAGTCATGAAATACCGCCGCCGGTGCGACATACCTTATCCTAGTTACGCCCTGCTCGCCGCAAAGGCCACCTGACCCGGACAGGCAATTCCCCACGCACCGCCCGCCCTCGTCCATGCTAACGTAACGAGGTGGCCGCATGCATCTGGCTCTGCACCACCGTCACGGCGGCCACACCGACGATATCCTCCCACGAACACCCACGGGACAAATCATTGACCGGTTTGCGAATGCCTTGAAGTATGGGACCGTACGCCGAAGCCCCGGCCAATCGTTCTACCAACTTGTACGCCATGTTTCCCGAATTCAAATCCGGAAACACCAGCACCCGTGCTCGGCCCGCAACTTCGCTGTCCGGCGCCTTGCGACGCGCTACCGATTCCACAATCGCCGCATCGACCTGCAACTCACCATCAATGCGTACCGCACTATTTCCACCAAACCGCTCCGCACAGCGTGACTTGGCAATTTGGGTCGCCTCTACCACTTTGCGCGTTAATGGACTGTCCGCGGATCCAAGCGTGGAGTAAGACAACATCGCCACATAAGGGTCGATACCGAACTGAAGTGCCGTTTCGGCCGATGAAAGCGCAATTTCCGCCAACTCCTCCGCGTTCGGATTCTCTACCAGACCACAGTCCGCAAACAGATAAGTGGTCTCCCCTAACGTCATAAAAAAGAAACTGGATACCATCGAACACCCTTCGCGAGTTCTCAATATCTGAAGCGCGGGACGAAGTGTCGCCGCAGTTGAGTGGCAAGCCCCTGCCACCAATCCATCGGCCTGATCGAGATGCAACATCATGATTCCGTGCGCGATCGGATTCTGCATCACGGATTCCGCCTCGGATAGGGTCATACCCTTGCGGCGGCGCATCTCATGGTACATACCAGTAAAAGGTTCCAGACGCTCTGGGGACAACGGGTTCACTACTTCGATGGATTCGCGAATCCCGTATCCGTGCAGTGCCCGCGTGACAACAGCCGGATCTCCAATCAGGCAAACGTCGGCAATCCGCCGCCGCTGAAGCTCCGCGGCAGCACGCAACGTGCGCTCATCTTCGGACTCAGGCAATAGGATTCGAGTGGGATGGGCCTGCGCCTGTTCGATAATTTGGTCAATGAATTGCATGGCGTTATCCTCTTGGCACACAAGATCTTGCAGAGAGTCACAAGAAGGCCATGAGGGTAAACGCACAAAACGTGCCAATGAGGTACATTCAAAGATGTTGTGGTAAGTGACTTTAAACGAATGGTTTACGAAGGTACGACGTCAAAATTACAACGCCCGGCCAATGAGCAAAACGCACATATGTATCTACCAACATGAACAAAAGTGCTCACAAATTCTACAGATCATCCGGGCGGTCTATGTTCATCGTTTTCAACTTGTTATACAATGTGTTCCGAGCCATGCCAAGCAATCTCGCCGATTTCGCGACATTCCAGTCGGTCTGGCGCAAAACCGATAAAACGCGGTCCCTGTCGGAACCGTTTCCAGACACGCCGGCCTGACCACTGATGGAAACCGGGGAAGGTACGACTTCGTAGTTCAAAAGCTCCCGTGGCAAATGCTTTGGCAGAATCATCGGCTCATGACACAAGATCACCGCGCGCTCCATGCAATTCTCCAATTCACGCACATTGCCCGGCCACGGATAGCTCATAAACAGCTCCATTGTCTCCGGAGCCACCCCCTCGGTCTCACGCTTCATGCTCTTGGTAAACCGTCGAAGATAATGCTCGATCAACAGAGGAATGTCTTGTCGGCGCTCCCGAAGCGGCGGAATCTCAATGCGTACCACGTTTAACCGGTAATACAGGTCCCGGCGAAATTCTCCACTACGAATCAGCGTCTCAAGATTCTGATTCGTCGCGGCCAAAACCCGCACATCGGTACGAACCGGCCGGGAGTCACCCACGCGCTCAAACTCGCGCTCCTGAAGCACCCGCAGAAGTTTCGACTGAAGCCGAGGACTGACGTCGCCGATCTCGTCCAGCAGAATCGTGCCGCCGTTGGCCGCCTCGAATCGTCCCACCCGATCTTTGACCGCACCAGTAAACGCACCCTTCACATGGCCAAAAAGCTCGCTCTCAAGGATGTTCTCGGACAGGGCAGCGCAATTGACCCGTAAGAACGGCCCCTTGGCACGAGGACTAGCGTGATGCAGCGCGGATGCCACCAACTCCTTGCCCGTACCACTCTCCCCGTTGATAAGCACAGTGGCCTCCGCCTCGGCCAGGTCCTTGATGAGCCGGAAAATCTCCTGCATTTTCGGGCTCTTGCCTATCATGTTGCGATATTGCTGGCTCTCTTCAACCTGCTGCTCCAGACGAACCAGCCGGGTGTTGTCCCGCAAGATCAGCAACACCCCGGTGTACCGCTGCCCGTCGCTAATCAGCGGTGCAGTGCTCACCATAACTACCTTATCCTGCAACTCCATCCGCCGCTCCGGCTGCGGATTATGCGAACGTATCGTTTCTTCCAACGCTTCTTTGGTGCCACGCAAACTCGCCGGCGCCACCTCGTCAAACAACTTGCCAGTCTGCGCACAGCCAACCCAACCCAATAGCGATATCGCCGCCGGATTGACCTGCCGTATGCGCAAATCGGCATCAAAAGTCACGATTCCCTCGGTCACGCTGTTGAAGATGGCCTGCAAATCCCGCCGGTAATAGTCCATTTGAGCGGCATAGTGATCGCGCTCGTCGGTAAGTCGCTTCTGCTCAAGGGCCATCCTAGCCACACGCCCAAGCGCATCCCGCGTAACCGGCTTGGAAAGGTAGTCGAATGCCCCCAGCCGGACCGCCTCCGAAGCAGTCTCGATATTGGGTTCGCCCGTGATCATAACCACGGGGCACTTGAGGTCCTTTTCACGAACGGTGCGAAGCAGATCAACGCCCGTCTTACCCGAGAGGATGATGTCCGTGATGATGAGGTCGAAGTCCTCTCGATCCAAATGGGCTACGGCGGTCGGATAGTCCTCCGCCGTCACTACATCGTGACCTTCCTTTTTCAGGAATTCGCCAAATGTCAGCCGAAGTACACTTTCGTCTTCAACAACAAGAATACTTGCCACGATCGACTACCCCCTCATCACAATTCGGTCTTACTATCAGACAGAAGCTCGGGCTGAACACAAGAACGTCCGTTGTTCAAGGGCAAATCAACATGAAACCGCGCATATTTACCATATTCCGACTCTACCGAAATCTGACCACCGTGTTCCTTTACAATACCATCTGAAACAGATAGTCCCAGGCCTGTTCCGCGATCGCGCCCTTTGGTCGTGAAAAACGGGTCAAAAAGGCGATCTAAATGAACAGGCTGAATTCCACCCCCAAAATCCTCCACGGTCAACCGAAGATAGGGCTCAGAATCCAACGTCAGCGGACGACACGTCAGCGACATGCGCTTGCCCGGATCGGCGGTGGAGTACTTGTCGTCCAGACTGTGCAACGCGTTGATGAGCAGGTTCATTACCACCTGCTGCAATTGCTCGCTGCTGCAACGA
>BTWA01000038.1:48326-58397 GCA_045863295.1 Candidatus Hydrogenedentota bacterium
GGAAGTTCCTCCGGCACATCCACTTCGAGTATCACATTGGACTTGTCGAGCTTCTTTCGACTCAAAGACAAGACCACTTCCACAATGTCGCAGATCCGAGCAGGACTGTGCCGCTCGCGGTCCTGACGAGAAAATGTCAAAAGACTATGCACAATCTTGGCAATGCGTTCCGCTTCGGACCGGATTAGCTTGGCAAATTGATGCTCTTTGGCACCGGAGTCCAATTCCTCAAGCAAAATATCTGCACAGTTGATTATGCCGTTAACAGGATTGTTGATTTCGTGCCCCACTCCTGCCGCAAGCTCACCAATCGAAGCCAGCTTCGACGCCTGTATCACTTTGGTTTCCGCGTCGCGCCGCTCGATTGACTCTCCCAAGGCGCTGGCGACGGCCTGAACCAAATCATGTTCCTCTTGGGAAAAGGCATCCTGGCCATTGGCAGGATCAACTTTGGAGTAGACTTCCACCGATCCGCGCTCGCGACCCGCAACAATTATCCTGGAATTCAGGCGCCAGGGTGTCTGCTCCCAAGGATGGACAGTGAAAACCTCGCCGTCAAACGTCACCCGCGCGGTAATCGATTCGGGCTTGGAAAATGCAGACATCAGCAACTCCACGACATCCTCAAAAATGTCAGACAGCATCTGCCTACCACGAATGCTCTCGCCAACCCGATAAAGACAGGTAACCTCAAGATTGCGCTTATTCAGATCCTGCAGGAGACAATCTTTTTCTTCCTGAGCCTTCTTGCGGGCCGTAATGTCGTGCAAGATCCCGGTATAAACGCGCCGTTCACCAAGTTGTACTTCACTTACTGAAAGTTCAAATGGGAACTGGGTACCGTCTTTACGCTTGCCTTCCAATTCGCGGATACTGCCAATAATGCGGGGAACGTGAGTCTTGTGATACCGATCCAGATAGTGGTCATGGTCCCGACCATGTGGGTTCGGCATGAGCACATTGATTTTCTGGCCAATGAGCTCACCCGATTTATAGCCAAACATACGATCCGCGGATGGATTCATATACTGCAATATACCGGTATCGTCAATGACGATAATTCCATCAACCGCACCTTCGACAATGGCAATAATCCAGGCACCATCGTCCTTGGGAGAAAGGAATGGAAATGCCTCCCCCATCGACTTTTTCAAGCTTTTTGCCAGTTCTTCCGGACTCAAAATTGGAGTTCCTGTCTACTAGGCCCCCTTGGACCGTGATCAAGCCCCCTGATCTCCGGTTCTTTTCCAAGGGTTCTGGGAGATATGAGTTAAGACACTATTGTACGCACAGCTATACAAAAGTGCAACAAGAATATTCAGAAAGCAGCGCCAGTGCGCTCCAAAGTCAGTACCTGTAACTGCATACAGGCGCGCAACTCATGTTATGTAAGTTGCACTTTGATTCGTCAGAACTCACCTGGGTTCAGCCCATGCAAACACAAAAGGAGATGGAAAACTCGGTATTTGCATTACAAAACTGGAAATTGTCAATGAATTATTGTACGAAATACTACATTCTATTAGTATATATTTCGCTTATTTAATCAAAACAAAAAACGATGCACATTATACACTACATCGACTGGCCCTGAATCTGTCGTGCTGCTACTGTCTTGCTCAGTATAGTACCTAAAACACGATGAGTTATTTTTGTTAGGTATCATATAAAAACTCAATCAACAATACATCATGGTAATAATATTATACATGTATTTTGGCACAAATTATCACTCAAGTGCCTATTATGTGCTGTCTCATCACACGGTAACCCCGGATGTCGAAGTTGTATCAGAGTCCACACGGGGGTACGCCTGAGACCGGGTATGTCACACTGGATAATCGCCCCCCCATATCCTAACGGCTCAAATACATGTTTTATATAGTGTACCTACCGATGGTGCACTTCAATTCCGCTCGTAGAGCTCGAAGTCAAGTTGGCACCGCCCCGAAACTCTGACTGCCTTGCACTTGGTCACCAAAACCTTGAATAGGACCTGTCAAGTCGGACAAGAATTGTGTGGCTCTTGCACCAAAGTGAACCTGCGTCACGTGCGATTCGTAGCGCAGCTGAAAAGGAATAGTCTGTTGACAACCACCAAGTTCATCTCATGCGCTCTTAAGGCAGGCGCCATAGCGCGAACAAAATTCACCCAGACTATGATTTCAAGATTCCAGGCCATATTGAAACATAGAGAAACGCATCTGTTGCGTGAAACAAAAAGAAGAGGCTCCGGCGATTCTCCCCCAAGAACCGCCGGAGCCTCTTCCAGAACCATCCCCGATTGCCCCCCAGCGAATCGGGAACGATTGCGAACTCTACCGCGTCCCCCCAGATCACGACAAAGTCCGCGAATGCCTAAACGGGGGTAGCTACGCTCAGTCCGAGACTCCCATTCATCGGTCGTAGCTGCAAGGCTGTCCTGGTGACAAAGGTGGGATGTGAAGGCTCGGGTTGGTCGGACAGCGCTCTCGGACTGTAGTGGGTAGGGTTGGTCAGGCGTCCTACTGCGCTATCCTCGCCCCGGGTTGTGCGTCACTTCCCCCGTTATAAGGTGCGTTACGTTAAACTGTGGCTCAGCATACTATGCACGAGCTTGATCAATTCGGGTCCATTTACCGGTTTCATGACGTAGGCACAATCATTCGCACCTAAGCCTGAAATCTTCGGGATGGCCCCTCCGGTCATTACGATGACCGGCATTTCAGGATACTCTCTCTTCAGAATCTGTACCGTTTGAAGTCCTGCCTGACCCGGCATCATTACATCCGTAATGACCAAGTCCGGCACCTTCGCGCGACAGATGTCCACGCCTATACGACCATCTTCGGCGTCCCATACTTCATGTCCATCCCTTTCCAGGATGTGCCGAAAGGTCAATCGCAAGACGGGCTCGTCGTCGATCAACACGATTCGCGACATGGGCGGCTCTCCATCCAGGGAAGCGTTCCACCATCCAGTGAGCGACTTGCTCGGGGCGCCTCTATTCCGTCGAAGGCTTTGATTCAATTTTTTAGCACCGTGTTACCGGGCATGCTCCTATTAATACAGGAACCGTGCCAACTCACCCCAAGCACCCCATTATTCTTGTAAGCTATACAGAATTAATAACTTACACAAATACACCACATTCAGATTCGATTGACCGCCTGTGTTGCACCTGTATACTTGAACAGTTGCGACCATGACATAAGTGTCTCGAAAGTGACAGATGGAATAGGCAACGGACGGGTCTGCAACGGACTGTCAAACCAATCAAACCATATCGCAATCGCCACAAGTGTTTGAGAACGAAGAGATTGCAATGCACATACTTGCGGCTGACTGAAGGAATGAATACCCACTAGGATTGACGACAAGGAGTCACCAAGAACGATGGAGGCACTTCACCCCCGCGATAGTCTATTCATGCGAAAGCATTTGAATCTCGGTCTCTGTAAGCGCACGTGACCAAAGAGCCGCTTCCTCCAGTTCCCCATGAAAGTGTCTGACAACGGCTCCTTGGTCGGTTTCCGCCGCGATGAGTACCGGCTCTGCGTTCTTGATCAGGTTTCCTGTCCACGGGCTGGAGGCCATCATTTCACCGTTGCAGTAGAGGCTCAAAGTCTGACCGTCGTAGCGTCCAACCAAGTCGAGCCACGCATCGGACGCAATCCGGGATGCGGGAAAGCTCACCATGGTAAAGCCTCGATCCGTACAAACTTCAAAACCGATATTGCCAGTCCCGTCGCCGTCCAGGTCGGTGCTGAAAAGATTGAAATGCACCTGGTCATGCGATCCACGTTTCGCAAAGAGCGCGGCATTCCACGTGCCGCTGGGATCGCGCGCCCGTAGATAGGCGGTTATTGCAGAACCATCGGCATGCAAGTCGGGCCCCGCATCAAAGTAAGCGCCATCCAGCAGGACGACCTTAGCTCCGGGCTTCGCCCCCGGGCCCGCGGCACGCACGTTCAGCTGAATCTGGTCAAAAGCGGGCGTATGGCGTAGCGGCACTTTCGCACCATGCCCACCCTCATCCAAGGGCCACCACGCCATGGCTGACTCAACCAAGGCTTTCCTTATACCACTCGAGTCGGGTACCTCGACGGGTTCCGCCGGTTTGAGCACCTTGACACGAATGTTTCGGAACTGGACCAAGGTAGGCGGCCCGCTGTGCAGTTGCAGGGCGAAAATGCCCTGCGGCTCGGCGCGCCGCGCGTCGGTGTCGCTGATGCTGGCCGCCAACCGGCCGTCGACGCGTAACGTGATGGAACCGCCGATACAGGTGAGATGATACTCGTGCCAATTCTCGAGCGAAAACCAAGGGTCGCCCACGGCATCCGCCAAGGGCGTAGCCGTACGGTTGCCGCGAAGGTCAAAATCGGCGTGTTCGCCGCGCATGGCGAGGGTGTGCCGGCCGTACTCGTCATACAAACGCACCAACCACGGCGTCTCCAAGTTGTTGTCCACTTGATATCCGCAAATGTCATGATCAGGCAGCAACCGGCTGCGAAACTGGAATCCGTTGTTGATGCCCCCTTCCCCAGTCAGGCGTGATTCCAACTTGAGTTCAAAATCAGCGAGTTCCCCGCCTTCCCATACCAGGTACTGGTTCACCGTGCACGGATGTTCTTGCGTTATCCGCCCCGTGATGGCTCCGTCTTCGACAGTCCAATAGGATGCGTCTCCCGGTTGCCAGCCGTTCAACGTGCGCCCGTCGAAGATGGAGATGAAGCCTTCCTCCGCGGACGCACCCTGGGACATCCATACCAGAACCAAGAACAAGATCCGCGCGGCTTTGGGTGTGTTCACGAAGACTCTCCAGATTTCCCTATGCGGCCAACTGCCTCAGCGCCTCCCTTCTATCTTGCGCCATGCGTTCGCGACTTGGCAATGAGGAGTGCGGCCATCAGCACGAAGACTCCCAGTGCGCCGAGTGTCTGGGGAAGTGGCAGACCGGAGGGCGCGATTTCCGATCCGTCTCCAGCCAACTTCACTTGCGGCACCACCGAAAAGTACCCTCCGTGATACAACGTCATTGCCCAGTAATCTCCCGATTCGTCGTAAATGCGCTCGGGGTCACCGGCGAGCAGACCGGCCACGCTTTGGGCGGGGTACCAGCCTGGTCTGTCGCCCCCGGCCACAAAATACACAAGCACAGTGTCCGGATCGCCAACCGGGATGGGATAGATCGTGGGACTGGTTGCGGGTACGGGCACATCTACCAATGTGATGTCCTGCATTCCGTCCAGCGCGGGTACACTGGCCGCAGCCTGCGGGTCGATGTCAAAGTACATTGTGGGCAGCGTCGTATCCGGTCCATCTCGATGCGGAACCATCAACGTGACCTCGATGGTAGCGCCGTCAGGCCAACGGCTGGATGGCTTCACTACATACCAGCCGTCTTTGCCGTCGCCACCGGGCACCGGCACAAATTCAGTCGTGTACTCAGAATCCTTCACGCCCGCAACATTTGCTGCGATACCGGCCACATCAATGATCCACTCAGATCGAACCCGCACCGAGAGTGCGTCTTGGGGTCTGGCCATGCGCCGGTTGGCCCCGGCCGGAATGGACGGCAACGCCGTTTCGAACGGCGTCAATCCGGCATCTTCGCTCTTGGCAACCGGACCGCGGTACCCTGTATCCCCGCCGCCCCAACTGCTTTGGAGGTTTCCCGGCGCCAGCGCCTGAATCCAATAGGTATAGACAACCGGCGTAATAATCTGGGTCGTTTGCGGGGGACAACCGCCGCTGCTTTGGTTGGTTACGGCGGGCGCTGCCGCACCCATGTGATTTGCGACCAGATCCGCCGTGACACCCAGTTCAGTCGCGCCGGTTTGTTGCCCCGTCGTTGAATAGAACACCCGGTACATGGTGGCGCCCGGCACCCCGCTCCACGTGATCTGCACCCGGTCGTTGAAGGTTCCATCCGACGCTTGCACATTCTGCGGTGTATCCAATTGTGCCCTCTGATACGTACCGCCCGTTGGCGAGTTGACGCCCGTCGATACCGTCACATTCGCCGCACCCGGCGTTATCCACCCGTTGATGGGTTTGAAAGTGACTATGCGAGAACCCGGCGGTGCCGAAACCGTCGCACCGCTGTTGTTCCACGCCCCGCCGTCGATACACCATTGCGCCCCCGCGTTGCGCGCCTCCGCCGGCTCAAGGGTGCACTGGATGGAACCGGGTCCCGGCTGGTAGGTGCGAGTAATCGGCGAAGTCTGATTGGCAATGACCGTTACTGATTCCAGCGGTGGTTCGACCCATCCCGAAATAGTCTTGAACGACACATCATGCTGGCCTGGAGCCAGATTGGCCGCAATGTCGCCGCTGTTACGCCACGAGGCGTCCGTGGACAGTTTCCACTGTGCTCCGGCCGTCACCGCGGCCGGAGGGGCAAGAAAGACCTGGATATCGCCCGTGGTGCGCTGAAGCGTGATTACCTTATCGAAAGGAATATTAGCGATTGCCCCGAGAGACGCATCCGAAGGTGCAAGAGAATAACCCGGCGCGCTTGCAGTTAACGTGTATTGACCAGAGTACCAATCCAGATTGAGAATGCCGTCCGGGCCCAATTGCTTGCCGAGTACTCTCTTGGCCGTCTCCCCTCCCAATGGATCTAGACTCAACGTGACATTGGGTACAGGGGTTCCACCATACACGAACCGCAATAGAATCTTGGTGTCAATCGTGACGCCGGTTTCGCCCCAGACGAAGAGTTTGTATTCGCTGCCCTCCCCATGACCACTGGTCGCGTGACTTACTTTGATGAAATACCGCCCGTCATGCAGTATGATCATCGCCAGTCGGCTCGACTTGTCGCCCAATTTGCGATTATCGTTAGAATCCAGCGGTGTCTGATTGTTCTCCTCAAAGATTTCGATCAAGGTATCGCAAGTCAGCCCCAACTCAATGGTTTCAATCGTGAGTATGTCTCCTGCTGCGGCATCGAAGAAAGCCCAATCCACATCGGATAGGACGTGAAAATTGTGGAAACTCACGGGTACTTCATTGATGTGAATGCGTTTGGCACTGTCGCGCATGTTGTCTTCTTCAAAAATATCCGGTTGGATACCGGTGGGACTGGGTTTTCGCACGAGTGTCTGAGCCGGGGCAGAGGAAACTCCACGAAGATCGATCGCCGAAATACTGATAGGATAGTTTCCAAAAGCCTCAAACCCATTGTAAGTTGCCTCATACCGTCCATTGCCCATGTCCTGTAGCAGTATCTCTACGGGATCGCCTCCGGCAGGCGGTGTTATGAGGCCTACCACACCGTCTGGCAACAGGGTCAACAGCGTGGAAACGTTCTCAATCCATATCGTGGCCGACGTATCGTTCTCGCCCAGCGTTTGTTCACCGACAATGGTGCCAATCAGCGGCTCGTCGCCGGCTAAGCCGATTCCTGTGCCGATGCTGTATTGAAGCGCAAAATTTCCGTCCTGCGAAGGATTAAAAAATCCGTCGCCGTTATCGTCGATTTCGGCTTTCTGTCCAGTGGCAAAGCGCATGCTTTCCCTGGCCGAACTATACGCCTCCCCAACGCTCGCACCGAGGGCTGTCTCCACCCAGAAGAACCGGGAAAAACTAATCACTCCACCATTAACAAAACCGGCTTCTTGTCCCGCCCCAGTGCTTGCGACAAGAATTCGGGGCTCGCCTGAAGTTGGCACGAGCGACGGAATCATGCTGCCCGATGCCGTACTGTCGACGATCAACGAAACAAGACCAGGAATATTTGCTTGCGCCGTGTCTAGCCAACCGTCCACGTCCGGCCAGGGAAGTACTTCCGAAGCGTTTGGTTGAAAAGTCCCGAGCCCCCCAGGACCAATGAACACTACGGTCAAATCACGTGTGTTCGTTACACCCCAGTCGGTAATGACGTTTTCAATGCTGGCAAGGGTTGGTTCGAAACCCGGGTTTGAATGGGAAAGCATTCTTATATCAGCAGGCGTATACGATTGAATGAGCAATGCCGACTCAACCCATGCCGCTGCCCAATCGTACGCCGCCCACTGAGGCGAAGCGGGGTCACCGCCAGTCACAATGATCGCTTTGCGGCTCGGCGGTGATCCGACGGTCACCGTCGTCCTGCGTGGACCTGCGATGCTGCCATTGCCATCCTCTACGAAAACGTCGACTGTGTAGATACCTGGTTGCACAAACTCGTCATAAGTTCCCTCGTAGCGTTCGCCACCCACGGGAAGCATCTCAACGGTGGCACGATTGATCACCGCCATCGTTGATGCCGCGGGCACGTACGTCGGCGGCGTCACAATGCCCCATACCCTCTCGATGCCCACATGTGCCGGATCGGACACTACATTCTCGGCCCAGATCGTCGCGCCGTTCACGCCGCTGTTCGCATTGCCTGGTGGGTCAGACTGAGGTTTCTGGATGTACTGTGAATTGCCATGGCCGATGAGAAGTCCTTGAGCCGTTGTACGGTCGGAAACTTCGTTCGGCATGCCGTTGCCGTCAGCTTCGATGAGCGACGTCTGGCTAGTAAACCCGAGGCCATTTTCCGCAACCGCAAACGCATCGCCTACGGATTTGCCGTTCAGAATCTCCGGCCAGAAGAAGCTGGAAAAGGACAATTGCCCACTCAATACGAAGTGCGCCTCCTGACCTACAGAAGTACTGGTAATCACAATGCGACCCGGAGCGGAAATCTGATCCAAAAAGGTGCCCGATTCACACGCATCATAGACGACCACCAGATTGCCTTGGATGTCGGTCTGCCATCCGTTCAATAGCGCCGCGAGGTCGGCTTCTTCCAAGATTTCGCCATTCCTGTCAAGCCGGAAATTGCCGTCCCCTCCATGATCCACCAGATAGACGACCAGATCGTCAACGGGCTCACCAGCGAAGATCCAAATGTGCAGCAAACTAAGTTCGTTATTTGTTGCACCAAAAGTTACATCAGAGTAAATATCAAGGTCTAGATTTGCGGGTGAGGCACCTAGAACGTAGATATTGCTTTCCGCGTATCCTTGCAGCGTCAACGCCCAGTAAGCCAGGCTGGCCGATGACACAGTAGCCGGCCAAAGCCGATTGTCTGGATAGGCGCCGCCGCCCAGTAAAATGATGGCCTTTGATTCCGCTTCAGAGATAACCGGCTCTAAAGGAACATACTTCTCGATACGGCTGTTAAACGAATCTGAAATGTACACCGATCCGTTGGGAGCAATGGCAATTCCAGAACGATCGTTGACAAACGGATGATAGCCAAGTGTGTACCATTCATTCAGGTAGACACCGTTGCCATCGAACTTCTGTATGCGATAGCCTCCATCCACGACATATACAAAGCCTTCGGAATCAATGGCCAAACTATGCTTGTCACCATATTGGGACTCATCGTCGCCACCCCATCGGGAAAGGTATACACCGTTTTCGTCAAACTTCTGGATCCGGTGGTTGTTCATATCCGCCGCGTAGACGGAGCCATCCGCGCCTACCGATACGTCACTGAGAATATCAAACTGACCGTTGCTAGTGCCAAAGCTTCCCCATTGCCTTAAATAAACTCCATTCTCATCAAACTTCTGGATCCGGTGGTTGCTCATATCCGCCACGTAGACAGATCCATCTGCACCTACCGATACGCCGTAAGGGGAACCAAACTGGCCGTCGCCGGATCCTGGGCTTCCCCACTGAGCCGTATAGCCTCCGTTCGCATCAAACTTTTGGACACGATAATTGCCTCTGTCCGCCACGTAAACGGAACCGTCCGGGCCAATCGAAACATCGTAAGGATCATTAAACTGGCCATTTCCGCTTCCCAGACTGCCCCATTGGATTTCAAGTACCCCATTTGAGTCGAACCTCTGGATGCGGTTGTTGCCCGTATCGGCTACGTACACGGTTCCAGATGAATTGACCGCAACGCCGGCAGGAGAGGCCAACTGATCTTTGTTATCACCCCACTGGGCTTGATACACGCCGTTCGAATCGAATTTCTGAATGCGGCGGTTGAGCGTGTCTGCCACGCAAACTGAGCTGTTTGCACCTGCCGAGATGCCCATGGGATAACTGAACTGACCAATGCCGATTCCGGGAGTACCCCACTGGGATAGGTATACG
>BTWA01000039.1:0-57193 GCA_045863295.1 Candidatus Hydrogenedentota bacterium
TCCACGTCGAGCTTGTCGAAGCACAACCCGGCTACGCGGGCCTTCGGCGGTTCCTGACCGATGGCCTGGCGGAACTCCGCAACGGCGGCGAGATCGGGCAGTTTATCCGGATCCTGCACGAGATGGCGCAGTGTGATGAGCGTGTGCGTCTTGCCGCCGCCGTACGTGAGCTCGAGTTGGCGGACAGCCTTGTCGTTCTTTCCCGCCACGCGGAGCATCACATCGCGCACAAGCTGTCGCAGGTTGTATGTCGGAAACGTCAAGGCGAAGAAGTTGTTCGGGTTTTCATACACCGGACGTTTCCCGCTCTGCATCAGGACCTCGTACAGGTCCGCGGCGAACAGGTGCAGCGGGAGTTCGCCCGATTTGAGGTCGTCGCGCAATGTCACAACCTCATGCCAGCTCTTCCAGGGTTGTTTTGCCATCTTCTTTTCCTTACGTCAGCTCGTCCGGTTCATGAATGACGACGACGCCGTTGGGGAGACCGTAACCTAACGGTTCAAGTCTCGCGCGTTGATCTTTGAATTCCAATAACGAACGATTCACGCTTTCAAGTATCGTCGCCGTACTTCGTGCGAACAGGGCCTTGATGGTTGGCCCATAGAAGCCTATCGCGTCTCCGAATGGCGATTCGCCCAGTATCAATACTGGCAAGCCAGCGAGTCTCGGAAGCGCTGCATCTTCAAGGGGTGGAAAGGTCTCCGGAAACGGGCGACGTGCGATAAGCCGTGCAGCAAGTACGTCGTGCCCCATGAATCGCAGCGCCTTGGCATAGGCGAGACGCACTACCATATCTGAGTTTGGATTACGCTCCTGACTGGGCTCGCCTTCTGGGTCTCTCACAATCGTTGTAGTTTCTGATCTCGGGTGCCTGCTCTCCACGCAGAAATGGGTGCCGATTACGACACGACTACAAGTGCCTCGTAGCGGTTTACTCACAGGCCTCACGTTCTGCACCTGAGCCAATCCTTCGGGATCGATTCTTTGTGTGATAGAACTATTCGTCCCCGTGGACCCCTTGCTTTCCGCCAAGACTGTTTCGCCTCGGCTATCTTCGCAGAAATAGTCAGGGCGGCCCTGAAGCGGTGGATTCACATACACAAGCTCTCCGCGTTGAATGCATGCATACGCATCCGCGATGTGATCCAAGCCGAAGTGCTCTCGCAGGATGTAGCAGGTTATGCCCGTAGCTACCTCTTCCGATGCAACCGCCGTGAGACGCGGGTCCTTTTCTAGAACGCCTTCATAGAACCGCAGCCGCGTCGCCGTCCCTGCGAAATCGCCGCCATAACGGTACAAGGCAAACCACGACCGTGGATCCCACGAGGAAGTGGCAAGGGTCATCGCGATACCAGTCTCGATCAATAGCCGATGGAGACTGACCTTCATTGTCCCACCAGTTGGAAATGGCGTTGGCGGAGCATAGCCGGGTGGTTGCACCTCTATCTTCCACTCCCGCAGATCCGTTGGACTGGGCGCGAATGGCAAATGCCACGGCGCGAGTCGATACCGCGCGCGCCAAAAGGGCCAGCAATATTTGAAGAACGGATCCACGAACTTACTGCTCCTCTTTCAGGCTGAGTTGGCTGTCGTCCCGTATCGCGCCTTTGGCCTGGATGTGGTTGCTCAGGCTTTCGAGGAGCGACCGTTCTTCGCTGCCGGCGTTGGAAAGCTCGATAAGCGATTGGACGAGGCGTTTGAACAACTCCTGGCGGCGGAGGCCGTTGTCGTCGAGGTATTCGTCGACCTTATGCACGTCGCCGGCGCGCCACAGATGCATTAGACGGTGAACACGGTCGATCAACGGGATTGGACGTCCACTAGGTGCTTCGTAGCCCATGGACGCGCGCTTGCGCTGGGCCCAGGTTTTCAACGCAATCTTGCTACCGGAATCGCCGTTGTCCTCCGGCTCTTCTTCGGAATCGGGATCGGGCTCTTCATCGTCTTCGTCACTCGTCGATCCGCCCTTGTGCGTCACCAGGTCCCAGATGGATTCGAGGTCGCGGTCGGAGAGTCCGCAGGCCGTGGCGTACAGGATGCACGCGCCCGCGGGCGCTTCGTCTAAACTGAAGTCGTGCCTGTGGAGCAGGTAGTAGGCCGTCGGCGAGTCCATGCGGTCGGCGGCGGCCATGTCGGAATCGCCCTTCTCGCCTGTGAGCACCTGGCCGACCACGAAATCGACCACCATCCGCCGCACGTGGGACAAAAACTCGCCCACGGACATGATCTCGTTCGCGGCGTTCGCTTTCTTGACGATGGGATGTTTGCTGTAGGCTTCCAGCGCCGGACCCGTCGCCGCCCACACAAAGTCAGGGCCCCGGATACCCGCGTCCCAGTATTCGCGCAGACGTTCTTTGATATTGGCGCGCATTTGTTCCATGACGATGTTGTCCCAGCCCGGACGGGCCGTCGCGGGGCGCTTCTTGCAGACGAGCCAGACGGAGGAGGAGAGGGCGGCGGATGCGTGAGCTCGCATTCTCGATTCTCTTTCCGTCTGAATTGGCCAACTTCCATCCACTATAAAACCAGCTCGAATTATTGCGGAGACAAGCGTCTCCCAAGCATCGGGATGTTTATGCGCAAACACAATCACCAAGCATCCATCAGCTTGGAGACTCTCATGACACGCAAGAAACGCGCGTGCCATACCGTCTTCATAGGTCTGCTTTGACTTTTTCGAATCGCCGCCATGACGACTATCATCGTCAATCAGCTCTCCATCCTTATCCGAATGGTTCCACTTCGGCGAGATGACTTCACTTAGCCAACTCCCTTCTTCCAGCGAGGTACCTTGGATTGCCCGCTTAATCCAAACGTAGAAGAAGTCCATACAGTCTGAATATGGGATGGCGTCATAATAGGGAGGGTCTGTGACAATAAGGTCAACTCTTGTGGGGTTTGCTGAGATGGCCGAACCTTGCCTTATGCTTGGCTCTGGCGAGGCTTGAGTCGCGAGCAAGCCATGCTCGATCGAAAGTGAAACCCATCGAACAGCACTCTGATAACCGCCACCCTCAGAGGTTGTAGCGTTAATCTCTGCAAAATCCCAAACGATTGGGAGGGCAAATCGACCAAATGTATGTGCAACAAACTCCATGCTCATTGCCCACATACACAGCGTGCTTGAGTAGTCAGTGAATCGATCAAAGGCAATAACCAAATAGGCCGCGACTGCCTCGCGCCAGTCTGGTGGAAGACTGCCCTCGTTCACGGTGGCAACTTTGCGAAGCTGCTTAACGAGCGTTCCCAATGCCAGCAATTGCCGAGGAGAAAACAGGTCTCTCCATTGCATCAGGCCGTAACCTTGAATCGAAAAAGCTCTTGCTGCACCTCGACCACCACCCGCAGGCGTTGGTTCAGTGGGTAGACCAAACGGAATATCTGCGAAGACTTGTTCTAATTCGCTTTCGGTTCTTACGGCACAATCGAGTTCATATGGTGTTGGCAGCCGATATGCCTTGCTCGTTTGGCTCTCTGTGATTACCGCTGTTGCAACTACGCCCAACCGCCGCGCTTTGCCCTCCGTGCGTATGTCTTCCATTGTCATTATTGCGGGACAGCAAGGGCACTTCGCGCCTGCCCGTGACATCGTACCGGCGCCCAACCGTTTGTCATGCTCCCGCTTCTGGGCTGCGTTGCCGCCCTGGGCCGGAACATTGTCCTGAATCCCGAACTCCACGCCGGTCTTGTCCGCGTTCGGTTGCATCGTGAGCAGCACCCGCTTGCGGTCTTTCTTGCAGAGCCAGCGTGTCTTCAGAAGCGGTACCACGGCGCGGCAGTTCTTGCACTTGACTGTGCGCGCCCAGAGATAGCCCACGGTGGGTTTGGCGACCCAGCGCGGGTTCTTCTTGTCGGCGAGGTATTCCTCCGAGAACTCGGCGTTTAACGCATTGATGTTCGCCCTTCCCTGGTCGTCGAGCGGCACGAGTTGCATGGGCTGTTTTTCGTAGGGCTTGGGATGCTTCGGGTCGAGGGGCTCGAAGTCGGCATAGGTCGGATAATACGGCGCGAGTTCTTTCCGCGCTTCATTGAGCACCCAGCGGCCCCAGGCGCGCACGTGCCAGGCGAGGTCCGCCTTCGGCGTTCGGCCGCTGTCTTTCTTCCGGCTTTCCCAGAGGTCTTCCTGGGCTTCCTGCTCCTGTTTCTTCGTGCGCTTGGTCCGGCCGACGAGATGAGGATGGGCCTTGTAGAAGTCGTTCATGAAATCCTCGTCGTCGAGGATAAAGTCCGGTAGTGGATGGGTCTTCCCCGCCAGCTTCTGGGGATATTCGAGCGTGCACTTAAGAATGAACCAGGCCACGGGGTTGATGTCTGCCGCGGTGGTTTCGCAGCCCAGCCGCATGGCCTCGAGCGGAATGGCGCCGCCCCCGGCGAAGGGATCGAGCACCCGAGGCGCGCGCCCGCCGTAGGCCTTCTTAATTTGTTCCCGGAACCAGGCGAGTTCCTTCTCCCGGTGCGCGACAAGAGTTTGGTGTTGCTCCAGCTTCTTCCGTCCGCCCGATTTCGGTTCCGTGCCGATCCAGCCGAGCACCCCGCCTTCCACTTCTTCTTTCACGCGCTCGACTACGCTGCCGTTCGGCATCTTCTTCTTTTCAATCTTCTGAACGACCTTGCCGCCGATCCGTTCGCACAGCTTCTGCCGTTCCTCCGGCGTCCCCGGGTCCGGCAACAGCGTCGCCAACAACGCCGCCCGGCACGCCGCCAACGGTCGCCGCGCCGGCCAGATATGCAACGTCGAAATGTGCCCATGCCGCACGTTCTTCTCATGCACCGAAGTCAGCGAAGCCTGCTTCAACGGAAACGCGCGCTCAATTAGTCTGGGTTTGTTTGTATCACTCATACGTTGTGCCCCGAAAAGGGAAGTTGCTTCAGTTTGTGCTCATTGACCAGGACCTTCTGGGCATCGAAAAAGCCCTCGATCAAATCCTTGGTTGATCTCCCCGATCCTTGCTCAATCTGGAAGGAATTCGCTGTGATTCTTATCGTGACGTCAAGACCATCGACTTGGAGCGTGCAGAAGGAGCAATCCTTGTCAGTATCTACCGTGAGGCGTCCATCGTTCAGGTCTTCTATCTGGTCCACAATATCCGCAATATCGAAGAGAGTGTCGGATACAAACTCAAGCACGGTGAAAATGTCTCCAAAGGCCCTTTCAAATTCCGGCGACAATACAGCGTCGGGCGTACGGATACTTTCTATCTCCCGGTACCAGAGGGCTTCAGATGTGTCATCCGGATTGATTTGGACGGTCACAACATAGTTGAAGTCCGGCGTGATGATAGAGCCGCTCCCCTCTTCCGGGCCATCGGTCCTTATGTCACGTCTCTTGAGTCCGAAAGCCTCCTTGATACTCGCGTATTTGTCTTCAAGGTCCTGCTCCAACTCTTCTTGGGCAATTCTGGCAACGAAACTCTGTGCAGACTCGGAATCAGAGTCGGGAATGAAGTGGCCCTTTTTCTTATTGAACCCACTCAGGTGCACGATGCTGAGTGCATCGACACCGCGGAGGACAATCCGTTTCAACTGTCGCATGTGGGGCATCGCAGCAGATCTGCGTGCTTCAAGAATATGCTTGACGTCCGCGATCAAGAACTCGCTACTCTGTGCGCCATATAACCATGGCGTTTGGTGTCTCACGTCAGGGGAAGCTTGTCGAAGTGAACGCGGGACTTCCTGTTTCAAGAAATTCTGCAAAGACGATGACGTGAGCAAATGCCCTCGCTCCAAAGCCAGAGGTGCTTCACCGTTGAGCGCTTGGATAATGTGATAGGTCCAAATCCCATGATTCAGTAGGCGTGAAGGATAGGAAGATTCATCCGGTTTACAGGCGGTGAAGCAGACACAGTGTTCGGATTTGTCAAAAAACTCCTCCAGCTCGCGTTCCGTGAGATCGGTGTAGATGCCGCGGACTTTCGTACTCGCCAATATTCCACTCTCGCACGAATCCAAGAAAAGCATGACCTTGTTGCACAGAGAATTTCGAAACAAATCAAACAACCATTGAACTGGAACGCTTGTTCGTTCAAGGTCGGCTACATCTGTGTCGTGGCAAGTGATATAGTTTTCACCGTTCTTGGCGAATCCATGACCGGCGTAATAGAAGCACAGCGTATCTCCTGCAGTGAGAGATCGGACGCGACGTCCCACTTGGGACTCGATACTCGTCTTCGTCGCTTTGTTGCTCAGCAGCAGTACCTGTTCGGTCTTATCAAATCCATGCTGCTCCAGTGCTGTCGACAACCCGAGCGCGTCGGCTTCGGCGTAGTCGACAGATGAGATCGAGGTATCGGAGTAATTCTCAACCGCGATCAGAATCGCGTACTTGCTCATGAACTGCCTTCCTGATGATGTGTATGGGCAAACGTCATGTTTCAACACCTGTGTTCTTAAGAAACCTTCGGCCCGAAACCGCTGCAGGACACTGCGGCCCGAGTTCGTGAATGAACTGAGACGCGACCGTACTTGCGGTGCCCCCAATGGTCCGGCGCGTTCGGGCTCTCATCTTGAATGCCGTAGCGGCGGGCAATCCGGTCACGGACGAAAGCACAACAGTTTGCCTGGTCCGAGTTATGGCAACGTAGAAGAGGCGACGCTGTTCTTCGATCGATACTTGCTGTTCGTGTTGGGATGCATCGGTATCAATGCTCGGTATGAGGCCTTGCAAACACCCGCTGACCACGACGAGGTCGGCGGTCAACCCTTTCGATTTGTGAAGACTCATGACGCGTACGTAGTCCACATCAGTAGGCATTTCTGGTTGAGACACAAAGCGCCTTATAGTGTCGACGAGTTTTTGTGGTCCGAAGTTGTCTTCCTCAATGCCGCCAGCGATATCCACGAACGGAGCCGCCCAGGCTTCCGCCGCAGGAAGCACCGCGTCAACCAAAGCTTGCCCCGTGAGGCTGTCAAGATTCGTCAGCAGTGTTTGTAGTTCCCGGAATCGGTCTATGATGTGCCCCGTGTGCGCAATCTTCAGGGCGCTGCTAGCCAGTTTCTCCAACGCCTCCCACGGACTATCACCCTTCGATTCACAGTGTTCCCGCAGCCGTGCCCAGGCGCCATCCGCCAGTGTATTGCTGCCAAAGCCGCACCAGCAACGGAGCGCGACGCGATCATCGCGATTTGCCAAGAGCATCAACAAAGCCAGGGCCTGTTGAGCTTGCGACTGGTCATGTTTCTTGGGGTCTCCATCAAGGAGTTGCTCGCTGAAGAAACTATGCGCGGGGACATCCAGTGCATTGAGGTGGTCGCGCACCAGGTACCCGAACTCCCTGCGCGGCGCCAGAATAAGCACGCTCCCCGGCTCGACATCTCCAGAGTCGATGCGACTCTTGATAAAGGTGGCGATTCCGCGCGCCTCGGCATTCATTGACTGCCATTGGACTACATGAATCTCGCCCATCGGATTGTCTGATGACGGCTGTAGTTGGCGGTTGCTACGTATTGTGTTGTTCGCGATTAAGGCGTTTGCCATCGCAACAACCGTCTGAGGGCACCGGCGACACAGGTCAAGGCCAACCTCTTCTGTGTTCGGGTGCGACCCAGGAAATTCAACGATTCCGGCCGGGTGAGCGTGCTTGAAGGAATATATGGACTGGTCTTCATCGCCGACGATCACCAGACTGCCATTGGCAAGCAAATCGACCAGATGTTGCTCCGCGCGATTCAAGTCCTGGTACTCATCCACAAGCAGATGGTCGAAATTGTCGCGATACGGCGATAGCGGGTTGTTACGAAGGTACTTGATGCCCTCGGGTATCAGTTCGCCGATGAGCATCGCTTCGTGGAACTTGAGCCAATTTAGCAACGCGGATTGGAAGGCTCGGTCGGCAGGGTCCTGCGGCCAACCGGGCTGCTCATGTTGCAGCCGCGCCCAGGCGGCGGAGAAGGCGATGAGTTTCTTGCCGCACTCGCGAACACCGCCGAAGCCCGTTTTGCAAAGATCCTGCAGAAGAAACCTCTCCTCGAAACGCAGCAGTGGACGTGGCACGCGCCCTGTTGCCTCCAGCACATCCTGGGACGAGAGCATTGAAAAGCAGAAGCCATGGACTGTGTGGGTCTGGATTTCGTCGGCCCTATCCACACCAAGCTCCGCAATAGCCCGGGTAATGTCCTCAGCCGCAGTACGCGTGAAAGTGCATGCCAGAATCCGCCGTGGATTGGCCTTATCAACTTCCAAGAGACGCGTGATACGTCGCATTAGCGCAAACGTCTTACCCGTCCCCGGACCGGCAACAACGCATAGTGGCGAGTTGGGAGAGGCCGCAATGGTGAGGGCTTGACCTTTTAGTCCGTCATTCCAAGGCATAGCCGTATCCTTTAGCGATGGTCTCTGTGATGGGTCGAAACTCATGGACTCTGGCGCGCGTTAGCATCACGTTACGCCCTCCATCGCAACGCCATCTCCCGGCACCCGCACGATGCGGGCACCCAGACCCGCATAGGGCGTGTCGTTGCAGGTAGCGATGACGATCTGACAGGCCTTGGCCGCTTCCTGGAGAATGAGGCAGAGGCGTTTCATACGGATGGGGTCGGCGTTTACGAGGCGATCGTCGATGACGACGAGGTTGCACTCCGCGCTGCTGACCAGTACGGCGATAGCGAGCCGCAGCAGGACCACCGTCTGTTCCTGGGCGCCGTGGCTGAGGCTCGTGAGGGGAAGATCGGCACTGTAGCGGGCCACGCGGACGCCGGCGGGTTTCAGGTCCTGGTCAATCTGAAGGACGTCGTAGTTGTCCTCGGTGAGAAGACGGAGCCAGCGGTTGACAATCTCCTGGACTGGACCCGATAGCGCCGCCGAGCGTTGCTTATCGTGGGCCAGCACGAGATCATGGAGAAGCTTCGCGCCATCGGCGCGGCGCTTAAGCACCTCGATACGCCGCCTCTTCCACTCAATCTCAATTTCGGTGTCCGCGAGCTGACTGTAGTTCCCCTGCGCCGCCGCTTCCTCGATGCGTGCCCGCGTCTCCGCGATTTTGGTTCGGAGATCGCCTACTTGCCGCTCCAATTCCTGGACACGGCGTTGAGCCTGTTCGTGAAGCAGCCTCGGTGTCTCCACCTTCTCCGCGTAGTCGCCAAGGAGCGTTTCCAGATCCGCCGCTGTAATCTTGGCCTCTTCGCCAGCGCGCTCCACAAGCTCACGGAGGTGCTCGACGGTGCTGTAGGTCTTAAGGATCGCCGTGACACCTTCTTCGTGTGTCTTAATCTCGGCCTTATGTCCGGCCAACTGATTCGACGTGGTCTCCCGCGCACCCACGAGATCAAGGTGTTTTTGTAACGCGGCCTTTTCAGCTTTCTGCTCGTCGTCGATCTCGCGGACGAGTTGCTTTTTCTCCCGCTCCTTGGCGGCAATTTCGTCCCGGACCCACTGACCGCTCTTTTTCCGCGTCTCCGGCTGGAGAGCGCTTACGCCCCGCGTTTCTTCTTCGATTCCCCTCTTGACCCGCGCGATTTCGTCCTTGGCGTCTGGCTCGGCTGCTTCGGCTTCATCGAGGCTCTTCACTAGCGTCGCGATGTCCCGATCTAGGTCGCGGCCCTTTTCATGTAGCGTCGCTATACCGTCCGCATCGGCCACACCGAAGCGTGTCAAGAATTGCTGGAACTCTTGCTGGACCTTGTCTCTCTCGGCGACGAGGTCCTTCAAGGAGGCCGCATCGCTGCGCACCCGAATCTTTCCTACATTCTCAATTTCGAACTCGGTCGGTTCTGTGACGATGTATTCGTCTTCCTCGGCAGCACTCAGGCGGGGCGACGTTCTTACGTCGAGGGATTTGTTGGTCCACTCGAACGCCACCCGGATTGCGCTCGCCTCAACTTGCGCCTGGAGAACGCTGAGCTGCTTCGACACAGTCCCGAAACGCTTCCAATCCTTGTCGCTCGGGGACACGAGCTCGGCACGCTCTTTCCTGCGCGCTTCAAGTTGCGCTTCGATTTGGCTGACCTTTTCCAGGTGCTTCTCCAGGCGATCACGGTCCTTTTCGAGCTTCCGCAACCGTTCAAGGGCATGGAGGGCCTGGAGTTCGGTCTCAAGTTGCTTCAGACCGGGTTCAAGTTCCTCTTTCCAACGGCGTGCGTGGCGATCCCGTGCGGTTGCCTCCATCTTGATGTCGGCGGCGGCTTCCGACAGAGTTTCATCCAGTTCACCGATCTCGCTCCTAAGCGCCAGGATCTTCTTTTCAGTGTCTTCAATCTTAGACAAGTCCTGACGCAGACGCCGGGCCTTCTCTTCGGCTTCGCTCTTCGCCCGTTCCTTTGCCTCGCGGTCGCGTTCGTAGGCCTCCGCTGCCTGCACGCGTTCCGACGATGCGGTCAGTTCGGCATTAGCATTGTCGAGCTCTGTTCGCTTCTCGGATTCCGAACCTTGAATCTCCTCCAAGTCCGAACGGTATGACTCGACGGACTTGGCCTTTTCCAGTAGTCCGGCAAGGCGCTCCTCAAGCTTTGGCAACTCCGATTGCAGGCGCGCCAGATCGCTACTCGCAACGATGCGGCCTGTCGGCGTCCAATGCTCGCTGTAGCTTGCTTTGACCCGTTCCAGAACAGCCGTCTCGATGGGCGAGCGCGTGGCCAACGGCACGAGGCCCCCCAATCCCTGCTTTACGCCGTTGTTCCAAGTTTTGTCAGGAATGGCCCCATCGGACTGGAGATACCACAGGGCTTGGGCCAGACCGCGGTGTTCGGAGCGTGCAGCTGTGCGCGAGGTCGCCTCGCCCCGCAGAATTTCGCGCAGTTGCGCGTCGGCTGCATCGCCCTCGTGATCCAACTCCCAAGATCCGCCGCGCTCGGAGTAAAGTTCGCTCCTGGCGTCTTGAAGGAAGCGCTTGACGGCCCGATACCGCTGCCCGTTCGCCCGGAACTGGATCTGTGCTTCCGGACCTAGGCTGCTGCCGATGGGCTGGATGGCGCGAATCTCCTCCGTCTTGGAGTTGTGCCGGTCGAACAGTACGCGCGTGAGCGACTCGAAGAGCGTGGACTTGCCGGCCTCGTTTCTGCCCACCAACAGATTGATGCCATCTTGGAAATGGAACGTGTGTGGTTCGCGGTAGCCACGCCAATTCTTGATCGTTATTTGTTCGATGATCACGGCTGAGCCTCTCTGACGAGTCGATGCAGGAGGACCCTCGCCTCGTTAACAGTCTCCGGATCCGCGACAGCGAATTCCCGTCCGGGTCCTTCAGGTAGCCTGCCGTCCAAGATGGCATCGAGGTCTTCGTCAACCTGCAGGAGGAGGCCTTCCGGAATTGTCGCAAGTGCAAGCGGTGATGCGTCCAGCGCCTCCACCGGCCAGTCCAGGAAAAACGCCTCCGCCTCAAGTTCATCCCTTAAGGACCGCAGCTCATCCAATACGTCCGCCGATACATCCGGGTCAATTTGTGGAGTGATGCGGAGAAGTTGAGTCGAGAGTGGTCCGACATCGCGCACCGTGTTACGGAGTTGCTCGACGTCCGACGCGTCGCGAATCAGAAGTTCGTGCTCGGTCCACGTAAGAGCCCCTACCCGGTGTTTTGACACTATGGGTTCAGTTCTTGGGCCGGATATCTCGACGATAACAACGTTGCCTGGGTCTTTTTCGCTAAAGCTCGATTGCTCCATCGTGCCCGAGTATATGGTTCGCCCATGTTGTGCGAAACCATGCCAGTCGCCGAGCGCGAGGTAATCGAGACCCGCGGTATCAGCCCGCATGGCAGAGATCGGAAAATTGGTCCGCTCGGGCAAAATGTCCAATGCCCCATGCGCGATGCCTATCCGTATTCGTTTGTCGTCCGGTTCCCGCACCGGAATTCGTTCAGTCGGGTCAAGCGCACTCTGCTTTTGCTTCAAGGGCGCCGGGTATAGGGTGACGTCGTCGCGGAAGCGAACTTCGTTGGCCACGTGAAGCAACGTAACGTGGTCCCCGACACGCTGCCAGCTTTGGCGGTCCCAGACGCCGCCGGCGATGTACGGATCGTGGTTGCCGGGCAATACGAATACGGGAATGGGAGCAAAGTTGTCGAGGACGGTGACTGTTTTTCGGACGACCAAATCGTCGACATCGTGGTGTTCGAACAGGTCGCCCGCTAGGAGCACGAAGTCGACGCCTTCACGCTTCGCCAACTCCATGATCCGCTCGGCTGTCTCAAAACGCTTGGCGCGGACGTCCTTCGCCTTCTGTCCGGCATTGAGTGCTTTCATGCCCATCTGCCAGTCAGCAGTGTGGAGGAATTTTACAGACATGGCGTGATCCTCCTGGGCGTGATACGCTGAATCCGTTCACGCATCCAGGTCAAGTGCACGTCAGGTGAGCAATAGCTTTCATTTGTCATACCTGCCCGACCTCCATGATTTGCGTATGCCCAATACGCACTCCTCCGGATTCAACGGTCGCGCGAATGGTGCGCTCGACGGATTGGGCGCGGCTAAACGGCTTGACGAGGAGGTTTGTAAAGGGATCCTGCACACGAACGAGTTGCGGAGATGATGATCCGCACTGGTAGACGACGTACAGCCAGTAATCTTCGCGCAGGTTACAGGCTCGCGCCCATTCGTTGTCCGTCACCTGAATTTCGCCGACGCCGATGCACCCTTTAACCTCTATGCACCGCCGCCGCTGACCGGGACGCGTACTAAGCAGATCGAACCCCGGATGCTCCGGCAAACCCGCGGCCCGGGCGAGCTTGGCCGTGTGAACGAACTTCACGCTGCCGCCCTCGGCCTCTTCGAAGGCCTTGGCGAGGTCCATTGCGATCTGTTCCACGTTCGCGTCGCGCCATTCGAGGTCCGCGGGATCGGTGGAGGGCACGACCAATGCATGGGCAATGAAGTCGACATCGCCTGGGACGAGCAACTCGGGTTCGCGTCGGATGATGCTCAGCGCGCGTTCGCGGCGGTCTCCCAACTCGCGTTGCTGCGTTTTGATTTGCGTCAATTCCGCGGCAGCGCCTTTGTTGCCAGCGCGGGCCTTCTGGCTCAGCTTGCCCCTCGCCGCGGCGAGCTCCGCCTCTTGATAATCGAACCCGCGGCGGACGAAGGTCTCGCGTTCAGGGAGGGTCGCCATGCGCCGTTCGCGGCATTCGACCGCCAATGATCGACAGACCCGTTCGGTGAGGTAGGCACGGGCCTGGTCGCGCTGGCGTGATGCGTCCACTGCGAGTCGCTGTGCCTGGGGAGGCAAACCATGGCCGCCGCGCAGGAGGAGCAAGTGCTCGATGGGACACACGGAGATTTCGGCACTCTCGGTCTGCTTGATGCCGACCAGACGGCACTCGACCGTTTCTTCGTGCGCCAGTTCCGTGAACTCCGGATCCGCTTTTCGGATAACCGTCAGACGAGCGAGGTGGAAGAGATAAGGTTTATCCGCTGTAGGATCCACGAACACCGCGCCGCGCAGGGCATCTTTGCCAAGTTTCTCGCGCACGAGTCCGCGAAAACGCTCAAAGACCGGCTCGCCGGGATGCACCCAAACGCAGGACTGCCGGTCGTCGGGACGGACGACGGACAGGCGCTGGGCCTGCACGGCGGGGTAGGCGTCGAGAGCAGGGAGAAGCGGATCGATGGCCCCCTTCCGCGCGGGGCGAAGGCGAAATATGCCGCCCAGGTCACCATCCACATCGATGCCGATTTGCGGCGCAGCAGACGCGATGAACTTGCGCACATAGCCGGGCAGCAAACGGAAGTAGGTTTCTTGCTCAATGCTCTCGCGAAGCCGGGGGAGTTCCCGTTTCACGTCTCCGCCATCGCCGTACAGGCGACGCTCCTGCTCCTGAATGGCCTTGACCTGTTCTGCGGTCAGACGGCCCTCCAGTTCGGACGCAATCTGGTCGACGTCGTCGCCGGCAGCGATCCGTTCCATATAGGTCTTAATGGAAACCTCGGTGAAGATGCGGCCTATGCTGTCGAAGACCTTGTCGGACTTGAGTTGCTTTCGGATCTTTTCGAGCTTCTCCAACAGAGTCTTGAGGACGCGCCCTTCCCGGGTCGCTGGAGCGACGAGATTCAGAATGATTACCGGGTCGTGCTTCTGTCCATAGCGGTGGATGCGCCCCATCCGTTGTTCGAGGCGCGCTGGGTTCCAAGGCACATCGTAGTTGATCATAATCCAGCAGAACTGGAGATTGACGCCCTCTGCGGCCGCGTCGGTGCAAACCATGAAGCGAGCGCCGCCTTCGGATGCGGGGGCGCGGAAGCGGTCTATTTGTTCTTGGCGTTCCGTGAAATGCATGCCACCGTGTATCTGCGCAATCTGGCCGGTGTATCCGAGACCGCTCAGGCGTCGCGTGAGGAATTCAAGCGTGTCGCGATGCTCGGTGAAGACGAGAAGTTTTTCCTGGGCGTACTTGTCGTCCGTGACAACGTCGCGCAACTTCTCGAACTTCGATTCGATGCCACGCTGATACACCGACTCTGCAAGATCGCGCAACTGCACGACTTGCTCACGCTCCGCGATTAGGTCCGCAAGCGACGCCGCGATAACGCCCTGGAGCAACTTCTCTTCGGAGGCTTCGTTTTCTTCGATGCCTTCTTCCTGGGATTCCTCATCCGCCGACTTCGATTCGAACACATCGTCGTCTTCGCGAATCCTGCGCTGGAGCGTGATGAGCTGCTCAATCGTAATGCGACCCGACTGAACGTCATCAATAATTCCGTTGAGCTTCGCGATGCGGCGTTTGAAAGAACACAGCAACGCATACGTTGAACTTGCCAGACGGCGCTGGAAAACACCCATGGCCAAACGCGCGGCCGATTGGTTCAAGAGCTTCGCGCGGTTGTACACATAACGAAGGTATTCCGTTGTTTCGTCGTACAGCTTCTGCTCGCTGATATCCCCCTGCGAAAGCGCGTAGCCGAGTGTGTCAGAGAAACGCTTTGGATATAGGGGCTGCCCGTCAAGCCGGACCATTTCCTCCTTCGTACGCCGGATGAAATAGTGGTGGCGCTGCGAGGATGGGAAATCGCTGAATGCTTCTGGAGTCGATAGTACGTCCGGTTCCAGCAAACGCCACAGGGCATAATATGGATACTCCTTGCCCATGTGCGGAGTGGCGGTCAACAGCAGCAGGTGATGCGCATGCCAAGGCAATTGCCAACCGCGTTCCCGGTTGTCGACACCAGCGAGCGCTTCGGCGAGTTTGTAACGTCCGGTTTTTCGAATACGGAAATCGGCGCCGCGGTCGCAGGATAGTTTGTGCGCTTCATCGAAAACGACGAGTTCGTAGGGTTCTACGCCCTCCTCACCGAGACGGCCAAAGACCTTATCGCCGGCCAAGGTATCGACACTAACAATGACGCGATCACCGCCCGGACCGACAAAGGGGTTCCGATTCTTGGCGTCGCTACCACTTACAATGGTGAACGATAGTCCGAAAAGAATCTGAAGCTCCCGTTGCCAGTTTCCGACGAGTCCCGCGGGTGGAACGATTAGCACGCGGCTCAAGACCCGGCGGGACAGCATCTCCCTGATGTAGAGGCCAGTCATGATCGTTTTGCCCGCGCCCGCGTCGTCGGCGAGGAGGAATCGCAGGCGAGCCTGCTTGAGCATGTGGTCGTAAACTGCGATGCGCTGGTGGGGCAGCGGGTCGATGCTCGCGATTTCGGTTGCGAAAGTTGGGTTGGCGAGATGGCCGAAGGAAAGACGTTCTCCTTCGACGAGGCACTTCACCACGTCGGGGACTACCGTAAAGTCGATTTTCGGCGGCGCGTTGCCATACGGAGGAGGTTCGGGTTCGGCTACGTGAGATGGTTCATCAAACTCCTCGGCAATCTGGCGCAAGCGATTCCAGGAGAGTTGCGACGGCTCCGACTTTCCGTTCTCCCACCGATTTACCGTCGGAAAAGAGACACCAAGCCGCTCCGCTAGGCTTACTTGGGTTAGCCCAAGTCGTGCGCGAAGCCGCTTTATTTCCTCGGCAAAGTTTTCGGTCGGAGTCGACTCCATTCATCTTGTCCTAGTCTGAACTTTGAAGAAGTATAACAAACTTTATATCAGCGATCAACACAACACGCGATATATGGCGTATCGCGGACTTTCTCGCGGTTTGATTAGAATAGGTGCCATTGGCGTAAGGCACTGAATAAGAAGAACTTATAGCATAACAAGTGCGGTCGACCCTGGAAAATGCCTCTTGAGATGTTTGCCGTGACACTGGAGCATCGTCAAACCAAAGGCGCCGAGCAGACAGACCCGGGATAGATCGCGTCCGAGGCCAAAGCGGTGCGTCACCCCCGATTTCCAACCGATTGAAAGACTTTTCCAATAGACAGACAATACCCGCGATTCGACATACAATGTGGTCCGTCATGCAATTCAATTCGTCAGTTGCAGACAGGGAGAGTGACTCACGGGTGAAGACTTACGCCTTTCGGCGTCAACGGCTGTTGACGCGAGGGCGTGGAAGGATGAATGCTAGCGTAACCTTTGTGCGTGACAGGAGGGATCCAATTCCCCAAGTGTTCAGTACCCTTCTCGCTGCTGCGAGCATGGCTTCTGGCGACCGGTGCTGCGCAATACCTGCAAGGGCATGACCGGTCATGAGTATCGCACGCCGTTTAGACAGGAATTTGACTGCGTCCGGCCGAGTCGGCAAACCCGTCCGCAGATCCGCAAGAAACGCTCATCTGTCGGCACTACTTTTAGGCGGCAGGCCGTCAGTTCCAACACCTTCGTGTTCGGTAGATTGAAGAACCCCTGGTCTCCCCTGACAGGTCGCGGGGCAAGTATCATTTCCGGCAACACTCACAGAACTTCTCACCGCAAACTGTTACTGCAAAAGAACTTGAGATGTCAAGCTCGTTGGGGTCATAATCCAACGAGCCTTACTGCACCAACCTTAGGGGCTAATAGTCACTAGTCGGCGGACAAGGTCCCGCCCCGGTAGGCTGAGCGTTCCCCAATGAACAAGTCGCGAACAATTACAGATGCGGCATCCGGTTGAATGCTGCGACAAGTTTGTGCTCCTGTCTAGTGGCGGTCTGCGTGGTGACCGCATGCCACCTGATTCAGACTGTGACCAAGCGATCGGAGTCTCGCACGATCTCGTAGTGGTCTTTGAGCGTGGAGAGGGGACAGACCTCCGAGCCTTTGGAGTTGCGCAGTTCCAAGCACGTTCCACAAGCGAGGAACTCACCGCCCGCATCGAGAACCTTCTGGGCCTGTGCCCTAACATCGAATTTCGCATCCTCAATCTGGTCGATTTCAACGCCACGTCCCGAAAGAAAGATGCGCACTTCGTCGCCCTGCTCAAGGCTGTAGAGCGCCAGGCGAAGAGCGTTATAGACGGTCTCCGGGTCGGTCTGCGTGATGGTCATCCCAAGTTTCATGGTGTGGTTATCCTCTTGCGGCCGATCAAGCCATAGTGATACGGGGGCAAATCCACGACGCCTTTCTCAACATCGAAACCCGCCTCCTCGATCCATCGTTGGCAATCTTCAGGACGTGGGCGGATCTCCATCGAAGGCCCGCGAGGTGTGGTCGCATCATAGTTCCAGTGGATGACCCCTACGCGGCCTTGTGGTCTAAGAATTCGCCATGCCTCCCGCAGTAGAAGTAGTGGCTTCTCAGCGTGGAGAATATTGAACAGCATGACGTAATCAATTGAGTCAGCCTCGATTCCCGTACCCTCTTGAACAAAATCGCGGAGATGGAGTTGGAGATTGTCGACGCCCGCCTCGCGAGCGCGACGCCCACACTCCTCGAGCATCGATGACTCGATATCCAATCCGTAGAGTGTACCTTGAATACGCCTTGCCGCTGGCAGCGCGAACGTTCCATAACCGCAACCGAAGTCAACCGCCTTCTTGACGTGGTTGTCCAGTCTCAGCGTGTCAAGGATGGCCTCAGGATCAAAGAACGAACGCCATGTTTCCTCCTCCGGCATTCCGCTTTCGCGCGTCTTCATTGTACTTCTCTCCACTGCCGGACGACCCGAGAAATAAGGTCTACCATCGCCGTGTTGCCGTCTTTTTCACCCTTCTCAAAATCGTTTTCAACCGTGGCCAACTGATTGGTCACGTGCGCGAAGCAGACAATGGCGACGTTCTTGGCCTCCGCCAGGGCGTACAGCGCTGCCGCTTCCATCTCGACCGCCAACAATCCTTCCGACCTTGCGAAAGCGATCGCTTCTTCTGTTTCTCGAAATGGCGCGTCGGTGGTCCAGACACCACCCTGGACAATATTCCCCTCGCTCGCCACCAGGGTCTGTCCGACCGCGAGCATGTCCTTCGGAATGTTCACATAGGTTGTCGGTGGAAGGTAGTGGTAGCTGGTTCCTTCGTCGCGTAAGGCACGGTCGATGAGCACGAAATACGGAGGCTGACCTGCGGGGACGATCTGCCCGGCCGAGGTAATGCTGATTAGAACCCGGCACCCGGAGTTGAATAGCTCTTCTGCCACCAGCACGGCAAATGAAGCCCCAACCGCACAACCCAGCACACCCGCAGTTTCGCCATCGATCTCGATCTCGTAAAGCTCTGTGTGGTAGCAGGCCCAATATGGATTGCGCGGAGCCCCTGACTCACGGAGATGTCGGAAAAGGTCCCCGTCCGGGTCAAGGACACAGACATCTGGCACGGCGCCAGAGGGTAGTGTCCTTTGACGCCGCGCTGCCTCAAGAAGGTTAGCCGGCTCGAACACCGACGGCCGGTCATAATGCTTGTTCTTTAGTATCTGCGTCATACTAGTTCACTCTTCGCCAATGGCCACCTTGAAACCGTGCGCCCGCCAGTCCTGCACTCCGTCCTCCAACCGCACCGCCCGGTAACCTTTGGCGCGAAGGACCTCCACCGCCTGTACCGCCAAAACGCAGTAGGGTCCTCGACAGTACGCGACAATTTCTGCGTCGTTGGGAAACTCCGCCAATCGGCTCTCCAACTCTTTTAAGGGAATGGAGACCGCTCCCGGAATATGTCCCGCGTGGTATTCCTCACAGGGGCGCACATCGATCACGGTCACGCTCTTGCGGCGAACGCGCTCTACAAGTTCCTCTCGGTCAACGGCCTCAAGTCCCTCACGACCCTCCAGGAAGCGGCGAGTGATATGCTCAATGTCTGCAAGCCGCTTTGCTGCCAGAAGCCTCATACTCCGAAAGAACTCACAGACCGCCGGATCGGCAATCTCGTAGATCACGTATAGGCCGTCCTTGTGGCTCTCGACTAGGCTGGCGCCGCGAAGAATGTGAAGATGCCGGGAGGTATTGGCAACCGTGAGATTGGATTCCTGAGCGAGCGTCTCCACGGTTCTCGGCCCCTGGCATATGAGATCCAATAGCTCGAGTCGTTTCGGGCTAGAGACAGCCTTTCCAATCCGGGCGAATTGCTCGTAGATCGCGTCTTTGTAGCGCCTATTGGGATTCACGAAAGCCCCTTTCCATCAATTATTCCATCAAGCAATTGAATAGTAGAATATACTCACCGTCGTGTCAAGAGTGGTGCGCCCAAGGTATTCGCGCCTTGTGAGTTAACTCATCCTTTCGATAGCGAGAGTCGAAAGAACAGACCGTTCGGTTGCTGACGACCAGCTACTTCAAGCATTTCTTTTCCCCCAGTTTACATCGCACTGCACAGGGTTAGCTTGTTGGGCGACGTTCAAGATCATTATTCTTGACTGACTAAGTCAGTTATGGTAAAACTCCCTCATGACAAGAAAGCGACCCGAAGACAGACTCCAGAAATTGGTCGAGACGGCCACTGAAGTGTTCATCGTCGCGCAAAGCTATCAGCGAACGCAGATGGACGACGTGGCCAAGGCGCTCGGCGTATCGAAAGGCACGGTGTACTTGTATGTGGCGAGCAAAGAGGCGCTGTTCGACTTGTGCGTGCGCCACGCCGACGCCCCTGAGGCCCTGACTGACTCGACGATAGAGCTTCCCCATCGTTCAGCCGATTCTGGCGCGACCCTCGAATTCGTTCAGGCTCAACTCGCCGGAGACAAAGCCCTGGGGGAGATGCTTACACTGCTTTCCGAGGAAAAATGCAGTGACGCTGGCCAGACGCTGGAAAGCATCGTTCGATTGCTGTATCGGACTTTGCTCGCTCACCGCAGGTCCATCAAGCTTGTCGAAGCGGCGGCTCAGGACCATCCGGGCCTCTCCGATGTCTGGTACCCGAACGCACGCGGCCAACTCCTGCAAGTCTTGCTGCCTTTCGTCGAGCGAAACATACAGTCCGGGG
This sequence comes from Candidatus Hydrogenedentota bacterium, assembly GCA_045863295.1. Taxonomy (GTDB): domain Bacteria; phylum Hydrogenedentota; class Hydrogenedentia; order Hydrogenedentales; family SLHB01; genus BTWA01. The sequence continues at coordinate 20,140 of BTWA01000039.1, forward strand.
CATTCCGACGCGTGCGCAGCCCGGCCATGGCGGCACGGCATTTGATTGAAACCTGCACCTTCTGGGCCATTCATCGATACTGGGACCCAGCACCACAGGACGTTGACCCCGGCTCCATGGAAGATGGCCTCGTCGAATTGCTGCTTCCTGCCTTCATGGAGCATGCGTGATGACAAACCGGATAGAAGCGCCGACCGCCCCGCCCCTCGCGTGGCCCGTCCTGCTCAGTCTTATCGGCATACGTGTCGTGCTGTGGTTCTGCCTGGGCGACCGTTACGGCTATCATGGAGACGAGTTCTATTACATCGAGAGCACACGCCACCTCGACTACGGCTACGTGGACCATCCCCCGTTCGTGGTGTGGGCCGCCTATCTCGCTCAGCTAGTGCTCGGAGAATCTCTCCACGCATTGCGATTTCCGTCCATGGCGGCCGGTGTGGTCACAATCGCACTCACGGTTCTAGTCGTGCGTCAATTCGGCGGAGGAGTGTTGGCGCAGTTCCTAGGTGGATTCTGCGTGCTGTTCGCGCCGGTCTATCTTGTCATCGGCAACATGCTCGACATTCCCGTATTCGAACAAGTTGCCTGGACGCTCGCGGCCTACCTAATCGTGCTCTCCGTCCGCCGCGACGCTCCAAGGCTCTGGGTGCTGGTCGGCGTAACCGCGGGCGTGGGCCTGTTGATCAAGCACACGATGGTGCTCTGGGGTGTGGGTATCGCTGCGGGCCTGCTGCTCACCGAGCGCCGATCAGTGCTGCGAACGCCGTGGCCCTGGGCCGGAGCGCTCGTGGCACTCGCGGTCTTCTCGCCCAATCTCGTTTGGCAAGCGCGCAACGGGTGGCCGACCCTGGAATTCATCCGTTCGATGGAAGGCGGTCCGCTCGCGGAAATTCCCCGAGTGCTGTTCGTGCTGGGACAGGTCCTTTACCAAGGCCCATTCTTCGCCTTCATCTGGATTCTCGGGTTGGTCTTCTTTTTCACCCGCCACGGGAAGCCGTATCGCCTTTTTGGCTGGCTGTACGTGGTGGTCTTCGCCATCGTTCTGGCAAGGCAGGGCAAGCCCTACTATCTGGCGGCGTGTTACCCGGTGCTTTTTGCGGGCGGGGCAGTATGGCTGGAGGCGTGGCTGCGCGAACCACGGCCGCGATGGATTCGTCGCACCGTGGTCTTCACAACCGTCGTCGGAGGTATTGCTCTCGCGCCCCTCGCCGCTCCCGTTTTTCCGCTTCCACAGACGGAGGCTGGAATCGCCGTAGTGGTTGGCGGCGTTGTCGAACCTCAGGCCGTAACCGGCGATGCACGTGCCCAAATCGGCTGGGCCGAACAACTCGATCAACTGGCGGAGATGGCGAAGCGCGGAAGAGAGATGGAAGTCTTAGGGGAAGACTACATCTTCCTGTCCAACCGCTACAGTCTGACCGGAGCCGTTCAGGTCGTGGATACACAAAATCGGTTGGCTCCCGCATTCAGCGGCCACATGTCCTGGTACTACTGGGGTCCTCCACCCGAGTCCGCCAGTTCCGCGCTTGTTCACGGATATGCACCGGATCTGTTGGAACACGTGTTTGTGCATGTTAACCAGATAGGGACGTTGGTTCATCCCATGGGAGAAGGCATCGAGTATCTGCGGCCCGCGCCGATCTACGCATGCACCGGGTTGCGAACACCATGGGCGGACGTTTGGCCGCGCTTCAGGAAGTTCAATCATGACGACTGACTCAATCGCTTCACCGCGGGCAAGGTTCGAAATCCGCCACGCCACCTACTTGGCCACGCTGTTTTGTCTCCTCGTCGGTCCTCGGCTTTGTGCGGCTGCAAAGGAGCATCGCGTCGTTGGAATGGTGGCCGGACAGCACATCGATGCGATGGCCGACAGCCCTTGTGTCTCAGAGTATGTCAATGCCCTAAACCAGAGAATGGAGATGTCGGAAACATTAGACTCAGCCATCAAGAAAGCGGACGCCGCACCTCTGAATGCCGGGACCCTGCGCGATCTCAGCGCCCTCACCTCAGTGGATTTAGCCACCCTCTACTTCACGGCGCGGTTGTATCGGGATACCCAAAACCGCATTTATCAGGACGCATTCGCCGAACTCACTGAGCATTACCATGCGTCCGGTCCGGATAAGATCGGTAACTCCATACCCCTGAATCGCTACACGCTTGCCTTTGTGCCCGGCTACGGCTACAAGATGGACACCAGCACGGGAAGCGATTTCGCCCGCCAGCGCGCTCTGATGGCTCGTCTCGGCATAGGCACTGTCCTGATCGAGACAAACGAGACGGGCACAGTCGAAGAGAATGCCACAATCATCGCGGACAATGTTCGTCAACTTGGCGAGGACGGGGAAGAAGTCATCATCGTAAGTGCAAGCAAAGGCGGTCCAGAGGTCGCTCTCGCGCTAGGCGAGATCATGTCTCACGAAGATGCCCGGTTCGTGAAAGCGTGGATCAGTATTGGTGGCGTGCTGCGTGGCAGCCCCATGGCGGACCACATGCTTGGCTGGCCGCGACGCTGGCTCGTCGCCACCGTAGGCCGACTGCTTGGACACCCGAAAGGCATCGCCAAGAATCTGAGCACCGACGTGCGCGGGGAGGTATTCGAGCGGATTGCCATACCCGAACACATTCTTACAGTACAGTACGTGGGAGCACCGCTTTGCAGTCAGGTTCGGAGAGAAACCCGCAAGCGTTATGCGACGCTGCACCCGCTCGGACCTAACGACGGACTCACCCTGTTGCCGGACGAACTGGTTGAGGGCGGGATCGCCGTGACCGACATTGGCCTCGACCACTATTATCGCGACTCGATGATCGACATGAAGACTTTGGCGCTTACGCAACTCGTCATCGGAAAACTGGCAGACCGCGAGTGCAGCGTGGCTCTCGAAAAATGATTCGTGTTTGCCATCGGGGTGTGGTTTCAAAAGACCCGTCCATAGAAGTGATGCTAGCCCCTACGGAATTCAGTACGTAGGCCTCACGTCCGCTATGACGCACTAAGGTCTATTGAGATGTTGGGGATCCGGCAGCCGGGTTTCCCTTGATATGGTGATTGCGACGGCGGCGATGAGTATGGGACCAATCACCAGCGCGGCGGCAAGGAGGGTGAGCACGGCAACGTATGAGCGGGGGCTGTTAGCCTCGATGGAGAAGAGAGCGAGGAGAAGGGTCTCACCGCCGGGCGGGTGCAAGAGCATGATGATGCCGATGTCGCCCATGCAAAGGATGAACAGGCAAACGGTGGTTATGAGCACGGGCGTGCGAAGTATGGGCAGGTCGATGAACAGAATCCGAGCCCAGAATCCAGCGCCATCCAGCTCCGCGGCCTCGTACAACTCGGAAGGGATCTGTCGCATGCTGGAAGTGATGGCGTAGTAGGCCACGATCTGAAATCGGACGAAGAGGGCTCCCGTCACGAGCGCTTGTCCGCCAATCCACTCAGACCAGGGGGGCTTGCCGTACAGTTCGAGCAGCGACAGGCCTAGAATGGCGCTAGGAATTACGAAGCCGACGAGCAGCAGGAACTCAATGCCAGTTCTTCTCATTCCGAGGGTATCTCTCAGGCAGACGCCGAATCCTATGGCGAATGCGATGGCGAGCGCCGCAGCCAGCACGGCGTGGAAAATACTTTGCAGTGCAGGCCCGGCTGCCAGTGGCGCCATTGCGGACCACGCGTCTGGAGCCAGTCCAGAAAGCCAGACCGTCGAGAAAGGACACAGGGTTGATATGCATAGCAGAGCAGCCGTCAAAGTGGCCCGTGTCCACCAACCGCGCCGGGAGACCATCGGAAATGGAAGGAACTCCCCGGTGCCGTGATCGGCCGGATCGGCGCGAATGAATGCCGGGAGAATTGTCAGGACCAGTAGCCCCAGGAGAAGCAAGGGAAACATCAAGATCGTGGCGGCAGCCACGTCATTGAAGGCGGCGAGTTGCGTGAGGACCTCGAAGCTGAACACCCGCACCTTGAGCAGGGTGGGAACACCACTTTCCGAAGCGGTCATAATGGCGGTCAGTGCCGCGCCCGCGAAAATGGCGGGACGAACGGCGGGCCAATACGCGTGTCGAAAAATGGAAAAACCGCCTGCGCCGAACACCCGGGCTGTCTCGGAAAACGAGCGCGGCACCAGCGCAAGGGATTTTTCGGTGAACAGGGCGATTAGTGGAAAGTAAGCGAAGGCGAGAATCATTGCAGCGCCCGGAATGGACTGTAGCGTTTCCGATGGCATGCTGGGCCGCACGCCGCAAAGGCTGGTCAGTGAGGTTGCCAGTAGTCCGTTGGGCCGGAGGAGCGTGGTCCATCCAATCCCGTGCAGGTAGGGGGGGAGCGCCAGAGGAATCAGAAGCAGTGTCCGAAACACGGCCCGGCCACGCCATTCGGAAGTTCCCATTGCGAAGCCCGCGATGCAGCCCAGCACCGCCGCCCCGATGGATGCGAGTATCGCAAGGTATACGGTATTTGTCAGTGTTCCAAGAGCATGCGCGGTAAACAACGCACTGTGCCCCGTCCGATCAGTGAACGCACGTGCGATTAGCATCGCCACTGGTATCACGGATAACGCGATGGCCGGCGAGGCCAGCACGAACATTCTGGAGAAGCCGCGGACTTGTCTTAGGCCCGGTTTCAGGGATTTTCGACCCAACGCTTTAGATCCCCCATGAGCGCATCGAGACGCTGGGCGACCCGCGCGTAGTTGATCTGCATGGGCCTTACGGTAGCCACGGGAAATGCATCCGAAGTAACAGGCACGTTGGGTGAAAGCGGCGCTTGGGCGCAGGACTTGGCCAACATGACCTGTACTTCCGGGGACAAGAGGTAATCGAACACTACCTTGGCTCCCTCGGGATTGGGGCCGTTCTGGATAAGCGAAAGTGTGTTGGGGATAACAAGTGTGCCGAGTGCCGAGCCTCCCTCACTCAGGGGGGCCTGGTCAAGAAAAACCATACGAACGGGTTGGCTATCCTTGATGGCTTCCGCGGCGTCATCGGTATCGGTAAGGCCGGCGGCGGCCTGGCCCGAAGCGACCCGCCGCTTGACCTCGCCATTGCTGCTGACGATTTGCAGTTCGTTCTGTTTCAATTCGCGCAACCACTTCCAAGCCTGCTCGTCGCCCCATGCGTCGAACAGGGCGGCAACATGATACGACGTGGTGCCGAAGAGCGGATTGGCCAAGGCCACGCGTCCTTTCCATTCGGGACCAACAAGGTCGGTCAAGCGCTTGGGTTCCTGTCCCTCGGGCACCAGGTCCGTGTTCACAAGAAGTACGCGCGCACGTGCGGAGAAGCCCGTCCAGTGGCCATCGGGATCGACAAAAACGGGGGATATGCCCGAAGCTACGGGCGATCGATACGCATCAGTCACGCCTTCCAGCTTCAGCAAGGCCGCGCGCCCGGCATCGCCGCTCCAAAAGATGTCGCCATCGGGATTGTCCCTGCGGGCCAACAAACGGTTCACGAGGCCCGTACTCTTGGTCTCTTCCGTATCGTAGACCCCGACAACGCGAAGACCGAGCACCTTGCCAGCCTCTCGCAGGACCGGCTCGGCGAACACCCGATCCACGGAAGTGTAGACAACGACTTGCTGTGCGTCGTCTCTTGCGGTATTTCCGCATCCGTTGAGGCAAGAGCAAATGACGACTGCAACCAGAAGTGTAAGTGCGTGCTTCATAGAATGTTTGTCCTCATGGCTCAAGGCGCGACATTTACCGAACCGACCACGAGCCGCTTGGGTGCGGGACCCACGTCCACCGTGGCGGTAACCTTGCGCGCCTGCGCGTCGATGATGGAGACATTGTTCGAGCCCGTGTTGCTTACGACGGCGAGGCGGCCATCCGGAGTGAAGTCGAGCCAGTTGGGGTCCCGGCCGACCTGGACGGTTGCAAGAATTTTCTGGTCCGTCGCGCTTAGAATCGTGACCGAATCCGTCGTCTGTGTCGATACCCAGAGTTCGCTGACACCCGGAGCAAAGGCGATTCCGTGCGCATCCTTCCCCTCCTCCGCAAAGACCGGTTCGCCCAGCGCCACGCGGTCGATCACTTTCCCTGACGCCAGGTCGATGACCAACGCGCCGTTGAGCCACCGTATCGTCTGATAGAGCTTGTCACCGGCGCGGTTCAGGGTTGGAACGCGCGGCATGGCGAAGACCGGTATCTCGCCGATCACCTCCCACTGCTCCGCATCGAGAATGGCAAGTTTCATGTCGCCTTCGCAGGTTACAAAGATGCGCTTTCCCTCCTGACTCAGCAGTGCGATATGGGGCGCCCTTCCGACGGCTGGCTTGGCAAGCACGTCGCCGGTGTGGGCGTCTACCACGGCCACAGCGTCTTCCCCGTTTAGCGCGACAAAGACATACCTTCCATCGGTACTCACTTCTAGCTGATGGGGGGTTTTGCCCACGGGTACCGTCTTTGTCACAAGGTTCGACACCGCATCGATAAAGCAAAAGGTTCCGTCGCCTTCGTTCGACACATATACTGCCGAGCCGTCGGGGGCTATGCCTACGCCGTGAGGCTTCTTACCGGTCTTCACGTCGGCGATCAACGTTCCAGCCACGGGATCGATCACGGAGACCGAATCGCCATTCCAGTTGGTCACGTATGCCCGATCCGCTTTGTTCGAAGCGGTGGCCTCTTCCGCGCTCGCGGCCAGACACGCGGCTGCTGTTCCAACGAACATCCAGACGAACATCCGGAAAACAGACTTGGCTTGTAAACGTAATGTCGCGCTCATTCTGATGGCCCCTTTGCGTTTTGTCCGTTATCCAGCAAGTCCAGGGCCGTTTTCAGACTCCGGGCGAGCGTCGCTGTCGGGCCTCGGCCCCAATAGTGCAAGAACAATATTTTGGGATTCTCGGACTCCATATGGTGGTGGATGGCAACGATGTTGATGCCCGCAGAACGCAGGGACTTGAGAACACCTTGGAGCTCTCCCTCCAGAACGGCAAAGTCACCGTCCACGAGAGCGACTTCATCGGAGCCGTAGAACGCGGCCCATGTGTTGACGCCCATTTCCTTGCCCACTTCGCAGCCACAGGGCATGTTCGTTTTGCGTCCGATGACGACCTTGAACATGCCGTCTTTGGCTTGTCCCTTGCCGAGAACATTCTCGATTGGCCCCGGCGTAAGGCTGCTCGTCGCGGGCAGGGGTTCCATGCCGAAGCCCTTCGCGATCTCGGGCGTAGCGGCCCTGATTTCTTTTACCTTGTCCTGAAGTTGCTTCACGGCTCCAGCGAGTGCGACGGGATCTCCCTCGCCGCCGATGTGCATGAAGTACACTTTGGGCTCATCGTAGAAGAAGTGGTTGTGCAGGGCGGTCACGTCCAGCCCGTTGTCCAGCGCGACGCTCATCGCGGGATTGACTTCGTCCTGGAAGAGCACCATGTCGCCCATGACCATGGCCTCTTCCTTTACGCCCGGTTTGAACGCGGCCCAACTGGTCAGGCCCATGAAGGGCGGCAAGATGGTTCCGTCAACGCTGACCTTCACATCGTTTCTTGGGTAAGTGACTTTGAAGACGCCTTCTTCTTCGCTAAGCGTTCCTTTCGCCCCAGCGGCCTCCTCGATCTTGACGGTGTCGAGTTGGGCGAAAGCGGAGCCGCCAAACAAGTACAAGGCAATCATGACCAACAGAGAAGAATTTCGAAGCATGGCCTGTTTCCCAATCATGTGTTAATTGCCGGGGGTTGAAGGAGGATTCGATTTGACGGCATCGTTAAGATGAATTTCCAGTCCATCGAAAGAAGTCGCTGCGTCTGCTTTTGTCCAGAGTCCCACGCCGCCCCCGTCTGCGATCGTACTGTCGTCGGCTTCCAAGACAAGCGCATCGTTGAAGTAGCATCGAATATGCGCTCCCTCATGCATGATTCTCAGGGTATGCCACGCGCCGCTGGGCATGTCGATATCGGCGCTCTTCAACATTTCGCGTTTACCGCTTTTTACGTAATAGAGACGAATATTGTTTTCCAACGGGTTGGGCCGGCATATGTAGTAGTTGTCCTTGTCCCGCGCTCGCCAGATCAGACCTCCGCCCTGGTCGACCTTGCCTTCGTTGGCACGGAGCCGGACGGAGATTTCGCCGTTCGTGAAACGTACCTTGTCGGTCCAGCAAAGGTTAAACGTTCCTCGTGACGAATGATTTGGCTTGGTGAGGGTCAAAAATTTGCTGGCGCCCGACGCTGACTTCTCTTCCTGCACTTCCCAGGTCGCAGGGGGGCCGTCCTGGTTTGTCCCTTCCACTTTCCATCCCTCTGGCAGTGCGCCGGTGGTCACATTCTCGAAGTCCCATCGCAGGGGTACGACAGGCTCCGCCGAATGGGCGGCCAAGGTTAGAAGCAGTCCCGCCAGTATCGTTATGAGATTCTTTGTAGCCATTGTCGGTTCCTCCTTGCTGGGTCAATCCCAGTATGTTTTTGCGTTGCTCCGTCTAAGTAGCTGAACCCAAGAAGCCGGCAATTTGGCCCGCCGGTCCGCCGAAACTGTTGAGTCCGATATAGGCCCAGGTTCGGATCGCCTCGCCAAACCACGGCGCCCGGCGATTGGATTACCTGCCTCTTGCGGAACGTTGACGCATTCAGGTGCTGATATTGTCATGGGGAACTTCCAGGCTGCTGAAATGGGCATACAACGCATCCAACACCGCCTCGCCCTGCCCAAGCCGCTCCGCATCGGACGGGTGGGTATGTTTGAATCCTTGCAGAATCACGTCCAAGCCGGCGGCTTCACTACGCTGGAACTTCGCGTACTTGAGATCCAAGTCATGCACGATCTCGGCGATTGACCGAAGCGCCGGATCGCTGAGAGAAAAAGCCTCCAGCAGCACTTCAAACGTGCAACAATCACCTACATGCGTAAACTCCGCCTCGTACATGTCGAAACGGACCTCCCGCGCCAAGGGCTTGTAGCTAGTGGGGTCCACGAACTTGAAGTGGGCTTCCGCGTCAACGCGACGGCGAATCAGCCAAGCGCTTGCGATGCGGTCCACAAAGATATTGGATCGGGTAATCCAGGTCCGTCCCTGGTACTTGGCTGTGTCCGCTTTCTCGATGGTTTCCGGGGTGTCGTCGTCGGTGATGTCCTTGAGTGCAGATTCGATCTGCTGAAGCAGTGTTTCGCAGACGGAGTGGTTCGATGCGCCGAAAAAGTCAACTGCCGAGCATTCGTCGAATGCGCTCCGGAGTTTGTTGAACTTTGACTTGAGCATTTGGCGGGCATCGGGATCCGCCGCTGCCGCCCGCGCGTCGCGCAGAACGTCCTTCATAGCCTCGGCGAGGTCTTCGTATTCTGCATCGCGCGCTTTGTTGAAAAGAAGGATCACATCGGAGTTGGTCAGGCCCTCAATCATATCCGCCGAGCAGAGGTATGCTTCGCCCCCGGCATCCTCAATCTCTTTCAGCAGCCAATGAAAATCCTCGACTTGGGCATCCCTGTTCGGCAGGGCGTAGACCGTGTTCTTTATGGCAATCGATCCCAAACGCAGTAGACGCCGCCGAATCTTCACGCGAATGTAATCCGGCTTCGGTGGAAGCTGGTGAATAAGCAACAGCCAGTGTGGGCGAACGCCATTATCCATGAGCAGAGGGCTCCTCCCGATATGATACAGATGAATCATCGTCTGTTGCAACTGCATCTTTCGGAAATTTGCCTTCGGATGGCATGTATCACCCGTCTATCGCAACTCATTAGTTGACAATGTGATATACGCGGTGACTCCAGATGAGGAGCCGCGCGAGAACTAACCGATCAGTCCAATAGCGCTTGCATTGTCCTTTCGAAAGATGCTGGACGAAGGTACAGTCCGCGATCAGACCCACCTTGCGCAGAAATTGGGTCTGACTCGGGCTCGAGTCACCCAAATCCTGAACCTCCTCAAACTTCCAGCAGCGGTCATTACCGAACTGAGTGCCGCCAACGACTTTGTCGAGATCGCCTTCTTTACCGAGAGGCGTCTGCGTTCCATGACCAAGCTTACATCTGCACAAGAGCAGCTTGAGGCTTTCCAGGGCACGAAAACGGAACTCTTGGCACTCTCCGTTGCTCCGTAGTGGCGAGCTGCCTCGGGGCCGTAGCTCGTCCGTCCACGGGACAAACCCACCGCCAGCGGGATACCGGCGGACCCAGGTTAAGGCTCTCGTAGGATGTGAAATTGTAGCGCGTTCTTGTCAGAAAGTTCTGCTTCAGCGGCGCTCTCAGCAACCGACAAGCCCATTGAAAGCAACCAGAAGTGATGAACCTGTATCAGCAGCGATGGCCAAACAGAGCGTTACGGCACCCACTAGTGGCATGGCAATGAACATCGATTCAACTCCAAGGGCAAAGCTGTAAATGACGCCCTGCAACAGCGTGTCGCTACTCGCGCATTTGTAGCATGAGTAGCAATTTCTGTCGGCTCGTGTCAGGGGCAATTTGAAATCTACACGTAAATGTGTATAATTATGGATAGAGGATGCGATCAAGCGAGGTGATGCATGTTGCCCAAGACTTCAGAGTATGCCTTACGGGCCGTGGTGTGGCTGGCCCGCGAACCAGGGCGAACGGCTTCGGCCGACCTCCTGGCCGAGCGCACGAAGGTACCACGCCGCTATTTGCACAAGGTTTTGCAAGACTTGGTGGGTGGCGGGCTCGTGCGATCGCAGCCCGGTCCCGGCGGCGGCTACGCGTTGGCGCAACGGCCTGAGGATATCACGATCCTCGACGTGGTCAGTTCCGTGGCGCCGCTGGAGCGTATCCGCAGTTGCCCGCTTGGGCTGCCATCGCACACGAAGCTCTGCCCTCTCCACAGCGAATTGGACCAGGTCTACGCCGCGGCGGAACGTGCGCTGGGGCGCGTGACGATTGCGAAACTGCTCCGTTCGGCAAGCCCAATCGTTCCGTTGTGCGAGGTGATGTAGCTGCAACGCCAATTGAAAAAAGGAGAATCCCGATGAGCACGATTTCCGTTCAAGACATAGTGGGAGAGATCATCACACGGCGCCCAATGCTTGCGCATGCGTTTGAAGCGGCCGGCATGGACTACTGCTGCGGCGGCAAAAAGACACTGGAGGAGGCGTGCCGGGAAAAAGGCGTTGATCCGCAGGCGTTTGCCGCCAAGCTGGAGCAGTCAGAGGCGGCGTCCGAGGGGGAGCCGCTCGTGGATGCGGCGGCCATGTCGCTCACGGAGTTGGCCGACCACGTCGAGCACACGCACCATGCTTACCTCCGCTCGGAGTTGCCCCGGCTTGATGCGCTCACAGAGAAAGTGGCTTCTGTGCACGGAGGGGAAGACGCTCGCCTGCACGATGTTCGCAAGACGGTGCGTTCGCTGACAGCCGAAATGACCAGCCACATGATGAAGGAAGAGCAAATCCTGTTTCCCATGATCCGTCGGCTGGAAGCGAGCGATGCGCTTCCGAAGTTCCACTGCGGCTCGATCACCAATCCGATCCGGCAAATGGAGATGGAGCATCACGACGCAGGCGCGGCGCTCGAGCGAATGCGCACGCTGACTGATGACTATACCCCGCCTGACTGGGCTTGCAACACGTACCGGGTGATGCTCGACGCCCTGGCGCGCTTGGAATTCGACATGCATCAGCACGTTCACAAGGAAGACAACGTGCTGTTCCCGAGGGCCGTCAAGGTCGAAGCCGATCTTGCCGAAAGGGCGAAGGTGTGATGGCCGTGAACGTGGGCGGCAAACCACTGGCCGATTTCAGCGAACCCATCGAGATGATGAAAGACTGCCATCGGCGTATCGAGCATTTTCTCGAAGTACTGCGAGAGGCCGAACGGCGATTTCGCAAGAGCGATCTCAACGAGGAAGGACGTCACGCATTAGAGGCCTCGCTGAACTACTTCGCGAACTTCGCACCACGCCATACGGCTGACGAGGAACAATCTCTGTTCCCACGGATGCGATGCTCCGGCAACCCGGACGCACGAGAGGTCATGGCCGATCTAGAACGCTTGGAAAACGACCATCGCGGTTGCGAGGAGCTCCATTCGCTCGTTGACCGCGTGGTGCGCAGTTGGCTCGAAACGGGTCGACTGGACGACGCTCAACGAGAGCGCCTCCGGGCGGCGCTTGATGAACTGGAAAAGGCTTATGCGGCTCAAATTCAACTTGAGGAAGGCGAAGTCTTTGTGGTTGCAGTTCGCATTCTAGAGGCTATCCCAAAACCTGATTGAGCAACAAGAGAGCGCAACTCAAGTGCAGATATCCCTGGAAGAGTTTGGTGGATTTTTCTCATCGGATGCACAGGCGCCGGTAGTTCTGGAGCCACCCGATGGTGCGTTCAACGGTCCATTGCCGCCCGTAGCGGCGCAGGGGACGTCCATCTTGGGTGCTGTTTTCGATCTTGCGATTGGATTTATGCAGGGCGATCATTTCGATACCCATTTCGGCCATGGCGTCGTCGAGCCTGTCGCTGTCGTAGGCCTTGTCCCCGATGATACGCTCCGGCGTTTCTTCAGTGAGCATGAAGTCGAAAAGTCCCTGAACCAGGGTGGATTCATGTGGGTTTGCAGACACGGTATCCACAGCCACCGGGAGACCACGCGCATCGACAAGAACCATTATTTTCACGCCTTTTCCGACGCGCGTGCAGCCAATGCCGTCGCCACCGCCCTTGGCCTTGCTGGAGGTACCGTCCACGAAACATTCATAGAGCCGATACGCTCCACGCTCTTCAACAAGCCGTCCTGCGTCACGCATGATTTGTTCGAACACCCCCTCGCTGACCCAATGCTGAAACCAGCGATGGACTGTACTCTTGGCGCCGAACTCGGCAGGAAGATCTTTCCACTTCGCGCCATTGTCCAGCATCCAGAAGATACCTTGAATGACCGTACGCTTGTTGGCCGTGGGCCGACCGCCAAGGGGATTGCGCGGCGGATCAGGAATCCGTTCGCACAACCAATCGAGTTGAGCATCGGTGAGTTTAAGCATAGCGCTAGTATACATAACTAGCGTTAAAATTAGGTTATGGGATAGCTTCTAGGCGGATCGGCAAAGTCCGACAAACTGTTAACCACCAATGTGATACATCTCGGCCTTTTCCGGGCGATGGGATCGACTGCAGCCCCGCTCTTCCGAGTAGCGATCCGTTCTTTGCACCCACAGACCCCGAAGCTGATCCACCAATAGCCCGTCGGTTACATCACCACGTAGGGAAGGACGGAGATCAAGTCCCCGAGCGGCGAAGAGGCAAGTGAAGAGGTGGCCATCGCAGGTTAGTCGCAGGCGGGAGCAGCCGCCGCAGAACGGCCGCGTGACGGATGCGATCACACCGATCTCGCCCTGCCCGTCGGCATAACGATAGCGGCTGGCGACTTCGCCAGGATAGCTCGGTGCGACAGGCTCCAAGGGGAAGTACTCGTGAATACGGGCCATCACCTCGCGCGCGGGTACCACGCGATCCAGCTTCCACTGGTTCATGGTGCCCACATCCATAAACTCGATAAAGCGCAGCACAATACCGGTCCCACGAAAGTGGCGGGCCAGATCTACGATGCTCCCATCATTCATGCCGCGCTGCAGCACGGTGTTCACCTTGATTGATTCGAATCCCGCATCCCGCGCGGCCGCGATGCCGTCGAGGACGAGATCAGGGTGTACGTCGCGCCCGCACATCTGGCGCAGCACGGTTGGATCGAGGCTATCTAGGCTGACCGTGATGCGATTCATGCCAGCATCCCTGAGGGGCCGTGCGTAGCGCGGCAGGAGTAGACCGTTTGTGGTGAGCGCGAGATCCTGGATGGTGGGAAGACCCGCCAGCATGGACACAAGTTGGTCGAGATTATGGCGCAGGAGGGGCTCGCCGCCGGTCAGGCGAATCTTATGCACGCCGAGGTCGGCCGCAATGCGTGCGATCCGTGCAATCTCCTCAAAGCTCAGCAGGGCCTCGCGCGGCTGGAAACAGTGATTTTCTGGATAGCTTTCGGCGGGCATGCAGTAGGCGCAGCGAAGATTGCAGCGGTCCGTGACGGAGATCCGGAGATCACGCAGGGGGCGGCCCAGGCGGTCCCGAACGACGCCATCCCGTGCCGCCCTGAGGGATTCTGGTGCTTCACGGGTCATGCAGGCCATCTCGCGTCCTTCATGTGCGAGCTGCCTCGGCTTGCGCCCAGGCGACCAAGTCGTCCAAGGTCATGGAATCGAGCAGGCCTTCCTTTTTCTTGATGCCGAGATCGTGGAGGCGCAGATGGAGCACCATGGGACGGCCGACTTTCGCGGAGACGCCTTCTCCGCACGCAATTGGACATCCGTCGATGATCCACACGGGCCGACGCTCCGCCAGCTTCATGAAGACGGGCTTTTCCGCCCCCAGTCCGGCTAGGCAGGACATCTCGGCGATTCCGCGCCGGTCCAGTTCGAGGGCGAGTTGGTTGGCAAGCTGGCCGGCAGGCGAACAGCCCGAACAAGCAAAGACGACGGGCCTTAACATGGATTGCACTATTTGTACTCCTATTGGCAAATGCTCAAGAAAGCAACAGGGACCTTGTCGGGCATGTCCGCGAGTAATGCCACCACTGATTTTCGTCCATATGGGACAACTCATGAGTACGTGGATATGTCACATTCCCCTGCGGACATGGCCCGGTTATTCGGGGTGATAGGTCAGTTGAACCGGAGCGAAATCCGGCTATACCCGCCTGCCGGATGGCGTGCATATGCCGGTTGCTCTGCCGGATACGACTCGATGTTCCGGCACCGGTTAAGACACTCTTCCATAAACGTCAGCAATTCCAGGCGCGCGAGGGGAGCGCCTGGACATACATGAATACCGGCACCATAGAGGAGACTTAGGCGGCCATCGCGTTCCGGCATGATCTCGTCCGGCCGGTCGAATACCGATTCATCCCGGTTGGCGGCAGTCCACATGATATTCAATTCGTCGCCCGCCTGAATCGGACAGCCGCCGATGGTTGAGTCGTATTTTGCTCGCCGTCGGTTGGACACAAGCGGTCCATGGGCGCGCAGAATCTCGTCGATAGCCGCCGGTAGTTTCTCGCGTTGGGCACGTAGCATGGCCTGGAGTCCGGGATGAACAGCCATGGCCTGAAGAACAATACCGACGGAGGCGGAAATAGTGCCAATCTCACCTACAGTCCAATTTCGAAAAAGGCTCGTAAGTTCTTCGTCGTTCAAGGGACGCCCGTCCACACGCGCTTCCAGGAGCGTGTTCATAACGCGGTTTCGGGCCGCTCTATTCTGGCGAAAACGGCGCAACAAGTCCGCCACCACGGCCTCGAACTGCGCCGCGAGCATCCTCAACATTGCCCGGTCGGCCGCTCGTGCCGCGGCCTGGTTGCGGCGCGTCCATTCCACTAGTAGCGATGCCAGCGCATCCGGCCAACCGAGAAACGCACACTGCGCCCGCCCCGCGAACGGATAAGCGATCTCGTCCATCACTTCGACCTTCTCCGCCCCTACCGCACCGACGATAAGTTCCTCCGCAATGGCCCGGCAAGGCGCTTCAATAGGCGCCAGGTACTCCCGGGAAAAGAGCGGCTCAATAAGACGGCGGAAAGGCGTGTGTGCGGGGGGATCCATTCCGTTGGGTACAGATAGGCGGGAAGACACCTCGTTGCTGAACGTTTCGTGATCCAGTAAGACGTTGGTAGTTTCGCGATGGCCAAGCACGTACCACTTACCGGGCCCGCCGTGCGCCACGGGACACAAGCGCCGCATGGCATCGCTTTCTTCGATGAGGTTGTCGGCATCTGGGTCGCTGTGGGGTTCCCACGCGGAATCAAACCTAGCTGTCATGTATAATCTCCTGGCGATTTGCTGCTTGCCGCTTCCGGTACCGTCCTGCACTTCGGGGCGACCAGTTACGGGGCGCGCGAAGGGGTCTGCCCGCAGAATACGGCGCCGATCGCGCGCATGCGATTCAACACGCCTAGAAAGGCAGCGCCCCAGGCCAGGAAGGCAGCATAAATCGTAACAGTGGGAATTGCGTCCAAATGTGGCACGGGAATCAACGCGCTCAGACGCCACGAGCATGCCGTGTACATGCCCAGCGGGAAGACCATGCTCCAATAGGCGGGATCGTAGACAATGGGAACTCGCTGAGCCACATGCCGCCATACACCGAGAACAATGAGAAACGGAATCCACCATGTCGCCGTTGCCCAGAAGACGAGTGTCGCACCGGTAATAAACTCGCGCAGGCCCGCCAGGAGAGGCGACCTATCTGCGGCGGCCAGGAGCACGCACCCGCCGAGGGTGGAAATGGCCATGGCACCCATGTTTATCCAATACGGCGGCAGTACGTCTTCCCGCGCCATCGGAAAGAAGGAGTATCGATAAAAGATCAGCGAAATCAACCAGATATAGAGCATACCGGCTGCCAGCCACAAGTTCAGTGCAACAAAAAGTACAAATTCGGACCAAGTGGCAAAATCATCGGCGAGCAGCGCGGCAAGGATCGCCACTGCCTGTGTCGCTACTACCAACACGAGCCACCCGCCATGGATACTGTGCGCGATATCCGGCTTGTTCGGCGAAAGCGTGAGGAATCCGAGCACGGCGTACAGTAAAGCACACCACAGCACAGCCCCCGCCGCCAAGAACACCATGGCAATACTGTGCGACCCGAAGATGATCAGTGTCTGGTTCCCAAGAATGCAAGTACCCGCCACCAGCGTCATGAAGCCCACGGCGCGCCGCGGGTCTTGTAAATCACCTAGTATCGCCCGCGGGAAATAAGCGACTCGAGCCGTATAGAGAATACAGAGCACGGCGGCAAAGACGTAGTTGCCCCCCCCCAGCACCCAGGCACAGCGTTCGAACCCAGTGAAGTGAGCTGCGATGGCCACGATACCCGTGGCCATCACCATCGCAAAATATGCGGGATGTAACGATCTGACTAACGCCGCGACTTGCTCTATGGGCGCGGCTCCGTGCTCGCTTGAGCGTTCCGTGGCAGTCATGTCTGTTCCTTCTTTACCTCGGCTAGACCGACTGGATCCGTGTTACCAGGCAATGTCCATCTATATGGCCAGTGTAACGTGACGTACCCTATGCATCCCCCCTTGGCGGCAAGACTTCGGGCTAGCGGGAATTCGCCATTTAACCTGATCGCTTTTCTGAATCCTCCACGATCAGGGTTACTCAACAGTCCCTGCGTTGACGTCCTTTCGCCGCGCTAAGCGCTTCGAAACCGTGGAGCAGATTCTGGAGGCCCCACAGGCCGGCGACTGTGGCTAGCCCCACCATGACCACGTGAAACCAGCTCCGCTTCAAGTTGATGAAAAAGAGTGCCCACGGGTCGCCGTGATTGGGGTCGGTGGGCAGCGTACCCTCCAGGTACTCGCGGACATCCGGGAGCCCGTCACCGTCCAGATCGCTTTGCGGTCCCAAGGCATCCGCAAGCTTTGCGGGATCCTGACGGATCTGGAGAAACTGCTGCTTGCCCAGTACTTGAATGATGTGATTTCCGAACTCATTGAGGATTGGGCTTTCCACCTCTTCACCCGGCGTGAAGGCCGCCCGGGCCTTGCCGAGGGCCTCCATCTGAAGTGGCGTCAGGCTCCCGATCTGTCCCGGCTTGAGGCCCTCCGGACCGTCGGCATGGGCGTGGCACATGGCGCAGTTCACATTACGGCCCGACTGGGTTTCGATAAAGGTCTGGAATTCCGGATAGGCCCAAGCGGCGCTGCCAAGCGCCACGAAGGCCACTGCCGCAACGGCGATACGCAGCTTCATTGGTGGGCTCCTTTAAAGAACTCGTAGATCTGCTGGCCGAATACCGTCATGGCTACCAGATAAAAGGTGACGGCCAGGGCGATGTTGCGAAGGGTCTTCCTGCTCGTGCCTCGAAAGATCCACGGGACCCCGAGCAGGACGGCCATCGCGATTCCGGAAAGGATCATGATCATCCAGAAAGGCAGCAGCTCCAGCGGATAGTAGACGAAGAAGAAATACCACTCCGGCTTTATCCCGTCGGGCGTGGAGCCTTGGGGGTCAAAGGGCTCGAAGAGTGGATAGGAGAAGAAGGCCTCGAAGGGGAGACAGAGGGCCACGACGAAGAGAACGAAGAAGACCAGGCCCCAGATGGAGAAATCCTTCAGGGCGAAAATCGGGAAGAACTTCTCTGTCTTGCCTGTGGGCTTGTCCACGCCCTTGCTCATGCCATGGATCTGCACCATGAAAAGATGCTGGCCCAGGACCGCAAAGACCGCCAGCGGCAGCACCACGACGTGTAGTGCATAGAAGCGGCTCAACGTGGCCTGGCCCACCGCCGCCTCGCCTTGGATCAACTCCTTGATCTGGCGCGGAATATCGGCAAGCGTGCCGGGGAGATAGGCCCCGGCCTCTTCGACGGACTGAAGCCCCACCTTGGTGGCGTTGACCGCGATCTGGTGCCAGGGCAGGAGGTAGCCGGTAAATCCGAAGCCGAAGGTTATCAGCAGCAGGAGTACGCCCGAGACCCAGGTGATCTCTCGCGGCTTCTCGAAGGCTTTCATGGCAAAGGCCGTGATCAGGTGGGTTAGCACGCAGAAGATCATCGCCGAGGACGACCAAGTGTGAAGGTTGCGGATAAGAGCGCCCCCGCCCACGTGAAAGGTGATTAATTCCACCGAGGCGTGTGCGTCAGCGACCGTAGGCTGGTAGTAAAATAGTAGCAACAACCCGGTAACAAGTTGGATGCTGAAACAAAAGAGGGCCAGGCCGCCGAAGTAATAACCCCAGCTCATCCGGTGGACGGGCACTTCCTTTTTCTGAAAAAGGGTTTCAAAACTGAGCTTTTCCAGCGGAAAACGCTCATGAAGCCAGTCCGTTGCCTGTTGGACCCGGTCTTGCGCGCGCATCAAGCCATCTCCTCAAACTGTTTGGCGATGTAAACGCCGTAGCCGCCTGCTTGCGCAAGATCGACCTCGCCGGTCATTTCGGCGCCCGCACCCTTGCTCGCCACCAAGTTGCCAGCGCCATCCATCAACACCCAGCCCAAGAGGGGCAGAGGCGCTTTCGCAGGCGCGCCCGGCGTGGGCATTCCCGTTTTCACGTCAAACCAGGACACGTGGCACGGGCAGAGAATCCGCCCGTTGTTGATCGTGCTCGCTACCGTGCAGCCGAGATGAGTGCACTTGGCGGAAATCAGCAGCGGGAGGCCGCGTTCGTCCTTGAAAGCGAGAGCCGGGCGCATGTGGTAGTCGGTGAAGTAGCGCCCGTCCTTGTCCGAGAGCTCAGCGAGGGATGCCACGAAGATGTAGTCTTTCTCGATGCGTTCGATTTCCAGTGCCCGTTCCGCAGCGGCCAGCTCCAGCCGTTCGAGCTTCTTCTGGAGCAGTTCAGCCTGCTGCCGCGAATCAAGGGCTGGGCCGCGGAAAAACCGGCCCAGCTTGTCGAGGACACCCGCACTGAGCAGGAATAGTGCAGCGCCGGTCCCCAGGGCACCCCGGAGGAAGTACCGGCGGCTGTCCGCGTGGCGATGCTGCGGCGCACCACAAGCGGAGGGCTCAGGACGCGGCGTGGTCCAGACCACCTTCTGCGGTGGCCGCCAAAAATAGGCAATGGGCACCGAGAAGATGTGGACTAACCGCGTGAACGGAACCACCAGAAAAAGACACCAGGCGAGCACAAGGTGCAACTTCACCGCGGGCGGCAGGCCGGTGATGTATTCGGGCTTGGGTTGAAAGGTGGCCAAGCTCCAGAGGTAGGGCGTGGTGGTGCTGGCCGACCAGGCGGCCCCCCAGCGCGCACTTGTCGCCACGGAGATGCCCACAAGCACTTGTGCGATGAGCAAGAGTAGCAGCAGGTAGTCCGCCGTGGTGGTTACCGCCGAGATTTTACCCGAGGTGGTGCGCCGGTAGAGGAGTACACAGAGCCCGGTCAGGGCAAGGAAGGCGGCGACGATTCCGATGACTTCAACTGTAATCAAAAAGATCGGGATGGCGGTCAGAGCCCGCCAAAGGCCCGGCACAAGCACTGGAACCACATGTCCCAACAGGAGAATGAGGATACCGACGTGCCACCCCATGCTTCCCCAGCGCAATTGGTTGCTCTCGAGAAACTGGGAACTGAGCGCCGAATAAGTGAAGCGCTGCAACCTGTAGCGGTAGATCGACAACACAATCATCAGCGCGAATGCGATGTAGGGGAATCCGACAAACAGAAAAAGATCAAGCATGGATCAATGCTCCGGCAGTCACGTGCTTCACAAAGTGTTGAAGAGAAGCGAGGACATGGTGATAAGGGGTTTCCCCCTCCCGCAGGGATTGGCACATGAGTCTCAAAGGCAATGGCAGACAAAACCGCTGGACTTCATCCCAGGTATCTTCGGATGCCACTGCAGCGTAACCCAGCACCACGGCGAGGTGGTCCGGCAGTTCTCCTCCGCTGTCGTAGCCTGATTCGGCATAGGCCCCGCTGAATCCGGCCATGAACTGGCCCCGCTGGGGATTCTCCGCGCCAAAGAGATAAACGCTCAGGTACGGTACGGCGAGCGGACTCAAATCGAAAGCGCGGGTGTAGAGTTCGCGGGCTTTCGCCAAAGTTGCGGCCTCCAGAAATTGGACGAAGCGCCAAAGTTCTTCCGCCGCCGGCGGGGAAAGGCTTGCGAGACGCTTTTCCAGTGCCGGAGCTATTTTATAGATATCCTGTTCTGGATAAGTGAGCAAAGTGGCAAAACACCCATATATCGTACGATATTCGACGGATTCTTTCATAGCCCTCGCTCCGGAGTGGATACGGCGCCGAGCCCGCAGGATCCTTTGCACATCTCGGGCGAGCAGCCGCTCCCCGCGATATTCACTTCGCGCTGGATGGGCGGCATCACGTAGCGCTCGTTCATGGGGGCGAGGGTAGTCATCTTATAGATCGCCTCGGCGTCTTCCCCCGAAAGCGCCGCCTCGCGCAGCACGGCATGGACCCTGGCCGCATCCACATCGTCCACATCCTGGGCGCGCTTGAAGTAGCGAACCGCCATCTGCCGTTTCATCACGTCGCGCACGATCTTCTCGTTGCCGGCACTGAAGAGGGAGGCTAGGTAGCGGATAGGCAGGCGCGCACTGTCGAGATTGGAGAAGAACTCGGTGACATTCTGCTCGTAAATTCCGTCACCCGCACGGCCGCTGACCGGCAGGAGCGGGGGCACGTAATAGAGCATGGGCAGGGTGCGGAACTCGGGATGGAGCGGCAGGGCCAGCTTCCACTTCATCACATAATTCCACACGGGGGAGTGTTGGGCGGATTCGACAAACTGGGCGCTGATGCCGTTGGCTTCGGCACCGGTAATCACCACCGGATCAAAAGGATCGAGCAGGACGCTGCGGTGAGACTCCACCAGCGCGTCTTCCGGCGCCTTCATGGCCTCCTCCACGCGATCCGCGTCGTAGAGCAACACGCCCATGTAGCGAATTCGGCCCACGCAGGAGTGAAAGCACGCAGGAGGCTGGCCGGTCTCGATCCGGGGGTAGCAGAGGATGCATTTTTCGGCCTTGCCCGTTTTCCAGTTGTAGTAGACCTTCTTGTAGGGGCAGGCGGCTACGCAGGCACGCCAGCCCCGGCAGGTGTCCTGATTGACGAGCACAATGCCATCTTCGCCGCGCTTGTAGAGCGCACCGCTGGGGCAGGCTGCCACGCAGCTCGGATTCGCGCAGTGGTTGCAGATGCGGGGCAGATACATCATTGTGATCTGCTCTACATCGAAGAGAACGCGCCGCTCGTCTTCCGTCAGGGCGTCAAGATTGGGGTCGTTGGCCGCGTAAACGGGAGAGCCGCCCAGATCATCGTCCCAGTTCGGCCCCGCCTCGATGTCCATGTCTTCACCAGTGATCTGGGAGATGGGGCGGGCCGTGGGCTGATCGTCGCCCTCGGGGGCGTTGGTGAGATCGCCGTAGCGATAGGTCCAGGGCTCGTAGTATTCATCCAGCCCCGGCTGGTTTGGATTGTAGAAGAGTTTGTGGAAGTAATTGCCTTTTTTTTGGCTCTTCAGCTGGAGCTCGCGCTGGGCGTTCAGTTCCCAGCCGCCTTTGTAATTGAGCTGGTCCTCCCAGCGCGTCGGATAACCCGTGCCCGGCTTGGTCTCCACATTGTTCCACCACATGTATTCCGCTCCCGGACGGTCGGTCCAGATGTTTTTACAGGCTACGCTGCACGTGTGGCAGCCAATGCATTTGTCGAGGTGGAACACCATGGAAACGTGTGCGCGTACATTCATTGTCGTGACTCCTACCAAACCGGTTTGTCGAGTTTGCGCACCACCACAAAGGTGTCGCGGTTCACGCCCTGGGGTCCCCAGTAATTAAAGCCATACGAGAACTGGGCGTAGCCGCCGATCATGAAGAGGGGTTTGAGGCGCGCGCGTGTCAGGCTGTTGTGCCCGCCCGCGCGTCGTTTGCCCCGATGTTGGCTTTTGGGATTGCCCACCGTCCGCTCGGTGGCGTGGTAGATGAAGCAGATGCCCCGGGGAATGCGCGCACTGACGCAGGCCCGGGTGACCACGGTGCCGTGGTCGTTCAGCACCTCTACCCAGTCGTTGTCGTGGATACCCAGCATGGCGGCGTCGTGTTCGTTCATCCAAAAGGGCTCGATGCCGCGCGAGAGTGTCTCCATACGCAAGGTGTCGCCGAAAGTCGAGTGGATATGCCACTTGCCGTGGGGGGTGAGGTAATTGAGGACGAGTGAGCCCGGCTCGGTGCCCGTCACGTCGAGATCGCGTGTGGTTCGCAGGTCGGCCCGGGGCTTGAATGTGGGCAGGTGCTCGCCATAGGCCACATAGGCCTCATGATCGAAATAGGTGTGCTGGCGCCCCGTCAGCGTGCGCCAAGGAATACGCTCTTCCAGATTCTGGCAGTAGGCGGAGTAGGTCCGGGTGCCGTTGGTGATACCGGTCCAATAGGGTGTGGTCAGCACGCGGCGCGGCTGAGTGCAAAGATCGGCGAAGGTATAACGCACATTGCGGTTGCCCGCCGCCAGGTGCGTGTGGTCGATGCCGGTCTTGTGGGACTCGGTCTCGTAGGCCCGATGCGCCAGTTCGCCATTGGTCTCGGCCGCGAAGTGAAGAATGGCCTCGCACACGTCACGGTCTATCCGCAGCGATGGGTATTGTTCGCCCTCCCAGGCTTCCACCGGATGGGTGAGGAGATACTGGTCGTAAAGATCATCAACCTTGTAGGTGCAGCCGTGAACGCCGATGCCGTTGTTGCGCAGGTTGCGGCCGAGAGAGATGAATTTTTGATAGACCTGGGTGTAGTTCCGCTCGACGACGCTCATGTTCGGCATGGTCTTGCCAGGAATGGCCTCGCACTCGCCCTTGGCCCAATCGCGGATACGCGGCTGAGCGATTTCGCCTGGGGTATCGTGCAGGAGGGGTGAGCAGACAAAGTCCTGAACCGGATCCGGAAGATAGCGCTCGGCCATCTTGCTGGTGGCTTTGGCGATCTCCTGGAAGATTTTCCAGTCGGTCTTGGCTTCCCAACAGGGTGGCACGGCGGCCTGAAGCGGGTGTATGAAGGAGTGCATGTCGGTCGAACTGAGATCGTCTTTCTCGTACCAGCTTGCCGTGGGCAGGACGATGTCGGAGTAGAGCGCAGAGGTGTCCATGCGGAAATTGATATCGACAATAAGGTCCATCTTTCCCAGCTCGACCTTGTCGTGCCACGTGACTTCCTTCACATCCTCTTGCGCTTGTTCCTCGGCGATACTGTTGTGGTGCGTGCCCAAGTAGTGCTTGAGGAAGTATTCGTGGCCCTTGGCGGAGGCCTGAATCGCGTTGCCCCGCCAGATGTACCACACGCGGGGGAAGCACGCGGGATTGTCAACGTCTTCCATGGCAAATTTGAGGCTACGGTCCTTCAGGCGCGAGACCACATGGTCCACGGGGTTTACACCGCGCGCCGCGGCCTCTTTCACCAGTTCGAAATTGTGCTCCGTAAACTGGGGGTAACAGGGCAGCCAGCCGCAGCGCACGGCGAGGGCCTGCTTGTCCGCCGTGTGGCCCTCGGCGATGGGATTGGCTTTGTCGGCCACGGGGCAGAACTCGCCGAACTTCCGGTCGTAGCGCCACTGGTCGCTGTGCATGTAGTGGAAGGAAGGCGCGTTTTGCAGGCGGGGTGGCCCGTTCCAGTCGGTGGCAAAGGCGATGGGGGCCCAGCTCGCCTGAGGCGCAAGCTTTTCCTGCCCCACATAGTGGTTCAGCCCGCCCCCGCTCCGGCCGACGCAGCCGCAGAAGAGCAGGGCGTTAATGCAGGCGCGGTAGATGAGGTTGTTGTGGTACCAGTGGTTCACGCCGGCGCCGATGATGATGCTGCACTTGCCGCCGGTCTTTTCGGCGGTGATGGCCCACTGGCGCGCAAAATCGATTACCGTTTCCGCCTTGATGCCGGTGTACTGTTCCTGCCACGCGGGCGTGAAGGGGTGGGTGTCGTCGTCGTAACCGGTGGGCCACTGGCCCTCGAAACCACGGTTCACGCCATGCTGAGCGAGCTGGAGGTCGTAGACGGTGGCGACAAGCACAGGGCCATCCGCCGTCTGGATTTCGCGCACGGGCACATGACGCAGACGCCCCTGGCCCTGGATGCCTTCGGAGAAATCATCAAAATACGCGCTGACCGTCTTGTCTGCGCAATCTCTCAGGGAAAGCAGGGCGTCGATGGGCGCGCCGTCCCGGCTGTCTTCCTGCTTGATGTTCCACTGGCCTTTTTCCGTCTGCCAACGGTGACCGATCTGGCCCGCTGGGATACGCAAGCGGCCTTCCGTGTCCAGCACGAAGCTTTTCCACTCGGCATGCTCTTCGCCCTGGGTCTCTGCGATTTGAGAAGTGCGCAGCAGTGAGCCGGGCCGGTAGTGGCCCTTCGTGTCGGGCTCCAGCACGACAAGGAATGCCGCATCGGAGTTCTCCCGCATGTACTGCTGAAAGAAGGGCACGGCGCGGTCCGCATGGAACTCTCGGAGGATCACGTGGTTTACCGCCATCCAGAAGGCGGTGTCGCTACCCTGGTTGATGGGGATCCATTCGTCCGCAATCTTGGAGGTCTGACTGAAGTCCGGCGAAAAGACAACGACCTTGGCTCCCCGGTGGCGCGCTTCCACCAGGAAGTGCGCATCGGGCGTGCGGGTCATGAGCACGTTGGAGCCGACGGTGGCGATAAACTTCGAGTGGAACCAGTCGGCGCTTTCCGCCACGTCGGTCTGCTCGCCCCAGACCTCGGGGGAAGCGGGCGGCAGATCGCAGTACCAGTCGTAGAAGCTGAGGGCGATGCCACCCATGAGCTGGAGAAAGCGCGCGCCTGCCGCATAGCTGATCATGCTCATGGCGGGAATAGGCGAGAAGCCGACGAGGCGATCAGGGCCGTATTTCTGGACGGTGTAGATGTTGGAGGCGGCGATGAGCTCCTGGGCTTCGCGCCAGGAAACGCGCTGGAAGCCGCCCTTGCCTCGGGCCTGCTGGTAGCGCTTGCGGCGCTCGGGATTGGCCGTGATCGATTCCCACGCCGCGACCGGATCGTTCCCGTGCTCCGCTTTGGCCTCGCGCCAGAGATCGAGGAGCGCCCCGCGCATATACGGATACTTGATCCGCAGGGGCGAGTAGATGTACCACGAGGTGGAAATGCCGCGCTGGCAACCCCGGGGCTCGTGGTTCGGAATCGCCTTGTCGATGGTGGGATAGTCGAGGGCCTGCATTTCCCAGGTCACGATGCCCTGCTTCACATAGACGTTCCAACTGCACGATCCAGTGCAGTTGACCCCGTG
This sequence comes from Candidatus Hydrogenedentota bacterium, assembly GCA_045863295.1. Taxonomy (GTDB): domain Bacteria; phylum Hydrogenedentota; class Hydrogenedentia; order Hydrogenedentales; family SLHB01; genus BTWA01. Next base: position 45,814 of record BTWA01000039.1, read on the forward strand.
GGTCGTACGCACCACCTTATCGTGGGCCCAGCGGTTCCGGTAAAACTCCTCCCAGTCCCGCTGTTCCGGCGCAAATAAGTCCAGAATCCAACCCATCAGTTCTTCCTCCTGCGATTTGCGCCCAAGTCGCTGCGGCGGCAGGCGTCCGCCACCATGCGCGCCCGCGTTCCCCCGACCCGTTTCGCCGTGGATTTGCCCAGGAACACCAGCGCCAGGGCCGTGCCGCCGATGCCAGCCAGATGCATCGGATGACTGGCTGGGGCCGCGGGGTTCTTGGAGACTTCTTCGAGGTACTTCACAATGTGGAGTGCCTCCTGCTTGTTCACCGGATGGGGGGTATAGATTGCCCGCATGACGGGAAAGCCGGGCGATTCGGTGGTCGCCTGCAGTGGCTGCGCACCGAGACGGGTAAAGGAGTCCTCCAGCGATGCCGCTAGGTTGCCGCCGCGACCTTCCGCCTGGTGGCATGCGGCGCAAGCGGCCCCCCCATTGGCAAAAGCCTTGCGCCCGGTAAAGAGGGCACGGCCCATTTCAGCATTTGGGGGCGCCATGGAGGCGGCTTCCCGCAACTGCACCTGCTGGCGGTGCGCATCGAGGCGGGCCGCCGCGTCCGGTGCGAGCAGGAAGTCGGCCAGCATCGCCAAATCGCCTTCGCTGATGGGCCCTACGTTCTTCTCCATCCGCTTAATGCCGTCTAGGACCGTCTGCCGCGGATAAGTGGCTGCGTTCTTGAGGTCTGGACCGGTCAATACGCCACCGCCGATGGTGTGGCACCCCATACACTTCATCGCATAGGCTGCCGCTGCAGTATCCGCTTGGGGCGCTGCCTCGGCCGGGGCCGCTGCGGCAAGCGTGGGCGCGCTTTCCGCAAGGGCATCGGGTATCGCCTGGGTCGATACCCACGGGGCCAATAACCCTGTCCCAAGGAAACAGGCCGTCACAAACTGCCCGCGCCCCCACGCGAAGGTTGTCTTACCCAATAAAAAGCTCATACTTTCTGCTCCCGTCGAGTGCATCCACTCCGGAATTTTGGGGTAATTAATTGTGGATAGATTTATCCACTATATTCCGGAGTAAATTATCCACTATTGCGTGTTGGCAAGTCAAGAGGATTCTCTCGGTTCCTAAAAGCGCAGTTTGACAGAAACTAGAGCGCCCGGGAGAGGCGGGGATCTAACCGAATTTGCTATTGGGACTCGAGTGTCTTGTGTTCTTGGAGCATCTTACGCTCTAAGGTCAGGGCGGCCAGCTTATCGAGGGTGGTATGGGACAGATTCTCGAGGAGGTTTATCTTCGAGATTACCCATATATCATGAAGGGGACAGGGGTTGGCCTTGCCGCACTCGGCGAAACCAAGCACGCAATGGTCATATGTATCCTCCCCCTCAACGGCCTGAATTACTTCTAGCAGGGTGATCTCGCCGGGATCTCGGGTGAGCGAGTACCCCCCGCCCGGTCCCCGATGAGCTTCGAGAAATCCCCCCTGTACGAGGGCTTGGAATATCTTGCGTGTAAAATACTCTGGAATTTCCGCCTTTTCGCAGATCTCACGGGCCTGAAAGCGGTCTCTCGATTTGTCTGAAACCACGAAGGTAAGCGCGCGTAGCGCATATTGGCAGCCTTTGGAATAGAGCTTGAACATATTATGGATATTTTCCTCCACTTAAGTATCGGGCACGGCGAAACGTTTGTCAAGACCCCGCCTTGGATAGCGCCAAAGACTTACGCACCGCTCGCGCTACGCTGGGGTTGTATTTGTGGATAAAATAGTCCACAATATAGGCGCTACCAAGGAGAGAATCCATGGGCACAAATCTACCGACTCGCCATACGATGGCCGAACGGGCACTGGAGCGGCCGCCCCGATCACGCTACTTTGGACGTTCGGGAATCGATTTCAACTGTGGCGGCAAGAAGGCTCTGAAAGCGGCCCGTGACCGGAGGGCATTACCCTCTTCCCGAGCGTATGGACGGCTGGCGGCCCTAAGTATCGAGGCGGCACAGAATCAGGAGCTGGATGTTAGCACCGAGACCCTCGCGAACAGGATTGACCGCATTCTCGATGCGCACGACCAGTACCTGCCGCAGGACCTTCTCCGTTGGGGTGCAATGCTACGGAAAGTTAAGTATTTCCTTTCTGGATTCCCGGGCCCTCCGCACATAGGTTGTCCCGCTCTCGCCTCACTGGCGAGTCCACAATGCTTTGGCCGCTTGAAGTTGAGGGGTCTCCTTTCATGATAAGAATCCGAGTCGCGTGTTCGCTCTTCCTGGCTGGTTGTATTTTCCTTGGCACTGCTGCCTCCTCCGAAGATATCACCCCGCTGCCTGTCACGCCTGAATTGGTGGCGCGTGGCGCGGAGGTCTATGCCCGGGAGTGTGTGGCCTGCCATGGCGTCGAGGGCCGCGGAGATGGCCCCGCTGCCTATCTCCTGTATCCAAAGCCCCGAAATCTGGTATCCGGTGAGTACCGAATTGTCTCCACCTGGGAGCGTGTTCCCACGGATCAAGATCTTTTTACCACGCTGACGCGGGGTATGCCGGGTTCTGCGATGCCGCCATTCAACCATCTGAACGTAGCTGATCGGTGGGGCGCTGTCTACTATATAAAGAGTCTCTCGCCACGCGAGTGGCCCGGTGATGTCCTTGAGTTGGCCAGTCAATCACAAGAAGGATTTCAGGGAATCGTCAGAGTGCCGCCACCAGTTCCCCTGACTCCGGAAGCACGGACAAAGGCTGCCGCACTGTTTGCTGAAGGTTGTGCCGCATGCCACGGGCCCACTGGACGAAATGACGGTCCACTTAAGCAGTTTGATTCGGATGGCGTACCAACCCGGCCACGCGATCTTACCAAGGGAATTTATAAAGGGCCAGCCACTTACGAGTCCGTGTATCGGCGGATTGTGGCCGGGATACCGGGCACCCCCATGCCCATGAGTGATTGGGCAGAAGGAGAGACGGCTGCCCTGTTGGCGCAGTACGTTTTGGAACTGTCTTCGTCCAAGCAACGCGATAGCTACGAATCCCGCCGCGAATCGCTTCTCGCCGTCCGTCGCGACCGGATTCCTGATCATCCGGACTCCAGTGAATGGCAATCGACCTCTCCAATCGGGGTTCGTATCACGCCGCTATGGTGGCGTGATGAATATGCCGGACACATTACTGCCCGGGCCATGCACGATGGCAAGGACATTGCGTTTCAATTGATTTGGACCGATACGACGCACGATCACACCGCAATCCGAACGGAGGATTTTCGCGATGCGGTTGCCATCCAGATGTCTCCCGAAATATCTCCGCCCTTCATCGGGATGGGCGGGCAAGACAGTCCGGTCAATATCTGGATGTGGAAGTCCGAACGACAGGCCAATCTGGAGACGGCCTTTCAGGACATCGAAACCATCTACCCCAATATCGGTATCGACTCCTATCCGAATCCGGAAATGTCGCCACTGCAACAGCCGGCCCGCCACGCCCGCACACTAAAATCATCGCCAACCTACATTACCGGCTGGGGGGCCGGCAACATTGTTTCCGATCCGGCCTATCGTCATTCGGCGGAGGACCTGGAAGCCCGTGGTTTTGGCACGCTGAAAGCCCGCCCGCAGGAACATCAAGCCGTCGCGGCCGTCGGCCGCTACGACACATCTACTTACGCCGTGACCTTCAAAAGAAGCCTGAAAGCACACCACGCAAATCAACTGGATTTGATTCCTGGCTCCCGCATCTCCATCGCCTTTGCCGTGTGGGATGGAAGCATGGGGGACCGTGATGGAAAAAAGTGCGTTACCACATGGCATGAACTAATAATCCAACCGTGACCATCCGCGGGATTTAGATTGGGAGGGGTGCAATGAACGACGAAAGATTATGCGACACGGTGAGCAGACGCAAATTTCTGCAGGTGCTCGGTGTCGGCCTTGCAGGCCTCCCCTTGGGAATCTTGCATGCTCCGGATTCCAACACAAATCCACTGGCGGGCACCGTCGGGCGGGACTGGGAAAAGATCTATCGGGATCAGTTCCGCTACGACTCCATGTTCGACTGGGTATGCTCACCCAACGACACTCACGCGTGCCGGATCCGGGCGTACGTGCGCAACGGAATTGTGACGCGTCTCGGTTCGACCTATGACTACCAGGACTATGCCGATCTTTACGGCAACAAGGCCACGGTTAACTGGAACCCCCGCCAGTGCGCGAAGGGCTATACCTTTCACCGGGTGATCTATGGCCCCTATCGCCTGCGCTATCCCATTATCCGAAAGGGCTGGAAGGAATGGGCCGACGCGGGATATCCGATCCTGACGCCGGAACTTCGCACGCAGTACAAGTTCGATTCCCGCGGCAGCGACGAATTCGTGCGTGTGAATTGGGAAGATGTATTCAAATACGTGGCGGGCGGCCTGCGGTCGGTTGCGGTCAACTATAGCGGGAATAATGGAACGCAACGCCTGCTATCCCAGGGCTATCAACCGGAGATGGTGGCCGAGACCCAGGGCGCCGGAACCCGCTGCATCAAAATGCGCGGCGGCATGGGGCTGCTCGGGGTTATGGGCAAGTATGGCATGTACCGTCTTAACAACTCGTTGGCCCTCCTTGACGTTGCTGTGCGCGGTGTGGATTCGAAACAGGCGCTTGCCGGCCGGAACTGGTCGAACTACACGTGGCACGGCGATCAGGCGCCAGGACAGCCCTGGGTTCATGGCCTCCAGGCATCGGACTGTGATTTTAACGATTTACGTTTCTCGAAGCTGATTGTCATGGACGGAAAGAACCTCGTCGAGAATAAGATGACCGATTCACACTGGTTCATCGAGTGCATGGAACGGGGCGCCAAGATCGTGGTGATCGCACCCGAGTACGGGCCGCCCAGCACAAAGGCAGACTATTGGATACCGATCCGTCCCGCCACAGACGCGGCGCTGTGGCTTGGCGTGACAAAACTCTTGATCGACAACAAGAATTACGACGAGAGCTTCGTAAGGCAGTTCACCGATTTTCCCCTGCTGGTGCGCAAGGACAATCTTAAACGCCTGCGCGCAGCAGAACTGATTCCCGGTTATCAGCCGGGACTCAAGCCAGAGGGCGCGTCGATGAGGCTTCAGAACCTCACGAAGGAACAGTACGCCGAACTTAGCGACTTTGCCGGATGGGACACGAAGACCGATGCCCCTGTGGCCATAACGCGCGACGAGGTCGGAGTGCATCTGGACGCGAAGGGGGTGGACCTTGCTCTCGACGGTAACTATACCGTAACGCTGGTCAGCGGCGAGACGGTCGAAGTAGCGCCCTTATGGACCTTGTATCAAGAGCATCTCAAGGACTATGACATCGACACCGTCTGCGATATTACGCAGGCCCCAAGGGATTTGATACTGCAGCTCGCAGAGGACATTGCAACCATACGGCCGTGTACGATTCATCAAGGCGAGGGCATCAATCACTGGTTTCATGCGACTGAAATGAATCGGGCTGCCTATCTTCCGATAATGCTCACCGGCAACATCGGGAAGCCTGGAGCGGGCTGCCATACCTGGGCGGGTAACTACAAATCGGCGCTATTCCAGGGATCGCCCTGGACCGGCCCGGGGTACAAGGGCTGGGTGGCCGAAGATCCGTTCAATCTCACGCTCGATCCGGAGGCGCCCGGCAAATCGGTCCACACCCACGCGTATACCAAGGATGAGGAGCCGGCCTATTGGAATCACGGGGACAAGGCGCTAATCGTCGATACGCCGAAAATGGGACATAAGAACTTCACGGGCAAGACACACATGCCTACACCCACAAAGGCGATCGTATTCACGAATGTAAATCTTATCAATAACGCCAAGTGGGTCTACGAAATGGTAAAAAATGTAAACCCTCTGGTGGATATGATCGTCTCGGTAGACGTTCAAATGACGGCCTCCATCGAATATGCGGACATCGCTCTGCCTGCAAATTCCTGGCTCGAGTTCGAAGGGCTGGAGATTACCGCATCCTGTTCGAACCCCTTCCTCCAAATCTGGAAAGGCGGAATTCCCCCTGTCTTCGACAGCAAAGACGACCTGACCATTCTGGCCGGCGTCGCGAACGCCTTGGGCGACCTCACAGGCGATCCGCGCTTTTACGACACGTTCCACTTTGAGAACGAGGGCAAGCGAAACGTTTATATTCAGCGGCTGCTCGACACCTCGACCACCACCACCGGATACAATCTTGACGATATCATGGCCGGTAAATACGGTCCCTCCGGCGGTTGCCTCTTGAACTTTCGCACCTACCCCCGGATTCCATTCTATGAGCAGGTACATTTCTCCGAACCCTTCTTTACTGACACCGGCCGCCTCCACGCCTATGCGGACACGCCGGAAGCCATCGAGTATGGCGAAAACTTCATCGTCCATCGTGAAGGTCCAGAGGCCTCACCCTATCTCCCCAACGTGATCATAAGTTCCAACCCCTTGGTGCGGCCAGAGGATTACGGCATCCCGCTTGATGCCGAACATTGGGATGACCGCACAATACGAAATATAAAGATGCCTTGGGCCGAGGCGAAAAAGACCAAGAATTTTCTGTGGGAAAAGGGCTACCAGTTTATCTGCCTCACCCCGAAAACCCGACATCGCGTGCATAGCAGCTGGTCGAATGTAGATTGGCACATGATGTACGACTCAAATTTTGGCGATCCGTACCGGATCGACAAGCGATCTCCCACGATAGGGGAACATCAGCTTCATATGAACCCCCAAGCCGCCCGCGATCTTGGCATCGAGGATGGCGACTATGTCTACGTGGATGCGAATCCGGCGGATCGCCCGTATATGGGCGCATCGCCGGATGACCCGTTCTACAAAGTGTCCCGCTGCATGTTACGTGTGAAGTACAATCACGCCTATCCCTATGACGTGATCATGATGAAGCACGGTCCGTTTATCGCGACGGAGCGCAGCGTAAAAGCCCACGAAACACGAGCCGATGGACGAGCGCTTTCGGAGAACACGGGCTATCAAGCCAACATGCGCTATGGCTCGCAGCAATCGATCACGCGCAATTGGCATATGCCGATGCATCAGACCGACAGCCTTTTTCATAAGTCAAAGGCCACTATCGGTTTCTTATTCGGCGGCGAAGCCGACAATCATGCCGTCAATACCGTGCCCAAAGAAGCGCTCGTCAAGGTGACAAAGGCCGAAGACGGTGGTCTTGGCGGCAAGGGGGTCTGGAGCCCCACCCTGTCGGGGATGGCGCCGGACAACGAGAATGAGGCCATGATGAAGTACCTAGAAGGCGGTTATTCTGGCGAAACGTTTTTCTGACCACGAAGCGAGATATACCAATGCCATACAACCATCCAGAATCCGGCGACCCCTTGGTGCTAAACGGCGTTGCCTTTGAAACTTCGCCCGAAACTGCCCTTGAGGCCGCCTATGTCTTCGCCGAGGAGTTGGCGCGGCTGGGCCATTCCGAGCAAGCCATTCTCTGTCTGTTTAAGTCCCCCGAGTATCAAGGACCCTACAGCGCATTCCAGGTGCTGGGCGCCGATACGGTCTCCCGCGCGGTCAGGGAATGTTGCGAGACAATGTCCGCTTGCCGCGCCGTGATTCGGGCACGTCACGGAGCCGGCCCCTCTGTCGAAAAGACGACGCCCTTATGAGTTCAGGACCACAAACCATGTCTGAACCGCAGTACATCCCGCTCTTCCGAATGGACTGCCAAGGAGACCCTGATGGCACGTGTCTATAACTGGCATCTCGGCCGGGAGATGGAGTATCCCCATGAGGCTGCCTACCCCAAGCAGCAGTTCGCGTTCGTCTTCAACACGAACCGCTGTATCGGCTGCCAGACTTGCACGATGGCCTGCAAGTCGACCTGGACATTTAGCAAGGGTCAGGAGAACATGTGGTGGGCAAATGTGGAAACGAAACCCTACGGCGGCTACCCCCAGCACTGGGACGTTAAAATACTTAAGTTGATGCAGGATGCTAATCCAGACGCGCAGACCTGGACGCCGGGAGACGGTACCGATCCGCGGCAGCCCTACGGCACCTTCGACGGGAAGACCATATTTGAGTCTGCGGGAAAAGCGCTGACTCCCGACAGCGCGCGGGTACTGGGCTACCTTCCCCGAGACGAGGAGTGGATAAACCCGAACATCTACGAGGACAATCCATCGGGCAAGACAGGAATCAAAGGCCAATACGACCCCAGCGGCACTTCCCTGCCGGAGCACAAAACGTGGTTTTTTTACCTAGCGCGCATCTGCAATCACTGCCAGTATCCTGCCTGTCTCGCTGCATGCCCGCGCAACGCAGTGTACAAGCGTCCCGAAGACGGGATCGTCCTTATCAATCAGCAGGAGTGCCGCGGCTATAGGAAGTGCGTCGAAGCCTGCCCATACAAGAAATCGATGTATCGGGGCAATACTCGTATCTCGGAGAAATGCATCGGCTGCTACCCGCGGGTAGAAGGCTCCGATCCCGAGAGCGGCGGTGTTCCCATGGAAACACGTTGTATGGCTGCCTGCATCGGCCAAATTCGCATGCAGGGCTGTGTACAGCTGAATGCAGACGGGACATGGGCAGAAGATCGAAATCATCCGCTGTATTATCTCGTCCATGTCGCCAAGGTCGCCCTGCCCCTCTACCCCCAATTGGGCACCGAACCCAATGGCTACTACATTCCTCCACGCTGGGTTCCACGTTCCTATCTTTACCAAATGTTCGGCCCAGGCGTGGACGCCGCCATTGAGCGCTATATGTATCCCGACCGGGAATTGCTTGCCGTCTTACAGTTATTCCGGCGTTCAAACCGGATCATTTACCGCTACCGGGTTGAAGAAGGCCCAAAAGTCTACGAGGGTACACTTCGAGGTAAACACTTTGAAATGTATGATGACACCGTTATTGCGTATGGGGCGAACGGCGAGGAACTCTTCCGGACAACGGTTGAGGAGCCCGTCTATGTGCGCCCCGAGGCACATCAGAATTCCATCTAGGGAATCCGCGATCATGATCACTGAAAACCTGCCTAGCGCGAATGAGACCACGCTCGCACGGTCCGCCCTCTATGGCGTGTTGGCTTTGGCTTTACATAATCCGAGCCACCCGCGCTTCTGTAGCTTTTCCTGGCAGGAGGAGATCGACGCCCTGCGCGAGGCGATCGCTTTTGTGCGGGGAACGCAGTCTGGCCCGTTGGAGGCCGCCGTCACTGCTTTGGCGCAGGCCGCCGGGAAAACTAGTCACGAAGCGATACGAAACGCCTATGTCAGGCTGTTCGGACATACGGCCCGCGGCCAGGTTCCGCCCTATGAAACCGAATATGGAACCGGCGGCCCGTTTACGCAACCGCAGGAAATGAGTGATATTGTGGGCTTCTACCGGGCTTTCGGACTTGATGTTGACCCCGTTAAGCGCGAAAGACTCGATCATATTTCGTGCGAATGCGAGTTTATGTGCTTTCTATGTGCCAGGGAAGTCCGTGCCGTGGAATCGAATGACGAGAACACCGCGGAGGCGGTCCAAAGGGCGCAACGCCTTTTTCTACGCGATCATTTGGGTGCGTTTGCCCGAACTTTCTTCGCAGACCTCTCCCGCCAGCCGGCGGCGCCTTGGCACGCGGCGATCGCCGGGCTAGGCGCGCGCTTTATCGACGCCGAATGCGAGCGATTCGAGCTTGCGATATCGCCGGCTTATTTAACTTTGCGGCCTATCGAGGAAGTCGCCGTGCCCATGGCCTGCGGGAGTTGCGACGGCCCCTGTGAGAGCGGCGATGTGCAAAACCCCTGACACTATGGCTGAATTAAAAAAGTTCGATCCGGGCCGCCCAGACGGTGCACAACGCGCACATGGCGCAGTCGGCATCGAGTACCACCCTGCTCTCGTGGAGCAAACCTTATTTCTCGCAATGGCCGGCCACCCCGAGCGGGTGGCTTACCATGCCGCGCGAGAAGCCTGCTACCGAGAATCAGATCCAGAACAGCGCGATCGCCTATTCCTCCGGTTGGAGACGGAATGGTTCGTGAAACTCGATCTGGCCAGGCCGGTTATTGACGCACTGGCTGAATGGCCGTCGGTTTTCTCGCGCGTACATCGCTGTATTCTCGCGCCCGCTATAAGACGCCGTGATGGGTTCGCGGAACTATATGGAATTAACCCAATGGATAAGCTAAAGCCCAACCTGCTTATCCGTCTGGATGTTGACTTATTCGGGCACCCGTCCCAGATGCAGACCTTCATGCGCCGTGAACTTATGCACATCGACGACATGCTCGATCCCGCATTCGAATATGACCCGTCGCTGAGCCAGTTCTTTGATGAGTGCGGTATGCCCAATGCCTTGCGGGATCGTTACCGGGTTCTATGGGATGCGTATGTTGACGGACGTATCTCCGCACGGTTTAACACGGGAATTGATTTCCGGACGCGAAACAAAACCGAGTTTAACCGGCTTTTTCGCGTTCTTGGCTCCCAATGCAACGATGCATTTAGCTGGATTTTCGGTGCGCCCACACTAAGCCACCCGGAGATTCTGGGATATGCGCGCGCGCCGCTCAAGTTGTTGGAAAACATCGACCCCACACGATAAGTAATTTGGTAGGTCATGAGGCAAGCTTGCGTACACGTGATTCTTAGTCAAGTAAGGGGGAAGGGAATTTCGCCGATCCGTTGAGGCCCGGATGAGAGCGGCGCGGTAGGGGCTGTCCATCTCCGGAACGGGGCGAACGACCTCTGCCGCATCCGGGCCCTCGCGCCAAATCTTGTAGCCTGCGCATGCGCAGCATTGTGCCCTCGGTGCCGTAGTCCGAGCCTTTGATGGGGCGGGCTAACAGTTTGTCGGACATCTGTTAGCATCCGACAAATAGGTAGTCTGCAGAATTGAGATTGGTTCGGGTGCCACCTCCAAACTTCGGAGGCCGTCTCAAAACCGCCGTCTTGTTTCCAATTTTTCGGTATTTGAATTGGGCTTCCAGCGAGGAAACCCTTTTTCTTGTTGTGTGTTACGCGCACCTTGCTGTTAATTGGCCCAAGACACTTGTTTTTGGTGCTGTTCGAGGGCGGTACTTCTTCCATATGCGGTATATCGTGCTCAAATTCACCGTGAGGCACAGAGAGGCCTATTGCCGTCCAGCGCATTCTCATTTTGAAGGCGGCAGGTTTCTTCCCTCGCCTCCGCAAGTTTCCTGCGGAGTTGCTCATCTCCGTTTTGCGACACACGCTACTCCGCCTCTGCGCGCTTAGTCATCGCCGGGGTTGTCCAAGTACCGTTTTCCAACATCTGTCAGACGATACCGCTGCTTGCTGCTCCGAGGTTTGTCTGGAATGGTCATTTCGGCGAGGCCATCTTCTAGACAATTTTAACTTTTTATACCTACGACACAGTGCCGAAAGTAACCTGCC
>BTWA01000040.1:0-48014 GCA_045863295.1 Candidatus Hydrogenedentota bacterium
GAATCGTCGCTCTCGGTTAATGCTTTGGCCAACTCAAACCGGGCGAAGGGTTGTTGCGGCATCATGCCCACGGCCGTGAGCAAGGCTTGCTGTTTCTCCTGGCCTTTCAATGCTTGAGCGGCCGCGACGATGGCTTCGGGCGAACTTGTCCCCGTGGATACAATCGAGCGCGCGGCCTCTTCTTTCAACGACGCCCACTGGCGCAACCGGGAAAGCCCTTCGCCGCCGCTGCCCTTGTCCCTCCGGGCAGTCAGAATATCGTTGAGTTTTGGCGCACCGAGGGCAGGATCCTCGGTGGACTGGAATTCGCCCGTAGTTGGCTTGAGATCTTCCATGAAGGAATCCAGCTTTTGGCGTTGTTTGGCAATCATGGAATCGGGTTTACCGTCCGGATTCGTCGCATCCGGCGCCTCCGGATTCAGAGGAGCCCTTTGTTGTACGCTTCCGTCGGCGACAAGGGGGCCATTCGCACCGGTTTCAGTCTCGTTGCCGGAGACACCTCCGCGCATTCCATTGAACACCGCCAGACCGGCGACAATCGCGATACCCGCGGCGGCAGCCAAGCCGCCCCAGCGGACCCACGCTCGCGGTGAATTGGCGCGCCGGGTCTCGATAGAAATTACCTTCGGTTGGATGGCGGCCATGACGCCTTCAATCAGATCGATTGAAGGCGCGGCCATTTCGACACGGTTTCCAATCGCTTCCAGCGAGGCGTAGATATTCCGGGCATTTTGCAGTTCGGACTCGCATTCGGGGGCTGCATCAATCATCCATTCGAAGTTGGCCAAGGCATCGCTCGACAAGTTGCCGTCGAGATAGTCCAGCGCCGATTCGAAATACGAATCTGCCGTCGCTGTTTGGTCCACGGCGGCGAGCACGGCATCGGCAATATCGATGGTGGGTACGGCGGCCTCAATGCACTCGCCCAACGACTCCAAGCCCGCATACATGGAACGCACGTCTTCCAACTCGGACCGGTATTCGGCGGAAGCAGCGAGCGCCCGCTCGACGCGATCCGCTTCATCCGCGGAACACGCGCCGTCGAGATAGGCGATCAATTCTTCGAATCGCCGGTTTCGCTCATCTGCATTCAACATGGCACCACATCCAAACCTGTCTGGCGTGCTGACTTGGCCGCCAGAATCCTCTACAAATCCTCACGAACGCCAATGTATTCCGAACGGAGCATTTTGAGGATTCGGTGCAGACGTGTCCGCACGGCACCCTCGGTACTCTCGATCACTTCGGCGATATCGCGCGCCTGCATTTTTTTGAAGAAACGCATCATTACAATCTCGCGCGATTCGCTATCCAGCGATGCAAGCGCCCGCTCCAGCACTTCCAACCGCTCATCCGCCATTGCGGACTGGTCCGGCCCATCGGCCGGCGACCGCAGCAGGGCGCCCGATTCGTTGCGCGCCGAGCTGGCGTATTCTTCCAGCGATTCCATGGGAACCGCTTTTTTCCTTTTCAACTCGTTCAAGCAGAGGTTGCGCGCGATGCACAAAACCCACGGGCGGAATTTGCGCTGGGCGTCGAAACGGCTCCGAGCGACGTAGACCCGAATGAAGGTTTCCTGGGACATCTCCCGCGCCCGCTCCACCTCACGCAGGTAGTGCAGACAGAATCTGAAAATGTCATTTTGGTACCGGCGAACGAGCTCCTCAAGGGCGCTGTTGTCGCCCTCGGAGAGGATGGCCATCAATTCTTCGTCGGTACGTTCTACCGCGTTCAACCGTTTAACTCGACGCGCCAACGGCCCGGACTCTGGCGGCCCGCCCTTGCGCATTGGTCCGTCACGTAATGAATACAATTCATAAAGCCATTCATCACAGACGGATAGCCCCACATTTGTGAACCACGCCCATTCATAGCAAATTGCATAACATATTGTACGGTGCGGTCTTGCATAACGCAAGATACGCCGGACCCGATACGGACCGTGGCGGAGGGTGCTGCCCGTCGCCCCTGGTTTTCGAGATTAGATTTGGGTCCAAGCGGGTTGGCCTCATGTCGAAGTGTGCCGGTTGCGCACGCTGCAAGTCTCGTTGAGGAGGCCACGTTGGGGTTCCAGGAACAGGCGACATGGCTGCTACCTCAGGCGCCCTCCACTACGGCTTTCACGGCGCCAGTTCTTGCCGCAGGACGGCCGGGCCTAGTCACGCCGCGTGAAACTGCCGTCCATTCCTAAGACCATGATTCGGGCCTCCACGGCCGCAGTGGCTTGGAAGACAGCTTCGGTGGCCTGATTCCGCAGTTCAGCGGAATCAGGCCGAAGCGCCATGGCGGCCAATTGGTCAGCGGCTCCGATGAGTTCCGTAAGTGTGTTGCTGGCAATGTTCGAATCGTGCAGTCTTCGCCTCAAGTCGTTTACCCGTGGATTAAAGCGGCGATCGCGCCAGAGGACAAAGGCCTCCGACCGGCTACCGCCTTCTTTTTCAATCCGGTCCAGATATTCCCGGGTTAATGCCACGAGTTCCTGGGTCGCGGCGTTGAGTTGCCGTGCCTCATCGTCGGAGTCTCCGGCACTTGTCCGGAGCAGGCCTCCCCTGTCCGCCGCCCACCATTGTACGGCCCAGAAAGCCCCGGCCATACTGCCGAGACTGACCAGTGCGGCCGCGGAGGCCATGATGAGTTTTTGCCCGATCCACTGAAACACGCGTTCGAGAGTTGGAGGTTCGGGAATGCTCATGTGCGTTTCAGCAATCGCCGGATGTTTTGCGGATTGCTCTCCCAAGCGAGTGCTTTCGGGTAGTCCGGGTATGCGCGTTCGGCCTGATTGAACTCACGGGTGTGGATGCGCCTTCGTCCCGTGGGACCTTCCTCGATGCCGAGATAGGCGTGGAGCATTTCGTGAAATACGATGTAGCGCACGTAGAACTCGGGCACGAATTCCTGATCGAGGTACGGGTGAATCCGGATGAGATTGCTTTCAACGGTGTAGCTGCCAAAACGAATAGATCGTTGGCGTTTCGGGCGTGGAAATCTTCCCCACGTAATGGCGGCGGTAATGGTGTCATCGAAGTAGTGATGTTTGACCTCGTCGTAAATACTCTGCAGGTCAAAGACGCGACCGCGCGTGCATACGACGATTCTACGCCGTTGCCGGGGGCGAATGAGATGCCGGTTGGACCGGATGTAGGAATCGATAACGGCACCGGAACGTGGGCAGCGCGGTTTGGTTACCCATGCCGCGAGCGCCTTGACCACCTGTGAATCCGCGTGGAGGAACATGCGATGAGCGCGTACCATAATGGCGCGGCGCCCGGGTTGCGGCTTTACGGTGAGCAGGGAACTCGAGTTATCGGTGAGGGTAAGGTGAATCGGCACGCCTGCATGGCGTTCCAATTCCAAGTGCAACGTTTGCTCGTCGCGAAGGGCGAGTTCAAGCTGCATGGCGTACAATCCTATACGGCAAATAGAATCTCACAGCGCCGCTGAGCGGGGTGCGTCGGCGGCATTCGAACGGGTGCCTACACGGGGACGATGATACCCGGCCATCACCCAAAGAGAAAACTGGGTGCCAAACAACATAGCCGCGAGCAATAAGTGAACCGGCTGCAGTATGGCCGGCATGCCCAGATAGTAGAGCGAAGCGCCGGTGGCGATTTCAGCCGCAATAATGGCGATGAGTATCGTTGCCATCGTTTTTAGTGCTTTTGCATCCGGAGCGAATCGGCGAACGAGCAGGAAGGCTACACCGTTCGTCAAGAGTACGAGGATGGACAGCGATCGGTGGATCATGAAGTCCAAACCGAATCGGGCGAACCACTGACTGCGCAGTTCTTCCCCCAGTTGCACGGCAATGACGTCGACGCTTTCCCTGACGCGAGTGCCCAGAAATACCTGCACGAGGCTCAGCGCCAGTGTGCCAAACAAAAGCGGTGTAAACCACGATGGGAGATCTACGGACACATCCGAGAATTGGTCGCGTTGCGATCGCGCCACTGCCCATGCCAAGACGGCAACGATAGCCACGGCGACAGCCATGTGCACTGTAATCATCCATGGTGTCAAATGACTGCCCACCACTTCCTTACCAAGCCAACCGGCCAAGCCGGTCAGGAGCACGGCCGCCAGGGCCAAGCCTGCAAGCCCGCGGTCTCTGCGCCAGACGGTCAGAGCGACGCCGAGCGTGACGATTGTCAGCAACCCGACAACTGCCCCGGTGAGGCGGTTGAAGTATTCGGTCCACGTATGGAACGCGTTGAACTCCAATCCCGCGTAATAGGGATAAAGCTCCTCATAATTGGGCGGCAATTGGGAGGCGTCGGTTGGCGGAATCCAACGGCCGAAGCATTTTGGCCAATCGGGGCATCCCATGCCCGAGCCGGTGGCCCGCACGCTGGCGCCAAAAAGGATTAGGAAATAGATGGCGGCCAGCGTAATGCGCGCGGCCGTGCGAAATCGCTTCAGTCCAGGGTCTGTACTGCTGTTCATGGCGCAGGGCTGGTGGCCGTATCCAGTACCGCCAGCATCTCCTCTATTCGCGTGAATTTTTCGCGGGGTTTGTTTCTGGTCTTTCCTCGTTCGACCTCAGCTTCGTCAATTCGCCGCCAGTCGTCAAAACTGACGGTACGAATGCCGCGCTGTTTCAACAGCGAAATGAGTGCGCGGGTAGAAGGCAATTCGTGCCGAGCGAGGGCTGACAAATCCTGAATCACGGCGTGCGCAGTTTCATGGCTGTCCGGTTTGTTGGTTCCGATGACACCTGAAGGACCGCGCTTGATCCAGCCGGCCACGTAGAGGCGTGGCAGCACGTCGCCGCCGTCGAGTACTCTTCCTTCCCGATTGGGAATGATACCTTTCCGATCGTCAAAGGGCACGCCGGGCATGGGTAGTCCTCGATACCCCACGCTGCGAAACAGCAATCCGCAATCCATGGACTCGAATTGTCCAGTGCCTACGGCCTTCATCTGGAATGGAGTGCCTTCTAAACGGTTTCGCTCCCATTCGACACGTTCCAAGCGTTTGCTTCCGTACATCGCGATGGGACTGCGAAGAAAATGAATGAAGAGCTTGCGGGGGGCCGAGAGCTGCCGTTCCTTTGCAAACGCTTGAAGTGCTTCGTAGTTCTTTTGCGTTTGAATGTTGGAAGGGTCGTCCAGTTCCGCGCGGCTGCCTTTATCCAGGATCAGGTCTTCCGGGCGGACTATTGTTTCGCACGCGGCCAGTTCGCCAAACTCACGGATTTCCGGTGGCGTGAATTTGGCCTGGACCGGGCCGCGACGTCCGAAGAGATGCACTTCTCTCACCCTGCTGGCCGCGAGCGCATCCAATGCGTGTTCCGCAATATCGGTGACCCGCAACTCGTCGGCCGTTTTGGCCAGGATCCGGCAGACATCCATGGCGACGTTGCCTTGACCCACCACCACTGCCACTTCCTGGGAGAGGTCGAACAGGCGGTCGACGTAATCGGGATGGCCGTTATACCACCCGACAAACTCAGTGGCCGTGTGACTGCCGGGCAGGTCCTCTCCGGGTATGCCTAGGCGGTTGTCGGATTCAGCGCCGCAGGCGAATACAATGGCATCGTAGAACGTGCGCAGTTCATTCACGGTCACATCCCGGCCCACGTTCACGTTCCCGATAAAGCCAAAATCCGGATGGGTCGCAATTCGTTCATAGACCCGGGTAACGCTCTTAATCTTGGCGTGGTCGGGGGCCACGCCCCCGCGTACCAGGCCGTACGGTGTGGGAAGTCGATCGATCAAGTCGACTTGAATGCCGAGATTGGACTTGAACAGGGCTTCCGCCGCATAGAAACCGCTTGGACCCGCCCCGATAATTGCCACACGAAACGGACTTGCCGCCGTTCCCAGATCAGTCATGAGTTGCTCCGCCCATCGTGCCTGTTCAGTTCCACTTCCTCCATCGGTCAATCCCAGCGCCGAACTGCAGGCGGAACCTGGATCGAGCCTATGCCATACGGTGGGTGAAATCAAGCCCATGGCGTTGTTGAATTTCGCCAAGGAAATCGAAACACTCACCGGCAATGAATTCTCATGGACAGTACGCCGATACCACTGGTACCTCCCTTGGACAGTCTAACCGCGCACGCGGGCTTGCCTGGGGTGCAATGGCGTTCATTCTGGTGCTGGCATCGGGATTGCGCCTGTATGACCTCGCGGGTACAGGCATTTTCAGCGTGGATGAAGGCCGGTACTACCTTGATGCGGTCAGCAAGTCGAATGAGTGGCAGTTTGCCTCGGAATTGTTGGCTGCCAAGCGGCTGGAGCGGAAAGGCGCGGCGGACTTGGTTCTGTCGGAGGCCCTGGCGGAGGCCTATCCGAAACTGGGCGCGCTGCCGCCGTTTTCGCCCAAGCTGGGCTACAACTACCTAACCGCACTTGTAATGACCGTGACTGGACGGACGGTCATCGCCGCATCCATCCTTGAGGCGGTCTGCGGGGTGCTGTTGGTCCTCGTTCTTTATTTCTACATGGCGCACGTGTGTGGGTATGTGCCCGCGGTGTTGGCGGCGTTATTCCTGGCATGTTCGCCCTACCATGTTTACTTCTCGCGCAACGGGTATCCGCAAACGTCGTCAGGGTTGTTCTTTTTGCTTTCGGCGCTCTGCATATTTTTTTGGGCAAGGGGTAGTGCTCGGGGTTCAAAATACACGTCGTTGTGGCTGGCGGCATGTGGCATAACGGCGGGCATTTCGTTCTGGGTTAACTACCAGGCCGCGGGCGCTTTGCCAGCAATTCCTGCCATGGTGGTGTTTGCCTGTTGGATACATCGCGGCCGGGTTGGATTCGTGCGTACTTTAATTTGGAGCGGGTTCTATATCGCATTGGGTTTTACTGTTGTTATGCTGGCTGCGGAAGCGATGGCCTATCCGTATATTTTGCTGTTTCGGATGCAGGGTATGAATTATCCCCATCCGACATTTTTCGAGCTGCTATTTCCCCGCTTTGGCAATCAGGCGAGCTTTCCGTGGAACGTTTCGGGCATTGCATTGTTCCCGTTTTTCACTTGGGTATTCACTGGTTGGACGGGCGTTGCGGCCGCGGGACTGGCTTGTGGCGCAGGATTCCTTTTGTGCCTTAGGGCACCCGCGGATGTGCGCCGAGCCGCATTGCTATTCGTTATAGTCCCACTCGCTGCAACGCTGTTCCTGTTCTCCTTTAAGACGATGCAAGGCGCGCGCATGTTTACGTATGCGCTTCCCTTCTTCTGTGGTTTGCTGGGTTGGACCTTGACGTCCATGTGGCAAGGCAAGATTGTGACCCAGGGGCTTTCGCTGGCCTTCGGTATGGCTATTCTCGTGTCGGCGGGAACGGGCCTGCGCGACGTACTCGCCATTCGTTCGGGGTATCCGGACTTTATCCGGCAACTCCGCGCAGCGGGACAGGTCGAAGCGTGTGCCGCATGGTCGTCTCCATTGGAGTCCTATTTGATGCAGGAGAACCTTGGCGGGGGCAACATTTATGCGTATTTGAAAGAGGGGAAAACTCCGCCTCGCTGGTATATCAGTGATTGGCAAGAACTTTACAATTTCCGCTATCCCGATGAGGCCATCGCCGTGCCGCGGGAGGCGAAACCTATCCTGGCATTGAACCACGGCATAAACAGGTTATTTCTCTTGGTAGAGG
The DNA here is from genome assembly GCA_045863295.1 of Candidatus Hydrogenedentota bacterium. Taxonomy (GTDB): domain Bacteria; phylum Hydrogenedentota; class Hydrogenedentia; order Hydrogenedentales; family SLHB01; genus BTWA01. Next base: position 7,599 of record BTWA01000040.1, read on the forward strand.
CTTTTCCTTCGTCGGGAAGCACGATGGAGAATATTCAGTGGGTATTGGATTTCGAGATTGATCGGGCGCGAAAAATCTTGGTATACGATTTGGCCGAATCCGGGATTCGAATGGGTCCGTGAGAGCGCATGACTAATCGAGAATCATGCTTCCCGGAATTTTTCAGTGAAGTCGTCGTCCTGCACGGTACAATGCAGTTTTGGATGTTGCTTGTATTGAGACCAAAGCGGTCCAATCATTTCCTCGTCGAGCATGAAGCAACGCCCCAGGTACATGGAGTCTTTTGGCGCGACGGAGAACTTCACGAAATAGCAGCGAGGATGTTCGGAGAGATCGAAGAGCAATTGCGCCAGGAACTGAAGGTCGGTGGCGACAAAACAGAGTTTTTTGTTGCAATAAACGGCGCCTGGAGCCCTGCCTCGTCCGTCCCGCGCGAGAAAAACGCCGTTATGCGTCGAATAAAACTGATTCAATAGCACGGGGTCGATTTCAGTCATACCGATAGTTCTACCGGAGTGCTTTGGACGGGTACGGGATCCTGTTGTGCATCCCGGAGTGATGGCGGTATACCGGCTTCCTCGAGGCTGATGATTGCCGACTCCATCCATCCGTGTTCCCCATTAAGGACCTTTATGGCGGCGGTATACTTCCTGGCATCGTCGTTGTGCCAGAGGTCGTAAAACAGGCGCCGCACTTTGCGTTTTGCGCCGCGGCAAAACGTATCCGCCAGTGCCGCGGCTTCCGACGCTTGAGAATGGCCCGACCGTGCCATGTCCTCCGCCCGGCGCAGGCTCGCCGCCATCGCGAACAGTTCCATCGCAATATCGACCAGACGGAAGAGGAACGCCTGCTTGTGCTGCAGTCTTCCCTGGTAGATGGCCATACCGTGAAATACCTGCCTGGCGAGTTTGCGGCTATTCCGATCGAGAAACCGGTAGTGGGGCGCGAACCGGGCGTGCGCGGCGTAGCGGGGCCAGTAGCCCCAGGCGAGCCACTGCGAGGGATACCACCACGCATAGAAAGCAGCGACTTTGGGAAAGGCCGCGAGTTTTGCGCCGAGGGATTTGGACGTGTCAATCAAATCGCCGGCGACTTGCAGGTGTTTGTCCACCGCTTCGCGCGCGATGAAGAGGTGCATGATTTCGCTCGCGCCCTCAAAGACTTTCGTGATTCGCGCGTCTCGATACATGCGATCGACGCCAATGGGATGTTCGCCGCGCGCGGCTTGGGATCGCTCGGTCTCGTAGGCGCGTCCGCCGCGTATCTGAAAGCAGTTGTCGACAATTTCCCAACATCGGCAGGTATTCCACTCCTTTGCGGCGGCGGCCTCCAATCGAATGTCGTAGTTGCCGTTCACCGCCATTTGGGCTGCAAGATAGGCAATCGATTCCATGGCAAAAATGTTTGTCGCCATGTCGGAGAGGTAGTGGCTGACGGCCTCGTGTTTACCGATGGGTTTGCCCCATTGCACGCGATCCTTGGCCCATTTTCGGGCGATTTCGAGGCATTTTTTGGCGGTGCCTACCGCGCCCGCGGGCACGGACAGGCGACCAACGTTCAATACCGTGAGCGCCACTTTCAACCCTTTGCCTTCGCCGCCCACAATGTTTTCGGCGGGAATCTTCACATTTGTGAATCGAATCACGCCGTTGGCGAGGGCTTTCAGGCCCATGAACCGGCAGCGATGCTCCACATCCACACCGGGCCAGTCCGTTTCGACCACAATGGCACTGATTTTACCGGTATCGGTGTGGCGGGCCATGACAATAATGAGACCGGCCATGGTTCCATTCGTACACCATAGTTTGAGTCCGTTCAGGATGAAACTGCCTTCAGCCGTACGTTCGAGGGTCGTGCTGAGGCGAGCAGGATCGGATCCGACGTCGGGCTCGGTCAAAGCAAAGGCGGAAATTTCGCCTGAGGCACACCGGGGGAGGTATTTCTTCTTCTGTTCGTCGGTGCCAAACTGTTTTACGGTTTCGGGAACGCCGACGGACTGGTGGGGCGAGAGCAGACCAAGAAGGCTGCCTTCGTAACTGGCGAGCAGTTCCATCAATTGGCACCACTCGACCTTATTGAGTCCGCTACCGCCGTATTCCTTGGGCACCAGGAGTCCGAACGCGCCCATCTCCTTGAGGCCTTCCATCACGTGCTGTGGATACTCGCCGGTCTCGTCGATCTCGACGGGGTCCACGTCGGACACAAGAAATCGCCTCATGCGGCCGTAATACTCGGCAAACGCTGGACTGTCCGGGGCGAGCGGATATTCCGGCAGTAAATCGGGCCGCAGACTCCCCAGAAACAGCTCTCGGAGAAAACTGGGTTGCCGCCACTCGGTTTGGCGGGACTCCTCGGCCAGTTGGCGGGATTCCGATTCGCTCATGTGCCCCATGCGCCGACTCCCTCGAAGCTATCGGGCCGCACTCGGTTGCTGTTGCAGCCCATTGTACAGGCGACACTTGCAGGATGAATAAATTCATTATGGGGCCAACCTCAAGAAATGGCAAGTGCCCCAATGCAAAAAGCGGGCGGCGAGTTTGCACCCGCCGCCCGCCGAAAGTTGCGTGTGTGTCCCGCTACCAGGGCTGTGCGAATGGTTGATCGTGGCGGGAAAGAAAATCCACGATAATCATGCTCAGTAAGATACCGAGCCAGAAGAAACAGGAAATCACAAAGATCCATGTAAGCTTGGAACTGTATTTCACGTTCATAAAGAAGAGAACTACCAGCGCGGCCTTCGTTATGGCGATACCCATGGCCACACCCGTGCCCATGGGACCATGGGGAACGTAAAATGCGGCCAGAATGGTCAGGATCATAAAGATCATGAGCATGATAAAGGTATTCAGATAGACTTTTGCCGGAACGATATAATGAGACATGGTGACGTATTCGCTCCTTCTCAACTTCCCACCGGATTCAACAGATATAAAAGCGGGAAGAGGAAAATCCAGACGATATCGACGAAGTGCCAGTAAAACCCGGTACATTCAAGTTTCATAAAGTTGTGCGGGCCGAAATGATTCTTGAACGCGAGAACGATCAGCCACGTCAATAGACCCGCACCGATGATCATGTGAAACGCGTGCATTCCGGTCATGCAAAAGTAGATGACAAAGAACATTTGCACGTGTTTCGGATCGGCATCCACGGCATGACCGCCATGGTCTGCACCGGCCGCTTCCACCTCATGCCCGGCGGATTCCCCATGATCGGGCGGAAATGCAAAGTGGGCGCCGGGAACCAGATGATGGTCAAATTTTGCCTTGTATTCGACGGTTTTGACTCCGAGGAACACGAGGCACAAAGCCAATGTGAGGAACAGATTTACGATTAGCGCTTTCTTGCGGCCCATCTGTGCGCTGTACACGCCCATGGCCATGGTAAATGAGCTGACCAACAGCACGACCGTATTCAATGCACCGAGTTTGATATCCAGCTGTTGGCTACCCGCCATAAACGCGTCCGGGTACATATACCGGTATATGAAATACACGGCAAACAGCCCGCCAAAGAACATGATTTCCTGGCCCAGAAAGAGCCACATGCCCAGAATGGCCGACTCGTTTTGTTGATCGGCATCTTCAAAGTGATGGGCGACAACCGCCTCGCCATGCGCAGCCACGTTAATGCTCTCCTGCGGTCGCGGAGTAAGCGTACGCTTCTTCCGTCACAATCGGGGTCTTATCAAAATTGAACGTATCAGGCGGCGAGGTGGTGTGTTCCCACTCCAATCCCTTTGCATTCCACGGGTTGGGTCCGCTGACCTTGCCGAATACCAGCGACCACGGCAGGTAGATCATGGGCAACAAGTAGGCAATTCCCAAAATCGACGCACCGGCGGTGGACAACACGTTCAACACCTGAAATTCATCGGGATACACGTGGTAACGCCGAGGCATGCCCAAGTAGCCGAGGATGAACTGCGGAAAGAATGTCAAGTTGAATCCGATGAACGCGAGGATGGCCGCTATCTGTGCCAGATATTCGTTGTACATTCTGCCCGTCATTTTGGGCCACCAGAAGTGCATGCCCATGAGAAAGCCGATCACCATGCCGCCTACCATTACATAGTGAAAGTGAGCCACGACGAAGTAGGTGTCGTGAAAGTGGATATCCATGCCCATGAGGCCAAGGAAGATACCGGTCAATCCGCCAATCGTGAACAGTCCGATAAACGAGAAGGCGTACAGCATCGGCGCTTCAAAGGTGACTTCGCCTTTGTACAGCGTGGCGCTCCAGTTGAATACCTTAATTGCGGACGGAATAGCCACGAGCATTGTAATGAGCGAAAACATGATGCCCGCAAATGTAGACTGGCTGCTCACGAACATGTGATGGCCCCAGACGAGAAAGCCCACGATAGCAATCGCCAGGCTTGAAAATGCGACGAACTCATATCCGAAGACGCGCCGGCGCGAGAAGCATGCGATGACTTCGCTCATGACGCCCATCGCGGGCAAAATCATGATGTACACGGCCGGGTGGGAGTAAAACCAGAACATATGCTGGAACAGAACCGGATCACCGCCCAACTCGGGATCGAAGATTCCGACACCCCAGACTCTTTCCACAGCGGTCAAGAACAGCGTGATGGCGACTACCGGAGTGCCCAATACCTGAATGAGACTGGTGGCGTAGTGCGCCCAAACAAACAAAGGCAGGCGAAACCAGGTGAGGCCGGGTGCGCGCATCTTGTGGATCGTTACGATGAAATTGAGCCCGGTCAGAATTGAAGAGAATCCGGAGATAAATGCAGCCGTAACCGCCAGGAAGACGGAACTTTTTGCATAGGTCGTACTGAACGGGGTGTAGAAGGTCCAACCGGTATCCACGCCGCCGGCCAATAGCGCACCCACCGCGAAAATGCCGGCTACCACGTAAATATAGTAGCTGAGCAAATTGATCTTGGGAAAGGCGAGATCTTTCGCGCCCACCATGATGGGCACCAGGAAATTCCCCAATACCGCGGGAATGGATGGGATAAGAAAGAAGAAGATCATCACGACGCCATGCAACGTGAAGGCTTTGTTGTAAGTGTCGCCCGACATAAAATCGCCGGATGGCGTCAACAACTCAATGCGAATCATCGCGGCAAACAGGGCACCAACCAGGAAGAACGCCGAGATGGACACCAAATACAGAACCGCGATGCGCTTGTGATCCGTTGTCAGGAGCCAAGAGGCGATGGTCTTTCGGGACAGATAGTTCCGCGCCGGATATTCAGCATTGTTATAGAGGGTGTTTGCGATGCTCATGAAGCGTTACCACGTTGTGCGCTGGAGGCTCCAGCCGCTTCAAGCGACTTAATATAGTCCACAAGCACGTACAAGTCTTCTTCCTTCATTTGATTCTTGAACGTCGGCATGAGGGGCGGATACCCCACCACCAGTTTCGATTGCGGATTGACGATCGACTCGCGGATATAGTTTTCGTCCGCAACAATTTTTTCGCCATTCGTCAGACTTACTTCTTTGCCAAACAGGCCGGACAGCTGTGGTCCCCGCGCGGTGTTCACCGAATTGTGGCAATTCGCACATCCCATTCGCATAAACAATTGCTCTCCACCGGAGGCGGCAGGAACTGCGGGGGTCGTGGCGGTGCCGTCCGCGAGCCACTTTTCGTACTCGCCCTCCTCCATAACGATTACTTTGCCAATCATCTTGGAGTGCTCGGTGCCGCAATATTCCGCGCAGAACAGGTGGTATGTACCGGGTTTGGTGGCAGTGAAGCCCATCGTGGTATATCGATTGGGCAACACGTCCCTCTTCAAACGGAAGACCGGGATGAAGAAACTGTGAATCACGTCTTCCGATGTCATCGTAAGCCGCACCGGAGTGTTTACGGGCACATGCAGATGGTTAATTTCGCGCTTGCCGTTGGGATGCTGTACCTTCCACATCCATTGCTTGCCGGTTACCAAGACATCCATGCTGCCTTCCGGGATGACCGTAAAATCGTAAAAGACGTATGCAGACCATCCGAAGAAAGCCAGCGCCAGTATTGTGGGAACAATGGTCCAGGTCAGTTCGAGTTTCTTCGCAATCGAATGGTCCATCGGACCCCGATCCACATTCGAGCCTTTTCTATACCGGATCGAGAGAAACGCCACCATGAGCGTCACCGCGCCGAAGAAGAAAACGCTGAGGGCGAGGAGTCCATAGAACAGCAGATCGACCTTTAACGCGAAGGTAGAGGCTTGTTCGGGTATCAGTTGTAAATGTGACATGACTAGACTTCAGCCGCTTCTCTGGTTGCCAATGGTTCCCAATTCCCTTACGCTGGCGCGCCGGCTTACATTTCCGGCGCGCGACACCATGCTTAATGAGCCGCCAGTTTTTCCGAGTGTTCCATCGCGATTCTGGCCCGGCGCTGTTCCAACCGCAGGAAGGCGAAGATCGATCCTGCAATAATCATCACTGTGGCGACACCTGCAACACGCAGGACACGCATTATGACCAATCCATACGAGCCGCTCGCCGGATCGTACATGTAACACAGCAACATGACCTTGTCGGCGAGGCTCCCGATCTTGCGATCGGCGGCGTCCATGAGTCCGAATTTTACGTCCTGTGCCGGATATTGGATACCGTAATAGTATCTGGATACCGATCCTTCCGGGGTCAGGACCATAATGCCGCTGCCGTGTGCGAACTCGGCAATACTTGGCATGTACTGGTACCTGAATCCTACCGAGGCGGCCAATTCCTTGACCTGGGACTCATCCTTTGTTGTCAAGAACCGCCAGCCGTCCTGACCGCCTCCCCTGGCATACCCATCGAGCACGTTTTGCTTTTTCATGGCGGCCAGTTCGTGCGTTTCCGAGGGATCGAAGCTGATTGTCACTACGTCGTATTCTTGACCGAGGGTGAAATCCAGTTCGTTGAAACTGGACAACATGCCTTGGATGATTTCTCCGCACAGCATCGGGCAATCGAAGTAAACGAGTGACAGCACCACTGGTTTGCCCCGGAAGACATCTTTCAATTGAATCAGCTTGCCGGACTCGTCCGCGAACTGCAGGTCGAGGTTCACTTGAGCTCCGAGTTTTTGATCAATGCCAACATCGGGCGGATCCGGCTCGCGCATGATTTGCGCTTGGGCGGGAACCCCCATGCCAAGGCAGATCGAAAGCGCGGCGGCAAACGCAAGACTACGCCAGCACACGCTGTTCATCCCCCTATTGCCCATGCGCTGTCCCTTCCGGGGATGCTGAGACGGGGGTACCGCCACTACGTGCCGCGACAATCTTTATCGCCTCGCCCACAGGAATATGGACTACGCCTTTTTCCTGGTCTACCCAGCCGTATTGGGTCAGGCGTTCCTGTTGCTGCTTTTCAAACTCGCGCAGTTCCGCGGGCGGAAACGCCTGCAACACCGGATCCGGCGGCAGCATGCGGTCGCCCGCCAGCGGTGAGGCATCCTGCGCCACCGGGCGCGGATGGGCAATTTCAAATCCCTTGTAAATGAGCCTCGCGGCGCCAATGCAGGCCAGGGTCACTACCGCAAGACCCGCAAGGCTGGCGATGACCAGCTTTACGCTGACATCTTGTGTTTCGTATCCCTTGGCTGGCTGGCCGTGATGTTTATCGTCATGCATGTTTCACAGCTTCCCCATGGTCATGGTGTTCGTCGTGATCGTGGCCTGCATATTTCGCCAGCGCCCAGATCATGCGGTCGTCATTGCCTGGCAGCAGCGGACGTTTGCGAAGCTGAGCCACGAAGGCAAACAGCCATAGTCCTCCGATCGCGACGGGGGCCGCAATGTCCATATAGTGAATAGACAGCTTTCCGGGGTGAAAGGCGGAATTGAGAATCCAGTGCAGATCCACAAACCGCATGGCAATAATCCAAAACGCAAGCATCACCAGGGGCCGTACATTTCGCTTGGCACGTTTCCAGAAGAGCAGGAACATGGGAACCGCGAAATGGAATGCCATCAGGCCCATGGCCAGGACCTGCTGACTGGGTCCGGTACGGTTCAGATAGTAGGGGATTTCCTCGGGCAAGTTGCCTGACCAGGTAATCAGGAATTGCGAGAAGGACGTGTACGCCCAGAGCACGGTGAAGCCGAGCATGAAATTGCCGATATGGTGAAAGAAGTCGATCGTCATCACTTTGGAATGGGGCGGACGCTCGCTTACGATCGAGAGAATAATGGCCAGGAAGGACCATGTGGCCAGAAAATTGCCGACGATGAAAATGACAGGATACATGGTGGAGAACCCAATCGGCTCCAATGACATGCCCCAGTCAGTCATTGCAAAGGTCATCGTCAGGACAAATGCGACGATGCCGGGTCCGCTGGTCCATCGCATCCACAACACATTGCGCTGGTCACCGGTTTCTTCAAGGCGCTTTGACAAGCGGCTTAGCGCGAATGCCAGCACGATCCAAACGGCATAATAGAAGAAGTAACGCCCGATGAAGAATGGCGAGTTCAAATAGTGCAATTTTTCGCGCACAATCGCGTGCTCATCCAAGTAGGCGGCGTTGGTCCAAGGATACAGCGTATTCATTCCCAGAAGAATGGGAAGGCCCAGAATGAGCATCATCGGCATCAGGCGGGTTCCCGCTTCAAGAATGCGCTGGCTCATGAAGCCCCACGGGCCGCCGACCATATGGTGAATCATGAGGATTACGAGGCAACCCAAGGTCAACCCGTTCCAGAAGAAGAATCCGTACAAGTACGACTGGTAGAACTGATCCATTCCGGAAAAGATCGCGCCTGCTCCGAGCACGACGGCCCCGACGATGGCGACGACGAGTGCGCGTTTCTGGAGTGTATCCAATTTGGGATGTAATGCTTCAGTTTGCATGGGTCGTCGCGTGCTCTTCCGATTGAGGTTCCGCTTGCGGATTCAGCAACTTCGATCGCTCGCTTTCCGGCATATCGGCAAGCGTGGCGTGTTGGCTGAGTTGAAGCGCTTGTATGTAGGCGGCGATTGCCCAGCGATCTTCAACCGGTATGCGGGTGGCATACCCGTACATCACGCCGAATCCGTTGGTAATGACATCAACAAAATAGCCCGGGGGCGCAAGATTTGGATCACGGAGGCGATCCTGGTGGAACGAGGCGGCCTGCTTCATGCCCCGCTTTACAATCAGACCGTTTCCGTATCCCGTATAGTCATGGCAAGGCGAGCAATAAATGTTAAATCGTTGCTGTCCACGCTGAATCACTTCTTCGGTGATGGGCATGGGGAACTCTTTTGCATATTGGCCGCCAGTACGCCACGCGTACAGCGCAGGTTCTTCAACGCGCCGGGCCATGAAGGGGACGGTTCCGTCCACGAAGGGCTGTGCCGACGATCCGCTGGCGAAGAAAGTGGCCTGTTCCAGGGGCTTGAGGCGTCCGCCGTTCCACATGTCCTGGTGGCAACCGGAGAGCACCGCGATGCAGAGGCCCGCGGCAGCCCAGACCTTTAAGGCCGACTTCGACTGGATTGTTCTGTGAATCGACGTGATTACCATCAGTTCTCAACCACTTGAACGTTTTTTGCCCCTAGACTTTCCATAAAACTTTTTACTTCCTGTTCGTCGTACTTACCATCCACGGCTTCGATACACAGGAAGAACGCATCGCGGCTGGCCCTTTCAAATCCCTTCGCATTGAATACGGGATTGTAGGGTTGAGGTAACCCGTTTAGCGCCAGCATGCCAAACACGCAGGAGAACGCGGCAAACAGAATACCAAGCTCGAAAGTAATCGGAATGAAGGCGGGCCAACTGAATAGCGGCCGTCCGGCAATCTCAAACGGGTAGTGAAACGTCATGCCGATAACTTGCATCAGGAATCCAGTTGCCGCGCCGGTAAGCCCGCCAATCAATACAATGACGGGCAGCCACGTGCGTTTGAAACCGACTGCTTCAGCCAGTCCGTGAATTGGAAATGGTGTGTATGCTTCCAACTTCCGGTAGCCTGCGCCGTAGGCCTTCTGGGCCGCGTGAACTATGGATTCCGGATTGTCGAACTCGCCCATAATGCCAAAGGTCTTCGGGCTATCGTCATGGGCATGGTCGTTATGCATTGGCGCCACCCTTTTCGCGCATGGCCTTTGCTGCCGCTTCGCGCCCTTTGTCCGCATGCAACAGCATCTTCAATTCGAACACGGCAATCATCGGCACGAATCGCACGAACAGCATGAAGAGAAACAGGAACAATCCAATCGTGCCGATATACGTTGCCCAGTCCCAAATGGTGCCGTGATAGATACCCCACGATGACGGCAGGAAGTCTTGGGACAAGCTCGTAATTACGATCACGTACCGCTCCAGCCACATGCCCCAGCCAATGACGATCGTAATCAGCCACAACACTGGCAGGTTGTACCGAACCCGCTTGAACCATAGCAATTGAGGCACCAGACCATTGCACAGTATGAGGCACCAGTACGACCAGGAATAGTAGCTACTCCAGTGGTCTCCAAACTTCGAAATGCCCATGCGGTTGCTAAACATCATGTACCGTTCATAGATGTTACCGCTGTAGTAGGCAAAGAATGCTTCCGTAAAGTACCCGTAAAGCACGATCAACCCTGTGACCAGGGTCACTTTGGCCATGTTGTCGATGTGCTTCATGGTGATGATGTCTTCGATCTTGTAAATCCTGCGCAAGGGAATCGCAAGGGTGAGCACCATGGCAAATCCCGCGTATATGGCGCCCGCGACGAAATACGGCGGGAAGATTGTCGTATGCCAGCCGGGGATGATGCCGACCGAGAAGTCGAAACTCACGATGCTATGCACCGATACGACCAAGGGGGTGGACAAGCCCGCGAGCAATACGTACACGGTTTCGTACCGGAACCAATTGCGGGCCGATCCGGTCCATCCTAACGCGAGCATGCCCCAGATAATCCTGGTCGCCTGGTTTTTCGCACGATCTCGCATTGTCGCGAAGTCGGGAATCAAACCCGTGATCCAGAACAATGCCGACACAGTTCCATACGTGGAAATTGCGAACACGTCCCACACCAGCGGGCTGCGGAACTGCGGCCACATGGCCAACGTGTTTGGATACGGAAGGATGAAATAGAACACCCACGGGCGGCCCATGTGCAGAAGAGGAAACAATCCGGCGCAGGCTACGGCAAACAGGGTCATGGCCTCCGCAAATCGATTGATCGAAGTGCGCCAGTCCTGATGCAGCAAGAGTAGAATCGCGGAGATAAGTGTCCCCGCGTGGCCGATACCAATCCACCAAACGAAATTGACAATGGCCCAGCCCCATGCGACGGGCATATTGATGCCCCAGATGCCTACGCCCTTAATCAAGAGGTAGCCCACGGCGTTCATCAACACCATCAGCAATAGACCGCCGATGCCGAAAAACACGTACCACGAGCCGGGATGCGGTTTCGTGTCCACGATTTCGCTTACTTTGTCGGTAAGCGAACCGTACGAATGGCCCGACTCCAGCAACGGTGGTTGCGGATCGAGGTCAGTGAGTCTCTTCGTGGTGACTGCCATGATGCGTAGGCGCCTCTAATTCCTGGTTCGGGTTGCGCAATTTCGCCAAATACGTTGTACGCGGCTTCGTGTTCAGATCCGCAAGCAAGCTGTAATTCCGCGATTCGCGCTTCAACTTGGATACCTGTGACTCCGCATCCGAAACATCACCGAATGCGATGGCTGCCGCGGGGCATGCGTCTTGACACGCAGTGCGAATTTCGCCGTCAAGCACTTTACGACCCGCTTTTTTGGCGTCGATACGGGCCAGATTAATACGCTGCACGCAATAGGTGCATTTTTCCATTACGCCACGGGTACGCACCGTGACATTCGGGTTGCGCATCAATTCAAGCGTGTCCTGCCGATCTGACGGATGCAGATTGTTCACAAAACTCAGGAAGTTGAACCGGCGAACCTTGTATGGGCAATTGTTTGCGCAGTAGCGCGTGCCCACACACCGGTTGTACACCATGTCGTTCAATCCTTCCTTGCTGTGCATGGTTGCGCCCACCGGGCACACCAATTCACAAGGAGCGCGTTCGCACTGCATGCACGGGACGGGCTGATGAACCGCAATCGGTGCATCGGCAGAGCCTTTGTAATACCGATCGACGCGAATCCAGTGCATCGCGCGATTCTTGATCACCTGTTCTTTTCCGACTACAGGAATATTGTTTTCGGCTTGACACGCCATTACACAAGAGCCGCAACCGGTGCAGGCATTCAGGTCAATGGTCATTCCCCACTGCTGTACTTCCTCGAACGACCGGTTCGCAAACATCGTATCGTCGGTGTCGTGTGGTTTCTGATGATGGAAGTGATCATCGAAATGGGCGTCTTGAAATTCGCTAAGCGTGGTCATTAACACGATAGGCCGGTCGTATTCCGTGGGCCCGTACAACTCACCGGTCAATGCATGATGGTCTTCGGTTCGTGCCAGCGGGAATCGCTTGCCGGTCTTTTCCACGGATGCCGGCGCATGATGCAATCCAGCGCATGCGCGAAGACCGTACACGTCAACCCCGGCGCCGTTTGCGATAAATCCTGCGCGCGTGCGGCCATATCCCAGATGCAACGTCATGACGTTGTCAGGCTGGCCGGGAAGCACCAGAACGGCTACTTCTATCGTCCGGCCATCCACCGTCACGGCGACGACGTCTTCGTTAGTCACGCCCAGAGATTCAGCCGTTTTAATGCTGATGAGGGCTGCGTTGTCCCACGTGAGCTTGGTCAACGGCTTTGGCAATTCCTGCAACCAGCCATTGTTGGCCCATTGGCCGTCTCCGATGGCCGGATCGGGACGAAACGCAATTTGGATCGAAGGATCTTCGGTAACTGTTTGATCGACGGTCCAATCGGTGCGCAACGTAAGAGTACGCGGTTTGTAGTTCGAATCCGGTACAAATCCCCGGCCTAGATACTGTTCCCACTGTGCGTCGAAGTCTGCACCGCCTCGCAGTCCCTGCCAGTACGATTTAACCAGCCATTGGCCCTGATCCGCCAAGCCCGCGGCACCGGCAAGGAATTCCAGCGCCGTTTTTCCGCCATACAGCGGCGCAATAAGCGGCTGCTGCACCGTGGCCGTGCCATCGAATGAACGCAGGTCGCCCCACGATTCCAGGAAGTGCGCCATGGGCACGTGCCAGTCACAGAGAATCGCTGTTTCGTCGTTGTACAGGCCCAGATGATAGCGCGTCGTGACTTTGTCCAATGCCGAAGCGAATGCAAGGTCAACGGGAGCGTTGTAGACAGGATTCACATCGAGCATCAACAGGGTATCGACCACGCCCGCATTCATGTCCGCCACCAACGCCTGCAGGGATGCCAATTGATCAACGGGCTGGGCCTCGACGGGATCGGTATAAATGACCGTAGATCCCACATTGCCGAGAGCCTGGTTCATGGCATGGCCAAGGGCATGCAGATCGGCTGGCTGATTCTCGCCCACCACAACTACGCATGCGCCGCGGTGCGCCTGCAGGTCTGCAATGACCGCCTTAATCCATGCGTCGTGTTCTCCGGGCGCGGTTACAGCACCCGCCGCGCTAACACCCAACCCCTGCGCGATGGCACGAATAAGCGTGCGAAGTTGGCCGGGTTGCACGCGAAGGGCGTGATCGGCCAAGGCACCGGTCAACGTAGCGTTGCATTCCGCAACGTAAAGCCGGTTCATCTCTTTCTTGGAATCAGATACGGTACGTTTGACCGAAAAATCCCGGTTGTACCGAATGGCCCCTGGTCCCTCATGCAGGAAATCGCAGTCCAGTGCCAGTACCACGTCGGCTTTGTCAAACGCGTACGTGGTTTCGACATGCTCACCAAACGCCAGCTTTGCCCCTGCGCGCACGTTGTCCAATCCGCAGGGATCCCACTGATGCCATTGCAGGGCGGGCATTTCGGACTTCAGCTGCGCAAGCATGTGGCTTAGCGAAGGCGACGTCACGGTGCCGGTGAGAATGCGTATTCCTTCGCCGGCCTTGTCCCGCAATCCGGCTGTCAATTTGTTACCGTTAATGTCGAACTCACCGTTGATCCGGTTGGATAACGCCGTTCGCGCCAATTCCCATGTCGAAATCGCTCCTCGGTAGCGCACGTTTCGCGACCGATCGGGATCGTACAGCTGCAGCACGGCCGCCTGAACCTGGCTGTTGGACGAACCCAGCGTGGACGAATGCAGCGGATTACCGTCCAATTTTACCGGACGGCCCATATTCGATCGGGCCACTACCCCGTAGCCATACCCTCCGGACGGCATCGCGGTCGCAAACGGGACTGGAACGCCCGGCACCAGTTCTTCGGGGGGCTTCACGTAGGGAATAATCTTTTCTTCGGGTTGACGCGAGCAGGCGCTGACGCCTGCCAGGGCCAACGAAGCGCCCATGAGCCGAAGGAAATTCCTACGATCAAATCCGTCGCCCAGCATTGAAGCTTCACGAGGAAACTCGCGGTGATAAAACTCCCTGAATTCCGGCGTATCGGCCAGTTGGTTCAGGCTGCGCCAGAATTCGGGGCCATCTTTTGCCTCGAGCTTCTGCCGGACGGCAGCCAAGTCGAGAGGAGTGCCTGCAAGGTGTGACTGATCGTGCGTCGTTGTTTTCACTTCGAAATGGCTCATCGGTGGCACACCGAACAATTGGTTAGTTGACTCTTCTGGATGCCATATTCTTCTACAAGCCGCGCTCCCAGCGTCTGCTGATCTTCCGCGGGCTCGTAGTTGAGGTTGTACACTTCGCTCTTGGGCCGAATGAATTTCTCAGGCGCTTTATGGCATTGCAAACACCACTGCATGTGGAGCGTCTGCCCCTTGGACATGAGCGGCATCTGGTCAACCTGGCCATGGCAGGTTACACAACCCACGCCCCGATCAATGTGGATGCTGTGATTGAAATACACGAAGTCGGGAACATCGTTTACGCGTGTCCACTCCAGCGGTTCGCCCGTCGCCCAACTGTCCCGCACCGGCTGCAGCATGGGTGCGTCGGTCCACACTTGCGAGTGGCAGGTCATGCAGGTTTCTGTCGGGGGTATACCCGCAAACGCATCGGTCTCGACCGAGGTATGGCAGTATCGGCAGTCGATTCCAAGTCCTGCCACATGGTGGCGATGGCTGAAAGGGACTTCCTGGGTTATTGCCTCATTGACGCGAGTCACGAACGGAGATCGGTAAAAGGCCATCGCCCCGCCTCCGCCGAAGGCAATCAACAGCACACCGCCGATGATGCTCACTCGTGCCAGCGTATTCATGCTGGATGGGAAGATTTGTGCAGACACGTACACCTCTACCTCAACCCTGCCACCAGGGGTTATTTGCTTTCATCCAGTGGCTTGCGCAGACGACCGCGCGCGTCCAAAACCGGCAAATTTTCGCTTACCGACCGGTAGATACCGATACAACCGGTTTGCTGGAAGCAACTTACGAACGCGTAAGGCTTCCCCCAAGCCGGCACTGCAATACCCCTTTATTCCGTCGTTGGCTCTATCGCCCTATGCTACGGCGTGTCACCAGACCCCAAAGGCCACATAGAATCGCGCGCCAACCATCAGCATCTTGGCGCTTTTTCTGGACCTTGCATTCCAGAAACAGTTCCACACGTGAATCTTGGTGCTATTGGGTGCAACTACGACAATCGTGAATTCATTCCCGATTGCGAACGCCGCAGAGTCTACTCTGTTTGATCCCATAAGATCAACCCAAAATTTATACCCCGTTGCGGTCGACACTTAGACGCGGATTTCCCGAGAAGAAACCTGTTCACCTTCCGGTGGTTTTGTTGACGATCTTGGTGTACTCGTCCACACGCCTCTCTGCCGGTTCCCGAAGGTGTTTCGGCGAATTTCTTAGGATACAATGGAATCCAATGCGGAACATTCCAGGCCGTTCTGAATATTAATCAGGAGCGGGTCATGTATGGCAGCCGGGGGTCTGGTGTGTGATTTGGAGGGTCTGGGTGTATGGTTCCCGGCTCGTTTGGTTACGCGGTCTCGTTGGGTCGCGCCGGATCCCGGCGCGAGGCATTGGTTTAGCTAGGATGTAAAAGTATGTCCACTCATTCGCGTCCTCAGTCCACCGTCCTGCTCGTTATCGGCGCCTTTATTATCGGCGCGTCCCTTCTTCTGTTGTTCTCGGGTCCGGGTGGCGCACCCGCAAAGGATACAGCAAGTTCGGACGATCGGAATATGGACGAACCCGAACGCGTGCTGGCCGAGGAATCCGCTGACATCGCCGCCGGTACGGATGTCGAGCCCTCTGCTGATGATTCTGCCTTAGAGAATCAGGAACAGGCGTTCCTGAACGTTGTTGGCAAGGTGCCCGTGGACGGCGAATCGTTGTCTGGCCAGATTATCCTGTTTTTTGATCGCAGTTTGGATGCCGCCCCATATGACGTTGAGGGAAGCCGCCCATTTACCATTTATCCGGAAGTCCAGGGCGACGTGCGAGTCAGCAACAATTTTATCCTGTTCAAAGGCCGCTTCGATCAAACGGCGACATACGAATTGACGCTATCGCCGGATCTCCGTTCGCTGGACGGACATGCCCTGAACCCCGAACAGGGAACTCAGATTTTCGCGCCATTTCAGTTTGCGCCCACACGCGTGTGGCTTCTCGAAAAGACCGCAGAACGGATTGTGCTCGGACTCAACTTTCCCGCGGCCGTAGATGCCGCGACCGTAGCTGACGGGCTCAAGGTAACCGGCGCCGATGGCGTTGCTGAAATTCCCGTAACGATTGAGCCTGCAACCAATGCACAAACGCTTCGGTTGGCCATCCAGGGAATTCCATCGTTACCCATAACGGTACATGTCGCAGCGGGCGTCTCGGATGTGAGCAAGCATTTTACCACGGCGTCGGATACGGCTTTGGTTTTTCCGGAAGAACCCGATCTGGCAGTGACGCATCTGGATTGGGGTGACTTTTACCCGGAGAATCAGTACATCAACATTGGATTCTCGCAGGCAGTCCCGGCAGACGATCTAAAGTCGCTACTTACAATCACGGACGAGAATTCGGCCCAAGAGATCCCCTTCGAAATAACCACGACCGGAGAAGATTCGCAGCACACCCTTATGACTACACTGGAGGATACCGTAAGTGTTCAACTTTCGGTGCGTATACAGCCTGGACTCAAGGGCGCCGGCTTTGCAGAACTTCGAGAAGCGTACGCGAACCAACTCACACGGTCGCCCCAACCGCTCGTTATGGATTACTCGTGGTGGAATCAATCCGGCCGAGAAGGGCTCGCCTACAACATCGGTTTTAACCATGAACTGGATCCGGAGGCGTTGAAGGAGCACCTTGAAATCACACCCGCCGTCGCCAACATCCAGGTGCGCAGGCCTTACGGGCGGCGGATCGAGATACTGGGCGATTGGGACTCCAATACCGAGTACACCCTTACCATCAAGACGGGCATGCCCTATGCCGACGGCACCTTAAAACTGGTCGAAGAGGTTACCCAAACCGCCTATTCCGAATCGGTTCCATCGTTTGTCGGTTTTGACCAACCCGGCAAGTTTTATTTTCCGCGCCGTTCCGAATCAACGCTTTACCTGGAATCCCGGAACGTAGACAAAGCCCGTATTACATTGCATCGTGTGTTCCCTTCCAACATCGCTGTTGCATTGAGCGATATGAACGACGGCGAGGGCAGTTATCCCTTGGTGGACCGGTGGAGCGAGGAAGTCGGGTCCGTTGAAATCCCGTTGAATACCCCCAAAGATCGGCTGGGCAGATCCGCAATCGATCTCAAGGCACTGTTCCCTTCCGATCTCAAGGGCGTTTTCTGCCTCGAAGCCGAAGGGTTCATCAAGTCCGAGACGCAGGAAGAAACCGTAGAGGAAGGCGAAGACGAATACGAGAACGAAGAGCCTGCAGAAGACGCGGATGGATACTATTCGGCGGGTTACACCGGATATAAACTCGCCCTTTTTACCGATATCGGCATTCTATCCCATTGGAGCAATTCGGAGTTGGCCCTGTTTACGCATCATCTGGGCACGTTGGCCCCGTTGAGTGGCGCGAACGTGACGGTTTATTCGTACAAGAATCAAGTGCTTGCCAATGCACAGGCGGACGGCAGCGGCATCGTGCACGTGAAGCCGTTCCAAGCTTCGTTGGGCGAGCCCACGCTTGCGGCCGTGGAATTGGGCGGCGATTTCGCTTTCCTGGAACTCATGCCGCGGACGGATGACACGCCCGAAATCACAGCCGACATGCCAGACTATGAGGCCGAAGCCTACGATGCGTTCGTCTATGCGGACCGAGACATTTATCGTCCCGGTGAAACCGCGCACATACGGTGGATTGTCCGTATGAACTATGGGGATGCGGTCGCCAATGTGCCTCTACTGTACACCGTCGTGCAGCCCAATGGCCAGACTCTGATCGAAGGTCCCACCACCCTCTCCGATTCCGGCACCGGCGGTGTGGATATTCCGACGGAAAAGTCGTATGCCACGGGCAACTACACCATCAGTGTATTTGTTCCCGGCGACGACGTGGCGATCGGCGATTACACGTTCAAGGTCGAAGAGTTCGTTCCCAACCGCATGAAAAGCACGGTTTCGTTGAATGACCCGTTCTGGGTGGCTGGAACGGAGTATGAATTTGTCGTCAACGCGCAACACTTGGCCGGACCGCCTGCGGGCGACCGAAAGACCGAAGCGAAGATCATCCTTAAGCGTGACGAATTCAGGCCGGAAGGCTGGACCGCTTTTCGCTTCGGCAACGATGA
Organism: Candidatus Hydrogenedentota bacterium; assembly: GCA_045863295.1. Classification (GTDB taxonomy): domain Bacteria; phylum Hydrogenedentota; class Hydrogenedentia; order Hydrogenedentales; family SLHB01; genus BTWA01. Next base: position 26,285 of record BTWA01000040.1, read on the forward strand.
TGACTATCAGCCCGACCTGATCTCCCTGGGTGAAGCGATGACCGATGCTGAGGGCAACGCTTCGTATTCGTTTACCTATACTCCGGAACCCAATGTTACTTTCCCCGTGCAGGCGACGGTGTTGGGCCGTGTGTTTGAAATGGGCGGACGCCCCGCATCGGGACTCAAGGAAATCGGACTGTTTCCATCCAATATCTGCCTCGGGGTGACGGCCTCGGGCAGCGCGAACGGCGATGTAACCGTTGAAGTGGCCGCGGTGCAACCTGACGGAAAGGCCGCGTCCCTCAACGAAATGAAAGTCACGCTGGAACGGGAGGAATGGAACTACTACGTTCGGCGCTATTATGACAGCCACGAATCGAATTGGACCAAGATATTCAGTCCAGTAACCACCAAATCCGTGGCCCTCTCGAACGGCCGTGGCGCGTTAACGTTTCCCATGGGTTCGGAATGGGGCTATTTCCGGCTGCGTGTGCATTCGGAGGCGACGCAACAATACAGCACAATTTCGTTCTATGCTTACGGCGGCCAGGTGTCGCTGGTCGATGCGGCGCAACCGAGCCTCATCAAACTCACACTGGACAAGAAGGAATACGCGGTCGGCGACGAAGCTGTCCTTCGTGTGGAAGCGCCGTTTGACGGCAAGGCCGTGGTGGTGATGCAAGGCGAAGCCATTAATCGCATGGTCACCGCCGACGTAGTGCAAGGCGTCGGCGAAGTACGCTTCACTGTGGACAAATCCAACGCGCCGAACGTGTGGCTTGAGGCCACCGTCGTTCACCCTATCGAGGACGGACGCGCGCAAGTCTATCCTTTCTCTAGCTTCGCCCTCGCCAATGTGATAGTGCGAGATCCGGCGCGTGCGATACAAGTCCGGTTCCCGACACTGCCGGACGAAGTGCGGCCCGCGCAGGCTATTGAAGTCGATCTTGAGACACTCGACTATGCGAGCCAACCGGTATCCACCGAAGTAACGCTCGCGCTGGTGGACGAAGGTATTCACACAATCACCGGATATACGTCTCCGGATCCACTGGCGCACCTGTCCCGGTCGCGCAAGCCTGATTACCGGCGAGCCCATTTCTACGACAAGATCGCTTACGATTTCGAGAAACCGGAAGCAGGCGGCGATATCGAAGCGTTGCTCGGCCGCCGTGCCGCCGCCATCGGCGACAATTGGATTAAGCCGCTCGCGCTTTGGTCCGGCACCGTGCAGACCGATGCCACCGGGCGCGCCAAAGTGACATTCGAACTGCCCGAGTTCGACGGGCAGGTTCGATTGGTTGCGGTCGCGGCAACCGGATCGGCTGTCGGAGCCAAAGACGATTACATGTTCGTGCGCCGGCCCTTCTCGCTTCAGACCAGCATGCCCCGATTCTTGCTTCCCGGCGACACGGCCTCGTGCCGTGCCGTGATGTACAACCGCACACCCAACGCGGCCACGGCTTTGGTGAGTTGGACCACGGAAGGCGTACTAAATGCGACATCGGGCAGCAAGGAATTGGAACTTGCGCCTAACAGCGAAATCAGCACGCTGGTCGACTTCGCCGCCGGCGCATCGACCGGGCAAGGCGTCATCCAATGGTACGCCGTCGTGAAGGATGCCACCGGTACCACGCTCGAAAACCTCGCGTTTCGCGCTCCAATTCCGGTACGGTCACCCGCGGCATACCAGACATCGAACACGCTCGTCGTGCTGGAACCGGGCAAGACCGAAACATTTCGTAACGACGTGTATGAGGCCAATCAACTGGCTGATCTGCAAATCGTTGCCGGGGCTAGTCCCTATTTGCGTCTTGCCGATGCGCTGAAATACGTCGCCCATTATCCGTACGGATGCGTGGAACAGACGACGTCTGCGTTGATGCCCATGTACTTGCTTCGAAAGAGTGAACCGCTCGTCCGGGATACCCTCAAGGAACAACCGCTAGATTCGTACATCCAGGCGGGGATTGATCGTCTCATGTCGATGCAAACGGTCTCCGGCGGCCTGGGCACGTGGCCCGGTTCTTCCAGTCCGTATCCCTACGGATCCGTGTACGCGCTTCACTTCCTCACCATGGTGAAGAATGATCGGGAATTCCGCGTACCGGAGGATAATTTTGCGAAACTACAGCAATACGTTCGCGGAGCCATCGATGAGAGCGCCAGCGATACTTTCTCTGACTTGTATCTGCGATGCTACGCCACTTATGTGTTGAGCATGGGAGGCGACTTGGAGGCGATTCAGCAAATCGAGCGATTTGACGGCATCGCGATACCGCGCACCGCCCGCCTGTTGTTGGGCGCCGCGCTTGCCATGAACACGAAAGACACCGACCGGGTAAAGATGTATCTTGCTGAAAAGCCAACCGCGGATTGGGTTGATCGCGAATACGGCACGACACTCAATTCCGACATTCGCGCGACCGCGGTTGAACTGCTCGCCCGCAAGCAAACCGGTGAGACTGCAGCCGCGCTTCACGATACGGCATCCAAGCTGATGGCGTTCTTTGAGAAGCAGCGGTACGGCAATACCCAGGAAACGGCCTTTGTCATCACCGCCCTCGTCAGCTACATGGCGGAAATAACGGAAAACATCGACAAGGCCGCGGCTAACATCGTTTCAACCGATGGCGAAGCTGGCATCACGGGTGCAAATGCCTACAGCACGTACTTGCAGGGACCTGACGCCGAAGTGACCGTGGCCAACACGGGCGCCACGCCCATATATGTCAGCGTCACGGCCGGTGGTCTCCCCAAGGACGCACCCACGGAAGCCGTGGCAAACGGCGTCGGAATCCGCCGTCTGGTGATGCAAAACGGCGAGCCTAGGGAAGCAACGGCATTGACCGCCGCACAAACGGACAGCGTCATTTTTGCGCTCGAAATCACCTGTGACCGGGCCATGGAAAATGTTGTCGTAGTGGACTTGCTCGCGGCTGGGCTGGAAATTGAGAATCCGCGGCTGGAGGCCGACGCTTCGGCCCTTACTGTACCGGAAGGCGCGGCGACTCCGTCCTACTTTGACGTTCGTGACGATCGCATGGTCTTCGCATTCGATACGCTGGAGGCAGGCAAGCACATGCTCTATTACGCCGCACGAGCGGTGACGCCGGGCACGTACCAACATCCACCTGTTGTTGCCGAGTGTATGTACGACGCGTCGCTCCACGGCCATACGGTGCCCGGTACGGTGGAGATAAAATGACATTTGTGGTCGCACCCACGACGCATAGACGTGAGTGCGGCCGGATTTAAACCAACACTTAACGAATGTATGAAGCAATGGCGGGCACGGGCGACCGAAGACAAAGCAAGTCGGTAAGGGTCCGGTCATAATCATCACATAAGGCTGCAAACGGTTTCTGAATTAGCTTCTGCTGCTTCTGATCGATGTCGTACACGGCGAAGCCAAGGCTCTGCAGCATCATGAGGTATTCAATGGGTTCGGTCCCGAGGTTGCGCAGCACATTGGGCAGGAACTCACTGATAATGGCGACACCCGGATTGGCGGCGAGCACCGCGCCCATACCGCGCAGTGCGTGGGCTTCGGCCCCTTCGATGTCCATTTTAATAAGGCGAATGCGCTTAAGATGCTCCACATGCTCCCGTGCGAAGTCGTCCATCCGGATTGCTTCGACATCCACGTGTGATCGCGTGTGAGCCGAGGCCCATAGGCTGTGGGTCGCAAAGTTGAATCGCTCTTTGTACAGACGCACTAGTCCGGGTAAGTCGCTCACGGCCCGGCGCACCGCGACTACATTTTCGGCGTGATTGATAGCTATGTTTTTCTCCAACAATGCGAAATTGTCGGGGTCCGGCTCGAATGCGAACACGCGCCCGTCCCGTTCCACGATTTGTGAAAACAACATCGTGTAATAGCCGATATTCGCGCCGAGATCGACGGCGACGTCGCCCGGACCAAGCAGCCGGCGCACAAGCTCCGTGGTAAAGGGCTCGTATTCGCCTCGCAATGCGATGCGTTGCGAATCAACGGGGTCAAGGTACAATGTGTACCCATTGGTTTCGACTTTCTTAACCGCCGCCAGTCGCGCCACGCAGTATCCCGCGACTTTGACCGGGTACAAGCCGCCGATGCGGGTGCGGCCGAAGCGATCTGCAGCGGCCTTGTACATTCGGGAGAAAGTGGTCTTCAGTCGCGATCGTTCTGCCGTACTCATGGATAGGATCATAGGCGATTCAACGCAAAGGATGCCATGAAGAAAAGGTGGATAATCATATCGGCAATGGCAATCGCCGTTTTGGCTACAGGCCTTGTCGTCATAGGGTCCGTGGTGGTTCGCGCATCACGTGTGCCGCTCGACCCGGCCCCCTATCTGGCCGTGGAGGCATCGCCCGAATTGCTGGATCGCCACGGCCGCCTCTTGTTTGCCTATCTCAATCCTGATCAACAATGGGCGTTCTTCCGCCCGCTGCCGGAAATCAGCGAGCATCTGATCCACGCCACGCTCGCCGCCGAAGACCAGCGCTTCTACGATCACGGCGGCGTCGACCCCGTTGCCATCGCGCGCGCGGCGTGGCAGAATGCCTCGCACGCCACCGTGAAGTCGGGCGCTTCGACCATTACGATGCAATTGGTCAAGTTGCACGATCCACACGACGGTACGCTGGCCGGAAAAGTCTCTCAGGCCATTGATGCAATGCGAATCGAGCGCGCTACCACCAAGGAAGCCATTCTCAACGCCTATCTGAACAAGGCTCCATACGGCATGAATCTGGTGGGTTGCGAGGCCGCCTCCCGTCGTTATTTCGGGAAGCCGGCTCGCGAACTCACGTTGCCGGAGGCCGCGCTGTTGGCTGGTATTCCCAAGTCTCCCACCGGTTACATGCCTTTGAAGCATCCAGAAAGAGCCAAAAACCGCCGCGATTTTGTACTCAACAGGATGCACGCCGAAGGCTACATAGCCGCCGATGAATGCGCGTCGGCGATGAATGCTCCCTTGGGTGTCAAGCGCCACGAGTTTCCACAACTCGCACCGCATCTAGCCATGCAATGGCTCCGCAGAATGAGGCCCGGCGAGCGTCGGCAAACCACCTTGGACGCCACGGTGCAATCCACGGTGGACCGGCTTGCCAAGGAGGCTGTGCGTATACATGGCAAGGCCATCACCAACGCCGCGATCATGGTCTTGGATACCGAGACCGCCCAAGTGCTTGCGCGTACAGGTTCGGTCGATTTCTTTGACACCCCCGGTGGAGGCCAGGTCGACTCCACACGAGCCGCGCGTTCGCCCGGTTCCGCGTTGAAACCGTTTACCTATGCACTTGCTTTGGAAAATAATCTGCTCTATGCCTCGGAGATGATGCTCGATGACTCGCTCGACTACGGGCTTTACAGCCCGGTCAACTTTGACGGCGAATATCGCGGCCTGATTTCCGCCACGTATGCCTTGCAGCGCTCACTCAATGTGCCCGCCGTACAAGTCCTGGAACGGCTCGGGGTCGAGACGCTCTACGATTTCTACAAGTCGCTTGGACTGACAACCCTTGGTGAAAAGCCGGACTACTACGGCATGGGCCTCACGCTGGGCAACTGTGACGTTCGCATGGACGAGGTCGCAGCGGCTTACTGCGCACTCGCCAACCTCGGCCGCTACCGGCCGCTCCAGCAGTTCGAAGCCAGCGGCCAACACGCGTCGCGGCAAGTCCTTTCGGAAAGCACTTGTCAGAAGATCTACGAAATGATGGAGCAGCCTTTTCCTGGCGAATTTCACCGTGATGTGGTAAAAGCACGCGGAGTGTTGACCCCTGTGGCATGGAAAACCGGTACTTCCACCGGACTCCACGATGCCTGGACGTTTGCATTCAACCGTCACTACGTGGTGGCCGTTTGGCTTGGTAACAACGATGGCCGTGCTTCCGCCCAGTTGGTCGGTGCGCATGCCGCTCTCCCACTCGCGCGCAAAGTGTTTCGAGCATTGCCCCGAAAAACCAGCCCCGCTTGGCCCAATCCCAAGGACCGGTTAAGGCAGGTTTCTGTGTGTGCCCTGAGCGGATTGCCCGCGTCGGACTTCTGCCCCGCTACGCGCGAGGAATCGTTCCCCATAACGCAATACCTGCATCGCAAGTGCGACGTCCACTACCCCGGCACCAACGGCCAGACTGTCGAACGGTGGCCGGGCTCCACCAAGGCGTGGGATTTGGCGAAAGTGTCCGCACCCCTCCCGAGCAAAGCCGCGGACCACGCGGGAGCCGCCCGGGTCGACGCGCTCAGCATTCGTCAGCCCGCCGACACCGCGGAATACGTGCTGACCCGCGAGGCCAAAGCCGACACCATTCGCCTGCGCACGTCGTTGGATGCCAAGAGCGTGGTGCACTGGTACTTGAACAAAGCCTACTACGGCGAATCGACCCCCGGTTCCCCGCTCCTGCTTTCCCTCGAACCGGGCGAACATACGCTGACCGCCATGACCCCCGCGGGTGACACAGACACCGTTCACTACGTCGTAGAGGAGCCGTACACCCCCGCCAAATTCGGCCCTTGAATGGGTCATCAGATAAGACCCGTTCGACGTTCTACACCAAAGAGATTAAATCTCTGAACTTTCCGGCCCGACCGGGTTCCAATACTGTGATAGCGGCGGGCTGCCGCCTTACGAGAAGGGAAGCCGATATGTTTAATCGCATGCTTTGTTCGATTTGTGCGGTGCTAGTGCTGCTTTCGGGCTGCGGGGCCAAGGAAGCCGCGATGCCTCAAAAAGCGCTCTTTATGGAGCAATCCATGGGTGCAGACCGGTACGCAGGGGAAGCAGGCGCTTTGGCGGCGGCGCCCACCGCTGAGGCCGCTCCCAGATACGCAGCGCATACCACTGAATCCACTTCGGGAAATACCACCGGCAATCCGCTGGGGGTGCTCGCCGCATCGACAACAGACCACTACCTGATAAAGAACGCGTTCGTCACGCTCGAAAGCGAAAACGTTGAAAATGCGCTCCAGCAGATCACTCAGGCCATTGTCGGCGTGGGCGGGTACGTGTCGGGCCTGACGGAAAGCGTCGACGGCCTGGGCCGGCGGATGGCCACGGTCACGATGCGGGTACCGGCCGATCAGTTCGATGCGGCCATCCTGCACTTGGAACCGCTCGGCAAAATCCTGAACAAACAAGTTACAACCGAAGACGTTACCGAACAGTATGTGGACACGGACGCGCAGGCGCGCAATCTCAAGAAGATGGAAGAGCGCATCCTCGCTCATCTCGATCGGGCGGGTACGTTGGAGGAAGTCTTAAAGGTAGAGGCTGAACTCTCCCGTGTGCGGGATCAGATTGAACGCCTCGACGGGCGGCTTCGTTACCTTGGCAACCGGGTATCCTTTTCCACATTGCAGATTACCATTCAAAAAGCGCCCGATGCCGAACCGCTGATTCCCGCGGAGACGTTTAGTGTTGCCCAGACGTTCACGCAGGCCCTTCGAGGAGTTGTAGCGGTGTTGCAGGCCGCGCTTGCGTTTCTTATCTGGATTGGCGTGTGGGGCATCGTTTGGATTCCGATGCTGCTAATCCTCTGGATCATTGTGCGGATAGCCCGCAACGTGGATCGGAATGCACCTCCCACGCTCAAGCTCTAAATTCGAGTACACGGAACAAGAAAATGAAGGGCTGTTCCCCGTGGGGGAACAGCCCTTTCCGTCTCGAAAGAATCAGACTTCGGTTTCTTCGCGAAGCTTTGCCAGAACCGCAAAATCTTCCAGGGTCGTGGTGTCTTGCGTGGTTTCTTTGCCGGCGGCAATGTCACGCAAGAGACGGCGCATGATCTTACCGGAGCGGGTCTTGGGCAGCGCATCCGTGAACCGAATCTGATCCGGCTTGGCAATGGCGCCGATCATTGTGCCCACGTGCTCCCGAAGCTTGTCTTTGTCCTTGTCATTCGGATGTATGCCCTCGGGCACAGAGACAAACGCGCATATGCCCTGCCCCTTGATATCGTGCGGAAAACCTACGACGGCCGCTTCCGCCACCATCGGGTGCGATACCAGCGCCGACTCGATTTCCATCGTGCCGATGCGATGGCCGGATACATTGATCACGTCGTCAATGCGGCCAATGATCATGAAGTAACCGTCTTTATCGCGGTAGGCGCCATCGCCGGTAAAATACCAGCCCTGCTTCGCGTATTTGGACCAATACACGTCTTTGAATCGCTCATCGTCGCCGTATAACGTCCGCAGCATGGACGGCCAGGGTTTGGTCACCACGAGCATACCTGAATGATTGGGACCGACTTCATTGCCTTCTTCATCCACAATTTTTGGCTCCACCCCAAAGAACGGCTTACCCGCGCTGCCCGGCTTCATTTGCATCGCCCCGGGCACGGTCGTGATCATGATGGACCCGGTTTCCGTCTGCCACCACGTATCCACGATGGGGCATCGCTCCCGCCCGATGTTTTTGTAGTACCACATCCACGCTTCCGGGTTTATGGGCTCGCCCACCGTACCCAAGAGGCGCAGACTGCTTAAATCGTGTTTTGCGGGCCAGCCTTCCCCCCACTTGGAAAACGCTCGAATAGCCGTGGGAGCGGTGTAGAAAATGGTTACCTGATACCGGTCGACAATCTCCCAGAAGCGATCGGGCGTGGGATAATTGGGAGCGCCTTCATACATTACAGTCGTAGCACCGTTCGTGAGAATGCCGTAGATGATGTAGCTGTGTCCCGTTACCCAGCCGATGTCCGCCGTACACCAGTACGTGTCTTCTTCTTTCAAATCGAATACATATTTTGACGACACATACGTGCCAACCATGTAACCACCGGTTGTGTGTAAGATGCCCTTGGGCTTTCCCGTACTGCCGGAGGTGTAGAGCAGGTAAAGCGGGTGTTCGGCATCCAGTTGCTCGGCTTCGCAAATGTCCGACGCTGTTTCCATGGCTTCATGCCACCATAGGTCGCGGCCATGCACCATCGAAACGGGCGACTTCGTATGCTCTACCACGACGGTTTTTCGAACGCTTGGACAATGCAGCAACGCCGAATCCACCGCCTTTTTCAATTCCACGATCTGCCCGCGGCGGTATCCCCCGTCCGCCGTGATCACGGTCGTGCATTGAGCGTCATTGATTCGATCCACCAGAGATTGCGACGAGAATCCTCCGAAAATGATCGAGTGCGGGGCGCCAATCCGTGCGCAGGCCAGCATGGCGATGGGCAGTTCGGGAATCATGGGCATGTAAATCGCTACGCAGTCCCCCGCCTTCACGCCCTGGCCTTTCAAGACATTTGCGAATTTGCAGACCTGCCGGTGAAGTTCGCGGTAGGTGTAAATCCGGCGCTTGCCGTACGGCTCGCCCTCCCAGATAATCGCCGCCTTGTTTTTGCGCCAAGTGCTCAAATGGCGGTCCAGGCAGTTGTAGGAAACGTTTGTCTTGGCCCCTTCAAACCATTTGTAAAACGGCGGATTGTCGGCGTTCAGTACGCGCTTCCACTTCTTAAACCAGTGCAATTCCTTGGCGGCCTTGGCCCAAAACGCTTCCGGATCGTCTATAGATTCCCGGTACATCGCTTCGTAATCGCCGTAGGCTCCAATGGACGCCTTTTTGGCAAAATCGGCGCTGGGATCAAAATGCCGGGTTTCCTGCAGTACGTGATCAATGGCCGTGCTCATTACCGACTCCCTGTGTTTAAAAACCGTCCGCCGCGCGCCAAAGCCGCTCGCGCACATGCTACTTCCTTGCACAATCGATGAATCCCCCTATTGTTCCTATATTGGACGGGGGTGTCAACGTCATCGGTCTGGCACGGACCGGCTATCTTCTTGGGTAGCCCACAGCTTTTCCCCTCGCGAAATCCCTGTGCTACACTACGCCGCGAAATTCGTCGCTCAACAGTTCCCGGTTCCGCCGGTGGAAAGGAAAGCATTTTCGTGGGATTTCAGGGCACGCTCGGTTTTCTCGGTTTTGGCAACATGGGCAGGGCGATCGCGGGCGGTTTGCTCGAAACCGGTGTGGCGACGCCCGGCCAATTGTGCGCCTACGACCTTGCCGAGGAAGCACGGGCCGAAGCCAGAAGAATGGGCATCGCCGTCGCCGGTTCGGAGGCGGAACTTGCCAGACGATCCGACATAATCATGCTCGCGGTCAAGCCGCAGACCATGGATACCGCACTTGATGCGATCCAACCCGCATTGCGCCCTGATTCGCTTGTGGTATCGATCGCGGCCGGAATCTCCATTGGATGGATTCAACAGAAACTGGGCACAGACATCCGGGTTATTCGCGTAATGCCTAATACGCCCGCACTCGTCAAAACGGGCGCAGCCGGGTTGGCCTTCTCTCCTGTTTGCACCGAGGCGGACAAGAACGCCGCCAGAATCATCTTTGAATCCATTGGTACCGCGGAAATTGTCGCCGAATCTGACATTGACGCTGTAACAGCGCTCAGCGGTAGCGGCCCCGCCTACTTCTTCTATTTGGTGGAGTGCCTCGTTAATGCTGCCAAGGCGGAGGGTCTGGACGAGGATCTGGCAACACGTCTGGCCGCGCAAACCCTGCTGGGGGCGGGCAAGCTGTTGTCAGAATCGGGCGAATCCGCGGCGGTCTTGCGGCAACGAGTCACTTCCAAAGGCGGCACGACCGAAGCCGCGTTGCGTACGTTTGCGGAAAACGGCCTGGATAAGGCAGTTGCGGCAGGTGTCAAGGCCGCCGCCGCGCGTTCGCGCGAGTTAGGAAAATAAAGCAGCGACTACCGGACCCCTTGCACAACGGAGCGAAGGCATGAAGGAACAGCGGGAAGACAAAGTGATAAAGGAAATCCTCGGCGTCGAAAACGCTATTTCGCCGAGCGACATCTTCGCCAAGCAGTTTGGCAAAGCCTCGTTTGGCGGGTACAACAAGAAGGACGTCGATGACTTTCTCGAAACCATCGCCGACACCCTTGAAGAACTTATTGTCCAGGTCCGGATGCTCAAGGAAAAGAACGAGGACCTGCGCAAACAACTGGATGAATTCAAGGAAGTAGAACACGCCCTCCGCGGGGCTCTGGTATCCACGCAAAACATGGGCGACTCGATGCTCGAATCGGCCAAACGCGAGGCGGAAGCCATACTCGGCGAAGCCAAATTGAAGCGCGCACAGGCCCAAATCGAAGCGGCCAAAGTGCCCGCGACGCTTTCCCGTGACATCCATCTGCTCGAACAGCAGCGCGCGCGCCTGCGGGTTGAAATGATGGCCATCCTGGAAACGCACAAGCGCCTGCTGGACAGTCTTATTCCTCAAGAAGCCGCCCAAGCGATCACGGGTTTCCTGGATGTTGGCGGCGGTGATCGGCGAACAGCCCCTGCCGCGCACGAACACGTGGTTGAACCGGATGTGCAACCAATCAGCGCCTTCGAGGGATCAGTGGATATCGACAACGAGGATGCGGCCGCCGTTTCGGATTTCGGACAGGCAGGCGGCGATTCTCCGGAGGTAGACGGTTCGTGAGAATTCTTGGTTTGGTTTTGGCCGCCGCCCTGGTCACGGCGGGAGAGGTGAATACTTTCTTTGATGACTTCGCCAAGAAACGCGAAGGGGTCAAAGCTGTCTATGCACGATTCACCCAGGAAAACACCACCCCGGACGAAATTCTCGTATCCGAGGGGGAACTCATTTATACCGAACCGAGGCGAATCCTCTTCCGGTATTTCGATCCGGAGGTCACCTACCTCGTGGATGGCGACCGGATCTACGAATACGACGCCGACTTGGAGCAACTTCAGATCTACGACGTACAGGATCAGCCCGCCATTGAGGCCATGTTTCTTGGCTTGGACAAGGACACCAGCCGCCTGCGGGAAGCGTTTGATGTTGAACTGTACAAACCGTTGGAAAACGAATGCGGTACGCAAGGGCTCATGCTGGTACCCAAACCGGCACCTGAGGACGACGAATCCGCGCCGCTGTTCGACAAGGCGCGCATCAATTTGCAGGATCCCCAGTGGCTCCCCTGCTATGTCCGTGTGGACAACGACGAAGAATCCTACTTTGAAATCAAACTGTCCGACTTCAAATACAATAACGACGTGGACTTGAAACGAGCGTTCATCACGCTCCCTGAGGGCACGCGCATCATTGAGAACGAACAACTCGTTGAAAAGGTTGGGGCCGGCGGAAAAATCGTGCCTGAATCGAAACCGGAAGATGCCGATCTAACAGTCACGGTCCCCAGTGAGTAGGTCTGGATGAAGCCTCTAATTCTGGCTTCGGCTTCGCCTCGCAGAAAGGCGCTTCTGGGCGCCTTGGGGCTGACGTTCGAAGTCACGACAAGCCATGCCCTGGAAATCGACGAGGGTTCCTCGCCTGAGGAAATCGTTCTCAGCAACGCGAGACGTAAGCGGGATGAAGTGGCCGAGCGCCTCCACCGGGATGCCATCATCATCGCCGCCGATACTCTCGTCTTTCTCGATCAGCATGTTCTAAGCAAGCCGAAAGATGTGGCCGAAGCCCACACCATGCTCCGGATGTTGTCCGGCAATACTCATCAAGTTGTTACCGGCTTAGCCATTATCGATACCGGCACGGGGCAAGCCGTTGAAGGCCACGAGTGCACCGACGTAACGTTTCGCGATCTCTCGGACGAGGAAATTGCGCATTTCGTGCATGCGGTAAACCCGGTCGATCGCGCAGGCGCCTATACGGTCGATGGCCCCGGGAGCCTACTGGTGGCCCGATACAATGGGTGCTATCAAAACGTGCTTGGGTTGCCTATTGTGAGACTAGATAGTCTATTGAAAAAGTTGAATGTCTCGCTTATTGAAGAAATGGACACAAACAAAACAGTCTTTCTTTGATCCCAAGAGTACTCCAGGCGGAACACCCAATTCGACTGAAATTCGATACCGGATGCTGCCGAGCGAGAGGCGCCAAACAATGCCGTTGAACGAAGTTCACCTGCTCTATTTCGTGTTCTTTCCCGTCGCACTTTTTGTTATTTGGCGCCTAAACCTAAAAACCGGCGCATCCCGGCCGTTCTTTCGATCCTTGTTCTACTCCATGCTTCTAACGGTCGCCATTCTCGTTTTGTTAATCGCGTCAAGTAAATAAGCGACACATTCAACCACAGGATCCCTACACCTTTTCCTTCAAGAACTGGCCGGTGTACGATTCCTTCACTTTTGCTACATCTTCCGGAGTTCCTGTCGCGATAATCCTGCCGCCTCTATCGCCGCCTTCAGGTCCCAGGTCGATAATCCAGTCCGCTGTGCGAATCACGTCCAGATTGTGTTCTATCACCACGACCGAATTGCCGCCTTCCACAAGGCGGTGTAATACCTGCAACAACTTGTCCACGTCCACGGCATGCAACCCCGTCGTTGGCTCGTCGAGGATGTACAATGTTCTGCCTGTCTGCCGCTTCGAGAGTTCTGTCGCCAGTTTGACGCGTTGCGCTTCGCCGCCGCTCAACGTTGTCGCCGCCTGCCCCAACCGGATGTACCCAAGACCTACATCGTTCAATGTCGCCAACTTCTCGTAGACGGCGGGCACGTTGAGAAAGAACTGGCATCCTTCCTCGACGGTCATGTCGAGCACCTCAAAAATGTTTTTGCCTTTGAAACGAATCTCCAGGGTGTCCCGGTTGTACCGCATGCCCCCGCACTCTTCGCATGGCACATACACATCCGGCAGGAAATGCATTTCGATCTTTATGACGCCGTCGCCTTCGCACGTCTCGCAACGCCCGCCTTTCACATTAAAGCTAAATCGCCCTGGTAGATACCCTCGCGCGCGCGCTTCCGCCGTCTTGCTGAAGATATCGCGGATCGGCGTAAACAACCCGGTATACGTCGCCGGGTTCGAACGAGGCGTCCTTCCTATCGGGGATTGATCAATATCGATTACTTTGTCGATGTACTGTAAACCATCGATGCGATCATGCTTTCCAGGGCGAACTCGCGCTTGAACGGAAACCTCTTTCTGCGCCGCCGGGAACAGCGTCTCATTAATTAGACTCGACTTGCCGGAACCCGAGACGCCCGTTATGCACGTAAATATGCCCAAGGGAATCTCTGCATCGACTCCCTTCAAATTGTTGTGACATGCCCCGCGCACGACAATGCTTTTCCCATTGCTCTTGCGCCGCTTGGCCGGCTGGTGAATCTGAAACGTGCCCGCGAGATACTGGCCCGTCCAGGAGTTTTTGACCTTGGCTACCTCCGAGGGCGACCCCTCCGCCACGATAGTGCCGCCATGCACCCCTGCACCCGGACCTAGATCAATTACATAGTCCGCTGTGCGCACAGTGTCTTCGTCATGCTCCACCACGATCACCGTGTTGCCGAGATCGCGCAAGCGTTTCAGCGTCACGATCAACTTCTCATTGTCCCGTTGGTGCAACCCGATGCTCGGTTCGTCAAGGATGTAGAGCACTCCCATGAGCCCGGATCCAATCTGCGTCGCCAACCGGATCCGCTGCGATTCGCCGCCGGATAGCGTGCCCGCATTGCGGTCCAGCGCAAGATAATCCAACCCCACATTGTCCAGAAACCCAAGCCGTTCACGAATTTCCTTCAACACCCGCTCTGCAATCATTTTCTCGGTCTTGCTCAGGGTCATGCCTTTGAAATAGTGCAACGCGTCGCCGATGGACATGCCCGTCACGTCCATAATCGTTTTTCCGGAAACAGTCACTGCAAGTGACTCGGGACGCAACCGCGCGCCCTTGCAAGATGGACACGGCCGGGACGACATGTACTCGGCGATCATCTCCCTCGCGCGCGGACTTTCCGTTTCTTTGTATCGCCGTTCAAGGTTCGGAATGACACCCTCGAATTGACGCCACATCTCGACGCTCTTCCGCGAGGTGCTGTAGGAAAAGTCCACCATCTCTTCGCCCGAACCGTACAACACCTTTTGCTTGAACTCTTCCGGCAATTTGTTCCATGGCTTGTCCGGCTTCTGCTTGTAATGACGGCACACGCATTCCAATGCCCGGCGGTACATGGCATCCAGCACACGCCGCACGCTCCAAGGCCGAATCGCACCGCCTTCAATGGAAAGCGTGGGATCCGGCACCACCAAGTCCGGATCGACTTCAATGGTGGTTCCAAGACCCGTGCACGTAGGGCATGCGCCATGCGGATTGTTGAACGAAAACATGCGCGGGCTCAGCTCTTCGAAACTGATCCCGCAATCAATACACGCGAAGTGCTCGCTCTGCAATGTCTCCTTGACCGTCTTGTCGGCCGCTTCCTGCCAAATGCGAATGATGCCCTCGCCCAACTTCAGACACGTCTCCACTGAGTCCGTCAGCCGCCTCGCAATGCCTTCCTTCACCACAAGTCGGTCCACGACCACGTCGATGTCATGCTTGACATAGCGCTCCATGGGAATCGCGTCGTCAACGGAATAGAATGTGCCGTCCACCCGCACCCGCACGTAGCCCTGCCGCTTTACCTCTTCAATCAATTTGCCGTACGTGCCTTTTCGTTGCCGTACGACTGGGGCCATCAACTGCACCCGCGTTCCCTCGGGCAAAGACACCACCCCGTCAACAATCGACTGCGGTGTTTGGGATTGAATGGGCTTGCCGCAATTCGGGCAGTGCGGCTTCCCAATTCGCGCAAATAACAAGCGAAGATAATCGTAGATTTCCGTCACCGTCCCCACGGTCGAACGCGGGTTACGGTGCGTCGTTTTCTGCTCAATGGAAATAGCCGGACTCAAGCCCTCGATGTAATCCACATCCGGCTTGTCCATTTGCTCCAGGAACTGCCGCGCATACGCGGACAGACTCTCCACATACCGACGTTGTCCCTCGGCGTAGATCGTGTCAAACGCCAGACTCGACTTTCCTGATCCACTCAACCCGGTAATTACAACCAGTTTGTCCCTCGGAATCGAGACATGAATGTTCTTAAGGTTGTGCTCCCGCGCTCCGCGAATGACAATGGCGTCGTGTATAGCTGATTTAGATTCGCCGCCCCTGGCTGATTTTGAACGGCTTCCCCCGTTTCGCTTGGCAGGCACAGGCTTAATTGCAGGTGATGGAGGAACCGTCGAACCCTTAGTCGATTTGGGTGCCATAAAGTGGATGTACTCCGTAAAATAACTGCACAGCCATGCTGGCATATTGGGTGTTTTTAGAGGATGGCATACGTTCCGCCAAGGCATCGCCTCAGGCGAACGAGTAAAGTTGGCGCCAAGCCGACAACCAAGCACTTACCCGATGGAGATAGCTTATCAGAAAAGGAATTGACTTCGCAGCTACCAGATGTGGCGGCAGGAATTGACCCGGCTGATAATGAAAGGAATGTTAATCAGATGGCGGAGAGGGCGGGATTCGAACCCGCGGTGCAGTTATCCCGCACAACACCTTAGCAGGGTGCCACCTTCGGCCTCTCGGTCACCTCTCCACAGGCCAGCGAAAAGGGTAGCATTTGACAGCCGATTTTTGCAAATGGTGCGGCAATCGCACCCAATTTCAGGCTTCAGGCGACTGACTTCAGGAAGCGAAACGAGAGATCGCGGAAAACGAATCGTTTTTGCATTGGCCGATTAGTGGGCTTTGGCGGCCTATGCCAGAACGAAGTCGCTTCCACAGGAAAAAGTATTCGGACTAAGGTCGCAAATGCGACGTGCGGCCGGCTCTGTCGCCTTCACTATTGTGGAAGGTTTTGCGCGACAGTCTTCCACCGAGTATGTCCGCCTTATTGAAGTTGCCTATGCTTCGTATTGCGAAGTGGAATACCAAATTGCACTTGCAATAAGACTTGGCGGCGTAACGAAGCGTGACGGCGATTCGCTCTCCGGCCATTGCGTAGAAGCGAGCACCGTTCTGAACGGCATAATCCGAGCCCTCCCTGCAAAAGACGCGTAGCGTATGCTGGGGCCTGTCGCCTGAAGTCTACAGCCTGACCAGTAGCCTTTTCACCAATTCTATGTTATCCTCATATGTGAAGGTTTAACAGCCACTTGGGCACGGCTGCCTTCGCGAGGGTCAAACCATGGGCTTGCGCATTAACAACGATGCTCCCGCGCTTCAGGCCACGCGCCAACTGGGCCAAACCACGCGTAACCTGTTGCGGGGTTTGGAACAACAAGCCTCTCTGCAGCGTATCAACCGGGCTGCGGACGATGCCGCCGGTTTGGCCATTTCCGAGAATTTCCGCTCTCAGATCCGGCAATTGGAAACCGAAATTGGCAGCCTCCAGACGGGCGTCAATTACCTACAGACCGCTGAAGGCGGGCTAGACGTGCAAACTGAAGGCCTGCAACGGGTCCGGGAACTGGCGGTCCAAGCCTCCAACGGCACCCTCACGGACGACCAACGGGCTGCCCTAAACGAAGAAGCCCAGCAAATCCTTCAACAATTTGACGAGACCGCGGCCAACACGGAGTTTAACGGCACCAATCCGCTCGACGGTTCTCAGCCCACGGTAAACATCGGTACGGAAAGCGGTATCCAAATTGCCGTCCAGGAATCCACGACCAACGCGCTCGGTCTTAATGGTCTCGATATCAGTACGGCCGCCGGCGCCAACAACGCCCTGAATCAAGTCGACAATGCGCTCAATCAGATTAGCCAGAACCGCTCCGCGATTGGCGCCCAGCAGAACCGTCTCGAGCGGGGCATCGAACAGCGCCAAATCGAATCCCTGAACAGCCAGGACGCCGAATCCCGCATTCGCGGATTGGATATTGCCCGGTCATTTATTGAACAAAGCCGGAATCAAATTCTTCAGCAAACCGGCTTGAGCGCTCTCATCCAATCCCGTGTCTCCAACCAGAACGCGGCACGTTTGTTGGGCGGATGATTCAGTTCGATTCTCTGCTGTTGGTTACTGAATAAGAATCGATGCTTCCTGGGCCCAAAACCAGTATTCGTCTCGCATGAGGTGTGCTCTAAGCCGCTCTGGATATCCCAGGATCTGAGCGCTTTCCAAAAATGCATCCCGGTTGGGTAGCGCGATGTCTTCCGGTAAATACGCCAGTTTCCCCAGTATTTCTGACAACCAAGCCATGGAAGCCGCAAAGGAGGGAAACGCATCCAATTCCGGCCACAAAGCCGCCTCCGTATGACCCAGGCAACGTGTCGCCACTTCCGGCCTCAATATCTCCAAGACCCGAAGCAAATCCGCCGCATCGCCCTCATAGTCCCACCCCGTCCGATCGCCATCATCGATCAACGCCAAATCCGCGCATATCTCGTCCAGGATCGTCTCGGCCTTACGCTGCAACAGGGCTGCGGCCTGGACAAAACGGCCTGTTTGCTCATACACCTGGACCAGCAGCCAATGGGTCCGCTGATTCTCCGGCAGCCGTTTCAGCGCGGCTTCGGCCTCATCGAACCGGCGACGCGCGATTTGCAATCGCACAAACGGTTCGATGCACTCATCAAGATCGGCCGGGTGCTCCTCCAGGAACGATTCAAGCAGCCGCCCGGCATTCTCGAAATCGCCCGCGTCCAGAAGTACACCCGCCAGACGTCTTACGGCCTCTTGGCCCCGGTTGGCGCCGCGGCATCGCATGGCCTTCTCCAACTGGCGCCGCTCTTCGGACGCATCGCCACGGCAGTGAAAATACGACGCGAGCGCCAGATGAAATGCATACGGACTCGTGGAAACGCTTTGCCGAAGCGTGGACATACGCACGGCCCGGCTGTAGCCGTCGATTAGTTTCAACGAACGAAATTGCTCCGCCACCTGATTTGCGTCGGATTCCACCGGCGCCGGTGGCGCATACTCCCGGCCTTGATAGCGTTCCCACAAGGGTATCAACGCTTCTCGAACTTCCTCGAAACGCTGCCAACGACGTTTGGGATTCTTCTCCAGGCATTTCATCAGAATCCGGTCCAACTCCTGCGGACAGGCCTCGACCCGTTCCAACAGAGGCGCCGGATGTACGCGCTCGTGAAATTCTTTCCAACGCAAGACTTCCTCAAGGGGTGTGCTCGCGCGGATGGTGAACATACGTTCGCCGGTCAATGCTTCATAAAAGCAACAGCCCAACGCATAAATGTCGGCGGACTGATTCACCTTGTCTGCCGCAAAAAACTGCTCGGGCGCCATATAGGCCGGTGTGCCGAATGCCGTGCCCACTTGGGTCAGTCCCGGCAATTCTGGAGTCTCGGCCGCGAGCATCAGGGCCAGACTCTCTCCCATGTTGCTGCGCACCAAGCCAAAATCGGAGACCTTGAGCGTGCCGTCTTTCGAAATGAAAAGATTCTCAGGCTTCAAGTCGCGATGAACCAGGCCTTCCACCGCTCTCGTGGCGTGCGCCATACCTTCACAACACTGCAATGCCAGGTCAATAGTCTGCCCCACGCTCAGCGGCCCCCGCTGCAGATGATCTGCCATGGACACGCCGATGCCGTCCTGCGGCTCTATGTATTCCATGAATAAATAGGGCGTGCCGTCGATAATGTCGATGGAGTATGCCTGTACGACGTTGCGGTGAAACCCAAGGAGTATCCAGGTCCGGGATTCCCGAAGAAACCGTTCCACCAAGGGGAGGTTTTGGGCAAACCGGTGCTGGAACGTCTTGATCGCCAGGAGCCGGTCACCGTCGGATACGATATACACCATTCCCATTCCGCTCTTGCCTGGCCCGCCTTGAACGGAATGAATGGTGAACCGCTCATCAATACGTGGAAGCGGATTGGGATGCCCGAGCAAACGGATTTCACCGTCGGGCAGGATTACGGTAGGGGCTTGCGAATCCGTCTTGCGGGGATCACTGGTCACAGGACAACCTGCCTCCGTCCATTGTCCCCCGACAACGGATTAATTCTCGCTCTCTCTGGACAAAGTGGCTAGAGCGTCGGTCACATTCGGCAAAATTGTATACAAGCTGGCAAGATTCGTAATTTGGAACACTTCGGCTACGAAAGGTGTTAACCCGCACAGCACGATTCGGCCGCCCGACTTTGCCAGCGTCTTTGACACCATCACGAGGATCCGCAGCCCTCCGCTGCTGATGTAATCCACACCGCTCATATCCACGATCAAGCTCGATGGCGAATTCGCCAGCACGCTTCGGAACATCTGCTCCGCGTCGGACGCGGAACCCGCGTCAAATCGCCCCGACAGTGTGATGACAGCCGGACCCTCCGGCGAATTCAATATCCTGAATTCCATGCGTTACTTCCGTTTTCAAGCCGCTGAACAGCGTGACAGCATAGCGCAAAGGCCCGTTCCGCTGCCAATGGCATACGGCCCATTGCGCCCTTGGGCATATTCAACTATGCTGAAAGTCCCCTCAGCAACTTCCCCCAGCGTTCGAATTCCATATTGAGTCGTTGGATATCAAGAGGAGGTCCGCCATGAACGTCAAATGCCTATGGCCGCTCGTTGCACTGTTGTGTATTTCATTTTACCCCGGTTTTGCCCAGGAAGTCGCCGCCGTCACGCAAGAATCACCTGAGGACCGCGATGCACGCATGCAATGGTGGCGCGAAGCCCGGTTCGGCATGTTCATCCACTGGGGCGTGTACAGCGTACCCGCGGGCACGTACAACGGGGAACAAATCCCCGGAATCGGCGAGTGGATCATGTTGCGCGGAAAGATTCCTGTAGACACCTATAAGGCGTATGCACAGCAATTCAATCCAATCAAGTACAATCCCGACGAATGGGTTAGCCTCGCCAAAGAAGCGGGCATGAAGTACATCGTCATTACGTCCAAACATCACGACGGTTTCGCCTTGTTTGATTCAAAGGTTACCGACTGGGACGTTGTTGATGCCACGCCCTACGGTAAGGATCTGCTGAAACCGCTCGCGGATGCATGTCAGCGGCAAGGAATCAAGTTGGGCTTCTACTATTCGCAGGCCCAGGATTGGAATCACCCCGGAGGCGCTGCCGCAAAGGGAGGCCATTGGGACCCGAAGCAAGACGGTAACATGGACGAATACATCGACACGATCGCAGCGCCTCAGGTCAAAGAAATCCTTTCCAATTATGGCCCTCTCGCGATTCTCTGGTGGGATACGCCCGTAGACATGACTCCTGAACGGGCTGCGCGGCTTTTCCCACTTACCCAGTTGCAGCCCGGCATTGTCACGAACAATCGCCTCGGAGGCGGGTACAACGGCGATACTGACACGCCGGAGCAACATATCCCTGATACTGGAATTGAAGGACGCGACTGGGAAGTCTGCATGACAATGAACGACACATGGGGATTCAAGAGCTACGACCAGAACTGGAAAAGCACGAAGATGCTTATTCAGAACCTGATCGACATCGCCTCGAAAGGTGGCAATTACCTGCTGAACGTTGGACCCACATCGGAGGGACTGATTCCCGATCCGTCGATTGAGCGGTTGAAGGAAATAGGAACCTGGATGAAGGAAAACGGAGATGCCATCTACGGTACCACTGCGAGCCCGTTTGCCAATCTGCCTTGGGGCCGGTGCACGAAGAGAATTGCGGACGGCAATACGACACTCTACTTACACGTATTTGAATGGCCCACGAATGGCCGACTGTTGTTACCTGGTTTTGACGGCGAGATCCAAGGGGCCAACCTGTTGATAAAACCGGATTCACCGCTGGAAACAGCAAGAACAGCCGAGGGCGTGGTCATTTCGCTGGGCACCCAATCGGTTGACCCGATTTCGTCCACAATCGTACTGAGAATTCAAGGCGAAGTGACTGCAGCGAAATAAGAAGTTTCCAGCAAGCAAACACAGATTAAGTGCAGTCGCTCAACGGCTCGCCACTCGTAGGTCACGGCGTCGCAAACGCGAAACGAATGCGGCGCCCCCGGCCCAAATACCCCGATACAACCACCAACAAATGAAGTATTCGACGGCG
>BTWA01000040.1:48024-56249 GCA_045863295.1 Candidatus Hydrogenedentota bacterium
TTTTGTGGGCCTGCCGCCCCCGGCCGCCCCACTGGTTGGCCGGGGCGCCCCACCCCCTCCACTTTTGCGACGCCCGCGGCCAATATCCCCGTATACAAGCACCAACTTATGAAGTATGCGACGGCGATGTCCGCATTGCGAAAGCTGACATGATCCGCGACCAACCACTTCAGGCCAGCTACGATCGACAGTCCCGGAAGGCCGAAACTCAACGCAAGCACAATGGGCAGCGATAGTCCGGAACTGCCATCGTCGACATCGCTTACGGCATATGCCAGCACACCCCATGCCGTGACCGCGCACAACACCGCGAAGTAGGCCCGATATAGCTTCACCGAACTCGCTCCTGTACATTACCGCGACTGAAATGCGGCCCATGCCTGATCGATAAAGTTGTTCTTGCCCGAAACAAACAGACGTGTGGAAGTATCGTTCGCTTGGTCGTTAGGATGGGAATCGCCGGCATTGCCCCCGTACTCGCGCCGTAGTTGATTCGGGTGGAATGAACCCGCCTCAGGCTCGGCCAGCACATCGAACCAGTCAAATACCGCGACGTTGTTCAATCCGGTTTCGCTCTTGTACGAACGCAACCATTCGCCTTTCACCCAGTTGTTGAAAGTCCGTGCATGTGCCGCAATCATACTGTCTGTCTCGGTCCAACATTCCGGCGGCGCAGACACAAAGATGAACAATGTTTGGGGATTTCGGGCGAATACATCTTGCAGCGCGAGATACTGCGTGCCCTCCATTTCGTATGGTCTCCCAAACCCCGCTGGATGGCGAAAAACCGCGCGGTAGTTCGCAACGGTCTTCCAATCACTGAATGGATCACCCGGCTCCTCACCTGCTCCGTCCACGTGGCTGTTCGGAAAACAGCTCTTGAATATCACGATCCTGTTTTGACCCTGATCCGTCACCGCGTCGAAATAGTCATTGAACCAAAGGATCCAATGATGCATGTCTGTCAAGTCCCCGGGAACATCTCCCAGCGAATCCGGTCGCCCCGCATCCGGCTCCAGGTCTACGCCATAGGTAATGTCGTTGCGTGTTCCAACGTAGTCCTTTGCGACAATCGCGTTGTGAAGACCGCTGTTCAGCCAGTTCTCGCCGCAGGAATGATGGATGAACACAAGCCCATCGCCCAATACCGATGCATCGGCTTCCTCTGAACGTTTCATCTCATCTTCGGGCGCGGTCTCTACTTGAGTCACGTCACCATCGTTAGCCGAACTCACATCCCCGGCAGCAATGTAATCCTCACGCGTCGATGTGTGCTTGTCGCCGTTTTCCATGGTCACCGTCAGCGATACGGTGTACCGACCGGACGCTTCATATATGTGCGATGTGTCCGGATCTTCGCTGGAGTCTCCATCGCCAAACACCCATTCCCACTTCGAAACGGATTGTTCGACTGACTCGTCGCACTGATGGTGAAAATGCACTTCCAGAGGCACAGGGCCACTTGTAGGCGCCCCATAAAAACCGACCGGAGATACCGCTCCGGGCTCCTGTCCCGCCGCCCAAGACATCAGAACGAGACACAGTGGCAATAGGCAACTCAGGATGCGGAATGAAAGTGTACTCATGATGGAATCCCCCCGGTCGCGCGGCTGGCGCGCGGCCCGATACAACGTGCACCGAGGTCCCATAGTGTAGAGAGTCAGCATAACACGCAAACGTCAAAAAGTGCGGAAGAATATTTTGCAGCAAATTTCGTGACAATGACACTGATTAGGTCTATACTGATTTTCACGGGAAGTACCCGCCGTGAAGGGGGAATTCATGGCGGGCAAACAGGACTCCTGATCGCCAGCAGGAGTGCCAAACACAATCCAGCGTTGTTCGCGCGCACTATTGCCGTAAAGGCGGTTAAATCCGCCTGTGGTTCGCCCCCCCTGAATACATGCGTGAACATGCCTGGTGAGGCCGTGTTTGCCCGTCTAAAGTCGAGGGAAAAGCCATGCACGTGCTTCGGCAAAGCCGCTTCTCCGATTTCAGCCGCAGGCAATTCATGCAACGCAGCGCCGCGACGCTGGCAGCATTCGCGATTTCCGCATCGGCCGCTCCTCCGGATATTGCCGAATTGCCGTTGGCTTGTAGACTTGCGAGTTACGGAAAGTTTCAGGACGCTGCGTGGGATCACCTCCCCACCATCGGCGTCAAGTATCTCTTTCTGAATGTGCCCACACCGGAAGAGCTTCCTTCCATACAGGCACGTTTTGCGTCAAGTAACTTGACTCCTTTGGTCATGCGGGGTGCGGCAGACTTCGCCACACGATCCTGTCTCGATGCATTGGCGCCGCAGCTCGCCACATGTCAAGACTTGGGTGTGCGGTACATGTTTCTCTCTCCGAAGCACGGTGAAACCCCGAAAGACACTGTTTACGGGTATCTGCGTGAACTCGGCGATCTGGCAAAGGCCCACGAGGTGACTGTCACCTTGGAGACACATCCCGATCTGGGGACGAACGGCGCCACGCACGTGGAGACTATGAAGGCCATCGACCATCCCAATATTCGTGTCAACTTCGATACGGGGAACATTACCTACTACAACCACAACGCAAGCGCAGCTGCCGAACTTGAAAAGGTGCTGGACTACCTTGGCACAGTGGAATTCAAGGATCACGGAGGCGGATTCGAGGAGTGGACGTTTCCGCCACTCGGCGAGGGAATTGTGGACTTTTCCGCTATTGTACGAATTCTGAAGAATGCCAAGTACCAAGGCCCTATCACGCTGGAGTATGAAGGCGTGAAAGGGACTGAATTAGACGAAAGCGAGACGAAACAAGCAATTGAGGCTTCAATCACCCATATTCGAAATGTCTGGGACGCGGAGTGATCAGGAGACCCGAAGTCTCCCGTTCCGCGTGTTGACGGGGAAAAACGCAACTCTTGTTTGGGGGAACAAACTATGCGCTCGAAGGAATCGTCAGAGGAAAGAACCAATCTCACCCGGCGCGGGTTCATACAAACAGGCGGCGCAATGGTCACAGGAATCGCACTCGCCGGTACGGCACAGGCCTCTTCCAGTGAAGTGCTTGCCATCAACGGCGGACGGAAAGCGGTCACGTTTTCCGAGGATCGCAAAGCGGAATTGACACGTTGGCCACGATACGGACGCGATGAAAAGAGATGCTTGCACGAACTGATCGAGAACAACAAGTTTTATGAAGAACTGCCTCTCTTTGAAAAGGAATGGAAAGACTACACAGGCGCGCCCTTTGTAAAAGCGCACATGAACGGAACGAGCGCTCTGACAAGCATGTATTTCGCTTTGGACCTGCCTGTGGGGAGCGAGATACTGGTCCCGTCGTACACCTTCTTCTCCGCCTGCCTGGCCATGCGGTTCTTCGGTCTCGTTCCGGTCTTTGTCGACATCGATCCGAAAACCGCTTGTCTGGACCTCGAAGACGCAAAACGGAAATTGACCCCGCAAACAAAGGCCGTTGAAGCCATGCATTCATGGGGACTTCCTTGCGAAATGGACCGCATTTGCGAATGGTGCACGGAAAAGGGCCTTATCCCCCTGGAGGACGCCGCGCACGCCCACGGAGCCGCGATGCAAGGCCGGAAAATGGGCACTTGGGGACAAATGGGCATCTTCAGCTTTCAGACCAGTAAAGTAATGCCCTCCGTCGAAGGCGGCATGGGCATGTATCAGACGAGAGAATACTTCGAGCGCGCAGCGGCCTTCGGCCACTACGAAGACCCCGTCAAATTTGCGGAAGACAGCCCTGTTCGCGCTTACGAAGGAACGGGCTTCGGACAGAAATATCGCATGCACCCCTTCGCCGCGGCAGTCGCCCGGAGACAACTACTCGAACTCGACAAGTGCAACGCAATCGTGGAAAAGAACGTCAAGGCTCTGAACGGACGTCTGACGCAATTGCCCGGCATTACCGAGCCGGTTTGCCGCCCTGACCAACAACGGGTGTATTATTGGTCAAATATGCTGCTTGTTGACTTCGCGAAAGCCGGGTGCTCGAGAACCGCCCTTGTAAACGCGCTCAAGGCCGAAGGCGTGAATGCCAGCTTCTGGGACTATCCTCAACAGCACAAATTGAAGATCTACTCTGAAGCCAAATGGTGGCATCATCCGCCGGTCATCCCGGAATCCATGCCCGGCAACGAGTACGTGAACGCGAATCACGTGTTTCTGCCACTCATCTACGAAGATGTGCCGTCGCTCGTTGATCAGTTTGCGAAAGCGTTCGAGAAAGTATGGGTTCACCGCGATCGATTGCCCGCGGCCTGATGCGAAGGGAAAATGGGTGCGGTCAGCTTTGACGAAGGGGAGGCTTGTCTCATATGTCCAATACGGTTCAAACCCGAATTCAGCTCGGCGCTTGGATACTGGCAACGCTGACGGCAATTTCCGCGGCCGCCCAGTCCAACACGCTTACTGCCAAACGGTACGATTCCGGCTTTCCGCAAGGACACGATACGTTTAACGGCATGGGCACAGGCAGCGATGGCAACGTGTACTACGTGTTGAGTTCGTACCACCACGATGTCGGCGCGAAAATGTTTGCATTTGATCCCGCCGCCGAGACAACTCGCCTCGTCGGCGACTTGACCGAGGTCTGCGGAGAACAGGGCAAAAACACCATTGTGCAGGGCAAGAGCCATGTCAAATTCGTCGAAGCGAAGGGAAAGCTCTACTTCGCGACACACCTTGGCTTCTATAGCATGGTGGACGGCATGGAAAAAGTGGGGATTCCACCCGCAGGCTGGTACCCCTATCCCGGAGGACACCTGCTCGCGTACGACTTAACGTCCGGAGAGTTTCAAGACTTCGGCATACCGGTCGAAGGCGAAGGCATCCTCACAATGTCGATGGACGCGAACCGCGGTAGGATCTATGGAATCTCCTGGCCCAAGGGGTATTTCTTCCGTTACGACCTCGCTTCGGGCGAACACAAGAACCTCGGACTTTTTGCAGAAATGGGCGAAGACGGCAGAGGCGAAACGTACCGAACGCTTTGCCGCTCCATCGCCGTGGATCCGCGAGATGGGGCCGCCTATTTCACTACCGCCACCGGTGACATCCTTCGCTACAGCTATGAAAGTGACTCGGTGTCCGTTGTTACGGAAGATAACTTGAAAAAGGACTACTTTGGTCTCTATGACCCCAACTCCCCCGGACACATGGGATACAACTGGCGCCAGACTGTGTGGTCGCCTTCCGATTCCCAGATCTATGGCGTTCATGGCAATTCAGGCTACCTTTTCCGGTTCGATCCCACGGTGAAAAGAGTGGAAGTGCTCGACCGAATTACGTCCGAACCGTCGAAACGAGCCGGCATGTTCGACCAGTTCAGCTACGGCTATCTGGGATTCGAACTCGGACACGACGGCCGAACCCTATTCTATCTAACGGGAGGCCCTATCTACTCCGATGGAAAACGCGTGGCAGGCAAAGAATCGACCGCAATGGGCGAGTCAAAGGGAAAAGAGAACGTGCATCTGATTACCTACGACATACCCACGCTAGCGTACACGGATCATGGACCTATTTTTTACGACGACGGCTCCAGACCCCAGTACGTCAACTCCATCGCTGTTACGAAGGAAAAGCTTGTGTGTTTTCTCGCCCATGTGACCGAAGGCGAGCACCCAAGAACGGATTTGGTGACCGTCAAGCTGAAGTGAGACTGTCCGCGGAACTCGTTGCAACACCGTCGCCGAAAGTAGTTAACGCGCACCAGCCGCCACAGCCCGCCCCCCGGGCGGTGGCGGCTTTCACATCCCGCGCATTCCTGGGACTTCTCAATCGGAACAAGCACCGAGTATGTCGAGAATCTCAATCACCGCGTTCTCCAGCCCGATGAACACGGCGCGCGAAACAATGGAATGACCAATATTGACTTCGTTCAGCCCGGGTATCGATGCTACCGGACGTAAGTTACGCGTCGTCAACCCATGACCCGCGTTGAAGATGAGGCCGGTCGCGACGGCTCGGGTCGCGGCTCTTGCAAGACGATTCACCTCTTCCAGCACATACGCATCCGAAGCATTCGCATATGATCCCGTATGCAATTCCACATAATCCGCACCCGTCTCGCGACTCGCATCCACCTGCTCGAGATCGGGATCGATGAACATGCTGACTTTGATGCCCTCGCCATGCAGCTTCTTAACGGCCTCTTTTAGTTTCTTTGTCTGCGACGCCACGTCGAGGCCGCCCTCGGTCGTAATCTCTTTGCGATTCTCCGGCACAAGGCAAACGGTGTGCGGCTTAATCTGCTGCGCAATCACAAGCATCTCGTCCAGTGCCGCCATTTCGAGATTCAGGCGGACCTGCAACACATCTTTCAGTAAACGGACATCGCGATCCTGAATGTGACGCCTGTCTTGCCTAAGGTGAATTGTGATCTGATGCGCGCCGGCCAATTCGCATATCTTTGCGGCTGCTATCAGATCCGGGTCAGCGCCTTTGCGCGCCTCGCGCAAGGTCGCTACGTGATCGATGTTGACGCCAAGCTCGATCATGGGGTCCCCCGAATGCGTTATGAGTTACGTTGAAGTGAATGCCACGCGACGAACTGTGGAATTGGCCTACTCTTGCGGCGGCTCGATCGCCTCGGGCGGCTCAGAGCCGCTACCTTCCGCTGACACGGGTTCAATACCCGTTTCGCGCTTGTAAGTCTCTGCCGCCTTTTCAAGTGCCGTATTCATCTCGGAGGCAGCTCGCTTCAGACCCTCAAGGATTTCCGCCCCTGCAGCGTCTGCCGCTTCCCGCCACTGGGTCACCGCATCCTGAATCGGCTGTTGCTTGGACTCAATCTCCTGGCGAAAGGCTTCCCACCGTATCCGTCCATCCTCGCTGACCTTGGATGCCTCTCTGGACAATTCAGCCAGTTTCTCGTCGGATTCCTTGAGCCAGGCTTCCCACGCGGCCCGGGCTTCGTCTCTGTTCGAGTCCGCCTGCTGCAACAACTCGTCCACCGCCGCGTCCATTTCGTTGCGCAATGTGTCCAACCGGTCCTGAAACGCACTGTCCCGTTCTTCCTGAGTCAGGTTGGCATCCGTCACAGGTGATTCCGTCTCCGGTGGGGCATCCGCGGGTACTGGTGATTCGATTGCAGGGCCCGGTTCCGAAGGATTGGAGACGGGTGCTGTCGTCTCCTCTGTGCCACTTCCGCAACCGGCGGCCAAGCCAATCGAAATCGACAGCCCAGCCTTCCAAATCCACCCCGGCAACCCACGGCCGATTTTCGTCTCACTTCTCATCAAGCCTGCTTCTCCGCAGGAATGTTTGCCTCCCGAATCATGGCTTCCAATGCGTCGGCCATATCCGGGGCAGCCTTCCTCAAGTGAGCGCACTCTTGTTGTGCCGCCCCCACTTTTCCCTGTGCAAGGTACACTTCTGCCCGGGTCATCCGCGCAATGTTATATGCAGGGTCGATTTTCAACGCCTCGTCGCAGGCGTCCACTGCTCGGGAAAAATCGCGCAGTTCCAACAGCACTGCCGCCCGGTTGTTGTGCAGACTTGCTGTTTTGTAACCCAAGGCTAGTGACTCGTCCCAGGCCTTCAAGGCGTCGCGAAATTGCCCGGCCTCGAACAACTCATACCCCTTGGCTACCAGCGCCTCGGCTTGCCCCGGCTTGGCCTTTTCCTCCACCACCGGTGCCGGCTTCAATGCAGGAGCAAGGCGAGGCGCAACGGGACGCCCGGTAACGGACGCAAGTGCCTCTTCGGCCTCCTTGAACTCAGGATCGATAAACAGCGCTTGGTTGAATGAGTCGGCGGCAGCGTCCTTCTTGCCCTGTTGAAGGTGCAAACACCCGGCGTAAAAGGCATGTCGTGGGTCGTCGCGGTCCAACTCAGCGGCCCGGATGTACGCTTTAATCGCTTCGTCCCGTTTGCCCATATGAGCCAGGCAGTAGCCCCGATTGGCGTGTGCCAACCCATGCGTGGGAGACGACTCCAGAACGGCATCGAAATACCGCA
Source organism: Candidatus Hydrogenedentota bacterium (assembly GCA_045863295.1). GTDB lineage: Bacteria > Hydrogenedentota > Hydrogenedentia > Hydrogenedentales > SLHB01 > BTWA01. The sequence continues at coordinate 55,982 of BTWA01000040.1, forward strand.
AAGCTCGATCACATTCGCCAAGAGCGGCAAATCGGGTTCCTTTGCGGAACAGCAACTCGCGTTTCAGGTTGTCCAGTAGAAACAACATAGATGCATCCTACAACCGCAATTCCCTCAGACCTTTGCAAAACACCCGCGGTTGCGCGTGTAGACCCCGGCAAAGTGCTGCTACCAAGCCAGCTTTCCACGAACTCACCGACCGCTGTAGAATCACCGCAGTAAGAGCCGGATGGAGAAACTTGCGCGCAACTCCCGTGTATCATAGCGG
>BTWA01000041.1:0-55528 GCA_045863295.1 Candidatus Hydrogenedentota bacterium
TTGTCGGGTAAGTTCCGACCTGCACGAATGGCGTAACGATCTGAGCATTGTCTCAAGGATGGTCCCGGTGAAGTTGTAATACGCGTGAAGATGCGCGTTACCCGCGGCAGGACGGAAAGACCCCGTGGACCTTTACTATAGTTTGATATTGTTATTTGTTTTAGCCTGTATAGGATAGGTGGGAGGCGTTGAAACCGGCACGCTAGTGTCGGTGGAGCCAACCTTGGAATACCACCCTGGTTAAAATGGCTAACTAACCCCGATCCCGTGAAGCCGGGCGGGGGACAGTGTCTGACGGGTAGTTTGACTGGGGCGGTCGCCTCCCAAAGCGTAACGGAGGCGCCCCAAGGTTCCCTCAGCATGTTTGGAAACCATGCGCAGAGTGTAATGGCACAAGGGAGCTTGACTGCGAGACCTACAAGTCAAGCAGGGACGAAAGTCGGGCATAGTGATCCAGCGGTACTGTATGGAAGGGCCGTTGCTCATCGGATAAAAGGTACCCCGGGGATAACAGGCTAATCACGCCCAAGAGTTCACATCGACGGCGTGGTTTGGCACCTCGATGTCGGCTCGTCACATCCTGGGGCTGAAGCAGGTCCCAAGGGTTCGTCTGTTCGCCGATTAATGTGGCACGCGAGCTGGGTTCAGAACGTCGTGAGACAGTTCGGTCCCTATCCGCCGTGGGCGCAGGAGATTTGAGGGGAGTTGCCTCTAGTACGAGAGGACCGAGGTGAACGCACCTATGGTGTTCCGGTTGTCACGCCAGTGGCATAGCCGGGTAGCTATGTGCGGACGGGATAAGCGCTGAAGGCATCTAAGCACGAAGCCCCCCCCAAGATAAGATCTCCCTGGGCTTTATGCCCCTAAAGGGTCCTGGAAGACTACCAGGTAATAGGCCGGATGTGTAAGTGCAGCAATGTACTCAGCTTACCGGTACTAATCGCCCGTGAGGCTTGGCCTTTATGAGGTCTCATAAAGTCATTAAGGCAAAAAGCAATCGGCGTCAATAATTACTCCTTACATTCAACTGTCGAGCTTTACAGTTAAATCTGTGTCCGATGCGAAGGCGGCGAAAGCCGTGCTTCGAGTACGGATCATGAGTTTGCCGGTGATTATGGCGGTGGGGTCACACCCGTTCCCATTCCGAACACGGAAGTTAAGCCCACCTGCGCCCATGGTACTGCGCGGGCAACTGCGTGGGAGAGTAGGTCGTTGCCGGCTCAAATGTAAACGCCCCTGAGGATTTCTCAGGGGCGTTTTACTTTTGGCCTACGTGGAACTTCCTTTTTGATTTTGCCGCCCATACGTGCTGATAATGGAATCGAGTCGCATTGGTTGGGAGTTTGCCGGTGCGTTGGGCAATTGCAGACAGCATCCGCGCCAAGTTTTATTTCGGACTTCGTTCCGCCTTGGTTGTATGCGCCGCAATAGGCGTCGGTTCCGTTTCGCTCGTGGCGGCTCGATGGCAACCGTCTCTCCGCGAACCGGACAATGACCATCGATTGTTCACGCTGTCAACTTTGCCTGGTGACAACCATGTCGAAAGGTCGTTTTCCACATCCAAAGCCATCAAACACTGCTACGTCGCAGTTCGATTCGCATCCCGCGGGAGTCCGGTCCGATTGTCCCTGCGGGGTTCCAATGGCGCGAGTTTTGAGGGCGACGTCGCCGATGGGATCCGGTTCACCTGGGGGAGCGATTTTTCTCCGGGCACAACCATTTGGATGTCGGTAGTTAAAGGTCACGATCATCCGGATGTTACCGTATTCGTCGCCAGTCAACCGTTCGTCCGGGCGGGACTTACCGGCTGGCAGATTCTGATTCTGCTCTGGATCGCGCTATTTATTGCGTCCGGAATTTTTGCCTGGATTTGTTTGAGTTCGCCCTCTCCAAAGCGACGAATATTGAGCGCCTATGTATTTAAGATGATAGCGCTTGCCGTTGGGGGCATGTTTTTTTATCTTCTATTTCACGAAGGGGGCCACGCCGTCACGTCCGAATACTTTGGAGGCGGTGGCTTTGGTCGAAGCGACATATGGGGCATTCACGGATCGCCCCGTGCCGGAGGGAGTGCGGAACATTTCAAGCCGTGGCAGAGGGCGGTTACTTCGTTTGCCGGACCCGTTACCCCGACCCTGATTGGATGGTTGCTGTATCTTTGTTGGCGATCCAGTTTTGGTAGTGCCTTTCGATCCCGGCACGCCGTTTTCGATCTTTTTCACACCTATCTCACGGGATTCTTGATTCTCCCATTTGCCGTTGTCACTTTACCTATGATGGCGGGGTTATTCAGCGACGGGGATTGGCGAGGCTTCATAGAGAATGTTCCCGGCGCCCGCTGGCGTGCATATCTTTTGCTTGTTGTAGCCGTAATACTTTCAATCTCAATTATTGCAAGGTTACTGCCACACTTCCTTCGTCTATTCAGGGACGAAACGGAACGATTGCGAATGGCTTCGCGAAATCCGTTTGCCTCGTCTTCGGCTTGATCATTGCTTCACGCGACGCACCACCATATTCCGAAACTCAACGGCCGTGTGATCTCCTTGGAGATAGATTGGACCTGGACGCGTCACATCAGACCAAAGTGCCCCGCCGGTGCATCCGGCGACACTCTTGTTGTCAATAATCGTGGCGCCGTTCAAAACTACCGTGACATGCTGCTTGACCAGTGTTATCTCAACCTGTTGCCATTCCCCGGCCGGGCGTTCCGCACTCGCAGCGGGCGTGATTCGACCGTACAACGCCCCCATAGTATGGGAGTCGACCGGTAATTCATAGCTGTCACGGATTTGAATCTCGTAGACACCGCGCAAATAGACGCCACTATTGCCATCTTCCGGTACGCGCGTTTCAAACATCAGTTTGAAGTCATCAAAAGTACTCTCGGTCACCAAGTTCCCGTAGCGAATATGTGGCTGGCTTGGCTGTTGAACTGGGTTATTGCGCAGAACGCCGTCTCGCACCGACCAGCCGCTCTGAACGGCTTCGTCCGTCGGTATCCAGCCCAGAGAATCCTTGCCGGTCGAATCTTTGCCGGTTACTCCCCAATGTGCGCCTCCGGCGACCACCCATCCATTGAGGCTCTTTCCGTCAAACAGAACTTCCGGCTCACCAAACTGAATCGTGGCAAGGTCGGGGCGAGGCGGTATGGGGGACATTCGCTGGCCCGTGAACGACTGGCGGTACGCAGATTCACCCATCGGCGCCGGCTCCAGAAGAGTCCCGGACAGGACATCGTTGTTCAGCGTGGCGGTTAACAGGATTAAGTGCGGGATTGCCGCAACGTTGGCGGGGTCATACACCATTCTCACGCCGTGAAGCGAATCGCCGTCTCGAAAAATCCGAACGAATGGCTCGGGGCTTCCGCCGATCCAAAGCAGTGACCCTGAAATCAGACCGTCGCGCCTTTCGATTTCCAGACAGGCCGCTCCGCCTGACTCGGGGTCGAGTGCCCATCGTCCAATGAACGGATTGTCTTCGGCGAAAGCTGTCAATATGAAAACAAGAGGCATGGCAAAAAGTACATGTGCCAGCAAGGTCTGCATCCTTTTCACGTCAGATGAATGAAACGAACCGGCAAAGCAGTGTAAACGCGCGCTCATCCCTTGATCGACATCTTCCTCGTTTTGGTATCGCTACTGCTTCCATACCACCGTTCGGCGATTTTGTCCAACTCAGTCATAACAGGATCCAATTCGAGCACGCGTTCGGCCAGGGTATACGTTACTTGGGGGGGGACAGTGGGTTCATAGTGCCGATGAATCCAACCTTCGGCCTCCAACATCCGCAGTCGCTCGGTCAATGTCTTGGTAGAAATAGTCCCAAGGCTCCGCTTCAATTCTCCAAAGCGCTTGGGGCCTCCCATGTGGAGCCTGTGAAGGAGCAGCATGGTCCAGGGGCTGGAAAGGATTCCGAGTAGTCTCGCCAACGGCTCATGGACATTGTTGGGGTCTTTTACGATAGGCTTGGCCATACTTTCCCTTTGTAAAGCCACTTTGCTTAGAGAAGCTACTTTACAAAAGTAACAATTGATTGTAAAGTTGCTTCCGGGCCGTGCAACTGGCGCGCGGGCCATCTTAGCGCAAAGTCCACCCGAGAAAGGAATTCAAGTCATGTCCAACACGCATCCATTGGCTCAGGCCTACATGCACGCAGTAAACTCGAAGGACGTTTCCAAGTTTCGTTCCCTTTTTGCGGAAGATGCTGAAGTAAATGACGCGGGTTGCTCATTTGCAGGGACGGAGGCCATAAGAAAGTGGAGTGACCGGGAGATTTTTGAAGCATCCGTTACCCTTGAGCTTATCGACGCGTCAGCAGAAGAAAATGATATTACGATCAAGACCATCGTCGATGGGAATTTTGACAAGGCGGGTCTCCCCGATCCGCTTGTCATTACGCATCGCATTTTGATCCGTGACAACAAGATAGCAAAGCTCGTGTGCCAGTTGGGCTGAACTTTTCTCAAGCAAACTGCTCCGAATAGCGTTCTCAATTTCGATAGCCTCGCGGAATTTTCATTCGCGTGATCGAAGCATCAACTCGTGGCGAACTCCATGTCAGATCCATCAATGGCATCGGACAACAGCCGTGGACGTCTGAATCCCCGGATGTTGGATCTGCTATCTGGAATTGTAATGGCCCATGGCTGGCGGTACCGTGGCACGGTTGGGCACGAAGCCGGAGCCTTGGTGCCATGGGCCATGTTAGGACTGGCGATATGAGACGCATCGGGTCGGCGCGACTGACATCGCCGAGCAGCGGTGTCCGGCCGTCGCATGGCTGAGTATCCGGTCGTACGACCGGATCACAGGCCATCTCGACGTGGGTAGTACAGACCTCACCTTTCAGAATCATTGCATGTACTTTGACTGGCAACCCTACAAAGACCGCATGGCCAGTTCTGAACAAGAGCCTCAAAGGGTTCTATGACTGACCTGTTTTAGTGAATGAAATATCCGCTGGATGACAAAAAATGAGGACGGAAGGGCGACTCGCCCTTCCGTCCTGCCTACGTGCCAATCGTCAGTTTTCCGGCACCCAAACGCGCTCTTCGTACGTTTCGCCGGACTGTGTTGTCACGGTGCGCGTTTCCCAGTGTCCCCGTTGCGATGGCTGAGACGCAGGGGGCGGTGCGGATGCTTGCCGCGCCGCACGGCGATCGCGGCGCTCATCGACCTGATCGCCGATCAGTGCTCCGGTAATCGCGCCTACGCCGGCGCCAATCAAAGCGCCCTCGCCTTGTTTGCCCGATTGATGGCCAATAATGGCGCCCGCACCGGCGCCAATCGCCGCGCCGGCTACTGCGCCGTCCTGCGTAGGGGTCGTGTTGCAGCCCACCAACGAAGCGGACGCCATGGCCCCCAAAGTCAGCAGCGTTGCAAGCTTCTTCATGTTTCTATCCTCACTTTACTGTCATTTGACTTCTATCCGGCCTTCACAAGAAACGATACCACATCCGGTACTTCTCATAACGGCACAAAACAGGACGACATTCCCCAAAGCCTATTCAACGAGTCGTAAGATATTGATTGCAAGGGGCTTGTAGTGTTCTAATCGGGCGTTGGCGATCCGTTCCATATTCAGCCGATACTATCCCCGCAAGAAGGATTTGGATTCATGCCGTTGCCTCCCCTGCGATATCTTGATATCTCTCCCGTCGAACACAACGGCGAAACGATGATTTGTTTTCGCGATCAGGAGGGATATGTCGAAGACCCGATTGTGCTGAGTCCGCTGGCGTTCTTTATTGCGGCCAAGCTCGACGGCGAACGCGAAGTGGAAGATATTCAATCGGCGTTTTTCGAAGAATCCGGAGGCCGCACTTTGGAGTCGAAAGAGATTTTGAGCGTTGTTTCGTTTTTGGAGGAGCATGGGTTTCTCTATTCGCAAACATTTCTGAACCTGCGAGACAGAGTTATCCAAGAATACCAGGAGTCCGAGGTACGACCCGCGTATCTGGCGGGGAGATCCTACCCGTCCGATAGTACAACCCTCCGTCAGATTATCGATTCCTTCTTCACCTGCGGTGAAGGACCCGGGCGATTGGCCGCAGTGACCTCTTCGTCAGCGGATCGGGTTCGCTGCGTCATTGTGCCGCACATAGACTTTGATCGCGGTGGGCCGGTGTACGCCCATGGCTATCTTCCGCTATTTGAAGGACCCAAGCCGGATGCCGTTGTAGTATTTGGGGTGGCCCACGCCGGGGCGTCGACTCCGTTCGTCTTGACACGTAAAGATTTTGAAACGCCGTTTGGAGTGGTTCCAGCCGACCGTATGTTTATAGAAGAGATTGCCGGCAAGTGTGGCTTTGATCCATTCGAAGACGAGATCGTCCACCGAACGGAACACTCCGTGGAGTTCCAAGCGGTCATGCTGGCCTATCATTACGGTACTTCTGTTCCCATCGTTCCAATCCTCTGTGGGCCATTCGGATCCGAAGACGAACCCATTCACCCTGAATTTCGCGATTCGATCGCGGCATTCTTGGACAAGTGCGCCACCTATGCTGGCAACGAAGGCAAGTACATCGTGGTGCTCGCCGGTGCCGATTTAGCGCACGTTGGCCATCGATTTGGCGACGAATTCGATGTAGACGACGAAATTCTTGCCCAAGTCTTGCGGCGGGATGAAGAAGACCTTTTCGCGGCGCAAACGGGCGATGCCGAGACGTGGTACGCCAGCGTCTTGAAGGACGGAAATGCCCGGCGCGTTTGTGGTCTGAATTGCGTTTTCAGCGCGCTGAAATCCGCGGGCAGGCTGCGCCCGGGCACACTTCATCGCCATTCTCATGCCCCGGATCCGGCCGGGGGGATTGTCAGTTTTGCGGGCATGACATTCCGGTAGTGGGTCCGTCAGGGGTCAGTTGCGCCCCTCGATTTTCAAAGGTAAATTCTAGCCATCAATCAAAGTATTATTGCTTTTGTGTATTTTTACGCGTAGACTGGAAACTAGAGCAAGGTTTTTTTCGATCTCTGCTGGCGAGGCACATCAAGACGTGGATCTATCCAGTGTAAAGCCGAGGGCGCTCGTCGTTGATGACGCGCCTGAAATACTTCACGTCCTTACAGAAACACTGAAGGGTGAGTACGCCGTTGTGGCAGCGACAACTGGCGAAAAGGCCCTAGAATTGGTAGCAAAGACGCCGTACCCATCGGTGATTCTACTTGATGTAATGCTTCCCGGGATCGACGGTTTTGAGGTCTGCCGCTGCATCAAGGAGTCCCATGCCCTTAAGGACATTCCGGTGCTTTTTGTCTCTGCGGTGACAGAGACCATGGATAAGGTTAAAGGGTTTGAACTGGGCGGCGTAGACTACATCACCAAACCAATTCAGCCCGAAGAAGTGCGGGCTCGCGTGAACACCCATGTTCGCCTTTATCAGTTGCAGCGGGACTATCTGCTGGCCAAACTCGCCGCGGAGAAGGCTTCTACCGCCAAGTCTTCGTTCTTGTCCGCTGTGAGTCACGATTTGCGGTCGCCGTTGGGGATAATTCTTGGATCTGCGGACCTTCTACAGCAGTCTGAGCTTGGCCCGATGAACGATCAGCAGCGTGAAAATCTGAATCGGGTCATTGAGAGCGGAAATGTGTTGCTCCAGCGAGTCAATGATATCATCGATTTTACGCAGATCGATGTAGATGAGTCCGACCTGCATTTTGAGTCTCTCGATGCAACGGAACAGGTCAACGCCATTCTCAGTTCATTTCAAACCGCCGCCCTCCACAAGGGAATTAAAGTTAAGGTAATCTCGGAAGCAGGTTTACCTCCGATATGGGCCGATCGGTTGCGTTGTCGGCAGATATTGATGAACCTCATTGACAACGCTGTCAAGCACACACCTAATGGCGGAAGCGTGACAATCGGCGTCGAGATGGCCGAGAATCACCGGTGCCGGTTTTCCATATCAGACAACGGACCCGGACTACCGGCGAGTGTGAGTGATGCTCTGTTTACCGATCAGCATCTAACCGATCTGTTGCGAGAGGCCGCACACACCGGAAAAGGAATAGGGCTTGCCACGTGCCGTCGTTACGTGCTGTTGCACAGTGGGGAAATAGGCGTATCGAGTAAATTGGGGCAAGGCAGCACCTTTTGGTTCACAATTCCCCTGGCAGACAAGGCCGCCTGTCCAGTCGTACCAGCTTCACAGCAGAGGCCTCCCTTGCCGGTCGATGGGAAGAGATTCCTCGGCCGGAAGGCCCTCATCATCGATGCCGATATGCAATGCCAGAATATTCTCGAAACCATGTTGTCCATGGAAGGTCTGAAAGTGGCCGCCACTCCTTCGGTTGGAGATGCCTGCCGACGATTTGCAGCACAACATTTCGATGTCATTTTTTCTGACCTGGTAACCCCGGGCGTGAATGGCGCAGATGCGGTTCCAACTTTGCGAAAGCATTTCCGGCAGAAGGACTTGCCAATCATCATCACGTCTTCAATTTCCGACAACCGGGTGGTGCGCACGTGTATTGCGCAAGGTGTGCAGGATTACTTGATCAAACCCCTTCGCCGCGAGCTACTCATTCCCCGGCTCGAATTGCTCTTTCGGCAGGGAAAATAGATGCGTTCAAGTCTGGACAAGTCGGCCCGGTAAATGGATATACTGAACGGTAGTACAATACCAACCGAAGGTTCTGTACGTGGGTGGTCAGCACCCATGGATGGCGGCGGCAAGGTGGATCAGATTTTAACGGTGGAGGGACCGGACGTGTCTTTAGTACACGCGAATCATCCCAAATTCCGGCTGAGCGACGGCCAGAAGGATTTCTACGAGAAGAATGGTTATCTGCTGGTCGAGGGGGTGCTCAGTCCAGAGGAAGTTGACCGTTATAAAGCGCGGGCGCGCGAGATTATATTGAGTGGGGGGCCACCCGGCGCCGGGAAGACCATTGTACGCGATGTGCGCGTAGCCAAGGGTGAGTACATTCCAGACGATCCTGAAAAAGGCGTATGGAAACTGTTACAGCCCGACTGGTATGACGACTTGTTCAAGGCGTATCCCGAGCATCCCAAGTTGCTTGATGTGTCCGAGACTTTTATCGGAGAGGACATTAAGGCATTTCTTACGATGATGATCTACAAGCCACCAGGAGTGGAAGCCGATCATCCGTTTCACCAAGATGCCTTTTACTTTACCTTTGGACCCCACGACCAGATACTAGGTACGTGGGTGGCTCTGGATCCGACCGACGAGGATAACGGAACTCTCGTGGTCATTCCCGGTTCGCACAAGCTCAATCTGATCAACCACGATGTTCCCAAGGCTGATAAAGTGAACTTCGGCGTGTTTGGCGCGGAGGGGTTTGAAGGGCCCCATCCCGATGAGGTTGCGTTGCGGTTGCAACCAGGCGATGGTGCGTTCTTTCACTCCCGCACGTTGCATCGCACGGGACCCAATTTGACCGATCGTCACCGGCGTGTTCTGACGGTTCATATGGCCAGCGCCAAGTGCAAGCCAACCGGCGACGTATTGCCCCAGCTGAAATTCAGGCTCGTGCGCGGACAGGAGTACAGCGGCTGCATTTAGACGTCACCCTGCAAACAGCATACAGGCACGGCTTGAGCCCAGCCAGATGCGAACGACCGCCATCGGCCGATTGTGGTAATCGCATGCGTCAAGCGCTCGGGGGCCAATAGCCTACCATCGTGCTTGATGCGCGCTATTTCCCGACAAATCGGGCCTCGCGGCGCTCGACAAACGAGGCTACGCCTTCGGCGGCATCCGCAGTGGACGAAAGCCTCCGGTTGGCCTCTTTGAAACCGGCGACCGCGGCGGATTCACCTTGCAACAGGTAGGTGAGCGAGGATGCTTTGGTTTCCCGCACAGCGAGCGGGGCGAGTTTTGCAATTTCTTCCGCGATGGCGATTGCCCGATCCAATTGCGTGCCCTGTTCGACCACTTCCTGAACGAGTCCGATCCGGTAGGCTTCGCTGGCGGTAAACTCGTCTGCTCGCAGCAGGTGATACATGGCGTTGCCCCAGCCACACCGTTGTACAAAACGGATTGTGGCACCGCCCGTGGCAGAGATGGCACGTTTGGGTTCCAGTTGCGAAAAGCGGCAGTCAGCGGACGCAACAACAATGTCGCAGGCCAGCATCATTTCGATGCCCGCGGTGAAACAGATGCCCTGCACTGCGCAGACTACCGGCTTCGAACATTTCTGGTGAAGACCAAAGATATCCACTCCATTGTTTGCAACCAAATCACGCCCTGATTGCATCCATTCGACGAACTTGGGCAGGTCGAGTCCCGCGGTAAAATGCGATCCGTGCGCAAACAACACCATGACCCACAGGTCTGAATCGCGCTCGAACGCGTTGTAGGCCTTAGTCAATTCATCGAACATTTTGGGTGTCAGCCCGTTTCGCTTTTCCGGACGGTCTATCCCCGCCAGGAATATGCGGCCATGGACTTCAGTGCTTATCTGGCCATCGGGATGCCGGTTGATCATGGTTTTCCCCTGTCAGGTGCAGTGGCGGCTTGCCGTTCCTTGGCAGTCGGTGCGTTGGGAACGTTTACAGAAGGCATCCATTTCGCCATTTCTTTCTTCAGGTCGGTCAATTCAACTCTTCCTGCCAGATTCGTCCATTCCAGGGGATCGTTAGAATGGTCGTATAGTTCCTCGCCACCGTCGGCGTAGCGGATATACCGCCAGCGTTCATTTCGCACCGCATGATTGTTTTGACCGTAGGTCGTAACGGCGGGTCGTTGCCAATATGCCGCTGGATCCCGCAATAAAGGCACGATGCTTTGGCCTTCCAGACTGTCCTTGGGCGGCAGGCCGCAGGCGTCCACGAGTGTCGGATATAGATCCAGCAAACTCACGGGCCGATCGCAACGGCCTCCGGCCTTGGCTATACCCGGCGCGGCAATAATCAACGGATTTCGCGTGGCTTCTTCCCATAGTGCGAACTTGCGCCAGTGTGTTTTTTCGCCCAAGTGCCATCCATGGTCGCCCCATAAGACAATGATTGTATTGTCCGCGTGCGGACTTTTCTCCAAGGCATCTACCAGCCGGCCCACACAAGCATCCGCGAATGCGATGGAGGCCAGATAACAGGAAACGGCCTTGCCCCAGTTATCTGACTCTATCACGCTACGGTGGTCGGCGGTTCGCGCAAATTCACGGCCCATCGCCGGGACATCGCTGAGATCGTCATCTTTAATGGTGGGAATGGTCACTTTGTCCGCGGGAAACATGTCCACGTATTTTTGGGGCACATACCAGGGAAGGTGAGGTCGTATCATGCCGGCAGCCAGAAAGAAGGGGCTCTCGTGTTTCTCCTGCAATTTGGAAATGGCCCAATCGACGACCTTCCAGTCGCCCATGTCTTCGTCGGACGCCTGCAGCGGACCCCAGTCAAAGTGCGACTCATTTCCCGGGATATCATTCATGGGGAGCTTTGGCGGCTCCGGATCGGCAGGCCGCTTGAAGTACTCGTCCCAGTTTTCGGGTTCCTCGAAACCGCCATGGTAAATCTTGCCCCCACCCATGGTCCGGTATCCATTCGCATGAAAATACTGCTGGAGGGTTACGGCGTCTGGCATGACAGGTCGCCAAGGCTGGCTGTTGTAATAGACGCCCGTGGACGAGGGCCGCAGCCCGGTCATGATAGCCGTTCGCGACGGATTGCATACCGGCGCCGCGCAATACGCGTGCGTGAACAGCACGCCCTTGGCCGCCAGCCGGTCGATATTGGGAGTCTTCGCATCCGGGTGTCCGCCGAGACAGCCAATCCAGTCGTTTAAATCGTCCATGGGAATGAACAGGACATTGGGTCTGTCCGCCGCAGAGACTGAATCGATGAGCGGATGAGTTACAGCCGCGGCGACCACCGCCGAAGCGCTCTGCAGAAATGTGCGCCTAGTGACCATGGTTCTGCTATGCCCCAAGTTTGTTTGTGGATTCTCCGCAGTATCGCAAATATACAAGCGGTGACACCAGCCAAGGGGGAACTGCTCGAACAAGGGCAGCCGTTGCCCAAGGCTGGTCGCATTGATAGTGCCGCTCACATCGTCTAGACTCAATGGTCATCGCCTGGGTGCACCAAATCGCTTCACCGGGGACGCGAACCGGGTGCTACCATTTCGCTTTAGGCCATTGGGGAGACGTCTGTTATGCGATTAATTCCATTGTCTACATTAAGATTGGGAACCTTATTATGTGCACTATTCCTGGCTGCACAAGCCAGGCCGGTGGATTTACCCGGTCAAGGTGCCGATGCAGGCAAGGCGGTTGTCTATCGGGACACGTGGGGTGTCCCGCACATCTACGCGCCGGACATGGAGTCTGGTCTATATGCGATGGGTTGGGCACAGGCTCAGGATCGGCCGGTAGAACTGCTGAAGAACCTGAAGCGCGGACTTGGCGAATTGGCCAGCGTCGAAGGTAAAGGCGGCATCAACAGCGATCGCGTGGCGCACATGTGGCGGCTCTACGATAGCTGTAAAGAAGATGCGGACAAGGTGCGCCCTGACATACGAAAGCAAGTTCAGGCTTTCGTTCGTGGAATCAACGACTACTATGCCGAGCATGCGGAGGATGTTCCCGAATGGTGGGGCAGTCGTCAGGTCGATGAATTCATGGTTGGCGCATTTGGCCGGTTGTTCCTGCAAAACTGGTCATTTGACGACGGCTTCGATGATTTGAAGCGCGGCGGTGTCGAACCCGGAACCGACGAGCGAGTACAGCGCGGATCCAATCAATTCGCAGTTTCGCCTCAACGCAGTGCAGAAAAAGTGCCCATCCTCTATATCGATCCGCATCTGGGATGGAGCGGCGCTTCGCGCTTTTGGGAATTCCGGGTCCATGCAGGGGACTGGCATGGCAGCGGGTTTTCCTTGGCAGGAATCCCGTACGTAGGTCTCGGTCATAATGCCGACATGGCGTGGGCCATGACCACCGGCGGGCCGGACACTGCGGATTGCTTTGAGTTGACGGTCAATCCCGACAATCCCATGCAGTACAAATACGATGATGGGTGGCGCGACTTTGCCATTCGCAAGGTGACGTTGACCGTAAAGGATTCCGATCCCGAAACAGTGACCCTTGTGGATTCCCATCACGGTCCCGTTGTTGCGTTCAAAGGTGGGAAAGCCTATGCAATCCACTCGGCATATGTGGACGCGGTTCAAGGCAATGAGGCGTGGTACGAGTTCATCATGGCCAAAGATTACACCGGCGCAGTACGCGCCATGGCTACCCAGCAGCTCTTCCCCCAAAATGTCATGGTGGCCGACACTTCCGGAAACATTTACTATCAGCGCACTGGCCGGGTTCCAAAGCGGGTCGAAGGATACGACTGGTCAAAACCAGTAGACGGCTCCACCTCAAAGACGGAATGGCTTGGTCTTCACGAGTCCAGTGATCACCTGCAAGTGCTGAATCCACCACAAGGATTCATGCAAAACTGCAACATTCCACCCGACGCCATGATGCCCGACAGCCCTTTCTCATTAGCCAAGACCATCCCGTATTTGTTTGCTGATCTCAGTCATGGTAACCGGCGAGATGGGTGGAGTAACTCACGCGGCGCACGTGCGGTCGAATTGCTGGCTGCAGACGACTCCGTTACCGTTGAAGAAGCGCTGGCCTATGCCGTGGACACAAAAGTCTTCGGCGCCGATCGCTGGGTCGAGATCCTTCGTATGGCAAACAGCAAGTTCGGATCAGCATTGCGCAACAACGCGGCTCACGCTCGAGCACTGGATGATTTGTTGCAGTGGAACAACCGTCTCGACGTGGTCTCGACAGGGGCGCTCAAATACTACTACTGGCGCCGGCAGCTCAACACAGACTATCCAGATGAAATGCCTGCCGCAGTGGCCAAAGTCGACAACTATCGCGCATCGCTTGGTGAGCCTTCGCCGCCTCTGGATTTCAATGACGAAGAATTGCAGGCGGCATTGGATAGCTTTGGAAGGGCAATGGATGCGCTGCAATCCGAACTCGGATCACTGGACAAGACCTATGGCGATGTCTTTCGGGTCGGGCGCGACGCGGACTCTTGGCCTGTGGCAGGCGGTGGAGACAGCGATAAAGGTATGACCACGTTGCGCAACGTGAAGTATGGACGAGAGAAAGACGACCATACGCGATGGGGCCAGAGCGGTCAGACGTCCACCCAGATTGTCGTATTGACCAAGCCTATCAAGAGCTGGACCTTTGTGCCGTGGGGGCAAAGCGACCGCGAGAATTCTCCTCATTTTGACGACCAGGCGGAGATGGCATTTTCGCCGGCGAAATTGAAGGAATCCTGGTGGATGCCAGAGGACCTCGTCCAACACGTGGAATCCCGCACTGAATTGCCGAAAGCAAAGTAAGGCAATGACCAACTGAAAGCGTGGGCGGCTCGCCGAGCCGCCCACCTTATTTGAAGCAAAGCACGGAAATGGTACGGGCTTATACGGTAGAATGCGGGGTGAGTTCGAGCCATTCGCTCGATCGAGAAGGAGACGTGGCATGATCCGGATCTCATCCTGTTTTATTCTCACGCTTGCAGGGACGGCCTGGCTGCCCACTACCGCCGCTGCCGATGCCATCATTCCTGTGGAAGCCAGGGAAAGCGCACTTGTCATACCCACCTATCCAATCGGCCCCGAGGACGTGAATCCCCGATTCCCCGCATACGACGGATCAGTCATCTATCCCTACACCATGCAGGATCACTTGTCGGCAGGGAAGGAAGACAAGACTTACCGGACGCTGGAGTTGGAGAACGAGTATTTACGTGTAACCTGCCTTCCCGAAATTGGGAGCCGGATCCACTCAGTTGTTGACAAGACGACCAACGAGGAGATGTTTGATACCAACGAGGTGATTAAGCCGGGACTGATTGGCTTGCGTGGAGCATGGGTGTCCGGAGGCATCGAATGGAATGCCGGCCCTCAAGCGCATACTGTTACGAGTTATTCGCCGTGCGATGCCACACTGGTCTCTCATCGGGATGGTTCGGCCTCATTGGTCATGGGAAACATTGAAATGGTCGGGCGAACCCGGTGGACAGTCTGGTTGACGCTGAGGCCCGGGCGTTCGTATCTCGAAGAACGCATACGAATGGAAAATCCCACGGACACTCCCAAGGTCTACTATTTCTGGAACAATACCGCGTTTCCATGTCATGACGGAACACGCTTTGTCTACCCTATGACGCTGGGTACTGACCATAATGGTACCGAGTTTTTCACCTGGCCGTTGCACAACGGCAACGATCTCACGTGGCTCAAGAACTATGATCGGCCGACTTCCGTTTTTGCCTACGAATGCGAATTTGACTTCTTCGGGGCGTACGACACGGTTCGCGATCGAGGTATTGTGCAAGTTGCCGATCACCGCGTGCTCGTCGGCAAAAAAGCATGGACATGGGGCGTGTCGGATGACGGTCTCATCAGTATGGCCAATCTCACCGACGACGGATCCCGCTATATCGAAGTGCAAAGCGGCCCCCTGGAAACACAAGCGGACTACGGCCTCCTGAACCCACATCAACATATTGAATGGGACGAGTGGTGGTACCCGGTACACGGACTCGGAGAGGGTTTCGAGTTCGCGACGAAGGATGTCGCCATACAAACCATACCGAGTGGGGGAGCGGGGGGCGCCTTGTCATTGCGCATAGCTGCCACCGGCGATTTTCCCGCATCGAAAGTAATCCTGCACAAAGATGGAAAGCCAATCCCCGCCATCCCCGCGGATCTGTCGCCGCGCGGAGCGGTTGTCGTCGATTGCGGTGTGAGCAGTCCCGTGACTGTTACCATACAGGACTCCGATGGCAATGAATTGGCGGCTTTCACAACGCCTCTGGATATCCCCGTCAAGCGTCCGCCTGCGAACGAGCCTGACAACCCGGAAAAGACAGCGAGCGAGCATTTTCTCGAAGGCGTGTTGCTGAAGAAGCAGATGAAGCCCATGCAAGCCAAGTCAGCTTTCGAAAAAGCGATCGCGCAGGACGCATACTTCGCAGCGGCCTCTCGCGAGTTGGGCGTACTTGCACTCGATTCGTTTGAATACACTGGCGCGATCGATTTGCTTGGACGGGCCACTTCGATTGACGCAGACGATGGCCTCGCATGGTACTACCTTGGCGTGGCCCAATTCCGCAACGGAGACTTTCAGTCCGCGCTGGACAGCGCCGGCAGGGCCATCCGCACACTCGCGTCCGCCGGCATTGGATACGATCTGGCAGGCCGGGCCCACATGCGACTCGGCAATCCCGAGGCCGCGGCCCTCGCGTTTCAACATGCGGTTAACCGTAACGAACAGGATACCCAGGCGGAAAACCATCTTATGATGGTCCTTCGCGCAGCAGGCGACAACAAAGGTGAACAGGCGCTCGCCTTGAAGCGGATTATCGAGGATCCACTGGACCTATTGCCGCATCTGATCCACGCGCGGTATTTGAAGCGCGAGGAAGCGATGTTTGACCGGTGCATGGAAATGATTGGGGAAGATGTTTTTGAATGTACGGAAGCGAGTATCGCGTTCGCGGAGTTGGGGATGTTCGGGTATGCCCTCAATGCATTGCAGATTTTGGAAAAAAGGGAAGCCGTCGGCCCGAAGCCTATGGTGCATTACATGGCTGCGTATTACGCTCATTCCCTGGGCGAGGATGCGCTCGCGGCCGAACAACTGAATCTGGCACGTACGGTGAATGCCGACTACGAGTTTCCGTCACGTCCCGAACTGCTTCCGGTGTTGAACTACGCCATACAGGATAACCCGAACGATGCGCGCGCCCATATGTTGTTGGGGCATTTGTATGCAAGCGCGTTCCGCACGGAGGAAGCGAGCCAATTGTGGAGCCGTGCCGTAGAACTGGATCCAACATTGAGCGTTGCGCATCGAGCATTGGCATTTCACCGGTGGAAGAAGTCAAACGACAAATCCGCGGCGGAAGGCTCTTTCAGGGCCGCTATTGAGGCGCGACCCGCTGATCAGACGTTGTATAGGGATCTGGCGGGCCTGTTAAGTGAACAGGGCCGTCATGCAGATGCCATTTCACTGTTGGAGTCAATGCCGGTTCAAGGCCGTCAACGGCTCGATACCGTCATGTTGCTTGCCGAAGCGTACAATAGCCTCGGCCGCCATGCGGATGCTCTCGCCTTGTTGGAAAAGCAAAGCTTTTCCAATTGGGAACTTAATACCCGGTCGAGGGCCATCTTCGTGAGCGCGCACACGGCGCTGGGCAAACTCGCCATGGAATCCGGCAAGGCCGACCTTGCCGCGACGCATTTCCAGGCGGCGTTGACCTATCCCGCCTTTCTTGGTGTGGGAAAGCCCGCGGAGCCTCAGGATGCGGAATCCTACTTTTGGTTAGGACAATCATTGCTGCAGGCAGGAAAGCGAGACGAGGCACGCCAGGCATTCACGGATGGAAAGAACAGCGCCGAGGGTTCGGACAACCAGAAACTTCACAAGCAGAAATGCAGCGAAGCACTCGCGAACATGGGTTAGGCCAGCCCATTATCGGGGTTCGTAGATCTGTACGCCAAAACGGTCATTGGACTCGAACAGGGCATATACCTTGCCATTCTTGTCAACCGTTGCCCAGTTTTCCTTGTGTTCGGAAACTTCCAAACTGATACCCGTGATGTAGTCGCCGTTATTGTTGTATTTCATAATGCTGATGGTTTTACCATCGTTGTCTTGGAGCGCGCCGCCGTAGCCGCGTTCTCCCCGTACCATCAGGTACAGGTTGCCCCACTGGTCGTCGCTCATGCTGTGCACATACACGTGGCCGTCAGGTGGATCGCCGTGTGCAAATGAGTACAAGTAGGCCCCGTTCGGAGCGAACTTTTTGCACGGACCGTAGTACCCGGTTACAAAAACGTCGCCCGCGGGATCCACCACGAGGCCATGTGGTGCATTGAAATCCGCGACGCCGGGTCCGTCCTGCCCAAAATCGAACAGGAATTTACCCGCACGGTCGTATACCGAAACACGCATGTTGTCGACATCGGTTATGTACAACCGCTGGTCTCTGTCAAAGTCCATGCCATGGGCGCGAAGGATGTCGCCGTGGCGCGTGCCTTTTTCTGCAAAGATGTGTAGAAATGTGCCTTCGTGCGAGAATACCTGCACACGCGGCTTATCGCTCTTCTCGTCTGTAACGAATATGCGGCCATCGGGATCTGTGTAGACTACTCGAGGCTTCTTTACCTCACCCGGCTTTTCACCCGCCCCTGTTCCGATATCGCCGAGGTATTTGCCGTCCGTGGTGAATCGCAACACCCGGTCGCCGCCGTAGTCTGCAATGAGAATGTTGCCGTCCTTGTCAAAAGCAATGCAGTGCGGATCCGTGAAATATTTAGCTTCGGCTTTGGTCTCACCCCAGGTCCCCACAAATTCGTAGGCAGGACCGGGCTTCTCCATCAACACCGTCGCGAACAGGAATGCATTGGTTGCGTCGGTGGTTTCAGCGCCTATGTGCAGTTCGCGAATAGCTGGCGCCGATTGGGGTGCGGTATAGACACCTTCTTTGGAAATGGTTCCCACGTCGCTATTGCCGCCCGTGATACCGTTGACCTTCCAGGTAACATTTGCAGCCAGCCGCGAACCGTGCATGCGCTGTGCCACGACGATTACCTTGAATTGCTGGGACGCGCCCGGATCCAATGTAGCCAGCGACGGCGAGATTCGCGCGCGGCCCATTTCCGCGAAGGAAGGGACAGAAAGCACTATTGTGACGATGACGGCCCATACCGACACGCGACAAAATGAGACTGCACTTATATGGTGTTGCATTGACGACTCCCCCAAGTAACTTCCCTTCCAGCCGGAAGACGAACGGCCGCGCCTTCCCACGCCGGAGAGGACTATAGCGCGTCGGCATGGGGTCAAGGCAACCTGTACATTTTTTCATGGTGGAACGACCGGCACCCCCTCTTGAAATCGCTCCGCCGGCAACACTTTAGCTTCCAAGAAACGGCTTGATCGGGGGAGGCGAAATTAGCTAATATTCCCGTCTGTAATCCCACCCGCACCGGGGTGGGATTCTGTCTGTTGCTGCCAAATTGGTGCGAGGCCGTATCCTGTATCGGTGGCAGCGGGGCCGTCTTTCCCTAACTTGGGGAATGACACAGACATGGAAGAAGGTATGGAAGGATGACAAACGTGCCGGCGGAAGCGAAGGTCATGGTACCCCGCAAGATGTTTTTGACCAAAGGGGTGGGCGTTCATACCGAACGGCTGGCGTCTTTCGAAGCAGCGTTGCGTGATGCCGGTATCGAAAAATTCAACCTCGTTTACGTTTCCAGTATCCTTCCTCCGAACTGCAAAATCGTAAAGAAGGATCAAGGGGTTAAGCAGCTTAATCCGGGGCAGATCGTGCATTGCGTCATGTCTCGAAGCGATACGAGCGAACCCAATCGCCTGATCGCAGCCGCCATCGGCCTTGCCGTGCCCAATACACCC
Source organism: Candidatus Hydrogenedentota bacterium (assembly GCA_045863295.1). Lineage (GTDB taxonomy): Bacteria > Hydrogenedentota > Hydrogenedentia > Hydrogenedentales > SLHB01 > BTWA01. The sequence continues at coordinate 19,416 of BTWA01000041.1, forward strand.
CACCATTACGGTTACATTTCGGAACACCACGCTTACGGGCAAAAAAGCGTTATCGCCGGTGAATATGCCGAAGATTTGGCGGCCACCATGCTCGCGACCACGCTTGGCATTGAGTTCGACCCCGAAAAAGCCTGGGACGAACGCAAGGAAATCTATAAAGCCAGCGGGCTCATCATTACGACACGCAACATTGTACAATCCGCCGAGGGCCATAAGAATGGCTTGTGGACAACTGTGTTGACGGCCGTCGTGTTCATTCCCTAAGTCTCGCTCTATTCTCAAACTTTTAGGCCCCTTTCCCAATATGAGAGGGGCCTTTCCTTTGCCAGGCTGACGTATCGCTTTCCCGCTTGTAGATATCTACAAGAAGGGTCTTAACCGCGCGAATTCACCACGGAATATGGTAGACTTTGGGAGACTGGCCGGTTCTCGTTCTAAAGAGCCGGTTTCTGGCTGTTGCAAGGCACGCACACTAGTAGTTCCAAAACGGATCGGGCGTCGGTCTGTCTTAATGTGCCAATACAAATTTGGTAGGGGCTATGGGTTCTCTAATCAGACGGTTGGTGTGGTGCGTCCGGCGAAGCCGGGATATGGTCTGGGCGGCAGCGACGTTGAGCGTCTGCTCGTCATTTGCATCCGCTGATATCTCGTATCATTTCGAACGAATCATTCCGAGTGTCCCTAAGGCATGGGATTTGAACTCGCTAATCGCCATCGATATCGATGAGGAAGGGAAGGCATACCTCATCAAGTCCGATGGTTTGGCTAATATTGCGCAAGTGTTGAAGTATGACCGCGATGGCCGGCTTGTCACTACTTGGGGCAGCGTAGGCGTTGGCGCAGGCCAATTTACCAGCCCGCACGATGTTGCCGCGGACGCACACGGCTACGTGTACGTCTTGGAAGCAAACCGCGTCCAAAAGTTTACGGACGACGGAATCTTCGTGACGTCTTGGGGCGGAACTGGAGCGCTGGAAGGTCAGTTTCAGACCGCCCGCGGTATTGCCGTCGATGGTGTGGGCAATGTGTATGTTGCGGACACTGGAAACAACCGCATCCAAGTATTCGACGCGGATGGGATCTTTCAACGAGCGTGGGGTTCAGGGGGTGGAGACGACGGCCAATTCAACCAGCCGACCAGCCTTTGCGTGGACGATGCGGGGAACGTATTTGTCGTTGATCGCGTAAATGACCGTATTCAGAAGTTTTCCAGCGACGGCACTCATCTGGGCACCGCCGGCGGAATTAACGATCCCTTGTCCATTGATTGCGACGCTCTTGGAGCAGTCTATGTGGTCGACTTTTTCGCGGCCAATATCCAGGTTTTTGAGAATAATCTGGTTGCGCGAACCACCATTGGCGCCAGCGGCACGACATCCGGCAACTTGGAATCGCCTTGTTGCATTGCTGTTTCTCGTGACAGCATCGCATTTGTCGCGGATCAGGTTGTTCCAGGCGTGCACATCTTTCAGGAGAACGGCCAGTTTCTTGGCAAGTGGAACACAGCCAGCGGCGATCTAGGCGATTTCCTGAATCCACTGGACGTGCATATCGGCCCCAACGGCAAATTGTATGTTGCAGACAGCGGTGTTTTTCGCTTGCAACAACTGACGATGGGCGGCATTCCCGAGGCTGCCGTGGGGGCGTTCGGCGTCAACGCAGGTCAATTTATTACAGTCAATGCGGTGGCCGCGGAGGAGAACAGTCTCGGGAATCTTATTATCTACGTGCTGGACGAGACGCAGAACAAGGTCCAAGCCTTCCAAGAAAATCTCACGTCATTTTATCAATTCTCCGACACCCTCGATTTGCCCAATCCGGTGGACTTGGTCGCGGACAGCACAGGTGACATTCTCGTTCTGGATGGAACCAATAGCTATATTCTGAAATACCAGACCTCCACCGCGACGGCGTTCATTCCCCCGGCACAGCTGAACCCGCCTATCGGGTTGGGGCCGGGGGCAGGGAACGGACAATTTCAGTCGCCTTCCGGTATGGGGATCGACTCCAGCAACAATATTTACGTTGCCGATACCGGCAATGAGCGCATTCAGAAGTTGAATGCCGCCGGGGCTTTCGTTGCTGCATATCCCAAACCTATAACCGGGACATGGGAGCCTATCGATGTAACTGTCGACGCCGAAGGCAACATGATTGTTAGCCTGCTCGATCCGGCGGGAATCGATGTATTGTCGCCCACGGGTACGCTGGTAGCCTCTCTTCGGGGCGAAGATATTTTCCAGCGGGGCTTAGCCGGGGTGGATGTGGATAGTGATGGAAACATTTACTTTGCGGATTCCGGCCGCGGGGCGGTTCATAAATACGCGAAAGCGGATTCTTCCTTGGCAAAGTTTGCACGTGTCGCGGCTCCCCCGGCGGTGAATAAGGCGGTCATTGTTTCGGGCGGCGGACCGTTTGACGGGAACTTCCTGTGGGACGCGACTCAAGTCTCAGCCAATGCGGCCTACTGGACGCTGCTTTATCAGGGATTTCCGAAGGACAACATACAGTACTTGTCGCCCGTGACCGACACCGACGTAGATGGAAATGGGGCGAACGACGATGTAGATGCATTTGGATCCGTGGCAAACATTCAAGCGGCCATAGAGACCTGGGCTGCGGGTCCTGAAGAAGTGGAGAATGTCACGATTTATCTGGTCGATCACGGTGGTACACAGTCGTTCCGCGCCAATCCATCCGAGATACTTAACGCTTCCGACCTCGCCCTATGGCTTGACACATTACAGGAGGAGATTTCTGGAACGTTGACCGTGGTGTACGACGCATGTGAGGCAGGATCTTTTCTCAGTACGCTGGCTTCGGCTACGTATTCGGATCGCCGGATCGTCATTGCGAGTACGACCCCAGGTCAGGAAGCTTACTTTGTTACAGGCGGGGTCATCTCATTTTCCGGCATCTTTTGGATGGATATTCTCAACGGCGTGAGCGTTGCCAATGCTTTTGACGCGGCCGCCGGTGTACTGGACACGTTGGACCAATCGCCGGTGATAGACGACAACGGCGATGGCGTTGGTAGTGAAGACACGGCGGGATCGGACGGTTCGCTTGCCAGCGACACCTACATCACGACGTCGGTAACCGGACTAGGCATTCCCCAATTCTGGGCTGCACCAAACATTTCTGGCGTGACCATTACTCCGCCGTCGCCAGGTAGCAGCACCGGAACGATTGACGTAGGAAGTGTGCAGATTGGCTCGGGTCATGTCGCGCGCGTTTGGGCAGTGATTCGCCCGCCCGAAGTGGTGAAGCCGGCGACGACCATACCGGTCACCAAACTACCTACGGCCGAATTGCGCAGGACCATGGTCCTGAATGAATGGGAGGGGACCTTTCGGGGTTTTACCACTGAGGGCGAATACGACATTACCATTCACGCGATCGACGATAATGGCATTCCAGCAATACCGTTTAACACATCGATTATCGTGGGAGGGCCGCCTCGCCGGCGGGTCTTAATCGTCGGAGGTGGAGCGACTTCAGATCCCGATCGAACGGCCATTGACAACCTTACGGTTGGCGCTTACAACGCGTTGCGTTTTCAAGGCGTTGCCGATGCGGACATCCAATTTCTTTCCCAGGCTTCTGGCGGACCCGTGGACGACCTCGCCTCGGTAGCCAACATTGAGAACGCAGTGACAACGTGGGCCGGGACCAATACACAAGACTTGGTTCTCTACTTTGTAGGACCCGGGTTGCCTGCAGGGTTTGATGTTAATGGTAGCGACTTCCTCAACTGGTCCGACCTCGATGGATGGTTGGATACGCTACAGGCGACATTGCCGGGAACAGTAGTTGTCATTGCCGATACTCCGGCCTCAGGTGCCATTCTGCCTGTCATGACGCCACCGGCAGGCAGGACCCGCATACTTGTTTCTAGTGCGAATGCCGGGCAAGACGCCATTTTCGCCGGGGCCGGCGTCATCAGCTTTTCGAAACTTTTTTGGGCGCATATCGCCTTGGGCGAATCGGTGGGGTCCGCCTTCCAAGTCTCGGCCCCTGCCGTGGAAATCGTGTCCGGACAAACCGCTATGCTGGACGATAGTGCCGACGGGACTTACGACACCAAGGATGACGGTGCTCTCGCTGCTCTTTACTTTATTGGCGGAGGCATTGGCTATTCTGGCGATGAACCGGTAATAGGGGACTGGATGGAAGATGAAGTCCTGTCATCGCCTTCGGTAATTGAGATTTGGGCCGATCCGGTCACTTCGTTGCTAACGCTGGATGGAGCCATTGCAGTTATCACTCCTCCAAATGGAGAGGCAGTGGAAATAGTCCTGAACCCCGATGGCGAGGCCCGCTTTTCCAATACGTATAATTTCGATTCCTTTGGTGTGTATGGCATTGACATCCGCGCATTCGACACGCGTGGTGCCTCGTCGTTGCCGGCAACCGCCACCGTCTACTTTCCAAATCCCGCCGGAGTGACTCCCGATGCCTATGAAGAAGACAACGCCCCGGCGTCCGCACGGTGGATTGGGGTCGACGCATTTCCGGATCAACAACACAACTTTCATGAGGACGGGGATCAGGATTGGGTAGAATTCTTTGCCGCCTCGGGCGAAACCGTCACAATTGAGACGAACGCACTCGGAATCAATTGCGACACGCTCGTTGAATTGTTTCAAAGCGACGGGACAACGCTATTGGCCGACAACGACGACCGAGGTCCATCCAATCGATCCTCGCGCGTTGTATATCCAGTTACGGCCAATGGCAACTATCGTATCCGAGTGTCAAAATCGCCCGCCGCGACTGTGACCGGTTATGGAGAGGGATCTGAATATAGCCTGCGCGTGTGGCATGAAACCGGCCCTGACCTGCCGGGCAGCCTCATAGTTACCGTGATGAACGATTTGGGTGTTCCGGTACCTGGGGCGCAAATCGAGCTGACAAGCAATGCGCCGTTTTGGCAGGTTTCCCAATCCTCCGGCGTGGGTGGAACATATTCCTTTCTCGGATTGGATGCGGGTTCCTACTCAGTCGTGGCCTCGGCTGCGGGGTATGGACCGTCATCCCCGACACCCGTCTCAATCTTTTCAGGGTCGAATGAGAATCGGCAGTTGGTTGTTCAGTCGAATCCGGGATCGATTCACTGTGTGATTGGACCGGCAAGTGCCGTGGCCGCCGGTGCTCAATGGCGAATCGATGGCGGCGTCTTCAACAACAGCGGTGCGACGGTTGTCGCTTCACCCGGCAACCGTGTTGTGTCGTTTAAGGATGTGCCAGGCTGGATTACTCCCGCTCAGGTCAACGTATCCGTGACCTCCGGTGTTACGGCGGAGGCCTCTGGTACATATGTTGCTGCGACGCTGCCCACTCCACAAAACGTCCAGGCCAGTGATGGCAGCTTCACGGATCGCGTTCAGATCACCTGGTCTGCCGTGGCTGGAGCGGGGGGATATCGTGTTTACAAGAACACGGTCAACGATTCTGCGACGGCTACCTTGCTGGGGGAGACGGGAGACCTCGTCGCGAATGACTTTGGTGCACAGCCACCCACCGTATCGGGTGGTGGATGTACGGGCCCCGGAAGCACCAACTTCACCACCTATTTTTATTGGATACAAGCGGCCGCGCCGGGAGGATTGGAGAGTTCGCTAAGTACAAGCGATTCGGGCTATCGAGGCGCAACCACGAAATTGCTTACGGATATGTGGTTTTATGACGTGTACGAATTGGCATTACCTTCGATTCCGCTTGGACAGGGGGTGCGCGCGGTGCAGCAGGACGAATGGATTGCTGTACGGCTCATGTCCGACGATGAAGTCAACGCGGATTCAGTTCGAGCAACCGTAAATGGCGAGGACCTGCCTACCGATCGCGTGTCATGGGTTCCAGTGGTCAAGGGCTCGGGCGGTGATGGCTGGGTGGTTATCCGCCCCGATGTCGAATGGGCCATGGAGACCGACTTGGCGATAGAAGCGTCGGGTGTCGACGGGCAAGGATTCGTCATCGAGTCGGACCTGTTCGTGTTTCGTGTCGCCATGTATGCGTCGCCCGTTTACCCACCTTTGGAATCCGCGGTCTCGGGTATTGATCCGATTGTTATAGAAGATCCTGCAACACCCCTGTCTCCAGTTGATGTATATGTTCCTTACCCGGGGACGGCTTCGGTCGGGGAGGTGGATCTGTATTACTATGTCGAAGGTGAAGGTGAGGGTGAAGGAGCGTGGTACCCTGCCCATCAAGTGAACGGCTTGGATCCCAGGCTGGGTGATGACGTCGTATTACTCGATGGCATTCCGTCTATTCAACTCATTGTGAATCATGGTGGACTGTATCAATGGGGCGAGGCTACCGAATCCAGCGACGCACCTTCGGGATTTGTTGCCTCTACCGGAATCGGATTTGCGGGCGTCTATGTGCTATCACTTTTGCTCCTATTCGGATGCCGACGATTATTCCGTCCAGCGCATTTCCGGTATCGGTGACTCGCCGCTCATTCTCTGTCGAATCCATATGTGTGGTTGGGCTTGCCCAATTCCGTTCTCAAAGTTGCGTCATTGCCGCACAACCTATAGGTTAGTACATAGTTTGCGTCATGCAACGGCTCTTTTAGCCGGGTATTCTGCATTCTGAGCAGGAGGAGAAGTTCATGCTGTTGCGTCAATGGGCACTAGCTGTGCCGCTGTTTTGGGCCTTTGTGTGCCCTGTGCCCGCACAAGAGACTGGGGAGACAACGCCGGCCGAGACTCCCGAGACTGCCATTTCCCCCGAAGAACGAGTCCGGGCATTGGCCGATTTCTATGCGAGCCTCGATTCGTTCTCCACGGAGTACACGGAGTCTATGAAAATCGAGACCCAGGGCATGAAACAGGCCATGGACACTCACTATTTCTGTGCGGTGCAGAAGCCAAACCGGTTTGCTCTTACTCACAAGAGTGGCATGGCCGGCCCCACGCAGATTTCAGACGGCGTCAAAATGACCACCTATATGCCTAACATGAACCAATATACTGTTGAGGATGCCCCTGCCACCCTTCAAGAGATTATCGAACCCCTGGATATGTTCTCCGGCCCTGTAAGTTCTGGAGTGGTTTGGAAGACGCTTCTGGGCGAGAAACCCTATGATCTGATAATGGAAGGTGTGGGGAAGTCAGAGTACGTGGGAACCGTCACGGAGAATGGCAAGACGTTGCACCAAATCCGCCTCCTCAAGGACAAGATGGCGGCAGACCTTTGGATACTGGACGGAGACACCCCGTGGCTCTCGAAGCTCTCTTTTGACCTTTCGAGTTCCATGAAGGACATGATAGGGGATGACGCCGCCAAGACCGCGCCCATGTCGTTCGTCATTGAGTTTATCTTTCAACAGTGGACAGAGGTCCCTCAACTTTCGGACGATACTTTTCGATTCTATCCACCAGATGGCGCCAAGCAAGCCGAGTCGATTTACGACATGTACGGAATGGAAGATGCCGACAAGGGGGTTGAGCATCTGATCGGGACAGATGCTCCTGATTTCGAACTCGACGACCTTAGTGGCAGCAAAGTAAAGTTGTCTGAACATTTTGGAAAACAGATAGTCGTCTTGGATTTCTGGGCGACCTGGTGTCCACCGTGTGTAAAAGGATTGCCCATTGTTTCTGAAGTCACAGATATTTACAGAGAAAAGGGTGTCCTGTTTTATGCTGTAAATCAGCAAGAAACCAAGGAGGTCATCGAGGATTTTCTTGAGAAAGAGAAACTTGACATACAGGTAGTCCTGGATCGGGATGGCTCAGTTGGCGATCGCTACGCTGTAACCGGAATTCCTCAAACTGTTATTGTCGGCAAAGATGGGAAGATTAAGTCTGTACACGTGGGGCTGCTCCCCAATCTGGACAAACGGCTCGGAGACGAGCTTGAATCGTTGATAGCCGACGAGATTCAAGCCGTCGACGTGAGTACATCTGATTCGGGGCGTCAATAGCGCATTACGTAATTGATTGACTATTCTAAGGCGAAACGCATTTTATAATCAAAGGTAGATATATCAGTATACTTGTATTTTCTTGCGGATTTTACTTGACGATATTCTCATATAGTGATACATTTGTCTCAGTCTGGAAATGTGTGCCGTAGTTCGTGAAATTCCGACCTGATATCCCTGGGTCGAATGGCTGTCTTCTCCACCCATATTCGGGTACAGCCGTGGAGCGTGAAGCACATGTTGGATGGGGCTCTGGATAAGACGTTCGGCCGTAACGTAGGCTGCCCTGATTATTTGTATGTTTCATTTGAAACACACCCTGTTCACTTCTTGTTTTGTAATGATTTATACGAAACATATGCGCACAAGGCCGCTCCCTTTCTGCCTGATCTATTCTTAACTTGCCTACAAATGTGCAACGCCGAGCCACACTATGGATCCTAAGCCCGCTGTAGCACTCGAGATTAGCGAGGACCGTATGGAGGTCAGGCTCGACTGCCGCCCCAGTGGGTTTCCGCTCGACGAGTTGCTACAGTTGGTTCAGCAGGAATTGGACCGCTATGGCCTCCCTGCAGCCACTCTTACGGAGCAGTGGGAGGAGAAGCTCGAAGATGCTCTAAAGGAGTCGGAAATCCTTGAGGGATTCCTGCTGGTGGAAGGCCAACGTTCCACACCACCTGTTGGCGGTTCCATTGAATGGGCCGGCGATTTCTTTAGCCAGGGCTTCGTCGTTGACCCTGAAACCGGGGCGGTGGACTTCCGAGAGCGAAAGGCGAAACCGGTAGTCTCTGAAGGACAGGCACTGGCTCGCATCATCCCCCCAATTGAAGGTACGGACGGAACGGATGTATTCGGAAAGCGCGTTCCAGCCAAAAAAGCTGAATGGCCACGTCTGAAGCCCGGCAGAAACGTATTGTATGACGAGGAGCAGCTTGCCTTTACCGCGGCCACCAGCGGACGAGTCCGGCTTCAGGGGTATTTCCTCGTGGTCGACGAAGTCTTGTCGTTGCCGGGCAGTGTAGGACTTGCAACGGGCCATATAAGCCATCCTGGGGCATTGGAAGTGGGGAAAGACATTGATCCAGGCTCTCGAATCCGGGCACACGGCGACGTCCACGTAGTGGGGTTTATAGAATCGGCCGACATTAGTGCCGGCGGCAGTCTGATAGTGGGAGGCGGTATCAATGGCCATGCGGCGGAAGCCATACACGCAGGCGGAGAGGTAAGGGCCCGTTACCTCAACGAGACCCGGGTAGTCGCCGAGGGCGACATTTCCATAGAGAAGGAGATAATCCACTGCTCGGTGGAAACCCGAGGGTCGTTGCATATGCCGAACGGACGAGTTGTCGGTGGACGCGTCGTTGCCAAGATGTTAATTGACGTTCGTGAGACGGGCAGTGCCAACGGAGTCCGCACCGAATTGGTTGCCGGTTGGACACCCGAGGAGATGCGGCTCATTCAATCTCACATGAAACGAATCCACCATATCAAATCCAAGGTGTCCGAAATTCATCATGCGTTGGATCCATTGATGACGCGTGTGGATGAGTTTCAAGGCAACAAGCGCGAAATGATTTCTCAACTCATGGCCAAAAGCTATGAGTTGGAACAGCAATTGGCGGAAGAGCAGCATGCGTTGGACGAGATTACCGGCGGTGGGCATCCGACTATTGTAATAAGGGGCAGGATGTTTCCCGATACCCTGTTATGCATAAACGGAACACGGTTGTTGCTGCGTGAAGAGGTTCATGGGCCATTGCGCGCGATTACCGGAAACGGGCGGGTGAAACTGCTACGTGCGACCGTGAAAGGCGACTCAGTGATTTAGCGGTTTGTAGTCAAACGTGGGCGAATACCAAGCGGCGTGGGAAGACGATTATGAAAGCGTTGGTGGTTGACGATTCGTCGGTAATGCGGCGAGTGCTTTTGGGAGCGCTGGCTCGTGTTAATGTAACGGATGTGGATCAAGCGGTTACGGGAGAGCATGCCATTGATTTGGCGTCGACACGCAGCCACGGACTTATACTCCTTGATTGGAGCATGCCGGATATTCCAGGCATTGAGGTGTTAAGATCGATCCGGCTGCGCGGCGTAACGGCACCTGTCATCATGGTATCGACCGAGGCAGAGCGAGGCCGTGTATTGGAGGCCTTTAAGGCGGGCGCCAACGACTATGTAATTAAACCCTTCGAAACGGCGACGATGATCAATAAGATTCAGACGATCATCGCTCAGTTGTCCCTAACTACGGATCGAACGGCAGCTGAAGCCTAGCCTTCCTTTGGCATGTTTCAAGTTCTTGAATTCGTAGCGCGAATCGGGTCTGATACGTTCAGGCGCGATGCCGGATTCGTTGCTTTGCTCCACGTCATTCAAGTCCACCTGTTCGAGCCATATGCCAAAGGAAATACAGGAGACCGTGCAGTTGAGTCCCATGTTGGGTTTGGCGGTAATCCTAGTCATAGGCATTGCCTCACAATGGTTTGCTTGGCGGATCCGCGTGCCTTCCATTTTGATTCTACTGCTTTCTGGAATACTCGTAGGCCCTGTACTGGGTTGGGTACAGCCCGTAGCCTTATTCGGCAGTGCATTGACGCCTATTGTTTCATTCTCGGTCGCGTTGATCCTATTTGAGGGCGGGCTCAGCTTAAATTTCCGAGAATTGAAGGACATCAACCGAACGCTCTGGTTGTTGGTGTTGATCGGGGGAGTCGCAACGTGGCTATTGTCAGCGTTATTGGCCTGGACAGTACTTGGATTTGACGTTGAGCTGGCACTTTTACTGGGAGCTATTCTCATCGTGACTGGCCCCACGGTTGTGGGCCCGATCTTGCGTCAGATTCGTCCAACGGGACCTGCGGGCCGTCTCATCAAATGGGAAGGTATCGTAATCGACCCGATAGGCGCCATGTTCGCCGTGCTCGTTTTTGACGCTATTCTGGAAGGAGAACACGGTGGCGCGCCGTGGCTGATAGCATCGGGAATACTCAAGACCGTATTGGCCGGTGTTATTTTTGGGTGGGTGGGTGCGTGGGGGTTGGCAACTTTGTATGCACGGCGGTGGGTTCCGGACGAGTTGGACAACCCGGTAGCCGTAGCAACAGTCTTGTTGGCGTTCGTGTGCTCAAATGCCATTCAGAATGAGTCCGGATTGTTCACAGTTACGCTGATGGGGGTGCTGCTGGCCAATTGGCCGAAAATTGATATAAAACACATCGTTGAGTTCAAGGAAAACCTGCGGGTTTTCTTGATTTCCGGCCTGTTTATCATCCTGACGTCCCCAATTACCGTTACTGATATCCGTAGCTTGACCCTCTATCACGGCATCTTTCTTGTCCTGCTGATTCTTGTTGTACGTCCAGCTTCGGTACTTCTATCCATCGGTTTATCCAAATTGAACTGGCGCGATATGGCGCTCGTGATGAGCTTGGCACCTCGCGGAATAGTTGCGGCTTCTGTCGCCACCATTTTCTCTCATCGATTGGAACAAGCGGGGTTAGTGGGCGCGTCCGAACTTGTCCCCACGGTGTTTTTGGTCGTCGCGGGCACCGTGGCGATTTATGGCCTCGGTGCCGGCCAAATCGCGTTACAACTGGGACTATCGGTTCCCAATCCCCAGGGGTTTTTGATCATAGGCGCGCACGATTGGGTGCGCAAGGTGGCAATCGCGTTGCGGGATAGCGGCGTAAAGGTTCAGGTGGCAGACACCAACTGGCGCAATGTGTCCGCTGCGCGTATGGAAGGGTTGGATACTTACTATGGAAATGTACTGTCGAGCCGTTCCCGCGATGAACTGGATTTGGTGGGTATAGGAAATGTAATTGCAATGACTCCCAATGACGATGCGAATTCTCTTTGCGCATTGAATTTCGCAGGTATATTGGGTCGATCCCATGGATTTCAATTGGCCGAAAGCAAGGCCAATCAGAAGCGTCCCGATTCCCAGCCGCATTCACACTTGCGCGGGCGCGAGGTGTGGAACAGTGGCTTGGATTTCACGGAATTGCAGAAGCGATTTCGAGATGGCTATTTCGTAAAGGTTACTACGTTGACGGATTCTTACGGGTTTGATGATTTCCAAAGGCACTACACTTCGGATGCGTGTGTGCTTTTTGTTCTGGGTCCGTCTGCGGGCGACGTGCGGGTTCAACTGCCCGATTCGACCGCCAAGCCTCGAACCGGCCAGAAAATAATCGCGTTGATACCGCCTGCACGCGACGAAATTGAGTCTTCTTCTTGAGACGGATATTGGCATCTCGTCTGTGTTTGGCCGCGAATTACCCAAACGTGAACGGTTGAATAAATGGTGTATTCAGATCGCCCTTATCAAACATTTGGCCCTGCACCGGAACTTCCGGCGGACTTGGAATGGGTTAATGTATCGGAGCCATTGACGCTGACGTCGAGTCGCGGCAAAGTCGTGTTGCTCCTGTTCTGGGCGCAGAGCAATATTCACTGCATTCATGTAATTGACGATATCAAACACCTAATGGACTTGTACGGCGGCGCATTAGTCTTAATGGGCGTACACACACCCAAGTATCCGCGTGAATATCAGTCCGATGCCCTGCAAATGGGCTGCCGGAAATACGGTATTGAGTTTGCGGTCGCGAACGATTGCAACAGTGCGGTTTGGAAGCAGTACGGGGCGACGGCGTGGCCAACCCTATGTGTCGTCGACCCAGAAGGACGTGTTGCAGCTGCGTTTGCTGGCGAGGGACATCGCAATGACATTGAAGAGTGCATTGAAGAGATAGTTTCTTTTCATCGACGGGAAGGTCAATTGCACGAGAATTCCTCGCACCAATCATTGAATCTTTCGAACACGGATGCGAATACACATATGCCGGCCAAATTAGCCGTGGACGAAACCACGGGCGATGTGTTTATCAGCGATTCCGCTTACCACAGGATCCTTTGGACTGATCAAACGGGTAGGATTAAGTCTATCATCGGTAACGGGAGTCCCGTGCTGAAAGACGGCACCCTCCAAGAGGCTGGCTTTTGTCGTCCGATGGGTCTTGCGCTTGGCGGCTCAAATTTATACGTTGCGGATTCGGGAAACCACGCAATTCGAATCGTTGATTTGAAGCAAAGAATGGTTTCCACGTTTGGTGGAAGCGGATTGCGTGGCAATGTGTACACCATGACCGGAGGTACGGGCAGTCTTCTCAGTTCTCCGCAGGATCTCATCCTCATTGACGGCACCCTATATATTGCCATGGCGGGCAGCCATCAGATATGGAGGGCGTCGATAGCGACCGCGAACTTTCGACCGTTTGCGGGTAGCGGCATCTTGGGGTTAAAGGATGGGCCTGGATCTTCAGCACACTTGGCTCAGCCCAGTGGCATTGCGGCGGGGCGGGGTATTCTCTATGTCGCTGACGCGGAAAGCAGCGCCTTGCGGGCGGTAGATTTGCGCGATGAAGGAAGTGTTCACACGTTGGTGGGCACTGGGCTGTACAGTTTTGGAGATAGCGTTGGATCGACCGCAGAAGCTCGCCTGCAGCACCCAACCGGGGTGTCATACCACGACGGGAAAATCTACGTGGCGGATTCATACAATCACACGATTAAGATTGTGTATCCGGCCACCAAGCAGGTGGAAAGGTTTGCTTTGGATCATTTGGATACCGGACTTCTCGACCCCACAGACATTGTTGTCGCTTGCGGCCGCCTGCACATCGCTGACACTGGCAACGGGCGCGTAGTCGTTTTGAATCTGGAGGACAATACACCGATGCCCTTCGAACTTGTCTAGTCTATTTGGTCTCCAATGTGCCTGTGGCTGCTTCATGGAGTCTTCGTTCGTATATCCCGTGATGCGAAGCATTCCACACTGCTTTGCCATCGTCTACCAGAATAATTTGCGGAGACTTGTGAAGCACGTCCAACCGTTCGGCAATACTATTGGAAACGGGCCGTTCTTCAATAACGCGAACCATGTAGACCACGGGATCACTTTCGCGACGGGATTCGGAGTACCTATCCACTTCGTGAAGCGCTGCTTGCGAAATGGGGCACGCTGTACTGTGCTTAAACAGAAAGATGGGATTCTGAGCCGAATCGTTTAGGGCGGCTTCCAGTTGATCCAGACTGGCAAGGGGTTTCATGAATGCTCCTTTGGGGGGAGACTGAAAGATCGAAATGAATCGTTTTTGAACGAACTCGAAGATCATATCACAGTTGCTTTCCATGTATACAGTCTGCTCATACCTGGTCGGTGGTGAGAGACTGTTGTGGTGATCCGGGAGGTGCGACGCAGACGCGATTCCGGCCTTCGGCTTTGGCACGGTATAGCGCTTTGTCTGCCTGTGCGATAAGCAATTCGCCCGCGGATCCATGTTCAGGAAAAGAACAGACTCCGATCGATACCGTAATTGCGGGCAAGGTCTCTCCGTTGTGCAACACCGACAATCCTTGAACCTCTGAAGCGATTTCCTCTGCCCTGCGACATGTGTTCTCAAAGTCGGACTCCGGCAACAAGAGAGCAAATTCCTCACCGCCATAGCGGCAAGCGAGATCGCTCCCCCGCACCCGGCTCTTCAGGATTTGTCCAAACGATTTCAGCACAGCGTCGCCGGCTTGGTGACCGAACTTGTCATTAAACGACTTGAAGTGATCGACATCGATCAGCATTACTCCGACGCCATGCTTGCTTCTGTTGGCGCGGCTAATCTCACGACGCAACGATTCTTCAAGATAGCGCCGGTTGAACAGTCCTGTCAGGCTGTCGGTTATGGATTGATTCAACAACTGTTCGCGCAACAGGAGATTGGACAAGGCCATCCCGACGCCGCGCGCGACCGATTCCACTACGTTCCGCTTTGCTTCGTCCATGTCGTCCAGATCGATATCCGCCAAGACCATGGTTCCCAGTGTTTCCCCCAGCGCGCTCATTGGCATACATGTGAACGATCGTTCAACAGGCCGGTCGTGATGACTACAGCCGATGCCGGCTTCCTTGCGGGTCACGTGGGGCCGTCCCATGCGCAACGCCCAACAAGACTGAGGATCGAAATCGTGGTTGCCGGGTGGATGGTCGCCCCAACGGGCTTCCACAGATACGAGATTGCGCGACGAGCGCGTGATACACAGCGCGCCGGAGGTGCCAGGAAAGGCCCTCTCCAAGAAGCTCTGCACTGCATCATAGGTTTCCGAACGGTTGCGACACGCCTGAAGTATATGTCCCAATTCGCCCAACGCAGAAATTTCGGCATTTCGCGATTCGAGTTCAGTAATCCAGCGGGTCATCTGTTCGTTCGCGTTGCGTAGCTCCTTTTCCGCCAATTGCCTAGTGAGCACTTGCTGATTCAACAGCATCATGCACGTGAGCAGCACAATGAAGCCAAACGCCATGCCCGCAGTAAGCGCATACATAGTGTTGCGTTCGGCTGAATCGCGACGTTCCCTGCGCGCTTCAAGAAGGTTCAATTCGGATTCTTCAAAATCGATTAATGCAGCGTGAAATTCATTGGCGAGCGCCATACCCTCCTGAATGGCAGCCCATTGTTTCACGGGCAAGTTGGCTTCGCTCTCCGTCGCTTTAAAGGCATTCTCCAACTGAACGTGGCGTTCGTTCATGAGCGTGTTGATGGCGGTGAGGCGATTGCGTTGTTCGGGATTGTCTTCAGTAAGGTCCCAAAGTTCTTCGTAGAAGACCCGAGATTTTTCCATTGCGACGGCAAATTCACCGGCCAACTCGCTGCTGGGAGAAAGTGCCGCTGCCCGGCGGACGCTTTCGGCTTCGCGCATTGCGGCGTTGAGCGCCTGGGTCTTCGCGATGATTACGTGGGTGTGTTCGACCCACCGCGCCTCGTCAAACAACCGGTTTGCAATCCATAGCGCGCCCAAGCTGACTATCGCCATGGCCGCACACGCTAATAGCAAGGCCGTTGTTAATTTGGGTCCGACGTGCCACTTCATCGGAGGATCCTTTTCCCCAGCATCACGGGCAAATCGTATGTAAGTATATCATATCACAGCGATTAGGACCAGTCGACAAATGATTACGCATATATATGGCATTGCTGCGCACAAATATTGAATATAGACCTAAGGTATAGTAATGAGGTCTTTTTGCGCTCATCAGCAGCGATGTTTTATCCATGGCAGTTGACACTGCCTTTCAACTCATGACCGTCAGTTACGCGAAAGCACAAATTGAGCAAAAGCACCCATAACTGCTATGATTTCAAGGTCTTGAGGCAAAGTTGTGTAAAACCTGGGATACTCCATGGCGGACAAAGCATATATCCAGACGTTTGGCTGTCAAATGAATGAACACGATAGCCAGCGCATGGGTGAAGTCCTCAAATCTGAGGGTTACGAGATCACTGCGTCGGTAGACGATGCGTCGCTCATTTTGGTGAACACCTGTTCTGTACGCCACAACCCTGAGAACAAGGTCTACAGTCAACTGGGCCGTTGGCGTTCAGTGAAGGCGGCGAATCCGAACGTAATCATTGGGGTAGGCGGCTGCGTGGCTCAACAGGAAGGCGAAACCATTCTCAAGCGAGAGAAGTGCGTCGATATGGTTTTTGGTCCTGACAACCTGTTTAAGCTTCCTGAGATGCTTGCCCGGGTCAAACAGGGTGAGCGGGTACTGATGACCAAGTGGCAGAAACGCCCCGCCGACCGCATCCAGAATTTTGTGCCGGAGGAATGGGTAGAGCGTGGCCATGTGGATGGTTGTAAGGCCTACGTATCCATTACGAAAGGCTGCGACAACTTTTGCACATTTTGCGTCGTACCCTTTACCAGGGGGCGGGAAGTCTCGCGCGATCCCGCCAATATTCTGCGTGAAGTACGTTCATTGGTTGAACATGGGGCTCGGGAAATCTGGCTGTTGGGACAGAATGTCAATTCCTACCGCGCAGGGGATTACAGTTTTTTCGAGTTGCTTGACGAAATTTCCCGTGTGGATGGGCTGTATCGCGTTCGCTTTACGTCGCCGCATCCCAACGATTGGAACAACCGTCTATCGGATTTGATGGCCGATCGTAAGACGATATGCAATCAATTGCATCTCCCTTTTCAATCCGGATCCGATCGGCTGCTTCGTATAATGAACCGGCAACACACGCGTGACGAGTATCTGGCAAAGATTAGATATATGAAGGACATCAACCCTGACATCGAACTAAGCACCGATCTGATAGTCGGGTTTCCAGGCGAGACCGAAGACGATTTCGAATGGACGTTGCGCATATTAGGTGAAGTTCAATTTGGCCAGGTTTTTCCGTTCAAGTACTCGCCTCGTCCAGGTACCAAGGCGTCGGACATGGCTGACGATGTTCCGCGCGAAGTCAAGGAAGAACGCCTGGCGCGTGTGATTGACCTGCAGGAATCCATTAACGAATCCTTGATTGAGGGGTACTTGGGAACCGAACAGGAAGTGCTCATTGATAGCGCGTCATCCAAGAAGCGGGGGGTAATGAATGGTCGAACCGACGGCTACCGTCCGGTAGAAGTCCACGACGCCCGCCTCGATATCGGTGATCTGGTTCGTGTCCAGATAAGTGGCCGTCATAAGTATTGGCTAGAAGGTATTGTCGAAAAAGGTGCGTTGGCGGCGATTTGATGTGTTGTCCGGCTCGGCCGACGCTCGATGTACCAGTGGCAGGGTGAATCTACATACATGAACGTTCGTTTGGTATTGAATGAATCCCTCGGGACTCCCAGCGGAGACGCTTGTCTGGTCTATGCACTCGGTACAGGGGCATCCGGCAAAATGACCGACGACGCCATACGTTCCGCATCGGTCCGCTTGCAGTCTGACGGCGTGCTGAAGTCGGACACGGGATCGTGGTTTTTATTGCCTACGCCCGGGGGAGCGTATCGGGCCGTTGGATTCCTGGGAGCTACCGGCACCAACGAACTCGGCGACCGAGAGAAATTTCGTAGGGCCGGCGGAACGGCCGCCGCTTCCATTGCGACGATGCAGGCCACCACCTTGATAATCGATGCCACAGGCGATACACGGTGGCCTGTGGAGGCGTTTCTTGAAGGCCTTGTTTTGGGTCAATACCGTTTTGACAAACACTTCAAGCAAACCGAACGTGATAAGCCCTTGTTTTTGGACGAAGTCGTTGTCGTGGTGGAGAACGAAGTCCAGAAAGGTCTTCTGTCTTCCGTGTGCCGGGAAGCTGTCCAGGCGTGTGAACATGCGAATTGGGCGCGCGACCTTGCAAACGAACCGCCCAATCGGCTCACCCCCGCACAACTCGCGTATGAAGCAAAAACGCTATGCGAGCATTTTGGCTTGACGTATGACTTTGTTGACGAAGGCCAAATGGCGGAATTGGGGCTTGAAGCGTTGCTTAGCGTGGCCAAAGGGTCTCGCGAGCCGGCCAAGCTCGTATTTGTTTCGTACCACTACGGCGATCATGTGCCAACCGTGGCGCTGGTGGGCAAGGGTATTACCTTTGACACCGGTGGGGTCAGCATTAAGTCGGCGGAGCGCATGCACGAAATGAAGTACGATATGTGCGGCGCGGCTGCTGTGCTGGGCGCCGTCCGGGCCGTTGCCTCAACTAAACCTGCACTAAACGTTATTGGCGTATTGCCTCTGGCGGAGAATGTGGTGGGCTCCCGAGCGATGAAACCCGGAGACATTGTCCGGGCGTTCAATGGGAAGACAATAGAAATACACAATACGGACGCCGAGGGCAGGTTAATTCTGTGCGACGCCCTCGCCTATACGGCGGCTGTATACAAACCTGACATGATGATCGATCTGGCTACGCTGACTGGTGCCGCCATAGTGGCATTGGGGCACTACGCCGCAGGCATGATCGCCACGTCCGATTCTCTAGCCGCGGACCTGGAGGCGGCCGGCCAAGAGTGCGGTGAACGACTTTGGCGGTTGCCGTTGTGGCAGGACTACCAGGACATGATCAAGGGCACGCACGCCGATCTGTGCAATATAGGCCCTGCCCGTGAGGCTGGTACGATTGTAGGCGGTGCGTTTCTGCGTGAGTTTGTGGGGGAGATACCTTGGGCTCATCTGGATATTGCCGGAACGGCTTGGGGTGTACGCGGGGTGCCATACTGGAGTGAAAAGCATGCGACTGGATTCGGCGTGCGGCTGTTGCTTCAGTGGATACAAAACGAATCAGCCAAACACCAGGGCGACAAAGCCCCTGAAATGACGCTGCCAAAATGAATTCGGGAGACTTCACTCGTAACCATGCCAAACGGGCATCCGTGCATACGCTGGGGTGCCGGCTCAATCAATCCGAATCGGCGATTCTCGAAGAGCGTTTGACCCAGGACGGGTACGAACTAGTGCCGTTTGGCGAGCCTGCCGATTTAGGTATCATCAATACGTGCACGGTAACGGGTGAGGCCGACGCAAAATCCCGCCAGTTGCTCCGCTCGTTTATTCGCAAGAATCCAAATGCTTATACGGCCGTCATTGGCTGCTATGCGCAGATGGGGCACAAGGCACTCGCTGAAATAGAAGGTGTTGACCTGATTGTCGGCAATCAAGAGAAACTGAACATTCTTGACTATGTAACCGCAGGGAAAAACACAGCTCCACTGGTTGTGCGTGACCGGATAGACAGAGACGATTTCGCCATTGAAGTATCCGGGCTGGGAGAATTGACTCGCCGCAGCAACCTCAAGATACAAGACGGCTGCGATTTTATGTGTAGTTTTTGCATTATTCCGTTTGCGCGAGGGCGTGCCCGCAGCCGGTCTCTCGACAATATTCTTGAAGAAGCCCGCCGATTGGTGGAGCGCGGTGCGCGCGAACTTATAGTAACCGGTGTCAATGTCGGCACCTATGAATGGAACGGGTACACCCTTTCCGATGTTGTTAGCCGTCTGAACGAAAATGAGGACCTGAAACGCATACGTATCAGTTCCATTGAGCCGACAACGGTTCCCGAGGATCTGCTGGAATGGATGGCCGATCCGGGCCATAAGCTAGTCCCGTACTTGCACTTACCGCTACAGTCCGGGTCCAATTCGATATTGAGTGCAATGCGCCGGAAATACACCCGGGAAGAATACTGGTCGTATATCGATCATGCATGTGCCTGTGTGCCAGACCTGTGTGTCGGATCGGATATTCTGGTGGGTTTTCCTGGCGAGGACGACGCCACATTTGACGAAACACTGAATTTGCTCCAGAACAGTCCGCTGGCCTACGCGCACGTGTTTAAGTATTCCGAGCGGGCGGGTACGGCTTCGGTACGGATGGGAGCCAAAGTGTCGCCACAGGTAATAAACCGTCGAAGTGCCCTTATTCGTAGGGTGAGCAACGAGAAAAAACGTTCCTTTTTTGAGTCCTTCGTGGGGAGAACGGTCGAAGTCCTTTTCGAATGTGAAGAAAACGGCTTTTGGACGGGGTACACAGGGAATTACATTCGCGTCGCAGTGCGTTCCACCATCAGGTTGACAAATTTGACGAAGAAGGTCACTCTGACAGGGGTCCAAGGTGACTGGGCAATTGGCTGTCTAACAATGGAATCCGGCATTGATGCCGGATCGGTGGTGTATGCAGACTGATATTTCTCCAGAGACGGCAGTAGAAAAAGAGCAGAGGCTCAAGATTATCGTGCGAGAATACGGGACGCTGGCTGTCGCCTATTCGGGCGGAGTGGACTCGTCCTATCTGGCTGATATTGCACACGAGACCTTGGGCGTGAACGCGCGAATTCTACTTGCAGATTCTCCCAGCGTACCGCGATCCGAGGTCGAGGAAGCGACGGAGTTGGCCCATAGACGTGGATGGCAATTCGAGATTATCTACACGACCGAGTTTGAAAATGACGCCTATCTAAAGAATGACGGTACTCGGTGCTATCATTGCCGGTCCGCGCTTTTTCATACAATGGCCGCCTATGCCCGCTCCAACGGAATTAAAGTGATGGCTTACGGCGAAATCGTGGACGATTTGCAGGATCCCACCCGGTTGGGCGCTGTGGCCGCGAAACAGTACAAGGTGGTGGCGCCGCTTACCGCGGCCGGTCTGTCAAAAGTAGAGATTCGCATGCTCAGCGAGCGTCGTGGATTGCCCACGGCAGACAAGCCCTCATTTGCCTGCCTGTCTTCTCGATTCCCGGTAGGCACGCCGGTTACCGTGGACGATTTGAAGAAGGTAGAATCAACCGAGGAAGCCTTAAAACGCCTCGGATTCCGGCAGTATAGGGCGCGCCACCATGGTGATCTGTGTCGAATTGAAATCGACTTGGAGGATGTGCCCAAGCTGTTGGACCGTTCCACTCGCGACAAAGTGGTGGAGGCTGCCAAAGTTGCCGGGTATCGTTTTGTGACACTGGATCTGGTCGGGTACAAAACAGGAAGTATTGCCGGCATCGTAAACGATTATTGAGGAATGTAGATCAGCGTCAGCGATTCATAAGCAGCCGCCAATGCCAGCCAAAGACCAATGAATACGATTCCAGTCGCCAGTCCTTGCAGTGATTGGATGCCTGCGTGCCTGTCCCGGAATAGTATCCACTTAATCATGCCTATCGCATAAGCGACGATAACAAACAGGGCGATGGTATAGGCTTCGACCTCAATCGCGACCGTAATGGAGTGGTAAGTATACCCTGCCATGATCCCTGCCCAATTGGGGCACAGAGCAAATCCCGCCACGGCCAAACTGAGCAGCATCTTACCGTAGCCGAGTGCCGTGCCTAAAAGTGGGACGAAACCCGGCAATAAGACGGTGGCAAATGTCTGCACCACGAAATTGTTGCGCCAGGTTTGCCACGTGGCAGCAGCGACGTTTTTGGATATGTAGGCGTCCCCAAGACTCTTTAGTTCGCCTTGAGTAAAGATCTCCGTGACGAATTGCAGGACCTGTAGATGCATATGCGGAAATGCCAATGCGGCCATCATGGGAATCATCAAAGCAGCATATGTAGACACGTGAACCGCGAACAACAACGTGCGATGAGTTTGGAACATGCGCGTAAGAGGCCGTAAGGCTGCGACGTTGCGACTGGTCCATTCAACCAACCTCAATTGCAGTATGGCCGATGCAACGATGACCAAGAGCAGCCCTGCAATGGCCAATATGGCCGGCGCGCGCGAAACGTACACCATCGGCATAACCAGACTTGCGTCTTCCGACTTCAGCAGCGGTTCCAGTTCGTCTCGCCAATCGGGATGGTCGGTTTGACCGTGTGGTGCGTACCAACCTTTCAACGCCTCCGGATGATCGTCAAACATCGAATCGAACGCGGCCGCCTTGGGAAGGAGAAACGAGAACAACAGTCCGGCCGAACCGCCTTTCAAAATTCCTGTGACCTCAAACCTCTGTCCGTCCATCACAAACGAATCGACCCGGCATAACGGGCCGGCTAGTACACCTGAGCTGCCTGGGGTGGGCAAATGTCCGCTTGCCAATACGGACTCGAGTACCGTGGTATCGAACTCAGCGTATACGACCGACTCACGAAGATTAAGACCGAGCAATTCCGCGGCAATTTTACCGTCATCGGTTGTTTCCAATTGCTCGAGCAAGGAGGATTTGGGTGGGAAGTTCTCGTCGGGTAGCTTGCGGCGGAGCACCGGAAGGGCCTCGTCCCAAATCGGATCCGTGCCGAGAACAAGAAGCGCGTCCTTCCACGGCTCACTTTTCAGCGTGTGGTTTTCCCACACGGTGGCCAGGGCGATTATGGAAACGCCCAACAGGACGAGGCAAGTCAGCAACAGGAAATGCGGTCTGGTCGCTGCCTCAGCGTGTGCTGCAGCGCCGTCGTCGAACGGGGGGAGAGACGTCTGTGTCACGCGGCGGGCTGCTCCAATGGTGCCTCCGGCCCATTGAGTAAATTCACAAGTTGGTGCAATCCTTCTGCAAACCAGGCTTCTTGATCCGGTCCAAACCAAGACATAACGTACATTTCATAGCTGTCATCACCACTCGGCTTGGAAGTTGTATAGTACCGTGCGGGTGAAACGTAGCCAATGTAGTCGCCGTTGAAACTGAGCACCCAGAGTGCTAAGCCCTGTTCCTTTGCCCATGCCTCCATTTCCACGCTCAGTTCTCCGCTGAAGTCACAAGGTGTGCCATAAAAGAACTGATTGCCGATGCGCAGCCCGTGTATCCATGCATCGTTGTCCACGCCGGCCAAGCCCAACAGAAATGGCGATACTCGCCAACTCGGATTGATGCGAAGCTGGAATGGCGGCGTCTTGAATTGTGCAGAAGTCGAGGCAATGTCCACATGAGTTTCAAATGCGGCCCCCGCGCACGCTTCCTTTATGCGCGTAGCCAGTGCATTTCCCATTGCCTCTGCGCGCGCAAATCCGTCAGGGCCTTCCGGTGCCTTGGGGCCCATGCTGCCAACGGCGCCTGCCAGGTATACAGCGAAGGTGTCGGGCTCCCGTTCGAGTGCCCGCTGAAGATAACCCGGAAAGTCTCCGCTGAATTTCATATTACTTCCACCCAACACCGTGGAATGGGCCGAGTAACGGCTCACAATGCAACGCTTGCCGTCGTCCCGTTCAACAATCATGTAATTCAACCCGGGATCGACGGCTGCTTCGCGCGACCGGTTCCTTATGTAATCCGGCGCGTCCAACCGGCCTGACGCAATCTTCGCTTCGGACAAATCGCCGTTGGCGCTTGTAATGGCTTCGACGAAGCCCTTAGTAATTGCCTCAGGTATCGCAGGGTCGTATTTGCCCATAAACATGGAAGCCATCAGTCCGGGACCAAACCCGCCCGGTCCTGAATGCGAATGCGAGGCGTTGAACAACAGGTTTCGCGGATCGAGATCCGTTTGTTCCGCAACTGCTGCTCGTACGGCATCGGCCACGTTTTCGGGTACGATGAGCATATCGGATCCGACTAACGCAATTTTGTCATGCCCATCCGTCATTACTATTGCTTTGGCAAAAAGTTCGTCGGCAATTCCGATTGAGGGTTTGCCGCCGCGATCGCCATACCCGGCCAACGGAATGCCTACGCGGGGGATGATGCTGCCTTTACCCCAACCCGCGCGAAGCCGGCCGGGAGTTGACGAAATCTGGGACTTTGCCGCTTGTTGCTCCAAGGACGTTACCATGGACTTGAATCGTTTGGACGCTTGCACGTCTGAGGGGCCATATGTCGGCCACGGGCCGATTAGCGTCACGAAGGCAATGACAAGAACCACAACGACGCCCAACGCAATCTTCAGAATTCTCTTCAACATGTTCGCAACCTAGTCCTGGTCTATGGACACTTTCAACACATTTTCGGACGCCTTGGAAACTATCTCAAACCCTTCGCACGTCTTTTCCAAAGGTAGGTTGTGGGTGATAACCGAACTCACATCAATTCGTTTTTGTGCCACGAGCGTAATGGCCGTGGGAAAGTTGAATAGAAAGCGCCGGCACCACGTTAGGGTCAGTTCTTTGCGCCGGGCGATATCCACCGGAATCACGCCGTTTTGCTCACCCGAGATCCCTACCATTACACCTCGCCCCGCCGGACGCATGACGTGGCAGGCTATGCCGGGCGTCTCGGTGGATCGGGCACAGTCTATCGCTACGTCCACACCGCGACCCCGGGTCAATTCCTTGATTGTTGTAACGGTGTCGTGAAGGCCTGCGTTAAACCCGGTATCCACACCGTACTTCAAACTGGCCTCGACTCGGTAATTCAGCAGGTCTGTGCCGTAAATGGTACCCGCGCCCGCCAGTCGCGCGCACTGTGCCGTCAACAACCCAATGGGTCCCAGCCCCAATATAGCCACCGTTTCTCCCGGAATGATTCGGGCCAATTCCACCGCATGGAGTGCCACGGCGAGCGGTTCAATCATGGCCGCCTCCGCCGCCGAGACTTCTTCGGGCACCGGGAAACAGAATGCCGCATGAACCGCAATGTATTCGGCAAACGCGCCGTTGTTGGGCGGCATTCCGGGAAAAGTGAGTGTTGGGCATACATTGTAATGCCCTTTCTGGCAAAACTCGCAACGTAGACATGGGATGCCGGGTTCCACCGCCACCCGTTTTCCAACGAGGCTCGGGTCAGCTTCGCTTCCTACGGCCTCAACGATGCCGGCATATTCATGTCCAAGTATGAGGGGCTCGGTGAGAACCGTGCGTCCAATGCGCCCCTCTTCAAAGTAGTGCATGTCCGAACCACAAATTCCGGTGGATTCTATTCGGATTAAGGCTTCGTGAGGAAGGGGTAATGGTTTGGGAATGTCCACCATACGCATCGTGTGAGGTGCAACCCATTGAACGGCTTTCATAGTGGAAAATCTTCCTTGGAGTAGGGGGAGATAGCACGTTACCATTACCATGTGCGTCAAGGCAAAAAGAAACGGCGGCAACAGGTGAAACCGTTGCCGCCGTATTGGAAACTACGTCTTAGTGGATTGTGCCGGGTTGCGATTGAGTACCCGCTTCAGGAGCGTTTGGTCGGAGATGGCGGGCCACGGAATTGTGCCTGTCCATCGCCAGTTTGAGGAAGTCGTCGGCCAGGTTGGCATCGACCGGAAAACTGGTCAACGTGTAGCCGTATCCGCGCATGAACTGTTCCAGATCTCCGTTAATCCGATCCAACACTTTCTGAGCACCATCTTCAGGGGTCTCTACAAGCAAAATTGCCAAACCGTGTGTGCTGAGGGAAAATACCTGATCTGATGCACGGAGTTCTTCTTCGAGGCGTTTGCCTAAATTGAAAAGGATTTCTTCTCCGTTCACTGGAGCACACAATGTGACCAGCGTGGTCGAAGACGGATAACGGATAGACCTCTCGATTTCTTCTGTAACTCGTGCATGCAAGTACGTTTCCGTACGAAGACCAGTACTTGGGTCGCGATAGGCGAGCTTCTCGAGGAGATGGCAGCGCCGTTCCAACTCGCTTCGCTGGCGAATCTCGTCCCGGAGGCGCGCCTGCAAATCTTCTATTGCGGACTTTAACGACTGCAAATCATCCATGCTGTCTCTCCCACTCATCTTGAAGGAGCAAAACACATGCCAAGGCGTGCAAACGGGCCATTATCCTTCCAACCCCTTAAAACTCGACCCCTTAGGCAATATATTGTATTTGTCGAGGGATGTCAATCCTCTATCAAGTGGGCGTAAGGTGTTCAACTTTGACAACTTTTTTACTTGATTAGACATATTGGGTGTGTCAATCGCTTGACATCCCACATGATGTTGTTTAGCATAAAGCGGGTCAAGCTTCGGGGAGCCGACCTAACTCGTTGCTAACGGTAAGCTTCGGTGGCTTTTTTGTGGATGCCTGACGGTCTACGGAAAACCAGTCCGTCAAAATGTTACATCGTTGTCAAAAGGGCTAACAATTGTCCGAAATACCCAAAGCTAGCACGCCCCCCCGTGTCCTCCTCGTGGAAGACGAAGTAATCCAATTGGAATTCCTGTGCCGTCTTTTGACCAAAGAAGGCTATATCTGCGATTCCGCCACAACCTGTGCAGAAGGGAAGCGACTCTTTGAAAAAGGGCGTTATGCCTGTGCACTGGTCGACCTTGGACTGCCCGACGGAAATGGCCTTTCACTGATTGAGGCATTTCACGAGATTGACCCATGCCTCGTTTCGGTCGTGCTCACGGGGGATTCGTCGGTCGATACCGTGGTTGGCACGTTGCGATCGGGAGCATTCGACTTCCTTGCGAAACCTGCAGGTATTGAGACATTGCAGGCCACTCTCAAGCGAGCCATGTCTCACCATCAACTTTTGATCGAACGAAACGAGTTGCTTCAGCTCTTGTTGGAGGAACGCGAGCAGTTGCGAGAAAGGGTGGAGGCTGCTACGGCCGATATCCGTGCGTTTGCCGCCGCCACCGAAGTGAGCAACGCGCGATTGCGCACACTTCTGCGATTGACGCAGTTTGCCCATACCAACTACGGGGAAGACCAGCTTCTTTTGCAGGTGGTGGAAGAGCTCCGGAGACATTTGCCTGTGCGCGCCGTAGCCGTGTGCGACGTGACACGGATGAGATTTGCCGCGGTCTGCGTGTTCGAGAATGGCGGCACGGAATTCATTTCTGGAGAAAGCGGACAATCGCAAACATCTATAGATTCAGTCATTTCGCAGCGCGATCCGGGCATGTTGATCTCAAGTTGGTTGGAGCAGAACACGGATCTTGACGTTGGACAATTGCAGGGGTTTGTATTCACACAACGCTATTCCAACCAGACTTCATTCATCGTGGCGATATATAGTGAGTCCGATCCTGCGCACGATTTGTCCAGAGAAGAGTTCCTTGATATGTGCGCCCATTTCATCGGAATGGAATGGGAACGCACGGGCTTGCTCTACCACGTGGCCCACCAGGCCAGCTTGGGAAATATAGCAGTGGAACTGGCCCGGAACTTTGTACAGCCGTTGACGGCGATTCAGACTGCGGCTGACTATGTTAATGAAGCGAACCCAAGCCCGGAAGTAACGGAAGGAATGACCATTATCCAGGAAAGCGTCGATCGATTGCGCCGGCAAGTGCAAGAGTATCGCAAGCTATCCTTGCAGCGGGAAGATTCCGTCGAAACAGTACGACTCGATGAGTATGTATCGCAAGCCATCGGCATGCTTACCGTGGCTATTCAGAATCGGGGCGTAAAGATCCAAACGGAGTTTATGGACGATTGCGAATGCATACTCTTGAATGGAACGGCGCTGGCCCGCACATTTCTCGACGTGGTGCTGGGTGCGCTGAGGGAAGTGGAAATTGGCGGAAACCTTGCATTGCAACTGGCGGCCATTGGTCACGATCATGTGAATTTTTCTGTTATGTACATGGCCCAGCGCGAACGGGGAGAAGGAGATTCCCGCGGCTTTGCGTCGTCGTCGGCAGACGTCGGCATTGAACCCATTCTGCAACTGGCCGAGCGGACCATCCACCGTTGCGCAGGCACGCTTCGAATGGATCGCGACGACGACGGCCAGACGGCAATCCGCATTGTGCTGCCCCGGAATGCGACCCGCACTGGAGAAGCGTGGGAGGCCGTACGGTGAGCGCATTTAATCCTGAGATGGAAGTATCAGACGGAGGCGGGTTCGGCGAGGATGAACCCACCCAGTGGGTAGTTGTCCTGGATACAGATCCTGGAGTGCGATGGGCCCTTCAGAAAGGACTGGAAAGGTCAGGTTATTTGGTGGAAGCGGCCACCACTATTGCGGATGCGCTGCAACGCGTGAAAGACCGACAGGCCGCGGCCGTTATATTGGAAATCCTACCGGAAGCAGGACTGACCGCCGAAGCCCTTACCATGCTTGTTGAAACAGAACCGGCTACGCGCGTGATTTGTGTTTCGATAGATACTGCGCCGCAGATGGTCATTGAATGTATGCGAAGGGGAGCATCCGATTTTCTACCCAAACCGTTTAATCTCGCCGAAATTCGGGCGGCGCTGAGCCGTGCCCTTTTGCCAGGCGAAGGCAGGCGTCAGATGCTACGTCCCCGGGCTGCCGCGAAGGCTGCCGAGCCGGGGCAGTCGTTTCTCATTGGTATCAGTCCCCTGATTCAAGAACTCCGCGACGTAATCAAGCGCGTTTCTCAAACCGACCTGAATTGCCTGATCCGCGGAGAAAGTGGTACTGGCAAGGATATGGTTGCTCGAGAATTGCACCGTTTGTCTCGGCGCAAAGACAAACCCTTTGTGAAAGTGAATTGCACCGCGTTGCCAGAGCAACTGCTCGAGAGTGAGCTTTTTGGATACGAGAAAGGTGCATTTACGGGCGCAATCACCTCCAAACCAGGACGCTTTGAACTCGCGCATCGAGGCATCATTTTTCTCGATGAGATCGGGGACATGCACCCGAACTTGCAAGCAAAGCTTTTGCAGGTCATCGAACATAAGGAATTTACAAAGCTTGGGGGCCGCAAATCAATCCATGTAGATGTGCAGATCATTGCAGCGACAAACGCCGATTTGGAGTTAAAAACTCGGAATGGGTCTTTTCGAGAAGACCTCTACTTCCGGTTAAATGAAGTCTGCATCTGGGTGCCTCCGCTATCCGCTCGTAAGGAGGACGTACCCCTGTTGGTGCGCCATTTCATTCAGAAGCATGGAAATTTCGCAGGGGGAAATTCCGTACAGATTGCGGGCTCCGACCTCGAATCGCTCACCGCGCACGAATGGCCTGGCAATGTGCGCGAGCTGGAGAGCACCGTTAAGCGTTGGATGGCACTCGGGCAAAATGCCCTGACCGTAGGCAACCGAACGCAGACTGCGAATGAGCCCAAACACGCGCAGGCACCTTTGTCGGCATCCATCACTGCTTCTGCCACGAATTCGCGAAATCCTGTGGCGGAGCCGGAAATGAGTGAAGAAGAACGCATTCGGCGGGCGTTGGAGGTGCACCAGTGGAATCGTCGCAAAGCGGCGGACGCGTTGGGGATGAGCTATCAAACGTTGCGACGCAGGATTGAAAAGTTTGAGTTGGACCTGCCCTGATGCGCCAAATTGCTAATCTGCTTGTTCAGTATTGAGCAACCCTCCCGCAGAAATGATTACAAAAGCAAACTCTTGTCTGCCGTTATGCCATATTTCCGCCAGTTTGGTGTACAATAAGGATAAGGTTGAGCGACCTGAAAGGTATATTATAGTTGGATTTATGGAATTTCATAATTATCGATTTTGTTAAGAGATAATTTATTGTTCAATTCTGAATATGTTCTGTGACGAAATTGTTCATATCTGACATACCTTCCATGGCCTCACCATCCGTTGGCGGACAGTTGAATCCAGGCAAAAATCAGTATGTGACTGATTTTAAAGCACTTACCTCTGTGCCAACTTTTTGGCATGGTTTGTGCTCAATATTTGGCGTAGAGGTGACTAGGGATGGCACGCGGGTGAATCTTGAGATTCCGGCGCTCCCACAATCACCTTCAAATGACCTTAAAACCCAGGGCTAGGCAAGTTTCCCTAAGGAGAAAAGAAGATGAAACGCCTGACAGTGGTAGCGACGGTTCTGATAGCTGGGTTGGTGACAACCTCAGCTTTCGGGGACATAGTAACCCCGCAGGAACCGAACGGTGGCGAACCGTGGCTGTATGAAATCTACAACTCACTTTACGGCACCTCGTTCACGCAGAGCAGCGACCTTCTCGCCGTGCAGACCGGCTGGGATACGATGACGCTTGATGCCGATGTCGAATCGTTGACCTTCGAAGCGGTTTGGCGGCAGGCATACATGCAGGGCAACTATGGTATTTACACGGTGAATGGCGGCGTGGCGGATTACACCGAAATTGGCGGCCCATTCGACAATGCCGGCCCAACGTTTGGCCAAGGCCCAATCACGGGCGATTCGCACACGGTATTGGTGGGTGACATTGGAAGCACGACGATAGGATTTTACGAGCGTGCGACGACTCCTGACAATCCGTTGACCCCCGAATTTGAAGCCAACTTCCAAGAGGGCTTCATGTGGCACGGCGAAAATGGCCGTAATTTTTCCATCAACGATTCGTCGTGGGATTCGATTATCTCGCAGCAAGAGCACCTGTTGATTCTGACGACGTCGGACCCGAACGTGTTCTTGCTTGCGTTTGAAGACTTGCCCTTCAGCTTCATCAGCTCTTCGGGCGAGGAATTGGGCGACAGCGATTACCAAGACTTGCTGGTCCAAGTGACGCTGAATCGGACTGTGGTCCCGGAACCGGCCACGATGGCGTTGCTGGGATTGGGCCTCGCGGGCTTCGCAGTTCGCCGGCGGTTCATGAAGAAGTAAGTTTGGCCTAGTCCCTCCATGTGAGGGTTAAAAATCCGGCTTCGGCCGGACGGGCGGCAAGGTAGAGCGCAACCTTGCCGCCCTTCTACTTTTGAAGCAAGCATGGTTAGGCGCGACATTTGCTCGCTTTCGGATGTACAATAGATACCGTTGGACATTCGGTAAGCGAAGTGGGGTACGCCCGGGGGAACGGCGTATTCCTGTTGGATTTGCTTCCATCTGTCCATTTTGGGGGAACCGCAATGAATGAATACACCATAGGCCTCGATCCGTCTGAAGCGCCTGATTACTGGTACAACATTACGCCCGATTTGCCCGTACCCATGGACCCGCCTTTGCACCCGGGAACGCTGAATCCATTGACGCCCGAAGATCTGACCGCAATATTCCCGGAGAATCTAATTGAACAGGAAATGTCGCACGAGCGGGAGATTTCCATACCTGGTGCAATCATGGACGCGTATCGCCTGTGGCGTGCCACTCCGTTGAGGCGCGCGCACCGGCTGGAAAAGGCGCTGGATACTCCCGCGAGAATCTACTACAAAAATGAGAGCGTATCGCCGTCGGGTAGCCACAAGATCAACTCCGCCATCGCGCAGGTCTATTACAACAAAGCAGCGGGGGTGAAGGAGATGGCTACCGAGACTGGCGCAGGACAGTGGGGGACGGCGCTGTCGATAGCCTGCAGTATGCTCGACGTGAAATGCACAGTCTATATGGTTCGCGTCAGCTACAACCAGAAACCCTACCGGCGAATTCTCATGCAATCGTATGGCGGCCGGGTGATCGCCAGTCCAAGTGAAACGACGGAATCGGGGCGAGACTTCCTTATGCAGGACCCCGGCACTTCAGGCAGTCTGGGAATGGCAATCTCCGAAGCGGTCGAAGTGGCTGCGAAGAGTGGGGGGTACATTAAATATGGTTTGGGCAGTGTGCTTAACCACGTACTTTTGCACCAGACGGTGATAGGACTGGAAGCCAAGAAACAGATGGAGAAGTCGGGAGACTATCCGGACATCGTGATAGGGTGTTGCGGAGGGGGCTCCAATTTTGCGGGACTTGCATTTCCCTATGTGCAGGATAAGCTCAAACACGGCAGGTCCATCGATATCATTGCGGTGGAACCTTCGGCATGTCCGACCTTGACCCGGGGCGTGTACGCCTACGACTATGGTGACACGGCCCATTTGACGCCCCTGCTCATGCAGTACACGCTTGGGCACCGGTTTATGCCGCCCGGAATCCATGCAGGCGGCTTGCGATATCACGGGGTGGCCCAGCAAGTGGCGTTGCTGGCGCGCCACGGAGTGATTCGCGCGGAAGCGCGTACGCAACGGCCTTGCTTTGAAGCGGCATTACTGTTTGCAAAAACAGAGGCAATTGTGCCCGCACCCGAGTCGAGTCATGCGATACGTGTGGCAATCGACGAGGCATTGAAATGCCGGGAGTCTGGTGAAAGCAAAACCATTCTGTTCAATTTGAGTGGACATGGTCATTTCGATATGTCCGCCTATGAAGCATATCTGAGTGGTGAGTTACAGGATCTTGAACTGGAGGATGATGTCATCCGAAAAGCGGAACAAGACATTCCTAAAGTCGATTTGGCGGCGATTTCTTGACGACGAGCTGTCAAGTTAAGTGATTTCAATGCACACGAAGATGCAGTGCTTCCTTTGGCCAGCCAGCCATCGTTTGCCGCTTCTCCATCAATCCTTACTCGGCGTCAACTGGAGGCTCAGGGGAAAGAGGCGACGGAATTGGATTGGCCGGAGCAGGCGGCGAAACCGGCGACGTTGATGTGGAATTCTCGCTCGTCGAGTTCAGTGAGCCGGCGACGATATCCTGATCCAGGGTAGGCGTATCCACTGTTACCTCCGTTGGTATCGGCACCACGACCTCAGGAATCTCGCCGTACTGATCCGACCATGACCCGCCGATCGCTTCTTCCAGGGAAGCGGCGGCAAGTTGCATATCCCGTATTGCGCTGAGTTGGTCGAGTTCAAACGCGAGCAAGACCTGGATACTGTCCAGCATGTCAATGAAATCGGTTTCATTTCCGCTCGCGTATGCACTCTGGAGGCTGGAATACGTGGACTCGGCTTGGGGCAATAGCGCAGTCTTCAGCGTGTTGTAACGGCGCTTGGCGTCTACAAGTTCGAAGTGCGCCATTCGGGCGTTCGCATCGAGTTCGAGCGCCTTTCCCTCCCGTTCGTCGATGATCTCCTGCTCCATGTGTTTTGCCTCGGCAATTCCTGCTTTCACCTTCTTACGCCAGATGGGTAGGTTCATTTGAACCATCAGCATGATATTGTCCTCTCCGCCGTCCGAGGATTTCGCGGGCTTTAACTCGGTCGCTAGCATATAGGCGTCCAGCAGCGGATTTCCCATGGGCGGATTAGGTGCCGTAACAGGCTGGCCGGTCAGTACTTGATTGACGAAAGTATTTCGATTGGTTTGTGCGTTATTGACATATCCATCCCACAGCATGAGGACGTCCGGCGCGGGATACGGCATGCGTTCTTGGCGTGGTTTGCTAATCGACATGTATTCCAGACCAATCATGAAATCCGGAAATCGTTTCTTCTTCGCGAGCGAGATTTCCATCCGTTGGCTCTCGACGCGTTGGTCGTACGAACGAAGCGCGGGATTTACAGTGCGGAGCCGGGCAGAGACAATTGGCGCGGGCGGCGCGTCAGGCGGTAGTGCAGCCGCTTGCGGCCACGGCATTTCCTCTGTCGGAGCACGGCCTATGGAGGTTGCCAGCCGGGCGGAAAGGGCGGGGCGGTTTTGCAGAAGTCCGTTGTATTGGTCTTCCAGTTTTGTCTGTTCAATTTGAATCCTCAACATTTCGTCTTGTCGCGCTAGCCCAAGTGCGTATTTTGCGCGCGCGACATCCTCTGCGTAGGCCAGGATTTGCGCCTGGGACTGGGTCAAATCGATAGTCTCGCCAAGGTAGGCGTAGTCGAAATAGGCGCGCTTGACCTCCGCAAAGATTCGGTTGCGCTCGGCATAGAGATCCTCCAAGGCAGCGTCCGCGGCCAGTGCGGCTTTCTCCCCGCGGGCCTTAAGCGTCCCAAACCAGGGGAAACTCATCGACAAAGAAATCTTGAATCGTTCCATTTCCGATTGCAGGAATTGGCCGTAGGACAACATGGGATCGTCGAGGGACTTCGCCTGCGGAATTCTTTCGAGAGCGGCAAGCCAGGCACTGTGCTTCGAGCGAAGCATGGGATGGCGCTCGGCCGCTTCCAGCAGGTATAGGCGCAACTCCTCGTTTGGCGCGGCAATCGCAGGGGTTTGCAGTTCAGACGTCGCCGCGACAATCAGGACCAGCACTGTGAACATGGTTATTCCTCCTGAATAGCCCGCGTGCCGGCGAGGCCGCGCCACTTGAATTTGATTTCCTGAACCCAGCAATAGAGTACCGGCACCATAAACATGTTGATGAGGTCGAGAGTCATTCCGCCAATGGATGGAATTGCCATTGGCACCATGATATCCGATCCCCGGCCCGTGGACGTGAGAACCGGGAGCAGCGCAAGAATCGTCGTTGCTGACGTCATCAGGGAGGGCCGTATGCGCCGCTTTCCGCCAGCTACCACCGCAGTACGAATGTCTTCAATGCTCTCTTTCGGTTTCCCCTCAAACTGTTGGTTGAGATACGTGGCGATTACGACGCCGTCGTCGGTTACGATACCGAAGAGGGCCAGGAATCCCACCCAGATGGCAACACTGAGATTGATCGGATGGATTTGAAGCAACTGCCGTACGTCCTGACCGAACACACTAAAATCGAGGAACCACGTTTGTCCATACAACCAGATCAAAATGAAGCCACCTGCCCATCCAAGGGTAATTCCGATAAACACAAGCATGGTGGTGGAGATCGCTCGGAATTCAAAGTACAGCGTCATAAAGATAAAAAAGAGTGACAGCGGCAATACCAGCATGAGCGTCTTTTGTGCTCTAATCTGATTCTGGTAATTGCCCGCGAAGGCAAAGCTCACGCCGGAAGGTAGAGATAATTCCCCGGAAGCCATTTTTTCCAGCAGTAGTCGCTGGCACGCTTCAACAATATCGACCTCGGCAATACTGTCCTGCTTGTCGAATAGAACATAGCCAACAAGCATCGTGTTTTCGCTCTTGATCATATCGGGTCCGCGTACATAGTCGATGCTGGCAACTTGTTCCAACGGTATTTGCGCACCGTCGGCTGCAGGCACCAGAATTCGGCCAATGGACTCCATGCTATCTCTCAGTTCGCGCATATATCGAACCCGCACTGGGTAGCGCTCGCGTCCTTCGACAGTCATTGTCAGTGGGATGCCGCCTACCGCCACCTCTATGACATCCTGTACCTTTCGAATATCCAGGCCGTAGCGAGCGACAGCGTCACGATCAATACTGATTTCCAGATATGGTTTTCCAACAATACGATCAGCGAACACGGTTTCAGGTCGCACGCCGGGTACTTCCCGCAAAGCCGACTCGATAGCGAGTCCAGCTTTGTCGATGCTGTCCAAGTTCGGGCCAAAAACCTTGACTCCCATGGTAGCACGCATGCCGGTCTGCAACATGATGAGCCTCGTTTCGATGGGTTGCAGTTTTGGCGCGGAAGTGACTCCGGGAATCTCGGCGACGCGGAGGATTTC
This sequence comes from Candidatus Hydrogenedentota bacterium, assembly GCA_045863295.1. Classification (GTDB taxonomy): domain Bacteria; phylum Hydrogenedentota; class Hydrogenedentia; order Hydrogenedentales; family SLHB01; genus BTWA01. The sequence goes on from BTWA01000041.1 coordinate 54,665, forward strand.
GTCCCATATGTCGTTGGGTGACTTTATCTCCTTGCGCCACTGCCGGTACGGTTGGCCGTTGGTATCGGGAATCAGCTGGCCGTCAGCATCCCTCTCAAAAGTATTCGAAGCAGTATCGAAACGAAAAAGCAGTTTTCGGCCGCTATCGTCGATCTTATACTCCGATTTGTAGTTGATTACTGTCTCCACCATCGAAATGGGCGCGGGGTCAAGGGGACTGTCTACCCGTCCGATTTTCCCTACTACGGATTCCACCTCGGGTATCGCTCCGATAGCGGCATCCTGGTAACGGATGACAGCAAGTGCTTCACCAATGGATGCGTGCGGCATGGTAGACGGCATGAAAAGAAAACTGCCTTCGTCCAGCGCGGGCATGAATTCTTTACCAAGACCCGGCAATTGCTCCGAACTCCATTTCCATACGCTCGTCTCGGTGACGCGTGTCGGCGAAATGCCGAGTTTTGCCACGGTGATAGGTAGAAATCCAAAGACCCGGTCAAATCCAAGCCAGACACACGCACCGAAGATAACCAGTAGAACCGGACCGGACATGTAGACGAATTTGTGATCGAGGCAAAATCGCAACACGGCGGGATAAGCCCACTGAAAGAACTCGAAAAAAAGGAGTAACGCTGCGATTGTGGCACAAACGACAAAGAGATTTGTGGAGAAACCGATTGCCGGACCCAGCGGAAGCCAGTCGTCGGCCAGATAAATGGCGACTACTCCAAGTACGACCAGGTTTCCTGCCCAATATCCGGACCGGCGTACTGTATGTGGCAGGCGATCGGCGATCGCATTGAATAAGCCGGAAAGGGCAACTATAAGACCAATCCACCAAGAAACGGTGAGAGAAAGCAAGAC
>BTWA01000042.1:0-53536 GCA_045863295.1 Candidatus Hydrogenedentota bacterium
CATCAACATGACATGGGGGTGTTCATCATAAGCCCCAATGACAAGGGCGGATTGCTGTATAAGGATTCACCTTCGCTGGCCCGGTTGACTGAACCGCTGCATCCGATGGTGTTCAATGGTTTGTTTTGTCTGTCGCGACCGGAGGTGCATACCTTGAGTTGCGGGGCGTCGAAGCCCAGTGATTTCGACGTTCACTTGGAGACCGCGGAAAAGTCTGGGCGTGCCGCCGAGATCGTTGCTCCGATTGTCGAGCGGCTGGACGCGACCATGGTTGAGGCTTTGGGCCGGGAATGGCTGGAGACTTGGCAGCAGGGATTGCCCCATTGGGAAATGACGCCTGGGAACATCAACATTCCGGTTGTTGTGCGTATTTGGAATCTTGTGAAGGCCTTCGACATGGTGGAATACGGCAAGATGCGCTACAACCTGCTCGGTAGCGGCGATCACTGGTTCCCGGGTCGAAATTGCGATGAGATTGAAGATTTTGATTTGGCTGCGTGTCTGTCGGATTCGCCGCATCGGGACAAGATTCCAGCGATACTTCGAGAGGCGCATGCCATATTGAAGGGGGAGAAGCGGAAGCGCTTACAACAGGAGAAGGTTTGAAGTTCGTCAGTGCTGACTGGCGAGGAGGGGGCTGTTGCGTGGTACCCAAAAACGCACCCGAATTGTTTGCTTGCCCCAACGCAGTGCATCCCCGTGGTTCTTGAAGAATACGTCTATGTGATCGCCTTGGATAGCTCCGCCTCGGTCTTGCACGATGCCCCTGCCGTATCCTGGGATATCCATGATTGTACCGAAAGGATAGCGCTTATCGGCAGCCACGGTGCCAGGCTTGGCCTTGACGCCGCTTGCCGTTTGCCCAATCTTCTTACGCTCCCCTTGCAGACTTCCGGAGGCGTAGACTGGTTTTCCATACCACGTTCTTTTCCAACTGCAACATTGTTTGCAGGGGCAATATCCGGTGACATTCATGGTCATTTCGACAGAGGCATATCCGGCCGGGGGCGCAACGCTGGCACATCCGGCTGCCAGTACGCCCCCGGCCGAAAGGAGGAGGCTGATTAAAAGGGTTGAGTTGATTTGCTTCGTCATGTCAATAGACTACATCAGATGTTATTTATTGACAAGAGAAAAGATTTCAAAATAAGAAGGGGGATGGGGCAGGGGCTTTTTGATTTTGGTTGAGGGCTTATGTGTAAAGTATAAATTACTTAACTTCATCGATATGGACTGTATTTCCCGTGCCTTGTCGAATGTGCAGTATGTGTCCGTCAGGCTGTTTGATGGCAATGACGCCGCGGGTGGGCTTAATGAATCCTATGTCATTTATTCCGTTCCCAATGCGCTTTGCGAAGGAAAAGGCCTGTTCCATACTTATATTGTTGATAGTTAATGTATTGCGATTGCTATCCTGGGTAAAAGTGGCACTTGAGGAAGTTCTTGATTCATTACCTAGTTGGTTTGTGTTTTCAGAGTCAAAGCCATGTTTTTGAGCATAGTCTTGAAGAGAGCGGATGTCCAGCTTTGGCGTTGGGATAGGCAATACATATGGACTAAATACATAACCTGGCTTTCCCGAGGCCTCAACCGGAAGCCAATATCCCTGCATGTTTTGAGCAGTGGCCAGAGACAAAGGTTTTCCGTCGTCCTTGGAGATGAGTTCAGTTCCATAGGGAACCTCGGCCACGATGGCAGCGGCGGTATCCGGGGCGGACCGTACATTCAGTTCGGATGCGAAAACGTAGAGCTTTGTTCCTGTGGCATATCGGATTGTGTCCATTTTTTCCGAACCGCCGTCTGGGCTGGATTCCTCGTTCCCGAGCTGGATAATCATTTTAGAGACGCGTATGTCGAGTTCTCCTGCCTGTGCGGACGTGAATTCAGAATCGCCAGATAGTTTCATCAACGCGTCTTCATTTGTACCGGGTTGCGGATTAAGGGTCAGATTGATTCCAGAGCCCAGCACGTGGTCTTTTTCCAACGATCCGCCGCCCCAACTCGTGATACCGCCGGCGTAATCCCACCCGAAGCCGAGGAATTTCACAGGTGCATTGTTTAACGTGACCAAAGTTTTCAAGGGTGTGCCGACGCCGATTCCTTTGGGTGTCTTCCATGGGCTATCCGGGTGTTCGATGATGACGGAGGCAGGTTTTTCCCCGTACACATCCCACCGGATTTTCAGTTCCTCCGGTTTGCCCGGAAAGATTGCTGTTCCCGGTTCGAAAAAGCCCTCGCCGAGGTGGATCTCCGTTTCCTGCACGTTATCCGCGCCGAACCGAATTTGCAGGTTTGCGAGCGAACTGGTTGCGTTCACTTCGCCCACGGCTTTTCCGGGCGTACAAATAAAATCCATGGATGGGTTGGCGGTTTCGGGCATTGGCGCAATGGCCGGCTTGTTCGCAGTGAGGAAGCCGTCGAAAACGTAGCCGGAATGGTATCCATGTTTCACATGGAGCCAGTGTCCCTTGATTCCTTCGAATTCCACGGGTAGGGGGTCATGGCCGTCGGGCAGTACCACGACTTTGTCGCCCTGCGGAATGTAGTGAATGCGCGTGGCATCGTTTGAGGGCTGTTTTCTCAGCGCGAGGGCCGTGGCAGAGACGTACAGTTCGGTACCGGAGGCATAGGCACCATTCGGACTGGCTTCGCCGACTGTTGCCGCAGGTTTTTCTGGCGTTGGAACGACAAAGACGTCTTGGGCGGACGATGGCGCAACGGCTTCCAGTAACCCCATAAGAAGCAGGCACGGAATTGACCAGTGTTTATAGTGCATGTATGTCACCTATTGAAAAGACCTTTGATAGGAATTATCCAGAACGAGTGGACAAGGTTCCACCTTCAGGGCACTAGAATCGAATTTCGTATCCCACACACAGATGCGGTTCGAGGGGGTGTTTTTCGATTATCTGATATCGTTCCTTGATACTGGGCCACTCCTCCGGAAGACACGCACAGTAGAGGTATTCGATGGCGATGGTAGTTTTGTCGAGGATGGTCTCGACCATTTCCGGGGGTTTTATGCGGAAGCGGTAGTGGCGTCCGATTTCCTTCATGCCGAGGCGAGCATAGTAGCGTTGCGCTTTACGGTCCTGGGTCCAATATTCCAGCCGGTGAAAGTTTTTTGATTTTGCATCGGCCACGGCGGCGTCGATAAGCAATTGGCCGAGACGGTTTCCCGTGAATTCCGGGAGGCGGCCGAATTCCAGCACGTATCCGCCGCGGCTGTCTTTCAGGAAGCACAATTCGCCGGGGTCGTTGTCGTATTGTACGTCGGTAAGGCCCACGATCTTTCCCTCGACGACGGCGACCAATTTGGTGGATTCGTATCCTTCGTACTTCGGCCTTTCCTGAATCGTATAATTCCACGCGTGGGAAATGCTCATGATGATTGCGTGAACGCGCATCCACTCTGCTTCATCGGCGGGCTCATAGGGTCGGACGACAGTATTCTCTATCATGGCGTTTCGCCTTCCGCAGGGTCTGTCCATGGGACGCCCAGCGCATTCGCAGCGTCCCGTGCGTTTGCACGGGCTTCCTCACAAGTTGGGTCCATGGAAACGGCGCGGACGAAGTAATCCAACGCCTTTCGCTTGTCGCCGAATTGCCACAGCACCGCGCCCAAGTCGTTGAATGCGGGGGCAAATGCCGGGTACATGGCGATTGACTGCGACAATTTGCGCAGGGCCTCCTGCCATTCGCCGCGATTGAGCGCGTCGCGAGCGTCCATGTTCATCGCGCGGGCGGCTTGCAGGGCGCGGGGCTCGTCGTTGTCGGCCAAACTCCATTTCCGCATGAACCGGTTTGCGTTGGATTCCATCAGGGCCGCATAGGCATTGCTGTCGAAGCCCATACCGGCGAAGGTGCGGCTACCGTAATGAAACAGGAAGCATCCGGGGGCCATGCAGGTGCGAAAGCCTGCCTGACGGATGCGCATGCAGTAGTCGTCGTCTTCGAAGTTTCCGATGCCGAAGGATTCGTCCAACAGGCCCACTTTATCAAATGTTTTGTCGCGCACGAGGAGGCAGAAGCCGACAAGTCTCTCGATGTCAACCACTTGCAGCCCGTATTCTCTGTAGCGGCTATTGGCGATTTCAGAAATGGCCTCGCTGGATGTGAGGCGCAGGCCTTCGATGAGTTGAGGGCCGGAGACGCAGTTGCTCATGGGGCCGACGGCGCCGATGGTGGATGTGCTTTCCAGTGCGTCTATCATTCTCGACATCCAGTGCGGGTGTGCGATGGTGTCGCTATTGAGGAGGCACACATGCCCTTCGGCGTGTTGCAGGCCTCTGTTTACACCGGCGGGGAATCCGAGATTCGAACCGGTGTGGACGACGACCGCGCCGGCGATGGAATCAAAGAACTGGCCGACGCCGTCGGTCGAGCCGTTGTCCACCAGGATCAATTTGTAGGGTAGATTCGTGTGGGCGATGATCGAGTCTACGCATTGGCGACAGTATTCGAGTTGATTGAATGCCGGTATGACAATCGAGACCGTGGCGTTTGGACTCATTGCAATTTGTATCCCACGGGTACCCGTTTGAATACGCCGGGCCACATCCAGGGGACGGGCTTTGTGGTGTAAACGATGGTCAATTCGAGCGTGCCTTGTCCTGTGGCCACTTTGATCCGGGGGTGGGCCGATACAACGGTGCCGGGCGCTTCGGATCGTGGCGCGGCATCGGCCCTGGATCTTGTTACGAGGACCGTTCGAGCCCCGTCTCTGAATCGCGCGATGTAGTAGGGAAAACACGCGCGGACCTTGCGCTCCAGGTTCTCCGCGGTATCGGTCCAATCCAGGAATTGGAGCTGTCCTTTGATTTTGGGTTCGTAGCTTGCATCTTCCGGAGACTGCGGCGTGCCCTTCAAACCATTTTCCTGGATCTGAAGCAACAGGTCTTTGGTCATGGCACCGGCCAGTTCGGAGAGTCGCATATGCAACGATCCGGACGTGTCACGCGGCGTGATGGCGATGGCCTCCTGCGCGAGGATGTCGCCGGTGTCGATGCCTTCGTCCATCGTGTGAAAGGTGATGCCGGTTTCCGCTTCATTTTGCAGGAGTACCCACGCGCAGGGGTGCGGTCCCCGGTGTTTGGGAAGCAGGGCGGTGTGGCAATTCACACAACCGATTTTCGGCAGCTCGAGGATAGGCTTCTTGAGGATGATGGAGAAGCCGCCGACGATAAGCAGGTCGGGCTGTAGGTCTTTCAGTGGCGCCAACTCGGCTTCCGTCATTTTGTCGATGTAGATGAACGGTATGTCCTTCATCCTCGCGAGTCCCATAACCGTGCGATTGCCCAGCGCGAGCCGTGCAAGCAGCGGATTCAGCCATTGTTTGTACCCCTTGGTCTGGCGTCCGTCCTGTACGAGTGCGACGATTTCGTGGCCCGCTTCGAGCGCGCCTTCCAGTATTTTTAATGCAAGCTGGCCCCCCCCGGCCAGAGCGATGCGCATGTTGGGGCTACTCCCTAATTATGACCTGACGTTGGAACGCCTGAACCGAGTCCAGCAGCACTTCTACTGGACTTTCGTTTACGAATTGGACTTACAAGTCACACGTCGCGCCCTTTGTTGAGCGTAGGGCCGTGATGAGCCGGGCCTTGCTCAGAGATCGCGCAGGACTGCTCAGTCTAGCAAGCCCTTCCGAATAGATTAAAGGCATCGCTGGTAGTTCGAATTGCAGTAACACGTACTTGAATTATCTTGGCGATTAATCGGAAGTTGGAATCTCGAAGTGAAAACGGGAGTTTGGAGTGCGTTGTGGTGGGCAGCGGAGGCCTGTTCATTAGCGAGGTTGTGCACGATTTTCGCTGCATCAAATAGTAGAGTAACGCTGTTACCAGCTTTTGTAGCGGCTAGGGACAGCGAGCAAGACCGCAATCGCGGTTGCACCAATCAGTGGCGAGAGAGGCGGTATTCCCATCAGGATGCCAAGTGGAATCCATACCCCTGATTCCGGGTCACCACTTAGCCAAGACAGGCCATAGAGAATGCCGATCAGTACTGGATATGGCAGCGTGAGGACAGACACAACCTGATAGGCCCGGTTATCGAGTACCCGCCGTGACACGATTCCAACTGTCAGCGCTACCGCTAGCGCTACTACAATGACCACCATGCTAGTAGCAAGACCCACACCTATGGAGGCATAGATCGCATTCGTAGCGTTCGCCCCACCTGCGATGAGAAATACACTGGCCATCGCCTTCAGAACGTAAGTTCGAGGTATCGGCATGGCGTCCCCTCTATTTGTGTATATCTATGTACAGTATACTTATAAAGTTTATGAAGTGCAAACTTTTGTAAGTGTGCCGTTGGTCACCCACTTCCTAGGTCCCTAAAACCTCCATTGCATACCGTAATTTGAGTTTTGAATTATGGTGTATTGTGAAGAGGAGACCTTGCGGTCGCGAGGCGTGGCCGAGTCGGGGAACCTGGCTACAACGGTAGGAAAACGCGCGGGAAATTCGGCGACAGCGGACTTTCACAACGGAGCACTGCCGCATCAGGCAGTCGGTATCGAAGGAGGCTATCTTGATTCGAAACACAAGAATCAGATTCTCGATGACAGTCGTTGCAGGCGCGTTGGTTGTTACTACGGCCATGGCGGATTCGGCGGGAGCCACCGCAGAACCGCCTTCCGCGATCACGGTTCATGAGGGTTTGGTTTTCGCGGAGCCGGGGGAAAAGCTTTCGCTGGATTTGTTTTTGCCTGTGGCGGCAGGAGGTGCCGTTCCTTGTGTGATTGTGATTCAGGGAGGCGGATTCAGTCCACAGGATGGGAAGCGTTTTCGAGTATTCGCGGAGTATCTGGCGGAGCGTGGGTTCGCGGCGGCAACCATTGCCTACCGGGGGCAGCCGGAGCACACCTATAAGGAGACAATGTCCGACGTTAGGGAGGCGGTGCGCTATGTGCGAAGCGTGAGCGGCACGTACGGTATTGACCCTGACCGGATTGGTGCGGCGGGCCGTTCCGCTGGGGCGACATTGGCCGTGCTGCTGGCGGTGGCGGACGACTCGACCGCCGACGGTGGCGATGGGACTGCTGCATCGCATCGAATCCGGGCGGCTGTGGGATTTGCCGGGGTCTACGATTTTGTTACCCGGTTTACGGACCCGGAGCAGTTAGCATTGCAGCCGAAACATGAGGCAAAGGCCAAGACGAACGGCGCATGGATTGGCGAAGACTTCTCAATCGACAGTGCGGCCTGGCGAGAGGCGTCTGCCATTTCCCACGTGGATAGAACGGACCCGCCCGTGCTCTTCATCCATTGCAAGGACGATTCGACGGTTCCCTGGATTCAGTCCCAAAAGATGTACGCGATGATGCGGTCCCATGAGGTCGATGCCGAGATCGCGATTTACGAGACCGGTGGTCACGGGTGTCAGCCCAAGGATGGTAGGGATCCCATGGCGCTGATGGTGGAATTCTTCAAGAAGGCGCTGTCGAAGCCATAGTCGGGAGCCGGACACATTCGTAGCGTGGGTCACCGAATGCGTCAAGGCATTTTGAGACGGCCCTGCACTGCCTTGTGACTCGGATTCCCGACTGTGTCCCACTTTTGGATTTCGGTGTGTGGTCACGAGGCGACTGCTGTTTGAAGGCTTTGCCGGGTAGGGAACCCTGGCTACAACGGACGATTGCTCCTATCTTGCGACTGATCCGGTATTCAAAACGCCCGGTTCGAATCCAGCAACAGGGTAACCGGGCCGTCGTTTACGAGGTGGACGTCCATGTGCGCGCCGAAGACGCCGGTTTCCACGCGCAGGCCGGATTCGCGCAGGCGTGCAATGACAGCTTCGTAGAGCGGGACGGCTTTTTCCGGGCGCGCAGCCTCGGTGAAGGATGGCCGCCTACCTCTTCTGCAATCGCCGAAGAGCGTGAATTGGGAAATGGCGAGTATCGCGCCGTTCACGTCCTTCACAGAGCGATTGAACTTGCTTTCCTCGTCCATGAAACAGCGCAAACCGGCGATTTTTTCGGCGATGTAGATGGCGTCGCTGGTTTCGTCAGATTCGGCGACGCCGATCAACACGAGCAACCCGATGTCGATCTTGCCGGTGATTATTCCATCCACGGTAACGGAGGATTCTGAAACGCGTTGTACGACGGCCCGCATTGGGATTCCCGTTCGGTTGGTGAACGGCGTTCAGTGTATCAACGAATTTGGAGTGGATTAAAGACATATGGGAAACGGGCTTGCGACATGCGGTTCCGCGATTCCGATGGTATACTTGAACCGGGATTCAATAGGTAGTGCACCCATGATCATAGGTGTTCCGAAGGAGATCAAGCCAGGCGAGGCCCGGGTTGGCTTGGTGCCGGCGGGGGTATCGGCATACATAGCGCACGGCCACTCGGTCATCGTCGAGCGCGGGGCCGGCGTGGGCAGCGGCATACCTGACGATGCGTACGCTCAGGCGGGAGCCCGCTTGGTTTCCGACGCCGCAGACGTTTGGAATCAGGCTGAGTTGGTTGTCAAGGTGAAGGAGCCGCTGCAGGAGGAATACGATTTCCTTCGCGATGGGCTAGTCATTTACACGTATTTGCATCTGGCTTCGAACGAAGCGCTTACCCGCGCATTGATGGCATCGGGTACCACAGCGGTGGGCTATGAGACCATTCAAACGGCGGACGGCCAGTTGCCTTTGCTTATTCCCATGAGCGAAGTGGCGGGACGATTGAGTGTTCAGAAGGGTGCGTTTTGCCTTGAGGCGCATGCCGGGGGCCGGGGCATTTTGCTGTGCGGCGCCTCCGGCGTTCGGCCCGCGAACGTGGTTATTCTGGGTGCGGGTGTGGCAGGCCAGAATGCGTGCTACATGGCCGTTGGCATGGGGGCTCGGGTCACGTTAATGGATATCAATCCGGCGCGGCTTCGGTATGTGCATGACGTCATGGGCGGACGAGTGACCACGTTGATGTCGCATCGCGCCGCGGTGGAAGAGGAAGTGGCCGACGCGGATTTGGTCATCGGGTCAGTTTTAATTGCGGGGGCGCGCGCTCCGGTGGTCGTTCCGGAATCGGTAGTACGTGCGATGCGTCCGGGATCGGCCATTGTAGATTTGTCGATCGATCAAGGGGGTTGCATCGCCACCTCGCGCGCGACGACGCATGCGGAGCCTACGTACTTGAAGCATGGCGTAGTTCATTATTGCGTGAGCAATGTTCCGGGGGCGGTGCCCCGTACGTCGACGTATGCTCTCACCAATGTGACGATTTCGTACGGGTTGGCCATAGCGGACAACGGGGTGGAGCAGGCGGCCAGACAGGATTCCGCTCTGCGTTTGGGGTTGAACGTACATCAGGGAAAGGTACTGCACCCTGGGGTTGCGGCCGCGTTCGGATTGCCCTGCGGCGAGGTGGCGGGTGGATAACGCGCGTGTGCGGCGAGATCTTGCGGTGTTGTCTGGGGAATTGCCGCATCGTGGAGCGTGTACAACGCACGAGCGAACCGCGGCGGAGTACATCCGCGAACGTTTCGAAGCCAACACACCGGATGTGGAAATAGATGATTTCCACGCCATCGACACGCCGTTGCTTGTATTCGCGTCGTACTACGGTGAGTTCATAATCATTGCCCTTGTAGCGTCGTGGTGGCCGTGGATCGGATTCGGCTATGGCGTGACCGTGTTTCTTCTCTACTTCGTCGAACTGAGCGGCCATCATGTACTTTCCCGCCTGCTTCCTCAATTCGAGACTCAGAATGTCGTGGCACGGTTTCTTTCCGGCCGTCCGGGCAAGTTGGTGGTAATCTCGGCGAACTACGATTCTCCCCGGTCGACATTTATTGAGAGTGCCCATGCGGCTTCGTGGTTGAGCACGGCGCATCTGGTGCTCGTTGTTTCCATGGTTGCCGTTAATTTGAGTTGTGTCGCTGACGCTAACGAGTTGTTTCGCGACGGTTTCCGCTTTGATTTGTTGGTACGGTGGAGTGCCGCAGGAGTGCTTTTGACGGCGGCCGCAGCACTGGTCATCGCCGAATTGACCGGGGAACACTTGCCCGGATCCAATGACAATGCATCCGGTGTGACGGTCTTGCTGGGGATTGCCGAAGCATTCAGGGAAAGACCGCTGCGACAAACTGAAGTATGGCTTGTGGCCACAGGGGCGAAGCGTGGCTGGCTTAGCGGGATGCGACGTCTTTTGAATAGCCACCGGTTCAATCGGGCTGAGACTCTATTCATCAATGTGCATGCTGTTGGTGCCGGTCGACTGGTTTATGAGTCGGGTCAGGGGCTTTTGCACACGTTTCGGGCTGACAGCGAGTTGCTGAGTATTGCAGGGTGGGCGGGCCAGCCGTTGGGTGTGGGGGCGGTCGCATGGAAGGGACTACCAACAGACGGGTATCTCCCGCTCACTCGAGGCTTCCGCTGTTTGGGAATAACCGCACTGCCTGAGCAAACGCGCGGCCCGTCCGCGGCCATGCCGGAGGTCGATTCCGACGTTCGAGCACATCCGGAAGGTGTCCTGCTGGCTCAGGCGCTGGTTCTGGAAATCCTGAGTCAGATTGACGGCGGGGAGTCACAGCCGCCAGAGGTTCATTGAAGGGTGAAGCCGCAGTTGCTACATTACCGTCGTGCAAGTGTAGGCTGAGTCGACCAGGCCCGGCCGTTGGCGGGGAGGTGTGCAGGCTGCGAAGAGGTGGGGGATGGTTGCCGGGAATCCGGTGGCCGGACGAGGGTCCGCCCCAGTGGCGAGACCATGAGCCATCCCGGGGTGTTGGGTTTCCGTGACGATTGCGCCAGGCGCGAAAGGAGATTGGGTCTGTGGAACTGAAGAAGCATATATTCCGCGAATACGACATTCGCGGCATTTACGGGAAAGACATTGATGAAGAGGCCTTTGAACGGATCGCCAAGGGCTACGTGTCGATGCTCAAGGGCAAGAAGAAATACAACACGGTTGTCGTAGGGTACGATGGCCGACTCACTTCGAAGTCGTTGGCGGCGGCAGTGATTGACGGCATCACTTCATGCGGTGTGAATGTGATTGATATTGGTCAGGTGCCTTCGCCGCTGGTTTATTACGCGATGTTTACGATGAAGGTGGATGGCGGCGTCATGATTACGGCGAGCCACAATCCCAAAGAATACAACGGCATGAAGGTGGGCATCGGCCACAGCACTCTGCACGGAGCAAGCATTCAGAAGCTCCGCGAAATTGCGGAGAAAGGTGAATTCAAAACGACCGACAAGCCCGTGACGATAACGCGCATGAATATTGTGCCGAAGTACATGAAGCGCATTTTGAAGGACATCAAGCTGAAGCGAAAGCTGAAAGTGGTTGTGGACGCGGGCAACGGCGTTGCGGGGCCGATAGCCGTACCGTTGTTCGAAGCTCTGGGGTGCGAGGTGATCCCGCTGTACTGCGACGTGGACGGTCGTTTTCCGAACCATCACCCGGATCCGACGGTGGCCGAGAATATAGTGGAGATGATGAAGGCGGTCAAGAAGCACAAGGCCGATTTGGGTATTGGATTTGACGGCGACGGCGATCGCATTGGCGCGTGCGACAACGAGGGGAATATCATTTATGGCGACAAGCTTATGGTGTTGTTCTCTCGCGCGGTGTTGAAGGAAAAGAAAGGCGCGGCCATTATCTCCGAAGTGAAGAGCAGCCGCACGCTGTACGAAGACATTGCCAAGAACGGCGGCAAGCCGATCATGTGGCGTACGGGCCACTCGCTCATTAAAGCCGCGATGAAGCAATTCAATGCTCAGTTGGCCGGCGAAATGAGCGGGCATATTTTCTTCAAGCATCGCTGGTATGGATTCGATGACGCCATCTATTCCGGCGCGCGATTATTGGAATTGGTGGCGGGCGGCAAGAAGACGCTGAAAGAGCACCTGGCGAACGTGCCTAAGATGTATTCGACGCCTGAGGTCAAGATTGATGCCAAGGAATCGACCAAGTTTGACGTGGTGAAGAAGGCGACCGAGTACTTCAAGACTCTCGGCGTAAAGGTCATTGACATCGACGGCGCCCGGATCGAGTTTGACGATGGCTGGGGTTTGCTCCGCGCTTCCAACACGTCTCCTGTGCTGGTCATGCGGTGCGAGGCTACGACGCAGAAGCGACTTGATGAGATCAAGTCGTTGATCGAGACCAAGGTGAAAGAACTGAACAAGTAAGGTTGAAAACCAACTAGGGCGGGGTGCTTGTTGAGGCATCCCGCCCTTGTTTGCATTTCTTCAAAAGGAAGCCAGCCCCTTGAACGCGTTGTACCTCTTCTCGATCATCGACGCGTCAATTGATGCGACCCTATCTGGGCCGAACTGTTCACACGTAAAAGAGGCTACCGCGCTGCCGTATACGACGGCCTGCCGCAGTGTTTTCGGGTCGACCGAATCGCATTTCGCGATATAGCCCATGAAGCCGCCCGCGAATGAATCGCCCGCACCGGTTGGGTCGAGCACGTTTTCAAGCGGGTAGGCGGGGGCCGCAAAGAGGTCATCGCCGGCGAACAGTAGACAACCGTGCTCGCCCTTCTTCATGACGACGATGCGCGGCCCCATGGACTGCACCGCTTTCGCGCCTTTTATCAGGTTGGATTCTCCGGTGAGTAGTTTCACTTCGGAGTCGTTGATAATGATGCAGTCGACTTTGGCAAGGACCTTTTTCAAGTCATCAAGCGCGATGTCGATCCACAGGTTCATGGAATCCAGACCGGTGAATTTCGGTTTGGCTTGTTCGAGCACTTCCAGTTGCAAAGACGGGTGGATGTTGCCGAGGAAGAGATAGGGGGCATTCCGAGCCGCTTCCGGCAATTTCGGATGAAAGTCCGCGAATACGTTGAGCTGGGTATCGAGCGTATCACGGTGGTTCACGTCGGCATGGTATCGGCCGGACCAGCGGAACGTCTTGCCATTGACACGCTCCAATCCCTCGAGGTCAATGCCTTTGCTTTGAAACAGTTCGATATGCTCTTCGGGAAAGTCATCACCAATGATGGCGACCATATGCACTGGAGCGAAATTCGAGGCAGCGATGGAGAAATAGGTTGCCGCCCCGCCCAGGCCGTCGTCGTTCCTTCCCCATGGCGTTTCGATTGAATCGATGGCCACGGATCCGACTACTGTGATATCCATTTCAACTCCCTTGATTCCGGTGAATTGGGTATGGACGCAATCCATCGGGCAGCGACGAATCCCCCGTGCCCGGAGTGCGCAAAGAAGGCCGAAGGATAGCGAATTAAGGGAGAACAGTTCAAAACAGAGCTGAACTCTGAATTGATCCGGGAGCTGAAACTCCCTAGACTGGTTGCTCCAATCGTAGGCCGGTTGGTTAGTGATCGGTGGAATGACAAGGAGATGGAGCGATGAAGCAGTTTGCCGTGCGCATTACTACGGCGCTTGGTTGTGCCGCGTTGACGGTACTTGGCGGACAATGGATTGCCAATGCACAAGAACAGGCGGCTGAGCCTCCTGCGGCTCCGGCGGATGCCACTGCGCCTGCCGCGGAAGAAAAGCCTGAGCCGAATGTCGCGAATGGGGATCAGGTTGCCGTATTGGACGCGCATCAGGTTATGTCACTGTTCGTGGATCCGTTCTTTGTGAAAATACAGGAAGGGCTGGCGCAGGAGCCCGATCGTCGCGGGTGGCGCACGGTGCGCGAATCGGCACTTGCGTCGGCCGAGTCGGCCAATCTGTTGTTTCTGTACGTGCCGGCAGAAGGTGGCGACGATTGGAAGACAATGACTGTGGAAATGAGGGTTGCCTCATACGAGTTGTACAAGACGGTGAAGGCGACCGATTATGAAGGCAGCAAGGCGAAGTATTTGACGCTGGTGGAATCGTGTAACAAGTGCCATCAGCGATTTGAGCCTGAAACGGCCCCCAAAATCGAGCCCTGAACCGAATAGAACCATTGGCTCCCGGGAATTCGCACATGTGAATTCCCGGGAGCTTTCTATTGGATTACATATCGTCCATGCGGCGGTCGGGCCGTATGCCCTGTTCGGCGAGCAATTGTTGTGCTTCTGCGAGCTTTTTTGGGGGTACGTCGTCGGTGCGGTGGGCAACCCGTTTGGCCGGTGCGCCTGCCCAGACTTCATACGGGCCTACGTCCTTTGTGACGATGCTTCCGATGCCGATTACGGCTCCTTCGCCAATCGTCACACCATAGGAAATGTATGCTCGGCTACCAATCCAGCAATTGGGTCCAATGATGGTGGGTTTTATGATGTGCGGGGTGAACCGCCAGTGTTCCTTCGTGCCGTATATAAGGTGGGTTCCGTCGCGGATGATTACACCCTCCGCAAGCCCGGTGTTTTCCCCTATCTCGACGAGTTCAGATGACTCGATAATCACGCCCCAGCTGACCATGCTGCGATCCTTGAAGATGATTTTCCCTTCGCGGCGCGTACGGAAAACACAATGGTCTCGTATATGGACGTAGTCCCCGACGATTACGTTGCCGTCCACTTCAATATCGGATCCATAGAACCGGCACCGCTTGCCAATCTGAGCAAATTTCCGGCCGTTTCGCCAGTTCTGCAATTTGCGTAGCACGCCCATGCAACCCCGCCCTCCTTTTGATAGGGTTATTTTACTTGGTCCGGCCGCGTGAGAAAAGGCCAAGCGATACCCTGGGCACGGGCTTTAAAAAGCGGGTTGTCCTGTGGTTGAATATCGCGACGTTGGGTCTGGGGCGCGGTCCACTGGGGTGCGCGCTTGTTGAACGCAGGGAAAGGGGCTAATCGTGAAACGGTATACAGTGTGGATTTCGAGTGTGGTCATGGTTGCGGTCGTTTTGGCTCAGGGATGCGCTGGTCTTGGCAAGGGGCCGACGGATGAAGAGATGATAATGAGCACGCTTACGGCGTGGTCCACAGCAATGAAAGCCGGTGATATCGACACCGCGTTGACTTCGTATGCGGAAAGTTACAAAGATGCGGAAGGCCGGGACAAGACGTCCATTAAGGCATTTCTCTCCGAAGCAAAGACTCAGGGGTATTTGGATGGCCTGGAAGTGTTGACGGACAAAACCCAGGTGACCATTGAGGAAGGTGGCAAGGGTTCCGCTTCTCCGGTTTCGCTAAATGGCAATTTCGGCGGGATCACGCTAACGGTGCTGTTTGCGAAAGAAGGCGAAAGCTGGAAGATATCTTCCGTGCAGGAATACTAGTCGAGCTGTTTGTATTTTTTGCGGTGCCGGCAGTTTTTGCGGTGCCGCATTTTTTTATGCCGGTTACGATTGGCGTGCCAGAAACTTTACGGCGATGCTTGACATCAGCTTCATGGCGATCGGCACCGCGGCATCTGAGAAATCATATCGGGAATTGTGGAGTGGGGGATATCCACCCTCGTGGTTTGAATTGACACCTAGACAGATAAAGGTCCCCGGGACCTTTTGCAAGTAATAGGCGAAATCCTCCGCGCCCATGAATGGTTTTTCCATTTCGACGACGCAGTCAGGACTAATGGCTTCTTTCGCCGTTTCGCGGACGAACTGGGTCATGCCGGGATCGTTTTGCAGAGGCGGATACACGTTCTCGGAAAGAGACACTTCCGCCGTGGCACGGAACGCTTGAGCAACGGTCGTTGCGATGCGTTGAATGCCCATGGCAAGCGTTTCGCGGACTTTGGGGTCAAAGCTGCGAAACGTGCCGGCCATGACGGCGGTGTCGGCGATAATGTTAGTGGCGGTACCGGCATGAATAGAAGCCACAGTTACCACGCCCGCATCGTGAGGTTGAATTTCCCGGCTTACGAGTGATTGCAGTGCCGTTGTAATGTGGGCGGCTACCAATACAGGGTCCACCCCGGCGGCTGGGTCCGCGGCGTGACATCCCCGGCCGTGAACGGTTATCCAGAATACGTCGGCACCGGCGAGAGCATATCCTTCCCGGAGTCCAATCTTACCCACGGGTAAGGTAGGCCAGCCGTGCAATGCAAAGGCGGCATCCGCGCCATCGACCGCGCCATCCTGCACCATGAACCGTCCGGCCGCGGCTTCTTCCTCGGCGGGCTGGAAAGCGAGCCGAACAGTGCCCTGCAGTAAGTGTCTGCACTCGGATAGCACTCTGGCTACGCCCAAGAGGCACGCGGTATGGCCATCGTGTCCACAGGCGTGCATGCGACCTGGAATGGTGGATGCGTAGGGCAATCCAGTTTCTTCTTGTATTTCGAGGGCATCCATATCGCCACGCAATAAGACGGTCCGAGGCCCATTGCCTTCGATGGTCGCTAGAATCCCCGTGCCCTTGGCCAATCCCCGCCTGTGGGAGACTCCAATCTCGTCGAGGTAGCGCGAGACACGATCGGATGTCCATTTCTCTTCGTAGCGGATTTCAGGATGCTGATGGAATTCGTGGCGCAATTGCACGATGGCCGGCGCGGCTGCCTGTACGGCGGCGTCAATTTCACTAAGCATGGAGTTTCCTCAGGCGTTGCAGCATAAACACGATTGGATGCGTCTGAACCCGGGGGATTAGACTCAAACCGGCGGCCGCTTGTCACAGTATGCCGGCGTCTGAATCCGGTGATGTGTTCCTGCCTGAGTTTTCAATTTTGCCGACACTAGAATTTCAACCGGGTTCCTGGGAATGCAGTAACACTAAGTTCGAATCCCATGTCCCAGCCTGATTCCCGTTGCGTCACATTTATGGCGGTTTCGACGCACTGCATGGCTCGCCGGATCTCGTACTTTTGCCGGGTCAGTTCGTCCTTTTCCAAATCGTATCGATGCTCGAAGGACAAGGTCCATTTTTCATTGGCCTTGTACCCGAACCCATAAATGATTTCGCGGTTAAACACCTGGTCGTCGGTTTGTGTATAGCTGAATCCAATGCGGCCGCTGTATTTGCCGCCATATGGACGGTCATCGTAGTAGAAGTACGCGAGCGCCCGTTCATAGTCGCCGTATTGTGCATTGTAACGGAATGCGGTTTCGGGATCGGCGTCAAAGTAGCGATCGTAGTTTTCGACAATCGCGCGCTGCACGAAGTACGGTTCGTCAAAATCCAAGTCGCGGTCGTTGGAAATGTGATGCATCTCGCCGATGAAGTGGAATCCCCAGTAAGGACGAGGGCGCAAATCCAACTCGACTTCGTAGTCCTCGGACTCGCGAAGCTCGTTCCAAATGTCGGCGCCGTGGTACAGGCTGAGGCGGGCGACCTGCCATGATTCGCCGCTATCCGCGTCCTGTCCAAGCACAATATTGTCGATTTTGGTTTCCAGTCGCGTCCTGCCATAGACATTGTCATAGGCGTCAAAGCGAGGCGTATCTTCCACATCGAGATTGGACGTTGGGCGGTAGGATACTGTCATCGACGGCACAATTATGTGCTTAAATCCGGTGAAGCCGCCGATGCCGCCGTAGTTTCGGTGCAGCCTGGTTTGAAGTGTCACCCCGGTTAAAGCGGACAAGCGTCCGTCGGAGTCGCCGCCATCAACCGTGTTGGAATACCAAGCGGCCTCTGCTTCCACGAATGGCGCGAGATTCCACGCTTCTCCCATGTCGATATCGTAGGTAAGGCGTCCGACATTAACGGAGCGGGCCGAATGGGTGTCCCCGGGTTCGCGTTCGTTGTACCCATTAATCGTATCGAACGTGAAGTACAGGTTGTCTGCGAGACGCCGCTCAAGGAGGTGGAACGTCAGTTCCGGAGCGCGCTCTGTTTCAGCCACGAAACCGTGAGGATTTACGCGCACGGTCCCTGTAGCAATGTAGGCGGGGTTCACATGGGTTACGTTTGCAAAACTCCGCGGTTCGGATCGGTCTTGGAATTGGTCGTAGTAGAAATCTTTGTAGATATCCGGATCGGACCATTGCTCGACCTGGGTCAGCAATTGTGTGTTCGCGTACAACTGGTGACGGTGATACCAGTGCAAATAACTGCGGTTTTGGGTTGTGTACAACGTGTGAAATTCGCCCTTGCCGCCGAAGAGGGGGGCCGTGGGGTCCATGGTAAAGTCGTACTCGCCATCGACGCCGAATCCAACGCCTTCCTTTGTCGTGGGATAGAGGCGCAGGCCGAGCGAAACGTTCTGGTTGACGGCAAACTGCTGACCAACGTTGATATAGTAGCCCAACTCGGCGCGCCGGCCGCTGTCGAAGTCGAAGCCCACGGTAGCTGCCTCGGCCCCAGCCAATTTCCAACGGGGCCAATAGACGGGCGTTTTTGCTTTGCCAATTTCGAGCCGCGCGCCTTTGCCCAGCAGCGTGCCTCCCTCGCCAATGGATGCCGTATTCAAACGGATGCGATAGTATTCGTGGTCGCAGTCGCAGGTTGTCAGCCAGATATTTTCGATGACCGCGGCATTTTCACCCGTAATCTGAATTTTTTCGCCACCGAACCGCACCTGTCCAGTTTGGCCTTCCACGTTGTTACCCTCGCCCGTCTGCGTGAGGAAGTCGTAGTACATGTGCTGGGCCACGAAATGCCGTTGCGGCTCTATGATCTCAATGTTCGTCGCTTCGATGGATCCTAGAGCGTAAAGTGACGCGGCCATGTCACGCTCCAGATTCTCGGGATCCGAGGTAAGTGGCGGCGGCGCGGATTCTTCCGTTTTTGGTGGGAAAATGTACTTAATCTCATCCGCAAATGCAGTAGACGGTCCTTGCACGATTTCCACGTTGCCACGCATGTGCAATTCGCCGGTGTTCTCATTGTAGTAGAAATAGTCGGATGCGAAGCTGATGGTTTCGACGCGGAACCGTGCATTTCCTTGTGCTTCGATAATGCGCGTATCCGGATTGTAGTCGAGAACTTCTGCCTTGATGTTTTTCAGCGGCGCATTCCAGTCTACGGGTTCGAAGCCGCCCTCCGCTTCGTCAATTCCCTGCAATTGTTGCCCGATGCCTTGACTCAAGGTTGGTTCTGTACCCTCGGCAAACGGCACCGCCGCGGGCCGTCCACGTTTGCTGGGGGGCACGGGCGGCTTCGGGTCGAAGGGGGGCGCAAACCCCTCCGGGCGAATCCGGCTTGGCCTGGGCTCATTGCTCATTGGCTTGGCTGATGTTGCGTCGGCCTTCAGCGTCGGTTCGCCTGGTGTGACAGTATTTGTTTCCTCTGTAGCAACCGAATCAGAATCGGATTCGGAGGCTGGCTGGTCTGTTGAAACCGTACTAATGTCTTGCGGAGATGCCGGTGCAGCGGCCACAGCGGGAGCGGGTTCCGGTTCCTGCGCCTCATGAGTCTCGTCCGGCATCGGTACGGGAGTCTCGGCCGGTTCGGAAATCGGAGCGGTGTCCGTTGCCGGTGCTGTTGCGGGAGCAATTTCGGCTTGCACCGGTTGTGGCACTGGTGCCGCCTCCTGTTCCACTTTGGTTTCTTCTACAACCACAGGTGTGGGGGCCGCGGCCGCGGTAGAATCAGGGGCCGCTTCTTCGGCTTGTTCAGCTGTAGCCGCCTCGGCTACTACCATCGCCGGAGCGATGGACAAACCTTCGACTGCTGCCCAATGCCAGGACTTATTCTTCGGGGACAGTACAACGACGAGGCCGTTGGCGAATGCCAATGCCTGTCCCGCTTCGGGTACAGCATATCGTCCCGTTTCATTGCCTTGGTCATTGAAGACTACCACGTTGGATCCGGCTAAAGCGGCGCATGCTCCACCGGCAGAAGCAACGCTCTGGACTGTTCCTTCGAGAACGGTTCTTGCACTGCCGTCATTTGCGTTGACCAGGAGAGCTCCTGCATCCGTGGCTACAACAAACTGGCCTCTGGTCAAGGCTGCGATGGCGGCTGGCGTTGCAGGCAGCGAAATGGTGGTACTGGGGTCTTTTTCGCCTGCGGTGTAAATCACCACGCTGGCCGGTGCTCGTGTTGTAACCGCCACTTGATTCCCCGATGCGGCGATCGCACTCGGCACACCCGTGACGCCTTCCACCGTTTGGGGCGTATCCGGATGGGCGGGGTCGATAAGCGTAATGCTGTCGGCGAAGCTATTGGCCACCGCAAAGCTGCCGTTTTCCAGTTGCGTTACGTCGCAGGCTCCTTTACCTGCGGCGACCGTCGCGGACACCGACATATCGGCGGTTTGAATGAGAGACACGGTGCCATCAAGACGGTTCACACAGGCTAGGGTCTGGCCATTGGCGGAAAGCGCGATTGCGGTTGGTCCGCCACCGACCGTTGCCGAGGCTTTCGAAATCTTCGTGGCGGCGTCGATGCGCAAGACCTGATTTACGCCATATACCGCGAGGTACATATCGCCGGTTGCAGCATCAATGACGGCGTCGCGAACGGGACCGCTTTCTTGTACCGTCTGGAATACTGATTGTGCCACGGCAAGATAGGGCGCCAACGCCAAAGCACTGACGACCGCCAACGCTAAACGGAACCGAATAACACTCAACCGATTATCTCCCCGGCAACGTGACCCAAAATGCCGCCACGCGTTTGCCTTCTCGTTTACGTTGTTCTTCGCGATCGCGCGCTGCAGAGTACCCAGAACCTTCGGATGCAGGCGCGGCTGCTTCGGGGGCAGGCGCCGGTTCTGGATTTTCAACGGGCTTTGATTGTATCGGTTCTTGTTCACTGGGTTCGTTGCTCGCGGCGGGTTGTTCCGACGGTGCATTCGCGTTAGGCCGCGCGGCCGAACTGCCACCGATTTCCGTGCTTCGAATTGAAGGAGGCAACTGTTGAGCCCAAGTCAGACCAGACACCATAACCACGGCGAACAGACGCTTCATCTCATGCCCCTTCCATAAGTGCGATGGCCGCATCAAGGGACTTTACTCCCATGGAGCCGCCCATCGCCTGCACGGTCAATCCGCCTACGGCATTGGCCAGCTTTGCGCTGCGGCGGACATTCCATCCATTCAAGTATCCGAACAGAAACCCGCCACATGCTGCGTCTCCGGCTCCCGTGGTATCGAGAACCGGTACTGTGTGCGCGGGGATGGCAAAGGCATCGCTTCCGCTTTTCACGTAGACGCCGCTGTCCCCCATTTTAATCAACACGATGTCCGGACCAAAGGACAAATAATATTCCGCGACGTCTTCCGGAGTCTCCCGGTTCGTGTACTTGCGTGCTTCTTCTATACTGGACATGACGACGTTGGTATGGGGAAGGGCATGTTCTATGCGCGCAAACCACTTGCCTTCGCCATCGTAACAGGTATCGAGAGAGGTTGTCAGACCGGCCTCCCGGGCTTGTTTCAAGAGTCGCCCTGCGGGTTCGCCATCCAGCGCGGGCGTTACAGCGGGCCCGCCCCAGTGCAAATGCCGGGCTCGCATTACGAAATTCATATCGACGTCCTGCTCGGTAAATGCCCGGCTGGAGCCTTGATGATGGAGAAACGTGCGTTGTCCCATTTCATCGATCATAACGACAGTGGCTGGCGTTCCATAGCTGGACTTGCGCTTAACCTGGTCAATGTTTACGCCATTGCTTTGAAGTGCGCCAATGATGTAGTCCCCAAAGCCGTCCTGGCCGAGGGTGCCTATAAACGCGGCCTTCCCGCCGAGACGCGCAAACACGGTTGCGGTGACCCCGGCGAGCCCACCCAAGTGAATTTCGAGTGTAGGCATCAGGGCCAAGGTACCCTTGGCGGGAAGGGATTCGACAGGGCGCACCATGACATCGGCACACGACAGCCCCACGGAAACCAGGTCGAAGCCCATTGGATCCCCTCAATCGAATGCAAACAAAACCCGCAAGAAACCGTTACAAACTCAATCCTCAGTGCGTTGCCGAGTATACCATGGAGCGTATTGGCAGGCAAACGACTGACAAGATGCTGGGCGTTTCCTAACCCTTCCAGGGAGTTTGGGTTATGGAATCATGTCACTCCTGCTGAGATGTAACCAGCCTGCGTTCCTTGGCGTACTCTTCCAGTTGTTCCCGGAGCAGCTTCCGCCCTCTGTAGAGACGGGACATGACGGTGCCCAGGGGGCATTTCATCTTGTCGGCAATTTCCTTATAGGACATATCTTCCAGATCGGCCATGACTACTGCCTGCCTGAAATCTTCGGGGAGGGACTCCAAAGCCTTTTTCACCTCGTCGTCCAGCAGTTCCATCAGATCTTCCGTCTTGCCCTGTGCGGGTTCGAAGTGCACTTCGGGATCTGGAGAGCGATCTTCGGCCTGTTCTGTGCCGGTCAGTTCGACAAAAGTGGGCCGTCTCGATTTCCTTCGGTATTCGTTGATAAAGGTATTGCGCAGGATGGTTAACAACCACGCCTTAATATAGGTGCCTTTTTCGAATTTGTCGTGGAATCGCAGGGCTTTAACGATCGTGTTTTGGGTGAGGTCCTGGGCATCGGCTGGATTGCGCGTCAGTTTCAGTGCGACGGCATATAACATGTCGAGGTGCTCCAAAATGAGCGCCTCGAACTCTTTTGAACGCGTAGATTCTGTGGCTACATTTTCGGGCAAAATTGCCATTCCGCGCACTGCGAATCGCCCTAAGGGGGCCTGTACCGTTAGGCCGTGGATGTGGGTACTTAGGGAGATCTAATTGCGCCGATACACCGGGAATATTCCCACCTGCGGTATCGTATCAATGTTCATATTCCCGGTTCAAACGGTTTATTTGGATAAAGTAAAATTTCTTTATGGGGGCATAGCGCCGATGTCTTTGTTGCGTATCGTATTCCCAAAACCCACTTCAACC
This sequence comes from Candidatus Hydrogenedentota bacterium, assembly GCA_045863295.1. Taxonomy (GTDB): domain Bacteria; phylum Hydrogenedentota; class Hydrogenedentia; order Hydrogenedentales; family SLHB01; genus BTWA01. Next base: position 22,568 of record BTWA01000042.1, read on the forward strand.
GTTCAAGCATTGTGAAAGTGTGTAGTTTCATGTACCATTTGGATGCATTTGTAACGCGGATCGGCAATTGTAAGGCGTCGTCGGGGAGCGAGGCCGGCCGCAGGTGAGTCCAATCCGGCGTGGGATCGGAAGGAATCCTAGATGTCTGCGACCCAGAAGTACTCCTCGTATATAGAGATACCGATTGCGGTCTTACGCGATGAATCGCTTTCGGATGTAGACTTGTACATACTTCATCCTGCGGCGACGGTTCCGGTGCTCTTCAAGTCGAGGCAGTCCCCACCCAAATCCTTGTCCTTTCAACGTATTCGCGATCAGGGCAAGACGCGGTTCTTTGTCCCAACCGAGCAACATAGTCACTTTCAAGTGCATGTGGAGCAGGTTTTAGACAAGCTTTTGCACGATCCCGGGTTGCCGCTCGAAGAAAAGGTTCACGTGCTTTACTCTTCCGCCACGGGATTGATGAAGCAGATGTTTGAACAACCAGTGACGCGAGAGGTAATTGGGCGCGCACGTGAAATGACAGGGACGCTCACCGGCTTCCTGGCTGCCGAACAACGGGCTTTTCGCCATTTACTTGGTCTGGTTTCCTACGATTACTACACGTATACCCACAGCGTGAACGTGTTCGTTTACAGTGTATGCCTTGCACAGCGGGCCGGTTATACGGACGATCGGATATTGCGTGAGTTCGGCGAAGGTCTATTGTTACACGATATTGGCAAGTGCAAAATCGATCCGTCCATTGTAAATTCACCGGGCAAGTTGACTGCCAGCCAAGTTGCATGCATGCAGCAACATCCAGTTCTGGGCAGCGAAATGCTACGGAAAGACAGTGGATTGTCCGATCTGGCATTGGATGTTGTTTTGCACCACCACGAGAAGTTAAATGGAAGCGGGTATCCAGATGGACTCCGTGGCGAACAGATTCATCCGCTTGTCCGTGTAAGCACAATAGCAGATATTTTTGATGCGTTGACCACACGCCGCTCCTACCGGAAGGCAATGACCACGTTCGAGGCCTTTCGTCTCATGAATCGCGAGATGCTTGAACTGCTTGATCAGAATTTGTTCCGGCTCTTTATCACCATGTTTGCGGACGACCAGGAATTGCAGCCCATGTCGAGTGCAATCAACTGATACTACATTCGTTCCCACCCCGTTTGTGTTATCCCCGCCAGCGGCCTAATGACTGGCTTGCGCCTCAGTCCTTTGATTACAGAGTCACTCAGCCAAACTGCTAAGATGCAATAGGATCGTAGAGTGCGGAAATCCGTGGTTGGCAGGCGGATGCGCCGAGATTTGAGTAGGGCATTCACGGGTAGGGGGTGACCATGTCTACCATAGTACTAGGTGGTTTGTCCGTGCTGCCTGTCGCTGCGGTAGCCGTGTTGCTGGTAGGAATGCGTTGGCCGGCAAGCCGAGCCATGCCTCTCTGCTACATTGCAACCGTGGCGTTGTCGCTATTCCTCTGGCAGACTCCGGCGATCCGGATTGCCGCCGCGACCGTCAATGGCCTCATTGTGACGGCGACGCTGCTGTATATCATCTTCGGCGCAATTCTGTTATTGAACACGTTGCAGGAAAGCGGGGGCCTGGCGACCATTCGCGCGGGATTTACGGCGCTTTCACCCGACCGCCGGGTGCAGGTGGTCATTATAGCTTGGCTGTTCGGTTCATTTATCGAGGGTGCGGCGGGATTCGGAACACCTGCGGCCCTTGCCGTACCTCTGCTTGTCGGACTTGGGTTTCCCGCCCTGCCGTCCGTAGTTGCCGGCATGATAATTCAAAGCACGCCCGTCTCGTTTGGCGCAGCCGGAACGCCGATTCTGGTCGGCATAAATACGGGCATTGGTTCGGATCCTTCGGTGAAAGCTTATGCGCTGGAGCACGGCTTCATGGAGTGGACCGCATTTCTTCATCACATCGGCATAAAGGTTGCGGTACTACATGCGGCTGCCGGCACTGTCGTACCGCTGATAGTCGTAGCGATGATGACCCGTTTTTTCGGCGCGGCGAAGTCCTGGCGCGAGGGCTTTGCTGCGTGGCCCTTCGCGTTGTTTGCGGCGTTTGCGATGACGCTCCCGTATCTGGCGGCCGCGTGGTTTTTGGGGCCAGAATTTCCAACTTTGACCGGATCGCTAGCGGGCATGGCCATTGTAGTGTTTGCGGCTCGAAACGGTTGGTTTGTTCCAAAGGTCCATGCGCCGTGGGACTTCGCACCGCGAGACACATGGCCCGCGGATTGGAGCGGTACCCTAGCGCTTGCGGTACCCGACTTGCCCAAACGACCTCTCAGTCTCTTCAATGCATGGTTGCCCTACGTGCTGGTAGCCGCACTGCTGCTGGCCACACGCATCAAGGCATTGCCTTTTGGCGCCTGGCTGAAGGCGCCTTCCATCAAGATTGAAAGCATCTTTGGAACCGGCATTGCCGCGTCGGTCGAGCCACTTTACCTGCCCGGAACGGTTTTTGTATTTGTATCCATTCTTACCATCTATTTTCATCAAATGGATACTGGTACATTCAAAACCGCGTGGACAAACAGTGCAAAGACAATGCTCACCGCTTCGTCGGCCCTTGTGTTTACCGTGCCCATGGTGCAGGTATTCATTCACAGTGACGGCGGCGGTGCGGGGTATCCCAAGATGCCTGTGGCGCTTGCGCAAGCGGTGGCAGACATGGTGGGAGGTGCGTGGCCCTTGTTCGCTCCGTCCATAGGCGGTCTCGGCGCATTCATTGCAGGCAGCAATACAGTGAGCAACATGATGTTCGCTCTTTTTCAGTTTGAAACCGGTTTGCGTATTGGACTGGATCCGACTTGGATCGTGGCCCTTCAGGCGGTAGGCGGCGCGGCGGGAAACATGGTTTGCGTTCACAATGTGGTGGCCGCCTCCGCCGTGGTCGGTCTGGCAGGCCGGGAAGGGATGGTAATACGAAAGACAATTGTTCCGTTTTTTTACTATGCCCTATTTGCGGGATTGCTTGGGTGCCTTATCTTGTATTGGTAAATGGTCTGTTTTCACTGTTTCTTGAAACGGCCATGGTTGTGTTTTATTCTTCGTGCGACCGGGCGTTACTCTGTAGGAGAATCAGTTTTCATGGCGTGTGAGGCGACTGCGTACGCTCGGGCCGGACTTGTGGGAAATCCTTCGGACGGTTATTACGGTAAGACCATTAGTTTTACCATACGAGACTTTTCAGCAAAAGTCAGTTTGTATGAGCATCCGCACGTGGAAATCGTTCCCAGTCTGCGCGACCGATCCACTTATTCATCCGTGTACGATCTAGTTGATGACGTACAGGCATTCGGATATTACGGGGCGATTCGGTTGGTCAAGGCGACCATCAAGCGATTCGTGGAGCATTGCACAGCCGAGCGCATTCGCCTGCCCGAGAACAAGAATTTTCAGATTCGGTATCGCACAACCATTCCTAGGCATGTCGGCATGGCAGGGAGCAGCGCTCTGGTAACCGCAACATTGCGGTGCTTGATGGAGTATTACGAAGTTGACATACCCCGGGAGATTCAACCCAATCTCATACTCTCCGTGGAAACCGGAGAGTTGGGGATCACGGCAGGTCTGCAGGATCGCGTGATACAGGTGTATGAAGGGTGTGTGTTCATGGATTTTGACAAGGGATACATGGAATCGCATGGACACGGACGATACGAAGAGATTGACCCCGGGTTACTGCCTAACATTTACATTGCCTATCGTACCAAGCTGGCCGAAGGGTCTGAGGTCTTCCATAACCGCATTAAGGAGCGGTGGTTGGCCGGGGAGCCCGAGGTGGTTGACGCCATGAAGCAATTTGCTTCATTTGCCGAAAAGACGCGAGCGCTTATCCTTTCCAATAGAGGATCGGAAATAGGCGAGTGGCTGAACCGGAATTTTGATTTGCGCCGATCCATTTTTCAATTGCCCAAAGCGCAGATTGCTCTGGTGGAGGCATGCCGTAAACACGGGGCGTCCTGCAAATTTTCCGGGTCTGGTGGCGCAGTGGTCGGTACCTATGAAGACGAAGCCATGTTTCAGCGGCTGGTCGCCGAATTTGAAGGGACGGACACGGTAGTCATGAAGCCTCGGATCGCATAGTCATTCGGTTTGAAGCAGCGTGTTGGGGTGATCGGCGCCGGAGTCCTTCCTGCGAAGCACTTCGAGACGGTAGGCCTTCAGGCTGCACAACGTGCCCACGGCGGCGCCAGCCAGTCCGATGAGGCCGCCCGCACTTCCGCCAACCAAGCCCAACTTCGGTTCACTGATAGTGCCGCGCGCAATTTCTGGCTCCAAGGCGGCAAACAGAATAAATGCCGCCGTGGCGAACGCGCCAAGTAAGTACATACTACGAATTCGAAACGCCCGCAGTGCGTCGGCCGCTTTGGTGTAGGCCTCACCGCCCGGCGGATAACTTTGTGCCAATTCCATCCTTGGAAGTACGAAGTGAATTCCAAGCATGATGACAGCAGCAGATCCAAGCATCGTGATTGCCATTACTTGCAAACGAAACTCTTCGGGTGGGTCAAGCGCCAATCGACTCAGCGCCAGAGCGCCCATGAAGCCAAGGATAACGAGGGTGGTGGCACGGATCCACAAGGGAAGGTATTGGTTCAATGTGCGCGGTTTCAGGCTTGCCGTTCTCACAGGGCCTGGCACATACTCTTCCGGCAACACGCCTACTTTTCGAAGCGCCTTCATTGTTCCCATGATGACCGGCATGGCGAACGGCCAGAAGACTAGATGTGCAACAGCGGTGTCTAAGGGCATGGACCTGACCCATAACTGATGCTGCGCGTCCCAGTTTACCCAGTGGAAGAGTTGCCAGCTCAAATAGCCAGCGACCGCCATTGACCATGCGACTTGTAGCCGAATCATTCGGGTGCGAACGGCGGCAATAACCTGGGCACGCCGGTCGAAATCCACGCCGCGCAACATCCACTTACGCCATGCGTAAATAAAGGGCAACTGTATCCCGACGAGCAATGCGAAGTAGCTGAATTGCCAAATCATCGTCCGTATCTCCAGGTGAAGCGCTTGTGGCCCGACGCAAGGGTCAGGTAACGGACTTACTCCAGTCCGAGAGTTCACTTTGTACCAGTTGCTCCAGTTGCAGAATTGTCAGCCCTGCAATCCGTCCCTCCGCAAAGGCTTCCCGAACTTTGGCCTGAACTCGCCGCACGGTGCCCGGATCCACGTTTCGGGCTTTTGCTGTCTCGCGCACACTGACGCGCCTGCCGTGGCCAACTACAAGCAGGTTTTCGTCCCTCATGCGGCGATAGGCGCGGGCCACGGTATTCCAATGGATACCTAAATCTGCGGCGAGTTGCCGGACCGAGGGGAGTTGGTCTCCCGGTGCAATGTCTCCTTTTGCGATGGCGAGTCGAATACCGTTGCAGAGTTGGTCTTCGAGCGGCACGGGGTCCTGGATATCGACGGTAATCATATTTTTACTGTATCATACAGTGATACAAAATACAAGTGTCCGGCTTGGGGGGCATTCGGGTGGGTTGGTACCCCTCCTAGTCGCTATACTTGGGCGTGTCATAACTGTCCAAAGCACAATGAAATAGGAGAATTGCATTCATGCCCATGGCTTTGTTGCAGTCCATGAACCGGAGGACTTTCTTACGCGCATCCGTACTGAGCAGTACAGCGCTGTTGATGCACCCTTCGGCGACTGCCGCACCGGATCGCCTCCATCTGGCACTTCTAAGTGACACGCACATACCCGCGGATCGCTTGCCCGGGGCGCGCGGCTTCAATGCATGTGAACACTTGTCGTCCATCGTGTCTGACTTGGTGGGTACGGGGGCGGATGGATTGGTTATTGCAGGCGATGCAGCCCAATTGACCGGAGAGCCGGACGACTATGTCGTTTTGCTGGACCTGTTGAAACCGGTCATAGAGGCCATGCCGGTTTACATTGCCCTTGGTAACCATGACAACCGCGAGAATTTTCATGCTGCGGTGAGTTCGCAGCCCGGTGAACGAGCGCAGGTGGAGGACAAGCACGTCACCATCATTGAGCATAGGGACATCCGCATCGTGTTGCTGGACTCGTTGTTTTACGTCAGGCAAAAAGGGGGATTACTTGGCAAAGTCCAACGAGAGTGGCTTTCTGCGTATCTTCAAGAGCATTCAGATCGACCGGTTGTGCTCGTGTTTCACCATACGCTCGGTGATGGTGACAATGATTTGTTGGATGGCGAGCGAATGTTGCGACTGGCCCATTCTCATTCGCACGTGAAGTTGTTGATCCATGGGCACTCGCATCGTTGGCAGATCTATGATCACGACGGGTTGCCCATTGTGAATCTTCCCACCAGCGCACACATATGGACACCGGATCAGCCCATTGGGTGGGTGGATGCCGACTTCAGACGCGACGGCGCTACTCTGACTTTACATGCATTTGCCGGCAACCGGGAACAGGATGGCAAGTCATTCGACTTTTCATGGCGCTGATCCTGGGGCGAAAGTCAATCCAGCAGAATCAATACATCAGACAATTCGTTGACATCATCTGATGTACGGGGCATCGCGCTCGCCAGTTGTTCGCCGGCTGCCGTAATGCAGTTTGTCAGGGCCGTGGAGATATCCCCGATACGAATTTCGTCTATTAGCCGCTTCGCCAGTTCGTCCAAGACAGGCTGTCCCAGCTTTTCGGTAACGGACGCATCTGCCAGCACTACCGCGGTGCGTTCGTAGAGCGAGATGTAGACCAACAATCCGGAGCCGCTTGCCGTGTGATGGACGCGCGCGTCGTAGAATACTTGCCGCGCACGCGCATTGAATTCGTCTCGCATCTGTATGGAGGGAGTAAAGAGTCTGCGCAACCACGCGATTTTGGAAGCGACGAACGCGGCGAAAATAAATCCCGCGACCGTGGCAATAATCAACACGGGCATCTGAAAAGGAACATCCATGCCCTCCCACGATCCGGTTAACCCGGCTGAATCGACGGGTAGTATGGAGTATGCAATAAGCATGGCTTTCACACCCCCAACGAGTCCCACAATGTCTTCCGCGCGATCATATCGGCCTGAGGCTGTAGCGACCACGGGCACGATTTCGGCAGACGTTTTTCGTTCAGCCTCCATCACTGCATCCTGGACCGAACGCTTCTGGTCGTCGTTGAAACAACCGTTCGCCGTCATCATTGGTTTGGTCCCCCACATGAATTCACAATCAATTGCCGCCGCACGGTCACCATGATCCGGTTGCGCCGCCGCCGCCCGAGAAGCCGCCTCCAAACGACCCTCCCGAAAAGCTGCCGGAACTCCTGCCGCTGTTCGCCAAGGCCTGGTAGAGCACATAGCCGATGAGCGCGAAAACAGCCCCCCAAACGAGCCAGGCCCAACCGCTCATACCGCTGCGAATGAGTGACACCACGGTAAATACCAGGAGAACGATACCTCCAATAACGATGGCGTAGTGCCACCAGAAGACCGGCGCCGCTGGAAGTGGAATTCCTCGCGACATATTGTCCAGGCTCTCGACACCTGCAAGTATGCCTTTGGAAAATTGCCCTTGCCGAAACCGGGAGACTATCTGCTTGTCCATGATTTCCTGGCAGACAGCGTCGTACTCGTGTGCCCAATCCGCACCCAACTCGATGCGCGCTTTGCGATCCTGCTCTGAAACCAGGAGAAGAACGCCACGGTTCCATGACTGTCCCTTCCATTCGGGGTGGCCAATTCCCCACTGGTTGAATAGCAGAGTCGCGAAAGTTTCGATTCGGATTCCCGGCGGTCCATACTGAGCCATGGATTCAATTGTAACGACAACGATGGGGATTGCGGTGTCGCCCAGTACTTGGCTGCATCGATCGCGAATTGACTGCTCATCGGCTTCGTCCACCATGTCGGCCAAATCCAGCAGGAACTCCCTGTCGCCAGGGGGATCAAGATTGATTGTGCGTTCCTGGGCGGACGCTGCCTGCATCGATGCAATCGCGAGGCAAGTAACCAGTATGAGTGCCGGCCTAGCCAGACATGCCATCGAAAAGTCCTCCTTCGGAGTCAATCGAATCCGGCGCCCTCTAGACAACTCCGGTTACCTTCGGGGCTACAACACCGCCGATCGAACAATACCAAAATGAAATGGAATCGTTAGCCGAACGATTTCGAGAAAGGGAATGTCCCGGGCTATTTATCCGCCATTGTGACCCATTCTTCATTAAACGTCACGTACTTTATAGTCTCGAGGTTGTAGCTGTAGGTCACGTGAATCATTCCATCTATTGATTGAAGAATCGAAGGGTAGTCGAAGCGTTGGTCCGGTACTTGCTCGATATGGCGAGTGTGGGACCAATTCTGGCCTCCGTCTGTAGACAGTGAGACCGCAAGTTGGTCACGGGGCGATTCTTCGACGTCGTTGTAGACCATAACAATGTTGCCATTTTTCAGTTGGACTGCTTCGATGCCCGCGCCGGGGTGCAGGAGTCCGGTCTGCGTGACTTCGCCCCATGTCATTCCGCCATCAGTGGATTCGCTTTTCTTGATGCGGTTGCTGCTGTTTCTAAAGAAGGCAACAAGAGTGCCATCGGGTCTCTCGACGACGGTAGGCTGTGTCAAACCAGCTTCGGGTACGGGATTGGAAAATGTCCACGTTGCTCCGGCGTCCTTGGTGAACCCCATTACGGCTACGTTGAAGTTTTCATTCGACAAGGGCAACAACAGTCGTCCGTCTTTCAGTGTGATTGGATGTGCGCGAGGCATCCATCCAAACCGGCGCGACAACGGATTCTTGAGCGCTTCGGCGATGCCGGCTTCGAATCGAGCACGCTGTTGGTCGCTAAGTCCTCCTTCCCGGGCCATGCGATCGATTGTGGATTTGGTGACGTCTTCGATGCCGGGCACGTGCGGAATCAACACATTGGCCGATGCCCAAACAGGGACGGACGTATCGGTGTAGTTGGTGGACGTCTGATATCGAAGAATGCTGCTACCCCACGTCCAATCGGGTACACCTGTCAGCGTAGGGTAAATCAGCCAGAGCCGATTGTCCTTATCCACTGCCATGCAGGGATTATTGTCTGACACGCCAAATGTGTCCGCCATGACGAATGGCTTTTCCCATGTGCCGCCATTAGGTTTTCGGCTGCCGCCAATTCGCACGTTGTCGGCTTTGTCGCGGTTTTCGGCATAGTAGGGTGCTGGCAGGTCTGGGCCGTTCTCATACCACACCACCCGCAGGTCGCCGTTCGGGCATTCGACGATACACGATGCATGGACATGACCATGACTTTCCACGGCGGGATCAAAAACCATTTCCGACTCAAATACCGGGGCCGCGACGGTTGCTACTGCAGTTACAAGAGCCAATGTCATGTACATGGCAAGCTTCCTCATTTTTTGGGGTGCTGGCGGATTCTGGACTTCTCTCGCACCGTTCCCAATGAGAGAGCATAGTGATCGATCGACGCATGATCAATGGTGTACCGGCGGCCGGGGATGCTATGGTATGTGCGATTCCATATGGATTGAAAGGCGGGTGAAGGCGTGGCCGAAAAAGGACTCTTTCTACAAAACATCATTGCCGTAGTTTGGGATTTCGACAAGACATTGTCGCCCCATTATATGCAAAAACCTTTATTCGAAGCGTATCGGATCGACGAGAGCCGATTTTGGAAGGAAGTCCGGGCGTTACCAGAATTTTACGCGCGTGCCGGTGTGACCGTGCAGCCGGATACGTGTTACCTCGGTCACCTCCTGTCGTATGTGCAAGCGGGCCGGATGCCCAACCTGACGAACTCGAGGCTGCGGGAATTGGGCGAGCGAATTGAATTTTTTCCTGGCGTTCCCGAAGTGTTTGCGTCCATGAAGGCGTCTGTGGAACACGCCCGCTATCGTGAGCTCGACATTCGACTTGAACACTATGTTGTCAGCACTGGCCTTGCCGAAATGATTCGAGGGTCCAAGATATTTCAATACCTGGATGGCGTGTATGCTTCGGAGTTTATTGAAGTGCCGGCCGGGCCGGAACCCAATTTTATTCGAGATCCCCAAAGGGGAGAAATCAGCCAAATTGCCAGTTTTCTCGACAACACGACCAAGACGCGAGCCTTGTTTGAAATCAACAAAGGGGTAGGACGGGAAAAGAGCATTTCCGTGAACGACACGATACCGGAGGATGAGCGGAGGGTGCCGTTCAAGAATATGTTGTATATCGCCGACGGTCCCAGCGATATCCCTTCGTTTTCCGTGGTCATGAAACACGGAGGATGGACCTGCGCGGTGTACGATCCGCACGATTCCGATCATTTCGAACAGGCGGCGTCGTTACTGCAAAACAAGCGTGTCCACTATTACTGTGAATCCGATTACCGGGCCGAAAGTGCCACGGCTCGATCTTTGTTGCGGCAGGTTCGATTGATTGCCGACCGAATGGTTGTGGAACGGACCAAGGCCTTCGCCAGTAAGGTTGGGCGAGGTCCCAGCCATAGTCCCGAGGGAGAATCCGCGTCGTTGGGGCATGAGAAGCCGTGACTATGGCCTTTGATATAGTTTTCGTGGCGTCGATTTTTTCGCACAACTGATTCATCATTAGGCGTTTACGGGGAAAAATTGTAGATTTGCCAATTTTTGATTTTCGGTGTAAACTTTATGTGGTTTTCTTCTTATGCGGTTTTTAAAGATTTGGCAATCCATTAAATCACGTATACGGAAGATTGGCCAGCCCTGGGGGCTGTAGACCATGGGAGGAGTACCATGAGCGCCGAGCACACGGGGAGATCGGCAGGAGTCGGTACGTTGGAATGGGCGTTGGAACTGATTCGGGATACTGCCAAGGATGAATCTCACTATTGTTTAGATTCTTATCAGGCTGGGCCGGTGTCGATGGATCATCCCGTCATACGGATGGGTATGCGTGACAGGGGTGTGAGCGATGCGTCATTGGACACATTGCGTTTCTAGATAGCGTCAGCCGGGCGCACGTGTATTGTGGGAATCCGGGAACCGGATCGGTGCGGAACAGCATATTCACTGGATAGCCACAGGAAGGTCAGACTTTGTCCGGTTTCGCGCGTCCGCGTTGAAAGACCGATTCACGCTATCCCAAATCAATTATCCGTCGGATTTGTTGCCCTTTTTCCGGTTTTCCCAACGGTGTTTCATTTCGCCCCAAATTTCCTTGGGCTTGTCCACGATTCCGCCTCCCGAATTGCCTTCTGATTTCGCGGACGATTTTCGGGCGACACGTTTGGTTTCCGTGGGGGAGCATATTTGGCCGACGGCAAGTTTTTCGGCTCCATCGATGACTTCTGCAATGGTCATGGCGCTTTGCGTGTCTGTTATTTTCACGCGGCCCACTTCAACCTCCTCAAACCCGAGACTTTGACCGCTATCCGGGTCCTTAACTTCTTCGCCCTGACTTGAAATCATCCATACTTCGCCCGGCGTAAACATGACGTCGCCATAGTTCAAGGTTACCGTCTTGTTGTCGCTTCCCAGTTTGGCAATCTTGGGGGGATAAACGATAAGCAGGACCCGTTTTGTCAGCTGATGCACCAGGCTTCGTGCCATTTCACCTTCAGTGGGGTTGTTGGGATCGAAGGAGATTAAATCGGTTCCCACACCTGTGGACTTCCGGGTTTCCACGAAGTCTTCCGCAAATACGACGTCCCCGGTTGTTGTGTCGACAAATCGAATATCGACACCCAGCGAGATGGTTTGCCTTTGCACGCGGTTCGGCATGAGCCCCGACCCCATTCCGGGGATAGGCAACGCTCCTCCAAATCCATTGGTGCTGTAGTCGCGCGATGTCTGGCCAGCTTCGGTAACAACCCCCACCAAGATATAATCTGCCCCTTTCAGTTTACCGATTTTGGCGGCCGTGGCGGCGTCTACGGCGCCACTATCGCCCAAGGCTTGTTCTGACACCACTTTCTTGAGTTCCACTCGTTCCACCACGTCGAATTTTCGGGTCTTGACGATGTTTGTCGTCAACATATCCGATATGGCTGATCCTACGCCTTTGTCGATGCCTGCCTTGTTGTTAAATTCAAGTACGGCGATGCTTGCCTGCTGTGCCAGTGCGGCATTTCCAACTAAGCAGCCGACAATTGTCGCCCACATTGCGCAGGTTAGTCGCACGCTTTGCACATCTATGCGTCTCATGAGTCAAATTCCCTTTGCCGCAGTGTAATGTCTTGCAAACTGCCCTGAGCTATCGGAAAGGATTGGGTTTTTCCCTTGGCTTCTCTGTAGCCTTTTGGCCCGATCCGGAGCCCGAACTCACTGGACCCCGGCAGATGTCACCTTCCATCAACTCGCCACTTATTTTGGTTGCCTTGGACATGGTGCCCGCCGTTGAGACAATACGCAATTGACCAATTTTTTCCTCGTCGCGCCCCAGGCTTTCCTTGGTATCCGGATCGATCACCTCTTCGCCTGGGCGGAATACGTTCCACACTTGGCCTGCTTTAAACATTACGTCGCCGTAGTTGAGAATGATTTCGCCGTCCGGCGCAATTTTCGCGATTTTGGGTGGATAGACGGCAATCAGCGTTTTTCCGGCGACGCCGTCAATTACGTCCCGGGCCATTTCATGGCCGATGCCCACCCTCAAATCGAGATTCACAGTGCCGGGGGCCACGGACGTGGCCGTTCTAACCTGCCGAAAGGTCTCCGCAAACATAGTTTGCCCGCTCGTACTGTCGACGAAACGAATGTCCACGGCGAGGACTGCTGAACCTTTCGCGACGGTGATGTCGTACACTTGGGTGGTCTTGGTGGCGTAGCCGCATTCGCTGACGATGACGATCAGCATGTAGTCCGCGCCTGTAAGCTTGCCGATTTGCGCGGCTGTTGCGGAATCCACTGCGCCGCTGGCGCCCAAGGCTTGTTCCTCAATAACCGTCGCCAACTGGGAGCGTTCCAAAACGTCGAATTTACTAGACTTGACCAGGGCGGTTGTAAGCATATCGACTAACACGTCAGATACGCTATAGTCTACTTCGGCTTTGTTGTCGAACGGGACGATACCAATAGAGGTTCGCTGAGCTGTTGCAAACTGCGAGAGGAGTATTGCCATTGCGATGACGACCGCACTTGGAATTTTTCTCATTTTGTTTCTCCAGAGAGTATTGCGATATTTTCCGTCGCGCACTTTCATAGCGCGACTGTGGATATCATGAGTCTGGTCCAAAGAAATTGAGCCGGAAGTCACTCAACCCCCCGGCGCCCACATACCACCCATCGCCTTGCTTAACCGCCCATGTGGTTTTTTCCACCGGGTCGATGCGGTCGTTCGTGTACGTTACCCGAATCGTCCAAAGCGACCTTGAACCAAGTTCTTCCTTCGGACCAATAATTTCCCACTTTTTTGGGAGACTGTATCGATCGGCGTTTTTTTGAAGCCGTTGAGTCCAGTCGGAAATTGAGTACTTCTGTTTTTCGGGATTCGCCAACATAGCGTGCATTGCTTCGAAGTCTCCAGAGGACCAGAGAGCGCAATACTTTTCGAACAAATCCTGAGGTGATGCCGAGGTGGTGACCGCAGCTTTCGTCGACTCCGTCGCCGCATTCGGAAGGGGATCTGCACCCGCGCTCTGATTGGAACTTCCCGAAATAGTGTTGTCGGCCGGCAGTATGTCTTCGTTGCCGTCTCCTCGCAGCATTGCCACGACTCCGGCCATAATCAGCAGTGCAGCCAATGCCCCTCCGGCCATTGCCAGATTACGTGTAATGGTTTTGGGCAACGGATCCCCTTGACTCTTCTTGCTTCTGTCTTTGCTGTCGGTAGTTACTTGCCCACTGTGTTCCAACGCGTGGGCGGCCACTCTCAGTGCCTTTGCGAACTCGTTCGCCGATTGATACCGCACTGCAGGCGAATGTGCCGTGGCTTTTTCCACAATATGGCAAATGGCTTCGGGCAAGTCTGGTCGGCGGTTGCGCAGGTTGACCCGGTTGTTTTTCCGTACATTTGTCAGAGTCGATTGCACGGTGTCGCCGTCGAAAGGACGTTGGCCGCACAGAAGTTCGTATAGTGTGACGCCCAGCGAAAAAATATCGGTCCGTTCATCCAGGGATTCCCCGCTGGCCTGTTCGGGGGACATGTACGGGGGAGAGCCGCTGATAAGACGGTCCAGGGTGAAGCTTGACGTCGAATCCGGTACGCGGGCCAATCCGAAATCGGCGACTTTGGCCCGGAGTGTTTCCCCTTCAACGAGTATGTTGGCGGGTTTTATATCGCGATGTAAGATACCCTGCTTGTGTGCCTCGTATAGTGCTTCGGCACATTCCGCAACAATTCGCAATGCAAGTGCCACAGGCATGCCCTGGGGATACTCATCCAAAATTTGGCAGAGCGACTTGTCGAGGAATTCGAGTACGAAGTACTGTTGTCCGAGATGCTCACCCCAATGATGGATGGCAACAATGTTCGGGTGACGGCTCAATGCCGCAATTGCCTTTGCTTCCCGTTCGAACAGGGTGAGTTGATAGTTGTCCAGTGTTGACTTGAGGAACTTGATAGCGACGGGCCGATTCAAGACGACATCTTGTGCTTTGTACACTTTTCCGTAGGTACCTTCCCCCAGAACTTCGACAATCTCAAAATTGCCAAGCCGGGTATGCACGAGTTTGTCGGTATGCGGACTGGGTGAGCGCGTGTGAGCGAATTCCGCGGACTTATCCGTTCCTCCGATCTGGGTACCGGCCGTTTCGCTGGCAGAAGAAGCGTGTTTGTCGGAGTCTGGCTCGAGCATAATGCATAGGTTCCTTGGTGCGCGAACCTTCCCGTGGGGAAGTCCGGCATCCATTGTTACCGGTTTATGTTTTCGCCGAACCCAAAATGTGCAGCCTAGAGAGAACTACCCTTGGCCTCTTATCAGAGGCCGCACCGTTTCGCCTATTACGATAATAGTCACATACGGGGATGAGCGTCAACAATTATAGATAGAAATGTGCGAATTCCGAGCAACTCAGGATAGCTGCAGTTGGAATTAGTGCCGACCGAATCCGGCCAAAAGTTCACTTAGGGGTAAATCCGCCAGGGAATTCAAGACCTTATCCGCTTCCAGTGAGAGCCTAATCGTGACCGGATTGGGCACGGCCACTGCGTATATCCCTGCTCTGCGTGCGGCCAAGAGCCCATTAGGCGAATCCTCAAAGACAATTGCCTTGTCAGAGGCGATTCCGCAGGCGGACAAGGCCGCCAGAAACAAGTCTGGGGCGGGTTTGGCTTGCGCCACGTCTTCCCGGGTGCATACGACCTTGAAGTGATGGATTAGGCCCAACCTTTGGAGGTGTCCGTTCACCCATGCCCGGTCAGCGCTGGACGCAACGGCACATTGCAGGCCCAAACAGCCGGCCTCTACGAGATAGTCTTCGACCCCGGGTCTGGGGTGTTCTTTGGCGAGTAAGTCGTAAAAATGGCTTCGCCTGCTTTCCGTCAGCCGATCCCGAGCAACAGTTCGGTTCAACTGCCTTTCCAACGCGTCGTATAAGTCGACGACACTCGATCCCGCACCGACTCCGCGAGCCCAAACGTCCATGGGTAATTCGGCACCATGTTCCTGAAAAACTTTCTGCCAAGCCAGGTAGTCAGGCGTTTCTGTATCTAAAATGAGGCCATCAAAATCGAAAATAAGCAATTGTTTCATGATTGTCTGATTCTGTCTGCACAGGCGTGGTTTGGACGCGTGCGTGTTCCGCGAGTACCGGCGGCGCTAACGTTTGCGGGTCAAAATTATCAAAGCGGCCAGCACACCCGGGATCCACCCGGCAATCGTCAGCAACGTGACAATTACGATCGAGCCACACCCTTGGTCAATTACGGCCAACGGTGGGAATACGACGCACACTAGTACTCGCCATATGCTCATAAGCCAGATGCCCTGAACGCGAATAGCGGCTATCGTGACTCAGCGCCTGTCGCGTCGTCAAGCGGCATGGCTACTTCTGATAGTATCTGTGAAGATCATGAAAAGGCTTTCCGACTTAGCTTGGGGCAACAAATATGAAGCCGGTACTCAGGACGACGATTATCCTTCTTTTGATCGTGGCCGTATTGGCCGGGGAATTGGGTTGCGCTCGCAGCGGCCGCACTCTCGCACTTTCGCCGGCATCGCGCGAGCCCGGTCAGGTTTCCGCGGCGGAGTTCATTGGATCGCATTCGGCCTGGAAGCTACGGATGTTACTGTGGTGGGCGGATTTTCCAGTTGGCCCACACATTGATCGCGGCATAAACCTGTACCGGGTTTCGTATTGGACTACGAATTACGATGGTAGGCCCATTTTGGCGTCTGGTCTCCTTGGCATACCGCAGACAGGCCTATTGCGAGGAATCGTCAGTTACCAACATGGCACAAACACGTTGCGCGCGTTTGGCCCTTCGCGGCCAACGCTGGCCGAAGGAATCCTGGGCGCGGGCATTTTTGCGGGCGGTGGTTACCTATATCTGGCGCCGGACTATATTGGTTTCGGCGCAAGCCGTGAGATTCACCCGTATCTTCACAAAACTAGCACGGTACATGCGGTTGTCGACCTGCTGCGTGCTTCACGAATTGTATGTGAAGAACTTCAACGGCCATGGCCCAGAAATATTTACTTGACTGGATTCTCGCAAGGGGGTCACGCCACGCTCGCTGTTCACAATGCTATCGATTCGAGTACTGACTTGAATCTGTACGTTCGGGCCTCCGCACCGGTTGGTGCGCCTTGCCACTTGGAACGTGAGTCATTTCCTGCAGCCTTGACGGGAGGAGGAACTGTTTTCCTTGCCTATGTGGCCCATTCCTATTGCACAATCTATGGCACTTCCCCTGAGCGCTTCGTCGCGCAACCCTACGCCGATTCGCTTGCGACGTGGTTCGACGGTAAGCACTCGATATTCTCCCTGGTCCGTGAGTTGCCCTCGAATGCGCGCGATCTGTTCACGAGTGACTTCCTGGATGCATATAATTCCGGCAAACCCACATGGTTTTTGTCGCGAGTGGCTGAGAATGAAGTTCGGCCGTGGGCTGTCAAAGCTCCCATCCGTTTGTACTATGGTGACCAGGATTTGGAGAAGTCGCCCGATGATGCGATTTCCTTTGTTGAATCGATGACACAGCTTGGCGGTGATGTGTCCATCGTACGGGTGGGTGATTACAGTCATGAGCGGTCGGTGTTTCACGCCATGCCAAAGATTCGGGAATGGTTCGATACCTTTTTAGACCCGCATTCAGTTGGGCACCGTCTTGACCAGCAGATTCATGAAGGCGGTCTCTGCTCGCGAGCAGAAGGCGCCATTGCGTCGCACGGCCCCGAGCGGGACCGTGGGCAAGCCATCTACATATACGGATCGTAAGTTGCGGTCGGCTGCCGTCACCGAATGCCGCGGGAGGAAGGCTAGTCCGATGCCTTCCGATACATAGCGCTTGATGACCTCAAAGCTGCCACTGTCCAAGACGACTCTGGGTTCAAAGCCTGAAACTCGGAAGTGCGTGCGTAAGAGCGCTCCGGTTCGCGTGTGTTCGTCAAGCAGTAGCAGTGGCGTTTCGCGCAAGTCTTCCAGCGTTACGGAACTCTTCCGTGCCAGAGTATGTCCGGCAGGCGTAATTAATGCCAACTCCTGCCTAAGCAATTCACGAACTTCTAACGCGGAATCGGCGACTGGAAGTGTCACAAGGGCTAGGTCGAGATTTCCTCGCAAGACTTTATCAATAATCGCCTCGGTTGGGCGGCTCACCAATTCCAGCCGGGTCTTGTTGGCTGCGGAGGCAAACGCTTTTACCACAGGAGGCAAGATATACAGCGCCGTTGTGTCGCTCGCACCCACCCGAAGAACGGGCACGTGGGTATCATCAAAGTCCGCCAATTCGCGCGTGAGTCCATCGACCTCGGTCAGTAAGGATCTCGCTCGTTGGTAAAGCTTTTCCCCCGCAGGAGTCGGGCGTCCAGACTTTCGGTCCAGTAAAGCGTACCCGAGTTTCGTTTCCAGCCCTTTAAGCTGTTGGCTTACGGCTGGCTGAGACCGGTTGAGGCGTTGTGCCGCTTCGCGGAACGAAGATTCTTCGACGACCGCACAGAAGACGCGCAAGGCTTCGAGCGTGAGCGCTCCTTTTGCGATTTCGGGATGTATTCGTTTTGTCACGGCAAATTTTCCTTGCTCAATGATAATATAAACTTATTAAATTCATCAATATATTTCATTTGCATTATGATTATCCCCTGCGTATGCTCACGGCAAGTTCCGGATGCAGCATTTCAAAGGGATGATTTCATGAATGATGAACGGCCCCGGATGAGTTACAAGGACGCGGGCGTGAATATTGACGCGGCGGACGAGGCCTTGCGCCAAATCCCCGCGATCGTGAAGAAGACTTACAACGACAACGTCCTATATGACATAGGCACATTTGGCGCGATGTACCAGTTTGATACCTCGGGGTTAACTGATCCTGTGCTGGTCTCAAGCGTGGATGGGGTTGGCACCAAGCTTAAGTTGGCCTTTATGACGGACAAGCACGACACGATTGGCGTCGATCTTGTTTCTCATTGCGTGAACGATATTTTGGTACAGGGCGCCAAGCCGCTGTTCTTTCTGGATTATCTTGCCTTTGGCAAGTTGAAGCCCGATGTGGTTGTTCAGGTCATTCAAGGGCTTGCCAATGGATGCCGTTATGCGGGCTGCGCATTGATCGGCGGCGAGACGGCTGAAATGCCGGACATGTATCAAGAGGGCGAGTACGATATTTCAGGCACCATTGTCGGAGTCGTGGATCGGTCCAAAATAGTCGATGGATCAAAGATCGTTTCTGGCGACGTAATCATCGGTCTTCCATCGTCCGGGCTGCACACCAACGGCTACAGCCTTGCCCGCAAAATATGTTTCGAGGCCGCGCGGTTGGGTGTACACGATCCGATGCCGGGTACAGGCATGACTGTTGCCGAGGCCTTGATGGCGCCGCATACCAGTTACGCGCGGATGATTCAGATACTCATGCGCGTGGTCAATGTTAAAGGGATGAGTCATATTACTGGCGGGGGAATTACGGACAATCTGCCGCGTACGTTACCCAAGGACATCGGTGCAGAGATCGAGCTTGGTTCCTGGAGCGTGCCACCGTTATTCCGTTTCTTGCAGGACGCAGGCAATGTGGAAACCATGGAGATGTTACGGACTTTTAATATGGGCATGGGCTATCTGGTAGTCGTAGCGTCTGAAGACACGGAACGTGCGATAACGACATTGCAGCAGACCGGCACAGAACCGGCCGTTTTAGGCCGAATTGTGGCCGGGGAGCGGCGTGTACACTATAAGGGACACTTGGCATATGCCGCACCGCGTTGAAGTAGGCATGAAACAGGGGATGCCGGATCCCGTGGGGAATGGGCTGCAATTGCAGATTGCTGAAGACTTGGGCATCCAAGTGGACGCAGTTCATGTAGTCGATGTTTATACGATCGACGCGGTACTGACCGAGGACGAGCTTAAGCAGGTACAGCGTGAGCTATTTACCGATCCAATAATTCAGGATTCCGCTACCAACCGGACACTGCCTTCCAAGTACGACTATTTGATTGAGGTCGGTTTTCGGCCTGGAGTTACCGACAATGTGGGGAAGAGCGCGGCGGAAGGCATTGCCGATACGATTGGACGTTCGCTTACCGAGGGAGAAGGAGTCTACAAGTCTACTTTGTACGCTCTTCAAGGGGATGTTTCCGGAAAAGAATGCGAGCGAATAGCGAAGGACCTGCTTGCGAACGATCTGATTCAGCGTTGGACGGTGCGCGCCGCAGACGCTATGGGGAAGGACAGCACGCCGTTTTTGCTTGATCTTCCCATAGTGACCGATCGTAGTGAGGCAACGGTACGTGCCATCGATCTTGAAGTTGATGACGAATCGCTGGCGGCACTTAGTGATCGAATGATGCTTGCCCTTGAACTTCACGAAATGAAGGCAATTCAGGCGCACTATCGTGAGTCTTGGGTTCGTGCATTCCGTGAGGAATCGGGCCTCCCAGTTTGTCCTTCGGACATAGAGTTGGAGGTCATTGCTCAAACTTGGTCGGAGCACTGCAAACACAAGATATTCGCCGCTGAAGTGCACTATACCGATGAAGGCGGAAATGAGCGTGTAATCGACGGTCTGTTCAGGACATATGTCAAGGCCACCACCGAAGAGGTAGGCAAGCGAATCGATTGGCTGGTGAGCGTGTTTCACGACAATGCCGGATTAATCCGCTTTGACGAGCATTGGCATTTCGCCCTGAAGGCAGAGACGCACAATAGTCCGTCAGCGCTTGATCCTTATGGCGGCGCCATAACCGGCATCGTTGGCGTGAACCGTGACATTCTTGGCGCGGGAATGGGTTGCCGATGCATCTTCAATACAGATGTATTTTGCTTTGCATCGCCTTTTTACCAAGGTGATATTCCGCCCCGGCTGATGCACCCGCGTCGCGTACTTCGCGGCGTGCACCGTGGGGTGAAGGATGGCGGCAATCAGAGTGGCATACCCGATGTGAACGGCGCAATTGTGTTTCATGATCGTTTTCTCGGTAAGCCGATGGTGTTTTGCGGCACGGGTGGTTTAATTCCCTCTGTCGTGAATGGAAATCCCAGCCATGAAAAGGGTGCTCGAAACGGTGATCTTATCGTCATGTGCGGCGGTCGGATTGGCAAAGACGGCATACATGGCGCAACTTTCAGTTCTCAAGAGTTGCACGAAGGATCTCCAGCAACTGCAGTGCAAATTGGCGACGCCATTACCCAGAAGAAGATGGCTGATTTTCTGTTGGAAGCGCGCGACCTGGGATTGTTCACCTGCATTACTGACAACGGTGCCGGCGGCTTGTCTAGCAGCGTGGGTGAAATGGCCAAGGCTTCAGGTGGCGCTGAGGTGCATCTTGATCGGGCTCCCTTGAAGTACCCGGGGTTGGCACCGTGGGAGATATTTCTGTCCGAGGCGCAAGAGCGCATGACCCTTTCCATTCCGCCCGATTGTCTCGATGCATTCATGGAATTGGCAAGTCGCCGCGCTGTGGAAGCTACAGCATTAGGATCATTTACTGATACTGGCCGCCTGGACTTGTTTTTTGATGGACAGCTCGTAGGCGCGTTGGATATGACCTTTTTGCACGACGGGGTACCGCGGATGCAATTGCAGGCCACATGGACGCCGCCCCGACTTGAGCCTGAGCCGGAATTGGTGAGCGAAGACCTGATAGCAGACTTGAAGGCGGTGCTTGGGTCGCTGAATGTTTGCAGCAAAGAGTCGTTCGTGCGCATGTACGATCACGAAGTGCTGGCCCAAAGCGTGTTGAAACAATTCCAGGGGATCGAAAACGATGGGCCGGGCAATGCGGGAGTCATCCGTCCGGTCCTCGGTTCGAATCGCGGTATAGCCGTATCCTGTGGGATTTGTCCTAAGTACAGTGACATTGACACCTACTGGATGATGGCCTGCGCAATTGACGAGGCAGTCCGGAATCTTGTGGCGGTTGGCGCCCGAATCGGGTCGATTGCAGGTTTGGATAATTTTTGCTGGCCTGACCCTGTACAGAGCCCAAAAACTCCGGACGGCGAATACAAGCTTGCGCAACTGGTCCGTTGCTGTGAAGCGCTGAAAGACGTGTGTGTCGCCTATGACATACCGTTAATCAGCGGAAAAGACAGCATGAAAAATGACTACAAAATAGGCGAAACCAAGATATCTATTCCGCCTACTGTGTTATTCACGGCCGCTGCAATCCTTGAGGACGCGACGAAAGTTGTTTCCATGGACGTCAAAGGCCCGGGGCATGAGGTCTACGTGATTGGCGACACTCATGAAGAGATGGGGGGGAGCGAATATCTAGCTCTGCGTGGACTACTGGGAGTCCATGTGCCCAAAGTACACGCGCATAAGGCGCGCGCTTCGTACGAAAAGCTATCCAGCGCCATCGCAGCGGGATTGGTGGTTTCGTGCCATGATTGTTCTGACGGCGGCTTGGGCTCGGCACTCTCCGAATCCGCGTTCTCTGGGGGATTTGGCATGGAAATCGACATCGCGTCCGTGGGGGCGAAGAACGATGTAGTCGCGCTCTTCAGTGAATCACAGAGCCGGTTCGTCGTGACGGTATCGGTGGAGCATTGTGCGATATTTGAGCGGGTCATGGCGGGAAGCAGCTGCCGCCGGATTGGCCAAACCCTAGTCGAACCCGTGCTGAAGTTGAAATCCATGCAAGGCGCGGTGCTGCAGGCATCTCTTGATGAACTAAAAGAGGCATGGAAGAGGCCGCTTCGTTGGTAGCGGTAGGCAAGAAGGGTACTCACTCGTGAGCGTACGCGCACTTATATTGACGGGATTCGGCATCAATTGTGACAACGAAACGGAATATGCATTTCGTCTTGCAGGGGCCGCTGCACAGCGCATGCACCTCAATGATTTGCTTGCTTCGCCCGATCTGCTTGAAGCCGCTTCTATTTTGGCCGTACCGGGCGGGTTTTCATTTGGCGACGACATCGCTTCGGGCCGGATATTGGCGAACCGGCTACGTTATCGACTTGGCGAACCTCTGGCTCAGTTCATCGGCGAAGGCAAGTTGGTGATTGGCATTTGTAATGGTTTTCAAGTATTGGTGAAGATGGGATTACTCCCCATGGTCTCGGCACCGTTTATTCAAGAAGTTACGCTGACTCATAACGATTCCGGCCGTTTTGAGAATCGGTGGGTCAAATTGAAGGCCGATCCGTCGAGCGTGTGTGTGTGGACCCGTGGCATAGATACCATCGAATTGCCGGTTCGCCATGGTGAGGGCAAGTTCATAGCGTGTGACGCACAGTTTTATGATCAAATGAAGGCTTCCGGCTTGGTTGCGTTGAGGTACTGTAATGCCGATGGGCGGTTGGCGAAGGGCGAATACCCCGCGAACCCGAATGGTTCAATTGATGATGTTGCGGGACTGTGCGACGCCACAGGGCGTGTCTTCGGCTTGATGCCGCACCCGGAGGCAAATGTTCATCGCACGCACCATCCACGTTGGACCCGGGAGGCGTTGGAGGCCGAAGGACAAGGACTGCAGATCATAAGAAATGGTGTAGCTTATGCCCAGGCCGCAGTCACGGCGGCTGTGTAGTTTCGGCATCTATTGCCATGAATAGCGCCTTGGCTCTTGTTTGGCATTCAGCATCAGTGCATGCGCCACTTTCCAGGATTTGCCACTGATTACCCTCCCTAGCCAGAAAGTAGTCCAGCCCCGCATATACAGGTTCGCCCGCGACGATACCTATGACCGTGTAGACAGAGATTTTCCCTCTCGCAGTTCCCCATACGATATAGTCGCGTGAAGCGGTTACCTCAAACACGGACTTTGGGTTCTTGGACCCCAATTCCAGCACCCGAGTCGAATTCACAGCTATTTCACGCAGGCCGTCATTCAATAAGCTGATGTCCCAAAAATGGATTGACGCCACGCCTGCGGTCACCAAACAGACCAAACCCAGCATCAAATGGCGCAAAGGGATTTTGCGGTGGGCGACATCGCGGTCCTCTACAGATCTGGTTGAGACGCTAACCAAATTGGGTATCCAGTCCGTTATCTGGTCAGGGCTTGCCGGGATCGGTCGAGGCAATCGACTGATCTACACACAGTAGTCTCGGTGACCTGCCAGCCTTCTGTTGTGTGGACGAGGAAGTACTGAACTGTAGTGTATTCAGGGCCGGAGCTTTCGTTTTCCATTAAGGTATACACTTCAATTCTTCCGGACGCCGGTCCCAATATAACAAATTCTCGATTGGCGCTGACGCCAAAGTCTGTCTTGAGACCCGCGTCCGCCTCCATCAGTTTGCTTTGGGCGTTTTCCGCGGCAGGAATCAGACTCTTTTTCAATAGGTACATGTCTGCGAAATGAGCGCCAGCACCCAGAAGGACCAGGATCAGGATACCTAAGGAAAACAGGGGACTTCTGCGAGAGCTGTTCACATTCGTCTTGCTGGATTCTTCCGTAGTACTCATCGGAGTCCCTTTTCATTTATGAACATGGCGCGTGCAGCATCCCTGCTTTCAAAGGCGATGGAAATTGATCTGTCAATCAGATACCAGTGCCCATTCTCGAAATCGAAATGGTATTCGAGACCGCCAAATTCCTCCGGTTCTTGTCCTATTCTCAATCGAGTGTAGTAATTGACCTTTCCAGAAGGCGGACCAAATAGGAGGTATTGCTTGGTGACAACGACCTCTGATTTTACTTCCAACGGTTCCTTGCCTTTGACTTGGTCGATGTAGTTTTCGGCTATCCGGTTTAGAGATGCTTCCAGCACGCGGGTATGCAAGAAATTCCCGGCCCAGGCTCCCACCAGACCGGCCAGCAGCATGACCTGCAGAAACAATCTCAATCGTTGCCATCGTTGCCCCATGCATTACCTCGTCACTGCCCCAGGTTTTGAATCCGCTTCCAGTAAACGAATGTCTCTTGCGCTGGGGTCTATCGATTCATTCCTGCCGAGGTCGAAACCATGGCAAGTTATCAAAGCACGTGCTCTTTTCGAATAGGTGGAGGACCGGTGTCAAAGGCGAAGTATGACGGACCACAGTGGGTAAGTAGAAAAAGGGAGAATGACCGGTCCAACACATAGTATGGCGCAAATATGGCATGGTGAATCACGGGCAAGTATCCGATACAACAGGTCACGCAACCCACTAGCAGCGACGCGATTCCCAATGCTATAGCGAAAAGCCACCGCAAGATCAGGAATCCGATGACATTGAGCCAGTTTTGTCTTGCCGCATCGCGGAATATTCCCCAGGCTTCCCAGCAGGAGACATCCGCGTGAAGCATTATTGGCGCAACAAAACTGCGAGTCAATGTAGTGATGATGGCAAAGACAAACGCCGCAGCCCCCCCCAAGAGCATCATCGGAAAGAGGGTGGCCACAACGGGCCAGAGTTGTGGAGAATCGCTGGTCAGTTGCGGACGAATCATCAAGAGCGAAATTACCAAGAGTACGACATAGAATGCGTATGAAAATAACATCAGTTCCAGATAAAACCAGAAAAGCGACATTACTTGCCTGTCGGTGGCATTCCAGTTTTCACCGATTCCGAACCGATTGCGTGCTACGGCGCGAATGAACATGAGTTGTCCACGGCAACCTATGTAAAGTAGCAATGTTCGAATGACCAACAGAAACAAAAAGACCAAGGCTCCGATTGCAAGAACCATGGGGAAGATATCCCGCATTTGCAGGATGATCGTCTGAAAATCCGATTGAAAGGAACTGTAGTTTTGTCCACTTTGAGCTGTATACGAGAAATTTGAGAAGGACGCCTGATTTGCGCCCGTTAACGTAATATCCAGAAAGGCAATGAACCCAATTGGTAACCACAACTCGGCCGAAAACGGAAAGCAGGTGCGTTTGGCATGTTCAATTGACTGTTGGATTGCGTCAATGACTCTCATGTTACCTGCGGATTCCTCCGGTGATTTCCAAATGTCCGAGCCCATGAGGCTCCTCTCCTGCTGTTCCTCACCTTTTCCACAGTATCGCATTTGCCACCCTATTCGCCATCTGGGACTATAACTTGGAATCGAATTCCGACGCCCGATGGGGTACACTTCTTCTACTTCGAGTATTGTGGCCGATAGGGGACATTCCAATGGTCAGATTCAAGCCCTTTCTTTTGGCAGCAGCGATCGTGCTGGCGATGGTGTCATCTCGGGGCTTTGCAGACATATTTTTGGGGGCCAAGGCCACCGCCATTGAGCACGTTGCGGCAAGGGAGTTGCAGCGTTATATCTTCAGCGTTTCCCGAAAAAAGCTGGATATCCGTATCGAGGAGACTATTCCACCTTCGGCTGAAGGGTATGTTCTGGGAACGGCAAAATCTCTACCTAAAGTGGGAGAGGCGTGGCCGTTCGGGTTGCCGGAACCCGGCGCGGACGGTTTTCTATATCACCATCTGAACGGCAAGAGCGGATTACTGGTCATCAGCGCCAGCATGCCCAGGGGGGTGCAGAACGGTGTGTATGCGCTGCTGGAAGAAATGGGGTTTGGTTTCTATCTCAGCGGTGATGCCGTGCCTTTCGAACTGACGGAGCCGGAGTCGCCACGGCACGAAGTTGTCGTTCCTGCGTTTGTGTCTCGAGGGATCCTGCCTTGGCACAAGTATTGGTCCAGCGCCGCTGTTTGGAATCCTGCTGACTATCGAGTGTACATCGATCAGGTGGTCAAGATGCGATACAACGGCATCGCATTTCATATTTACGACTTTCTGCCCTATGCTGCTTTTGAACTGAATGGTTCCCTTTTGGGTGGCGCTCCGCTGCCCAATACATCCTCACCGCGGTGGGGAGGCGACTCACTATCTCGTGGTCAGTTTTTGGCCGGTTCCGGCCGTTACTTTCATGATTCTCATTTTGGCGCGGATGCATCGTTGATTGAGGTCCCACATGATGCCATTGAGGCGGGCAAGGAAGTTCTCAGGGACGCGATGGCGTACGCGCGTTCCCGTGGCCTTAGCATTACACTTGGGTTGGAGTTTCCAGAGGATCCATTTAACTCTGAGACCCAAGCCTCATGGCAAGTCCAGATTGCATCCGTCTTACATGATTATCCGCACATTGAATTCCTGAGCTTCTGGCAGCCTGAGGGGATGGCCGCGGTGCCGTGGACGCAACCCATTGCCCGCTCGCAATGGTCTTCGCTGATGAACCATTGGTCTCGAGAGTTCGAGGCAATGGATGACTATTTGCGCCGTGCGGAGGCAGTGCGCGTGGCATACGCAGCACGCATTTCTTACGCGATCACAAAGTCTGAGCGGCCGACGGCAGGTGTATTTCTTAGTGGACTGGACGGTGGAGGTGCAGGTGTCTTTTCCAAGGGTTTGGCAGGACTGGATGCAACATTGCCCACATATGTAGGTCTATCTACTATAGATACGACGCAACGTCTTCCCAGTTTGGAGACCCCTCTGGAAGCCGTCTCCGCGTCGAATACATGCTGGCCGGTTCTGCGGCTTGAAGCAGATGGCGACCTTTGGATGCCACAGCCTGGGCTTGAGGCTCTTTCCACGGCGATCCAGCGTGCCGTCGCGAAGAAGTGTTCCGGGCTGATTGGCTTGCACCACCGTGTACGGCAAGTGGATGAGAATGCTTCATTTTTGGCGAAGGCGATGTGGAATCCGGCGCTGACGGTAGATGAATTCTTAAGGCGAAGGTCGCGAGATTGTTACGGACCTGCCTTGGAGGAATCCATGACGGGCCGTTTGAAACAGCTCCAGGACTTAGGATACCGCTGGACAGGAGGGGAGGGTCAGTCCGAATCGGGTCGGCAGATTTGGCGGCCTGGCGAGGAAGCTAAACAAACCGTAGTTGCCCGTATTGCGTACGAATTGAGACAGGAATTAAAAGCGATGGGGGTCGATCTACATCCTGTGCCGGCATTCGGTGATGGTCCGCCGCCGTCGTTGATTGCGGATGTGACGCATGAATCCAAGGCACTGCTACCTAAGTTTTCCGTGGCATTGTTGCGCGCGCCGGTTTCGGTGTTGACCAGTGGCACGCGGCGAGAAGTGCATCCTGTGTATGCAGCACATCTCGAAGCGCTTTACAGAGACTTGGAATATGTGCTTCATATGGAGCATGCCGCCGTGCTGTTTCAGGCGGGCGGTGCGTTGGATGAAATCTCACATGCTGACGTGGGCGAACTCGATCGCTTGCTCCGCTACAGTCAATTAGGCGAGGCAATACACAGTATTGCCTACAACGCGCGTTCGCAGAGCGATCTCGGAATGATTGCCGCCATTAATGCAAAAGGTTGGACCAACCTGCGAAGACGATCAGGCCTATCTGAAGACCAACTGGCGATGCTTGAAGTGCTTCCCGAAGCAAACACGGAAGAACCTAGACTCATTGTATTGGCCGATCGCGTAATCACTGTGGGTGTGCCTGACAAGGGTATTTCTGTCTACTTGAAGACGCGGTACATAGGGAAGCGCCGGTTTGCGAGCCACAAATTGAAAGAACTTGCGCCAAATATTTTTGCAATTGATTGGTCCGAAACCGTCAAGAGTGATGCGCCTTTTGAGTATGGCTTTGAAGTCCGGGCAGGACGAGCGTTGCGTGTGGCTTGGCCGGAAGGTTTTCCAAAACAGACCGAGACTGGGCACTGTATCAGCACGATCATTTCTGAGCCGCCCGTGGTCGTGCCGGAAATGCCACAGGTCCCCGGGAATATTTCCGCTGCAATCGACGAGCAGCGGTACAGCGTATCCCTTAGTTGGCAAGAGCACGCTGACGCCATGTATACCGTGTACCGGGATGGTCAACTACTGGGGGCAGTAAGCGGGGGCTGGTTTGAAGATCTGGCACCTGTGTCGAACCGCACCTCGACCTATCGGATTCAGGCAGGCGTTCCCGGAACGTCGAATCCCGCTTCATCGGAGATTGGAGTCACCGTTCCTTCCTTGCCGCTACCGGAACCGCCCGCAGCCATTCGAGTAGATACAAACGCAAACCGTATTGTGCTCGGATGGGAGAGTGATTCGCCGCAAGCAGCGCAGTATTACGTGTGCAAGCACGATGCGAAGCGTACCTTGATTGAAGAGACCTATGTGGATGCGGATTTCGGGCAGTATCTGCAGATATCCGATCAAGTCTCCGCCGGCGAGATTTATACGTATACGGTGGCAGGTGTAACACCGGATGGACGTTCGGGACGACCTTCGCGCACGGTGGGAGTGATGGCGTCTCGCGTACCGCTTGAGCCGCTTGTTCACCTATCCTTTAATGATGCCTCATTTGTGGAGGGCATGGCGGACATTGCCGAAAACTATCTGGCACTGGGTGGTAGCGGCTGGGCGGAACTACCTCCACAACCCGAATGGAATCCTCAGCACGCTCTGACCGTGAGTCTCTGGGTCAAGCCGGATGACAACGAAGGCATGCCGGTGCTCATTTGCAAGGGTGCATGGCGTCGATCCGGTTATTATGTTCAACTTGTGAACGGGACGGTTCGATTTTATATGGCCGGAGTCGATACATTGGATGCAGGAGCTGTCAGGCCTGGCGAGTGGAATTTCATTGCGGCGACCTACGGATTTGGGCAGATGATCCTGTACGTGAACGGCGAACAAGTAGGCCGCAAACGAGTTAGCGGACGACCCCGTTCGAACCAATCGGCGTTGCTGGTAGGGCGCTATGCTGACAATGAGCAGACCTACTATTTGCGTGGTCTGATGGACGACGTCCGGATCTACGATGTGCCTTTGACGCCCGACGAAATCGCCGTCATGCATAAGGAACCCAGGCGTTGATTGCTTTTCAAGATGCGTATTGGCATTAACACACTTTTCTTAATTCCTGGAGAAGTTGGAGGGTCGGAGATTCACCTTCGCGGGTTGCTGAAGAGCATGCATGCTTTGGAACCTTGCCACGAGTATGTTGCCTTTACCAACAATGAAAACCACGGATCTTTCAGTTGCTGTCAACAAGTTCGAGTGCCTGTGAATGCGAGATCCAGAGTACGCCGGGTTTTGGCAGAGCAGCGGCTGCTTTCTACCGCCGTGAAACGCAGTGGAATTGATGTCTTATATTCGCCGGGTTATACCGCGCCGTTGAACTGTGGTTGTCCTCAAGTTGTAGGTATTCTGGACACGCAATTTATCGACACCCCCGAGGATTTTTCGCCAATCTCTCGATTTGTACAGCGTCACTTGATTAGGCGCGCTTCGGCGGCTGCTATGGCAATCACGACTCTATCCGAATTCTCGAAATCGCGCATTGTCGCTACGCTGGGTGTAGATTCCGACCGCATTGTAGTTACGTATTCCGGGGTAGACGGCACTTTTGCCGAGCCGAGTTCGTCTCCGGTTGAGCGGCCTTATCTCCTTTGCGTGGGTAGAACCTATCCTCACAAAAACGCCGCACGCTTGGTTCGCGCGTTTGACCGTGTTGCCAGCGAGATCCCGCACGCACTTGTACTATTGGGAAAGCCCGATCGTGGTGAGCCACCCTCACACCCCAGGGTCAAGCGAATTTATGGTCTCGACATTCGATCGCTGGGTGGATTGTACCAACATGCAGATTTGCACGTTTATCCTTCTCTCTATGAAGGATTTGGCAGGCCACTCGTGGAAGCTCAAGAGGCTGGGACTCGAGTGGTTGCTTCGAATGCCGCGGCAATTCCGGAGATTGCCGGATCCGGAGCAACGTATTTCAACCCTCGAAGCGAATCGAGCATTGCCGAAGCCATCTTGGCAGCGTTGCGCGAGCCCGCGAATGTTCGAACCGGTATTATACAAGCCGGACGAGAGAATTCACGGCGCTTTACGTGGGAGTTTTCCGCAAGGGAGACTTTGCATGCAATTCGATTGGCGTTTGAATCGAATGGAAATCGCTGAATGTGCGTTTTTTCCGTGAGTTCATTATGATTGCGCGATTCAGAACCAGCGGACGAAGAGAGGGGCCAGTTTAGTGGGTTCGATTTTGCGCAAGGCCATTGCATTTTCCGTCGCCAGCCCGTTCGTATTCGTTGTGATCGCGGTGGTTGGGGTATTTCTGACCCAACGATCTTTGAGCGGTGGCTTTTCGGAAGACGATTTTTATATGAAGGGCATCTACCTAGGTTTTACTGGGTTGCCTGAGATTGAGCGCGGACCGTGGGAGACATTTGTGTTTTCCCGGGGCGATCCCGAATACAACCACGCGCTAATCAATCGCGGCGTGTTGCCTTGGTGGACCAACCCTGAAGCGCGGATTGCATTTTTCCGGCCTCTTGCCACGTTGACGCATTGGGCCGATTACCGGTACTGGCAAGACAATGCGGTGCCCATGCACGTCCAGAACGTCGCGTGGTATGTGCTGGCTGCAGTTCTAGTAGCTGTACTTCTTCGGCGATTTATTCGCCCCTTTTGGGTTGCGGGGTTGGCGGCTCTATTTTACGTATCCGATAATGCGTTTGTAGACCCGGTGGGATGGGTGGCCAATAGAAACGCGTTGATGGCGGTTTGCGCATCCATACTCGTACTTATTGTCCACGACAAATGGCGCA
>BTWA01000043.1:0-52734 GCA_045863295.1 Candidatus Hydrogenedentota bacterium
GTTTAGGTAGAGTGCTCATGAGGGCGCCTTTCTCACGTTTCTGGAACAACCCGAGCCATCACTTAATGTATATATTGTATCATATCATATAATTTTATATAGAACAAAATGCATTATGCCGTAACTCATTTACAAACAATGTGTTACAAGATACCCCCAAACGAAATCGCCCCGAAAGCAGCATGCGTCTCAGGGCGATTTTCAAGTAATTTGAGATGAATCGATCCGTCAAACAACCGTCAGGGTTACATCGATATTGCCACGGGTCGCGTTGGAATAGGGACACACGATGTGTGCTTTGTCGACAAGCGCCTCGGCTTGCGCCCTCTCCAACCCGGGCAGCGAGATGCGCAGTTCCACTTCTATGCCAAAGCCCGTGGGAAGTGTCCCAATGCCGACACTGCTCTCAATGGCGGCATCCGGCGAAATCGTAATCTTCTCCTGTGCCGCCACAAACCGGATTGCGCCAAGAAAGCACGCGGAATACCCGCAGGCGAAAAGCTGCTCTGGATTGGCGCCCCCTCCCGAGCCCCCCATTTCCTTGGGCACAGCCAACTTCACATCGACAACCCCATCGGAAGAAACCGCCCGGCCATCCCGGCCGCCGGTGGCTTTGGCATGCGCGGTATACAATACTTTTTCGAGCGACATGGCAACTCTCCTTGCGTCATAGGATCACCCAGGTCTGAATCGTGAAAGGTATACAGCGGAGTGAACACCCTCGCGGGACAATGTATTCACTCAAGCGGTCGGCCAACTTCAGTGCGTGGGTTGAAAACGGTAATTCCAGCGCCGGTTGGGCGCGCTGTCGCCGTTCACGCCCAACTCCGACACATCGGCAAAGGATTGAATGTTGTCGGCCCAATGAAAATCGAACTCAGGATCGGACTTCGTCAAACCAACGGCTTCACGGGAAACACAGAGTTCCAAGCCGTTACCATTGACTCGGTATTCCGCCTGCCCCACAGTCGCCCAGGTACCCGACGTCCAAGAGGCAACGGAACATTTCCCGTCCCCCAAATCCTGCGCGTTCAACAGGAAATCATACCCCAACCAGCCGGTGGCGCCGTTCCGATCGGTATCCATGAGTAATAGCATCCAGTGCTCGCCTTCGCGCAAAGTAATGGACTTCAAAGTCTGCGCGAAAAAGTATATGTGACCTTCATCGTATGTGGCCTTGGACAATACAAAATCGTTCCGTCCAGTGGTATTCGTATAGTGAATCTCGCCGTATCCCAAATGATCGCGATGGGTCACATCGCCGATGGTGTCGCGATATTCGTTCTTGACGGCCGTCCAATCGTCGAATTCGCCGTCGATGGCCATACCGGGAACGGCAGCGGCCGGCGGCAATTCACGTACCCCTTTGAATCGTCTGACCCAACTCGCAAGTTGATAATAATAATTGTCCGTGTGCCCACCGCGCATCGGTTCGCAGTCGCGGCTGTATTCCTGCGTGTACTGATCGATGAACAAGCCGCCGGGATAGTACGCATCCGCGTCTGTATACGTACTCCACTCGGTGTACCGGCCGGCTACCCATTCATTCCATCCGGTGACAAATACGAATTTAGGATTCAGTTCCATCGCCCGTGTCCACTGCTCTTCAAAATTCAAGCCGAGATTCACCGCGCCCTCACGGTTGTCTTTGCTCCCGTTGTGCCAGCTACGGCCCATCGCGCCTGCCTTGTGACTCATGGGCGCGGGCCCCGGAGTGTTTGGCAACGCATTCTGCGCAACGCCCACACTGACTTGCTCCACTTCGCCCTGGCTGTTCAAGAACGGATGTTGGGGATACACTTCCAACCAACTCCACTGATTCGGTCCGCTTGGCCCAATCCAGTAATCAGGCATGGGACGGCGAAAGGTGAAGAACTCGATCATCGCAGGATCTTTGACGAAGTCCCGATTTGCCAGGATAAACGGCTTGCCTTCCCACGTGAACCAAAGGTCCTTCCACAAACCCGGTTGGTAGAGGTCTTTCCACACCCGCGCAATCACTTCGGTGGGATCCCAAAACGGAGTGATAAAACCGATGGCGGGCGTGCGAGCCCCTTCGGCGCGCATGGCTGTGTATTCGACGCACAACGCTTCGTATTCGTCTTTCCAGGTGTGTGGTGGATTGGTGGTGTCGAACAATACGACATCGATGCCCGCATCCATGAGCATGCTGGCGTGCTTGCGGATAACAAACGGATCGGTCATCCGGTAATAGCCCAACTCCGGCTCGCCCCAATGGTGCGGCGCCCCGTGCGCCGACCATTCAATGGTGGCCGAGTCACCCGCCTCCGCGATAATCCGAGTGTTGTCATTGGGCCCGCCGTTACTGGGAACGTGCCACGTCCAATAGAATATGCCAACCTGTTTGTCCTTCCGCACCGGTCCGGTCTCGCGAATGCCGGGTTGCGTCCTGCCAAGGGCGTCAGTTGCTACCCACGTATCGGCGTAGGTATCGCCGCCGGTATACGGGGCGCCTTCGAACGGCTCCGCGATCGCAATGGTGAGGTATGACGTGACGAAGCTGCAGCAGACAAAGAGTAATGAATACAGCCGCGGTTAGTTCATTCGAATGCCTGTACTTTCCATTTGGGAAGCGATTGGATGCCAGTGCGATTCTCAAATTTCCCTGGCATCGTCCGTGGGGTTGTCCCACTCCTCATCAAAGAGTTCCCGAATGCGTTCAAGGACTTCGTCGTGATCATAGCCATTATTCGCATACGCGTTCGCGGCATGACGGGCCACGTCCACGAGCATAAGTCCCCAGGCCCCGGGATCCTTCCAAGTCGGTTGCAGGGAAACCTGCTGGGTATCGCCGGGGATAGCCCAGACACGCAGTATTTCGACCGCGTCGGGATTCGTCGATGCCACCGGCGGCGGCTCCAGTGCGTTCCTGTTTTCCTTCCGGCCAAACATGCATGCCTCCTGCGCATCGTCCGTGCGAACGGGCAAAGTGCACTGACGATCGCCCTACAACCCACGCACCTTCCAGCCTTTGCGGTATTTCCTGCGAAGGTATTTGTTGGCGTCGGAGTTGTTGGTGAATTTGAGTTTGTCCGCATTCCATTCCAGCGTCTCGCCGGGAAACCGATTGGCGACATTGGCCAACAAGACCGCCTCCGCCATCGGACCGGCAAAATCGAAATTGGATCCCGGTTTAATGCCGCTGCCCAAACAGGCGTCCACAAACTCGTGGTAGTGATTCTTGGGCTCAAGTTCGGGCTTGGGATAACTGGCGAATTTCTCTTCGGGAAATAGCTTTGGTTCGGCCACGTGAGGAATCAACAACGTCCCGTCTTCGCCGATCAGAATCGAACCGCTGTTCGGCAATTCGTACCCCGCTGGAATATGGGGTGACAAACTCACATCGGGCTTTTTCCCTCCATCGCGCCAAGTCGCCGCGATGGTCTTCCCTGACGTGAGGGCGGTTCCAGGAAAAAGATAATCCGCGATAATCCATAGCGGATAGACTTCCTCGCTCACGCATTCCGCTTCGCATTTGATCTGGGTCGGCTGGCCAATATCCAACGCCGAATAGACCGGATCAAAAATATGGCAGCCAAAATCACCGACGGCGCCGCCGCCAAAATCGCGCCAGCGGCGCCACCAGAACGGATGATATGCCTCCGCTTTGTAGGGCCGGACAGGGGCCGTGCCCAGCCACAAGTCCCATTCCACCGTTGGGGGCACCACATCCCACCCCTGGGGCCGTTTCTTATCCTCCGTCGTGAAAACAGCCGCACTCCAAGAGTGCCATTCTTTCACTTTGCCAATGGCCCCCTCTTTCACCCAATGCACTGCCGTTCGGTAGAACTCGTGCGAGTGAATCTGATTGCCCATCTGCGTCACAACGCCTTTCTTGTGCGAAGCCAACCGCACCTGCCGCGCTTCGTACACGTCGTGCGTCAAGGGCTTCTCGCAGAATACATGCTTGCCTTTTTGTATTGCTGTCATGGACGCCGGGGCGTGTGTGTGATCCGGGGTGCCGACGTTGACGGAATCGATGTGGTCTTCCTCGGCTTCCAACATCTCGCGCCAGTCGCGGTAAAGGCGGGCGTTTGGATATTGTTGCGCGGCTTTGTCGAGGTTGTTTTTGTCAATATCGCACAGCGCCACCACATCGACCTTTTCGCTGCTGTAGATCATGCCCAAGTCGTAGGCGGCCTGTCCGCCCACGCCAATGGAAGCATGTTGCAGTCGGCTGGACGGCGGAGCCGCCAGGCTGAGCTTCGGAAAGATGAACGGTCCGGCCAGCGAAGCGGCGCTAACTGACTTGAGAAACGTGCGGCGAGAAACTGGTCTGGTCATGATGAAGACTCCATGTGTACCGAAAGTCCGCCCCCAAGCGGCAACCGGGAGAAAGCAGGAACCACGATCCGGCGCTCCCGAATCCCGTTTCAATGTACTTCAAAGGTGGGATCGCGCTCAATCAGGCTGAGATGCCTCAACTAGAATGACCAAACCAACGGGATGATGGTTATCGCGCAAGCGCATACGATCAAGTCAAGCAATAACCCAATCCTCAGAAAATCGGTAAACCGGTAACCTCCGGGACCGTACACCATCAAATGGGTCTGATACCCTATGGGAAGTGCAAACGCCGCCGACGCGGCAATGGTCACGGCAATAACAAACGGTTTGGGATCAGCGCCAAGATTGTCCGCCATTTTGACGGCGAATGGAAACATCAAAACCGCGGCGGCATTATTGCTGATCAGTTCCGTGGCAATGTTGGTCATGAGATAGATAATGAACAACAAAGCGATCGGCGACCATGCGGCAGCATTCGGTACAATCGCATGGCTGACCGCTTCGACCAGTCCCGAAGACTCCATCGCGCTGCCTATGGCAAACGACGAGGCAATCGTGATAAGCGTCTGCCAGTCCACGCTACGGCGCGCATCCACGGCCGATATACAGCGCGTGACCACCATCAGCCCCGCAATGACCAAGGCCGCGATGGCCGTTCCCCACTGTTCGGACACCAGCAGCACAACCAGAAATCCAAGCAGCACCAACGACAGCGTGGAACGTTCGTGCCGGACCGGACGGGAGTCTTCAACATCGCTGACCAGAAAGAAATCGGACTTGTCCCGGTGCGCGCGTGAAAAGTGGGGGCCTGTCTGCAGGAGTATCGTGTCGCCATTGCGCAACACTATATCGCCGACCCGGCCCTTCAGACGTTCGCCGCCTCGATGCACGGCGATGACCGCGGCGTTGTACATGGCACGGAAATTCGCGTCGCGGATGGTCTTGCCCACAAGCGGCGATCGGCTGGAAACCACGGCCTCGCAGAGCATACTTTCGCGGCGTTTCCGGGCTTCCGCCTCATACCCTTCGTCCGCAACCGGTACCAATCCGGGTATTCGCTCTAGATCAACAATAGTGGCAATACTTCCCGTGAAGGCGAGTATATCCCCTGCCTCAATGAGCTGATCGGGACCCACTGGAGAGATGACGTGCTTGCCTCGAACGATTTCGACGAGGAACAGGCCCGGGAGGTGGCGCAATCCAGCTTTCTCCACACCCTGGCCTGCCAGACGGCAATCCGGCTGCACCAGCATGTCCACCATGTACTCCCGCATGGTTTCGCTGACGCTGTCCAATAAGTCCTTGCGTTCAGGCAATAGCTTCGGCCCGGCAAAGATCAGGTAGGCCGATCCGAGAATCAGACACGGCACCCCCACCCATGCCAATTCAAAGAGGGTCATGGGAACTAGATCCGGGCGCGTTTTATGCGCGTCGGCCAATAGACCGTTCACCACGATGTTGGTGCTGGTGCCGATTAACGTGCAGATGCCACCGAGAATGGTCAGATACGAAAGCGGAATCAAAACACGGGAAGGCGAAACCCGGTGCCTGCGGCACCAACTCACCAGAATGGGCAACAACATGGCCACAACCGGCGTATTGTTCATAAACGCCGATATGCCCGATGCAACAAAACTCATCCGCAACATCACGGAACGTTCATTGTTCGCCTTGCCAAGAAGTATCCGGCCCATGTGTTCGAGCGCACCGGTTTCCTTGAGCGCGGCCGCGACAACGAATAAGGCCGCAACCGTGACCATGCCCTCGTTGGAAAACCCGGACAATGCTTCTTTCGGAGTAATGACGCCCGCGACAGCAAGAACAACGGCACCGCCCAACAACAGTGCGTCGGGCGCGACCTCTTTGGCCAGCCCGACGAATATGAGCGCAACGACGCCCAGTGTAAACCAACCGTGCCAATCCACTGACTACTTCCCCGAATGCCGAGTTCTATGTCGTGATTTCGCCTGTTTGCAATTGCCCGCTTCTGGCGCCACTCCTGACCGCCCTGAATCAAAACGGGAGTCTATCATGCGAGTATCGAGGCCACAAATCTGAGCGAACCCGTCGCCAATTGCCGTCCTTGAGCGCGCCACATGCCACAATGGTTTAGAGCCGGTTGAAGCCATTCAGCGCGGCCACGCGGTACGCCTCGGCCATCGTCGGATAATTGAATGTCGTGTTGATGAAATACAGAAGCGAATTGGCATCGCCCTTCTGCGACATGACCGATTGGCCAATATGTATGATCTCCGATGCGTTCGATCCAAAACAGTGTATGCCCAATATGGCAAGGGTTTCCCTGTGAAAGAGCAATTTGAGCATGCCCACGGTCTGGCCGGTGATCTGTGCGCGTGCCAGGCTTTTAAACGACGCATTGCCCACTTCATAGGGGACTTTGTTCTTGGTTAGCTCCCGCTCCGTCTTGCCCACTGAACTGATCTCGGGAGACGTATAAATGCCGGTCGGAATATCGCGAATCAGTCCCTCTTCTTCGTTTCCAAGAATTACAGTCGAAGCGTACCGGCCTTCGACATAGGCAGCGCTGGCAAGCGCGGACCGGCCGGCCACGTCCCCTGCGGCATAAACGCCCGGCACTTCTGTTTGGAAGCGATCGTTTACCTGAATAAGGTCCCGCGCATTCGGCTTTATGCCTATGGACTCAAGATTCAGATTGGCAACATTACCCGATCGCCCGTTCGCCCAAAGCAATACATCGGATTTGATCTGCTTGCCCGACTGCAAATGAAGTACCACTTCGGAATCACGGCCTTCTATTTGCGCGTAGGATTCCATATGCCGAATCAACATTCCGCGATCGCGTAAATGATAGCTCAACGCGTCCGTGATCTCATCGTCCAAAAACTCCAGCAAACGCTCACGCGTATTCACCAGGTTCACTTTGCAGTTCAGATTGCGGAACATCGCCGCATACTCGCATCCAACCACGCCCGCTCCATAAATCGTAATGGTCCGCGGGGTGAAATCAAGGGAAAGTATCGTGTCGCTGTCAAAGATCCGCGGATGACTGAAGTCCACATCCGCGGGACGAAACGGTTTCGAACCCGTGGCAATCACAACGGCGTCACCGGTCAATTCAAACGCCTCGCTTTCAGAAGGCGTAACCAACAACCGATGAGGCTCCGCAAATGAAGCGGTCCCTCTGAAAAGCTCTACTCCGTTACGTTCATAGAAGCTCGAACGCATGGCAACTTGCCGGGCAATGACCGAAGCCGCGCTCTTCCTGAGTTGGGGAAACGACAAGTTCAAACAAATCCCAGCATCGCAAAACAATGGGTTGTTGTTCGCGGAAGTCATGACGTACACCGCATAGCGCAACGCCTTGCTGGGAATCGTCCCCAAATGGGTACAACTCCCCCCCACCTTTTCCATGCGCTCCACGACCCCGACGGTCTTGCCACCTTTAATGGCCTGCATGGCAGCACCTTCACCGGCCGGACCTGTACCGATAACGAGCACGTCAAAATGATGTGTTGAAGTCATTCTAGCGGTGGACCCCCTACCGTTGACCAACCCCTTTGCAGCGCGAAAACGGTACCATGCTCAGGCGGCGGGTACAAACTGACTTCGGATTGCAAACGAGTCATGACCGGCCAGAACTGCCATGCCCACCCTTGCACATCTATGCGCACACATGAGCACTTTTGTCCAAACAATCAAACCGCCACTCCTCCACTCAAATACTTGATATTAAATAGCTTAGATGGTGAAAAATTCACAATGCCGCCTTGGCACTTGTCTTGCTCTTTCCCAAATAGTGTCTTGCCGCTTGGACGGGGGAAGCGGTGTCAAGAGGCAGCCGCCTCAGTCGCCAACCCACCACCATCGCGACCAACATGAGGTTTCCAAACTGAACTATGAACTCCTATCTCTACCTCACCATCATACCGGAGGCCCTAGTCGCTTCCATGATACCGCCCGAGGAATTCGGGCCGTATGTAACCTCCGGCTCGCGGAAGTGCTTCCACGGGCGAACCCTCTTCTTTGAAGTCGATCCGAAAAAGCTGCCGGACTACTTCGACCTGTCCTTGATCAATACCTTGTGCAACCATCCCGACGGAAATCCAAAGAGATCCCTTACGATTTCCCTGTATCGCGTACTGGAAAACATTCCATTGAATGCTTTGGGGCGTCTTTTCCTGGTTACTCGGGATGGCCGCTACATTGCAATCGATCCCAAATCCTACGAAAACCATGCGAAGAACCAACTGCGCCTCTACCAGGAACTGTGCCCCATTCGGCCAACCGTCGTCAGCAAACTGCAGCCGGACGCGTTCAGGGCATTCATGACCAACCCGAAATCACCGGTACACGTGCCCAAACTGCTGTTTGCCGATCTATTGTTGGGACAAATCGCCGATCCCAAATCCGATGTCTCCGTGGGATCGCTTCCCTATGCCGACATGGGCAACATCCGCGACGCCGTGGCCATTCTGAACAAGGCCAACCGGGACACCCTGGTCGTCGATCGCGCCCACTCCAGTGATTTCTTCTACAGAACCATCGATGAAGGCTTCTTCGTGGGCGATGGCAAAGATCTAATCCACTATCCGTTCCCATCGCGTGAAGAGCGGGAAGAATCGCTCCATGCGTGGTGGCGTTCGGCCGAAATCTCGTAACCGAACTTAACAGTACTGCGTCGTATCGCCGTACACTCTAAAGAGGGAAACCATGTTAATCCTAGTTGTCGCAATCAGTCTGGGCGGACTTGCCTTGGCCGCCTATCTGGCCGGGTGGGTGCTGAAGAGAGATACCGGCACGCCCGAAATGCGCGTCATCGCCAACGCAATCCAGGAAGGCGCACAGGCCTTTCTGTCCCGTCAGAATATCACCATAGCGATCCTGTCAGTCGCCGTGTCGATTTTCATCTACGTGGTCTATGCGTTCCAGGTAAAGGACTCCGAGATGGCCGTAACCACGTCACTCGGATTCTTGACTGGGGCGTTGTGCTCGGGTCTGGCGGGCTACATCGGTATGTTCGTTTCCGTGCGCGCCAACATTCGAACCGCAAGTGCCGCTCGTAGCTCTATGAACGGCGCACTGCAAACCGCGCTCCGCGGCGGAGCCGTATCGGGCCTCATGGTCGTGGCCATGAGCCTTTTGGGCGTCGGTGGATTCTTCGGCATCCTGGCCTCCATGAAAGGCTATTCATCCGTCTGGTTCGCGTTTTCGAGCCAGGCATTCGAATCGCCGGAAGCCGTGGCCGTAATGAAGCACATCCCGTTTCTGATTGTCGGATACGGTTTCGGCGCATCGTTTGTGGCGCTGTTCGCCCAGCTTGGCGGCGGAATCTACACCAAGGCGGCCGATGTGGGCGCGGACCTTGTAGGCAAAGTTGAAGCGGGCATACCGGAAGACGACCCGCGCAATCCCGCCGTGATCGCGGACCTTGTAGGCGACAATGTTGGCGATTGCGCAGGCCGCGGCGCGGATCTCTTCGAATCCACAGCCGCCGAAAACATCGGCGCCATGATTCTCGCGCTGGCGCTCTGGCCGGTATTCGGATTCAAAGGCCTGATGTTCCCGCTCGTAGCGCGCGCATTCGGACTAATCGCGTCCGCCGTAGGCATTATGAGCGTGAAATGCAAAGAAGACGAAGACCCAATGAAAGCCCTGAATCGCGGATACTACATTACCGTCGTGTTGGCGCTGATCGGATTTGCCGGCACCGTCTGGTGGCTGCTCCGCGACCCCCAAGGCAACGTGTACTGGGAATTCCTGTGGTGCGGCATCATAGGCGTCGGCAATTCCATTGCCTTCCTGTACATTACTCAGTATTACACGGAATACAAATACCGCCCGGTCAAGGAAATCGCGAATGCATCCATCACCGGACCGGCAACCAACATCATTTCCGGTATGGCCGTCGCGCTGGAATGCACGGCACTCCCGGTTCTCGCCATCTGCCTATCCATCTTCATCTCGCACTATCTGGGTGAACATGCGCTGCCGGATGTCGAGGGCGCCGGACTCTACGGAACGGCCGTAGCCACCATGGGCATGCTTTCCACATGCGCCTACATCCTGGCAATGGATACCTTCGGGCCCATTACCGACAACGCAGGCGGTATCGTGGAAATGAGCGACCAGCCCAAAGCCGTTCGCGACACCACGGACAGGCTTGATTCGGTTGGCAACACGACCAAAGCGCTCACCAAGGGGTACGCCATCGGTTCAGCTGCACTCGCCGCCTTCCTGCTCTTCTCGGCTTACCTGGACGAAGTGGCTAACGTGATGATCAAGAATCTCGGCGCAAATGCCACCCAGGCCGACATTGACAGTGTGTGGGAATTGGCGCACCGAGTTGATCTGGCTCAACCAGACGTCTTTATTGGCGGATTGATCGGCGCCATGATGGTGTTCCTCTTCTCGGCCCTCGCGATTCGCGCCGTATCAAAAGCCGCGCAGTCCATCATCACGGAAGTCCGGCGCCAGTTTAAGGAGAAGCCCGGCATTATGCAGGGTACCGAGAAGCCCGATTACGCGCGTTGCGTGGACATCGTGACCATTGGCGCCTTGAAAGCGATGGTGTGGCCAGGCGCGGTGGTCGTGCTTACGCCGATTATCGTGGGACTCCTGTTCAAGCCCATGGGCAACGGACCGCAAGTCGTAGGAGGCTTGCTCATGGTCGGCACCATCGCCGGCATCCTTATGGCAATCATGCTGAACAACGGCGGCGGCGCATGGGACAACGCCAAGAAATACATCGAAACGGGTGTGCACGGCGGCAAGGGCTCCGAAGCGCATAAAGCATCCGTCGTGGGAGACACGGTCGGCGATCCATTCAAGGATACCGCCGGTCCATCGATTCACGTGTTGATCAAGCTGTTAGCCACGATTACGCTGGTGTTGATTCCTCTGTTCATGTAATCGCGGCACTACATTCGACATTACCCGCATGGGCCAACGGATGAGCGGCCCATGCGGGTTTTCTCTGTTTGCCATTATCCGGCTTCCGGCGCTTGCCCATGCACCAAAGGCCCGGTTACCATGTCCCACCGGGTGTGAGTACTGTGAGGGGCTATGGATTCAATTCTGTTCTTCGTGCCGCTGACCGTCTATGTCGCAATTGTTGTAGGCGTCACGTTGACGCTGCGAAGCCGGCCAGATGACGCGGAATACTTTTTCGCGGGAAAACGATTGAATTCCGTTCAAGCGCTGCTTTCCGTCGTTTCTTCCGAAACCTCCGTAGCCACCACCGTGGCCTTTCCGGCAGCTGGGTTGGCGGGAGGCTATACGCTGGTTTGGTTGCTGCTCGGTTATATCGCCGGGCGAAGCGTCGTGGCGCTCTTCTACCTTCGCAAGCTCTACGAATCCTCGCAGCTCACCATTTACCAAACCATGAGCGGGCAGCATGGCGTGCTCGAATCCGCCTATCTTGTAGCCAAGTACATTTCGGGCGGGGTGCGATTCTTCATCGGCGCCTATGCATTGCAGCAAATCCTGGGCGGCCATACCGCCGTATGGATACTTGTCGTTGCCGCCTGTGTCGCCGCATACAGCCTCACGGGGGGCCTTCGCGCCGTCGTCGCCATGGATCAAGTACAAAGCGTGCTAATCGTCGGCACCGGCGTGTTCCTATGCGCTTACCTGTACCTGAGATTGCCCGAGAGCGCACTCGCGCCGCCGGCGTTCTACGATCTCGACCCGAGACGTTATACGTTTTCCCCAATCCTGTTTCTCGGCGGCCTCGTCTTGTCGATTGGTTCGCACGGCGCCGACCAGGACTTGCTCTTGCGAATCCTTTCAACCAGGTCATTTTCCGCGGCGCAACGCTCCCTGATACTCTCTGGCATCGGCGCTGCCTTGCTGATTTCATTGTACCTGACCGTGGGCTACCTGCTGCGCTTTTCGGGAATAGAGGACCTGAATCCAAAATCACCTCTCGCTGACTACGTGAACCGTGGCGGCATGCCTTTCTTGAGCGGAATCTTTCTTGTGCTGCTGGCCGCGGCCGCCATGTCTTCTCTGGATTCAACCATTCATTCCACCGGAGCCGTGTGGAAATCGCTCATGAGGTCGAAACGCCCCGGAAGAGTCTGGTCGGCCGTCTCCTTGTGTATCATGGTCGGCTTCGCGATTACATTCATCCAACTGCAGGAACGTCATGAAGACTTCCTCGCGTTGGCGTTAGGCTCCATGAATTACGTCAATGGGGGGCTTATTGGCGTCTTCACGGTGTATACGTTTTTTACGGCACGCATGACCGGCACCGGCGTTACTTTGGGACTGCTGGCGGGATTTGCCACAACGACTATTTGCGAATGGGCATTTACTCAACCAATTCCCTGGACGTACACCGTCTTACTTTCGTCTTCCGTGTCGTTCCTGGCCACATATGCAGCTGGTTCACTGACTCGGTCAGGACGGAACTTCCCGCGGACTGCCGGAATTGACTAGACGCACGCGCGATACGTACCATGTAGCAGGCTTTCTTTCAGTGGATACCATACTAACCAACCCGGCATTCTGGCGATTTGAGGATGCC
The DNA here is from genome assembly GCA_045863295.1 of Candidatus Hydrogenedentota bacterium. Lineage (GTDB taxonomy): Bacteria > Hydrogenedentota > Hydrogenedentia > Hydrogenedentales > SLHB01 > BTWA01. The sequence goes on from BTWA01000043.1 coordinate 12,818, forward strand.
TTTCCCCAAATCGTAGGCGAACTGGCTGCCTTGGATGGGACCGCGGTACCGGTGACGTTCGATCCTGTAAATTAAACCCGTTCCATTGAGGCGTATCTATATGGGCAAACCCAAACCAAAGACCGTTCAATCCGCATTTCTGCGACGGCTCAAAACAAACTTTCGCGGATACACGCTACGCGGCATTCTGATTCTCGTGCCTCTGGGCGTCACATCGTACGTCTTAATACTTTGCTACCGGTTGACCGCGGGGCATCTGGTGCCGTTCCTACGCAAATATACCGGCGAGATGCCCGAGTATGCAGTGGTTTTGCTATCCATTGTCTTGTTTCTCGGCATGCTCTACTTTATCGGTTCTATTGCCGGATTCGTCATCGGACGCAGGCTCATTGCAATCGGCGAAGGACTACTGAGAAGAATTCCAATCGTAAAGACGGTGTATGGCGCCTCCCGGCAAGCCGTGGATTCGCTATCCACTCAAGATGAGCAAGCTGCCTACCAGGCAGCCGTACTGGCGCCTTTTCCATCCCTCGCCATTCGATCCATTGCATTTATTACAGGAAAGGTGGAGTTGTCAGGGATCGGTACGTTCTTTCGCACGTTCGTGCCGACAACCCCCAATCCCACAAGCGGATACTTCGTCATGTATCCGCCTGAGATGGTCGAATACACCACGCTAACCATGGAAGACGCGGCAAAGGCCATGATTTCCGCCGGCATACTCACCCCGGCTGAATTTGAAGTGGTCTCCGGGCAGAACGGCTCGAAAAGCCAAAGTAATCTCCAGCGTGCGCCGCAAGCCGCGGCCGTCAAAGCAGTCCAAATTCGACAAAATCGAAAACGGCCATGGTACGTGCGCGATCTGCTCATTGTCCGGAAACGGCTCATTTCCGGTATGTTGGTCCTGGTGCCCATTGGCGTAACCGCATTCATCGTAAAGTTCATTTACGACCTGACTGCAGGCAGAATGGCCCCCGCCACGCGATGGATTGCAGGTGCGCTGCAAGAGTTCCTCCGGCAACAAGACGCGGGCCGGCTGGCTCCTATCGCAAAATGGCTCTCGGCCCCCATGCCAGGCTACGTTACCGCGGCCCTGTCCATCATCCTGCTCATGGTTTTGTTGTATACAACCGGCTACCTCGCAACGGCATACTTTGGAAACCGCCTTGTTAGAATGACGGAAAATCTCATCGGACGCCTTCCCGTTATCACAAGCGTCTATGGGGCCACAAAGCAGATCCTCGAAACGCTATTTGATTCGTCCGCCGGACCAAAGTTTGAAGCGCCGGTAATTGTGGACTTCCCCTTCCCCGGCGTAAAAACCATGGGATTCGTGGTGGGTCGCATCCGCAGCAGCACAGGCACAAACTATGTAAAAGTGTTCGTGCCCACAACACCCAATATTACGGTTGGACTGTTGGAACTCTTCCTGCCGGAGCATGTCATGGCCTGTAACCTGACGCTTGAAGAATCCATCAAAATGATTGTCTCAGGTGGGATCGTCGGCCCGGATTCAATCGACACTAGGCCCTATCAAGATGTGCCGGAGATCGCCAAGGAGCCTGAATTTGTCAATTGACAATCGGGACTATTCCTGCGTGAATTGAAACGCAAACAACTTGGCGCGAGTCATCTTCAGGAATAGTCGTACCGGTCGCCCTGCAAGCGCGGATACGTCCGTGCTGCCCTTCCAGTACACGCTTTGGTCGATGAAATTGCCGCCTATCTCCTCGCAGTCTCCTAATGTAAACCCCGGAATCGGGGCGCCGTCGCCATCACGAATCTCCACGTACGCCGTCCCCATTGATCCTGTGTCGATGTTCAAGCGCAGGCGATTGCCACGAAAGAGTATTGGAGGCGTTTCCATCCAGCCCCCGCGATGATCCACATCCGCGGAAAAGAAGCCGTCCAGGCGTTGGCGGACCACTCCAATTCCGCCCAAGTCCTCCTCCGCAGGCACAGCGTCATATTCGGAACGGACAATAACCGAATCGTGCGTGCGCCCACTCGATCCATAGTATTGATAAATGTAGTTCCCGCGACGGCCCATGCCCGGAGCCATCACCGCATACCATCGGTCCCATTCATCCGCCAAACCTGTGGGGAAATATGGTTCCCGGCTCGGCCGTTGCCATTCCACGCCGTCTCGGCTCACCGCCACCTGAACTTCCAGAAGTCCAAAGTCTTCCCACTGTCCAGGCACGCGAGGACGAATATACGGATTGCGATCGGGTGAAAAGTGCCTGAACTGGGCGGTGAACATGAAATACGCATCTTGCGCCCACGGATACAAGGTTGCAGCATTGTAATAGATGTCGGAATACGGGTTGTCTTCGTTGTCAGCCTGCAGAACCACGGGAATGTTGCGCGGACTGGTGAACATCGTGTCCCCTTCCGCTTTTGTATGTGGCCACGGCTTAAGTGGATCGTCGGTCTCTATGCGTGCGATTCGACGCTGGTTTTCGGAACCGATCTCCAATGCCCGTGTAAAGATGACGTACTTCTGAATGCGATCATCCCACATCACAATCGTTGGATTGTCGGTGTAATAAGGCAAAACCCGGCCCACGTCCGTATAATTCACCCCATCCGGAGAATAAGCCGCATAGACTCCATGCTTCTCGGGATCAAACGGCGCGGTATACTCGATCCAGAATTTCTTGAAGCGTCTCGATGGATCCGAATCATGGTCATCCAGGAAAACTGTCGTGAAAATGCCGCCGGACACCACAACGCCGGTTCGCCTGAATTGAATGCCATCTTCACTTTCGAATTCTTCAACACTATCCGCACCCAGGTAAAGGCGTATCTTTCCCTGAAATTCAAATACCCGGCTGACATGACCCAATACGCGTTGCCCATTCTCGTCCTGAATTCGGCCCAACTTCTGCGGCTGATTCATTCGTATCGAAACATTTTCGCTTTCACCGATAAACCGGTTGTCGATGAAGATCTGCTTCCTTGTGCCTACGTCAATCTCTCCGGTTGGATCTGCCCACAATGAAGTACAAACGAAACACAAGACCAGGCACAAGAGGGTACGCATGGGATACTCCGGAAAAGTTCGTCGGTGCTCGATGAGCGGTTCAGACGCATGTATGGACACTATGCCCGCAAAAGTTCCTTTACGCCACTCATGTTGAACTAAGGGTAATCAACAACTCTTGGCACAAAGCTTGCACATCCCACAAGGTGCTTGGCATGTAAGTCTAATGTCTGACTGGCAAAGTCTCCCGCCCGACAGTAATTCGGCTTTTCATAAGTATCTATAAAAAAAATACTTATGCAATCCGACCCCTCCGGGCAGAAAAGACCGACCAGCCGCTCAAATGGCTACCCAGGCAGGGCACGCCCTCAAAAATCGTGCATTTTTGTAGTTTCTGAAGGCGTTTTCCAACCAACTTGTAGCTTTTTACTTGGGCTTCAGCTATCGCTTCCAGTCCAAAGGAATTCGGTTGTTGTGCAGTCCATGCCGTAAGAAACCTTGAAGAGGTCACACCATGTATCGGCATTGGGTTGCTGGGCCACTAACCAAATAGATGGAAAAGTCATGAGCGGAAATTCAGCACGTCTTCAGGCGATCTGGCAAATTGTAAGCCAGCCGCCAGCCTCCAGCACCATTCCCTACGCGGAGGTGCCTACCAGTTCGTTGTTCGGAGAGAATGTATTCAGCCTTGCCGTCATGCAGCGCCGCTTGCCAAAGGCCGTTTACAAATCGCTCAAGGCTACCATCGAGTCCGGTGCCGCATTGGACCCCAGCACCGCCGACGCGGTGGCCGCTGAAATGAAATCGTGGGCACTCGAAAAGGGAGCAACCCACTATGCGCACGTATTCTATCCGCTCACTGGGCTGACCGCGGAAAAACACGACTCTTTCTTCAATCCCGATGGCCTGGGAGGCACAATTTCCGAGTTTGAAGGAAAGACCCTGATTCAGGGTGAACCTGACGGCTCCTCGTTTCCTTCCGGCGGCATCCGACAAACATTTGAAGCGCGGGGCTATACGATTTGGGACGTGACCAGCCCTGCCTACATTCTGGAAAACCCCAACGGAACAACCCTATGCATCCCGACGGCGTTCGTGTCATGGACCGGAGAAGCCCTGGACAAGAAGACTCCCGTGCTCCGCTCCATGCAGTCGCTCAATACCCAGGCACAGCGGGTGCTGAAGGTCTTCGGTACCGATGGCGCCTTTGTTTCGAGCACGGCCGGCCCCGAACAGGAGTACTTCCTGGTCGACAAGAATTTCTATTACGCACGGCCCGACTTGCTCAACGCGAGCCGCACACTCTTCGGTGCGCCGCCCCCCAAGGGACAGGAATTTGAAGATCACTACTTTGGAGCCATACCCGAGCGCGTGCTTGCCTACATGTTCGAGGTCGAGCGTGAATGCTTCAAACTCGGCATCCCCGTTAAAACACGGCACAACGAAGTTGCCCCCAGCCAATATGAATTGGCCCCTGTATTCGAATACGCCAATCTGGCGACCGACCATCAGCAATTGATCATGGTCACCCTCAAACGCGTGGCTGAGAAATACGGCATGGTCTGCCTCCTGCACGAGAAGCCGTTTGTCGGTGTCAACGGCTCCGGAAAACACTTGAACTATTCCATGGGCTCAGCCGTCGCCGGCAACTTGTTTGACCCCGGTGACACGCCGTCTGAAAACGCACAATTCCTCGTATTCTGCATGGCCATGATCCGCGCAACATTTCGCTGGTCGGCTTTGCTTCGCTCGGTCGTCGCGTCCGCATCCAACGACCACCGCCTCGGTGCTAACGAAGCGCCGCCAGCCATCATCTCGGTTTTCCTCGGAGACGAACTCTCCGAGATCATCGAGTCCATCGCAAAGGGCAAACCGGCAAAGTCCAAGAAGGATGTGCTCCACGTGGGTGTGGACGTGCTGCCAACCATACCACGTCACTCGGGCGACCGGAACCGCACCAGCCCGATGGCCTTCACTGGCAACCGGTTCGAATTTCGCGCGGTGGGTTCAAGCCAGTCCATTGCCGGGCCGCTGGTTGTGTTGAATACCATCATGGCCGAATCGTTGGAATACTGTGCCGATTTTCTTGAAAAAGCCGACACAAGCGCGCCGGAAAAACTCGGTAAAGCAGTGGAAGACTTGGTCAAGGCAATCTACGGCGAGTGCGAAGCCGTCGTATTCAATGGCGACGGTTACTCCGAAGCCTGGCACAAGGAAGCCGAAAAACGCGGACTCCCCAATCTCAAGACGACTCCCGATGCGCTGCCCGTTATCAAGTCGCCGGAAGTCATCGCGCTATTCGAAAAGTACAAAGTGCTTTCGAAACGTGAAACCGAAAGCCGGTACGAAGTTTACGCGGAACAGTATGTGAAGACCATCAAAGTCGAGGCCAATCTGATGCTGGAAATGGCCAAGACAATCATCTTCCCTGCGGCAATTCGATACCAGAGTGAGCTGGCAACGAGCTTGGCGAACCTGAAAGCGGTCGGAATCGTTACCGACGCCGATACGCTGACCTACATTACAAAGCTGATCGCCGATCTACAGGGCGCCATCAAGTCCCTAGGCGACGTCAAGAAGGGCATGCCCGGTGAAGCGCATGACGCGTGCGATTACTGTAGAGATGCGGTAATTCCGGCAATGGTGACTCTGCGCGCCATCGTAGACGAACTGGAAGGCATCGTAGCCGATGACCTTTGGCCGCTGCCAACCTATCAGGAAATCCTGTTCATGAAGTAATCCGGACCGCGACTGAGGCGAGAAGGACAGCAATTGGAGCGGGGGCTCCCCCCAAGGAAAGCCCCCTCTTGTAGTCGCCGCAATTGGGTCTACTTGGTCACCGCCAACCCATGCTCCCTGGCGGTCATTTTACGTTCCTGCCAGTACGTCGATTCGCGAAACTCAAATTTCGTCGGACGGTAATCGCCAACCAGCGCCACCTGGGTTCCCTCGGCCGGTATGGACTCTTCCAAACCCACTGCCCAGTAGACCGCGTTTACCATCAGTCTCCGGACCCCCTCCGACAAAAAGTCGGTGGAAGACCCAATGGTCGTGGTAAACGCTTTGCCCGGCGCTCCTCCTGGAATCTGATAAGGCTTGGTCCAGGCAATAGGCATCATGGGATTGTTCTTTTCTCCGGCAACCGGTTTGCCTGTTTCCGGCCTCATACCGTAGTGCAGGTCATTTTCATCGAACACATCACCATGTTCGGTAACTTGACCCAATACGAGCGGCTCGCTGCCATCCGGCAAAGGCAAGCGCACACCATAGACGTCAGTCGCCCCCCAAATGGACCCTTCCTTTAGCCCGCGCACAATCGGATGCGACTCCGCGCCGGGATCCGTAATGCCCAGCGTGCTTTCGTACTTGTGCTTGCCATGGTGGCTGATCCACTTTTCACCGAGAACAAGCCGTCCGAAGCCGTCCTTCCACTCCTGTGGATCGCCCTCAAACCCATTGCTGTAGTGATACCAGTTGGAAGAAGGATCGGCATTAAACGCATGAGTCGCCGTGCGAATACCGATTACGGGCTTGCCGGCTTTAAGGTATCGCTCGATAGGTTCCATTTGCTCGTCGGGCAAGTCCCGGAATCGCGTAAACAACACCAGCAGGTCCGCTGCGTCAAGGGCGTCCAGACCGGGAATATTTACATTGAAGTTGGGGTCGATGTACCCGTCGGGATGCGTTGCAAACAGCACCGTGCAGTGGAAACCGTGGTGCACCGCCAGAATCTTGCCCAGTTGAGGAAGCACTTCCTCGGATCGATACTCCTCATCGCCGGAAACGAGTACAATCCGCTTGCCCTTTCCGGGTACATCGCCGCCATCGTAGGTCACCCACAAGTCCTCCGCTGGTGCGCAAAGCGACATGCCCCCCAGTACGAGAAACAATAACCACGGATATCTGGCCAATCTTCGCAATACACACATTCCGTGCCACCCTCCTTGTACATAACCTTGCCTGAAATCGCGTTTGCCGTTGCCCTGCCGGAAAAAGTATATCGAATTTGCCGAAATCAATCGTTTGTCAGAGACCGCCCCCAAGGACTACACTATCGGTATCTGGGCCGAACGAATGGGAAAGGCCTCGCATCCCTGTGGAAAGGACTCGATTACCGTGAACAAGACGCCGTCAATCAAATCCGCCGCCAAACCCGTTTCGCGGCGCACATTTCTACGCAACTCGGCGATGGCTGCGGGGGCAATCATCGGTGCGCCGGCCATCGTGCGTGGTCAAAATCTGAATAACTTGCTCAATATTGCCATCATTGGTTGCGGCGGACGGGGCGGTGGAAATCTTCAGGCCGTACGCGGAGAAAACATCGTCGCGCTCGTGGATGTGAACCAGAACAACATAGACCGAGCGAAAGAACAGTTTCCCAATGCGCGTACGCTGACCGATTTCCGCAAGCTGTACGACCACACCGGCGAGTTTGACGCCGTGGTGGTAAGCACGTGTGAGCACACCCATTGCTTCGCAACCTTGCCAGCGCTGCAACTCGGCAAGCACGTCTACTGCGAAAAGCCCCTTACACACAATATTTGGGAAGCCCGCATCATCCGGGAAGCCGCTAACAAAGCGAAGGTCGCAACCCAGATGGGAACCCAAATTCATGCGGAAACCAACTACCGACGGGTCGTTGAGTTGATTCAGACCGGCGCTATCGGAAACGTCTCGGAAGTGCACGTGTTCGTATCGCGTGCATGGGGATGGCACGCCACACAAGAGGAAGCAACCGCCGCGAAAGACATCGTATTCGTGCAGGATCGTCCGAAAGAAGAGCACCCCATCCCCGCGGGGTTGGACTGGGAACTGTGGCTCGGACCGGCTCCGTATCGCCCATTTAACGAAGTCTACTTCCCGGGGCCCAAATGGTACCGCTGGTGGGATTTCGGCAACGGCACTATGTCAGACTTGGGAAGCCATTGGATTGATCTCCCCTTCTGGGCTCTAAAGCTGCAACACCCTCTGACCGTCGAAGCAAGCGGGCCGCCCCCGCACCCGGAAATTGCGCCGGCATCCATGCAAGTCACCTATGAATACGGTGCGCGTGGCGATTTGCCGCCCCTCAAATTGACTTGGTACCAGGGAACCAACAAACCAGAAATTCTGAAGAACGGCGGACTGCCACCAAACTGGAATGACGGCGTGTTGTTTGTGGGCGACAAGGGAATGGTTCTCTCGGACTATGGTCGTCACGTACTGTTGCCGGAAGCGTCTTTCACAGGATTTGTGCCTCCGGAACCGTTCATTCCCGATTCGATTGGCCATCACAAGGAATGGATCCAGGCCTGTAAGACCGGCGAAACCACCACATGCAACTTTGAGTACGCGGGCTGGTTGACGGAAGCGAATCATCTCGGAAACGTCGCCTACAGAGTAGGCAAAAAGCTGGAATGGGATCCGGTTTCCCTGAAGGCAGTCAATGCGCCCGAAGCGGATCAATTCATAAAGCGCACCTATCGCGAACCGTTCGTGTTCCACGCATAGAAACGTTGTAAACGGGAGCACATCGAGTGACAGGCGCCCCGCGATCGCGGGTGTTTTGGCTGTGTTGTGGAGCCACCATGTGTGTGGCCATCGCAACGAATTTGCCGCCAATTCTACTTACGACATTTAGCGAAGCATTCGGAGGTGCGCCGGGGCTGTCCGACGAACAGCTCGGGCGCATCTCCGCCTTTGTCTTTATCGGATTCGTCGTGGGTATCGCATTCGCAAGTCCATTGGCCGACAAACTCGGTGCAAAGCTCTTCGTCGTGCTCGGTCTGCTCCTGGTATGCGGTGGGCTGCTTGCGCTGGCGGCCTCGGTGAACTATGCACTTTTGCTTGCCGCCGTGCTCGTCCTGGGTACCGGCGCGGGAACATTGGAAGTCGTATTGAGTCCTATCGTCGCTTCTCTGGAACCACATCGCCGGACAGCCGCACTGAACTGGATGCATTCGTTCTATTGCGTAGGTGCTATGTGCACCGTCACTATCGGTTCCGCCGCCCTCCATATCGGCACACCATGGCGGCTGCTTACCGTCGGTATCGTAACGGTGCCCCTGACAATACTAGTCGGCATGGCCGGAGCGGGCCGATTGAATTTGGTGCACGACGATCACAAGGATGCGCCCCCTTCCGCGACAATTACGAAGCCAATCTTCTTGGTCATGCTCGCGCTGATTGGACTGGGCGGCGCTACTGAAATCGGCATGGCCCAGTGGCTCCCGGCATACGCCGAAACCATCCTGGGATTCTCAAAAGCAACCGGGGGCCTTGCACTGGCCGGGTTCTCACTGGCCATGCTCGTCGGGCGCGTTATCGCCGGCACTGCCGTGACCAGGAACAATGCCATTCACGTCATGCTCGTGTGCTGTGCGGCATCTGCTGCAGCGGTACTCCTCGGCTGCCTGCTGAACAACCCGGCCGGGGCGCTCTTCTTCTGCATCGCCCTCGGCTTGCCCGTGTGTTGCTTCTGGCCAACGACTCTTGGCGTCGCCTCCGACCGCTTCCCAGCCGGAGGCGCATTCATGTTCGGACTGCTCGCGGCGTTCGGAAATGCGGGATGCATGGTCATGCCCTGGATAGTCGGATGGCGAGCCGATCAAACGGACCTCCGCCAGGGTCTGCTGCTCGTCGCGGTATGCCCAATCGCTATGCTGCTGCTGCTGACGGGTCTTGCATTTCGCTCACGAATCCAACATCCCGCAGCCAGGTAACTATGGCTTCGCATCGCCAAGTACCCGCCTGAAAAATGCTCGAATATCAGACAACACCGGCTCTGTCCGGGCCATGTCGGATCCGTGATTTGATCCGTCAAGCAACAACAATTCCGCGGGAGCCCCTGCCTTGATGAGCGCATCGGCCAAACGAATCGACTGATCGGCATCGATACTCTGATCGTCCTTGCAGTGGATAAGCAACATCGGAGGCAATTCCTTGCACACGTAGGTCACCGGCGAGGCCTTCCGCGCCAATTCCATGTTATCCGCCGCCATCACGCCCAGAAAATTGCCCACCATCTGTGCCCTATCCTCCGGCTTGGAGGCGCAAACGGACACCTGCAAATCGGTAGGCCCGCTCACCGAAACGGCGGCCTGCACCGCACTCGACTGGTCCCCATGCGGCCCGTCGCCATCAAATTCATGAAGGTCGCCAGTGACGCCAATCATGGCAGCCAGATGTCCGCCCGCGGACCCACCCACCACACCAATTCGGTTTTTGTCCACACCATACGTATCCGCATGGGCTCGCAACCATCGTATCGCCTGTTTGCAGTCAGAGACCGCGGCCGGGAATTTGGCCTCTCCGGACAAACGATAATTCATCGAAACGGCAACAAATCCATCCGATGCGAAGCCATCAAGCATATCCATCATCATATCCGGATCGTCGCCTTTGTCGCCACCACCCCATCCCCCCCCGTGAACATAAATTACCGCCGGAACACGCTTCTCTTTGCTCGAAAAATACACCATATCCAGCCGCTGCTTTTCGGATTCACTGCCATAAGGCACATCGCGGATAAACTCGGTACCGGGTGTTCTCGGAATCGTATCTTGAGCCAGTACACATGACCCGGCTAGGAATACGGCAGTCACGACGGCGCGAACCAACATGGGCTACTCCTGTCTTTTCCAGATACAACGGTAATTGAAACGGCGATTTGGCGCACTGTCGCCATTCACACAAAGTGAAATCGGATCCAACAAATCTGACGGATTGTCACACCAGTGAAAATCAAATTGAAACGATTCTGGACCCAGTCCCAGAACTGCCCGCGGCACAGCCATCTCGAGTTGGTTGCCCGTATATCGGTAACTTAAATCAGTTTCTCTAACCCAGCCGGATACGTATTTGTCGTATCGCATCAGCGTCGTACTCGTATCGTCCGCAATATCCTTGTTGATCAGATAGTCGTAACCGTGCCAGCCGGTGTCGTGCGACTGATCACTATCGATGAACAGCAACATCCAATGGCCGCCAGTATGGGGGGTCAATACCTGATCCGTTTCCGCAAGAAAGTACACATACTCCGCGTCCACGGCGACTTTGCTCACGACAATGTCGTTGCGCCCCGAATCGTTGGTGTAGCGCAACCGCCCATACCCGGGATAATCGCGGTGAAACGTATCCCCCTTGGTATCGCGGTATTCAACTCCAACATCGACCCAATCACCGAATACGCCATCAATTTGAATCGCCGTATGCCCGGTCAACACGGGTATCGGCCGGACTCCCTTATAGCGGCGAATGTTTTGCGCCATTTGCATGTAATAATTGTCCGTATACCCGCCCTTCATGGGGTGAATGCATCGATTAAATTCGGCGTTATACTGATCGATGAACCGGTAAGTCGCGTCACGCCGCATGAAGTCAAATGTCTTGCCTTCCGCCGGGTGGTACTTGCCCGCCGTCCACTCATTCCAGTCGTTGATATACAAAAACTGGGGATCGGCTGCGATCGCTTCGTCCCACCGCTCTTGAAAATAAATGCCGTACCCCTCGGGGTTCTCCACCGTTTTCCCCAGCCACGGAACATGCGTAGGCAAAGGCAAGTCGAATTCATTTAATTCCGGTTCGCCATGTGCGCGGGTCCACGATTTCCCCACAAGACTGGAAGGATGCTGCGCCGGAGTAACAGCCGCCTGCTCTTTCACGCCCGCGTGTCTGGACAACAATTCGTGAACAGGCAATTCCCGAACGCGCGCATCCCCCAGGTCGTAGCCAAAACTCCAATTGTCTTCCGTCCCAATAAAGCGCTGCCCTGCCCACATGTAGTAACCCCACCACATCGTGCGCAGCGTAAAGAACGACTTCACGGCCTTCGTGTAATCCAGATAAAACGGCTCCGTATACTCCGGATCGCCAAAGTGAGGATGGCTGGAATCGGTCTTGGCCGCTTCGTCAAAATGCGGATTCGGATGCTGAATTCCTTCGCCATTCGCATCGACGCTGGGCGTACCGTTATACAAAAGCAACGGTTTCCCGTCCCAGTAAAACCACAAATCCTTGTACTTTTCCGCTGCGTAAATCCGTTCGTATAAGTCTTGCACCACGGTAATCACTGGACCGTTAAACGCCCAGAAACAAAACTGAGGCACTTTGTTGCCCTCGGCCCTCATCTTCTCCATGGTGCTGAATACAACATCCCACTCGTCCCAATAGCGGACGGCATTGGTGACATCCATCACAAGTACGTCCACCCCGGCGTCCGCCAGCATGGACATGTCCTTCCGCACCACGTACTCATCCTTGCTGAGAAAGTACCCAACCTCGGGTTCGCCCCAGTGATACGATCCCTCCGTCCATAGCGGATGCTTGGCATCAAGCCGCGCCTTGGGATCGGCCGCCAATACCTTGCTTACGTCTGCACCATAGGGGCTCTTCATTTTCGCAAGGCCGTCGCTGTGCCACGTGATATAAAAGATGCCCACCACGCGCCTCTGGCCCTCCTTGACCGAACCCACATCAGCAAATCCCGGCATGGTCCTGCCCAACGCATCCGTTGCCACCCACGTGTCGGAAAGAAGGTCCCCTACCGGTACCTCGTCCGCGTAGGCGAACAAGACGCCGATAAAGCTCGTCAACAGTGAAGCGATCAGGTTTCTTAGCATGATTGGCTCCCAATCTTCTTGCACTTGCTGTTTCCCCGAGCACCGAATACACTCTACTCCAATCGCACGGAGTAGCCAAACATGCCAGCGCTTTTCCTATCCATACTGTGTATCGTAACGCTGACCGGAGCATCCCATGCGGACATCGTTTATCCTGGTCAGACATGGGAAAGGCGCTCCCCCGAACAGGCCGGATTGCATATCGATCAATTGGACTCCTTTGCAGAGTTCATGGCGGGCCGGGGATGCGTCATCCGCGACGGCTATCTGATCTATGAATGGGGTGACGCCGCGAAACGGGGCGACGTGGCATCCGCGGTAAAACCGTGGAACACTCACTTCCTTCTACTCGCCGTAGATCAGGGCAATCTGTCAAGTCTCGACGCGAAACTGGCCGACTATATACCCTGCCTCAGTTCCATCAACGCGGCACTCGGCTTCAAGGACCGCGAAATCACATTCCGGCATGCAGCCAACCAAACGTCGTGTTACGGAGTGACAGAAAGTCCCGGAACAGCCTTCGATTATAACGATTGGCAGATGGCCCTCTTCTTCGACGCACTGTATCTCGGTGTGTACGAAACAAGCCATCAGACCGTGGACGAAACCGTGCTTCACCCTCTACTGACGGACGTGCTCGAGTGTGAAGACAATCCCACACTGCTGGCATTCGGCGCGGATCATCACGCAGGGCGGCTTGCCATCTCTCCCCGTGACTTCGCGCGATTCGGATGGTTTTATCTAAACATGGGCCGTTGGCACGAAAAGCAACTGATTTCTGCGGAACTGATTCAAATGGCTGTAACCTCCCCACTGCCCGCCACATTGCCGCGAACGAAAGGAATTGTCGCGGAAATGTGCCCGGATGCCCGCAGCATCGGCTCAGAGAAAATCCCCAACAATCAAACCGACCATTTCGGCAGTTACAGTTGGTTGTGGTGGATAAACGGCATCGACAAAAACGGAAAACGCCGATGGCCAGACGTCGATTCCAACGTCTACGCCGCACTTGGACACCGCCACGGCATGCGCGGTATGGCTGTCTTTCCATCCCAAAGAATTGTGGTATCGTGGAACGACTCAAAAATCGGCGAGTTGCCCAAAGAAGCAAACCCCTTGAACGACGCCTTCCGGCTCATCGAGGCCAGCACAAAATCGGATGAGGGCACTATAAAATGACACCTATTCGAAAACGTCCAATCCCGGGCAACCAGGCCGATTTCATTTCAAGTATCCAGCGGGAACGCGCCATGCGCGGACAAGGATACAGGGAACAGGCACTCAGACTTTTTCCGCACGTCTGTGCACGGTGCGGACGCGAGTTCTCAGGAAAGACATTAAGAGAACTGACGGTCCATCACAAAGACCACAATCATTTGAATAACCCCCCGGACGGTAGCAATTGGGAGTTGCTCTGCCTCTACTGCCACGACTATGAACACGAGGGAATGCCCGAAGGCGCCGGAGGCGCAAATACCATGGCGCGGCACGCGGAACCGGAACTGCGTTCGAATCCTTTCGCCACACTGAAAAACTTGCTGAACAAAGGTGAAAATACGAAATCAGATTGACTACGTCAAAACCGCCTTCACGACGTTGCCGTGCACATCCGTCAACCTGAAATCCCGCCCTTGAAACCGGTAGGTGAGTTTCTTGTGATCGATTCCGAGAACGTGCAGCATCGTTGCATGAAGATCGTGCACATGCACTACATTCTCCACGGCGTTATATCCAAGGTCGTCAGTATTTCCGTATGACATCCCGGGCTTGATACCCCCGCCCGCCATCCACATCGAGAACCCCTTGATATGATGATCCCGGCCGTCGCCCTGGGCCATGGGGGTCCGTCCAAATTCCCCGCCCCAGATTACCAACGTGTCGTCCAACATGCCACGCTGCTTCAAGTCGCTCACCAACGCGGCCGTGGCCCGATCCACCATCCCCGCGGTTGTGGCAACGCCTTGCTTCACCCCTCCATGATGATCCCAACCTCGATGATACAACTGAATAAACCGGACGCCACGCTCCGCGAGCCGCCGGGCCAACAAGCAGTTCGCGGCAAACGACCCGTCCGCCCCCTGAGTCCCGTACATGTCGAGTATGTGTTGAGGTTCCTGCGTAAGGTCTGTCAATTCCGGCACACTGGCCTGCATCTGAAATGCAAGTTCATACTGACTGATGCGAGTAGCTATCTCCGGATCATCCACCGAATCCTGACGAATCTCGTTGAGCTGTTGCACCGATTTCACAACATCCGCCTGCAATTCCTGCGTATACCCTTTGGGCGTGTTGATATAGTGGACCGGATCGCCCTTTGAGAAAAACTGAACCCCCTGAAACCGGCTCGGCAGAAATCCACTGTGCCACTGTCGCGCAGCGATTGGCTGATCTTGTCCACCGCCGGATGAAACGAGCACCACAAACCCCGGAAGGTTGTAGGCATCGCTTCCCAGACCATAGAGCACCCACGAACCCATGCTCGGCCGCCCGGATATCGAGGTCCCCGTGTTCATAAATGTGTGGGCGGGATCATGATTGATCTGCTCGGTCTTCATCGACCGAATGATACAAATCTCGTCCGCGATGCTGCCGATATAAGGTAGTATCGTCGAAATATGCTGACCCGACTTTCCATAACGCTGAAACTCATACTGCGGGGCAAGACAACGCAACTGTTGCCCCTGCAACTGCGCTATCGGCTGGCCCTTGGTAAAGGACTCAGGCATCGGTTGTCCGTCAAGTTTCCCCAACTCGGGCTTGTAGTCAAACGTCTCAAGATGGGAAGGACCGCCTGCCATACATAGATGGATGATCCGTTTCGCCCGGGGCGCCCAGTGCGTGGGATTCACCACTCCCGGCCAAGGCGTACCCGCGATGTTCTCGCCATGCGCACCTACCCCAAGTAACGATGCAAGAGCCAGCGTGCCCGCGCCAGTCGCCGCACGGCCCAAGAATTGTCGCCGCGTTTCTCGCAATTGAAATTCGTCAAATGGATGCATAATGCCTTGTTCCCGCATCAATTCCGGGTAATGGTTTCGTGCAGATTCAGAAGTACCCGCGATACAGACGTCCAGGCCGCAACTTCCGAAGCCGTCAATTCAACAGGCACGGCCTTGGCGCCGGTGCTGATGGCCGCACTTGCCTGCGCCACGTTCGCATCGAAATACGATCTGTGTTTGTCGAGCAATGCGGTCATTACCGCAAACTCCGCCTCAGACGGAACTCGCGAGAGAACCCAACGATACGCCCAGGTCAGGCGCTCCACCGAGGAAACTCCTCCCTCGCGCACGATGCGTTCCGCAAACGCCCGCGCCGCTTCCACGTAAACCGGATCGTTCAACAATACCAGCGCCTGCAGCGGTGTATTCGACACCACGCGCTCCGCGGTGCATTCCTCCCGGCTCGGCGCATCGAAAGCAATCATGGCCGGATGTAGAAACGATCGCTGCCAATGCGTATACAATCCGCGCCGGTACAAATTGTCGCCCGAATCTTCTTCATACGTGCGTTTCGGAAAGTTTAGATTGTCGTAGTAGCCCTCGGGCTGGTACGGTCGAACGCTACGCCCCCCGATTGCCGGCACGAGCAACCCGCTCACCGAAAGCGCATTGTCACGTACAAACTCCGCTTCCAACCGGATCCGCGACTGGCGCGCAACCAGACGGTTGTACGGATCGCGTTGCCGTAAGTCCAACGGTGCATCAGACGCTTGCCGGTACGTTGCAGACGTTGCTATCAATCGCACCATATGCTTGACGTCCCAACCGCCTTCTCGAAATTCAACCGCCAGCCAATCCAACAATTCCGGATGCACCGGCCATTCGCCTTGCGCGCCCAAATCGTCAAGAACCTTGGAAATACCGGTGCCGAAAAACTGCTTCCACAAGCGATTCACAAATACCCGTGCGGTCAAAGGATTTTCTGGCGAAACCAGCCAATTCGCCAAATCGAGCCGCGTTGCACGCCGGCCCTGCACGTTCAGCGGCGGCAATGAAGCTGGAATCGCCGGCTCCACAATTTCGCCGGATTCATCCAGCCAATTACCGCGAGGGAGGATGCGAATGGGGCGCGGTGGCACAGACCGAGTCACCAGCGTGCTCGCATAACGCCCCATATGATCGTCCAGCTGCTTCTGAACGCCCGCGATTTCCGCCCGAATAGCATTTAGTGTTGGAGACAGATTCCGATAATACAAATCAAGTTGCGCCGATTCCTCGGCAGTCCGTTGTAACTTTGCTTTCAGAACTATCGCATACAAGTGCTCTGCCAGCCCCGCCTCTTCAACCAGCTTCACCTCAGGCGACGTTGTAAGGGACAAACGGAATCGGCCTGCCGCACGCTTCACTTCCGGCGATTTGTGCACCATCTGCACGCGAAGAAGGCTGCCCGGCCCGGCAGCCAACGGCTGCTCAAAGGCAATAACCGCTACCGCCTTGGCCGCGCCCTTTTCCGGTGAATTAATTCGCCACTGCGTCTCTGCATTGCCGTCAATCGCCTGCGAAACCGGCTTGTCCGGCAATCCCTGGTTGGCCTCCGCCGATCGAAGGGTCACCGGCACAGGTTCGGTCTGGCCCGGCGCCACGTACGACACCGTGATCTCGTTTAGGATGACGTTGTCCCGTTCGCGCGTCAGCCCAAACGCAAAACTCGCGTCCGGCAATAATTCCAGGCGCACACCCGTTATGTTCTGTCGCGACGTCGGCAAGTCAACCGTATAGGTCTCGGCAAACGGTATCTCTTCCCTGGCCAGTATGGAAAAATCATCAAGCAGCGCAAGTGACGCCCCCGCTTCAGACGTGAACGAACTCGGTTTTACCGGTTGCCACCCGGTTCCACCAGTCGCGGCAACGTCCTCTCGAATCGAGGCCTCCCAAGCATCGCGCTCGTACCACAATCCATTACCGGCTACGGCTAGTTCGCGCTCCAATTCAGCAAGAGCTACCCGGTATTCGCCTTCCTTGGCTCGCTCGTCGGCCGTGGGAAGCGGCAGGGTAGGTAGCCACTGACTCCGCCCAGGATACACGCCCACCTCGTCTATATCCGCAAAGAAGGCTTCCAGACTGTAAAAATCCCGCGTCGTATAGGGATCGAATTTATGGTCATGGCATTCCGCGCATCCCATCGTTACACCCAGCCAAACGGACGACAGCGCCCGGACTCGATCCGCCGCATACTTCGCGAGATACTCCTTCTCTTGCGCGCCTCCCTCCGCGGTAATTTGATTCATCCGGTTGAAGCCCGATGCCACCCGCTGTTCAATCGTCGCATCGGGCAACAAATCGCCCGCCAGTTGCTCTCTCGTGAATTGGTCATACGGCTTGTTTTCGTTAAATGCCTTTATGACATAGTCCCGGTAAGGATAGACGCTCCGCTCTTCATCGGAGTGGTAACCATTGGAATCGGCGTAGCGCACTTGGTCCAGCCAATTTACCGCCATTCGCTCGCCGTACGCAGGCGAGCCCAATAGTCGATCAACAAGCCGCTCGTAGGCATCATGCGACGTATCGGACACAAACGAATCCACTTCCGAGGGCGTAGGCGGCAAGCCAATCAAATCGAAACTGACCCGCCGAATCAGCGTTACACGATCGGCTTCATTCGCAGGTGACAACCCACGACGCGCAAGTTCCGCGAGAATAAAACGATCAATGTCGTTGCGCGCCCATCCCTCTGCCATTTCCTTCGCAGACACCCGCTTGGGAGCAATCCATGCCCAATGGGGTTCGTACTCAGCCCCTTGCGCAATCCAACGCTCCAACAATGCTATCTGTTCAGGCGTTACCGTACGTTCAGAACTCGCCGGCGGCATTCGCTCGGCCGGGTCCTCATGCCGCATGCGGCGCACAATCTCGCTCGCCCCTGGATCCCCGGCAACTATGGAACGAACGCCGTTGCGCTCCGCCAACGCATTCTCGCGAACGTCAAGTCTGAGGTCTGCCTTACGCTGATTCTTGTCCGGACCATGGCACATATAGCAGGAATTGGACAGAATTGGACGGACATGCTTATTGAACTCCACCACATCCGGCAGCGACGGCTCGGCCGGTGGCACCTGGGCCAACGAGGTAACGCTCAAAAATAAAACAAAAACACACCGAAGATATAACCATGCCCTGTTCGCATTGGAAAAACGCATCGAATCACCTTTGCACCACTTCGCTTCCAGCCAGGACGCTGGACCGCGGCTCCAAGCCCGATTCTAATGAGCCCCTGCGACGGGGTCAAATCCCATGCGTCATGGCTCGACAAGGCCAAGCGAATTGCCGCGGTAACCCACTACCGTTGTTCCGCGATGATCGCCTCGGTCCAAAACAAATACCTTGTCACGATCCTGTGTAATCGTAACGCGAACCGGCGGAGCCGTTCCCCCTTCGTCAATCGTGACTCGCGCAAAATTCGGCGAGTCGGAAAACGCCGGCGCCTGCGGATTCCACACGTGCGCGTCGCCGTTGATATAAAGCGTCGGAATTTCTGAGGATGTCGTCAAGTGAGTCAACTCGCTCACAAAGTATGCGTACGATTCGTTGTCGCGCGGCTGTTTGGTCACACCTTTGGCAATCGTGGCGTGACCAAACACAACCATGGCCTTGGGACGCTCCGGCCGGGACTCCACGGCCTCCCGTATGAGGGAAACCGCATTTTCCACCAAGTACCGGTATTTCGCGGAGTTCTCCGCGCTGAACCCAACGAGGTTGATGCCAACAAACAAAACGCCGTTTTGAATGAAATGAAAACCAAAATCCTCCGGTGACGCCGCGCCGCGCCGCATTACCGGCAACTCAGTGCCCCAAAGTTCGTCATACGCCGCAAAGTATTCGTGCCATAGCTTCCAGGCCGCGTCCGGATCGTCGCAGTCGTTCCATTCATTGTCGCCGGGAATGATAAACACCGGCTTTTTCGATCCGCGAAGCAGCGACCAGGTTTTCAAAAAAAACGCCTCTTCGCAAGGCCAGGACGCGCCCCGCTTGATATCCCCCACGTGCACGACAAAACTCGCGTGCGGATCGCCGTTCGTCCCTACAAGATGCCGGGCAATGTGATGTTCCTCCGCGCGGAGAAAATCGAAATAGGCCCGGTCGCCTTCCGGCAACTCCTCCGGCGTCTTGATGTGATACGGCACGTCACCCATTACATAAAATGACACAAGGTCTCCAGGGGTTACCTGGGATGCAGTGGGCCAGACCGGTACCTGTGAAAACGCGGGTGCGGTGCATATTGCGACCGCACCCGCCACACAAAAGTACATAGCCTTGCCGAAGCTGAATGCTTTCATGCGGCTCAGGCTTTCCTTAGTTTAGTTTTTGCTGGTAATCGGTTTAATGCGAATGTTGCGCCAGGCCACCTCAAACGGACCGCGATCGCCAACACCATGTACCTGAAGTCCAATGAAGCCCTTCGGATGGGTTACGAATTTGGCTTCATCCACCAGATCCTCAACCGGATTTCCATTAATCCACGTCTGAATCCGGGGACCTTGCGCAACGATGCGGTAACTGTTCCATTCTCCGTCTTTGAAGTGCTCGTGCCGCGCCCGCTTGTCATCGGCGGACATCCATCCCCCACACGCCTCGCCGTAAATAAATCCCGAAAGCGCCCCCGCGGCCGTCGCTTCAATCTCCACTTGCGGCCCGTTCACACGGCCCACCGTTTCGCCCTCTTTCGGTTCCGCTGTCTGCGACCGGATCTGAACCCCGGAATTCAATCCCGCATCGTACAGCTTGACGTCAAACTCCAGCTCAAAGTCGCCATACAACTCCTTCGAGCAAAGAAATGAATTCGGGCTATCCTTCTCCGTCTTTCCAACAATCGCCCCGTCTTCAACACGATATGTCGCCAAGCCGTTCTTCTGTTCCCATCCGTCCAGCGTCTTTCCATCAAACAGCGTGATCCAGCCGTCCTCCGCCCCAACAGCGCCAATCGACGCCGCTATTCCGATTCCCAATACTGCTGCAAATCCCAAGTGTCGCATGATGTCCCGCCCTTTCTGGCTCATCGGCCGCGCACCCAAAGTTCGCACGGCCAGCTACGCCATTGTAATCGGAATGCCAAGAAGAATGAAGGGCCGGCTTTCCCCAATACTCACGTGCGTCGCCCGTTGTGCATGCAAAATGGTATGCTTGCCGCTCTGCCGGATTCGACAGGCTCGCGAACGGCCTGCGTGACGCTCGCCTGCCATCGAAATGGCTCAAAACCGGGATTGCCGCCAAGAAGGAGAAATGCAATGTCTCGCCGACCGTACGTTGTTTGCCTGCTCGCCCTGTTGGCATTGGGTCCAACCCTGAGCGCCCACGCAAAATCGCGTGAGCCCAAGATCAAAGAATGGTCCAAGATGGAGAAGAACGATAAGGGTGAAATGGAAGAAGTCTTTTACATGACCATCGACGGCATTATGGTTCACGAGACCGACCCGTCGATTGTTCCTCCGCCTCCCATCGTAACACCCGGCGCTGTACCCGGCGCTCCTCCATCCGACGCCATCGTACTATTCGACGGCACCGATTTATCCAATTGGATGTCCAACGACGAAAATGAACCCACCAAGTGGATCGTTCAAAATGGCGCGCTCTCTCCCACTCCGAAGTCCGGCATCATTCGCACGAAACAGGAATTCGGCTCCTGCCAGCTTCACGTGGAGTGGGCCTCCCCACAAACGGTCGAAGGCGACGGACAGGGACGTGGCAATAGCGGCGTATTTCTCATGGGACGCTATGAAGTGCAGGTTCTCGATTCCTACGAAAACACGACCTACTTCGACGGGCAAGCGGGCGCGTTATACGGCCGAAAGCCTCCGCTGGTCAACGCCTGCCGTAAACCCGGTGAATGGCAAACCTACGACATCATCTTTCATCGCCCCGAATTCAGCAAACGCGGCAAAGTGACCAAGAAAGCCACCTTCACCGTCTTCCATAACGGAGTGCTCATTCACGATCACGTCGAACTCACCGGCGGCACAGGATGGCGGGGTCCCCACTCCATCACAAAGTACGTCGCCCACGGCGACAAAGGGCCCATTGCGCTCCAGGACCACGGCAACCCCGTCGTGTTCAGAAACATCTGGATTCGCGAATTGAAAGACTGAACAGAGGCTGTGCCATACCAATCTAAAGGGATAATCAATGAATTCAAGCGGACTTGTGCGCCCTTGAAGCAATCAGCTTGCGTGTGAATGCCCCAAGGGGATGCGCCCAAAACCATCAGGCCAGGAGTTATGGGCGCGCCCTTTGGGGACCTGTTAAGTCCCTTCGAACGAAACCGCGCGCCAACTTGCGACCCGGATTCAAGGGCTGGACCAAAAGAGAAACATGCGGGGATGCAGGCAATACATCCGGTAGCGCTCGCCGTCATGCACAAGAAATCCGCTGGAATGATTGGCGCCTATCACTGGATTCCCCGCATACTTTTTCCAATGAATCAAATCATCGGATACGGCAATGTTCATCGTCCATTGGTCTTTGCCATTTTCCGGACAGGTGGCATGATAGTAAGCGTAATAGCGGTCGCCGGATTTGATGACCTGATTCATCGCGATCATCGTGCGGTCGTACAGTTCGGGTCCACGGCGAATGACCGGTTCGTCCTGAACATTCGTCCATGTCGCCAAGTCGTTTGACGTTGCGAGCCAGATAGCCTCGTCTTCCCGCTCGTAGAAGAGATACCAGGTCCCTTGCTCGAAGTATACCGAAGGCGTTCCAAATGGACCCGGTGGCAAAGGTGTTCCATTCGACAACCGCACATCCAGCCTCCCCTCCCAAGTCCAATGCACACGATCGCGTGATGTTAAAAGCTGTGCCTCGTCGTTTGCCCCTTCCGCAAACATGTAATAGGTCTCGCCCTGTTTCAAAACCATCATATCCTCAACCCAACGTTCGGAATAGATCGGGTTGTCCGGATGACGTGTCCAGGCAATACCATCAGAAGACGTGGCATAACCCAGATGTTTCTCGCTGTAGTTGCCCGGTGCATAGCCGGTGTACCACAAATGATAGGTATCTCCTTCCTTGAGGATCCACCCACGTTCGCGTATCGCCTCGTCCCAGGTCCCCGGTCCTCCCCCCTCAAATAGCGGGTTTGCCGCATACGGTCTAAACGAGATCAACTCGGCTGGGAATAAAGCACCACCCGCAGCCGCCGACACCAACGGCATCAAAATGCCAACAGCAATCAAAGACATTTTCAGCACTCCAAACCGTGTACGTCACCCAACCAGTCTAGACAATGGACAATCTAAAATCTCGTTTGCTCGCTTGCGCGATCAAAAGCTCCGGATTACAATCAATTCGGTGACAAAAGGTGGCAATTCCAATGGCACGCTTGCGTGTGGAGAATCCCAATGCGGCACTTCCTACCTGTGGCATTGCTCTCGACGCTTGTCGGCCTGTCGGCCAACGCTCAGGCCGCGGTGGATATTTCGCAGACGATCCCCAAAGGCCTGCGGTTTATGGAAGAAAAATCACTTGCATGGAAGGAAAAAATGGGCTGCGCCTCGTGCCATCACGTGCCCATGATGCTCTGGAGCGCATACGAAGCAAAAAAGCACGGCTACGAAGTGAAAGAATCCGTTGTGGAATCCATGCGTGCATGGGTTCTCCAAGATGACAATGCTTCCGGAGTATTTCCTCCCAAGGAATCGCCACCGGATCGCGATGGCACCCAAATCGCCTCCATCTATGTATTGCACGCCCTCGAAGCTGGACCCGGCGGCTGGGAAGATTCATCATTTGCCAAACAAACCGCGGAACACTTTCTTGCTCTCCAACAACCCGATGGTTCCTGGCCTCCGTTTCCGTCATCCGGCCGCTCTCCCATCTTGGAAGGGAATGGAATCAGCACTCGGTTTTTACTGGCTGCATTGGCCGCACTGCCGGGCCGCGCAACGGATCCCAACGTGGCAACGGCTGTCGACAAGGCCGCCCTAGCCGTCTCCGCCATGACACCGATCTCTCACCAAGCCAAAGTACTTCAATTGCTGGCAGAGGTAAGAACCGGCGCGGACGACTCTTCAATCCAGGCGCACGTCGCAAAGATTCTGGCAATGCAACGCGTTGACGGCAGTTGGGCGCAAACACCGGAAATGTTTGGCGACGCGTACGCCACCGGGCAAACCTTGTACGCACTCGCGCAAACAGGCGTAAAGGTAGACCATCCTGCAATTAAGCGCGCGGCCCGGTTTCTCGTCGAATCACAATCGGAAGACGGCTCTTGGCCTATGATCTCCCGCCCAATAGAGGCGGGAGGACGAGAAGCTCACAATCTCGAACCCATCGTCGCCATGGCGACAGGCTGGGCGCTCCTGGGGTTGCTCGCGGTATCGTAACCACAGCAGTGCGACTACTTCTTGTCCAGGTTTGCTTTCATTTCCGCATCCGTCGGCGTTGTCGACACAACACCATCTTCTGGGACTTCGATCTTGGCCGCCCAGGCAATCGCATTTAATACTGTCTTGCGGAAATTGTCGTCCTGCCAATTCTCATGGTGATGACCGCCCGTAAATCCAAACCCGCGGCCACCGTTCGGACGCTCGAAAGCCCACGCCACATGCTGCGCCTCGCCAGCCGCAATCGCTTCGCGTACCGCCGGATTGCCGCTGTGCGGACCATCCGGACGCGACAACGATTCTTTGGGCGGCATCGCAGTAAGGATGGGCGTCACATTCGTCATATCCTCCGGAAACCGCATGTGGTAATACCACTCGTCATAAATTGTGAACGGTTTCACCCCTCGCGTGATGGGATGTTCGGGTAACTTTTCGAACGAAGCGTCCCAATGCGGGTTCACGGACCAATGCTGCTCAAAATAGCCACCGATCCATTGGTGAAACTTCTCCCCGGCAGGACCCTTGGGAACCTCCACCGCATAGTGGATGCACACCAGCCCAACGCCACGGTCCATAAGTTCCTGCACCTTGTCTACGTGCGGATGAACATAATGCCCGTCACCCCCATCGCAGTACATCACGACCGCCGACACACCGTCGAATTTGCTCTCGTCCTCAGGCCAGCCGTAATAGGTGACTTCCGCTTCAACATTGGAAAGCCCTTCTTCCAGACCCTTCTCCAACAGCATGCATCCCGCGCGATGCTCGTGATCTCCGGAATCGTGACTCGGACTGCCCGCAATCAGCAATATCTTGGTTTTTCCGTTGGTGTCCGGCGTGGCCGTCGGCTGACCATAACCAAGGACGACTCCCGAAAACATACAAAGACTGGCTATCCAAAAGCGCATTGCCCGACCTCCAAAATGACTTGCCACCGGACAGAGTGTACAGGTTCTTCACCACGCCAAGAAAGCGAAGCATGAGACAAAATGTGAGTCGAGAAACTCCGCCCCGGGGACTCTGCCCACCTTACCGCGCCTTTCTGTTATCATCATGCCTCTTCTGAACGGGCAACTGATGAATGCATGGAGTGTGCCGCAACATGGTTAACGCCGTTGTCATGATATGGGCCGCCATGGGCGCCGACCCAATTTCCACACAACTTGACCCACCGAATGCCTCTCTCACTCGCGAATTTCCCTTGGAACAACCTTTTCCAGCGGACGCCGTCCTGGGGGGACTGTTTGTACACGACCTCGACAATGACGGCCGAATGGATTTTCTAGTCTCATCCGAAGGTCATGTCGGCGCCTATAGCCACGATGGTGCGAAAATGTGGGGCTGGCTGGGCAATATAAAATTGTTCGAGTATAGCCACCACCCCAGTGTCATCGCCGGTGACCTCGACGGCAAGGACGGCGAAGAAATTGCCTTCCTTCAAAAGGACAATACATTGAGGGTCTTAAACGCGGCAACCGGCGAGAGCAAATACCTGCTCGGAAGCCTGGGCAAACCGGTCGCCATCGGAATCGCCAACCTGCGCGGAAAAGGCGATCGGGATATCGTCGTTCAGTACGACTTTACACACCTCCGGGCAATTCAGGGCGAAGATGGGAAAACGCTTTGGGAAACCGGCGAATATAAATCTATTGAGCACAGTCCATTTCGCCAAGCCGACCTCGACGGCGATGGATTAGACGAAATCGCAGGCGCCGCACTGATTGATCACGATGGCAGACTCATGAACAACTGGGTGCTGGACGGTAACCATGAATCCATGGACTCCATGATCATCGCCGACATCGAACCTGGCGGACCTCTCGAAGTGGCCCTGGCGGAACAGCGCGGCTCAAATTCCCACACGGACGTAGTCAATAAGGACCGTATCCTCTGGCGGACTCTGAATCCGTGGGATTGGGAAGACCCGGATAAATTGGTCGTCGGAGAATTTGATACAAGTAAACCCGGCCTCGAAGTGTTTAATCGCTCGTCCGGCGGAGACGGTGTCGCACCGCGCGGCGACGAAGAACCGTTTGTGGAAGAAGAGGCTCCGTGGGTGCTCGATTCCAAAGGGGAATTGATTACGAAGTACTACCTGAACGACAAGAAACCATCATGGTGGACTGGGCACGGCCTGGAAGAGATATTCCGTATAGACTGGGACGGGGACTCACAGGATGAATTGCTCGGAAAAGAAAGACACAAGGTCGGCGCCGGCGCAATCGTGGACGCGATCACCGGCGAGTTTCGCCTGATCTACCCTGTAAAAGCGATTCGCATCTATGCAGCCAACATCGAAGGGGACTCACGGGAGGAAGTCATTGTGTTGGATGAATCCGGCACGTTGCAAATCTTTGCGAACACGGCAACCAATCCTCACCCGCCAAAGATAGATCCCTGGTCACAGAACCACTATCGCCGGCAGAAACAGAATTGGAACTACTACTCGCCATGAGGCAGACTGAATAACTTGAAGGAAACAATATGAAGATCGGCTTATACAGCATCACTTACCGCGGCGTCTGGTACCAGGGCGAAGCCATCGATGTATTCAGCCTGATGACCCTCGCCAAGCAACAGGGTTGGGAAGGCCTCGAACTCGATACCGAACGGCCCCACGCAGCGCCCATGGACTTGTCACACGACGACCGCAAACGTCTCCGAAACCTCAGTGGTGAATTGGAATTGCCGATCTGCGCCGTCTCGCCCAACTGCGATCTCTCAAGCCCGGTTCCCGTTCACCGCGAAGCCATGATCTGTTACGTGCGCGAATGCATCAAACTCGCCCACGACATCGGCTCACCCATCTGTAAAATATTCGCCGCATGGCGTGGCATCACCATCCACGACGGAATCGCCACCTACGACGAAACCTACGGATACAATCAGTTCGGATTCTGGAAGGGCGATCGTTGGTCATTTGTCGTCGATGCGCTCAAGGAACTCTGCCAGGTTGCGGAAGATCACGGCATTGTCTTGGCCATGCAAAACCACGGTCCCGATGTGGTGAACAACTACCACGACGTGCTCCAACTTATTGAGGATGTCGGCTCGCCTGCGTTGAAGGGTTGCATGGACATTAACATCGAGCCCCAAGCCGATTCCCCGGAACACGCACGGCAAATGGTCCGCATCTGTGGCGAGCACCAGATACACTCCCACTGCAACGGAGAGTTCGCGCGAAACGAAGCCGGTGAAGTGGAACTGGTCGCGGGAGGCTATTTTGACAAGCAATTCTGGGGGCGCCAGGTCGCCTATCCCGCGTACATCGAAACCTTGATCGAAAACGGGTACAAAGGCTACATCAATTGGGAATTCTGTCATCCCGCCAAGGAAGGCAAGAAGTTCGCCGACATTAATTACGTGCATAACCAGACGGCCTTGGCGCACGAATACCTGAGTTCGTTGCGCGAAATGGCAAGAGCCAAATTGGCGCTCGCACAGTCCAAGTAAGCGGAGATCACATGCATGAAACCGAACAAGAAGCATCTCCCGACGCGACGCCACTTTCTAGCAGCAGGCGCCACAATCCCCGCCATCATGCTGGCCAAGAACGTGCGGGCGCAGGCCGCACCCAGCGATATTTTGAATGTCGCCGTTATCGGAACGGGCGGACGTGGCACGGACAACCTCGAAGCGGTTCAGAAAGCAGGAGGTGCACGCCTGATCGCTTTCTGCGACGTGGACGATGCCCGTGCTGCTCGCACATACGAGCGTTACCCGGACCTGCCCAAGTATCGCGACTTCCGCACGATGCTCGACAGGGAAAAAGACATTGACGCAGTCATTGTGGCCACTCCGGATCATACGCACGCTCTCGCGGCGTTGGCGGCCATCCAACTCGGCAAACACGTGTATTGCGAAAAACCGTTGACCCACACAGTTCATGAAGCCCGGGTTCTCGCTCAGGCCGCCCGCGAGAAGAAAGTCGCCACGCAAATGGGAAACCAGGGCATGGCCTTTGAAGGAAACCGCCTGCTCACGGAATGGATTGAAGCCGGGGCCATCGGACCCGTCCGCGAAGTCCATGCATGGTCGGACCGGCCCACTCACAACGGCAAGCTTATGTGGGCACAGGGTCTCGATCGGCCTGCCGACACGCCCGCTGTGCCGGATACGCTCGACTGGGACTTGTGGCTTTCCGCCGCCCCGGATCGCCCCTACCATCCCGCCTATGTGCCGTTTGCTTGGCGCGGCTGGTGGGATTTCGGATCGGGCGGACTCGGCGATATGGGCATACACAATCTCGCACCGGTGTTTTTCACGCTCAAGTTGGGCGCGCCGGAAAGCGTCAGCGCGAACTCCACGCTGTTCAACAACGACAGCCTTCCGCTCGCATCAACCGTGCACTACCGTTTCCCGGCGCGCGGCGACCTGCCCCCCGTCGATCTCCACTGGTACGACGGTGGCATCTTGCCGGCACGGCCCGAAGAGTTGGAACCCGGCGAAGAGCTCAACCCCGAAGACGGTGTCATCTTCGTCGGCGAAAATGGAAAAATCCTCACGGAAGGCTGGGGCAGCGAGCGCGTGCGGCTCCTGCCAAAGGCGCGTATGGATGAATTCAAACCCCCTGCGCCAACCCTGACCCGCTCCATCGGACACCACGCGGAATGGATCGAGGCATGCAAAGGCGGCGCGCCAGCGCAATCCAATTTTGATTTTGCCGGCCCGCTTACCGAAGCGGTGCTTTTGGGCGTCGTCGCAGTCCGGACGCGCAAGCATCTGATCTGGGATTCCGAAAATCTCGCAGTCACCAACGTGCCCGAAGCCAGCGCCTTCATTACAAAGCAATACCGAAAGGGTTGGGAGTTGGGCAAAATCGGATAAGTCTCTTTGCAGCAGTGTGACGCAATGCGTGTCGCCGGGCACGCGCATTCTTTGGGGGGAAGTATGAAATCATTGGTGCTAATCCTGTTGGTTCCTTTCGCAAATGCCCTTGCCCTCGCGCAAGATACGTCCGTTTCACTCAAAGACATGACCGCATGGTCCATTGTGTGCGACGACGCTTCAACGGATTCAGAGAAATTCGCCGCAACCGAATTCCAACGCTTGTATCACGAACTGATGGGCGTGACGCTTCCCATGGTTGAGGTGGCTGCATCAAATGCATCCGGCATTTACATCGGTCCCGATGCTGTTTCGAAAGCCGGCCTGCCGCCGCTGGACGATCCCGGCGAAGAAACGCTCCGAATCATCGTCCAGGAAAACAAGCTCTGCATCGACGGCGGGCGCCCCCGCGGCACGCTCTACGGCGTGTATGAATTCTTCGAGGAGCTTTGTGGCGCGCGCTTTTTAACCGCTGATCACACGTACTTCCCAAGCGAAGCCTGGACGATATCCATACCCTTCGGTGAACACGTCTACACCCCTCCATTCGCATTCCGCTGGTCCTACTACGGCGAAACGAACCGGCAACCGGAGTTCGCCGCGCGCCTCAGGGTAAACACCGTGGGCGACGACCCGAAACTCGGCGGCCGCACGGGCTATCGCCTGGTCGGTCACAACGTCGCCTATCTCGTGCCGCCGTCCACATTCGGCGCGGATCACCCGGAGTACTACGCGCTGGTGGACGGCCAACGTAAACTCGATATGCCCGGCGGCGGACCCCAGTTGTGCATGACCAATCCCGAACTCGTCGATATTGTCGTGGAGGCCGTGCTCAAGGAAATCGAGAAGAATCCGGACGCCAGAAACATCAACGTGGCGCACATGGACAACCAGGACTATTGCACCTGCGAGAACTGTGCGGCCGTTGATGCGCGCGAGGAATCCCATGCCGGCGCCACGCTCGCCTTTGTCAACGCGGTGGCCGAACGGGTGTCCAAGACTCATCCCGACGTGCTGATTGGCACCTACGCCTATCAATACACCCGCAAGCCGCCGAAAACACTGCGCGCGCACCCCAACGTAATGATCCAACTCTGCAGCATCGAATGTTGCGATTTCCACGCCATCAACGACCCAGCCTGTTCGCTGAACCGCGAATTCTGCAGCGACATGGACGGCTGGAAACCCAAGGCGGACCACATCTTCGTCTGGCACTACAATACGAACTTCCGAGGGTATCTGCTCCCCTTTCCAAATTTCCGCAGCATCGGCAAGAGCGTGGATTACTTCCGCAACAACAACGGCCAGGGCGTCTTCATGCAGGCCGCTGGGAATGGCTACTCATCCGAACTCAGCGACCTCCGCAATTACGTCATGGCCCGTTGCCTCTGGAAGCCCGGTCGGGACAGTTGGGCGGAAATGGAAGAATTCTGCCGCCTGCACTATGCCGAGGCCGCGCAACCCATCATTGACTACCTCACCGACTACCACTCACTCATAGAGTCAAAGCAGTTGCATCCCACCTGCTTTCCAACAGAGTCCGCACTTGCAATCGATCGCGAATCTTCGCGCCGGATTCTGGATTATTTTGAAAAGGCGGCTGCCCTCGCGCAGAGCGATGCCATTCGCCGCCGCGTGGAAAAGGCGTCGCTGTGCGCCTACCGCGCCGTGCTTAGCGGCGTGGAAATGAAACTCGTCTTCGCCGATGGCGTCTGCCGCCCTGATCTCACGGGTTTGGATCCCGGCCTCCTGAATCGATACAGGCAATTGTGCACCACGTACGACGTGGCCATGGAGGACGAGCACACCACCAACGAGGCGTATCTCGCGGAGTTGGAAAAGCTCCATGCCGGGATCAACGCGGCGATGGTGGAAAACGAGTTTTGGCGGGTCATCGTATTACCGGAACTGAACGGCAAGTTGGCTGAACTCACCTACAAACCCGCGAACCGCAACGTGGCCTATGCGAATCGCGGCTTCAAACGGTTCCGGTTCGAGGATTGGGTGCGCCAGGGACAAGGCGGCCCGCAATCGCAGAATATCGTTGCATTCGAGACAACGACTGAACCCAAGGCCATCGTGCTAACGCATACCACCGAAGACGGCACGGCGTTCCGCCGCTCGATCACACTGAAAGATGAGGCGGTCGAATTCGCCATCTCGATGACGGCAGGGGCTGACCGCATCGCGGATTTTTATATCCATCCCGAATACGACGCCGCCACGTTTTCGGATAGCGCCCAGGATGTCGGTCTGTACGTAAAATCGCCGGAATGGGTGCACGCCAACGCCGATTGGAAACACGCCATTGCCGACGACGAGGAGACAGCACTCATCAAGAATGCCGCGTCGGGCGGCGCTTTCGCCTATTTCAGCCGGGAAGCCAACTTTGGAATCGAACAGCGGTTCGACCCGGCCACCATGCAAAGCCTGGTGCCGTTCTGGAGTCCGTCGCGGCGTCAAGTCAACCTGGAGATGTTTCCATTCGTGCGCACCCTCGCCAAGGGCGAGACGGCAGAATGCAGATATGAAGTCCGGTTTCTGGCGGAGCCTCCGGCAAAGTAGCGCGGCTCAACGCTGCCCGCGTTTGGCCCGTTCCGCGAGGCCCCATGCAATGCCGGCCTCGTAGGGATCTCCGTCCGACGGGTCGCCGATTGGACACGGCATGCGGCCCAACTCGAGCACGGTCTTGAGCCCGGCAAGGACTGAAGGCCAGCCCATGGAGATTGCGTCTTTCACGATGGAGTCCGGCGCGAAGCCGTCATGGGTGATGGTGAGTTGGGTGAATCCGCCCGCCGGTGTCAGCTCAAAGGTGACCCTGGATTCGCCCTCGCAACTGAACACCTCGTGGAACAGTACATTCCACGAATAGGCCAACTGCCGCGGCGGATCGTAAACGAGCACCTTGCCTGCCGTGGTCACGCCCCGTGCCGGATCCACCAGATTAACCGTCGATCCCACGGTCCAGTCGGACCGGATTTCCGTGCCGCCCCAATACTGTTTCGTAAATTCAGGATCTGTCAAACCGGCCCAGACTTGTTCCGGGGTTGCCATGATGTAGGTGGTATACACAAACTCCGGGTTGCTCATTTCAGCCCTCCTTCTTGCCTGCCCGCTCCAGGTGTTGCTTGAGGTCACTCAATGCCTGCATTCGAGCCCGTTCGAATTTCGAGATCCATCGCTCGTAGATGCTCTGGATGGGCACCGGATTCAGGAAGTGCAGCTTCTCCCTTCCTCGCCAAACAATGACCACCAGATTCGCTTCCTCGAGCAACCCAAGATGTTTCGTCACCGCCTGACGCGACATGTTCAAGGTCTCGCACAACGCGCTCAGAGACTGACCATTCTCCGCGCACAACCGATCCATCAGTCGCCGCCGGCTGGGATCGGCGAGCGCCTTGAAGACTTTGTCGGAGTCGGTGACCATCGTATGGCGGGATTATATGCAACCTTTTGGTTGCATGTCAACCCTCTGAAACCAGCCCCCTCCAATCCTCTCAGTGGGTTCGCGGGCAGGCAAGGAAGTCAGTCGTCGTCGTCGCGTCCATTCGAAAATGCCCACGCGTCCACGGTTCGCAACCGGGATGAAAGCTCGTACAACGTCAGGCCCCTATACTTTTGCACGGGCCGTTGCATCGGACCCGAGGGCTTTGCCTTGCACGACCCAAACTCGCGGGACACGTCAAATTCGGCTTCGTCGTCCCAGCCCGCATGCGGGGTCCAATCGCTTCCACCGGCTCGCTTCATGCTCCAAAACTCCACATCATGCTCCACCTGAACTACTTGCACGCCGATAGGGTAGCCACATACCATTTTGCCGGGGTCAGCGAACCGTTAAGTCTCCGTGAGCGGCTTTCGCGGTGGCGGACCGGATCTTAACAACGCGGAGAATTGCACTTGATCAGGCTTCCATGGTTCGCACTTACCGGCATGTTTGCCCTTTCATTCGTTTCCGCCGCGGAACCGTTGAAAGCCGCGTTGGATAGCGGCGGCGCCCACCCCGGGATCCGCATTGTCAGCGGCGACCGCGTCGTCTTCTCTCCAGTTTCCGGCAGTGGACTTCGGTTGTTTCAGCCCGGGGGCGAAACGGCATTGGTCTACGAGTCCGTCGTGAACGAAGGCGGGACTATGTCGTTAACATCCACTTCGGCGCAAGGGTTTGTAGTTACAGACACGTTTCGTACCCTCTCCCCCTCGTTGATCGAACGCAACGTGACTGTGGAGGCCACCGCGGACGGCCGTTACTACCTGGACTTCGGGTGGCACGTGGACGTGGAGGGATCGTTTCATTCTTTCATGGGCGAGGAGAAGTCCTCCGCCGCGTATACCACGAGTTGCTCGGGTCCGGAATTCGGCGGCGGGTCCATGCAAACGTTTCCATTCCTCGGCGTCAACGCGGGTGGCACGCTGTTCGGAATCATCGGCGATTCGCCGGGCCTGTGGGAGAATCGTTCGTTCCTGGCATTTGATGTGGACCAGCGCACCTTCTCCTTGCGCAACGGCGACGGATCCGCCAAACGGGCCATTGCCATCCCCCGCGAAGTGGACGCCACGACCGTGTACCGCGCGTATTTCGACGGCTGGCAACATATCGAAGCCGACGAATCGCAGACGTGGACAAGCTGGATCTTCACGTCGCCCGTGAAATCGCAGTACGACGTGCAACTCGCCGCGCACCTTGCCTTGGCCAATGGCAAAGGATTCAATTCGTCTGGGCTGGAAGCCATTTTGCGCAACACCTCGTATCTCCTGCTTCGCCGCAATTTTCTCCGGCCGGAGAGCGACTACATCTTTATCTCCGGCGTCGGCTACGGCTGGAAGCAATGGGTCACCGATGGCTTTTACATGAGCCGCGGCCTGGACGATCCGAAATACGACGCGGCGTCGCACGCGGCGGTGTTTTTCGAACGCATCAACTACGAAGACAACGCGCAGTACTACCTGATCTGGTCCGTGCTCGTGAAACGGGCCGGGGGCGACCTCGACATGCGGACCGTCGATCGCGCCTACCGGTTCATGCGCCAGCACGAGGTGGACGGTCTGTTCTGTCCACCCCGCCTCAAACCGGATCAGAAAAATTTCCGCACCTACCACGACATTCTCGAATACGAGGACGGCGACCCCCCCTCCTCCAATCAAGGCTTTCATTGCGGGGCGCTGTTCGCAGCCCGCGAACTCGGCTACGAAATCGCCGACGCCGAAATCGCGAAGGCCATCGAAGGCTACCGGCGCATGTTCAATGTTGAGGGCGGCTACATGGCCACGAGCCTTCAACAGCAGCACCACATCGGCCAGGACTCGCTGTACGGCGAAGTGCTGACCTACTGCGTGTTCGGCGAAAAGCTCCTGCCCGACGACATGGTGCGTACCCACCTCGAAACGACGATGCGCATTCAATCGCCCTACGGCATGCGGGTCATCAGCAAAGCCAACGGTGATCTGCTCGACGGCCACAGCGGTTCCTACGTCTTCGGCGGTTCGTGGTTTCTGAACGACGCCGCCAACTACCTCGCCGGCCTTATCCACGGCATGGACCCCGCCTGGGTGGATCAACAACTCCTGTGGCGGCTGGAAAAAGAACTCGCCGTCATGCCCGCGTTCCACGAATCGCTGAACACCGTCGACGGCCACCCGCACGGACATCACCTCTACTCCTGGAACTCCGGGTACTGGTGGCACCGCCGCGAAGTGCGCAAACGCCTGGGCATGGAAGGCCCCGACCCCGTCGCCGTGGAACTCGACAAACGCCTCGGCGTGTCGCGCGAAAACGGCGTGCTCGCACTAACTCCGGAAACGGCTACGCTGCGTCCAACCGCCGCTACTCATTAGTGCACACGTGTTGCACTCGCCGGGAATGGGTACCAGGATTCAAGGGGGATGCACCTACTTTTCTTTGACGATACAAGGGGGGTGATCCCTCTGAATTCGTTGTACGTACTTATTTCATGGCCGCCCCTCGGCGATCACCCCCTGCCAAGTTGCGTGCTGCGAACTCCCTCTTCCGCGTTTTGGAAGGACGGCCAAACACAAGACGTCAAACAGGGACTTCCGCCATCCGATGCAGAGTCCTTGTGATCAGGGAGTTCCTGGATGATTTGCACAGGGCATTGTCACCTTTCCGTACGATTGAGGCATCACCACCACCGCACTCCACGGCGGGCGTCGGCGAACTGGTTCTCCTTTAGTTCCGCGTGCTGCATTTTGGCAAAAAGGCTGCGGATTGAAACAAGGGGTTATGATGGTCTTTTGCAGAATTCAAAGAAATGGAAGGTAATCTCGCTGGCATAAGCATAGGTGACAGGGTCGATGCCATGCACTTTAGGAGCACCCCCTAATGGAAAAGGGATTGGGATGCTGACATCCGGGTGATGGCGGCTACGCACGCACGGATGGCCGCGTGAAAAGTGCATCGATTGAATAGAGACAGTACCCACACGTAGGCTGGACGAACACTTGGAGTGGGGTTTCCCGAAGCGTCTTATACGGACAGGAACGAATAAACCCGCGTCTTATTCGGGTCAATCCAGTTATTTTTCGGCGAAG
The DNA here is from genome assembly GCA_045863295.1 of Candidatus Hydrogenedentota bacterium. Classification (GTDB taxonomy): domain Bacteria; phylum Hydrogenedentota; class Hydrogenedentia; order Hydrogenedentales; family SLHB01; genus BTWA01. The sequence goes on from BTWA01000043.1 coordinate 48,087, forward strand.
GAGAAAGCTTATGACGACCGGAGTGACAGAGAATACACGTACTCAGGCGTGTTGCTACTTTTCTACGCCGGAACATATCCGCTCCTTCGTAGGCCGGTTCATCTGGATCTACAGCGCCAAGGGCAGTCTGGCTTTGCGTCCCGATCACTTGGCCTGTGAGGTAAGCAGCCTAGTGTGCGAAATCCCTCTCCGGTCGATCCGAAGAGTCGAGGTGGGTCGCTACTCCCGTTGGGCTAAGCCGATTACGCTCAAATATGTTGCGTTGACCTACATGAGTTCCGGGCAGGAAAAGACGGTGTTGTTGACCCCGACACATTCCTGGGCAACCCCCGTGTGGAAGACGAGCGCGATAGTAGAAACTTGGGCGGATTGGCTCAGGGATGCTGTCGAGCGGGCGGAATAGCAACCCAGCGCGGCCGAACCTGTCGCTCGGGCAGATGGCCCCAACACCACGCCGCATGACCAGAACGGTCTCACCATTATCCCCAAAGCGGCCCGCTAATCAACGACCAACGGGGGACGCGCATTTCACCGATTGCCACTCAAACTTTTTCAGAGGCCGATGGCTACCCTAATTTATGCAGCGCATTCGGCCTGAAAGGCCACAACATATTAGCCTGGGGCAACGCCCCAGGATCTGCGTCCCCTCTCTTCAAGCACTGTAAGTGCGAAACATGAATGGGCAAGATAATAGGCCGGGGTCGGTCGGCGTCTTGCAGTCGTACGACCGAACTTTCAGCGGCCCCGATTCAACGTCCTCCGCCAGAAACCAAACGGACCAACGCCGCCGCCGCGTGTAGCAGGCTTGCCCGGCCGCTCGGCGGCTGGTTCTACTGCTTCTTGGTCGCGACAAGCCGGGTGTTCTGGGTCCCGGATTCGACGCTTTCGAGAGGCGCTGCCGAGTAGGTTTCACTGGCAATGGCAATAGAAACGGTCATTCCTTTGGACAGTCCGGTGATCGCAAAGGAACCGTCGCCCTTGGTGGTGTCGGACCAGGTTCTGGGGTTGCGACGACTGGGTAGTTCGGGAGGACCTGCGGGTGAGCCTGGCAACGATTCTACTGCCACCACTTTAATGCCGGGAACGGGAAGGCCCGCAGAATCGGTCACAATGCCAGTAATTACAGGTTGCCGTTGCATCACAATTGAGAGATCCGCAGTACCTGCTGAAATGCGTTGCAGTGTCGTAGATTCGTATTCATTGCTTCTTGCATAAACGGTATAGAAACCGTCTTCCAATCCAATAATCTCAAACGAACCGTCATCTTTGCTCAAGTCCATTCCCTGGTTCGTGCCTTCGTAAGCATCCGCGTGCACACCAACCCCGAGCAGCGGCTGGCCCTCTTCGTCGCTCACTACGCCCGAGATACTGAGCAGATCGCTTTCGTCGAGCACGATTCGCCGCCCGATGATTTCCTGTCCCGCGGCGAGCGTGACGGAATCTGCGGGGGCGCTATGTCGCATGAGTCCTCGCGGTTCGTAGCTGCCTACTTGAAGGCTGTACTCGCCCGGCGCGAGTCCGGTGAGTATGAAGTGCCCTTCGCTGTCGGTGGTCTGTACGCCGATACTGGCCGAACCCGGCGTTTGCGGCCGGGCAGAAACCCTTGCGCGCACGGGCCGGCCCATCGCGTCTACCACCTGTCCCGAGATTCTACCTGTGTTCTCCGGTTTGAGGGCCAAGATTATGCCCGTCAAGCCTTCTTCCGGCACGGGGTGCGGACCGTACGTGTCGGAGCACGCTTCAGGCGTTTCGGCTATCAACTCAAGGTCATCTCCAGCAGGACAATTGGGGATGGTGAACCGGCCATCTGAATCGGCCTCGACCGTTTCGACGAAGCTGGAGAACCGTTGATCCTGACCCATTTCCCAGGTCACGGCGTTCACGAGGGCTCCGGGCACGGGATTGCCTTCCGGATCGACCACTTGACCGCTGACGGCGATCCCCATTCCGAGCGTGAAATCCACGCCGTCCACGACTTGACCCGATTCTACGTTCACAGACACTTCTTTTCCGTTGGACAAGGAATATCTGCCGCCGTACCCCTTTGGCTTGTTTCCAAGAACTACCCTGGACAGACCGGGCTGCACGCCGCGAATTTCATAATTTCCATCGGCATCGGTTGTACCCGCACGATAGCTGGACCTTATAATGACGCCTTCCAGACCATTCTTCGTTGCTTCGTCGGTCACCCGGCCTCGGATCGTCCCACCCATCACAAGGCGCAGGGTAACCGAAGGCGTCACCTGACCATAGGGCATCACTTCCACGGTGCCGGATGCCTCGGTCAGCAGAAAATCGGAATGCTTGGATTGAAGACTGTGCATGCCCGGCGCGAGGTCGCCAATCGAGAATTGCCCGGTACTATCCGTTCTGAATGCCTTGCGTGGTTTGGAACCGATTTCAAACGGGCAATCCGCCACAGGCGCATTCGTGGCATCGTCCACCGTCATCCCGGTCAGGATCGATCCGGGCAATAGGCGGATGGTAACCGGCGGGCCGCCCACCGGATACGCCTCGGTCGTCAGCGGCGCGTATCCTTCTGCATTCACTAGCAATGTCCATGCGATCGGTTCCAACCGGTCAAATCGAAACGAACCGTCCTCGCGGGTGATCTGTTCCATTCCGTCGCGTATCTCGCTGCTAATTTCGCGTTCGTCATTTGCGTTTGGGGCAATGGACGCACCGACGATGGGCTGGTTGTCCGTACCTATGACGTAGCCCGATATCACGCCGACTTTTCGGAGGATGAGTTGCGCGCGGTGTGCCGGGATGGCGGGGGTAAGTCGCGCGACTGTGTCGTCGGCATAGCCGTCCTTCACGGCCCAAATGGCATACCAACCCCAAGGCACGCTGGCAAAATGGAATTGGCCACGCTCGTCCGTTTCGAGCGAGACGGGCGTGTGCGACTCGCGCTTTCTGTCTGCACCTTCTGACGCAACCCGCTGAATAAAGACCGTTGCCAAGACGGGGTGACCTGTATAGTCAAGCACTGTACCCGAAATAACGCCATCGTATTCAGGAACTGACCTTGAAATTGGGGGCGGTGCGGGATAGGTTGGTTTTGCTATTGGCGACGTCCTAGACGCTTGGATCGAGGTTGTACTTTGGGAGGTAGTCCGAACTTCCTCTTCAATCGGTGATTGGCTTGTCCAATTCAGCCAGAACATCAATGAGAGCACAAGAAGCAAAGCAAGGCCGCCCGATAATTTCCAACGGTAGGACACGTCCATGCTGTATTTCCTCGCAAGCCGCCTTGACAGCCAACCGAATTTCCTTCTTGCTCAGTTCTAGTATGGCGCACTTCAGCATTTAATCTCGGTTCAGAAAACTAGTTTATTTGAACCGCCATTTGTCACCGTCTAAATAATACGTCTTGACAAAAAAAAAAAAAAAGAGGTATGTTGCAAATATCGAGGTGTTTTAGAATGCGTTGCAACATGCGCACATTATCACTACATCACTGCTTGTCTGTTGCTCTCACCGCTGGTACAGTATGTAGCGGAGCCTTCGTGGTCACCGTGAGCGGATTTGGGGAGCCTATATCCACGGCAAAACAAGCGACCGATGAAGCGGATATGACTATCCAAATGGTGCTTGCAGAGCACAAACTCTATCAAAAGTTGATTTCCAGTTGTTCTTTTAGAGCCCGCAAATCGCAGCGGACGAGCCTTTCGGATGACTCCAAGGATCCTGCAAAATCTGTCTATATAGAATCCGACTTTCGTGTCCGAATGAAAGAAGGGGACGCATTTGTGGAATTCCAGAGCCCGAGGGATATTCGAGTATATGAGGAAGATGCCACACCCGGGCTTAAGAATACACGCTATGAATTCGATCCAACTCCTATCAGCCAGCGGCTGGTAATCTCTCAGGGTACGGTTGCTTACTGGTCGGATCTGGAAGTTCCATTGATCGACGTGTATGAAGAGGATGCGTGGAAGAAAGCAAATGAACATGACCGATTTGAAAAGAGACATCGCCGGACATTCTCAGTAGATCCGAGATATGTAGTGACGGAAGTTATGCCTGGCTTCTCGTTCTCCCGCTTCTTCGAGGACAAACTGGCAAAAGGACAGCAATGGTCTACCTCACAAGATACCGACATTACGAAACCCGAGAATCTTGTACTGGAGCGACGCGGGGTATCGCAGAATTACATCAATGCCTTAGTCTATCTGCATGACTCCAATTTCATTATTGCCTGCGCCCAATCGTTCCCAGCGGAAGGCAAAATCGCATCAGAGTACCGCGTCTCCTATATGATAGTGGATGGCATTCCATTTCCAGAACAAATGGAGTATGTGCGCTTTGATAAAGACGGAACCAAGACACTTATGACTCGCGTTCGCTATGAGGATGTAGAAATAAATCCTGTGGACAACGAGCGTATTGATATGAACTCATTGGACTTTCCAGATGGGACTTATCTTGTTTGGCACCTGCCTAGTTCTGAGCAAGTTAAGATATCGAAAAATGGCACTATCGAGGATTCGACCGAGAACCCGATGTCAATTCGACACTTGCGAGACTATCCAATTGCTGAAGCCGCCAAACCTTAATGTCCAATAACTTCGGAGAAACAAGAGATGAAAGTATTAGACAATTTTAACTTTTTATACCTACGACACAGTGCCGAAAGTAACCTGCC
>BTWA01000044.1:0-46927 GCA_045863295.1 Candidatus Hydrogenedentota bacterium
CTTGGATGCCGAGATCGAAAGCATACGTAAGCTGGGCGTAGACTTCCGCTATGGCATCACCGTCAACGGTGAACTCGAATCGATTCGCACAGAATTCGACGCGGTCATTCTTGCCTGCAACGGCGTCGGCAAACCAGGCGGAAACATCTTCGAAGCCAAGGAACACAAACTGAATGTGCGCGCGGTGGGCAACGGCAAAACCGCCGCCGTGTGGGTCGACAAATACCTCAAGAGCATCGAAGGCCCCGCCGAACCCGACTTGTTCGAGTGCAAGATCGGCAAGATGAATCGCGACGAGATGGAAAATCTCCGCGAATACAATGAAAACAAGGAATCGATGCCGGTCGCGGTGATAGCCGGACCGCGAGAAGAATTGAGAACAGAAGCAGGCCGCTGCCTGCATTGCGATTGCCGGAAACGCGTCTCGTGCGGACTGCGTAAATGGGCCTCGGAATACGGCGCCGAAAAAAAGAAATACTTCACCACCGAAGAACGCGATTTCCGTATTATCGGCCGCGGCAATATCGTATTCGAACCGGGCAAATGCATTCGGTGCGGCCTCTGTGTGGCCATCGCGGAGAAGCACGGAGAAGACATCGGCCTCGCCTTCAGCGGGCGTGGATTCGACCTGGAAATCCGTGTGCCGTTCGATCACAGCTTCGACGAGGCATTGACGAATTCAGCGCATGAGTGCGTCGAGGCATGCCCCACGGCGGCAATAGCCTTCCGTAACAAGGAAGATGTCGAAGCGTGTCACACGACTACGTGGATTGAGCTGTAACCCCGGTCAGATTAGTTCAAGTGTGTACGCTATCGTGAAGTAGAATCCCACAACGAGAAACGCCGTGCCCGTGGCTTTACGGCCCCAACGATCAAGGGCTCCGATGCCCGAATAGAATCTCGCCAGCCGTTGCGCGGCAAACGCAACAATCAGGCTAATCGCAATCACCGGAAACGCGACCCCCACCGCATAAAGCACCGGCAGCAAAACGCTGGATTCGCGCGCGATCGCCAACGGAATCAGGCTGCCAAAGAACAAAGCGGCTGTTGTTGGGCAAAACGACATGCCGAAGACCACCCCCAACAAGGCCGCGACCCAGTATCCACCGGATTGCGCATGCCGGTTGGCCCACCCCTTCAACTTGCCGCTGCCGATCTGCACATTCCAAAGCTCAAGCAGAAACATGGCGCAAACAACCATCAACGGCCCAAGCAATCGAAACATGTATTTCTGAAGCCAAAATGAAGCGTCGGTCATGGAGAGCAAACTCTCAACGAGCAACGATGCAAGCAGCACAAACGAGATCGCCTGCCCGGCAATGTAGAAAACGCACGAAAGTAAAACGAATCTCAGATCCGTCACTTTGCGCGCTAGAAACGAAATGGCCGTGACATTCGTCGCGAGAAGGCAGGGGCTAATCGAGGTCAGAATTCCAAGCCAAAATGCGGCAACGGGCGGCCAAATGGCATCGGTCACGGCAACACATCCAGTTTCTTGCGGATCGCGGCTCGCATGTACTCGACAAATCGTTCCTTGTCGTACACGTAATCCCAGACGCGATCGAGATTCTCCCACTGAATGGGCTGACTATCCATCACTTGCTCCAGAACAATCGACTTGGTAAATAAACCGTACTGGTCGATGTAATGTTCATTCGCGGGATTGTCCACATCGATTTCGCGCCACACAATCACGCCCGATTTGAGTTCGGCCGCAAAATGAGTCTCCAAAGTCTCCCGCGCGTACTGCGGAATATGCTCGCAAGTAATGCATTCCTTGCCTTGGGAAAAGTAGTACACGATGAGCCGCGTCGACGGGCCAACAGCCACATCGACATCGGCATCCGCCCCCACAGAACGTTGCCGCCATTCGGTTGCCGTCATGTAAATCAGACTGCCGATGGCAAACAGCAACAATCCATATCGGGCAGTTTGCGTTGCAATGGCCGAATTAGGAATTGGGAACATGACGTTTACCTGACTCGCGTGGGAACACCCAATCCGGGTTTCGCGTCCTATCGGATGATGTCCTTGAGTTCATTCACCGACGGAATACGGCCGACGACCCGTACCTCGCCGTCAACTACCAGCGCCGGCGTCGTGGGCACTCCGTAAGCCAATATCCGATCAATTTCCATAACCTTTTCCAACTCGAACTCTATGCCCAAATCCCGCGCCGCAAAATCAGCCATGGCCGCGAGGCGGTGGCATGTCGGACATCCCGTTCCTAGTACTTGCAGCTTCTTCAACGCATTGGCTCCCGGCTTCGGTAACGAGCAATAGAGTACACCCGTTGCGAAACCCTTCAAATTCATAACAGCCAATGAATCCATTATAGTCCATGCATATGGTAAGATACCCCAAGCTGGTTAACAAGGAGTGGGAAACATGGATCCCGATATTCTCACCGTCGGCGAGGCCGCAAGCCTGTTGCGCATGGAACCCGCCAAAGTCGTTGAATTGCTCATGGCGGGCGAATTGCCGGGCCGAAATACCGGGAACGAATGGTTGACCACAAGACGAGCCATCCTCGGCTTTGTCGATGGTCTGTCCATGCAATCCGGTTGCTGCGGACCCGGCATGTGTTGCCCTCCCGCCATGGATATGGCAACCTCTGGCGCTCCACAACGCGCATCCGGCCGTGCAACGTCATGACGACGGAAAGCCTCGAAAAAACGTGCGGGACGCTCCGCTCAGGCGCTTCGACTTTCAGAAAATGGGTTCAGTAACGCATTACCTATGAGCAGGAAGAAATCGAATAGCCTCGCCGCTCCGGCAATGGCCGTAGTGCTGATTGTGCTCGCTGCGCTTGCGGCGGATTACTGGCTCATTGAAGAACAAGTGGAGCCAATTACACAATCCGAACCCGTGCCGACAACCGATATGCCGCCTCTACTGCCGGAGGTGCCTGCGGAGTCAGGCGGCGCTACCCTTTGGTCCACCTACCACGGAAGCACAAGCCTCTCCGGCGTGGTCTCGACTCCCATTTCAGATGCTCCTGCCGTACGGTGGCAGGTACTCGTTGAAGGACCTGTATTCCAAGCACCGGTCGCGGACGAGAACGGCATATATGTCGTGTCACGAAGCGGTGTCGTGACTGCGCTCGACTATGAAGGCAACGAACAATGGACCCGGCAGTTGGTACGCAAGGACAGCACCGAACCCGAGCGAATTGACGCGCCCATGGCATGCTTCGAGTCAACGCTCTTTGCAGGCTCCATTTCGGGGATTGTCCATGCAATCAATACAGCGTCCGGTGAGGTCATGTGGACGTATGACGTGGGCGGTGATATTCTGGGTACAGTCAACTTTCAACCCCCCGTGGAGAACGAACCGGCCCGGCTCTATGTCATTGAACGAAGCGAGGGCGTGCTGCACTGCATCCGCTTCGACGGCAGCGGACTCCTTTGGAAAACTGACCCGATAGCGCGATGCGACGGTTCCGCAGCTGTTGCTGGCGGAATCGTAGCGTTTGGCAGTTGCGCATCTGCCTTCCATGCGTATGCAGCCCTGGACGGACGAAAACTGGCATACATCGAGTTGGGTGAAGACGCTCAAGTGGCCGGGGGGCTCGCACTCGTCGGTGCCAATATGTTCGGCGGTTGCCGCAACGGTCAAGTGTTTCGGGCCGATATCGAAACTGGAAAAGTCGTGTGGAGCACACCAATCACTGGAAAAGAGGCCTTCACCACCCCGGCCGTCGGCGAAGAATTGGTCGTTTATGGCTCAGAGGACGGGCTGATTCATGCCGTCGAGAAGGCATCAGGACAGCCAAAGTGGAAGTTTGAGACAAAAGGCGTACCCAGTTCGGCCGTGCTAGCGGGAGACAAGGTCCTTGCTGGATCTTCGGGTGTCCTATATCTCCTGAAACTGGATTCCGGGGAAATAATATGGGATTATGAGGTAAGTGATCAGATTTCTCCGCCTTCCCTGGTAGGCGACATGATCGTGGTTGGTAGCGAAGACGGTACCATTGTGGCCTTCAATGCCGCGCCACAGGAAGACGGCAAGGCGTGAACTCCATGATCAAAACGGTGATTCGGCACAGCTGCGGCCATGAAGCAACCCACGCCGTTCCAGAAGAAGGGTCCTCCCGGAAACGCAGGGAAGAATGGCTGAGGGAGAGACCCTGCCAAATCTGCTGGCGGGTACGCCAGACGGAAGAAGCCGCAGCAATGCGCTCGAATTCAAATCTTCCTGAATTAACAGGTAACGCTGATGATACTGCGTGGGCGGAAGTCCTGAGAATGAAAGCCTTCGCTCACAACCAGGAATACCACCGGAAACTGGTTGCAAGCAAAGGGCTTCGCCAAGACGACGAGACCATGTGGCGTGTCATCGTGGATGCCGCCAATCAGGCAATGCGTGAACTGGAAACGGAGTGCAGGGCGGCATGGTGGATCGAACATCGCTTCGATTCGTTGAATTTTGTAAAAACACGGGTGGTCGCGGCAATGACGCCCGTATATGAATCGCGGAAGTAACTTGCCCAGGAAAGTCCGGCCTCCTGTCGGAGCAAGGTGCAAGTTCGGCTGTCGGATGCACGGCAATATAAACGGAGGTCCGGTTGTGAAAAAGAAAGGCTTTACCCTCATCGAACTGCTGGTCGTCATCGCGATCATCGGTATTCTGGCGGCAATCCTGTTGCCGGCACTGGCGCGCGCGAGAGAAGCGGCACGAAGGGCCAGTTGCGCAAATAACCTGAAACAGATGGGGCTCGTGCTGAAAATGTACTCCGGCGAGTCCGGCGGCCTTTTCCCTCGAATTCACGGTGACCAACCCTGGGGAGCGGCTCTGCCCGCCGGTTGTGTGGATGGCGGCGTGCGCGCGAGCCTCGCTCCGCAAGTTTCCGCGATTTATCCGGAATACCTCACGGATTTCAACGTATTGCTGTGCCCGTCCGATCTCGAAGCCGGCGATGACAATCCGCTGCAGATCGTCCAAAGCGCCCCAAGCCAGACGTGCCAATACGCGGGCCTTGCCTCCAAACCCGACGCCAGCTACCTGTATTACGGATTCATGATCGATAAAACTTCGGACTCGGATCCAACGCTGGACGTCGGCGCTCTCGGCTTCCCACCGGCCGTCATCTCCGCTCAATTGGGATACTTGCTGGGAATGATGTCGAACTTGCCCCCGTTCTTCACGGGAGCGCTCGGCGATCTGAATCCTGCCAACGATACGGCCCTCGACGGCTCGCTGAACAACGCCACCCTGCACGGCACCTTCTCGTTCCTGGCCACGCCCGCAGGGCAACCCATCGGCAACGGCTCCGACACACGCATTCAGCGCTTAAAAGAAGGCATCGAACGGTTCCTCATTACCAACATCAATGCGGCGGCGTCCGGCTCCAAGGCCCAATCTACCGTGCCCGTGATGTGGGATGTGGTTACGACAAAAACTTCGGGAAGCGCCCAATACAATCACATCCCCGGTGGCTCGAACGTGCTCTACATGGACGGACACGTTATGTTCAACCGGTATCCAAACACGTTTCCGGCCACCAAAACTTTCGCGTCGCTGGTAGCGCTGTTTGATCTCGGAGCGTAACGCGGCGATCGAACTCAATGAAGCGCCGCCACGAAGGATGACTGCAGAAGCTGCATCCTGCCGAACTTGACGGTGAGAAGGTCAATTCGCTTGATCTAAAATGCCTCATTGTCAGCACAGGCGGGAGGTATAAGGAACTCGTGTACGAAACGATGGCGGGTGATGTCCGATAGGAACCACCGCACAATCCATTTGCCGCGACATCTATCGAAATATGGACGACGTGATAGCCGCCGGTTGACTGAATGGGAGTCGTCACCATGAAAATTGTCTTGGCCGGTGGATTTCTAGGAGCGGGAAAAACCACACTCCTTATGGAAGCCGCTGCTCGCCTGAGACAGCGCGGCATCCCCGCCGGATTAATCACCAACGATCAGGTGCCGGACTTGGTAGATACCGCACTGCTGGCTCAATCCGGCGCGCCCGTGCGCGAAGTGGCCGGGAGTTGTTTCTGCTGCAACTTCGCAGCCTTTCAACAGGCCGTGAAATCACTCGAGGACGATGGCGCGCAGTGCGTCGTAGCAGAGCCCGTCGGCAGTTGCACGGACTTGACCGCGACCATTATCCAACCCATGAAAAAGTTGTTCTCCTCCTGGTCGCTGGCGCCCCTCAGTGTCGTCGCCGATCCCGAACGCGTGCGCGGAATTCTGCGAGATAGACAATCCCCTCTTCACCCGGATGCTGCCTACATACTGCGGTTGCAGCTTCAGGAAGCAGACCGAATCGTATTGAACAAGGCGGACACGTTGTCGCGTCCGGATCGACAGGAACTCACGGCGATGTTGGCCCGCGAATTCCCGCAAGCCCGGATCGACGTTGTGTCGGCGTGGACCGGCGAAGGCGTGGACGAATGGCTCGATCACATCCTGAACGAAGGGAATGCCGGCTCACACATTGCCCCCGTGGACTACGACCGGTACGCAAATGGCGAAGCTGTTCTCGGTTGGTTGAACGCCTTGGTGAACCTGCGCTGGGTCGATGGGCTGGAAGCAAGGTGGGAAGATTTCGCCGCCGGGCTTTTCTCCGCAATGCAGCACGAGTTGCAGGCAACCAACAGCGAGATCGGTCACATGAAAATCTGGATCGACAATACCGGCGGCACGCTGGCCGCAAATCTGACCGGATTGAACAACGCCGTAACCGTCAGAACGACAGGCAGCCTGGAACGCCTTACGGCAACGATGATCGTCAACGCGAGAGCACAAATCGCTCCCGAAGGCATCGAAAAAACATTCCGCCACGCACTGACCACAGCCGCCTATTCACGCGTTGCGGCTACCATACAGGCGCTGCATTGCATCCGCCCAGGACGTCCAGTCCCCACCCACCGATACGAATCCGCCATTCAGTAAGCAGGTTCGGCGCATCGTCATTCATGGCACAGGAAAAAGGCTGCAACATAGCTCGGCGGGGAATGGACCGCGGTACTACCCCGGATATTTCACGACTTTGTCCAATTAACTGTGTAACAACAGTTCCACCGCACCATTGTCGAATGCGATGCAAGTACAGTGTGCATGTGAAATATCCTCAGCTTTTCCAACTCAGACTATTCTGCGTGAGCATTTTGCACCACGGAGACTGTACTTCAGTCTTCCTCGCACGCTATAAGCGTGGTGCAAAACGTGGAACTACCGGCCAAGCACGCGCTTCACGGCACGCAAGGGCATGTGCAATGGCGAGGCGTACGCCGTGCGATACACCCAATTCAAAGTGTGATGCTTTATCCATGCGCCGGTCGGACAATCGTTGCAGTTTGTATCCGCATATCCAAGGGCGGTCAGCGCATCCCCCATGGCGAGGTTGAGCAACCTCCGCTCGTCCGCATTCACGGCATCGCGCCAGGCAAACACCCGCGATGGATCGAGCTGTTCCAGCGCCTTGCCCTTCCATTCCAATTCCCACGCGGGCACCGTTTTCGCGCTTGCGGCTTCCACAAGCATGGAGGGTTCAAACACTTCGCCAATAAATTCGGTCACCCGTTCCAATTCCTCTTCGGGATTCTGAAGCAACTGCTCGAAGTGAACCCGCATGAATCGCTCTGGATACGCCCGCTCCAACGCAAGCGTAATGCGCGCAATCTGACGCCATCGCGTGGCATGCAACCGCGTGTCGTTGTGGGCCCACCGGGCCTTGATAAGCGATAACACGGCATCCCGTCCGTCTCGAACCATGCAAAGAATGCGTGCATGGGGATATGCTTTCAGAATGCGCCGCACATGAAACACATGAAAGGGACTCTTCTCCGCCACGCGAGGCTTGCCGCAGCGTTCCGCATACGCCTTGAGGATGGCCTCCACCGCGTCTTCGTACGCCTTCGTGCCGGAAATCGAATGGCAATGGACATCCGTCACGGTCAAACCCAAGTCACGCGCGCGCTCCGTGTCAAGTATGGCGCGCACAAGGGATTCCGGATTCGCATAGTGCTGTTTCCAGATGAACTCATTGCACGGATAGAATACGTGCGTCTCGGGCGTCGCGGCTATACGCGAATGACGATCCAGCAACGTCGCCATAAGCGTGGTGCCCGATCGCTCGTTGCCTACGATAAATACCGGCCGGAACAAATGCGGTATCCCTTTGCGCGTCCTTGTGTTGCGAGTCGCCGAAGAAACCGTTTCCGCAACAGTGGTCTCTCCCGTGGGATCGGCTGTATTCATTAAATGCACCTCGTGGCAGCGGAATGGCCGCTGTGTTCCGCGAGGCTACGCCGCGATTGTTATCGTTTTCTTTCGCCTTCATAAAAAATTGGTTAGATTATTGTTTGAATGACGCCCGACACTCTTGCGCACCCGTACCCGCCATGACCGCACGCCCGGGTCATCCGGCGGAAAACCGTTGCACCCCCTGTATTTGGATCTGGGTTGCTCCCAGCTTCCATCCCCCATACGCGAATTTGCACCGGTTGCCATCTAGGTATAGGGTAGAAGCGCGCCAGGGTCTTACGGGTGGGGAATTAAATTTTTCATGAGGGCCAACCGAAATGAACACGCAATCCATCAACTCAATTCGTTCGACCCTTAACCGGAGAGGCTTCCTAGCGTCGGCGGCGGGGGCCGGTCTGTTGATTTTGCCCAGCGGCACGTTCGCCGCGCCAAACGCGCCCAGCAATAAATTGAACATCGCGCTTATCGGCGCGGACGGCCGGGGCCGTGCGCACTACGATTCCCTCGCCACGGAAAACGTCGTGGCGTTATGCGACGTCGATGAAACGCACCTCGATTTCGCGTGCAACGTGTTTCCAAATGCGAAGCGGTACGTCGATTGGCGCGAATGCCTCGAACATCCCGAACTCGACGCCATCGTGTGTTGCACCACCGATCAGACCCACGCCTTCGTGGCAAACTGGGCGTTGAAGCGTGGCCTGCATGTGTACATGGAAAAACCGCTGGCCATCAGCGTCGAAGAAGCCCGTCTGGTGCGCGCAACCTATAGAAAGGTCAAAGACAAACTGGCGACTCAGGTCGGCATGCAACGCCATGCAAAAGAAAACTTCAATCGGGTCCGCGAACTGATCCGCGACGGCGCCATAGGAGAATTGCGAGAAGTCAGCGCCTGGGGAAACCGGCAGATTCCAAAGCCGGGATATCTGCCCGCCGCGGGCGATCCTCCCAAGAATCTGCACTACGACCTCTGGCTCGGACCTTCGCCCTTCCATCCCTACAACCCCGAGTACTTTGCCGGCGATCCCGGCATGAACTGCCTCCAATGGAACATGTACTGGGATTTCGGCTGCGGCCAAATCGGAGACATGGGAAGCCACACAATGGACCTCGCATGGAATGCAATCGACGCAACCGTGCCCACCAAAGTCACTGGCGTCGGCGAACCCTACAACCCCGAAGTCACGCCTGTGCGCATGACCTCCACCTTCGAACATCCGGCAAACGACTGGCGGCCTGCGATAACAGTCAAATGGTATCAGGGCGGAGACATGCCCGATTCCCCCGCGAAATACATCGACCTGACGCAAATCGGCCACGGGGCCATGTTTCACGGCGATAAAGGCGTCCTTATCGCCGATTTCGACACACGGGTACTCCTCCCCGTGGGCGACAAAGCCGGGCTTCAATACTACCAGCCACGCCCGGAAAGAAAGATGATTCCGCCCTTGGGCCACTTCCAGCAGGAATGGATCGATGCGTGCAAAGGCGATCTGAAAACCTCATGCGATTTCGAGTACAGCGGCAACATGATTGAGCAACTGCTGCTCGGGCTCGTGGCCTACCGGCACGGCTCCCCCATCGAATACAACGGAGAGACCGGCCGCATCACCAACAGCGAAGAAGCGAACAGACTGCTCAGCCGCCCCTATCGCGAAGGGTGGGCGTTGGAGGGATAAGTGCGCCCGCAATAGTGTTCGCGGCGAATTGCGTTCGGCGCGGTTCGCCGCACTTCTTTTGCCGTCGATCGTGAAATGGGAGTGTTCATTGAAAGCAGTCGTATACACGCGCTACGGACCGCCGGAGGTCTTGGAAGTAAAGGATGTCCCCACCCCGGCGCCCCGGGAAAATGAAGTCCGGATTCGCGTGCACGCTGCCTCGGTCAACGCCGGCGACTGGCGTCTCATGCGGGGCGAACCGTTTCTCGTGCGGCTTATGTCGGGAATACGCAAGCCCAAATTCTCCATTCTTGGATCGGATCTCGCAGGAACCATTGATCAGACAGGGCCCAAAGCCACGAAATTTCGGCCAGGAGATGCCGTCTTCGGGGAGATGTCCACGTGTGGGTTCGGATCGTTTGCCGAATTCGCGTGCGTGCCTCAAGACATGCTAGTTTCCAAACCCGCCAACCTGACGCTTGAGGAAGCAGCCGCCGTACCCACTGCGGGACTTACCGCGTTGCAAGCCGTGCGCGATCACGGCAAGGCGGCCGCAGGACAGTCCGTGATGGTGGTGGGCGCATCCGGAGGCGTGGGTTCGTTCGCCGTGCAAATAGCCAAGGCGCTTGGCGCAACCGTAACCGGCGTATGCAGCGCCCGCAAAGTAGACTGGGTGCGCGCCATCGGAGCCGACGACGTCGTCGACTACGCAACGACCGATTTCACACGGCAAAGAGAACGCTATGATTTGATTGTCGACGCCGGCGCGTATCGCCCTATCACCCACTACCGTCGCATCCTCAAGCCGGGCGGCAGGTACGTCATGGTGGGCGGTTCGCTGCGCGCGTTCCTGAGTGCCTCACTTCTTGGGCCGGCCTATTCAACGTTGGGTAACGTGACAATGCAATCCATGTTGGTAAAACCGAATGCCGCCGATCTTGAATCGCTCAAGACCCTCCTCGAATCCGGACAAATCAGGCCCGTAGTGGACAGAGTCGGCGAACTGAATGATGTGCCGGACGCCATCCGACAAATGGAAGCGGGACATATCCGTGGAAAAGTGGTAATACGCGTGGCGGCATAGACGGTAATGCGTCCGAATCCCGGATTGAAATGTTCAATGACCATGTAGCGTGCCATGAAGAACCCTCCAAACAACACAATACAGCATCGTAATACGTCGAGATCTCAGAACTGAGGAAGACGCCGCAAAGAAGTCTATGGATTTACCGGATCCCAAACGCCCCGACCACAAAGTGAGGGGTATCGCCACAGGGTTGGAACATTCGCCAAAACTCCCGGTCGCGTTGATCACCCATTGCGGCAAACGTCTCCAGAATCAGACCACCTTGCATTTCCAATCCGAACGCGCCAGCCGAAACATGCGTCACCCGATCGACGTGAGGTTCGTCGGCGATCAGGCTGTCAATTCGCCACAGAATGTTCGCCGTATTGCCGCTCTTGGAATTGCAGAAATGATCCCGCGATCCGACAGCAATTTCGTCCTGCAGCACAAAGCGCCATGCACACTGAACGTGCAGCGCAAAGTCCCCCACTTCAACTCGTTGCCTCCGCCTCGTCCACGCCTCATGCCGCTGGCCAAAGTGGAGAATAAGCATGTCCGCGCCGAATCGGGCAGACCACACGGGAAGCCCAACGAGCTTTTCCAATTCGATTCGGATGTTGTCGGATGATGTCGCCACAATTCAGGGCCAGCCTATGCGCATCACGTCGCTGGGCTGAATGTGACGATTTTTATAATAATACGTATACTGCGATTAGCAATGATTTACCCTTGTTTTGTTTTTTTCGTTGGACGATGAGTCCGGGCATTCTGTCAAAAAGTCCCTCCCCTCCTACCGCCGCTTCCAGGCATTTGATTGGCGAGGATTATTCGCCAATAATGGCGTCCAAAGCGTGTCCGCCGCGTGGATGCGGCGGTTGAAATGTGCCTTGGCGGTTGCGATGGGGCCGGCGATTTCGTTGTCCTGTCCGCGCATTACTGGAGGGTATCGGTGATGGAAAAAGTGACTCGCAGAAGTTTCGTGGCGGGGTCGGCGGCGGCAGCGACCGGCTTGCTCATTGGCACGTCAAAGACATCGTGGGCCGGGGCGAATGACCGCGTCAACATTTGCGTCATGGGTGTGAACGGCCGCGGGCGCAGCCATCTGGGCACCTATGCCGAAATCGACAACGTCGCGGTGACGACCATCTGTGACGTCGACTCCCGCCTGTTCGAGCCGTGCACCAAGGTCAACTTCACGGAAAAAGGCAAACCCGCGCCGAAGTGTGAGCAGGACATCCGCAAAGTGCTGGAAGACAAAGACGTGGATGTCATTTCCATCGCCACGCCGAACCATTGGCACTCCTTGGCGACCATATGGGCTTGCCAAGCGGGCAAAGATGTGTATGTCGAAAAGCCAATGACGCACAACGTGTATGAAGGCCGCAAGGTCGTGGAAGCAGCGGACAAGTACAAGCGCATCGTGCAACACGGAACGCAACTCCGCAGCAATCCCGGATTCATCGAAGGCATCAACGAATTGCAGGGCGGACTAATTGGCGATGTGTATATGGCGCGGTGTGTGTGCTACAAGTGGCGCCCGTCGATCGGCAAGGGCCACCCGGGACCGGCCCCTGAGGGACTGGACTGGAATCTCTGGCAGGGTCCGGCGGAAGAAACGCCGTTCATGTTGAACGAGGAAGGCAAAGGCATCTACGTGCACTATTTCTGGCACTGGGTGTGGGCATACGGCAATGGCGACATCGGCAACCAGGGCGTCCATCAATTGGATGCGGCCCGATGGGGCCTCGACGTGGATGTCCCCTATCGCGTGGCCTCCATGGGCGGATTGTTCCTGTGGGATGATGCGAAGGAAGTATTCAACGTCTCCTCCTCGTCGTTCATGTTCAAAGGCAAAGACGGCAAGGACAAGATGATGACGCTGGAAGTGCGGCCGTGGTGCACGAACGACGAAGGCGGCGGCACCTCCTTCGGCGTGATGTTCTACGGATCCGAGGGCTGGATGACGTTCCCGGGATACGGCGGCTACAAGGCCTATCACGGGCGTGACAACAAGCTCGTGAAGGAAGCCAACGAAGGCGACGACAAGTATCACTTCCAGAATTTCATTGACTGTGTGCGCACGGGTGACGCGAGCAAATTGAATGCCCCGCCCATCGAAGGCCACCTTTCCTCCGCCCTCTCGCACTATGCGCTGACGGGCGCTCGGGTGAATCGCGTGTTGGAAATCGACACGGCAACGGAATCCGTCAAGGACGATCCCGAAGCCAACTCACACCTGACCCGCAAATACCGCGAGGGATTCGTGGTGCCCGAAGTCGTGTGATCAAGCACTGAACGCTGCATTTCGGCGCCCGAAGCCCTTTGCTTCGGGCGCCGTTGTTTGTTCAGGCGGTCCAGTGAGTGACATGGCTTGGGACTTCTACTTTCGTGTCAACCCAAGGGCCTTAAGCGTCTGTTCGTCTTCCGCGACGGGCCGGATTTCTACGCAGCCGTGCCAGGCGCCGGGGATTTTGGATGCGACGAGTATGGCTTCGTTCAGATCGCGCGCATTGATTATGAAGTAACCGCCAAACTGTTCCTTCGTTTCCGCAAACGGACCATCGTGAGCCGTGGTCTTTCCATTCCGCACGCGAATGGTCGTGGCTGTGTCCGGCGGCAGAAGCCGGTTGCAGTCAATGAAATGTCCCGTCCTCCGGATGTTCTTGGTGAATTCTTCATAATCTTTGTAGTGCTGGTCGGCAGCTTCCTGGGTCATTTGTTCCATCACTTTGTCCGCGCAAATAATGCACATGTATTTCACCGGCCGTGCTCCTTGTCGGTTGGTCCGCATTTTGCACCACGCTTAAAGCGTGCGGAGAAGACTGAAGTACAGTCTCCGTGGTGCAAAATGCTTACACAGAATAGTTTGGGCTTGAAACGCTGAGGATATTTCACGAGGTCGGTGCACTTGCATCGGATGGGTCCATGGCCCGGTAGCATAGTTGTTACACAGTTAGTTGGACAAAGTCGTGAAATATCCGGGTTAGAGGTGTCAGGCTTCGTCATAGGCTTTCTGGAGGGGAGCGATGTCGAGCTTCTTCATTTGAAGCACCCGGGCCATGACCGCGTTGCCCTTTCCCGGATCGCTTATCCATTCGCCCAGGCGCGCAGGCACAACTTGCCAGGAAAGGCCGAACCTGTCAACGAGCCAGCCGCATTGTTGGATCTGACCTCCTTCAGCAAGCCGGTCCCAGTGGTGGTCGATCTCGTCCTGGGTTTCACAGTGTATGACGATGGAATAAGCCGGGGACAGTTTGTAGTGCGGTCCGCCATTGAGGGCCATGAACTCCTGACCGTCGAGTTGAAACGTGACCGTAAGCACAGTCCCTGCTGACATGGGTCCCGTTTCGCCGTACCGCGATATCGTCCCCATCTTGGAATTCTTGATAATGGAGGTATAGAAAAGCGCAGCGTCTTCGGCTTGGTTGTCAAACCATAGGCAAGAGGTAATCGTCTGCATGGGTCTCACTCCCGTGGGTAATTGAGCGCTTGGTTTTGTGCCAGCCCTGCGTAGGATCAGCCAACTCTGATCCTTGGTCGATTGGAAACACACGGGATCGACATACCGAAAGAGGAATTCCACAACCCCAATCGTGCCAGCCGCTTGGTGGTGGTCAATCGGGCCGGTGAGACCGAAGGGCGGTCACGGAGCCGCGTCCAGCTGGAGGCATTGTCGGTCAGCCAGAAGACGGGCTCGAAGCGTGTCGTAGGGGACGTCTTGAACACTGGATTGGGATTCGATGGCCAGTACGGCACCCGTCGCGGCACTCTGTCCGAGTATCATGAAAACGGGCTCCATTCGAATTGAACCGAATGCAATGTGTGAACTGGACAGGCAAACCGGCACGAGCAAGTTTACGCACTGGTCTTCCTTGGGCGTGAGGGAACGATAGTCGATTTGATACGGCCTGTCTGGCCGGACTCCGATATCGCCTTCGTTTTGGACAAAGCCGTCAGGTTTGATGTAGCGCTGAACGTTGTGGCTATCCATGGCATACGAGCCCATGCCCACCGGCATGGCGATGGGGCGTTTGCCCAAGACTTCGTGTTCGGTCATGACCCATGCGCCAATCATGCGGCGCGCCTCGCGCACATAGATTTGGTGGGGCCAATGGCCGTTGTCCGTAAATTCGTCCTTGGCCAACCCCCAGTCGCTCATCGCGGATCGCACGTCCTCCGGCACTCGGGGATCGTTGGCCATAAAGTACATGAGGCCCCTTTGATACTGTTCGTGTTCCCTTAGAATTTCACGACGGCGTTCGTATCTGGCCTCGGGATAATCGTAGTTCATGCCAATGTTGTCGGTGCTGAACGGCCCATGGTTATTGGTGTCGGTCTTGTGATTCGGAATGGGATCGAATTTCTGAAACTGCTCCCGCCAACCGGTTTCGAATACGCGCAACAGCAGTTCATAGTGACTGGCGTCATATCCCTCGGGTTTGGAAAACGGAACTCGATTCTCCGCCTTGTTGGTGAGACACATGCGGTAACAATATGCCTGTACCCTGTGGTCGGCGGCTCCGAATTCACCGGGCGGCTCGGCCGATATTCGCGGCAACAATCCACTGGCTGGATCATCGGGCACCTTATACGGGCTGATGTCGGACATGAAATAATGGCGGTGGTGCAATACCCCTGTCTGCACGCCGTTCCAAGTCTCGTTGTAGGTATCCCTGGATTCTCGCCCAACATGATACGAAACACCGGCCGCGGCCATGAGATCGCCTTCGTAGGTGGCGTCGATGAATACCGCTGCCTTAAAGGTATCGCCGGAAAGGGTGCGGATGAATTCGATGCGGCCTTGCGTACTCTTTACACCGTTCTCCCGGTCGAGCCAGGCATCGCGGTGCACCGGGATGGAGTATTCCGAAATGAACTCTTCGAAAATGGCTTCCGCCACGTGCGGTTCGAATATCCACATGGTTCGTTGATCGCCGTCGATGGCTGGAGTCCCTTGTCCTTTGTTGCCGTACTCTTCCCGGCTCTGCCATTGCCATGCCTCGGGCTTTTGATAGTGTTTCCAGACACGGTGGTAGAACTCGCGGGCGATACCGCCGATGGTTTCTTTCTTGCCGGTGTCAGTCCAACCGAGCCCGCCCGAGCTAAGTCCTCCCAGATGCGTATCCGGGGATACGACAATGACAGTGTGGCCCATTCGGGCTACCTGAACGGCAGCGGCAATAGCCGCGGATGTGCCGCCGTACACGACCACGTCGGAACGGAACTCTCCGGCCTTGGCGGCATACGAAGGGATAAGCACGAACACGAGCACCACAATGAGGTTGTACACTTTTGAGTTGAACACGATAATCTTTACCGGTTGAATCGAGCCGTTGATCGCAAGACTTCACAGAGATGCGTTGTCTGCTTGGACAGTGTATGATCGTGGGAGGGGAAATCCAACTTTGGGGTGCCGGATTCCCATATTGCCAAAACAGCATGCGGGGACCCATAGGCAATCGGTTGGCACGTGCGTAATCAGAGCTGCATGTAAGCAGACCTGAACTGACGTTCGCACGTTGACCGGTGGAATCTGGGGAGACTACCGGATCTGAGTTGCCTAGCCGATTGACTGCGTAATCATTTGCGGCGGCCGCAGAACGCCGCACGTCCGGGGGGACAGGGACCATGCGCCGTTATCTTTCCTTTATTTTCCTCTTTGCGTTTTCCATCCCAGTGTATGCAAATGGCATGGATCCTACCCAATTCGCGAGCCCGCCGGACGAAGATCGGCCATGGGTATACTGGTTTTGGAAAAACGGAAACATAACACGCGAAGGCATTACGGCTGATTTGGAGTCCATGGAACGCGTGGGAATCGGCGGGCTAATTCTCATGGAGGTGTCGCTCAGTGTTCCTTCAGGCCCTGTAACTTTCTTCAGCGACACGTGGCGGGGTTTATTCAAGCACGCGGTGGAAGAAGCGCACCGACTGGGGATTTCGATTAGCATGAACAGCGCGCCGGGTTGGACCGGCAGCGGCGGACCGTGGGTGACTCCTGAACAATCCATGCAAAAGGTTGTGTTTGGCGAGGTGCAGACTGCCGGGCCGGCCCAATTCGACGCGCCGTTGCCCCAGCCTGAGGCATTTGAAGGTTTCTACAAAGACATTGCCGTACTCGCTTTTCCCACCGTGTCAGGTGTCGCACGAATTGGTGATATTGATGAAAAGGCGTTCTACCGAAGAGGTGCATTTTCATCTCAACCCGCTGTTCGTGCCTCACTGCCGTCCCCGGCGGAATATGAAGAGGCTCCAAGCGACTCCGTTGTGCCACTGGATGCGATCCTCGACATTACATCTCAGATGAGCAGTGATGGACGACTGCTATGGGAAGTGCCAGCGGGCAACTGGACCATTCTTCGAATTGGGCATACGAGTACGGGACAAACCAACCGCCCGGCTCCACTTCCCGGGCTGGAATGCGACAAACTGGACCGTGTGGCGCTTGAGGACCACTTCGACCATTTCATTGATATATTGCTTGCCGAAATCGGGCCGGACGCGAGAGAAGCGCTGGTAGCCGTGCATCTGGATAGTTGGGAGGTCGGCGCGCAGAACTGGAGCCGGCATTTCAGGGAGTCATTTCAGGAACGCCGCGGCTACGATCTATTGCCCTATCTACCGGTCCTGACTGGCCGCATTGTGGCGACTGTCGAGATCTCGGAGCGCTTCCTATGGGACCTCCGCCAGACCATATCTGACCTCATCGTGTCGAATCATGGGCTTCATTTGCGGGAACTGGCGCACGAGCGTGGCCTTTGGTTTTCCGTCGAGCCGTATGACATGACTCCGTGCGCTGATTTGAATCTGGGAGCGACAGGCGACGTCGCAATGTGCGAGTTCTGGAGCAAAGGATTCGATACGAGGTACAGCGTGACCGAGGCGACATCAGTCGCTCATGTGTACAATAAGCCCATCGTAGCTGCCGAAGCATTCACTTCGATTGATCGTTGGCTTTTGCATCCTGGCTCAATCAAGGCACAAGGTGACTGGGCATTTTGCTCCGGAGTGAACCGGCTGGTAATCCACCGCTATGTGCATCAGCCTTACTCGAGCGCTCGCCCCGGATTGAGCCTCGGACCTCACGGACTACATTATGAACGCACGCAGACGTGGTGGGAGTACACGCGCCCGTGGCACGACTATCTTGCGCGATGTCAACATATGTTGCGGCTAGGCCGGCATGTTTCCGACATACTGTACCTGAATCCCGAGGGAGCGCCGAATGTATTCTTAAGTCCCGACCCCGCCCCGTTGGGATACAAGTTCGATGCGTGTTCTCCCGAGGCACTGTTGACACTCGCCAAGGCGGAAGACAGTCAGATTGTATTCCCTGGTGGAATGCGTTATCGGATGCTTGTTCTGCCTCACACTGACACGATGACTCCTGAACTGCTTGCAAGGATTTGCGATTTTGCCGATGCGGGAGTGCCCATACTTGGGTCGCCTCCGATCAAATCACCCAGTCTTTCCGGTTATCCTGCATGTGATGCACAGGTGGAGGAACTTGCGAGCCAATTGTGGCCAGACTTGGCGACACAGGGCAATCAGCGGGTTCGAAATGTCACATTCGCCGAAGGCAAGTCGCAGACTTCACCCCGATATGAAAAGCGTGACGCCCTGGGGCAATCGCAGTGGATTTGGTATCCGGAGGCCGACGTAACGCTGCCTGCTCCACCGGGAAAAAGATACTTTCGGCGCGAATTTGCCTTGCCTGAGAATTCCACCCTCCGCAGTGCACAAGTGGTAATGACCGCGGACAATTCATTTGTCTTATATGTGAATGGAATGGAAGCGGCATCGGGCGACAATCTAAATGAAATCTATTCAATCGACGTGGCGCCATTTGTTCTTCCGGGTAGTAATATTCTCGCCGTACTTGCGGAGAACAAGGGAAACCAGCCCAATGCGGCGGGGGTCGTATGTGCATTTGATGCTTTGTTTGAAGATGGGCAATCCATTCGGATTAACACGGATGAAACTTGGTCCACTTCCGCGGACGCTCACCCGTTATGGACGCAGAAAGCGGATCAGGCCGACTGGCTTTCGGCACGCAGCCTTGGGACTTTTGGCATCGCACCATGGGAAGATGTCGGAAAGACGGCAGCTCGGGTCGATCCCTATCCCGATTCCCGGATCGTGGAAGAAACACTACAGGGATTGTCTATTCCATGCGACTTTGATTCGACACATCGCCTGGAGTACGTACACCGGCAATTCGAATCTGACGACATCTACTTTATCAGCAACCCGACTCCGAATCCTGTCAGTGCAGAATGCCGCTTTCGAGTGTCCGCCCATTCGGCAGCGCTTTGGCATCCGGAAAGCGGAAAGATACGGGACCTGACTCCGTACTTGGGCCGCAAAGTCGGAATGACGGTCCTGGAATTGCATTTTGAAGCCACTGAAAGCTACTTCGTTGTGTTCAAGAGAACTGCGGAGAGCTCTGAAAAACCCTTCGAGACGCCAACGCGCGGCACGGCTTTTCCTGCGTTCAGAACTGTCAGCCAGATTTCGGGGCCATGGGATGTATTCTTCGAAACGGGCGACGGGAAGACCGGGTTCTCCACAAGGTTGGAGGAATTGACCGACTGGTCATCGGGAACTGAGAGTGACATTAAGTACTTCTCCGGTTCGGCTGTCTATACGAAGGATTTCCCAATTCCCGATCACCTGGCAGTTCCGGATCGATCGTTGTTTCTCGACCTTGGACGTGTCGAGATACTTGCGTCGGTGTCTGTTAACGGTGAAGAGATGGGAATCGCATGGAAGACGCCATTCCGTGTAGACATCACACGTGGGGTGAAACCGGGGATGAATCGACTCGAGGTTCGTGTGGCCAACTTATGGCCCAATCGCATGATCGGCGATGCATTATTGCCTTCGGATAGCGAACGCCATGCAAACGGCACGCTTAAAGAATGGCCCACGTGGGTTTTGGAAGGCAAGACGAGTCCAACCGGCAGACATTCGTTTGCGACTTGGCAGCATTGGACTGCCGAAGATGCTTTGTTGCCTTCCGGTTTGCTCGGCCCGGTGACACTACTCGTTCAGGAACCGTAACTTGACGGTGCTTTGTATGCCGACTTGAGGTGCGTATGAGAATAGCGATACTGGCGCTTCTTCTTTCGTGTATGGCATGGCCCCAAATGGTGCCTATACCCAATTCTTCCTTTGAAGAAGGCGATGACACTCCTTTGCGCTGGACGCTTTCAGGCGGTGCAGGCGCGGTGCAGGAGATTCCCGAGGCTTCCGGCACACGCGCTATTGTCTTGACCGGAACCGGTAGCGACAGCAACTACTGGCAATCGGACACGCTTCCATTTGAAGGATCGGCGGTGTACCGGCTTCGATTTCGAGGTCGTCGCCTTGATGCCACCGGTGGCGTAGGCATGAGCGGGCCGGTGTTCTGCAATCGAGATCTGGGTAGTCTACGTCCGGACGCTTGGAAGGACTACACGTCGTTTTTCATGACGCCGGAGGTGGTCACACCCAGCAATGGCTGGTTGCGATTCGGGCAGTGGAATGCCTTGGGAACAATTGCCTTTGACGACGTGGAGATTTTACGTGCGGTGCCGATTCACAGCCGGGAACAAGGCGTTGAATTGGGCGACGGCGAGCGAATCGCGGGCAGCAAATACCTGTACATCTCACCGCTATCGTCCACGATCAGTAATTACAGCCGCCCTGTCGCCCGTCATGCTTGCGGCTTTAACACGAACCGTTGGGTGTTTTCGGGCGAATCCCACTTGGTGTATCACCATACCCTCTCCGGGCGCGGGCAAACAGAATCCTCCATCAGTGTTTCCATTATAAACCGATCCAGCGGGCGCCTTTCCGTGTCTGTCTCCAGAAACGGAGTTGACTGGCAGGTCATAGGCGAGCGATCCGAGAATGGACGATTTACGACGGGTGTGCCCGGCAATCTGTTGCCGGCACCATCGCTGTGGGTAATGTTGCAGGCCGCGCCAAACGAACCGGGTGGGCCGTGCGAACTTCACGTAGATTCGTATGAATATGCTGCGACAATCGATGGAGCGCCACTGCAGGCACGTGGCAGCACTCGATTTCTTGTGGTCCGCCAAGTTGACCCTGGCTTTCAAGTGACCGCGGATTCTGTCGGCGAGGCTGCACCGGATTCAGGGTTGGCGTTCACAGGATCCGCCGTCACTGCCGATGGGAAGCCAATACAGGTTCCGTTTGCGATTTCCGCCAAGCGTGGCGACGTGGAGACGACCCTGGAGTCGGGACACGTCATGCTGAATTCCGACGGCGGCCGAATATTTCTTCCGTATTCGTTGCCTGGGTATGGTCCTGCCGATCTCCGATTAACGTTTGGGAATTCGCCTGGATATGTGGCTGAATGGACGATTTCCATGCCCATTCTCTATTCGGCTGAGTATGGCGAGTTGCTGCCCGAGTCAAACGGCTTGGTGGGTTTGTGGTGGGCGTCTTCCGGTTGGAAAGTGAGCCAGACGCGTCCGTTGCCAACACGGGCCGGCGACGCCGCGACACTACGCGCTGCTAGCAACGAAACGGAAGCCTTGCAAATAGTTTTACGTCCGTCCATCGACCTCACTGGGTTAACAGCCTTGCCGAACGATCTGAGGGCGGACGATGGCGCCGTTCTCCCTGCCGAAAATATCGGCGTGTTGCGCGTCCGGTATGTGCACGTATCCAGGCCAACGGACATGACCGGAGCCCCTGGGCTCTGGCCTGATCCGTTGCCACCCTTTCATGCCCCCATCTCGATTCCGGCCAATACCAATCAGCCGCTGTGGGTACGTGTACGTGTTCCCAAAGGCACCACCGCGGGCACCTATGTGGGCAGCATAGGATTGTCGGCCGATGGCTATCGTGCCGAGGTGCCCCTTCGTGTCGTGGTGAGTGGTTTCGAACTCCCTGATCGAATGACCTGTGTCAGCGCATTCGGATTTTCTCCGGGCGAAGTTTTCCGGTATCAGAAACTAACCGAGCCCGCGCATCAGCGAATCGTCATTGATCACTATCTCACAAACTTTTCGGAACATCACATATCGCCATACAACCCCGCACCGCTTGACTCGTTTACAGTGCAGTGGCCATCGACAGACGATCCGACGAAGCTCATTCCGACCATTGATTGGAGCGACTGGGACAAGGCCATGGCAAGGGCCATCGACACTTATCATTTCAACAGTTTTCAATTGCCGTCACCCGGCATGGGCGGAGGCACATTTCATTCACGTGTGGAACCGGAACTATTGGGTTTCAAGGAAGGCCATCCGGCCTATCAGGCGGCGTTTAAGCATTATTACCGGGCGGTCCAAGAGCATTTACGAGAACGAGGTTGGCTTGATGAAGCCTACGTGTACTGGTTCGATGAGCCTGACCCCAAAGACTACGATTTTGTGATGAACGGATTTCGCAAATTGCGGGATGCGGCACCGGACATTACCCGCATGTTGACTGAACAGGTTGAGAGTGGACTCGTGGGCGGACCAAACCTGTGGTGTCCCATCAGCAACGATTACAACCATGAAGCGGCCGAACTCCGGCGCGCATCCGGCGAGAAGTTCTGGTGGTATGTATGCACGGGACCCAAGGCGCCATACGCCACGGAGTTCATCGATCACCCGGCGACGGAACTCCGCGTGTGGCTCTGGCAGACCTGGCAACGCAAAATCGACGGCATACTCATTTGGGCGACCAACTATTGGACCAGTGAGGAGGCCTATCCGGACTTTCCACAAAACCCGTATGAGGATCCGATGTCCTGGCAGACGAGTTATGGCATACCCAAGGGCACAATGGCGCCGTGGGGCAATGGCGACGGTCGTTTTCTCTATCCTCCTGAAAGCGCAGCCACCGGGCGTCAGGAATCCGCCGTTCTCGAAGGACCTGTGGATAGCATCCGCTGGGAGATGCTGCGAGATGGTATCGAAGACTATGAGTATATGTTCATTCTGAGCCGGCTTATTCAGGAGCAAACAGGGTCGGCCGACTCCAATCTGATAGCGGCGTGTGAGCGTCTTCTCGTGGTTCCGGAGAGCATTACTTCGGGGATGACAGCCTTTACCGCAGAGCCAGAACCCATAGAGGTGCATCGGCAGAAGGTTGCCGAGGCGATCGAAACCCTTTTGGAGGTTCCAGGTAACGAGTAGCAGCCATGGCAGCCGCTGGGTCGAATGCATATCCGCTGGCCATTTTATGCTAGAATGCGGTATGAATACTCACGAAAACGAATCCGAAAGCTCACGACGACGACGAAGCAGCATTGAGGAAGAGCAGTCGCTCTGCAATGAAGCGCTTGAATCGGGCGACCTGGATGAACTTTCCGATGCCGCGTGGATAGCGCTTTGCGAAAAGGCCGCGGCGAAGAGCCGCAAGGCTGCGCCGGTTTCTGGCGAGTAGTCCGGGGACCTGACATGTCCTTTTTGCAGGGGCTTTTACTGCGCTGGCGCGGAGGGCGATTCGTCTAGTGCCGAATCCGGGCTGGACACCAGGACGAGCATTGTATCCAACGCGCTGGGGAGGCGCGAGCGTTGACTAAACCAGGTTCGGGATCAGACGGCGTTGGCACGAAGAATATGGCCTTGTTCTGCGATTTCGAGAATATTGCCTTGGGCGTGCGCGATGCCGACTTTGCGAAATTTGACATCGCGGTGGTGCTGGAACGGCTGTTGTTGAAGGGCAAGATAGCGGTCAAGAAGGCGTATTGCGACTGGGCGCGCTACAAAGATTTCAAATCGGCGATGCACGAGGCGGCCTTTGAATTGATTGAAATACCGCATGTGCGTCAGTCCGGGAAGAATTCGGCCGATATCCGCATGGTGGTGGACGCGCTCGATCTCTGTTACACGAAAGAACATGTGGACACATTTGTGATCATTAGCGGTGATTCTGATTTTTCACCGCTTGTAAGCAAGCTTCGAGAGAACAACAAGACCGTCGTGGGGGTTGGAGTCAAGAATTCGACCTCCGAATTGCTCATTGCGAATTGCGACGAGTTTATCCTCTACGATGACTTGGTCCGCCCGAAGACTCCGCAGCGCAAATCGGCCACTCGCCCACCTGTCCGGGCTGTGCCGCGTACGGGCGCTACCTCGGTGGCATCTTCTCAGATACCGGACAAGAAGAAAGAGGCCTGGGGCCTGATCGTCAGTACGTACGAAGCGATCCTGGAGGAGCGGGGTGAAGAAGTACCCATCTGGGGATCGATGGTCAAGCAAACCTTGAAGCGCCGAAAACCGGGCTTTAGCGAAACCCATTATGGTTTTCGATCATTCGGAGAACTGCTCGAAGAGGCCGAGGCGCAGGGCATCCTCAAACTGGAGCGCGACAAGCGATCGGGTGGATTTATCATCACCTTGCCGGCTCAGTCCTAGACTACGCCTGCTAAACTTCTCTCAACGCGGACGCGATGGGCAGCCGTGCCGCGCGTATCGCAGGAAATAACCCACCCAACAGACCGATGGCAGCGGCCCAGAGTATCGCGCTGACGAGCAGTTGCGGGGTGACCGTGAATGCAAAGGCGACCTGGCTAAAGGTTTGAAAGTTGATGGTTGATGCTTTGTACCCGTCGAATGCGAGAAATGCCAACAGGGAGCCGGCAGCCCCCCCCACAACCGCCAGCAGGAAAGACTCGAGCAGCACGGATACAACGATCGGAATCGAGCCAAATCCCAGCGCACGCAATGTGGCGATTTCGCGCGTGCGCGCGGCCACGGCGCTGTACATCGTGTTCAGCGCGCCGAACAATGCCCCCAAGGCCATTAACATAGTAATGCTCACGCCGATTCCGCTGATGAAACTGGTCAACATGCTGGACTGTTCCGCAAGAAACTCCGATTTCAGCAGGGTCTTGACTTTCAAGCGGGGATCCGCAGCGAGCGCTTCATTGAATTGAGGGAACGCATTGGGTGTTGTCAGTTTGACGTATACGGACTGATACCCATCGCCGCGATTGTAGGCTGGCTGCAGTACCGCGGCATCGGTCCAGATTTCCGTCTCGGCCGAGCCGCCGCCTCCGCTGAAGATTCCCACGATGTCCCACTCCGTCTGACCAATTCGCACTTTCTTGCCGACTTCAAGTCCTGCGAATGAGCGTGCGGCGCCTACGCCTGCGATAATCTCATTTCGTCCGGGTTCAAACATTCTTCCTTCAGTGATCTGGATTCCATTCCGGACCGACATGACCGCCTGCTCGACACCGCGAAAAGGCACGTTTGCATCCGTACCTGTGGTGAGTTTTGGCAGGTTTATCATCACAAACAATTCCGATGACACGAGTGGTCCGTCGGTACCCTGTGCAATCCCGGGGGCGTCGGATATCAGACGGGTTTCCTCGCGAGAGAGGCCACTGGTCATCTCGGAATCGGCTCCGCTTCGCAAGACGATGGCGACATCGTCGCCTTCGGGTACGGTCATGGCCGCGCGAAATCCTTCCGCGATGGATAAGACGCCGACAAATACGGCGACTACGCCTGCGATACCCACGGCCGTGGTAAAGGCGGCACCTTTCCGATTGGGAAGTGTGCGAAGGCTAAACAGGGTAACGGCGGCGATCTGGGTGAGCCAATTCATTACGCGTTTCTCCTCAGCGCAACCGCAATTTGGAGCCGCATCGCCTGGATGGCGGGGAAAATCCCGGCCACAATACCCAAAGCGAACACAATGGCAATTCCTGTGAGCAAATTCTGAATGGGCAGGTAGAAGACTGGAAGCATAGCGGGTACCGGGCTGCCACCGGCGGTGATGAGCCATGCGGCGAGTAAACCCGTCAAGCCACCCACGGAGGCTATGAGGCACGATTCGGCCAGCACTAAAAACAATACGAGGCGGTTGGTAAATCCCATTGCCTTGAGCACTCCCAACTCTTCGGTGCGCTCACGCACAGCTTGCGCCATTGTGTTTCCGGCAACCAGCAAGATGGTGAAGAAAACAGCGCTCAACACGGCGATCAGTATAGTGCCCATATCGCCTATTTGCTGGGCGAATCCCTGCATAAATGCGCCTTCCGGTTCCGACTTGGTTTCGTAAGGCGAGTTTGCAAACTCGGCGTCGATAGCCGCGGCAACTTCGGATGCCTGTTCGGGATTAGCAACCCGAACCGCATACCACCCGATTTGTCCTTTTTGATCGATGCGTCCTTCGTCAAAGTAGTCGTACCGAAAGAAGAATCCGGAAGTATCCGTGGCTTTGTCGGCACCGTCGTAGATCCCGACGATATCGAACTCCCACGCCTCCTCCCCGTCGCGCATCCAAATGGGGGAAGTGATGGGGATGCGGTCACCGAGTTTCCAGTTGAACCGTTCTGCCAGCGTCCGGCCGACAACGGCACCTGTACGTGTTTTCAACCATGCTTGCTTCTGGTCGTCGGGCAGGA
Source organism: Candidatus Hydrogenedentota bacterium (assembly GCA_045863295.1). Classification (GTDB taxonomy): domain Bacteria; phylum Hydrogenedentota; class Hydrogenedentia; order Hydrogenedentales; family SLHB01; genus BTWA01. The sequence goes on from BTWA01000044.1 coordinate 26,305, forward strand.
GGTATTCCGGATACATATCCAGAAAGGGTTCGGGAATAGTAGGCATCGTGGCAAAGAAGTTCTTGGGCTCGTTCTGGTAGATGCCGTTGAACCAGGTCATATGCACGGCGGAGGTAACGCCAGGCACGCGTTCGATGCGCGCGAGGTAGGCTTCCGGCAAGGTCATAATGAGCGATACTTTGTGGCGCACAATGAGTCTGTCAGCATCGGCCATGGATACGCCTGATGTGAATGCTTCCTTGATGGTGCACAACAAGCCGAACAACAGGAAGGCCACAAATATTGAAAGCAGCGTGAGTGTGGTTCGCAACTTTTTTCTTTTGAGATTACTGGCAACGAGTGCGAGGAACTTCATTCCGGTTTCTCCGTCATGAGTTGTCCCTTCTCAAGATACACCGTGCGTGTTGCGCGTGCCGATGCATGCGGATCGTGGGTGACCATGATGATGGTTTTGCCGTGCTCTCGATTGAGGGCCTGCAACAGGCTGAGGATTTCGTCGCCCGATTTCCGGTCGAGGTCGCCCGTGGGTTCGTCGCACAACAGGAGTGTGGGGTCGGTGGCAATGGCTCTTGCGATGCCAACACGTTGTTGCTCACCACCGGACATGGTGCGTGGATAATGCCCGGCGCGATGGGACAGGCCCACCACTTTCAGCGCGATTTCGACGTGTTTTTTCCGTTCGGATTTGGAGAGATGTGTCAGCAAGAGCGGCAACTCGACGTTTCGGGCGGCTGTGAGCATGGGCATCAGATTGTAGAATTGGAATACAAATCCCACATGCCGAGCGCGCCAAGCGGCGAGTTGACGGCCCGACATGCGATCGATTTGGTCATCGCCGATGCGAACCGAACCGGAGGTGGCATTGTCGAGTCCGCCGATCAGGTTCAACAAGGTTGTCTTGCCGGAACCCGAAGGACCCATCAGCGCCACGAATTCTCCTTTGTCGACGACGAAATTCATTCCAGACAGCACATGGATCTCTTCCGAACCGCGCCGGAACGATTTTTCGACATTCTCTACTTTTACCAGCGCTTCTCCGTTGGTGCTCACGGTTGTGCCTCCGTCACAGGTTCCCCTTCCACCAGACTTTCCGGTACATCGAGAACAATATTTTCGCCCGCTACAATTCCCGAGGCAATGGTGGCTTCGTCGCCACTTGTGCCCGCCACGCTGACGATGCGCTTCCTTGCCTTGCCCTCGTCAACGACCCAAACGATATCGTTTTCGCCGTCTTGGCGGATCGCGGACTTTGGAACTGAAATGCTTCTTTGCACAGCTTCTTCCTCGACGGCACTCAAGAATGCAACTTTTACACTCATATCCGGCAGAATTCTCGGATCGATCGCTTCGAATCCGATTCGCACTTTGACCGTCGCCTTTTGTCGATCCGCGGTGGGTATGATAGCGATTACCTTACAGGGGATCTTCCAGTCGGGGTATGAATCCAATGTGGCCTCGACGGGTTGGCCGGGTATAACCCGATTAATGTAGCTTTCACTGACATCGACTTCGATCTCCAGGGAGTTCATGTCGACGATCGTGCAGATGCCGGTTCGGGTGAATCCACCGCCCGCGGACATGACCGAGATGATTTCGCCGGGTTGGGCGTTCTTCTCGGTGACCACACCTGCAAAGGGTGCCAGTATAATGGTGTCGTCCATTTGCTGTTTCCACAATTCGACTTCGCGTTCGGCGACTTCGATATCGGCGTTTTGACGTTGCAGCCGCGCCTTCATGGAGCTAACCGAGGCTTGTGCGCGGTCCAATTCGAGGGGCGTGGTGATGTTTTCGCGGGCGAGTTCGGTGAACCGGCGGAGTTCGCTTTCCGCGAGTTCAAGGCTTACTCGAGTCTCGTCCACCGCTTCCTTGGCGGCAGACAACTGCGCTTGTGCCAGCTTGAGACTTTTTTCGACGTTAGACGAGTCTATGCGTGACAGGACCTGACCTGCCTCCACCTTCATGCCCTCTTCCACGAGCACTTCCATAACGCGGCCTGTGACTTTGGACGCGACTGTGGCTTGACGGCGCGCGGTCACATAACCCGACGAATTCAGCAACGTCTTACCGCCTCCGATGACGGTCTCCTTGACTGTGAGAACCCTAAGCGGAGTCGTTTTGGGATAGTTGTACCAAGCAAATGCGCCACCCGCTGCCGCGGCGATTGTCACGACGAATGCGAGCAGGGACAGAATAGGCGCGCGACGCGGCGCGCGGGCTCGGTCGATTTTCAGCTCATCAAGCAGTACTTTTTCAGGACTCATGGCCGTATACGCTCAACATCTATACCGACATCATGCCGGGCCGCAGCTGCGGGTCGGGGAACGGTTCCGATTTCAACGACATCCGCCTATGAGCGTATCATACGCCGATTTGCCGCTGCATCTTTCCGTTGCGGTATGCCTATGCCTGGCGGGCCAGAAAGATCTACTTTGGGATCAATCTCAACGTTCGAGGATTGTTCGCTGCGGTCTGTGGCGGTGTGAGTTCGGCTTCCCGATATTCACCGCTAATGAACAAAGCCGTCTGATCCCTGTAGTGCGGACTCAACCAATGACCCGAATTGCCGGTTGGCAAGATGGTATGACTGCGAACTGGGTTGGAGAAATCGATGACCCGGCGCGTGGAGGGTCCCGCGATGACCTTGTGTCGAAAAGTGCCGTGGGGATGGAGCAGGTTGTTGATTGTTTGCGAGCCACCGGACACGGGAAATGGACCGAGGTTGAACACAGAACCCACGAGCGGGAGAAAGCCCAGGGGATGCATGAAAGTCAGTGTGTGGTCGTTGCCCCATGTCCACTGTCGCATGTCCGAACTGTAAGCCGCTTCGAGGCTGTCAATCGTCTCGCGAAGTGCAACGAGAAGAATGGCTGTAGACGATTCAATTTCGCCGGGGGTTGTCTTGTCGTCCCAATATGGGGACTTCGGTGATTGGACGAGGTATCGCAGAAACAGCCACGCATCGCCCAAGGTCGCGTATATGGCCAGGTTCTTTTCGCCGAGTTCGTCTTTAATGGCGTTGGCCAGGATCGCATCGCACAAGTACGTGTATATCGTGGGCTCAATCGACGATGCGTCATGCGAACCATCCCATGACTGCAACAGGTTCAGCAGGTCTTGTTCCTTGGGAGAAAGATTCACCCCTTCCGACTTTAGCGCATGAACAAGGGCGTTGACAATGACTGGGGCCGCGACTGCTACGTGGTCATTTTGCATTTTCATGACGTCATCTGCCGACCACTTGGCCTTGGATTCAATCAGGTTTTCAATTCTCTCCGCGCGATCCCATGGTTGCCAATAGCCTTCCAAGCTGGCAATAGGTCCAAACTCGCGCACGCTTGATTTATTATTGGCGGTAGCGATGAAACCTGATGGTGGATTCTTGAGGTGTGGGTTTTGATCAAACGGCAGGAAGCCGAGAGGATCGTCGAGACCCGTCGCGCCGTCCAACAAAGTCTTGCTGTTTACATGGGGCGGGCGAACCGGCAGTTTTCCCGCCGCCCACCAGGCAATGTTTCCGTCTTTATCCGCGTACGATACATTTACGCCGGGAGAAGTAATCAGGGCGACTGCACTGGCAAAGGACTCGTAGTCCTTTGAGCGGGCCATCTGGTGGAATGCGGCGATGTCCGAGTATTCGACATGTTGCCAGACCCAATAGAGCGAGACAGGGGCACCGGCGTAGTCTTCGTACTTTTCCAATAGGGGAGTAATGATGGGGCCATGGGGAGTCACGCGAACATCGTGGGGTATATCCGCGCTGAAACGGACATTGATTGTCTCGTGTTCTACTTGAAGGTCAGTCCATTGGCCTTTGTATTTGACGCGATTTGGATTGGCGGAATCGATGGTTTCCCGGAAGAGATCCACGTCATCGTTGGCGAACATGGTCAATCCCCACCCCATTTCACGGTTGTGTCCGAGCAATGCGATGGGGATCAAGGGCAGATAGTATCCATACAATTCGAACTCGGGACATTGAACGTATGCTTCGTACCAAATAGACGGGTTTGTATATCCGATGTGCGGGTCGTTGGCGAGGATTGCGCCGCCGGTCTCGGTGCGAGATGGCGCCAGCACCCAAGAATTGCTACCGAGATGGCTCCCTAGCGTTTCACTCACTTTTTGCCATTGGTCCAGGAAAGGCTGCAACGATACGGAGGCATGTGTGGCAGGTGGGACAGCCCCTAAAACCGGAGGCCAGAGGCCTCGATCGCGAAGTATGGATTCCGCTTCTTCTCTCGTTTCCATGATGGTTGTGGGAATCTCCTGGGAGTAACCAGGAAACAACAGCGAGACATCCACGTCAGGAAATTTGTCTTGCACCATGCTGTACATGGCATCTTGACGCGGGCCGTACGAGAAGGTAATGGGCAGAATGCCTGCGATGCAGAGACTGTCTGTCAACGAATAGCTTCGGCGGGGTATGCCTAGGAGTATGAATTCGAAAGGTCTGGGACCTGTGGCTGCGTATTGGTTTACACCAGCCAGAAAGGCTTCGCATGAGGCAAACACCTCGGGGTATTTTGCGCGTAGCGTTTGCAGATTTTCATCGGCTTTGGGGCGGAGTCGAAGAGTTCGCATGGCGCGGTCGATGTCCACGGCGGCCGGCCCTACGATTTCCGCCAACTCGCCTTGGGCGAGCCTGCGGAGCATTTCCATTTGAAACAGCCGATCTTGTGCCATGGCGTAGCCCAGGGCGTAAGCCGCATCTTTCTCGTTTTCCGCTTCGATATGCGGCACTCCCCATTCGTCGCGCGTAATGGTGACACCCTGACCAATGGCGGCCACTTGGATTTCGCCTTCCAATACTGGCATGCCTGCGCGCGCAAGTAGATATGTGGCAAGGGGCACGGCGAATAGAATCAGGACAAGCAATACCAGTAACAGCATGACGATCCGGCGTAGACTCTTCATCGGTAGAATCCGGGCAAACGGATATTTTCATGCGTCATTACTTGGATTCCACCAATGGCGCATGGGGATCAAGAATTGGAGTGTCCCAACCGGCCACATCGGCGGGCTTCACACCCCGGCGGAATTCCGTAAAGCTGAATGGAGTAGGGTGATACGGGCCAACGAATGTGATAGGGCCGTCGGGATGGATGGCATTGCTTAATTCGAGGCACCACAAGTGAGCGTTTACAAGAAGCCGCCGGAAACCATCGTCAAGGATATCTTGCGACGCACCTTGTGTTGTAGTGAATACGCGGGCCACCTTGCCCGACTCGCTCTCGTAGTTTCGTACCCAGACCACGGGCATGGGATCTTTCGATGTGTCTGGCGGGGAATCTTTCGTCATGCCGTTCAAGACGATTCCCCGCGCCAGAATCGTGCTTCCCGCGATGGGGTTGGCCGTGTAGCCGCCTGCCACCGTATGCATTTCCCCCACTCCCCGCAGCACGTCATGGTCTTTGTTTTCAGGCACGATTGTCAGGACCGAGCTCTGTTTGTGATTTTCGCCGTAGTGGGTGACCCAGGTTTCACCGAGCACTTGGCGGCCAAATCCCAAATGGAAATCGTCGCCCGGGTATCGAAAGTCGTAACGGTAGAATTTTCTGTCTTCCGGAATCTTGAATGCATGCGTGGATGTACGCAGTCCCATCATCGGCCCGCCACGATCGACGTAATCCACGAAGTGCTTCATTTCTTCGTCGGGCATATTGATGAATCGCATGAATACAACCAACAAATCCGCTGACTTCAGGATTTCGAGTCCGCTGAGCGCGCTGCTTCCCGGCAGTAGATTTCCGGTGACGGGATCGGTTCCAAAGATGACCGTACACTTGAATCCGTAGTGCTTTGCCATGATGCGGGCCAGAGCCGGAAGAGACTCTTCGCTTCGATATTCGTGATCCGATGCGATGTAGACAATGTGTTTGCCCGCACCGGGTCCGGTATCGCCTTCGTAGACTACGTGAGTAGGGTCTTGCGCGGACGCCACGGGAACTAATAGCCCAAGCGCATAAAGTGCCAGCACGATTCCACGATATCTCTTCATTCGCGCGGTATCCCCGTATGTTTCTGCTTTGGACCAGCTACGGATCTAGCTCTTTGATCCCCACTCCCCTGTGCGGAGTGACTGCTAAGGCACCGGGCCAAATTGTGTGGTCATATTGAATCTGTCCCTTTTCACCGGAAATCTGTTCGGTGTTACTCCTTTGGCGCAGGCAGCGATCTCAGATAGGCCATCAGATCGAGTATTTCTTCGTGGGTAAAACTGTTCAGCAAACCCGTGGGCATTGTAGACAGCGGAGCCGCAGTTTGTTCCTTGATGCTTTCCTTTGCGATTCTTACGCCTTCGGCATCGTGCAAAGGATTGGTCAGCACGCGTATAAACTCGCCGGTTTCTTCCACGACCAGTCCGAAGACGGTGTTATCCTGCAGGAGGTCGTCGCTTTCGATGTCGAATTGAAAGGATTTGAACTTCTCATTGATGACCTTTGATGGTTCGAGAAGTTCGGTCAACATGGCCTGCGGATCAAACCGTTCGGCGACGCCCGCGAGGTCAGGGCCGATGCGTTTGGCGTCGGTGCCGGGCTGATGGCATACGACACAAGATGCTTCCTTGAATACTGCCTCGCCCTTTTCAATGGAGCGCCCTTCCGCCAAGCGGGGAAGTTCGCTCGTGAGGTCGGCTACAGTCCATTCTTTTACGAACTTCCTGCCCGTTCCCTGGTCGGCACCGCTGTTTTCCGCCATCCACTTGTCGACATCTTCCACCACGTGCATTTTGCCGTTCATAAGCATCCAGTGGCCCGGAAACGTGCAGATGTAGTCGTAGACGTCGATTTTGTCGGGGGCGACAAATTCGATGGTCTCTGACCGGCCCATGGCCAGCAATTTTGAGGCGGCGATGATCTGATTGCTCTCCGGTTTCCAGTGCATCTTTACCCCGTCCGCTCCAAGCATCATCGCGGCCATGGCCACTTGGGGCGCCGCACCGGGTTGTACAAAGATCATGTTATGATCCATGGCATCCGGATTCGAAAAGACGATTCTGACCTTCATTCCCGGACCCACGGCGAAGGCCGTGCGGTCGTACTTCATTTGCTCCTTGAGCGTTTGGATGTGCACGACCATGGTGTCGCCTTCCATTTTGGGTTCTGGCGACTTTTCCTGCTTGAGATAGTCGTGCGTCACCACCCGGTTCGCATGGTGGTCATGGCCAGCATGCGGATCGGCTGCGGCACGGCCGAATTTACCCTCGATCTCCCAGATGTACTTCACGCGTTCGGCCGCGCGCCGGGCGTCAGGCTGGGGCGAATTCAACAGGATTTCGAGCAGGCCCTCGTTTAACACATCGAACTGTTGATGCAGCCATAGCGCTTCCAGCATATGATGGGCGTCTTCGACTTTGGTCCCGTCAAACTGCTGGATCCATTTTGTCGCGGCTGCAATGACATCGTCCGGATTGCGTTCGCTCAGTTCGATTCGGGCTCGCAGCCTCACTCCATTCACCGGATGCTTTAAGACGTCGAGCAACGCCTCGATGGGTTCGCCGTCGATAGGCACCGACTTTTGCAGCGGCCGTCCTTTTGCCGTAATGCGGTAGACACGCCCGTGTTCGTGATCGCGGCTTGGGTCGCGTATGTTGTGCTGCATGTGACCGATAAGCGCATTGGACCAATCCGCGACATAGAGTGCGCCGTCATCGCCGATTTTGAAATCGGAGGGTCGGAAATTGGGATCGTCGGATACCAGAATGTCTTCGGTTTCCGTTCCCCACATGACGCCGTCGGTATTCTTGAGGGTGTATTGTTTGATGCCGAGGAATCCGATGGCATTAAGGATGATATAGTTGCCTTCGTATTTCTCCGGAAAGTGCTGACTTGAGAATATGCCACTCGACGGGACAGGGCGCACGGTTTTTTCGAGCAGCGGATGCATTTTGAATTTACCATCGCCATCCATCCTCACCTGGAAGGCGTTGCCGGAGGTCGCATCGTTGGCGTAGTGGTAGCCCCAATAGTCAAAATCGCCGCCGTGGGCGTTTGGGTTATTCTCGGCGTGAAAGCTGAATCGATGTGTACGGGGATTAAGACGGTACATGCCCGAGGTACCCGATAGCTGGGCGGCTTCCCAAGGCGTTTCAACGTTGCTGACGTTGAATATCCCGCGCTGGTAGTAAATGTAGCCATCGGGGCCATAGTCGAATCCGTTGGCTGAGTGATGGGTATCCGCGGAGTCGAATCCGGTAAACAGGATCTCTTCCACGTCGGCCACGTCATCTCCGTCCGTATCCTTGAGAAAGAGGATGTTGGGAACCGAGGCTACGATAACGCCGCCGTTCCAAAAGGTAAACCCAGTTGGGTTGTGCACGTACGCGAAGGTAATGGCCTTATCGGCGACACCGTCACGGTTCTCATCGGGAAGGATGAGTAGCCTGTCCAGCATTTCACGGTCGGGTTGCCATTTGGGATAGGTTTCCCACGCCGCGACCCAAATGCGCCCTTTGGTATCCACGTCCATCTGAACGGGATTGATCAATTCCGGGAACATCTCTTCGGAGGCGAACAAGTTTGCCTCGAGGCCTTCGGCAAGTTTCAAGGTCTTGACGCCTTCACTGGCGGGCACATACTCCAGCTTACCGTTCTTTTCGCTGGGCACATAGTTGGTCTTGACAAGAATGGGATGCGGGACATTGCTGTCGTCGGGCTCGGCGGCGACTCCCGCGACGGCCTGCCAGATCGTCTTGTCACGATTTTCCGCCATGATATCGAGCATGACCAGTTCGTGCTGCAACACTTCGGCGTTGGTTTGTTCGTCAACGAATTTCAAGGTGGAGCGGTTGCCCCAGACGTCGTTTCCGTCGGTCGCACGGTAGCGGTTGAACCAGCACCAGTTCTTGGCCAGCACGGCGCGGCGAATTACATCGATGTGGTCTTCCTTCAGCGGCTGCCCCAGTGCCTGCACGATCACCCTGGCCAGTTCCTGGTTTCCGGCTTCATTGAGGTGCGCCCCGTTTAGGGTCAAGTGCTTTTCGTTTGCTTCGTACAACGCCTTGGACGGTGTGAAGAGATCAATGAACGGAACCTGTTTCTCATATGCAACGCGGGCCATGGCGTCGGTGTAGATGGCGAGCCAGAGATTGTGTTCCTTGCCATCCGGGAAATGGGGCGATTCGAGGTTCTCGAATGCGATGGGTGAAAACAGTACGATCCGCGGCGCGGCCTTGCCATCGTACTTCTTGGCGCGGGTCTCATCGATAAATGCCGTGAGTTCGGCCTTAAACCGTTCGGGATCGCGCATAAAGGACTCGTTATAGCCGAAGAATGCGAATATGACGCTTGCCTTCACATGACCGAGATAGAATTCGGCACTTGGAAAGCTTTCTTCGCGTGGCCGGTGTGCGACTTCGTCGCCTGAGAAGCCCATGTTGCGGATAACCAGATCTTTGCCGGGATTGGCGGATTGAAGGTAGGCCTCGAGCCAGCCATCGTGTTGCATACGGTCGGGAAGCGCATTTCCAATGATGGCAATGCGGTCACCCTTGCTGAACTCGAATTGTGCTTCGGCGGCGGTCGCTCCGATAGCCCAGACGGTGATTGCCAAGGCGCCGCACAACGATATACCTGCCTTCACTACCCGATCTCCTTCCTAGCGAATCGCTGGACACAGGGGTAGTGCGCGTTGGACAAGCACGGCCCCCAATCAAGAATTGGAACTTGCAGCCCGAGATGCATCGCAACAGAATAGCGCATTACCACGGGAGGGACAAGGACTGGCACTGGATGCCGCTGAGGGGCAATCGGTCCGTGGCAGATCCCTGCGCAAGGGAGAGCCGTTTCGACGCTCGAGTAAATCGCCACTGGGAAAGCAGGTCCAAACCGGACATGAAATCACGTTACATGGAAGATCCGGTGCCCAATGGTCGGAAACCCAACATGGACTGAAACGCGCAACCTCTATGACCCATGTTGCAGGCTTTCGAGTGCCGCGAGGAATTCGCGATTTGCGAGAAAGTGTTGTCCCTCCCTGACGTACTCCACGTGTCCATCGAGGAACAATATATTCATGCCGTTTGGCACGTGATGAAATTCGCGCTCGAATACGATGGGGATTTCGGCGGCGGATACCGGCAAGTCGTTGGTAAGACGGTCGCTGAGCCTCAGGAGCACGTCGCCTCCGCCGGTGCCTTGGCCCGGCGCTACCGGCAAATCTCCGGTGAACGGACTACCCTCAACTCGATTCTTGTAGGCATCCAGAAAAGCCTGTGCCTCGGTTTCATTTGTAATGGCGAATCCCAGGTAAATGTAGCTGTGATCGTCGACCAATTCGGGACCTGTGGTTGTGGGAGCCGTGGGATCACTGGGGCAGATCATGACCGCCGATTCCGTCAGGAATTCGGGGTAGATATCCTCGAGCACAAATTGAAAGCGTCCGAGTTCGGGCGACAACGGGGGCAGCATGTCCTGATGTTCATTGGCCCACATCTTGTACACGATGCCGATTTGTTTCAGGTTATTCTGGCACGAGGCGCGCCGGGCTGCTTCGCGTGCACGCGCGAGAGCGGGCAGCAAAATCGCGGCCATTATGCCCATGACAACGATAAGCATTACCAGGCATCCGGCGCCAACCATAATAGCAATTACCCAACCGGCCGGATTTGAGCTCTTCTGTTGGATGATGATTTGAGGAGCTTGTGGCGCGCCGCCCTGAGGCGGTATCGGCGGCGGTGCGGAAGCCATGGCTGGAATATTGACGTACGGCACACGGACTCGAGATTTCTTGCGCATCATGGCCGTTCTCCAATTGAACGCGCTAGTCAAACTGGGAAAGCGCTTGAGATCTAGTTTACATACTTTTGGATGGAGAGGAAACACTTTTATCTGTGCGTCGAAACGAGTATCCGACAGCTACTTTGCGGAGAGGACTTGACTTGGACGACCGCCGGCTCAAACGGGAATCTGGCCCGGAAAACGATTAGTGCATCAACATTTCACTCGACACGGGTTTCTTGTCCATCCCCGGCCCCGCAATTTGGGCTTCGAGGGCCTTGTTTCCGCCGGCCTGGAAGTAGGCAATGCGGAGAGGATGGTAGCCGGCTTGGAGTGCGATTTGTCCAGAGGCTTCCATGGCGCCGTGTGGGCCGTCATTGTTGACGACCCGGGTGTCGCCGATGTCCAGCGTGCTGCCGTCGTTAGAGACAAGGAAGAAGGTGTAGACGCCGTCTGCCGGGACGGAAATGAACCCTTCGAAGGAGAGTCCAAACGTTTCCGGCGAGGGATCGCCGGGCAGTGCGATGACATCGACAATCGAGGTGGACTCGGGTTTAAGTTGTTCGAGCGCCTTGACCGATTCAACCGGTTGGTCAAGTACATACCGGTTCATCTTGAGACCGGGGGCGCTGCGAAGCGGCTTGATCGAGGAGCGCAGTTGCTGTTTCTCAAATTTGCCTTCCAGTAACGGAGTGGCCGTGGCGCCGTTCTTGAATCCGCGCGCCTTGACGGTACAGGACTCAGTGATTGTGAACGGTCCGCCATAGAGCGTGGAGCCGGCATTGGGATCGGAACCGTCGGTGGTGTAGCGAATCTCGGGGACGCTTGCATGGGCCACAAGGGTTACTTCCGCTTTGTCCAGGAAAGCGTTGTTGGGGAGCATTCCCGTAAGGGGCATTTCATCGACAATGACGAGTTTATCCTTCGCCGGAAGCGGCGGGAACGGATTGTGCGGCTCGCGTTGGTACCAATAGGCGACCGAGGCGAGATCGTCCTGCAAGGGCAGGTATCGGCCTTCGGTCTGCCAACCGATGCTTTGAATGGTGACTTTCAGATCCTGATCGAAACGAATGGGGTCGGTGACGTGCCAGCGGTATTGGCCGAAGCGGCGCTGTGCGCCTTCGTGTTGAACGTGATAGAAGCCGGTGTATGGGCTTGAGAAACTTTCATATGCATCTTTGCCGTTCACCTGATGCTCAGCGTACCCATAGGATCCGCAGAAGTAGTCCTCTTCTCCGGTGCCGCAGATAGTTGGGAAATCGGAGTCGCCGTCCATGTAAAACTTGATTTCACCCTCACCCCACCAACCGGGACTGTTAGCGCCGTGCGCGAGGTAAGTACCGACATACTGCCCCTTGCCTTTGATGCCGTCGACGATGGTGTAGACCTCCTTGTAGGGCAGCGGATTCACACGCCGGAATTGCGCGTGGAAGTAAGGTGTGTCTTTTTCGACTGCTTCCAGGGAGTAATCGATCTGGTAGTAGACCGTAGCGCGTTTCTCCCCCAAATTTTCCATGGTGACTTTGCAGCTTTTTCGAAAGGGCATTTGCCAATACGAGTTGAAGCCGCTACGCGGATTAACGCACATGGCCAGAGATGTAATGCGCGGCTCCTTACCCATACCCCAGCCTGCGGCAAAGAAGTCTCCGACCGGGACTTCCACAGACGGATGTTCTTCGCCGTCCCAATAGAATCGCAAGATCATGAGTCGGTAGTCGCCGACGGGGGTCATCCAGATATGGTTTATGATGCCGGACTCGTTTATTTCGCCGAGAGTAAACGTGGCACCGGGCTCGATGTGAACGTAGGGATTGACCTTCCAGCCCTGGCCCAATTCTCGGGCGGCGCGCGCGGCACTTCCCTCTTCCAGGGTCGCCATGCCCCCCTTACCCTTTTCGCCGGTGAAGTTTTCCGGGCTGATGGAGCGGGTTTTTGCATCTTTTAGTTGATACAGGTGGTCCAAGGTACCGGACTGCGCGTACGCCAGTGGCACCAAGCATACGCTTAGCATAAGTGAGAGCTGGACGATTCGCATGGTTACATTCCCCCCGAATTTCGCGGCGATCCTACCAATTGCTTCATTATTCCTATGCACGGTAGCAGATGACTACCGGGGCGTCAAGGCTTGGATTCGACAGCCCGCGCAACTGCCATCTTTAAGGGTCACGCGAGGAGCGAAGTCATTCCTTGAGTAAGTATTTCGTCGACTTGGGGATCGCAAAAAGCGACGGAAACTTCGTATCCGCCGTTTGGATATTCATCGCGTGTGGGAATATACCAGGGTCCGCCGTCTCCGTAGGCCGCCGTGGCGACAAATTTTGCCGGGGCCAATTGCTGAGCGCGCAATTGATATTCGACAAAACACTCTGCCGGTAAATGCAACAGAATAGAATCATTGATGTGCAACGCGCTTAGCACAATGGGTGTCTTTCGTTCGCATCTTCGCAGCCAGCTTAGTGTGTAAGACGGCCGGTTGCGATCGACCACCTTGTTTTGTTTGTTGCCAATGGCTGCTTCCAATTCTGCCGCGTTGTATCGGGTGTTTGAAGGCGGCAATACATCGACCGTGCGCCATTCGACCGACTCGATGGGCTTGGGCGACAAGCCCGCTTCAGAGGCTGCCATCGCGTCATACATGCGCTGGGTGAGTTCGGCACGCACCGGTTTCGATCCGTCATTGTATTTGCCCGCCGATACGTTACCCGCGCAACCCGTGAAATACAGGTGCGTGCAATCGGGGTCTTCGGATTGCCGCTGCTTGCGGGCGAGACCGGTAAAATCGCTGCTGACACGGCCATCGCCGTAGTAACTCATGGGGTGGGTTGCATAGTAATGGCATGCCGCAATCCTGCGGTCGCCGTCGTAGAATGCGACGGTCTTGAGATAGGGATCGATGATACCTTCCGGCAATGCGCGCAATGCTTCATCGGTGCAACTGCTGCCTCTCATCGTCTTCACTGTTCCGTCGGGATTGCGAGATACGCGTCGATTGGATGCGACCCTATCCACTTTGGCCTGGCTCTGGGCAATGTGCGTGAGAGGGTGACTGACCTTCAAGGACTCTGCCATGGCGGATCGCGCACGATCCAGGCACTGATTGAAAAAATCAAGTTGCACAATATGTGGAAGGTCGCCCTGACCGAGGATTATCTGCTCGGAATTTACGCATGCGAACGGCGCATTGTGTTGATGGACACATTGCACTGCAACGCGATCGGGAGTGGTGCCTGCGGCTTCGGCGAGGGCCGTGCGCCACTGTAGATGGGCGTCGTTCAAGATTCCGGTCCAGTCCACTGCGCAAAGCACTATGGGATCACCGGCGCCGGCAATGACTATGCCAATCGCTTCGAGGGGGTCATCAACCGCTTCCGCCGGCTTTATCCATCCCCCACAGAGGGAATGGCCCATTGGGGGCGTTACGTCGAACCGAAAGGTGCTTAGCTGCAATTTGTGACCCCGGTTCGCGGAAAGTGTCGTGCAACTTACCGTCGCGGCCGCGATTGATGCCGCCAGAAAACTGCGCCGTGTGGTGGCCATAGGGGTCCTTTCCGCAATGCGATGCGAGGTTCGAGGGCCATTTAATCAGACTTTGGCGGCTGGTACAAACCCTTCTGGGGCAGTCGATATACGTGCCACGAATGGATGATATTGTCCATGCACTGGATGTCGAAAGTTGCGACAGACCGGCGACTCGGATTAGGCTGGATTGGTCGTAGCATCAGTACAAAGAACGGGTTAGCCGCATATGGTCGTCACGACGCGCAATGGACAGGGGTATCATGTGTGCCGCGTTTTCGGCGCGCGGGTGCTAGTCCTATTCTGTTCCCTCTTGTGTCTCTTCTCGCCTTCCGCAACTGCGGTAGATGATGCGGGCGAGATTCTGTTTGATGCCAAAATTCTTCCGATGATGAAGCAGCACTGCTTTGAGTGCCATTCGCACGCGAAGTCGATCAAGGGCGGCCTCGCCCTTGATTCGCGAGCCGGGCTGATGCGAGGGGGAGAAAGCGGACCTGTGGTCGAGCCAGGCAATGCGGAGCAGAGCCGGATTATTGCCGCGATTCGTCATATGGATGCGGGACTTCAAATGCCCCCCGACCGCAAATTGAAGGACGAGGAAATTGCGGCCTTCGTCGAATGGGTCAACCTGGGCGCGTCGGACACACGACCGCTGGAGAATGGCGCGGTCCTGACACGTGATAGCGAGAGCGACGAATGGGAGGCTCTTTACCACGAGCGGCTTTCGTGGTGGAGCCTGCAACCCGTCAAGCCGTCAGCGCCACCGGCGGTGACGAACCAATCGTGGCCACGTAATGAGATTGATCGGTTCATTCTTGCGCGACTGGATGATGCCGGCTTGACGCCGGCCGAGCAAGCACCGAAGCGCGTCCTGGCGCGGCGCCTCAGTTACGCTCTCATTGGTCTTCCCCCTTCTCCTGAAGAGGTCGAGCGTTTTGTGGCGGACAATTCACCCGAGGCATATGAGACGTATGTACATACGCTGTTGAATAGCCCGCATTTTGGCGAACGATGGGCGCGCCATTGGATGGACGTGGTGCACTATTCCGATACGCACGGTTATGAATGGGACACGCCCGCCAAGAATGCGTGGATGTACCGGGACTATCTTATACGTGCTTTTAACGACGATGTTCCTTTCGACCGGTTGATCCTGGAACAGATTGCGGGCGATTTGATTGAACCGCGGATTGACGAATCCGGGGTGAACCAATCCCTCGTTGGCCCGATGGCCATGCGGCTGGGCGAGCGACGTCATGGAGACAACGCTGATGCCGAAGGTGTGACCCAAGAGGCCGTGCAGAACATCATTGACACCTTGAGCAAGGGATTTCTTGCGACGACCGTGGCGTGCGCTCAGTGTCACGATCACAAGCTGGATGCTGTTGCCCAGAAAGACTATTTTGGCATGTCTGGCGTGTTTACCAGTTCGCGCTGGTATGTACGCACTGTGGATACTACCGATCCCAATATGCGGGCCATTTCGGAACTGCAGGGTATTAAACGAGAGCTGCGAGCGTTGCTTGGGGACACGTGGCGCGGCGCTCATGATCACATGCTTGAACGCATCCTGCATCCCCCCACCCCGGCTGAGAATTCCAAGCCCACTGAAGCGAAAGCTGCACCCAAACAGGCCGTGCCCAAGCCTTGGACATTTCCGGAGTCCATACCGGCCCTTTGGCAGTACTTGAATTATGCCGTGGCAAACGATATCCCTTATGAATCCGCATGGGATGAACTTGTATCGAATTATCCCGGAGAACGAAAGAAGCGCATACTTTCGAACAAAGCCAATCTACGACTTATTGCCGATTTTACCAGCGAGTCCCTCCCACACGGCTGGCAAATTGACGGCTTCGGATTAACGCATGGGTTAGTAGCCGATGGCGAATTGGTTGTTACTACCGATGGCGACGCAATTGTTCACCACGTGCTGCCTGCTGGGCGGTGGACGCATGTATGGTCGCCCCGGCTTGCCGGGGCCGTTCGAAGCCCCTTGTTCGCACAAAACCCCGCACCCACTTTCAGTGTTGGCTTTGCAGGCGGTCAGCACGCAGCCCAATCCCTCATTGTGGAGAATGCGTTTCATAGTGAACGAATGAAGTTTCTGAGTCAGCCCGTACATGGCTGGATGACGCTTTCGGCAGGAAATCTGACTGCGCTTGCGGGTGGCGCCGACGACACGCCGCGTCGTGTGTATCTGGAGATGGTCACGAAGTCGCTGAACAACTATTTTCCGCCTCGGACCATGTACGGCGGCGTCAAAGAAGCGGATGAGAAAGATCCACGATCGTGGTTCGGTATCACCCGGGTGTACGAGCACGCGACGGGACAGGGTCCCATGGACGAATTGGCCCGGTTTGAGTCCATTTTCACCGGACCTGCGCCTACACGAGTAGAACTGGCATCCCGCCTGGTCGCGCTGGTGCTTTCGGCTGTCGAACATTGGCATCAGGACACGTGTGACGGCGATGACGTGCGGATTATTAACGAGGCGCTTTCCGCGGGTTGGATTCCAAACGACATCGCTTTGATGCCGTCGGCTGAGCCTATACTGGAGCGCTACCGTGCCGTTGAGAAGACGATTGTTCCTGAGCGCGTCGTAGGCAGCGTGAGCGACTGGAATGAGGGGCGTGACGAGCGAATTGGCATTCGGGGATCCTATACCGCGTTTGGCGAGGAATCGCCCCGGGGCACGATACGGTTTTTAGGCGGGCCTGGTTTGCGAGCGTTTCAGCAATCCAGTGGCCGGCTGGAGTTTGCACGGGGCATCGCCAGCGATCAGAACCCGCTTACGGCGCGCGTTTTCGTCAATCGTGTGTGGCATTATTTGTTTGGATCCGGTCTTGTACGATCGGTGGATGACTTTGGTCATTTGGGAGAACCACCTTCGCATCCGGAACTATTGGACTGGTTGGCCACGCGATTTGTGGAGGATGGCTGGTCATTGAAGAAACTGATTGCGCTGCTTGTAACATCCTCTACGTGGCGACAATCGAGCGTGGCGTCCGAGCACGGTCAGGCGATGGATCCGGAAAACCGGCTTTGGCACCATATGCCGATGCGCCGATTGGACGCCGAAGCCATTCGCGACGCACTGCTCACGGCTTCCGGGCGATTGGAGCGGACCTTGTATGGAGAACCGATCGAACCGTTTCGCGTTGCGCAAGATCCAGCCAAGCGGCTTGCCATCGGCCCGCTCGACGGAAATGGGCGGCGCAGCATTTACCTCGAAATGACCCTCATGGAACCGCCCAAATTTCTCGCGCTCTTTAATCAACCCATTCCCAAGCTAACTACGGGTAAGCGGGATTCCACGAATGTACCCGATCAGGCGTTGGCGCTAATGAACGATCCGTTTGTCGTTGCCATGGCGAAGCATTGGAGCGATCACGTGATGGACGACGGTTCCGCTACGCCTGAGCAGCGCATAGATAAAATGTTCCGGATTGGTTTATCGCGTCCTCCCCTGCCGGAAGAACTGTCGCGTTTCGTGTCCTTTGCCTATCAGGCTGCAACTCTTCGCGGCGCGGATACCGGCACGATGCTATCGTGTCAGCCGGTCTGGCAGGATGTGGCACATGCCATGTTCAACATGAAAGAGTTCATCTATGTCCAGTAGCGGGAATCCACAGCCTCGATCCGTCAATCCGTTGTGCCCTGGCTGTGAAGCACCGTCCATGACTCGGCGCGGTTTTTTGAAGCGATCGAACATGGGGTTCGGGATGCTGGCGTTCGCCGGGTTGGCAAACCGTTGGTCGGCGGCGGATACGGGACAAACGTTGGCGCATTTTGTGCCACGCGCGAAACACGTCATCTTCCTTTTCATGGACGGAGGCGTTTCGCATATTGATACGTTTGATCCCAAGCCGGAGTTGGCAAAGCGCCACGGTCAGCCCGTGGAATGGAAGGCCGATTTGCGATCTCAGGCGATCAGCCCTTCGCGCAAGTGGCTGAAACCGCTATGGGAGTACAAACAGCGCGGGCAGTCGGGACTTTGGGTGAGCGAGCTTTTCCCGCACGTTGCGCAAGTGGCGGATGAGTTATGCGTAATTCGATCCGTAGTGGGCGAAACGCCGCTGCATGGGGCACAGAATCTGCTGCTGCATACGGGCCGAAGTATTGGCGCAGCCCCGAGCATCGGCGCGTGGGTATCGTACGGTCTGGGCACAGAGAATGAGCAACTGCCTGGATATGTCCTGCTGAACAACGACTGGGTGCCGAACGGCGGATTTCAGAATTTTGCGAGTTCATTTCTCCCTGCGACGCATCAAGCCGCGATGGTAAGGTCGCATGGCATGCCGGTAGACAACATCGTGCCTTCCGATCCGGCGGCTGTGCAACAGGCGAAGTTAGATTTCTTGCGCGAACAAGACTTGTCTTTGGCCGCCGCTCAGGGCGGATCGGACGCCATAGAGTCTGCGATACGCAATTACGAGACGGCGGCCCACATGCAGTCGCTTGTACCCCAATTGTGCGACGTGAGCGGGGAGAGTGAGTCCACACTGAGGATGTATGGAGTCGACCGGCAGAACGATTACGACCGTTTTTACGCACTGCAATGTCTTCGTGCACGGCGCATGGTAGAGGCGGGGGTTCGGTTCATTGAGGTTACCTGTCCGCTCACGCATAACAATAACGCCCCGTGGGATCAACACGGCGAATTAAAGCTGCGTCATGAGGAGAATGCACGGATTACCGATCAACCTGTGGCGGCGCTCATCGCGGATCTCAAACAGCGTGGCCTGCTCGACGAGACGTTGGTGCTGTGGGCCGGCGAAATGGGGCGCACGCCGCATTCCGCAGGCGAGGACGGGCGCGATCATCATGTGAGCGGCTATACCATCTGGATGGCTGGCGGAGGTGTCCGTGGAGGCATGACTTACGGCGAGACCGATGAGATGGGCATGTCCGCGGTGGAGAACATTGTAGACATTCACGACATCCATGCGACCGTTCTTCATCAACTGGGTATGGATCACGAGCGGCTGACGTATCGATTCGGGGGCCGCGACATGAGGCTTACAGACGTGCACGGACGGGTTATTCGGGCTGTACTAACCTAGGTGCGCCCGAATCACCGGTTGGGGACTATGCAATGCCAGTACGGCTGACGCGGCGGCAATTCTTGCAGAACAGTGCCGCGATCCCGTGTTTGATGGCAGCGTCCCTGACTCGAGGTGAATCCCGCGACGTGCCTTGGCTGGGCGAAGTGCAGGTTCCCCCTTCGGGGTTGTCTGGCGTCGAATTGGGCTACCTTGAGCCGCTGCTGGTTTCTGACGACGGTGCTGCGATCGCGACCTTGAAACAATGGGTTCAGCGACGGCGAGACATCCGGGCACGGTGGCACAATTTCCTCGGTACAATGCCTGCCCGGCCTGAACCCCGATTTACCGTCTTGTCTGAGAATCGCGTTGACGGCGTTCGCCGATTGCGTGTGCGGTATGAGTGTGAGGTTGGCCTGCCGGTGCAAGGGTATCTTATTCTTCCTGAACCGCTGCGGAATGGACTGCATCCCGCAGTCGTTGCGCTGCATTCCACGACCCCCGACACCATCGACGAAGTAGCTGGCGTCAAGGGCCGGGATTCGCGGGCAATTGGACTGAAATTGGCTCAGCGCGGATTTGTCGTGTTTTGCCCCATGTGCTTTCTTTGGCATGACCCGACGCTGGACTATCCGGAAGCGGCAGCCACGTTTCAGAATCGTGTTCCCGGTGTGCTTGGCATGGCCAAAATGTTGAACGATGCGCAAGCGGCGGTGGACATATTGACCAGCCTGCCGGAGGTCGATTCGACGCGCATCGGCGCGGCAGGGCATTCGCTTGGCGCGAAGGAAACGCTCTATTTGGCGGCCTTTGATGAGCGCGTCAAGGCCGCGGTTGCCAGCGAAGGAGGCATCGGGCTCCGCTTTACCAATTGGCACGATCCGTGGTATCTGGGTCCTGGAATTCACGAGCCCGGTTTCAGCCTGAATCACCATCAATTGCTTGCACTTATCGCGCCGAGGGCGTTTCTCGTGATCGCCGGGGAATCGGGGCCGCCGAATACATCCGTGGCCGACGGCGACCGCACGTGGCCCTATATTGAGGCGGCATTGCCTGTGTACCGCGTCTTTGGAGGGCCGCCCCGAATGGGCCTGTTCAATCACCGAAAAGGTCACACTCTTCCTGACGATGCCTTTGAGCGGATGGCCGAGTGGCTTGAGACGTATCTCTCCTAGCCCGGAGAATTCACGACTTTGTCCAACTAACTGTGTAACAACTATGCTGCCGGGCCATGGACCGATCCGCTGTAAGTACAGTGTGATCGTGAAACTTCCTTAGCGTCTCAAGCCCAAACTAGACAATTTTAACTTTTTATACCTACGACACAGTGCCGAAAGTAACCTG
>BTWA01000045.1:0-45239 GCA_045863295.1 Candidatus Hydrogenedentota bacterium
AGTCACTAGTGCAATTGGCTCGCCAGTATCACTGCATCCCAGTAGCCGTCGTATTGGACATAGACGTGGACGTGTGCGTCGAGAGAAATCGAAGCCGCGAGGATCGCCAGTTTGGCCCCCACGTGATTCGGCGCCAGCAGTCACAATTGCGTCGTTCTCTACGCGGCCTGCGCAAGGAAGGCCTGCGGCACGTATATATTCTCAAAAATCCGGCCGAAGTGAACTCCGTGTCAATCGTACGGGAACCGCTATGGAACAATCGCAAGTTTGACTCCGGCCCGTTTGACATTATTGGAGATGTGCACGGGTGTTTTGAAGAGTGCCGGGCTCTATTGAAGTCATTGGGGTACACAATAGGGGAGTCGGATCAAGAAACGTATGGCTATCGCGTGATTCCGCCAGAAGGACGCAAGGCCGTATTCCTTGGGGATCTGGTAGATCGTGGTCCAGGCGTTGTCCCCGTGCTGCGTTTGGTGATGAGCATGGTTGAAAGCGGTACGGCCCTGTGCGTCCCTGGCAATCATGACCTGAAGCTAGTCCGAAAATTGCGCGGCAAAAACGTAAAAGTGCAACACGGTCTCGCCGAATCCCTGGAGCAGTTGGAAAGGGAAAGTCCCGAGTTTCGAGATCAAACGGTCTCATTTCTGGACGGACTTGTCAGTCATTACGTACTCGACGACGGGAAGCTCGTCGTCGCTCATGCAGGAATGAAGGAAGTCATGCAAGGCAGAGGTTCGGCCGCCGTACGCGATTTCGCCTTGTATGGCGAAACTACAGGCGAGACCGATGAATTCGGCTTGCCTGTTCGTTATCCGTGGGCGCAAGACTACCGAGGACGTGCGACGGTCGTTTACGGCCATACCCCCGTGCCGGAAGCCGAGTGGCTCAATCGCACCATCAATATTGACACGGGTTGCGTATTTGGCGGAAAACTGACAGCACTTCGGTATCCTGAAATGGAATTGGTGACTATTCCCGCGGCGAAGGAGTATGCAGCGCCGGTACGTCCCTTGAGCAATACTATTAATAGAGAACTTGGCGAGGACCTGCTACGCATCTCTGACGTGAACGGTAAGCGAATCATCTCGACTCGGCTGCGCTCGAATATTACTTTACGCGAAGAAAACAGCGCCGCGGCATTGGAAGCTGTTAGCCGCTTCGCAGTCGATCCGCACTGGTTGATCTACCTTCCGCCCACGATGTCGCCCACCCCTACCAGCGCACTAACCGATTACCTCGAATACCCAACAGAGGCTTTTTCGCACTATGCGAAGCACGGTGTAGGTCAAATCGTATGCCAGGAAAAGCACATGGGTTCGCGCGTAATTGCAATCGTCTGCCGGGAACCGGAAACTGCGCAGAAACGCTTTGGCGCGGCCGCGAGTTCACTAGGCGTTTGTTACACTCGCACCGGCCGCCCCTTCTTCAAGGACCCGGCATTGGAGCAAGCCTTGCTTGACCGAATTCGATGTGTGGCGAAGTTGTCTGGATTGTGGGACGAATTGGAAACGCGTTGGATGTGCTTGGACTGCGAACTAATGCCGTGGTCCGCGAAGGCACAGGACCTCATTAGAAGGCAGTATGCACCCGTGGGTGTTTCATCTACAGTTGCATTGCACGCTGCTAAGGAGCAGTTGGCAAGAGCCCTTACAAGAGGCATCGTCATGGAAGAATCGCAGGCAAGCATTCCCGCCCGCATTTCCCAAAGCCTGTCGATGTGCGAAGCATACGGTGACGCATATCGGCGCTACTGTTGGCAGGTGAATAGTCTGCACGACCTCAAGTTGGCCCCATTTCACATCATGGCTTCGGAAGGCCATGTGCACACGGATAAGGCGCACAGTTGGCATGTGGACATTGCACGGCGCATGGCAAATGCGGACTGTGATATGAATGGCCCGAAAGCTGTACTGAAAGAGACGCATTGCCGGTTTGTCGACATGACCAATCATGAACAGATCGCATCGGCTGTCGAGTGGTGGGAGACATTGACAGCGGCCGGTGGAGAGGGCATGGTCGTAAAGCCGGCCAACTTCGTAGTTACTGACGGTCGCGGATTGTTGCAACCTGCGCTAAAGTGTCGAGGCCGCGAATACCTGCGTATCATTTACGGACCAGAATACACTGCACCGGAAAATATGGAAAGGTTGCGCGCACGCTCTCTTGGAGCAAAACGTTCCCTGGCACTGCGCGAGTTCGCGCTCGGTGTCGAATCCCTGGAACGATTCGTGCAGTATGAACCGCTTTATAGGGTACACGAATGCGCATTTGCCGTTCTTGCCCTCGAAAGCGAGCCTGTGGACCCTCGCCTTTAGGGCAATGCAAAGTCGAACGACTGGTCTTCACCTTCGGTAACTTTCAGCGTGTGAAACACCCGCGGCCGATCTTTCTCTCGCGCTTCGCCTTCCAGTTTCTCGTTGTTGTAGCAAAAACCCATTAACGTGTATTCGCCTGGTTCTAACCCTTTGAATTCATACACGCCTCTCTGGCGCATCCGTTCGGTCGAGGCAACCAGACGTTGCACATAGTCATGTAAAGGCAGCCCTTCTTCCACGGACGTAATTCGGCCAGGAAACAAGTGGACCCGGCCGCGGGCATAGTAATCAGGAAATGTAAACGTGCCGTGGATGCTTGCAGAGCCCGTCATCGAAATGGTCAATGACTGCATTTCACCGGCAGTCAAGGTTACCGTTCGGTTTGCGTGCCGGAAATAGGTCGTATCCGCCTGACCCGTCACGGCATTCACGTGAATTAAGTACTCGCCTGCACAGAGACCGGCCGCACGAAACCGCCCCGCTTCGTCTATGTCGGCGCTTTTGAGGATATCTTCTCGTCCATCGGGAAGAAGAACCGGCCGGCCATCCGTATGATAGAGATGAACGCTGCCGCCGGAAGGTGTTCCGTTTAGAGTGACCATTCCTTCAACTACCGCTTCGGGTGGCATCTGCAAATCGGCTTCGCGGGTTTGTCCGCTTGCCACGTTCTCGGTCAGAAGAGTCGCCGGATAGCCAGGCGCTGTCAGTTGAAGCGTTACCGTGCCCGGCGAGACATTTGCCAATTCGAACCGGCCATCCGCCGCCACCGTGACCTCCCCGTCTTCCGGGTTGGGTTCCGTAAGTGACTCAACGTTACGCACACGCATCTCGTAGCCACTGACGGCCGCGCCGGTTGCGCTGTTCAACACGCGCCCTACCAGCCTGCCTCGATCCAACTCCGATTCAACCACCACTTTAAGATTCGAGAGCGACTGCCCGGAAGCGACCTCGAATTCCGGATTACGTGATCGCTGATTTATCTTGCCCCACGGGTCATGAATGGAGAACGAGTACGTTCCAGGGGGAACGGCTTTGAACTGAAATCGTCCGTTGGTGTCCGTACGAGTCATACCCGGTACGATGGTTTCCACCGTAAAGGGCTTTGATTCAACTATATTCACGGCGTTAAGCGAAAAGTACCATTCGTGCATGGGTCGATCGCGTGTGTCCAGTACAATTCCCGACAGCACCGCCTCTTTTTCCAACAGGAGATCGCCCACCGAAAAGACTTCGCCATCAAATTCGGCGGTCTGAACAACTTCCTGCAGACGAGGTGGCGCGTCGTCGATTCCCAATTCTGAAGAAATTCGCGCAAATTGCGTGTGGGCCGCTCGCGTTATCCCGACTAATTCCGGCGTAACCACCGGCAACGTCATGCGGCAACCCGCGTAGCCTTCCAACTCCGCTTTGATAACATAAGTCGACACGGGGAGTTGGCCGCCCAGATACTGCGCAGCGTCCCAAAACGACGCGGGACATAAGTCGTCAACGCGAAACCGGCCATTGTGATCCGTGACCGTCTTCACGGTTTCCAAGGACTGATTCCAATGCAATCCCGTCCCCGCAATGCCCCCGGAATCACCCGCAGGTACTTCCGCCGGATCGATGGAAATTGCCGCCCCAGGCAAACCGTTGTCGCTCGAATCCACAACGCGACCCGAAATGACAATCCCATCGAAGCGGAATGTCAACGCAACATCGCCAGACTCTTTGCCGGGTCCCACTTCCACGCGCTTGCACTGCTCGTAAGCGTCTCGCTTCATCCGTACCGCGCCTTCGGGCGACTGCGCGCGCACGGTGTACCATCCCGGAGGCAACCCCGCAAATTCATATCGGCCTCGGGCGTCACTAAGTGTCGTCATGGATACACCTGGACGGGCACTTTCCAGCGTCACGATAACGTCTTTCAACGCTCTTCCAGACTCCTGCATGAACTTGCGAAGAAGGCCTTGATAAAACGAATTCATCTCTTGTTCGGTCATCCCCATGGCCCCAACCACGTTCTCCAGTACGCCGGGCTGATAGGTCACCGTCGCGTCATATACGGTACCTTGAATAACGTCGTCGTGCTTATCCTCGCTCACGGCATATTTTGGTAATAACGTCAATATAGCTGCGAGCAGAATCCCCAGGACAACGGCCCTTGAACGTACACGTAACATACTTCCCCCTTCGGCCGGATCGGCCTTTGAATCAAGGCGTTTCGGGCGCTGATTCAATGCCATGCGCCTTCAGCGTGCGCACTGCGATGTGCCGCGCAATCCCCCAACTGCGCCAGTCTGTCAACGAGTTTTTGCCCATCCAATGGGCAAACCAATCGGAGTATTCTCTGTCCTGAGCCAGCACCTCCGCGAGCACCGGAATGGAGTCCGCGCTCAATTGCAGATTGTATTTGCTATCAAAAACCTTCCCGGCCTCCAGCCGCGCCAGATTATGCCGGACGATGAACGCGTCGGGGTTGGCTAGATTGAGCAAGAGGACAAACACAAATCCGGTCACTATCGATCCGGGAACAAACCGATCCCGCTTCTCCCGGTGCACCGTGGCGAAATACCAGACAAATAAGAGCGCCAGCCACACCATGAATACCGTCGTATACAGACGCAGTTCCGTCAATCCATAGGCCTCGGTATAGAGAAACATGCGGTGCAATGCGCTGGCCATCAGCAAATAGATGAGCATGATCCAGACAATCGACAGCCGCCGCTGTATGCGCCGCAGCGTGACACTTGCCTCGCGCATGAGCCAATCGGCCGTGAATAGCAGCGGCAGCGCCAAGGCAGAAGCCGCGACGAGTTGAAAGAATCCTTCCCGGGCGTATTCTGCGTAGGTCACCCCTGTCTTCGCCTGAATCAGCGCGTCGCCTCCGAGAAAGCGGGGGAGTTGTGTCAGTAGAAAAGAGGCAAACAGCAAGACGAGCGAGACCAGCGGTATCAATACGGTTGGCGCCTCGCTGCGAACGGCATCGGCGCGCCGGAGTTCTTCCTCCGGTATCACATGTCCGATCGCCACTGCGCGCAAATAGCCCCCAATCAACCACGTGCACAATGCAGTAACAAGTATGTGAGTAGCAAGGTCATGCCAGTCCAGGTCAAGCAGGTGCGTTACATAGTGGCTGAACAACGCGTCCGCCGTCATGAACAACCGGCCAAACACAAAAAGCAGCGGTACCGTAATGAGAAGTCCCAGACCGCTCGACCACCCCAGCCGGATCCACAGGTCCATGGACGGCCGGTTCTCGTGCTCGGTGATCCGGGAATACGATTCCGGGATATCTTTGGCCAACAAAAGCGGCATTCCAGCGGCACCGCCTATCCCGGCTTCGACGGCTGCCACAAAGTGTTTGAGAAAGGAGGAGTCGCGCAAGCGTTGTGTGAAGGGCGAAATAAGCAACTGGATGCAGGCAACCAAAATGGCGAGTACATTGAGTGCCTTCAAAACGTCCGAATCGCGCCATAGGATCAACAAGCCAAATCCGCCCACAGCCGCAACCCGGCTCCATCGATCCCACGCGATCGCGGGATGGCACTTCCCAAGCAGGAATACGAGGCAGCAGGCAAGCGTCAAGAACCAGATCGATGCATTGAGGCCCCATGGCCCCACACGCAACAACTGATCGGCCAGCGTGCCTAGCAGTAGCCCACAAGCAGCAACACGGATTGTGGCGGGCAAAGTCGGTTTCGAAGATGTGTCATGCTCGCTCATGCCGGCTGCCCGCCCGCCTGAGCCAGTGTCACGCTGGAACCAGTCGTCAGTCCGCCGAATCGCCTCTGACGCCGGTGATACGCTATCACCGCATCCGCAAGCGCAGCTTCGTCAAAGTCCGGCCACATCAGCGGCGTGAAGTACAACTCGGCGTACGCACATTCCCACAAAAGAAAGTCACTCAGCCGCTGCTCGCCGCCGGTCCGTATCAGCAAGTCCACGTCATAACCGCGATGGGTGAGGGGTTCATCCTCGTACATCAAATCGGAAAACACACCCCGGGAGAGGGGCGGCGAGTCCGCGACGCGGCGAGCCGCCGCAAGAATCGCGTCTCGGGAGGAATAGTCCACCGCGATACGAAACGTAAGCCTTTGGCCATCTTGGGTAGCAGCTTCCGAACGCTCAATCGCGCGCAACAGTACCGGATTCAAGCGCGATCGTTTTCCAATCATTTGAAGTCGAACCCCTTGCTGAACACAGGTTCGAGTTTCTTTCTCAAGAAACAACTTCAATAATTTCATCAACGCGGATACTTCATCCTTGGGCCTCCGCCAGTTGTCGGAGGAAAAAGCGTAGACCGTCAGCATGGAGATGCCCAGTTCAGGGGCCGCTTCGACGATCGTGCGAACCGCTCGCACCCCCGCGCGATGCCCCTCGGTCCGGGGAAGCCCGCGCGCTTCGGCCCATCGTCCGTTACCGTCCATGATAATGGCGCAATGGAGGTCTCCAGCCATCTCAGGCCTTTCCAGAGAAGTACTTTGTAATGCAAAGTTGGCCGACATAAAAAAACTCCTTACCCTTCGCGAACACGCTGTATTAACGACTCCATCTGGGACAAGTACCGCTCCAACGCCGACCGGCCCTTCGAGGTCAATTCGTATTCGGTCTTGGGCGTCCGGTCTTCAAAGAACTTCTTGCACGCAATATACCCCGCGTCTTCCAACTTGCGCGCATGAGTGGACAAATTCCCGTCGCTCGTGCCCAATATCCGTTTCAGTTCGTTAAACGAAAGCGACGCGTTCACGGCCAACGCGCTGACAATCGCGAGCCGGTACTTCTCATAGATCACCCGATCAAAATCAATGGTTTCCTGAACACCCGATGACACAACATCCAAGGGTGCGCCCTTGTCGGTCGGAGCAGGCTTTCGAGCAAAATTCTTATCCGCCATAACGCCTCGCAATGATCAACCCGAAGAGTATATGCAGGCCACCAAACCCAACCGCCATCCATAGGTCGTTCATCCACACGGGAGTGATAAACGCCACCACCCCCAGGCCCATGAAACAAAGGCCCATGACGGGCACAATCTTTATCGAATGGGCGCCGCCCGTTACAACCCCGGCACCGTACAATACAAGCCAAAGCCCGGGCAGCAAGTCGAAGTTCCCCAGCCGCCAAAGTACTAACGTCAGCAAAAATCCCGCAGCCAGTGTAGGCAACATGCCAAGGCCGAACCGGCGGCCTGGCCCGTCAAACATGGACTCACTGGTACGCCGGCATTTCGCGAACATCGCACCGCCGCCCAGCGTCGCTGCTCCGCAGGCTGTGGCTAGCCAAATCGCCAGCCACGCGCCACGCGCTTCCACCAGCGAAGCACCCACGGTTCCCACCAACGCCACTACGCCCATAATGGCGGTGCCCCAACCAGGTACGGCGGTAAAGGCCTTGGACCGCTCCATCGTTTGCCGAATGTACTGGAGATTGTCCATCGCCCGAAGATGGAGATGCACTGGCTCGTCGGTGTTGGGTGCCGGTTTCATACATCCATCGTAACGATTGGTCTTGATTGTGTCAAGTACTTTTCAATACAAAGCGCATCGGGCTCCCCCAACCCCAACGTTCTTGGCGGAATATTTTTCCTAGCCCATTGATTCAAGGGACTTTGCGTGATACACTACCACCTATTGTATCGAGGCGATCTCGGTTTGCACATTATCTTGTAGGTGGGACGCGGCCACCCATAAGCGTTTGGGGTGGGCTCACCCCATACGAAGGCATGAAATAAATCGGAGAAGCCCGGTCTGTGACCCCCGAGGACCAAACCAAAAACTCAGACGCCGCAAGCGATGCCGAAGGTGTCTGGCCGATCGACGATTACGCTTCGCTCGGGCACGGTGATCTGGATGCCCTTCTGTCAAATCCGGAAGCGGAATCCGAGACGCCGGGCTCGGAACAGTTACTGCAAGACGACATCGATCGGCTGCTCGCCGCGCAAATGGGCCTCGAACATGCGGAAGCCGAAGCGGAAGCCGAAGTTCCAATCGTCGACCGCGGCGAATTGGATGACACCCTCTCGCGTGCCCCTGACGACGAAACGCTGGCGGCGCACGGAATGGACGACACCCTCGTAACACCGCAACTGGGGTCCGCTCCATTCGATGACTCCGACGAAGCCAGCGAACTTGCCAAAATTGAGTCCCTCCTGCAAAACATCGACAAGGAAGACGCTACTGAAACCACGGCCGCTTCGGACGAGGCAGACATTGGCCTCGATCAATCCATGGTCGATGAACTGCTACGCCAAGCGCAGCATACCGATACCGCGCCGCCGGAACCCGACATCGATGAGATAGCGCTGACCGAATCGGTCGCACCCACACAACCCGTGCAGGCAGTCAAACCTCCGCCCGAGGTAATGGAAGTACCTTCATTTCCCCCGCAAATCGACGAAGCGTTGTTGGAGGATCTCGATAAGCCGCAAGAAGGATCGGAGGCGAAGCCCCCGCGCAAACGCTTGAATTTGCCGGTCGCATGGATTCAACGCAACGGAAATCGGGCCATAACGTCCTTGGCCGCTGGCCTCGTTGCAGCACTGGCCACCTACTCGCTGCTACGGGGGTTCTCTCCCGCAACCACTGTAGATACCGCGCCGCTGGCACAGTCGGAAGATGTACTGGTCGCGGCTACAGTACAAACGGCCCGCGACCTGATGGAACAAGGCAGACCGAACGACGCCGCAACGGCGCTGTCTGATTTGATCAGCGCGAACCCGGGTCCGCCTGCGCCCGACGCAGCCTATTGGCTTGCACGCGCACGCTACGAGGCGTTGCCGCAAAGTCCCGACTCAATTGCCGCTTCAGCCGCACAGAATGCAATCGACGATTTCACGTCGGTGGCGCCGGGCGATCCGAGGATTCCCGAATCGCTGCAATGGAAAGCGGACATTTACGAACGTACCAACATCCCGCTCGCCGCACTGGATGTCTACAAAGGTCTGATTGCGAACTTTGCCAACCTGCCGGCACTGGATGAAATACTCCTGAAAGCGTCGAAGACCGCCTTGGCGGTTGACCGGACCCCCGAAGCATTCGATTTTCTTAGACGACTCATCGACGAATTCCCCGGCTCCAGTAGATTGCTCGAAGCGCGTCTCCTTCTGGGCGACGCCTATGCGAAAGCAGGGCATCCGGAGGAATCAACCACACTCTATAAGGAAATTGCCGCCAGCATCCCAAGAGACCGAACCAATCCTGATACCGTTGCTTTACACAACCGGACTGTAGCCACCGCATACACCCGGCTTGCCCAACTGGCGTTCGACGCGGGAGACTTCGAGTCTGCAATTCAATTGCTCGAAAACCGGCTGCAAACGGCAACCACTGCGGACGGAAATGAACAAATCTATTTGTTACTCGCGAATTCCTACAAAATGGCCGGTAAACCCGCAGAAGCGGAAATGAAATTGCGCGAGCTGCTGGACTTCTTTCCGGAAAATGATTTGACGCCCCAGGCCTATGCGATGCTTGCCGAAATACTCGCCTCTCAGGGCAAGCAGGAAGAGGCCATGCGCATCGCCAGCGAAGGTACGAACCGGTTTCCGAAACAAGGGAGTGTCCTGAAAACCAAAGCCACTTTGATGGAACAAACCGGTGACTTGCGCGGGGCGGCCAAGGCGCTCATTGCAGCCGACGAGTCGGGACAAAGCCGCTCGGCCTCGTTGCTCGCCGCGGGCAGATTGTATCGAAAAATGGGTGAACTGACAGACGCTCAATACGTGTTGGAAGACTTGCTTGAAAACTATCCCAGCGCGCCCGAGTCGTTTGACGCCGCCGTCGAACTGGCAGGCGTGCTGCATGAGCGGGGCAAAGTCGGCTCGGCCATCGAAAGAATGACCGTACTCTTGGAATCGGCAGCGGGCACCCCGCGCGAGTTGCCTGTTGTGCTGGCCATGGCGCGTACCTACGCTGATTTGCACATCACTGACAAGGCGGCGGAATTGTACAAGCAGGCTGCCGCGCTGACTTCGGAACCCGATATTCTGGCCGAATCCGCAATCGCACTGTTTCGCGCCAAGGTATGGAATGAAGGCATGGCGGTCGCCGAACGGGTAGACACGTCCGCGCTGGCTGCGGGACGCGCATACACATTCGAGATGGCGTACGGTCAGGCGCTCTTGCGGCTCGACGCCGATCGAGGGGTGCAATTGATGGAACTCGCCTATAACGGGTATCCGGATATGCGCGCGGAACCGGATGAATTGACTCTGTTCCGTACGTACCTATCGTTGGACCGGACTGAAAGCGCGCAGAACTTGTTGGAGGGCGTAAAGACATTTGTTGAAAAGAATCCAATTGCGCTGCCTCGCCTTCACACCCTGTGCGCACTACTCGGCGATTACCATTACCGGAAAGGCAACTACAAAGAAGCGGCGGAGACGTTTGCCCTGGCGCAGGGTTCGGACGTTTACGCCAGCGAAACCACGTATTGGGCGCAATTTCAACGCGCGAACGCCCTGAACAAACTTGGCCAATGGGAAGAATGCCTCGCCTTGTATGACAAAGTCGCCGCTGCCCAAACAGAATGGTCGGACGATGCCAAAGTGCGCGCCGATGTGGTTCGACTGGAACAACGCCTAAAGGCCGGCGGCCGTACGCCCGCGGCCAACGCAGTAGGATAATCAAGTATGGGCGCGCAAACGTTAGTGGACAGACTGTCGAACCTGTTCGACCGGCAGATCGCTTTCTATGATGAACTACTGCGCGATCAGCAAACGCTGAATCAAAGACTGGACGCAGACGATCTCACCAATATGACCGTGCTGGAGCAACACCGGGCTTCGGAAATGAACGCACTGCAGCAAGAGCAGGCACTACTCATGCGCGAATGGGCGGAAGCCAAACCAACAACCGGCGAGAGGGAAGCGGTGAGAAAGAAAATGGCCGATGCCATGGTGCGTGCGGAAAAACTCATGGAGTGCTATGAAACGGCCATTCTAGAGGTAGAGCGGCGAAAATCCGCCGTCGCGGCACAACAAGCCGACCTGCAAAGAGGACGCACGCTACTCGATAGATATCGCCCCACCGACACTTCGGCGCCCGATTCGTTGGACAGCCAGGCATGAACTGCGCGCCAATGCGTACCATCGTGAGTACTCAACATGGTCAATGACGCGAAAATTGACCTTCAAACCCTCCAGTCCGCGTTCGAAATGTTTACGCAGACCACCCAGACCATGGAGGAATCCTACCGCAGGCTCGAACAACGATTGGCGGACATGGATCGAGAGCTTGCAGACAAGAATCGCGAATTGGCCATTACAAGTGACTACCTGAACTCCATATTGGAAAGTATTTCGGATGGCGTCATTGCCATTGATACCGATGGCCGGATTACGGCATTCAACAAGGCCGCGTCCGCAATTCTGGGGTACGCCGCGTGCGACGTGCGTGAGAAAGCGTTCGCCGATCTGTTCGGCAGAGACTTCGCCGCACCCAAGACAAGCCAATTTCTGGAATTGCGCTCGGAACAGGGTCTGTATGTCCCCGTCAGCGAACGCGATGCACCGCTCTCCGACCGGGCTGGAAATCAAATTGGCCGGGTTAAAGTATTTCAAGACCTGACAGAGATTGAAGCCCTAAGAAACAGGCTCGCCCAACAGGACCGCCTCGCGGCCGTGGGACAACTCGCGGCCACGGTCGCACACGAAATCAGAAATCCGCTCGGTGGAATTCGCGGTTTTGCCGCACTTTTGTCGCGCGATATCGCCGCCGATGATCCGCGGCATCGTTTGGTGGAAAAAATCGAGCGCGGTGCCAAAGACCTCGAACGAGTTGTAACGGAGTTGCTCGAATATACGCGCCCCATGCCCTTGCAAATGCGTCCGGCCAACGTACACGATTTGACGGACGCCGCCTTGAATTACCTCGAGATCGGAGATAAGTCGATCGAAATCCGAAACAGTGCGCGAAGTGACATACGTGTTCTCGCCGACCCCGATCGAATGCGGCAGGTATTGCTCAACCTTTTTATGAACGCCGTCCAAAGTATGGAGAGTCCAGGGGTCTTGACCATTGAATCGTCCCTTGATGGAGACAGTGTCGTGCTCAATGTAACAGATACCGGATGCGGCATGACCCATGAACAGCGCAAACAAATCTTCACCCCGTTCTTCACCACCAAGGAAAAAGGCACGGGGCTCGGATTGGCCCTTGCGGAAAAAATCGTTACCGCACATGGGGGAGTGATTGAAGTCAATAGCGAACCGGGTGCAGGTTCGACCTTCAAGGTCTGCCTCCCCCGGATGGAGTGACCATGGCGACAGCACGAGTTCTGGTTATCGATGACGAAGCGCTCATGCGCGAGTATGTGGTGGAGGCGCTTGAACGGGCTGGATACGCCGTTCAAGCCGCGGAAACCGGACAAGCAGGCATCCTTGCCGCCACCAGGGAGTCGTTTGATGTCGTAGTCAGCGACCTAAAGATGACCCCCGTCGATGGCCTTGAAGTAGTGCGGTCGATTCGTTCTGAATCCCCCGACACTCAGGTCATCATCATGACCGCATACGGCACCGTGGAAACGGCCATTGCTGCGTTGAAAGCCGGCGCGTGCGACTACATCATGAAACCGTTTTCACCCGACGAGCTTGAGCTGGTCGTCGATCGGGCCATCGAGAATCAACGGCTCAAACAAGAAAACCGCTACCTGCGCGCGGAATTGGATCAACGCTTCGGCTTTGGGGCCATGGTTGGCGACTCCATGCCCATGGGGAAAATCTATGATCAGATTCGCCTCGTCGCCGCAAGCCGCGCAACCGTGCTGATTCGCGGCGAAAGCGGTACCGGAAAGGAACTCGTCGCTCGCGCCATACACTCTGCGGGCCCGCGCAAGGAAAAGCCATTCATCAAAGTGAACTGCGCCGCCTTGTCCGCTGGACTCCTGGAGAGCGAACTCTTTGGCCATGAAAAAGGCTCGTTTACGGGGGCACACGAACGCAAAATCGGACGATTCGAACTCGCCGACCAAGGCACCCTGCTCCTCGACGAAATCAGCGAAATGAGCCTCGAACTGCAGCCTAAATTGCTTCGGGCGCTCCAGGAACGCGAGTTTGAGCGGGTGGGAGGGGCCAAACCCATCCAGGCTGACGTTCGGATCGTGTGTACCTCCAATCGAAATCTCGAGGAAGCCGTCGAGAAGGGTCAATTTCGTGAAGACCTGTTCTATCGTATCAACGTCATTCCCATTCACCTGCCTCCCCTGAGGGAACGGGCGGAAGACGTGCCCGCGTTGCTCGAATACTTCCTCAATCGATACACATCGGAAAATGGAAGAGACATTAGCGGGTTCTCCGAAGACGCAATACAGATGTTGAAGGAATACCCATGGCCCGGCAACGTAAGGGAACTTCAAAATTCCGTGGAGCGGGCAGTAGTGCTGTCAACCGATCGCATACTCGACTCCCGGCACTTTCCGCTTGGCGTGGCCCCCGCGCCAAAGCCCCAGGCGAATGGCCTTGTCCTGAAAGTGGGTACAAAAGTCGCCGAAATGGAGCGCCAATTGATTATGGCTACCCTGGAACAGTGCCAGGATAACCGGACCCACGCCGCAAAGATTCTGGGTATCAGCGTACGTACGCTACGCAACAAATTGAAAGAGTATTTCGGCTAATTCACCGAAATAGACAATTTCGGACACAATTCAGGTAAAATAAGAAAAAGGGTGCAGAGACGTGCGTCAATAGGGTCAAAACCGCTGGAAATCGCCACGCTCAAAGACATAGGGCGATTCTCGCATCCTTTTGCTATAATTCCGGTTGTAAACTGTAAACGGCAAGGAGCACCTACTTATGCCCACGTATGCCTATGTTGCTCGGACGCGGGAAGGTAAGCAGGAACGGGGAACGCTCTCGGCAGACAACAGGCAAGCGCTCGCTCGTTCACTGCAAACCCGCGGTCTGACCTTGGACACTGCACGCGAGCAGGGGGCAGGCCGTACGCGCCCCGCCGGAATCCGAGGCGGGGGGCCGCGCATCAAATCGACGGAACTGCTGGTATTCACACGCCAGTTGTCCACCATCGTCAATGCGGGGCTGCCATTGCTGCAGGGGCTCGACATCCTTGGCGAACAAACGGATGACCCGCGTTTCGCGAACGTGATGCAGGAAATCGGCCAGGACGTCGAAGGCGGCGAATCCTTTTCCGAAGCGCTAAGGAAACACCCGCGCATATTCAGCGATCTCTATGTCAGCATGGTTCGCGCCGGCGAGGCAAGCGGTAATCTGGATGAAGTATTGCTCCAACTCGCTGACTACCTGGAGTCGATGGAAGATCTGAAGCGCCGAATCAAAGGAGCCATGACCTATCCCGTCGTGGCCTTGGCGTTGATCCTGCTCATCGCGTCCGGCTTGTTAATATTCGTTGTGCCACAGTTTGCCACCATTTTCGAGGAAATGGGCGCCAAACTTCCGCTACCAACCCTCATATTGATTCAGGTAAGCCAAATCATGCGCAGTTGGCAGGCCCTGATTGTTGTCGCCGTGTTCATTGGAATTGTCATCGCCGTGCGCATGTACGGTCAAACTGAAACCGGACGCCTCAACCTTGATCGGCTAAAATTACGGCTGCCCGTATTTGGAAAACTATTTCGAAAAGTCGCTATCAGCCGGTTTTCCCGCACCCTCAGTACACTGACCCGAAGTGGCGTCGCAATTCTCGGCGCGTTGGAGATCGTTGAGCGCACCGCCGGAAACGAAGTGTTCGCGCGCGTTGTGCGGGCCGCCGGCGATGCCGTGCGAAACGGTGAAACCCTGGCGGAACCCCTGGCCCGAAGCAACGAATTTCCGGCCATGGTTACCCGCATGATCGGCGTGGGGGAGAAGACCGGTGCCTTGGAGCAGATGCTTGGTAAGATATCCGATTTCTACGATTCAGAAGTGAAGGCCTTGGTAGACAGCTTGACCAAACTCATCGAACCCATTCTTATCGTAATAATGGGTATTGTGGTCGGCGGCATGGTGATCGCCCTCTTCATGCCCATGCTTAAACTGGGTCAACTCGTACAACAATAACTCTACAAAAGAGGCTCGTTCGAGAGGAACCGCCCTTGGCGGTTCCTCTCGTGTTTTTCGGGATTTTCTGGTTTATATAGTCGATTCTAACGTGTGTCTGACCAATAGTTTAGGCATCCAACTCTGCTTCCCACGGATTCCTAATGTATACTGAGGCGCACACTAAAGTTTTGACGCGAAAAGCCGATAAACTGTACATACGGCGCGACAAGCGCGCCCACGGCGGGTAATGATATGTCAGGTTCATTCAGCATCGGGGGCTTGGTCTCCGGACTCAACAGCAACGAAATCATCACCCAGCTTATCCAACTCGAACGCCAGCCCATTAATCGGCTGGAAGACCGCATCTTGGCTTTCCGCACTCAACAGGAAGCCATCTCTGGACTCCGGACGCAACTCCTTACCCTGCGTAACCGCGTCCAGGACTTCCGGCTCTCCGACGCCGTATTCAACCAATTCACAGCCACTTCCAGTACGGAAAGCGTATTGCGCGCGGAAGTGGCCTCCGAAAATCCAGTCTCCGGCTCGTTCACCATCAATGTGCAGACGCTGGCTAGCGCATCGGTCGCCACCAGCAGCACATCGATTGGCGCGGCCATCAACCCTGCCGCCGCCCTTAACAGCAGCGGCATTGCTACGACCATTAACGCAGGCACCTTCACTATTAACGGCGTGCAGTTCAATGTGGACCCCACGACGAATTCTCTGAACAACATCCTGTCCACCATAAACGGCAGCGCAGCCGGCGTGACCGCCACCTACAACGCCGCCACGGACAAGGTTACTTTTGCAAATACGACACCGGGCGACACGAGCATCATCAACTTCGGCGCATCCGGAGATACAAGCAATCTTCTAAACGTGCTGAATGTCGTCGGAGCCACACAGAGTACAGTGGCCGGTGTAACGCAAGTCACTAGTACGCGAAATCTCGGCGCCGTCGACCCCGCGGATACGCTCAATACAATCAGCTTCGCGGGAGGAGCGGTCACATCCGGTAGCTTCCAGATTAACGGAACCACCATCACGGTAGACAACGCCAATGACTCGCTAAGCGCCGTGATTGCGCGCATTAATGCAAGCGATGCGGGTGTCAGCGCAAGTTATGACACCGCAACCGACACCATCCGCGTCGTCTCCAACACACTGGGCAGCCGAACCATCCGGTTTACCGCGGGCACCAGCAACTTCTTGAATGTAACCAACCTCACCACAGCCACGCAGACCGCGGGCACGGATTCAACCTTCACGGTGAACGGAGGTCCCGTCCAAACGCGCAACAGCAATCAGGTTACTGATGCCATCGGCGGCGTAACACTCAATTTCCTCAGCGTTGGCACAAGTACAGTGACCGTGGAGACCGACAACGACGCCATCGTAGAAGATGTTCAGGCGTTCGTTACCGCATACAACGAGTCGATTACAAGCATTCGCGCATTGGTCGGCCAGGGCGGACGGCTCGAAAACGATGCCACTATCCGCCAGATCGATACATTCCTGAAGTCCACGGTGTTCAATACCGTTACCGGACTCGGCGGAAGCTTGCAAACGCTGCTGGATATCGGTATCTCGACAGGCAGCACGTTCACCCAGGAGAATGCCGGACTGCTGGAACTCGATGAGGAAGCATTCCTTGAAGCGCTCCAGGAGGATCCGGGCAGTGTGCAGTCGCTCTTCTCGAACAGCAACGGAAACGGCATTGCCGATCAGTTGTTCACCTATCTCGACGAAACGACTGGACTGAACGGGTTCCTGAATCAACGTTCCAGGTCGAACGGCATTATCGAACAGCAAATCGATGCCTTGAATGATCGCATTGAGCGATTGGAACAGCGCGTAGAGTTTAAGGAACAGCGCCTCCGCGCTCAGTTCGCACGGCTGGAAACCTTATCGTCGTCCCTTCAATCGCAAAGCTCGTCACTCGCGGCGATTGCGTCCCAGTTCTAAGCGGAAATTACAAGGAGAGTTTGCCCATGGCCTACACAGCTTCAACGGTCGGGACGTACAAACGTATCGGCGTGGAAACCGCATCGCAAGGCAAACTGATTGTGATGATGTTCAACGGCGCGATGCAGCGTGCGGAAGAAGCCCGCCGTTTGCTGGAGGCGGGTAAGCGCGATGGCGTGCACAACAATCTCATCCGCGCACAGGAAATCCTCGGCGAGTTGAGGGGCGCCCTGAACATGGATATGGGCGAAATCGCACGCAACCTCGATCGCATCTACGAATACATTCAGCACCTGCTTATCCAGGCGAACATTCGCAAAGACTCAAAACCCATTCTCGAAGCGGTCGAGCACATGGGAGCCATGCGGGATACCTGGATTGAGACCTTTGAAAAAGTCGCGCGCGAAGATGCCGCGTTGCCAACAGGAATGCCAACAGGACGCCCAAGCGATGGGCTTATTAATATGAAGGGCTGACAGCAGCCGACACAGCACCGCAATTCTTCCCCCCGGGAGTACCCGCTGCCGGGGGATTCCTATTTTCCCTCAGATCTGCTGAAGCATGTTTGCCAACGCATTGACCCATTTCGGGTGGTCGTTCAGACAGGGAACCAATTGAAACGCTTCACCGCCCGCGCCAAGAAAATCCTCCTTCGCACGGATCCCAATCTCCTCCAACGTCTCCAGACAGTCCACAGTGAACGCCGGGCACAAAACCGCCAGCCGCTTTACCCCTTGCTTCGGCAACGCAGGCACGACCTCATCGGTCGGCGGCTTCAACCACGGATCCCGGCCCAACCGCGATTGAAAACTCACTTGCCACTGTTCATTAGCCAATCCCAACTTGGCCGCCAGTGCACGGCTGGTCTCCATGCAGTGATGCCGGTAGCAATAGGCATTTTCGGGAACAGCGCGATCGCAACACCCGCTCTTAACCAGACAGTGCCTACCACCCGGATCACTTTTCTTAACCTGACGTTCGGGTAAACCATGATAACTCATCAACACAAGGTCAGCCTCGAAATCGTCGAGAATTGGCTTGGAGACCGCCACCCACGAGTCAATGAACCCTTCGTCCAGGTAAAACGCAGGAAGCGTCGAAATCGGCGGCACATTCCACTTCTCGGCCGCCAGCCGATGCACCATCTCCAGAACCGACCCATTTGCGGCCGACGCATATTGCGGAAACAGCGGCACCGCAAGAATGCGATCCACATCCTGCGCAATGAGCTTGTCGAAAGCCTCTGTAATCGAAGGCTTGCCATACCGCATTCCAATTTCAATAGCCGCCTCCGGCATCCGCTGTCTTAAACGCTCCAAGAGCTTCTCACTCAACGCAAGCAGGGGAGAACCCGTCTCGGTCCAAACCGCCTCATACGCTTCCGCGGATTTGGCAGGGCGAAAGGGTAGTATGAAAAGGTTCAATATCAGCCAACGAGATATGGGGTTGATATCCAGTACTCGCGGATCGGACAAGAATTCGCGCAAATAGGTCCGTGTCTCCGCTGCCCTGGGCGCAGCCGTGGTGCCGGTATTCATCAAGAGTATGCCAACGCGCTCAATTGAATTCATGATTCCCCGTTCATATTAAGTCCG
Source organism: Candidatus Hydrogenedentota bacterium (assembly GCA_045863295.1). Lineage (GTDB taxonomy): Bacteria > Hydrogenedentota > Hydrogenedentia > Hydrogenedentales > SLHB01 > BTWA01. Next base: position 18,849 of record BTWA01000045.1, read on the forward strand.
CGGGCTGCGCCATCGAGCGAGACCGGGAAACGCTCCGTACAGCCGCATCAAAAAACCACTGGATCGGTATAGAAACACCTCGTGTTCCCGCCGGTCCATGGCGCGCTCCAAGCGAAGGGCGAGCGCATCCAGCGAGTACTGTCCCGGTCCGTCGCCAATGCCCATCAACGCCACGTTGATAGTATGAATCCCATACGCCCGAAGATCAGCACCCAATCCGGAAGAAACGCTGTTCAATCCGCCCTTCGAAATACTATACACCGTCTGCATGGGATTCGGTTTGTACCCCGCCAGCGATGAAAGATACACCATGATACCATTTCCGGCATGCGCCATGTGCGGCGCGGCTTGCCGGGACAGCAGCAACACGCCCGTAATATTGGTCTGAACAATGGATTCTATCTCGTCGAGCGATGTCTCGAGAAATGGCTTTGACGTTGTGTCGGCAGCGTTATGAATGATCACATCAGGAGGGAACCCTTGGTCCACTGCCGCGGATACGAACGAAACCACATCTTCCTTCACACGAAGATCCGCTTGCGCATGAAAGCATCGTGCGCCAAGCGAGGTGGCTAAGGCCGCAGTCTCCGTCAGTCCCTCGAGGTTGCGCGCCAGGATCGCCAGCTTCGCGCCTCGTTTCGCAAAGTGCAACGCCAGACCGCGTCCAATGCCTTGAGACGCGCCCGTAATCCACACAGTTTTGCCAACGAATTCCATACGATGCCGCTATGAGTAAACAGTGGGTTTGCGCGCCACAATTGCAAACTTGTTGGGCCTGTTACGATTCCAGAAAGCCAGAGTCAGTGTAAATGGCGCCTTAAGCAACCGCTGCCAAAGCGGAAACACATCGCGCACAACTTGTTCTCCCTCTATGTGGATGGGTTGGCACTGCGGCGTGTACCCCATGCGGCCCAAAGGCGCAAGAATCTCTTCAGGAAAGATGGCCGCCTCGTTATTAAAAGGCGCCAGACGTATCGGCGATCCCGGCTGCTGTGTCCATCGCACGAACGGATTGCGCGCATCCGGCTCCACGATAACGAGCGTGCCGCCCGGTTTGGTCACCCGATCCAATTCCGACACGATCCCGGTCCAATCCCGGTTCAAATGATGCAACACATCCACGCAAAACGCGGTGTCAAACGCTGCGTCGCGGAATGGAAGAGACGCGGAACCGTCTGCAACAAGCGCGGGAATCCCCTTGCGCAACGACAAACCCGCACAGCGCGGGCTGATGTCGAATCCAATTACCGTCGCTTGCGATAGTGCCCGCCCAATCGTTCCATCCCCGCAGCCCACGTCCAGTGTTAGGCCCTTCCGTGCCAGCAGCGAGTCAATCCGCGCCAGCGATATTTCCGGATAAGCGTATAACTGCTCGCCCGCGGCCAGACGATCGAACAAACGCGCTTGAGCGTTTTTCATGGCCGGCGGCCAATGTAAAGCAAAGCATCCCCTCGAAAACGCATCATACGGCGATGGATGGCCTTGGGAAAAAGATTGCCCGCCACGAAAAGGTTGTGGTTATACGAACACAATTCGATCGTCTCGAAACCATGTGTTTCAAACAAGAATCGGAGCGATTTGTCCGTGAAGGGCCGCTTGTGAGTGATGTCGTTCCAAAAATCAAACTTGTACTTTTTGATGTCAGGCACCGTAATGAATACGATTCCGCCGGGTCGCAGCACCCGCGAAATCTCCCGTGCAATATGCTCTGGGCAGTTCAAATGCTCAAGTGTGCTGGTCATCGCGACCAGATCCATGCAGCCACTGCGAATGGGAAAGCACCCTTTTTCCATGTCGGCCAGTGCAAACCCAATTCCAGCCTCATGCAATTCGCGCGCGTAATACGAATCGAAGTCCAGCGCAACGCGCTGCGCAATCACCGGCGTGCGGTAACTCAAAAACCAACCATTCCACGCGCCGCAATCCAATACCCGAAGTCCGCTCCGGCCCTGAAAATACTCGTCCACCAAATACTTCAGCGACCAGATCTTGTGGCCGCTTTGACCCAATGCCGCCGCCTTGCGCGCGAGCACTCCCATGAACAAGCGCTGAAAAGCGTTCGTCTTTTCAAGGCAGCATCGCTCATAGTTCTTGGCGTAGTCCAAAACAATTCCACCTTCACTCGTCGTCGCACACCGGAATACGCTTCAAGGTGTCGCGCCAGGCCACACCGGCCTGTGTCATACGGCGCGTGCGAACCAAGTAGTAGCCAATGGATGCCGCCGCAACGGCGCCGTAAGCCATCAACAGCCCCGGCTTCTCCATGGCCACAACTCCCACAAATCCCACCGAAGCCAGCAGCGTGAATCCTGCGCATCCCCACAGCAACGGCCTGGGGAACCGTATGTAGGCTGTAGCATATTCGTCCGGGAACAACCGCCTCAAGCGTAATGAGGCGATGGCTACAATCGCGGTTGAACTCTGGATACCCAACGCGGCGCCCAACCCATAGGTCTCCAAATCTACGCGCAACAACAGGACGGCCAGAGATGCGGCAAAGAAGGCAAGCACGGCATTCATTGGAGAGTGCGTGCGACGGTCAATTCGCTGAAACCAATCCGGCAACATCCCGTCACGCGCCGCCGAAAAGAACTCCCGGGGCAAGGCTACGGCCGCCGCATTGAGTGAAGTGACCCCCGCTGCGATGGCGCCAATGCCCACAAAAGTCGCGAGCGGTGAGGAAAGAAACATCCGCGAGGTGTAATCCAGCGGCGCCGTAAGCGATTCATAAAGCGAAGCGTCATAAGGGACCAGGCTGACAAAGGTCACCGCGACAAGAATGTACAGGCCACCGACGATTGCCCCGCCAAGCAGCAGCGCCAGGGGTATGGTACGCTTCGCATGATGAACTTCTTCGCCCAGCTCAGCCAGAACTTGAAACCCGAGGCACGTGTTGTAACAGAGTAAAACGGCCATCGCGAAGGCGCCCCATCCCCGCGGCGGACTCAGCGAAATCGCCACATCGGCGTGAAGAAACCCCACGACTCCATACAACAACAGTGCCCCAATCAATTGAAGCGCCATGATGGCCTGCAGCCCAATCGCGAACCGCATGCCAAGATGATAAAGCCCAAAGAAGATGATCAAGATAACGCCGCCCGTCAGATGTACACCAAGTGGCAGCGAAATATAGTTTAGCGTGTATTCAGCAAGCCCTAAAGCCACAACGCACGTTGCAAGGACTCCCGCAAGGACGAACAGCGCCGAAGTCACTACACCTGCCATGGGTCCCAGCAAACGGCTCGCAAAGAAGAAGCCAGCACCGGCGCGAGGAATGGCCCCCGCCAATTGAATAATCGGAATAGTCCCAGCAAGAGACACGAACATGGCTATCAAGAAGGCCAGCCAGATGGCGGCTCCCGCTCCTTCGGCAATCGGGGCAATCAACACGAATATGCCGGCGCCAATGACCGCGCCCACCACAAACGCAAGCGCCCCCCAAAGGGTAATCGTGCGTCGGAGCCGCGGATTCCCGTTGCCTTCACTCATGCTTCGCTGGGTCCCTTTAATCCGCGTGGTGTTGATTCAATCCAGCGCCGCGGACAGACCGTCCACCACCGCTTGGAGGGTATGTATGCGTGCATACCGCTTGTCATTCCCTTCAAGTATCGTCCAAGGCGCCGACGGCGTGCTCGTAAATTCGATCATGTCGGATACGGCATCATAATAATCGTTCCATCGGTTCCGGTTCCGCCAGTCTTCGTCGGTTATTTTCCAGCGTTTGAAAGGGTTTTCTTCGCGTGCCTTGAATCGCTCCAGCTGAACCTCTTGCGAAATGTGCACCCAAAACTTAAACAAGAGTGCTCCGGATTCATGCAACTGGCTCTCAAACTCATTAATCTCCCCGTACGCACGCGCCCACTCGGTTTCCGTCGCAAACCCCTCAACTCGTTCCACAAGCACACGCCCATACCAGCTTCGGTCAAATACGCAAAAGTGCCCCGCCTTGGGTACGTCCCGCCAAAAGCGCCAGAGATAGTGGTGATTCCGCTCATCGCCAGCCGGCGCCGCAACGGTCATCACGTCGTATCCGCGGGGATCCAACCGCTGGGTCAAGCGCCGGATCGCGCCGCCTTTGCCCGCCGCATCCCAACCCTCGAACACCATAATCACCGGACGGCGCTTCTGATAAATGATGTGCTGCAAACGCCGGAGTTCCGCCTGCAACCCGGGAAGCTTCTCCGAATACGGTTCCAGCGCCAGCGTCTTGCCCAAGTCCACGGCGTCCAACGGTTGAGTCGTCCGGGCAGGCAATACTGACCTCACGGAACCGAATGGTGAACTGTGCCTCGCAAGGGCGGTCTCCATCGCCGCCACAAGAGTTCGGGCCACCGTGATCACAGCGTGGCGTTCGTCCTGCGTCGCGACAACCGTCCACGGAGCGTTTTCAGTGTGGGTCTCCTGCAACGATGCATCCATCACAGAGTAATACGTACCGTAGTTTCGGTGCCGCTGCCTTTCCGCTTTCCCTACCTTCCACGCATACGCGGGATCCTTCTGCAGCTCCTCAAATCGTTTGGCTTGTTCTTTCTTGTCAATGTGCAGGAACAACTTCACCAGCACCATGCCGTCGTCCGTCAATTGCCGTTCAAAATCCCGAATGCGGCCCTCGGCCGCACGAATCGCCTTTGCCCCAAGGTCGCCTTCGGCCCGGCCGTTCCATATCTCCGTGTACCAGCTATGATTGAATAGGGCAATCTGGCCGCGCCCAGGGATCAATCGCCAGAATCGCCAAAGCGGCGGATACATCAACTCCAGTTTGGTTGGCGGATGAATGTGTCGCACGCGAAAGCCGCGCGGATCCAGAGGCATCAACAGGTGGCTCAACACCGCCCCCTTGCCCGAGGCGTCCCAACCTTCGAACACCACCAGCATTGGGATGTTTGCAGCCCGCAATTCGCGCTGTAACTCGGCGATGCGCTTGTCCAGCTCTTTGCGGATTGCCGCAAAGTCCTTCTTGGAAAAATTTACCGTCGGCGACGCGGTCTCAATCATGATTCCGAAACTACCCCCATAGTGGCACTCATCAACGGCTGACGAACACCGTACCAAAATTCACCCAGCCCATATATACACCGACGTAGACGCTCAAGGAAATCGCAAACAGATCCAGACCCGCCAGCAACCACCCTCCGGGCGTTCCAAACGACCATCGGAAATAGCCCATATCCTTTCGAGTTATCCGGTACAACAGCGTCAATCCAATCACCGGGAACACCAGCGTCAGAAACGCGGAAAAGATGAGCATCTGATACACGGGATCGATGCGCAAAGCGATAAGCAGGGTGGAGGGAACGAAAAACAACACCAACAACACACGCATGGGTCCCGATTCCAGCTTCACCGGAAGGTTGTAGATGTCCAGCAACGCATAGGCCCCGCAAATCCACCAGCCAACACCCGCGGTCCACGCCGCCAGAAACAACCCGCCAAGAAAAAGCGTCGTACTCCACGGGCCCGCCAACGGCTCCAGCAGAATCGCAAAATCCATATAACCCCGCGGCACAATCCCATACGGACGCGCCACCGCCGAGGCCGACGCCATCAAGGGCAGCGCCACCACCGCCGCCGCCACAATGCCCCAGGCGTAATCCCAACGGGCCCGGTGCAGTATATTCACCTTGCCCTGGAGTGTCGTCGAATACCAACCCCGCTCAATCATCGTGTACGGATAGATCAAAATTAGCCAGGCGTTGATCATGCTGCCGGCATTGGAGGAAAACAGCGCCTCCCAGCCCGGCCCGGGAATCTGCGGCACCAGACCTCTCGCCGCCTCGCGCCAATGAAACCCCGCCAGAACCGCCGCACCGAATACGCACACAATCAACGCTACCAACCCAAATACAAACGCGCGCTCCAAACGACGGTACGCGCCCGCCACCAAAAAAACCAGCGCCGCCCCTGCGGACAGCAGCCCCCCCGCTTCAATCGGAACCGAAGGGAAGAGCCCGGTAATCACCATCGCACAGGCGGCCCACTGGTTGTACGCGCCAAACGTCGCGCAGACCACCACCGCCACAAACACATAGGCCGTGCAAACCGGATGCACGTCTTTGAAAATGCACATCGGCGTCTTGCCGAACTGAAGAAAGTACCGGACCGACATGTCTATCAACGCCCAACCCGCCAGTCCTAGAACGAAGTAGCTCCACCACAGCCCGAACCCGAACTTCGCACCCATATTCGTCGCGACGCTGATGTCCCCAGTGCCAATATAGAAAGACGCAATCAGCGATCCCCCGCCAAGCAGCAACCCCTCACGCAGCCGGAGACGCCGCGGTCGTACGTCTCCAAAAGCAGAAGTATTGGAAAGATTCATGGCGTCTGCTCAATCCACGGATCTTTCTCCCGCGGTTCGTCAATAGGATGCGGTATCCGAAGCCACGCCAGAAACCCGGCCCGTCGCCCCAAATACCAGGCAAACGCCACACACCAGACAAGTCCCACGCCCGCCGGAACGCCAAGCGCCATCCAGCGCCCCCCGCTGAATATTTCCCCACGAATAATTCGAACAGGGTAGGGGAGTTCGATTCGAACCCCCGCATGATTCAATTCCAGCCCGAACGCGTATACGTCCCCTGGCGCCGATTTCAATGCCGTGATCCCCGCATAGGCAATTCGCAGGGTCCCGCCGGGTGGAATTTCGACCGTCCGTCGAAGAAAATCCTCAGGGAAGTCCCCGGCATTGCCCCCTATTCCAAAGTCGCCCTCGTCGCCCTTCGGCAAGTGCAACCGGGACTCAACCGGCAAGGACTCATCAGCCCCGGTATTTCGCAACACAATCAGTAAGTTGATATCGCGCTTCTGCCACGTCCATTCGGGAGCATAAATTGAGTAGGCCAAATCGCCCGATTGCCCAGACTCAGACAGAGCGAACGCCAACGGCCCACCAAAGATGAACACCGATATCATAAACAACGGTAAGGACTTGCCAAAAAAGAAGCGTCCCCTCCGAAAAAACGAAGAGGACGCGAAACTCATCCCGAAACCGGCGTCAAACAACAACCCGGAAATCAGCCGAAGAACCAAACCGACCGCAGCAGGTTGATGCCCGGCAGCGAAAAAATAAACTTGATAATGAAGTCATTCAGACTCGTAACCCAATCAAGAAAATTCACGTCCAACTCTCCTCTGTGCTGAGGCCCACCAAAAGAACCCCCGTATCATAGTGGCCCCCCGCGGAATTGTCAATATTTTCCCAAAAAAGAAACAGCGGAGACCCCCACAACGTTGGACTCCACAACAGCCCCCAGCGCGGACTATATCCGGCTCACCGCGATATTTGAAAGCGCGATCCGCAATTGGTCGCAGCTTTCAAATCGCTGCTTTGGATCCTTGTTCAGCATCTTCATGATGATGTTGCCAAGCTGCTCCGGGCAACGCCGGTTCACCGTCGAGGGGTGATTGGGAACAATTCGAAGGTGACACGCATACAGCGCCGTGAGGTTGTCCACTTCAAACGGCATTTTTCCCGTGAACATGAAGTACAACGTGATTCCCAGCGAATACATGTCACTCTGAGGAGAGGCGGGTTCCTTCCGGATGATTTCCGGTGCAACATACATGGGTGTGATTTGCTCCGCTATACTGCCCCCTACATCCAGAAACGCAAACAAACTCTGGCGGGATAGCGAATAGTCCGACATTTTCACGACTCCCTTCCGCGTGAAAAGGACGTTCGCAGGTTTCAAATCGTGGTGAGTAAAACCCTGGTCGTGAATGTATTGCAAACCATTGCACACCTGGGAAATGATGCCAAGACGCTGCTGCAAATCAAAAGGCTGGTTGTCCAAATACCACTTCAGGTCCGGGCCGTCCACGTATTCCATCACCTGGCAAGGCCCTTCCTCGCCATCCAGAAATTCGTGTACAAGCACAACGTTCGGATGATTCCACTTGCTGAAACGGGCTACACTGCGGGCGTAATCTTTGATATGAAGCTTGTTGCGGAAGAAATTCTTGTGGAACAGCTTTATGGCGACTACGTCGCCCTTCTCTGTGTCGATGCCGCGATAGACTACGCCGGTGCCGCCGCGACCGAGAATTCGGTCGAGTTTGAACCGGTACACGCGCAGCTTGTCGGGCAGTTCATGCTTGAGCATAACGCCTCCCGAATACTACAACCAGCCCGCCTAGTCCAAATCCAAGTCAATGGAAGGCGCATCGCCCCAAAGACCATCGAGATCGTAAAACGTCCGCGCTTCCTTACGGAAAAGGTGAAGTATCACCGTGCCGAAATCAACCACGATCCAGCCCGCCGCCTGCGTGCCCTCTACATGAAGCGGTTTATTGCCCACTTCGCGCATGCCGTCTACCACCGCATTGTACATCGCGCGCATCTGCGGCTCGCTACCAGCGCTGCATATAACAAAACTGTCCGCGATCAACGTCAGCTCACGGACATCGTACGCCCGCACATCAAGCGCCTTGTGATCGGAAAGCAATGACGCAATACGCAGCGTCGACGGAAGAAAATCCTGAACGTCCGCGGGGGCTTTCTTAACCAATTTCACCAAGTTCGACTGCATGCCTCGTTTTCTTCCAATGCGGTACGGACCAAGCCGCCGCCTTCACACAAAATCAGGAACCGCCCTTGGACAGTTCGCTTCGCAGTATCTCGTTCGCCAGCTTCGGGTTGACCTTGCCTTGTGTGGCCTTCATCAACTGGCCCACCAAAAAGCCAAATGCCCGTTCTTTGCCACTGCGAAAATCCGACACCGGCCCGGGATTCGCCTCAATCACTTCGCGCACGGCCGCTTCGATGGCCCCATGGTCACTGATCTGAACCAACCCTTTTTCTAAAACCAGGGACTTCGCATCCTTGCCCGAAGAGTACATCTCCGGCAGGATCTCTTTGGCCATCTTACCGCTAATTGTACCATCCTCGATCAACAGAATCATGCCCGCAAGACGCTCAGGGGTCACCGGACTGTCCGGCAAGGCCGTTTTCGAGGCCGCCAGAATTCCCTGCAATTCCACTGTAAGCCAATTGCTTGCAGCTTTCGCGGGAGCACCGCATTGGACCATCGTCTCGAAGAAATCCGCCATCCCGCGCGAACCGGTCAGCACGCCCGCATCGTATCCAGACAAACCATAGCTCGACTCGAACCGCGCCTTGCGCGCCTTGGGAAGTTCCGGCAACGATTCGCGAATCCGTTGTTCCCATGCCTCATCCACAACAATAGGCGCCAAATCGGGATCTGGAAAATACCGGTAATCGTGGGCGGATTCTTTGGCCCGCTGCGAAAACGTGATCCCCTTGTCCGCATCCCAACCACGGGTCTCTTGCACAATCGTGCCGCCTTCGCTCAACACCTGCTGCTGACGCGCAATTTCAAAATCAATCGCCTTGTGCGTGCCGCTGAACGACGCCACATTCTTCACTTCGGTCTTGGTGCCGAATTCCGTTGCTCCCATCGGACGAATGCTGATATTCGCCTCAGCCCGAAGGGACCCCTCTTCCATGTTGCAGTCGCTGACCCCAAGATACCCAAGTATCTGCTTCAACGAGGTCAAATACGCATAAGCCTCGTCGGCGCTCGAAATGTCCGGCTCGGTCACGATTTCCAGCAAGGGAATGCCGCAACGGTTGAAGTCGATTCCGCTCACGCCGCCGCCCAGCGTGTGTGTATTGCTCGCCGTGTCTTCTTCGATATGCGCGCGGCGAATGCCAATACGCTTGGTCTTCCCGTCCACTTCGATCTCAAGATAGCCATCGTGGCAAAGCGGCAGATCGTACTGGCTTATCTGATAGTTCTTCGCAAGATCGGGATAAAAATAGTTCTTGCGATCCATCTTCGACCAGCGCGAGATCGTGCAATTCAAGGCAAGCCCTACCGCAATCGCATACTCCACCGCCTTCTTGTTGATCACCGGCAACGTGCCCGGCAAGCCCAATGATACCGGGCTGATATTCGTATTCGGCGCGGCATGAAAATTCGTGCTCGACGAACAGAACATCTTCGATTCCGTCGCCAACTGTACGTGGACTTCCATCCCAATCACGGCTTCGTAGTGCATCGGTCTTACTTCACCTGTTCATTCAACCCCGCCGCGGCGCTCAAGCCACCGGCGCAGGTTCCATCGTAAAATCCCGGTTCTTCTCGTACGCGTAACCCGTGCGAATCAATGTCTCTTCGTCAAAAGGCTTGCCCAACAATTGCAAACCCACCGGCAGCTTCGTATCCGTGAATCCACACGGAATCGACATCCCGGGGCCGCCGTAAAGATTCAGCGAAATCGTGTAGATGTCGCTCAGGTACATTTCCAAGGGGTCGGACGTCTTCGCTCCCAGTTCGAAAGCAGGCGTGGGGGAGGTGGGCGTCGCAATGACGTCGCACACCTTGTACGCCTCGTCAAAGTCCCGCTTGATCAAGGCTCGTGCCTTTTGGGCCTTCAAATAATAGGCATCGTAATAACCGCTGGAAAGAACATATGTCCCCAACAGTATGCGACGCTTTACCTCCGGACCGAATCCCTCGGACTTGGTCCGGGTATACAGTTCCAGTGGACTCTTCACGCCCTCCGCGCGATACCCATAACGTACACCGTCAAACCGCGCAAGGTTCGCGCTCGCTTCGGCCGTGCAGATAATGTAATACACCGCAATCGCATACTCGGCATGGGGGAGATCGACCTCCACCAATTGCGCGCCCTGCTTCTCCAGCACCGACAATGCCGATTCAATCTTGGCCCGCATCTCCGCGCCAAGACCCTCCGCGAAATACTGCCTCGGAAGCCCGATGCGCACGCCCTTCACATCCTCCCGGAGTGCCTGGGTAAAATCTGGCACCGGCAAGTCCGCCGATGTCGAATCCTTGGCGTCATGTCCGCAGATCGTGTTCAGCGTCAACGCCATGTCTTCCATGTCCTTGGCGAACGGTCCCACTTGATCCAAAGAAGACGCAAACGCCACCAATCCCCACCGGGACACCCGCCCGTACGTCGGCTTCAAACCCACGCACCCGCACAGAGCCGCCGGTTGTCGGATCGATCCGCCCGTGTCGCTGCCAAGTGCCACGCTACACATATCCGCCGATACCGCCGCCGCCGACCCGCCGCTGGATCCCCCAGGCACGCATTTCAAGTTCCACGGGTTACGCGTCGTCTGCACCGACGAATTCTCCGTGGAAGAACCCATCGCGAACTCGTCCATGTTCAACTTGCCGACGAAAACCGCCCCCTGGGCTGCCAGACGCTCCACGCAGGTCGCGTCAAAAGGACTGCGATACCCCTTCAATATCTTGGAACAGCAGGTCGTATACCCCTGCTTGGTGCACAACACATCTTTCAGCCCAATAGGCACCCCGGCAAGCGCACCAGGCGACTGCCCGGCCTTCACCCGCGCATCTACTGCCTCGGCCTGCGTCAACGCGCTCTCCCGCCAGACCTCCGTAAACGCCTTGACCTTGTCTTCCACCGACGCAATGCGCCCCAAAAAAGACTCGGCAACCTCCACGGCGGACACCCGGCCGGACGTCACCGCGTCCCGGATGGCATGTCCAGTCAATCGATACCACTCGGTGCTCATGGGTTACTCCACATCCAGAATTCGAGGAACCAGAAAATACTCGCCATCCGTCGCCGGCGCATTCGCCAGGGCCGTCTCCCGATCCAACGTCGGAATCGCCTTGTCCTCGCGAAAAACGTTCGTGATGGGAAGCGTATGCATCATCGGCTCGATCGCGCTCGTATCCAGCTCGTTCAACTTGTCGATATAGCCCAATATGGCGCCCAATTCGTCCACAAGCCGCTCTTTTTCGGCCTCGTCCATATTCAGTTGCGCCAACGCCGCAACATACTCCACGTCTCTCTTGGTAATGACACTCATGGCATTCCCCGCGAATTTTAGGTACTCTGAGTCGGAATGGACCCGAATCGTATCATATTGGCAAAAACCTTTTCCATGTGCGGCATATACTAAGGCCCCTTTTTGCATGGTTTTACCCGAACACAATGTGGTGAAAACACCAAGCATGGCCGCATTCAAAACCGTCACACACGGCCGCGCCACCTTGCTCGTGCCGGCCAAAGGCGGCGAAGCCGTCGAATACGCGCTCGCACACCCCGATGAATGTACACCCGTCGAATCATTGGGAAGGGGAAACCTCCTGAAGTTCAACATGCCCGGTGGTCCCGGATTAATCCGGCCATACCGCCGAGGGGGAGCCATGCGCCTGCTCCTCCGGGATCGCTTCTGGCTCGTAAACCGGCCACTGCGTGAATTTCTGGTCCACGTGGCCGCATCGCAAAGCGGACTCTCCGTTACCGAACCGCTCGGGGTCCGGTTTGAAGTAACCTGGTTAGGACTCGTTTCAGGGGCCATCGCCACCCGTGCGCTTGACGCAATCACCCTGCAGGAATGGCTGACCAATAAACCGTCCGAAGCAAGAACCGGCATGCTGCGCCAATGCGGTGCCCAAATCCGGGCCATGCATGACGCCGGAATCTACCATGCCGACCTCCAGATTCGTAATATATTGATTACCTCGGAGGGGCCGGTCATCATCGATTTTGACAACGCACGAAAGGTAAAGCAGATAGCCGCATGGAACCGCTCGCGCAACCTGCTCCGCCTCCGGCGCTCGTTCACCAAGAACGGATTCTTCACGGAATGCTTCGAAACCGTGCTGGAAGGGTACGGACCACATGCCATACCACCGTGGTTGGATGCAACATACAAGGCCAAAGGTCGGATTTCAGATTGGATATCGATGCGGTGAATTCAGTTGGTGTACATTTTAATTTACCTAAACAGGTATTGGTCCTTCCCTAATGGCTATGAATGTGCTGAAACAAAGCCGACCACTAATGAGACTCGAGTATCTCCAAGAATACTCAATAAACGAGATTGAATCGGCTATTAATGGCAGCTGGAACATATTGAAGCGTTCTAAAAAGGCGCTTATCGGGCGACATGGCAAATTTGTGCTCAAAAAAAGACCAGGAAGAAACGGTATTGAAACAGTAAAGCACATTGCCGAAAACAACCGCAACTCCTGGGATGTAGCTCTCAAATTGATTACATCAGATGTAAGTATTGCATTACCTGTGGCGTTCGCCGTTTACGGACTAGGACCACTGCACTGGGCCTCCATTACGGTCACGCGTTTCATCGAAGGAGCCATGGACATCGAAGCCTTCGCTGACCAAATGGTTGCAAGGGAAGCATCGGAAGTTGAAATCGCGAGTTACCTGGCCAAGATAGCCGCGGCCGTCAACAAATTGAATGCCTCGGGGGTCTACCACAATGACTTGGCGGGAAAGAACATCCTGACAACCGACGGTTCCAAGTTCTATTTCATTGACCTGGACGGAATCGAAATGGATCGGCCATACGATCGTGAACATCGGATGCGAAACCACGTCCAACTCTATGATTCCCTCAATGACCGGTGGGGCGACAGCCAGTTGGTTCCGTTTATCGAACAAATGATGGGACCGGAATCCAACACAAACGCCTGGCTGGATGAGCTCAAGCGACGCCAGCAGACCCGCCGCCAGCGGACCGAAGCCATTTGGCGAAAACAGGGCCGGTTACAAGCCTAATCCCGCTTTAACAGCGCACTGGTTTCGCCTTGTTGTACAGTCCAACCCCCGCCCTGGGCCGGCACATAGATCCAGTGCTCGCCGTCCATCCCCGCGAGCTGGCTTTCCACCTGTATCCACGCGCCATGAACCGCTTTGACCTTCACAGGCCCAACCGGACCGACCAATTCCATTTCCGGCTCGAAAATAGGGGGGAGCAAGGGCGGTTGCGCCTGCACCTGCGCGCCAGCCAAGCTCAGTACGCCGATGCCGCCAAGCGCGACACCAAAACCGACAAGGCAGGCGGATCGTAGATGAGACATGGGTAATTCTCCTGTTCCGTGTGGATTATGAAACACCGGCGGCAGTCGAAACGGCTGTGAGGAAACGCGTCGCCTCAACACAAGTTGACCGGACACCGCAATCCCGCACGCGTTGCCTGGCCCGGTCAAGAAGGATTCGGAGTAGTCGGTGAACCTGCCGGACCCTTGGTCGAAACGGGACCAAACCCGGCATCCAATTGCGCCAGCAAGTCTTCCGATGAAATCTGAAAACCTTGGAGGCTCTTCTCTGACAAATGGCCAAATTCGGATTTCGGAGACCGCTGATAAATGGCCATCAACATGTCTCGCGCTTCTTTTTCTTTCCCAGGCTGCGTTTCCAGTAGTTTCGCCAGCCGGTACGAAGCCTCTGGCCAGCTCTTGCTGGCCGGACCGAACATTTCCACCATGTCACGGTAATGTTCCACGGCGTCAATCATCAGACCTTCGGCTTCCAGCATCTTCCCGGCTTCCATCCAGGCCCCTTGGCGGTTTTGCGGATACGACCGGTACACGCGCAACGCACCCCGGATATCGCCCTTCTCACGCAAGCCCTTGGCAACCTTGAACTCCACTTCGGCGTGCAAATTGACAGACTCGTCCGTAAAAGGAATGGCCCGAACAGCTTGTGTCGCAAGCGAATTCAAAAACAAACGAACGAAAAAGACCGCCGGCGGAATCCAGAAAAGCAACGTCCACGCCAATAACGTCACCAAACGGACCCGCGACGTACTGTCTTGGGCGATGACGTCCTCCTCCGACTGCACTGGCGCCGTGTCACGCTGTGCCCCGGGATTCAACTCCAGCACGTCCCGCACATGCCCAAGACTTTGTTCCGACGTCGCCTGGTGGCGTTCGATCATCGACACAGTCGCGAGCGAATAAATGGCCAATCCCGCAAAACCTACTATCAACGTGTACCAAACCGGCAGCGACTCACGTGGCCGCCATCTGGGCAACGTGGCCACATACCCCAACCCGCATACCAGCAGACACGAACACACCAGCCACAAAAACTGGCCAAATGTCGGGAAAAAAACCATGCCACCTCGTTCGCGCGCGCTCGTTATCCCGTAAACAGGCCATAACGCCCGTCACACACGCTCGCCTTCATCCTTTTGTCGCACACTAAGTATAGAACCGAAAAGCAATGGGGTCAATTGACACTTGACGGCCTCGCCAATCCCGAACCTTCCCGCGGGAACATGTTCACGTTGCTGATGAGTCCGCTTGCTGGATACCGTCGAAACCAAATCGAATGCGGCTTCCCAAAACGGCAATCGTACGTTCGCTTTGGGCCCTTCGAGGGGATGGCGTGTCCCCGAATGACAAGCAACCAGCGAGGGGGCGTCTCCCTGCATTTTTATTGACGATACAAGGGGGGTAGAGGCGGCACGCGCGGCGGTAGTGGAAAGCAGGCTGGGCTTTCGCATTCCTACTCACTGGATGCACGGTCTCTGTGTCCCTCGTTGACTCGCCGTTGCCCCACATTTCGGGGGCGGGTTCCCGAGCAGCTTGCGCCGGGGAACGAGGGTGAAGATGGCCCCTATAGTTTGGGGCTTTTGTTGCATTTTCTTAGCGGATTGAAACAAGGGTATATGATGGATTTACGCGGTTTGCGCATTTGTGGGATGGGGCGGAATTGACTGGGGCGGCGGGGGAAGAGATTACTATTTGATAGGCAGGCCCGGCCGAGCCGGGGGGTGTTTACTTTGCATTCAAGACGAAGAGGAGACCATACTGGTCATCTGGCGTGGCAGGGTCAGAAACCCTGCCACAACGAGTGCATTCTGTAAAAATGATTGCGTTTACTGAAAAACTACACTAGTATCGACACGCTGTTGTTTCACGCGTTTCCTTTCTTGTCCCTCGCAACATCCCGAATACGTCGAATATCCATGTGTGTCGGATCTTGAATTTGTTCCCTGCAAGCTGGTCTCGTCTCCGCACGATTGTCGTGCGGGAGTCCGTAACGAATTGCGATTTTCCTCCTACAAAGAAAGGCTCCCCTCGCATGTTTCAATCGCGCGCAACCCATCTCTTCTCCCTCTTTCTAATCACTGCAGTATTCGTTGGGGCCTTGCTCGTCCTGAATCGGCCAACGTTTAGCGCGACGGAAAGCATTGGCAAGCTGGACAAGGCCGACGAAGACGCGGCCCGCGCCGTTGTCATGGGGATCGAGCAGACGTGGAATTCCCACGACATGGACGCGATGGGGAAATTGTTTCGGGAGGATGCCGAGTGGATCAATATCGTGGGGATGCATTGGGTGGGAAGAGACGCAATCATGGTAGCGCACACCGCGTTTCACAAGACGAGTTTTAAGAATTGCAACATGAAGACGGACTCGATTGAATTGCGTTCCATTGCCGACGGCTGTGCTGTCGCCGTGGTAACGACGACGATGGACAGCTTCATCACTCCCGCCGGCAATGTGATTCCCAAGGGACAGGATCGACTAACCTATGTCCTTACGAAGCGCTCGGACGGCTGGAGAATTTCACACGGGCACAATGTGCAGGTAAATGCTGAGGCCGCCCAACATAACCCCGTCAATGCTCCCAAGTAGAGCCTCACTCGTTTCCTCAAAAGTAGTTCAGTCTCCGCACAATTGTCGTGCGGGAGGCCGTAGCGAATTGCCGTTTTCCTCCTACAAAGAAAGGCTCCCCTCGCATGATTCAATCGCGCGCAACCCATCTCTTCTCCCTCCTTCTAATTACTGCAATATTCGTTGGGGCCTTGCTCGTCCTGAATCGGCCAACGTTTGGCGCGACGGAAAGCATCGGCAAGCTGGACAAGGCCGACGAAGACGCGGTTCGAGCCGTTGTCATGTGGATCGAGCAGACTTGGAATTCCCACGACATGGACGCGATGGGAAAGCTCTTTCGAGATGATGCCGAATTCATAAACGTCGTCGGAATGCATTGGCACGGCAGAGATGCCGTAATGGCAGCGCACACCGCGTATCATAAGACGATGTTCAAGAACCACAGCATCAAGACGGACTCCAGCGAAATACGTTCCATCTCGGATGGCTGCGCCATCGCCGTCGTAACCACGACGAATGACAGCTTCACAACGCCCGCCGGAAACGTTGTTCCCCAAAGGCAAAATCGCCAAACCTACGTGCTAACAAAGCGCTCCGACGGCTGGAAAATAGCACACGGACATAACGTGCCCGTTGATCCAGAAGCCGCCCAGCATGACCCCGTGAACGCTCCAAAATAAACCTGATCTAAGAACAAAGCGAAGCGTTTCCAGCGCGCGTCTGCAAGCAATGCTTGGGAACTAGTTGGAACGGATTTGGAAGGAAGAAGGGTTGCAACGCAAGCAGAAAAGCGTTAAGAAACAGGCTTGCGGGCAGGGATTCATTTGGGCCTATGACCATTTGCCTGTTCGTCGGGTGCGCGACTTCCCGGTGTGGGGCCGTCGTTGCTGGATAGCCTTTGCGCCTGCCCGTGTGGCTTGTCCGGATTGCGGCGTGCATGTGGAGAGGCTGGATTGGATCGAACCGCGGGAGCGGCAGACCTTGCGCTACGAGCGGTACGTGTCGGTCCTGTGCGGATTGATGCCTGCCTTGGATGTGGCCGAACTCGAAGAACTGGACAAGAGCACGGTATACCGGATTGACCGCAAGCGGTTGGAGCGCCGGGAGGCTTTGCGCGTGAGCCATCCCGTGCGCTACTTGGGGATTGACGAGATTGCTGTTCGCAAAGGCCACCGCTATGCGACCCTATTCTACGACCTCCATCGCCGCGAAGTTATTGGCGGCGTATTGGGCAGGGAGCAGAAGGCCGTCAATCGCTTCTTTCGCCGGTTCGGCAAAGACGCCTGCGCCCGTTGTCGAGGCGGTATGCACAGACCTGTGGAGCGCCTATCACAACAGCGTTAAACGCTATATGAAACAGGCCACGATGGTCTTCGGCAAGTTTCACGTCTTCGGGTATCTCAGCGAGGCCATCGACCAAGTGCGCCGCGACGAGCAAAACCGCACCTTGAAGGAAGGCGGATACGAGCTCATCAAAGGTTCGCGCTGGCTCTGGCTCAAGAGCTGCGGCAAACCCAAACGCAAGGAACAACAAAGCCTCGACGAGATCATGGCGCAAAACAGAAGCCTGCAAAAGGCCTATCTCTTGAAGGAGGATTTCGCGGATTTCTACGCATGCCAATCCCACGAAGAGGCCCGAATCTTCCTGAAAGACTGGACGCACCGATGCGAACGAAGCGGCCTGCTTCCATTCAAAGAACTCGCCAAAAGGCTCAGCCGCTGGAAGAAAGGTATCCTTGCCCACTTCGAACACCGAATCACAAACGCCGTGTCCGAAGGCATCAACAACAATATCAAAGTCCTCAAGCGAAGAAGCTACGGATTCCACGACTTCAAGTATTTTCTGCTCAAAATCATGGATGCAACGGGGACATTGCCTACACTAAAACCTTTACCCCACACTTAAACGGAAAGAACCATTTTTGAGGACCAGTGTATGAGTCAGGAGTTCTGGGCTGTTTGTGGTTCATTTTATCTGTTGCCTTTGATTTCTGGTAGTGTTTTGATTGCCTGCCCGGAGGATAGGGCTCCGCTGGAGAGCGCCCCGAGCGCCGGTGCAGGCGGCTATACGAGTAGGCAGGGCTTGCGCTCTGCCGCATTTTTGTCCTGGCTAGTTGGTAGCTCGGAAAGCGCAAAACTCCGGGGGTGCGGGGGCAGCGCCCCCACGGGTGTCGCGTCGTTGTTCTGCCACTTTGCATAGAACTCTTCGGGCGTGAGGGGGCCGCGCTGTCCTTGTCAAGATTCCTCTTGACACCTGCGCGGGGCCGTGTTAGAACTGTACTAGCTACATGAATACTCGTGCGAAGATTTGTTGCGCGACTCGGGTGGGGATCCCGGTTGAGCGTCGCGCAACGGGGGAGGTTCGGCGTGGGAAGGCCCAGGTATTTCCGAGCGCATGGTGACGCCCGAGGAGGATGTATGCGGGGGATTCTTCGGTTGCCCATTCCCGGTGGCAGACGGTAAGACTGTTTGCGCCACATCGCCAACGGCGGTCACCTTTCCGCCAAACCCATTCCTTTGACCAGATCGGCGAAGTATCCTCCAGATTTTGGGGCGCTTCGCCCTGTGGGAGCCAATCCAAGGGAGGATGACGACATGTACAACCCCTATGCGCTCTTTGCCTACTTCTATCAAATCGTGGTGTGGATTCTGAATCTCATCTTCGGCTTTTTCCCATTCGGCTAAGGTTCAGCCTGACTGACGTGTACTGACTGTGAGCACCGTACTCCCTCTGATCCCGGGGGGGCGGTTTAGTGTCGGGGTACGTTTGCCTGCTCGACAGCGCGCCAGAATGTGTCCAAGCAGGCGTAGCTTTCGAGCGTGGCGGTGACGCCGTGTTGCTGAAAGCGTTCGGGGCCGGTTTCGTGGGTGATGCCGATGAAGCGCATGTCGAGGGTGGCGGCGGTGTACATGTCCCAGAGGCCGTCGCCGATGTAGACGGCGTCGTCCCAGGGGCCGCCGGATCGGGCGATGGCGGTGCGGACGATGTCGGCGCGGGAAATGGCATCGTCGGCGAAGGCGGCGGGGTAGGCGAGTCCGTCGATGCCGATGTTGCGCAATTTGAAGAGGGCGGTGAGACGAAAGCCGCCGGTGGCGATGCCGGGTTGGAAATCGTTACTTATTGCGAGGTGTTCCATCAGCTTTCGCGCGCCGGGCACTTCGGCGAATTGGTGTGGCGTGGCCTCTGCGGCCAACCGTAGTTGTTCCGCGTAGTGGGTGCGGAAGGATTCGATCTCGTCGCTGTGCAGTTCGGTACCGCGTTGGGTCCGGCTGATTTCACCGAGGATTCCGATGTCGGTCACGTGTGTATAGGCGTGCCAGTCGGTGGTGGGGATGGGCTGGCCGAATGTTTGTTCGAAGGCTTTTGCGAAGCAGCGGTTGTCGGCCTCGCTTGTGGCCGCGAGGGTTCCATCGATGTCAAAGAGAATCAGCGTGGCCATATTGGCGGTCAGTTCCGGGAGCCGTTGGTCGAGGCGGGCTTTTTCTTCATGGCCTTCTTTTGCGCGGCCTTGAGCGATTCGCGGAACTCGGGATCGCCGAGGGTTTCGTTGAAGATATCGCGGCGCTCCAGGGCGAACGAGGCGCGGATGTAGCGGATATCGAGCAGGACGCAATAGAACGTGACCAGCAGCGCGAGCAGAAACCCGAGCCAGTAGAGTGTGAACCACAGCAGGGATTCGCGCAGAAACGGCCATTCCGTGGCGGTGAATGCCATCAGCGCGCATACGCCCAGCGAGGCGAGGCCGGTGATGCGCCAGTGTTTTTGTTTGACGGGCGATTGGTGAAGCGGATCGGACATGGGTCAAATGCACTCTACGATAGTCGGACCCAGCGCCTGGGGCTTGATGTGAGTCATAGTTGCGACGCCGGATCCAATACATTGTACGGCGCAAATTTGCTTCGCCATGCCCACGCCTCCGGAGTCAGCGGTTGGCCGCTTGCGGTGACCGTGGCGGCTGCTGTTGGATTCGATACGACCTTGCCGCCGTCTATCAGGCTTTGCCATTGCGTCGAGCCGGTCTTCACGCTGGATGTGGCGGTCGCCGCCGGGACGGAAGCGATTCGAAGGCTATGGCCGAGGTCGTCACTCTGCACGGTGGGACACCAGAATTTCTCGACGTATTCCACCACCAACTCGGTGCCTTCCTGAGGATTTACATAGGGCGGCCGCAGCGGGTCGTTCATGACATTCGTCAGATCACGCACGAGCGCCACATCGTATCCCCAGCGGACCCACTGCTTCACGGTATTGCGCACGAGACTCGTGTGCATGCCCGCGATGAGCACGTGGCGGATGCCACGTTCCACAAAAATGTTGTGCATTTCCCGCGCATTGTCGGTGATGTAGTCACCGGCGGCGATTTCCATGGCCGGGTGTTGTTGCGTCCACACGCGTTCCGCGACGGCTTCCTGCATGCCGGAATCGTCGATGGGGAAGGGCGGGTCCTTGTGGTCCGCCGCGGCGGGCATGGGGGCTTCGGGCGTGGCGATGGCCGCGAGCCGCGCGGGATGATCGCGATAGAAGTCCATTGTGCCGGTGGGCGCGTGTATCACGGCGATGCCCAGGGTCCGGGCCGCAGCCGCCGCCTCGTTGATGCGGTCCGCCAAATTGGCGATGTTATCCGGGGCGACGTTGCCGGGATGCTTGTCCCAGACGTCGCACAGGACGAGCGCGGTCCGGCTGGCCGGCCAGCTTAGCCCTTGTTCCCGGGCCTGCCAGACAGTACCGCCTGACGTGTCCTGCACGGCACTTTGGTTTCGGGCGGTCAGCGTAACCGTGGTATCTGCGACGACCGACGAGGCCGCGACCCCACCCACAATGAAAGCCACAGCAAGCACGCGAAAACCAAACATCCACCTAACTCCTCACAGACCCCGAATTGCGATCGAATTACCCTAACTATACTACGAAACCGGCATTCCCGTTCTTGGGTGTGCCAAGTGATTGGGCTTCATGGACTTGCGCTACTCAAACCGGATCGGTGCAAAGTACTGCGGCACGTGGAAATTCACCTCCGGCCCCAAGGGAGCCCACGATGCCCAATGGGGTTGCGAGTTGTGTTCCGCGCATTTGTAGAGGTTTCCCCGCCATTCCTGTCCGGAGAGATCGCCCACGGAACCCACGTAGTGCTCCATCAAGGCCAACGGCAATGCATACTCGACCACCCAGGTAACGGGCGAGGGGTTTTCCGGTTCGACCGTTTTCGGGAGACTGTGGTAGACCGCGATGTCCTTGGCCAGGTCCCACGGGACTTTCGTGTATTTGGCGAAGCCCTGGGGGAGGCGTGTGGGATCTTCAATGTAACTGATGAGCATGGCGCCGCCGCTGTTCATCTCGAAGTTAAAATACCCCTTGCCGGGTTTGGGCTGGATGAACAGTTCGACGCAGGCATCTTTGTAGACCGGGCCCATGTAATCCGTGGTGATGGTGCGGACGAACCGGTCATCCACGCGGAAGAGGACATGCAGATGCCTATCGGCGTGCAGCATCTTCGCCTGCACCACGGGACGGAATCCTACGCTTACAGGCAGGAAGCGGTCGATAGGCAGCGCGGCGGCATGAGACCAGGCGGCGCCGTTCCAGAGGCCCTGCAGTTCGGGCGCGTGGAGCGCTTTGCGAACTGTGTAGGTCAGCGAGTAAGACATAGCCGCGGCTTTTCCTTTATCCGGTAAATTGCAGTACTCCCTACCAGGTCATCATACCGTGGCAACGAATCAACCGGCAAAACCGGCTGCCGCCAGTTCACTCCCCAAGTATGCGATCCAGCAACTGTCCCTGTTCGTATTCCTCGTCGGTGTTGTGAAGCACCATGTCGAACGCGATGGGCACGTTAGGGGCGAGCGCGAGTAGTTGTTTCAGATCGGGAAGCACATCGCTATTCAGCGGACCGGACATTGACGTGATTGCGTTGTTGTGATCATAGGTGGACGCGCCAAGGAGCCACAGTCCGATTTTTCCTTCGAACAGGTTGGTCAGCGCAGTGGGATCGAGGTTGCTCGTTAGCGTGCCGCCGGTGACGATCGCGAGCTTTAGATTGGGAGCCTTCAATTCATCCAATAGGCGCGCGGCCTCCTGGAGGGAGTATGGCTGCTTTAATCCCTGGCGTAGATGCAGGGTAATGCTGTGCGCGTGGGCGAGTGCGCACACGTCCGCTAACACCTTACGGAAGGAAGATTCCGCCTGTTCCCGGGTGAAATTGTTTTCGGGGTGCCGGTGCAGGGACACAATCATGTTATTGGATCCGAGCAGCGTCATCTTGGCCAGCACGTCCTTGATCGTGTCCATGCTTTCCGCGAATCGTTCCGCGTCGTTTTCCAGCAGGCGCAGATTGGGATACAGGTTTAATCCGGAGGTCAGGTCCACGTACACCACGACGTTGCGCAGGGCCAACCATTGGCCTTCGTCGCGTAGCGTGTCTTCATCGGTCCGGTTTAAATAGCGCCAATCCACGACTACGCCGTCGTACATTTGAAAGAATGTAGGTCGCAGCAAAATGGCTTCTTCAATGCTCGTTGGCGCGCGTAGCGGCAACAACCGCTGTTGCGCGCGCGCCGGCGGCGTTTGCTTGGGAATCTCCATTACCCCGGTTTCCGCCACGCGCACGCGAAAGATGCGGACATCGCCGCCCGCGATCATCGAATCGCTGTTGATACCGATATCCGTTTTTTCCATGTTCTCCGGCAAATGACCTACCGCGCCTCGTTCGGAGGTGTCAATTTTCAGTTCCTCGATGGATTCTATGGGGCCCACATGCGACGTCAACTTCATTTCGGCGGCTGTCCACAGAGCATTGGTAATGCCGATGGTATATACGCCCGCTTCTTTTCGGCAGGTGATCACGCTGAGACCGTCGTTGGCCGTGAACAGGGCGGCATCGCGCAAGACCTGGTCGAGCACAAGCCGTACGTGTTTGAGCAGAGGGCGCGGTGTCTCGAAGGCTACGTTCTCCTCGCTTTTCATGGGAGCCTGATTCACATCGGCAACCGGCAGTCCGTACTCCGAGGCGAGCACCGTGACCTGTCCGTTGCCGAGGTTCGTTTGCACTGCGATGGGGATTCCCCCAACGTGGGCAAGCACGCGGACGCCGTCGACGATTTGCAGGGATCGTCGAATCCAGGGCGTGGCCTCGACCATCGATTCTCCGAGGAGATTCACTTCCAGATTGGGTTGCATTTGGATCGGTTCGCCGATAGTGACACCGGTCACGGTCATTCCTGCGTTCGCCAGGTTTTCACTCGTGAGGACGAGATGTCCCCCGTCTTGCGCGTAACGGTTCAGCTTGTGGCGCAACTCCTCGCTGCCCTCCAGATGTCCCGCCACGATAACGACGGGATACTGCTGCAATACCCATCCTTCGACGTCGGTCAGCAAACAATCGACAATATCGCCGTACGGCGTGGGGGAGATGAACCCGGTTTCGTCGCGAAAATACGACGCATCGCGGTACGTGGGATAGGCCATGGCCAGGATGTTGTCCGCGAGAAAGTCGCCGTCGTCGTATGGCAGATTGCCCCACACGCGCCATGTGTGGTCGCTGTAGAGGTGCCGCGGAAATGTCCAGCCGGAGTAAAAGTCCTGGAGAATGGCGACCGGCGTCTGCATGATACCCGGCGAGCCGTGGGTCTTTACCCATTCCACGGCCGACTGTTGTATCCGCCCGATGGGACTCAACGCTTCGCCGTCAAACCAACTGCTCTCGAAACCCGCGAATACGCAATTGTAGAGAATGTGGTTGTACATCAGCCGCTTCAACAGCGACAGGCTCGTGCCTTTGGTCGGCCCGTTCTGTTCGCCGGTTGCTCCGTATGTTTTCCAACCCCATCGGTTGAACACGGACGCATTGCCAAACCATGGCACGCCGTACTGTTTGCCCGCGCCGCGAATGAATGAGTAGTAGACCTGTCCGCTTGGCAATCCCTGCGCCGTTTCCGCGCCGATGGTTGTGTAGGTGCCATCCTTGATCAGGTAGTGTCCGTAATTCAGCGAGATCAACGTGGACAGCCTGTTGCCCAGCGCGTCGCCCATGTGCTCGAAATGGCGATAGAAATTCAGGTATTGATCGCGCCGGCCGGGCGAAATGGGAAACATCTGGTTGGCGTAGCCGCCGATGTAGCGGCCGTCCTGTTCGCCAATATCCATTCCCAGCCACTTCGGGCCCAGCTCGCGCTCGAACAATGCCAACGCCTCCGCGGGCGGGTCATACTCGATCCAGTCTCCCGTTTTTCCGCTGCCCGGCACATAGCCCCACACATCGAACAAGAATAGGTTTCGCCGCTTCATCTCCGCCATGAGTTCATCGAGGTTCGTTGCCCATAGAAAGGGGTAGTGCGGCCAGATCACCGTGCCCAAGTTGTGAGTGACTGTGTACTTCTCCAATTCCTCGGAAATGTTCACCAACTTGCCGTCCGCCATCGGAAACCCGCGCATCGTGGCGAACTGGGTGACGCCGCCAAAATCGTCCCACGTGGGCGGATGTACTGGCCGCCGCGCATCGTCGGGGTATTCCCTGGGATTGGGCAGGTGCATATAGACATGGCGCGTGGGAGCGGGCGTTTCCTCGGCCGTGGCAAAAAAGGCGAAGCATACGGGTATCAGGAGAAACAGGGCCGGGAAGCTGTGTGGTTTCATCGTAATACTGCCTTTGACGGTTACGAGGGGCGCGCTGATTCTAGCGGCTGGGAACTTGGCACACAATCCACAGCGGCCCGCGAAGCACCCCCCCTGCAAAAAAATGACGATACAAGGGGGGGTGAATTTTGGCGCACTAACGGTCGATCAAGAATCGCAAGGGTTTACGAAGCATCGCCTCCTCCGGAACTGGAATTCAAGGGGTACACCGCCCTGGGCATGGCGCTGCCAGGCGTTTGTCTTTGCGCACGAATGGGTATAGTGCGCCTTATCTATTTCGCACGTGCTGTTGCATTCTCCACGTTTGGGTACGAGGGCAGATCCAACTTGGGCCGATGCCCCATGATTCGTTATACTCCCCGGAAATTATTCTATTTGCTGGCCGTTTTGTGGTTTGGCAGGGTGTTGGCGCTGGTTCTCAACGAGAGTGAAGGAGGACGCAATGTCCGTCGGGAAGCGATTCAAGATTGCATGTATTGGCGCGGGAAACGTGGGGGCGTCGGCCGCCCAGTATTGCTTGGAAATGGGGTTGGGCGATGTGGTGCTGACGGATATCCTGGAAGGGTTTCCACAGGGCAAGGCCCTCGATTTGACCGAGGCGGGCCCGGTGCGCGGGTATAGCTGCATGGCCACGGGGTCCAACGATTACAAGGACATCGAAGGCGCGGATGTGTGCATCGTGACGGCCGGGCTGGCGCGCAAACCCGGCATGACCCGGCTCGACCTGTTGGAAAAGAACGGCAACATCATTTCCGGTATCTGCGAGAACATCAAGAAGCACGCGCCGAACAGCGTCGTTATCATCGTGACGAACCCGCTGGACGTGATGGCCTATCTGGCCTTCAAAAAGCTTGGTTTCCCGAAGGAGCGCGTTATTGGCATGGCCGGCATTCTCGACAGCGCCCGCATGCGATCCTTCGTTGCCATGGAATTGAACGTGAGCATGGAGAACGTGGATACGATGGTCCTCGGTTCCCACGGGGACGATATGGTGCCCTTGCCCGAGTATACCGTAGTTTCCGGCATCCCGATCACGAAGCTCATGCCCGCCGACCGCATTGAGGCCATCAACGAACGCACCCGCAAGGGCGGCGGCGAGATTGTGGCCCTGCTCAAGACCGGCAGCGCGTTTTACGCCCCCGGCGCCGGCGCGGCCCGCATGGCCGAGGCCATTTTGCGCGATAAGAAACAGTTGCTGCCGTGCGCCGCATATCTCACCGGCGAATACGGCATGAACGACGTTTTCACCGGCGTGCCCGTGGTGTTGGGCAAAGAGGGAATCGAAAAGATTGTGCAACTCGATCTCACCTCGGATCAGCAAGCCGCCCTCGAAAAGGCCACTGAAGAAGTCCGCACGGGAATCCAAG
>BTWA01000046.1:0-40760 GCA_045863295.1 Candidatus Hydrogenedentota bacterium
GAGACTGTACTTCAGTCTTCCACGGAGACTGTACTTCAGTCTTCCACGGAGACTGCACTTCAGTCTTCCACGCACGATTTAGGCGTGTCGCAGAATGCGGGTTTGGGCTTTTCCAATCCCGCTGTACCCGCTATTATGGCGCAACTGGCTATAACGCTCACTTGGAGACTCCCGTATGCGCAAGATGATACTGCCCGCGCTTTGCATGGTCGCCGCCGCGGCACAGGCAGACACGCCCGGCGACGTATTCGACAAGGTGTCGCACGGCTACGCGGAAAACAATGGCGTGAAAATTCACTTCGCCACATTGGGTGAGGGACCCGTCGTGGTCTTCATTCACGGGTTTCCTGACTTCTGGTATTCATGGCGGCATCAGATGGCCGCGCTTTCTCCCCTGTACAAATGCGTGGCCCTGGATCTGCGCGGATACAACCTCAGCGACAAACCGGTTGGCGATGAGAACTACGCCATGCCCCACTTGATTGGAGACGTGTCCGCGGTCATCAAGGCGCAAGGCGTGGACAGCGCGATCGTCGTGGGGCACGATTGGGGTGGCGCGATCGCCTGGCAATTCGCGATGGCCCAGCCGGCCATGGTGGACAGGTTGGTCATCTGCAATCTGCCGCACCCCAAAGGCCTGATGCGCGAACTCGCTACCAACCCCGAACAGCAGAAGAACAGTGCCTACGCCCGCGCCTTCCAGCAACCCGGCGCGGAAACGGCGCTCACAGCCGAAGCACTCGCCGGTTTTGTATCCAAGGGCGATCCGGCAATTGCCGCGCGCTATATTGACGCGTTCAACCAATCCGATTTCAAGGCAATGCTCGCGTACTATCGCGTGAATTACCCACGCGAACCATACCAACAAAACACGGGGGAATTGCCAAAAATAAACGTGCCGGTACTCATGTTTCACGGACTAAAAGACAAGGCCCTGCATTACAAAGCCCTCAACGATACGTGGGAATGGCTAGGCGGAGACCTTACGCTGGTAACCGCCCCCAACGCCGATCACTGGGTCCACCACGACGCACCGGATTTGGTAAGCAAGACATTGCATTTCTGGCTGGGGCGGGATAAATAGATCGATTCAAGAGCCTTACTTGTCCCCGGCCCTTGAGAGTATCCCCCCGCGCATTTGACCGAGTTGGATGCCCTGCAGCATGAGTGCCAGCTCTTCGGGGTTGTCGGAGGCTTCGTTAGCGGTATCCAGGCTGATGAGCTTGGCTTTCATGAGTCCGAATAGACTGTCATTGAAGGACTGCATTCCGTCTTCGCGCCCTTGCTGAATGCAGATGGGGATCTTGTTGAGCCGGTTTTCCTTGACGATTTTTTGCACGGCCGGCGTATTGAGCAACACTTCGCACGCCGGTACGCGGCCGCTGCCATCGGCCCTCGGCAACAAGCGCTGGCACATGATCGCACGCAGGTTCATCGATAGCTGAGACCGGATTTGATCCTGTTGATCCGTGGGAAACAAATCGATAATACGATCAACCGTCTGCATTGCATTTGTAGTGTGCAACGTGCTGAACACCAAATGACCCGTTTCCGACGCCGTAATCGCGGCCTGAAACGTTTCCAAGTCGCGCATTTCGCCCACGAGAATCACGTCCGGGTCCTGCCGCATGGCGGCACGAAGTGCGGACGCAAACCCCTCGGTATCGATCAGAATTTCGCGCTGGTTTACTACGGCAAGTTGATCTTTGTGCGTATATTCAATCGGATCTTCGATTGTAATTATGTGGCATTTCCGATGCCGGTTGATGTAGTCGATAATCGCCGCGAGCGATGTGGACTTGCCGCTGCCGGTCGTGCCTGTGATAAGAACGAGACCGCGTTGCATTTTCGCGAAGCGCTCGACAGCCGTGGGAAGGTGCAGATTCTCGAATGAAGGCACATCGCCCTTGATCCGGCGCATGACAATGGAAATGGTGCCGCGTTGCTTGAACACATTCACACGGAAGCGGCCCACCTGGGGATTGGAAAATGCAAGGTCGGCATCGCCCCGGGTTTCCAAGGACTTTCGCTGTGACTCGCTCAACAATTCCATCAGGATATTCTCCATATCCGTGGGTGTGAGCTTTCGCTTACGCTGCACAAGATCGCCGTGAACGCGAAAATACGGCGGCGACTCCGTCTTGAGGTGGACGTCAGACGCCTCTTTCTCAATCGCACGTTGCAACAGTCGCAGCAGCAGGCTCATTAGCGTCTCATTCGCTTTCTCATAAAGGCCGGAATGCCCAGATCTTCTTCCTGGTCAATCGCATGGGCCGTATTGACATATTCTGGTTGCGGAGCCAACTCTTCTGCGGAAAACATGAACTGCTCGCCCAAGGCTGGAATCGGCTCAGACCGGCTGAACAAGGGCTCCACATTGACCGGGGCTAGGATTGGTTCGGCTTCCCGGCGGGGTTCGAAATCATCATCGACTTCAAGGCTCAGCGAGACTGTCTCAGTGAACGGCTGAACCGGCTGTATGAACTCCATCGCAAAACCCGCCGCGATAACGGTCACCTGAATGGTCGGGTCTTCGTCATCTTCCACAACGGCACCGAAAATGATGTTGGCCTTGGAATGGGCGGCGCGCTGCACGGTGGTCACCGCTTCCAGCACTTCCCGCATTCCCATATTCGATCCGCCCTTCACGTTGACAATTACACCCATCGCCCCGTCCACGCTGGACTTTTCCAACAACGGACAAACGATGGCTTCCTGTGCCGCTCGAATCGCCCGCTTGTCTCCTTCAGCGGTACCAATGCCCATCAAAGCACGGCCGCTGCCCTGCATAATGGTGCGCACATCCGCGAAGTCCAGATTAATCAGGCCGGGCACGGTAATCAATTCGGAGATGGACCGCACGCCGTTGTGCAGGACTTCGTCCGCCAGTTTGAAGGCATTAAGAAACGTAATGTTGTCATTGCACAACAACGCCAGGCGGTCGTTGGGCACCACGATGAGCGCGTCTACGTGCTTTTCCAACAGCGCCATGCCTTTCATGGCATTCTCCATGCGCCCCTGCCCTTCAAACTGAAATGGCAGTGTGACAATCGCAACCGTCAATGCGCCGGTTTCTTTGGCCACTTCCGCCACGACCGGAGTCGCCCCTGTGCCCGTGCCGCCGCCCATGCCGGCAGTAAGAAATATCATGTCCGCGCCCTGCAATACTTCAGCCACGCGTTGCCGGTCCGCTTCCGCGGCCGCGCGTCCAACTTCGGGTTTCGCCCCGGCCCCCAGACCACTTTCGCCAATTTGCAGGCGCGTGCCCGCGGGAGAATTCTTCAAGGCCTGCGCATCGGTGTTGATGGTGATGAATTCGACGTCACTCAGGCCCGCCGCAATCATGCGGCCCACGGCGTTTCCGCCGCCACCTCCCACTCCACACACTTTGATGACGGCGTTTCGCTCGAACTTGCTGAACTCGTCCGATATTCCCATGGCCATGGTTCGTCTCCTCCTTGTGGTTGACGTGTAAACGTCCCATCCCTGCCCACTGCGCGCCTACCCGCGCCGGACCTGTTTATCAAGCAATCCCTTGCTCAATGGCCGCCGTCAACGGCAGGCCAAATCCATTCCGAATCGCAAATCGAGATACTCGGTACAATCCAATTGGCCCTGTTTTGTCGCCCACAATATGTCCAGGCGTTCGGCTTCGTGGACGATGTCTCCGCGGCCCCAACGTATCTCATACGGCAATTCGTTCGTGTACATCCGAATATCGTTTTCGCTGGGAGCGGCGAGTTCAGCAATCGATACTTCGCTCGACATCCCGATATATGCGAAGGAAGATAACACGAGCAACGCATCACGCAGCGCAGCGATGTTCAACTGCTGGCCCGGCTCCACATTATCGAGCCCCGGCAATTCCGTGATGAACGGGCCAGGGTATTCATCTCGAATATCGAGCCGCCGCAATACAAAACACTCCTCATCAATCTCGTAGGGATGGCCATGCGCCATGACTGTGGCAATGGGAATTCGTTCCTGAACATTGACAACCACCATGTCGGGAAAGATGCGAGACACGGAGCACGTCTTGACATAGGGAAGTGCCTCCACCCGTTCGCGAATCTGTTGCGTGTCCAGGAGAAGAAGGCTGTCAGCCGTGGTAATGCCGGCGGTCTCCACAACCTTCTCGGGCGTCACGGTATCGGCCCCCACCACCCGGATGGTCTTCACTGCGAAATAGGCTGATCGGTCCACATAATCGTACAGGCCGTAGGCCGCTCCACCCAGCAAGATCGCAATCAGAATGGTCAGCACAAACCCCTTGAACCCCTGACGAGGCGGCTTCCTTTGCGGCCGGTTCCAGGTCCGTTGGCTTTGGTTCTTTTTATCGCGTGCCGCGCGGTTCATGACAACCTGCCAATTTCCGCCAACAAGGGGCGCCCGATGCGATTGATGTTCCCCGCGCCCAAAATCACTACAACGTCGCCTGGCTCCAAATCCGGCGCAATAGAGCCGGGTACCGCATTCAAATCGCTGATCAACTCAACTTTGGACGCGCCGTTGGTTCGAGCGGCATCAACAATGAGACCCGAATGGACACCCGGCATGGGCTCCTCGCGGGATGGATAGATGTCGGTCACAATTGCGCGGTCAACCGTAGATAGAGCCTGGGCAAATTCGTTGTAGAAAAACTTCGTTCTGCTGTACAGATGCGGCTGAAATACGCATACGATGCGCTTGGGATCAACCCAGCGCAACGCCTCCAGCGTGCTGCGAATCTCCGTGGGATGATGTGCATAATCCTCGACCACGCAAATCCCGTTTCGTTCGCCGACTACCTGCAACCGGCGCCGCACGCCGTCGTACAACTTCAAGCCTTCCGCAATGTGACTAAACTTCATTCCAAGGCACAGCCCCACCGCGCATGCCGCTATCGCATTGCGTGCGTTGTGTGCGCCAACCGCGCGAACACGCAAGGTGCCAAGCTTTCCCGTCACCTGCAGACGTTCGTCGTGGCTGGTCACATCCACACAAGTGACCAGGCCCGCCAGCCTCTCCGCCAAGGATTCGCTGGCGACCGTACCGTTCAGCCGGACGTTTCCACCCATGAGCGATGCATCCTCATCCAGGCCGTAGGTGATGCAAACGCTGTGAATGTCATTAAGTATCGCGCGGCAATTGGGATCGTCCGCACAGACGATTGAAAATCCGTAAAACGGAATGCTATTGCAGAACTCGGTAAAGGCCCGCTTGATGTTGTCCAGTGTGCCGTAGTATTCAAGGTGTTCCGCGTCCACGTTGGTGACTACGCTAATAGTGGGCCGCAATCGCAGAAATGACCCGTCGTGTTCGTCCGCTTCCGCCACAAGGTAATCGCCCGTTCCCCAACGTGCATTCGTGCCGCTCCGATGCAGCACCCCACCCACTATGCTCGTCGCGCCTATGTTCGCCCAATCGAGGAAGGCGCTGATCATGGAAGTGGTCGTCGTCTTGCCATGCGTACCGCCCACCGCGATTGCATTGGGCTTGGTGCGCATGAGATCGGCAAGCATCTCGCTGCGATGCAAGATGGGTATGCCGCGGCGTCGGGCCGCGACCACTTCCAAGTTGTCTTCGCCTACCGCGGCTGACACCACGAGAATTTGAGCGTCGCCGATATTCGCGGCCGCATGTCCTTCGAAAAACTGAAGTCCGCACTCCACCAGACGGTCCGTGATCTCCGAAGCCTTGAGATCGGAACCCGAAACCTCATATCCGAGATTGATAAGGATTTCGGCAAGTCCGCTCATGCCAATACCGCCTACGCCGGTAAAATGAACTTTACGCCGCAAACCGTTCACTCTTGACACTCCACCCCATATATTGTGGTTTACTTAGTATAGCAAATTTTGAACTACTATAAAAGGGGGTAGATTCGCCGTCTACCTCTAGATATTGGGGGACTTCCTCTCGCTCTTGTGTGACAAGCAATAAATCAAACAAGCTTTGCAAATAATTGAAAACAAATAAGTTACGCCACTTCCCCAGAAATGAATGCACAACGGTTGGCTTGCTATACTGTGGACGGGCACTTGCCAACAGCCATACTGGATTCACGCAATGATCATTGATTCGCATACACACGTCCATCCCAGCACGACCGGCTTCGGACGAAATCGGGACGCAACGCCAGACACCTTTCTGAATGAATTGGCTGCCTCGCCGGTGGACATTGCCGTGCTATTGCCCATTGAACCAATCATTACAACGGAATTCGCCTGTTCGGTTGCCGCTCGCGATCCGAAGAAGATTCTGTGTTATGGATCCGTGGATCCGACATTGGGGTTGCCGGCGGTGGAAAGGCTGGAACAACTTTTTGGCGCACACACCCTGTATGGCCTGAAGTTACATCCCCGCTGGCAGAAAATCACCAAGGACCACTGGCCAACGGTGTTCGAACTCGTGCGGCAAGCGGCAAAACGGGGCCGGCCGACGATTATTGATTGCTTCGCTTACGGCAAAGGCGCCCTGCGGGACGATTCGTTGGAACTGATCGAAGCCACGGCGGAGGCGGTGCCGGAAGCAAAGCTGATCATTGCCCATATGGGCGGAACGAGAATATTGGATGCGTTGATTCTCGCTCGCACGTCCTATACGATCTACCTTGATTTGTCGCTTATTTTGTCGGTTTACCGGGGAAGCCATCTGGAACAGGACATTTTCTATGCCATCCGGCGCATTGGCGCAGACCGGTGCTTGTATGGGTCTGATTTCCCGGAAGTGGGTATGTCCACTTCGTTAACCGATATGAAGACGGCACTCGTGGCTCGAGGATTCAGCGACGACGAGATGGAATGGATTTTTCACAAAACCGCGGCCCATGTGCTGGGTTTGTCGAAGTAACGGGAGGTCGCCGCTCACGGCGCGGCGGCCACGGAGCAGGTAAAATCATGGTCAAGCGAATTTTAGTGAGTATTCCTATTCTGGCTGTACTGGCATTGGCCGGGTGCGGCTCGGATTCGGGCAGTGTCGTGGAAAAGGTCAAATATGATTTTGGCATGGGCGAACGGCCAGAAGGGTACGTTACAGGCAGCGACAAGGTCATGGAGCGCCTGAGCGAGGTCGGCAAAACAGAACTGCGCAGGCTGACGATGGAGAACCGGCACGGCGAGGTCAAGTTCCAGGAAGAGTCGGCACTGACAGGCAAGTATTACAAAGAAGTAAAGAATTACAAGGATTTCATGCCCCTTGATGTGCGCGCCGTTACGCACGGCAGCCAAGGGGAACGAGGATACATCGGGTACATCAATTTCACGTACGAAGTGCTGCAAAGCGAACGCAAGAGTACCCGGGTGGAAGCCGAAGCCCTCTCAGCGAACATCTCGACAGGTGTTACCGGCCGCGAGCAATACCGCTATACATTCTCGTCGGGTGCCGTGTGGGACGGCAATAAAGGGGAACCGGTTCGGAACTGAGCGAGGATTATTCGCCGCGAATCTCCTTAAGCACGTCCAGCTTCGAGGAGATGAGTTGGGGGTGATTCAGATTCATTAAGCGTGCCATCTTGTGTACCAGATAGTCCTCATGGCCGTCCACTGTGCCATCGGCATAGATGACCCGCCAGACTTCACGTATGATCTCGATCTTCTCCGAAGTTGTACAAGTCTCGTTCACCTGATTTGTGTATTTCCATAGATCGATACTCTGTTGGCGGCGCTCGGAGGACAACTGCAATAGTTCTTCGGCATCCTGCTGCGACAAAGCGAAACGGCGCTGCAGCGTATTGATGATGTGTTCGCACTCCTCGGGCGCAAACTCGTTGTCCGCCCCCGCTACTTCAAGCAAGAGCACGCAAGTAGCCACCTTCAACCGTTCTGGATCAGGAGCGGACGATTCCATCGGCTTCGTGGCAAACATGTCGAGAATGCGATTCAACATCAGACTGGACTCCATTTCAACGGCTTATGAAGCCATCATACCAACACAGCCGCGGCATCGCCAACCGGTTACGATTCGAGCAGTGACGGTAATACGGCACGTTCGAACACAGGCCACGGATCGTTTGCCCCCTCCTGGCCAGGTTGGGACAGGATGGCCACCACGGCCTCCAATTCCGGAACAAGGATCAGGTATTGTCCGCCTGTGCCTGCGGCAAATACAGTTCGATGCCCGTGTACATCTCGGATCCACCAATGGAATCCGTAGTGAGGAGTGTGCGGGCGGGTCGAACGGCGGATCCATTCGGAAGAAAGTAGTGACTGCTTTTCCCAAACGCCTGATTGGACGTAGAGTCGTCCAATGGCACACAGACTATCCGCCGATAGTTGCAGACCCCAACCACCCAACGCGATTCCCTGAGGATCGTGGTCCCATTCCCAATCGGTGATGCCTAACGGCTCAAACAGGCGTACGCGCGCGAAATTGTCTACGTCCAAGCCGGTTGCCCGTTGGAGAAAGGCCGACAAAAGATGGGACGCCGGACTGCAATAGCCGAACCGGCCTATGCGCTCTCTCCGTATCGGAAGATTTACCGCAAAGGACAACCAATCAGTGGCCGCCAGAAACGTATGAAGCTGAGTTTCGCGAAACGGATATCGCACGGGCCAGTCAAATCCGGCTGTCATCGCCAACACATGCTCCGTCGTGGTTCCGTGCAGGTACATGGGCGTGTCCATGCCGCAATACTCAGGAAAGGCATCCGCAAATGGAAACTCAAGGCTGCCCAGGGTTCCATCGTCCCATGCGATTCCCAGAAGCGTGACTAACACGCTCTTGGTCACGGAACGTAGCGGAAACCGTTCATGCGACGGTGAATCCGCGACTCGAAACTCGGCCTGACGAATGCCAGCAACTTCCACGAGAACACAGCGCACGCCGGGATGGGCCGGCAAGGAACGGGCAAGGTCTGACTGCAACCGCTGCTGCAAACTGGGCACCGCTAGCTCCATACATGGGGTGTGATCTATAGTGACTCCGCTTGCGGAGCCGGGATATCCTCGTTTGTAAAGCCGCTTCGAATCAAGGCTGCAAACACCCCGGACAAGGAGGTGCATTGCCATGAAATGTCAATTGGGAGTTCTGACGGTCGTCTTGTCAATGCTACTATTCGCCTGCATGGGAAAACCAGCGGCGGGACAAAACCGTGGATCTCAGCCGACAGCCGATCCGGGTGCGGACTCCAAGCAAGAGGTTGTTCCCTTGAATGAACAAGACGTAATCGTAGGACTTAATACGTTCACGCTCGACCTGTTTCGAATGATGCTTGCCGAAGAAGCCCCAGCCACGAATACCATTGTTTCGCCCTACAGTGTCGCGACCGCACTGGCAATGGCCTATGCTGGAGCGCGGGGACAGACCGCGGACGAAATGTCACAAACCCTTCACTTTTCCGGCAACACACCTGCCTTCCACCAGGCCTTGGGCAAGGTGGGTACAGAATTGACGTCGTCCCAAGAGTATCAACTGCTCGTGGCCAACGCGCTCTGGCCTAGCAAGCAGTACACGCTTCTCGAGTCGTATCTCACATCCATGCGAAATGCCTATAAGACCGAATTATCCACACTCGACTACGCAGGCGAGGCCGAAGCATCGCGCGAAACCATCAACACATGGGTGGAAGAAAAGACGAATGACCGCATACTGGATCTGATTCCTGAAGGTTCGTTGGATGCCGCGACTCAACTTGTCATCACAAACGCAATCTATTTCAAGGGCCTGTGGCTGACACAGTTCAAAGAAGAACGGACACAAGACATGCCATTCCATTTGCTCGATGGAAACTCAATCGACGTGCCGATGATGCAACAACGTGGCGAGTTTCAATACACGGAAACCGATTGGTATCAAGCGGTTGAATTGGGGTACCAAGGCGATAAAATAGCAATGGTGATCCTATTGCCCAAGGATGCAAAGGACCTTGCCCGCGTAATGTCTGAACTGTCGCCCGACTTCATGCACGCCGCTTTGACCGGACTTGCCAAGCGCAATATCGACCTGCTTCTGCCACGTTTCACCATCAAAGCAAAATATTTCATGACTGAGCTTCTTTCAAGTATGGGTATGCCGACGGCTTTTACCGGAAGCGCCGACTTTTCCGGCATGTCCGGCGTTCGAGACTTATTCATATCGGACGTGATTCACCAGGCCTTTATCGAGGTAAACGAAGAAGGCACGGAAGCCGCTGCCGCAACCGGAGTCATTATGGAAAAGACCGCCATCATGATTCCGCCGAGGTTTCAGGCGGATCACCCATTTGTATTTCTGATTCGCGACAAGGAAAGCGGGTGCATTCTATTTACCGGAGTCCTGGCAAAACCGGAAGGCCACTGACACAAGACCAAGTACAATTCCTCAATTATTCTGGGGAAAACGCATTTTCAAAATGTGTTATTTCGGCAGTACCACCGTCCGGAAGAACGACCGCAATGATGTCATAGCGGTAATAGAGGGAATCGTCGTCGCGTTGACGCATATAGCGGCGCCCGGCTTTGGAGAGCTTCCTGCGCTTGGCAAAGGTCACGTTGGCTTCCGGTGAAAGGTAGCTGTCACTGGCGCGTGTCTTCACCTCGACGAAAACTACCGTATCCGCCTTTTGCACAATGATATCGATCTCGTTCTTGCCAAGTATCAGGTTGCGATGCAGGATCTTATAGCCCGCTTTGCGAAGAAAAGCAGCAGCCTCGTCCTCCCCACGCTGTCCAAGGGATGGAGGTCTACGCGGCCGGAACCGCTGGCGGATCCGATTCAGCAGGGAATAAACGAATCTCATCGAACAACCGGTGTTGATGGGCCTTGACCTGACCCTGACGGCACAATTCCAGTATCGCTAGAAAACAGCAGATTAGTTCCACACGTTGCTTACATTCGCGCAAAAGATCGGTCCAGGCGACACTCCCTTCACGGGCAAGCCAGCCGCGAATGTGATCAATCTTATCATCAACGGAATGATGCTCCGCAGTAACGTTGTGGTAAAGGTCCTCGGTAAAAAAATGAAGCACGCTTCGCATCGCCTTCATCAGATCGAAAAGCGTAACCTCTATATACTCCTCCTCCTCGTCTTCGGGCTCTTCGATCCGCACCTTGGCATTGCGAGTAAACCATGCGAGCCGTTCGCCCTCCAACCATTCCAGCCTCTGCGCCACCTCCCGATAAAGCCGGTATTCGAGAAGCTTGTTAACCAGTTCAAGGCGCGGATCTTCCTCTTCTATCTCCTCTTCTTCGCTGGCAGCCTCTTGATCCGCTGGCAACAGCATCTTCGACTTGATGTGGAGTAGCGTGGCGGCCATGACAAGGTACTCACCCGCCATATCCAGGTTCTCTTCCTGCAATAGGTCAAGGAAGCGAAGGTACTGATCGGTAATCTTGAGAATGGGAATGTCGAGAATGTCGATCTCCTGGGCCTTGATGAGATAAAGCAATACTTCCATCGGCCCTTGGAATTTATCCAAATGCAAACGCAGCACTTCATCAGTCGCTTCATCGACGATGAGTACGCCTTCTCCAGTATCGCTTCCCGGCTGTGGCAAAGCCGGGTTCAAATCATCGGACATGGAATTTCCCTTCCCAAATCGCCGGTTGCAGTGAATCTATCCTAACGCCGGATTCCGCACCCGTACAACCTCTTCCTCACTACGGCTGCTGTGTCGATACGGACGGACAAACAATGCGCAATTCCATCGCGGCGCCGGTCTCGTTTAAAACAGCCAGCAAGGTAATCTCTGAAACGCGGGAAGAAGCACTGCGCCACTCCTGCGTAAGTGTCTCGAATTCCCCTTTGGTGACGCCTTTCAAAGCCCCCACGGCCGCAAATTGACGGGCGGATTCGATCAGAGCATCCGCGCACTTCTCGGGCACGATTCGAAAATAGAGGTTACCCTCCTGCTCCAAGGTGCCAGAGTCCAGTTCCTGCGAGATTATCCGTTGGGCGACCGGCCGGCTGGAACTGATCATTAACTGATCGCCAAGGACTTTGGCCGTGGGCTCAATAGAGGGACCGCCCCACATTGGGACCGAAACCGTCTGTGTTGCC
Organism: Candidatus Hydrogenedentota bacterium; assembly: GCA_045863295.1. GTDB lineage: Bacteria > Hydrogenedentota > Hydrogenedentia > Hydrogenedentales > SLHB01 > BTWA01. The sequence goes on from BTWA01000046.1 coordinate 11,957, forward strand.
GAATCGTAGCGCGGATAAGAATCCCAAGGATGCAGCGTAGCCGGCGGCGCAGGAATAGATTCAAATGCCTTTTGCAATTCAGAACGCTTTGCGTCAAGCGTCAGCACCAGTTCCGGCATAGGCACGATTTCTCGCGTGTCAACCCCCTGCAGACTGATCCGAATGCCGGGACCGCAATTCGCCAATACTCCGGTCGCCATAAACGGAAGCCCGGGAGCTTCAAACAGAGGACGTTCCGACCACCCTTCCCAGCGTTCCTGCGACATAAGATCAACATGAAACGCCTCCCCAATACCGGTCCAGACTTCCTTGAACGGCTTACGAAAATCCATCGACAACATCGCGGGGCCATCAACAGGCATTCTCAACGTTTGAGGCTTCAGATCCAGCATCATCGGCCGAAGACGCTGCTTCCAGTAGTCCGAATATCTCGTCTGAAATTTGGCATGCAGCCCATTGCCGTCGATTCTCAATGCAAATCCAACGTGCGCAAGCAATGAGTCGCCCGGTTCGTGTTCCGGCAACAGGATGAATCCTCGCAGGTCTTCGTCCCCGGTCTGCGTCAGCGTGCTATATTCATCCTCCGCGATGACACGATCGGTATCAAGCGTCAAACTGCGAATCAACGCATCTCGCGATCGGCTCATGATAAGTACGCGCCCGCGCACCGCATAGAAGAACCCGGGATCAATAACCTTGCGGAGCGCCAGTCCACCCGCATAGTCTCGTTCTATACTGGGCAGCCATACGCCCAAGGGTTCGAGCAATCGGCCCATACGCGACATGCGCGTAACAAACACGGTGTCATCGAATTGCGTCAAGTCGGGTCCTGTTGCATGCAGACGCTCACGCACAAAATTATTAAACACCCATTCCGGATAACCCATGGTCTCAGTAACCATGGTTCGTAGAGGGGTAAGACCCAGGCTGGCCGGAAGCGCCTCCCAAATGGGAGATGAGGCAATGCGGCTGCGATTCTGCGCCGGATCCGAAAGTACCACGTGATACGCCTGTTTTGCCGCCACAAATTGGCGGACAGAATAGGAATCCCGTGTAATCCAGAACGCCCAGCACGTCCCCACGATAAGAATGACTAACAGGACCCGCCACCAGCCACCGCGCCGGCCACGCCGGCGGCGCTGCAATGACCCGGCTTCCGTCGTATAAGATCGAACCGTATCACTCATGGCGCCTCATCAAATCCAAACGTGGTGTAGTCGCCCACCGAATTCTCGCCCGTCGGAAACGCCACATGAACCTTCTTGGCCGTCGGCTCGAAAATGGCTGAAAACCGCGTCGTATTGTTGAGTATGCGTTCGGTGCCGGTTCGGCTTGCTTCGGAATCGGCCATGCTGACCTTCAACTCGTCGGCAGTGACGATCCGTTCCGTCTCCAGTAAACTCTGCAGCCGGCGATACCGAGTCGCGGTTTCACGGTCTACCTCTGTCAGCGTCGGATCGACGCCAACCAATAATCCATCCACGGCCTCGCGGGTAAAAAGATTCGGTCCAAATTCCAACACCAACGCCCCAGGCAGTCCCGGACCCGCCACCAAAACATGATATCCGCGCAAATGCGTGTGGCTGACAAGTCGATCCGTGGCTTCGTCAACGGACGCACAAGTGGTGAGTACGTCTCGCAATATCAAATTGACCGGAAGGCCATCTAAAGTCGGTGTGCCCAAGGCTGGAACGCGCTCCACAGACACAGTCAGCCCGGCGTCGTTCATCCCTGTAAAGACGCCCACGTTCCACGGAAACCCAATTTGAATGTAAGGCCGGCCGGCACGCGTAATCACCTTCACCACTACTGGTTCTTCATCGACTGGCCAGTCAAAATTGCGTCCAATCAGCAAATCGTCGGCGCCCGCCCGATCTCCCACTGCCGCCACCATGGTGGACGACGATCCGGAAAACAGTGAATTGCGATCGCGCGACTCGCCCAGCACCGGCAACCATTGCAGCAACCACAATGCATCGAAGGGTGTATTGGAGTTCTCAGCGAGACCCTTCAATTCCTCAAACACATCGGGGCCGGCGTCAGCCAGCCGGGCCCGCAACGAGGACGCAAGCATTGGCAAGGTAACGGAGCTGGTATCGATAAATGAAGGAAGCGAAGCGAGAAACTCGCTCTGAGGTGAAATCTTTGTGGGAACGTTAATTGAACCTGCGTATCTTTCGAAGGCGGTTCGAATACGATCGGCGAAGGCGCCGCCCAGTTGCCTGCCGAGAATCTCAGGGGTGCCGGCCACGGTAATAACGCTCGCACCCAAAATCGATCGAGGACTTGCCTCGGGCATTTCGACGACTTCCGCCTGTTCGCCCCGGGTCATCAACATACCAAACTGATCGTACAGCCATTGGTCCATCGAGGGACCGTAGAAATGAAGCGATGATTCGTAGCTCGGAGCCACGAATGCCGATTCTGGCACAACATAAAAAAGATAGTCGTTGGCAACCCCCACGGTCATGTGAGTGCCGTAACCCCGCGCACGCGCGCGGCGGCGCAACTCCAAACCCACTTCAACACAGGGCTCCCCCGGCACAAACGCAATCACCAAGTCATTGATTTCAAGGGTCTGCAGAAATATATCCGAGGGAAGCAGCGCACTAGCAAGCGTTGGCGGCAATGCCGGTGTCGAATGGGCTACACGAAGTGTGGCGTCTCCGCACAATATCTTTTCGGCCGCTTCCATGGTCGCCTGCGCAAGTGTACGCCCGACAAATGCCGTGTGCTCCCATCCAGAAAGACCACCCGGATTGGCAGGCCGTTGGTTGCCGGCTGCCCCATTCAAAAACATGGCGACGCACCCAGGGTTGGCAAGCCGCTCTATCTCGTTGTAGTAATAGCCTGGAAAATCGGCGGAAAACGCAAGCCAATCAGAACTGCCAACGGTCGTCGGGTGCGCGGCAAAATTCGCAAGAATCGCAATCTTGTTGCCGTCGGAATCGTCTACCCGAATTACGCCAACTTGCGGATCGGTCGGACCCTCCTCCACCTGACGGTTCTCCGCCAGGCCCTTCAAGTCGCCAAATCCATAGCCAATGGTGCCCCGCTTGCGGCTTTCGTACGCCGTGCGCATCGCTTCCGCAAATCTATTGGCGGTTGCGTCGAGAACCTCCGGCATATATCGGCCACTGACAGTGCGGAACGCTATCGACTCTACCATGCCGCCATGGCCGTTATGCGTGTGTGTCGCGGTAAGGATGATGTTCTCTTTGGGAACGTGCGACGGCGCAAGCTCCAACACGCGCGTGCGCAACTCGCGATTGATAATGCACAGATCGGCATTAATCAGAAAAAGGGCTGTTTCCCCCTCACTCAAATACAGGCAACGGACAGACAACGGATCGTGGACGGACATGGCCCCGCGGCCCAGCCGTTCGATGTATCCATTAAGAGGAGTCTCCAACGGCGGGGTAATGTCTATCTTGGCCGCGCCAGCTTCGAGCGCATGAGCCTGCGCGGCGGCAGCCCATAGAGCAATGATTACCGCAACGGAACTGCGCATGGGTCAGCGGCCGGTAAACGCCGGCGGGCGCTTTTCCAAGAACGCTGCCACGCCTTCGCGCGCATCCGCACTGGCGCAGGCTTCCGCAAACGCCTCCGCTTCCAATATGCGCGCGCGATCCGGATGCAGCGCGGCTCCATGTACCGCGTGCAGTATCGCTTTCAACGCCACCGGTGCCTTCGCGGCCAACGTTCGGGCCAGTTCCATCGCGGCCCCGCGCAGCTCGGCCAACGGCACCACTTTGCAGACCAAGCCAGCATGCAGCGCCTCCTCGGCAGTGATCATGCGGCCGCTCAACATCCATTCCAGCGCACGGGATTCGCCTACAAGCCGCGGCAAGCGATGACAACCGCCCCATCCAGGGACGATCCCCAGGTTGATCTCCGGCAAACCAAATTGAGCAGTGTCAGAGGCGATCCTCACATGGCTCGCCAAGGAAAGCTCGCAGCCCCCGCCCACGGCAATTCCGTTCACCGCCGCAATAACAGGCTTTGAACAACCTTCGACAATGTCCATCGTTTTCAGTCCAGCAGGCAAAGGCGTGCCTTCCTTAAACGGTTCTCCCATGGAAGCCTGAAGCGACAGAATATCCGCCCCACCACTGAAAAACCTCCCTTCGCCCCCGGTAAGTACAATGGCCCCAATCGCCGAATCGGCGCGCATTTCCGCCACAGCTTCGCCTATCTCAGTGACCAGTTCCAAGGACAAAGCATTGGCCTTGGGCCGGTTCAGAGTGATCACACCGACCCGGTCAACTATATCAGTTTGAACCCATTTGTAAGTCATCGCACCCCGCTCCTCTAATCGCGTAACGCGCGAATGAGAAATGCTCTCCGAAAACCAAACCGACATTGAAATGTCATACCTAATCCATTACCGTGTATAAACTTATGTGGTGAATGAGGCGGCAGACGTTATGGCCGCCGAAGCCCCAGTGTAGCATACCGGCCTACAACCACGCGAAGCCGTTTTGCTTCAACGGGTTGCCCGCCTGGCAAACTCGCTCTGCCGGGAACCTTTCACACAATTCAGGGATGAAATCACCAAGGGGATTTCGATCATGCACCGGATGGTTTGGGCATTTGGGGTCATCGTAGCTGCCATGACGGGATCCGCATTTCCACAGAGTGCGACAACGACAGGCAGTGACGTCGAAATGACGCGGCAATTGGAACGAACGGCCGCCGCGTTCAAGATGGCTCGAAACGATGCCCAGACGAACAATAAGCCAGCGCTCGAGAAATCCCTGACGGCCGCGCACACGGTATGGCGCGAAACCTATCAGAAGTACCGCACATACACCACTTCGGACCGAGCTTGGGCTACCGATTTCGACGCCATCCAGGCGCTCCTCACCAATGCCACCAATGCGCTCAGCCCCGGAGATAATGTAGCCCAGTGCGCGACGCACGTGCAGACCGCTCTGGAAACGCTCGAAGGTGTACGCTCTCGCAACGGCGTTCCCGACTTGCAGGGTACCATTGCGGAAATTCAGGATTCGCTCGGCAAGTTGAATACCAACGTGCGCAAGCTGCAGGGCAAAACACCTTCTGTGGACGATGTGCAGACCTACGTCACCATGATGCAGGACATGCAGACCGCATGGAAACGATTTATACAGGGATTGATTGACTTCAATGCGCTGGGCTTGGGTGATGGCGACTTACGCACGATGCAGACGTATATCAATAATCAGGATAAGGTGTTTCAAGCACTGATAAGCGCAATCAATAGCCCCAATACAAGCGCCATGCTGGCCAGTCTGCAACAATCGCAAACTCAACTTGAAGCGTTGCGCGATCAAATCGATGCGATCAAAAACCCGGATGAGACCACGTCCGTCTCGGAGGAAGCAACGGAGATGGGTCTTGTTCCGGTTGAACCCCAGGAAGAAAAAAAGGCGCGTCACCCACTCTTTCCACTATTACGGCCGCGTTGAAGAACGCCAAGGTCGCCGGGCAGGTATCGTCAAGAAGGTTGCTCAATCCGATCAATAAGGTCAGGCTTGAACGCGCGGGTATACCCCTGCACGGTTATGTAATAGAGCCCGTCGTCCAGTCTCACCTGATCGGCCGGCTGTTCCAGCCCACTTTTGAATATCACCATCGACCGGCCCATGGGTTGCGAAACCGACATCGACTCCGCCTGCGCATCATCCACGTAATCGTCGAGCATCGCCAGTTGCGACTCGGGTATTTGACGCTGCTGGTAATTCGCATAATCCTGCAGTACGCGTTTGACGTAGTTCTGTGTTTCCTTGTAGGGCGGGATTCCATCGTACTTCTGCACTGCGCCAGGTCCGGCGTTATATCCAGCCAGAGCCAAGGAAAGATTGCCGGAAAATAAATCAAGGAGGAACGACAAATACTGCATTCCGCCGGCGATGTTCTCTACAGGGTCTTCTATATTCTTCACGCCCATTTGTTCGGCCGTGCCGGGCATCAGCTGCATCAAACCCGTTGCGCCCTTCGGAGATTTCGCATACGGGTTAAAATTGCTCTCCGACTTGATCATCGCATAAACTAGATTCTCGTCCACGTTGTGTCGCGAAAGATTGTACTTTTCCACGTACAACTTGACCGTCTGCGCGATTTCCGTCGTGGAGTAGTCCGACGGCTTCATGTGGCGGCTCAGCCCTGGCAAAATGGATATGTTCTCGAACTTGATGAGTTCCCCGTTTTGTAATCCATACAACTTGCCGTCGTCGCGCTGCTGATAGCGCTGAAATGTGCTTGCATCCCGCGAAACAATGAGCCGCGTGTTGCCCTCTTCGTCGCGAAAAACGCCCACGGTTCCGCGCTGACGACGTTCTATCTTACGCCGACGCTGTTGTTCCTCGAACCGCTTCAAGTATGCTTCCCTGCTGCGAGCTTCCTCTTGCGCGGCTGTGGAGCGGTGGACAGAGATGGATTGGGCATGACCAGTAACGTGCAGACACAGGCAGCCTGCAACCAGACCAGCAGCAACCGGCCGGGAGAACAGCAATGCCCCCCGATGCACCCATCTCGAGAAAAGTGCCCCATTCATAGTGTCAAGAGTATATGTCAGTCCATCCGTTTTGACAAGCATCTCAATTGTGATGTGCCCCAGCGTGCACTCCCCCTTCTCTGCCGAAAACGCAGGGCAACTTCCTGAAACCCACTCAAGCAATGCCATTTCATAGAGTTAACATCCAGGGCAACCATAGCTCTATGGCAGATTTCTCGGTTTTCATATCGAATCAATAACTCTAGTCCACTGCCTTGCCAAACCCGGATTTGGGTGATACTGTTCCCCATCGAAGGAACCCCACACCCACTATGAACAGTGCAGTACTTATCGAAAAGCAAATCGGTGAACGTCTCGTGGCCAAACGCTGGACGCTGGTTACCGCGGAATCGTGTTCCGGTGGCCTCATTGCCCACCGTCTGACCAACGTGGCCGGATCATCTGCCTACTACCTCGGCGGTGCGGTGGCCTACAGCAATGCGCTAAAAATGTCGTTGCTCGGGGTGGATGAGCACGTCCTGGAACGCCATGGCGCGGTGAGCGAAATGGTCGCACGCCAAATGGCCGAAGGCGCCCGTAGGTGGTTCTCGGCGGACATGGCCGTCGGGGTAACCGGAATCGCCGGGCCCGGAGGCGGCACCACGGAAAAACCCGTAGGGCTGGTGTACATTGCCGTGGCCACGCTGAGCGGAACGGTTGTCCTTCAAAATAGGTTCGAGGGAACGCGGGAAGACATTAAGGCCCAAACCGCAGACAAAGCCATGTCGATGATATTGGAGCAGTTGTCATGAGCGCCGGATTTGTCCATCTTCACGTCCATACGGAATACAGCGTATTGGACGGTGCGAGCAAAGTAAAAGAGTTGATCGAGCGATGTAAACAATACGGCATGCATGCCTGCGCCTTGACCGATCACGGCGCCATGTTCGGCGCAATCGACTTTTACAAGGCCGCAAAGGACGCAGGCATCAAGCCCATCATCGGTTGCGAATTGTACGTGGCAAAGAATGGAATGGCTGACCGGTCGTCCCGCTCAGGAAACTACAACCATTTTCTAACCCTCTGCGAAAACGAAGAAGGCTACCACAACCTCTGCAAACTCAGTTCCGCGGGATACACCGAAGGATTCTATTACAAGCCTCGTGTGGATATGGAGATGATTCAACGGCACAAAACCGGCCTCATTGCCACCAGTTCCTGCCTTGCCGGGGAGATTCCGCAACTCCTCTTGGAAGACCGCGTGGAGGAAGCGAGACAATCCCTGGAAAAATTCCTGGATATCTTCGGTCCGGACCACTTTCTGATCGAGATCCAGGATCACGGCATGGCGGAAGACCGGAAAGTAAATCCACGCCTAGTCGAGTTCGCGGAACGATACGGTCTCACCCTTATCGCCACAAACGACAGCCACTACACCGACAAGACAGACGCCGAAGCGCATGACGCGCTATTGGCCATACAAACGGGCGCAACGTTAGACGAGGAAAACCGCTTCAAGTTTCCCACCAACGATTTCTTCTTCTGCAGCCCCGAGGAAATGCGCCTCAAATTCAAGGACCATCCGCAGGCGCTGATAAATACGGAAAAGATTGCGGCGCGCTGCAACGTCGAATTAAAACTCGGCCAGCACCTTATCCCCGAGTACACACCGCCGGAAGGCATGAGCAAGGTTGACTACCTCCATTCACTGGTGATGCTGGGATTGGAAGACCGCTTTGACGGCCGGCCGAACCCAGAACACATCGCACGCGCCGAATTCGAGCTGAATGTCATCAACGGCATGAAGTTCACAGACTACTTTCTCGTTGTCTGGGATCTCATCAACTTTGCGCGCAGCAAAGGTATCCCCGTGGGGCCCGGTCGTGGCTCTGGTGCGGGCAGCCTTGTCGCCTATGCGCTCAAAATCACGAATATCGATCCCATTCGATATCAATTGCTTTTCGAACGGTTCCTGAATCCCGACCGTGTGTCGATGCCGGACTTTGACATCGATTTTTGCTTTAACCGCCGGGGCGAGGTGATCGAGTACACCCGCGCCAAATACGGAACAGACAATGTCTGCCAAATCATCACATTTGGTAGAATGCTTGCAAAAGCCGCTATCCGCAACGTGGGACGTGTCATGGGGATGCCCTATGGCGATGTCGACCGTATCGCAAAACTCGTACCCGAAGAGCTGAAAATTACCCTGAAAGACGCCTACGAAAAAGAACCGCAAATCAAACAGCTGGTGGAAAACGACCCGGCCATTAAGAAATTATGGGACCTCGCCACGCGCCTGGAGGGCACCATCGGCAATTGCGGGACGCATGCCGCAGGCGTCGTGATCTGTGACAAACCACTTACCGACTACGTACCACTTTTCAAAGCGTCCGGCAGCGACGTCGTGGCTACTCAGTTCGAAATGAAGTATGTCGAGGAAGTGGGCCTGCTAAAGATGGACTACCTCGGCCTACGCACGCTGACCGTGGTTCACGAAGCTACGCGCCTCATCCGGGAAAACCGCGACATCCACCTCGACATCGATAACCTGGAGCCAAACGACCCGAACGCATACGCCGTGTTACGGTCCGGCAAAACCACCGGCATCTTCCAGTTGGAAAGCTCCGGGATGCGCGATCTCGCCAAACGCATCGGCCTCGAAAGCCTCGAGGAAATCTGTGCACTCGTCGCGTTATACCGTCCAGGCCCCATGGAACTGAAAGACGACTACATCGCAAACAAACACCATCCGGAACGCATCAAATACGACCATCCTCTATTGGAGCCCATTCTCAAAGAAACGTACGGTGTCGCGCTCTATCAGGAACAGGTGATGCAAATCGTGCAGGCGGTTGCAGGGTTCAGCCTTGGTCAGGCCGACTTGCTTCGTCGTGCTATGGGCAAAAAGAAGGCCGACCTCATGGCGCAACAACGCGCCAAGTTTGTCGAGGGAGCGGTATCCACCAACAATCTCGATAAGAAACTCGCGGAACAGCTGTTTGACCGCATCGAACAGTTTGCGGGATACGGCTTCAACAAATCGCACAGCATGGCGTACGCCTACGTCGCCTATCAGACCGCATACCTGAAGGCGAACTACCCGGTCGAATTCATGACCGCACTGCTCACCAGCGAATCCGGAAACCTCGTCAAGGTTGGACAGTATATCGAAGAAGCACGGCGCATGGGCATCGAAGTGCTCCCCCCCGACGTCAACAGCAGTTGCCTCGACTTCACCGTGGAACGCAACCGAATTAGGTTTGGATTGGGCACCATCAAGAATGTAGGCACCGGACACGTCGATGCCATTGTCAGTGAACGTGAGAATGCCGGGCCCTACAAAGACATATATGACTTCTGCAAACGCATCGACCTCCGCCTCATCAACAAGCGCGTATTGGAAAGCCTCAACAAAGCAGGCGCCTTTGACGAAACCAAATGGAACCGGCGCCAGGTCGATCACGCGATCGAACAGGCTATGAACGAAGGCCAGGCCAGCCAACGCGATAGAGACATCGGCCAAATCTCCATCTTCGACATGGGAGCCGACACGGCTATCACGGATCAACAGCACGAAAAACCAAAATTGGACGAATGGCCCGAAAGCGAACTCCTCACCTTGGAAAAGGAAATGCTCGGACTGTACGTCAGCAGCCACCCGCTCGCAAGGTACGCTCCGGTTCTCGAACGATTTACCAGCGCTCATATCTCCAGTTTCGACCAACTTCGCGAGGGCCAGGAAGTCGTCATCGGAGGCATGTTCGGCAACATCAAACATCACACCACCGCCAAAGGAAAGAAAATGGCCTTTGCCACGCTCGAAACCCTCGAAGGCCCTGTCGAACTCACCGTGTTCAGCGAGTTGTATGCCGAGAAATTCGGCCTCCTCGTGCCCGAACGGGCAGTCATGATCACCGGAAAAATCAACTACCGAAACGAAGAACCCGGACTCGTCGCCTCCGACATCATCCCAATCGGCGACGCGGAAGATAAATTGACCAAAGCCGTCCACGTCCGAGTCAACTGCATCGGCCTCGACGACGACATCCTGGAACGGCTCGCCACGCTCTTTGGACACCACGAAGGAAAATGTGACGTCTACCTCCATTGCATCACCCCCGCCCACGAAGAAGTCGTCGTCCACGCCACCAGCGCGTGCCGCGTGGCGCCATCGGATATCCTAAAAGCGGAAGTGCAAGATCTCCTCGGCGAATCCGCCATGTGGTATACCGGTCACAACGGCTATCCGCACCACGGAGAGGAGTGATCGTCTGTTTTCGAGTGAGTCCTTTGATAAGTGCCAATGACAACAAGTGAATTGAAGTCGTTATCACTCCTTGGTCGTCTTTCGACAGTGTCCCTCAGCGACTCTATTCGACAAATAGTGCAGTTCACGCTTAGACAAGACGCCCGGCTCAAGTTCCGATGAGACTGTGCACACACCTCTTGCCATTACTAAATTGGTAATGGTAGAATCTGACGGTTGGCTAATGAAATATTGCCTGGAAGGGATGCCATGTCACGGGGAAACGGAAATGGCTCGGCGAAACGTGGCGAACGCCAGGACCAATATCGCATTCTCTTGAATGCCTCGATATATTTGGAACGCATCGCGCTGGAACGGAAAGGCCCTGCGGCGAGAACGGCGTTGGCACTGTTTGCCGACGCCTACCGGATGATTCGGACGAAAGCACCTATCGCCGAGATTCGAGCCGTGCTAAATCGAATCGTCCAAGTATTGGGTCTCGAGTAACACGGTGCAAAAGCGCCGGGAACGGTGAACCCCATGGCAACACGCGCACTGACTGAAGCCACGCTAAAACATCGCATAGGGTTGACGGTTAAGCGATACCGAGAATGCTCCGGCCTTACGCAAGCGGGATTGGCCAGGAAAGCAGGCATTACACCCACGGCCCTGTGCTACATCGAAAGCGGACGCACGGCAAACATCGCGACTCTATACAAGGTCACGCGATGCCTCGGCCTCTGCCTGAACGAGCTGTTCGCCATGGTGGAAATGCCCGAGAAGCAAGCCGCCGCCGAAGCCATCCGGTTGATTCGATCCATGTAGCCTCTCACACCAAGCCCACTGTCTGGAATGGCCCCATTCGGCGAGTCGATTTATATGATTCTGGTTAGGTAATTTGAAAGCAGTGGACTTGCAGCATAAATTGCTTCCACCAGTAAATTTGAGCCAGATCGGGTGTCGATTTAGTCTCTTCACTTAGATATGCCATTTTCCCGTTGGATGCAATAAGAAAGAAAGTACACTTGTATAGATGCGGAGGACTAGTCACCTTGCGGCGTTTTAGCGTTTCGCTCGGCATTGGGTTTGCCTTGGCCATTGCAACAGCCTGTGCGGAGGATTCGGCACGCACGTTAGTCGTACCCGACGTCGCCATTACACAAGCCTACGAGAAAGCCGCGACCCAAAACGTGCTGGCCGCCGTCAACCCCAACGTCTTTCCGGGCTATTGGTCGGTCTGCGCCGACGGCATCGGATTTGGCTTCGGCAATTCCTATCCTGCCCTTGACGGGCATCAGATGGCCGACGCACTGCTCCATCTCGGGCAGGTCGACGTCGTAAAGGCGAACTGGGACTATGTGAAAACATTCCAGCGCTCCAACGGCCAATTGCCCTTTGCCATTCTGCCGGATTCCGCGGGAAAAGAAATCGGACCCGAAGACAGCCGTGCGCCAGTGGATGCGAATGGCGGGTTGTACAGACACTGGGTTAAAGCGGATCCGTTGCGTGCATTGGGCTATACAACCTACATTCAAAATGCCGATGTCCTCTTCCGGTTTACATTGGACAATAGCTGGCTTCAATCCAATATCAAATCGATAAATCTCGCGGCGGACTACCTTGCATCGCTCATGGCGGAAGACGGCAAAGTCGGCGGCGCGGGCTACTACGTGGAGCGGCCGTCGCGTGTGGAATACGACGGTGTGACGCAAGGACATGCCATGGACGCCTTGCAAAGGCTTGCCGCACTGAACGCACTACTCGGAAATACGGAATCATCGGAAAAGTACCGTCAACTGGCCGACCGCATTCAAGCCGCGTTTCAGACCCATTTCTGGGCACAGGACCGATTTGCGGAATACATCCACCCCGATCGCGGCGCCATCGCCACCCATGGGTTCACCGACACAGACTGGACGGCAATCGCCACTGGGATCGCGCGTCAAGACCAGGTACAGGCTATCTGGCCGCAGCTTCGCAATGAAGCGCGGTTTCGATACAACGGCATGCCTACGGGAATTGCGACACATCCGGAGAAATACGAAAGCTGGGAGTTCTCGTACGACGACCGCATGGACCTTGCCGCCATGGGCCGTGTTTGGTACATCGAATGCTGGGCGCGCGCCCGCATGGGTGATGCCGAAGGACTTGTCGAGTCCATCCAACAGGTGTGCAAAGCCGGCAAAGACGCTGGGTACTACTGGCGTGAGCGTTACGGCGCACAAGGCGGTTACGGCGCGGAAAAATACTGCGAGTATCCCGCCAATCTGATTCGCGTCGTAAATCGGTTTCTCTTGGGTGTCGAACGCAACTTGGACGGTTCGCTCTCGATTGCCCCATGCGTCCCGGAAACGTACTGGAAAGCGGGATTCGGGCAAGCCCTCGTTTGGAGAAGCGGACGGCTCGAGTTCAGATTTCAAGACGGCCAAATCTCCGGCAAGTATCTTGGAAAGGAACAAGTGACGATTCGTGCGAGAATTGCGCAACCGGGTAGCGAATCAACATCCTTTCTGACGTTGAATGGCGAGGAAAAGCCACCTCGTGTCGTTGACCGGTGGATTGAATTTGACCTGCCAGGAGCGCAAGTCGCCCCTCCCGTCACCTTTGCCGCCGGATGGCGCTGAACACCCCGCACCATGGAATGTAACCATTCGAACCGTCTTGAAGTATCAAGTTAGTAGCAGCAAAGGCACGGATGAGTGGGAAAAGTAAAGTACCCGGAGATACTCAGGAATGAACGCGCGCCGCATCCAAATTCAGCTACTCGCACTTCTCCTGATCATTTCTTCAATGACCTTGGCGGAGACGGCCACGTACGACCCGCTGGCCATTTCTCAAGGTCGTGACGCCGCCTGTTCGGATTTCGTAGTGACCGACAAGGACCGTGATCGCGAAGTGCCCATCCGCGTCTACTTGCCTGATTCCCCTGAACCCGCACCGGTCGTGCTGTTCAGTCATGGACTGGGCGGCTCCAAGGAAAACGGTGTATACCTGGCATCCCATTGGTCCGCCCGTGGGTACGTATGCGTGTTCATGCAACATCCTGGAAGCGACGAATCCATTTGGAAGGAGGCGCCGCGCTTACAACGCATGAGCGCCATGCGAGATGCTGCCAGCGGGGAAAATTTCCTCTTGAGGGTAAAAGACGTGCCAGCGATAATCTCTCAATTGGAGAAATGGAACGTTGAGCAAGGGCATGCCCTTTCGGGCCGCATGGATTTGGCCCATATCGGCATGTGCGGGCACTCCTTCGGCGCCGTGACTACTCAGGCCGTCAGCGGTCAAACCGCCGCGCGCGCACGTTTCAATTTTACGGATCCCCGCATAAAGGCCGCGATCGCATTCAGTCCAAGCAGTCCGCGCGTAGGCTCTCCTGAAAATGCCTTCGCCAACGTCTCGATACCGTGGCTGTTGATGACAGGTACCGAAGACATATCGCCGATTGGTGACATCGATGTGGAATCAAGGCTGGCAGTCTATCCTGCGCTTCCCCCTGGGTCCAAGTATGAGGTGGTGCTCGACGGCGCAAAACACTCTGCATTCAGCGACCGGGCCCTGCCCGGTGACCGCAACGGCCGGAACCCAAACCATCATCGCGTAATCGTCGCACTAAGCACCGCTTTCTGGGACGCGTATCTCAAAGGGGAAGAGTCCGCCAAGGCCTGGCTGGACGGCGATTCACCCCGCTTGATCATGGATGAAAAAGATCGATGGCAGAGAAAGTAATCGTAGCGCAACGCAGAAATGCCAACGTCACATCGCACGGCCGGCCGCGGCCCCGGAAGACCAAGCCCATTGGAAGTTGTAACCGCCCAACCACCCGGTCACATCCATGACTTCGCCCACAAAAAAAAGCCCCGGTACCTCACGGCACTCCATCGTCTTGGGCGACAAGGCGCCGGTATCCACACCGCCAAGAGTGACCTCGGCCTTTGCGTAACCCTCAGTGCCGGATGGCGCAATCAGCCAATGGGTAATTGCCCCGGCCATCGACCTCACCTGCGAATCCGGCATTTCACCCAATGCACGGCTCCAACCATGCGTCGCACAAAGCCAGTGGACAAATCGTGCCGGAAACCGGGTGGACAGGAAAGCCGCGGGCGCGAGACTCGGAGTCGCACGTTTGGCTTGGATCAGGCAATCGTCCAACGATTCGTTGGGACACATGTTAAGTACAATGCCCTGTCCCGGCTGCCAGAATGACGAAATCTGCAATATGGCCGGGCCGCTGAGGCCACGATGCGTAATTAGCACGCTCTCCTCGAACTCCGCACCGCCCGATCGAACCTTGGCATCAAAAGAAATTCCCGTCAATTCCATGAGCCCGCCAAACTCCCCGGCAGGCAACGTCAAAGGTACCAGTCCAGGCCTGCATGGCACCACAGGAATCCCAAATTGCCGCGCCAAACGGTATCCCAGGTCGGATGCGCCCAGCTTCGGTATGGACAACCCACCGGTCGCCACCGCCAAAGTGGACGATTCCATAACCCCCCGAGAAGTGGTAATGCGATACCGCTCGCCGCGTGCTACCTCACGCACGGTGCAACACGTCAGAATCTCGACCTGTGCCTCCCTGCATTCACGAACAAGTGCATCGATAATCTGTTGCGCAGACCCATCACAAAACAATTGACCGAGCTTCTTTTCGTGATACGCAATGCCATGACTCTCCACAAGATCGGCGAAATCCTGCGGCGTATAACAAGCCAGAGCGGAATGACAAAACCGTGGGTTCTGTGAAACGAAGCGGGACGGCTCCGTGTATACATTGGTAAAGTTGCATCGGCCGCCCCCGGAAATGCGGATCTTTTTTCCCACAGCATCATTGTGTTCGACAAGAAGCACGCGGCGCCCCCGCTTGCCTGCTTCCATGGCACACATCAACCCCGCTGCGCCCGCACCGAGAATTATCGCATCGTATCGCGAGGAATCGTTCACTCGACTAAAATAAACTTCATATAATCGATGTCTGCAATGCTACCAGACGGACCCTGCTGATCCATGACGGCCTTCATCACATACGTACCTTTTCTCAATACCACATTCTCAGCCCGGATCATCTGCAGCTTGTTCCAGCCGCCCGTGTCGGGCACATCAATGGGACCGGTCACATCCTTGCCGCCTACCTCCAAATGAAACTGGCCGCCTTTCTTATTGGAGGCCACTGGAAATTCGATGGCGTATGTTCCCGATTGCTCCACATGAACCGTATAGACAAACCACTCGCCCGTACGAGTCCAGCCGATGCCGTGACCGTTGGACGCATCCGGGCGCTGCTCGATGTCAACCTGCGTTTCGCCTCGGTAGGCAACACCTTGGTTTTCGGCATCCACGTCAAAGTACGCCACACCTGGCGCACCTTCGTCGTAATGCTCGGCCTCGATCAGTCCGGGAATGGTATGCGCATTTCCTCCGTAAGGCGCCAGACCGCCCGTGTGGTCGGGATCGTCCGTCGTAGCACATCCGGTGGCAATCATCCCTGCCATTACCGCGAATCCAAAGGGCTTGAAGCGAGGCATCCTGGAGTCTCCCTTAATCAGATTGGATTTAGTCAAATCGAAAATGAACAAACAACCGGCCAAAATTCTTCGAGTCCTTTTCAACCCGGTGATATTGCGACTTGATGTGTGGCTGCTGCAAAAAACGAAGCACCCGCTTTTTCAGTTGCCCTGATCCCTTACCGGGAATGATCTCCACAGTGCGAATCTTTTTTCGCACGGCGTCGTCGATCACGCGCTCTAATTCGCGCTCGATACTCGCGCCCTTGTTGAATATGTCATGCAGGTCCAGGGTGATTTTTGCCATCGCATCACTTTTCCACGATAAACCCGTGGTACAACCCCATGTAATACGGAAGAAGGAAGCCTGAACCGTCGGTCAACTCGCGGCCATCGCCGCCATAATCCAACCGCCACGGATCGTGATTCCAATGATTTACATTCCGCTCATCGATGGGAAGCACCTTTCCGCCAATCCGATGACCGCGGCCTCCGTCACGTCCAAATCCGCCGGAAAACTTCACCAGATCAATTCGGTGGCTGTTCTTAAGTGGCCATTCAATGCGATCCATACGGTAACGTTTAAGCGTGTCCAACGCTTCCTCCAGAATCCCGCCACCAATGAACCGGCGTCCGCCGCGAAGATTCTTACCTTCCAGACACGCCGCAAATATGTAATTGAATAACGGACACAACTCAGGAGACTCAAGTTGAAAATACATGAACAACGACCGCATATAATACTGCTGCAACTCCGGGTCGTCTTCATAATTCAACAGATTGTAGTACCCCATGAACGCCATTTCGTCGTCGGACTGATTGCCGTTTCCAGGACCCATCGCAGTCTTGGGAATCAAGGTGTTCATGGCATATGCGTGGTTGTCAATCAAGTCCCGGTATGCAACTTGATACTTCTCATCACCACTCATATGGTAAGCAACTTTCAGATACGAGAGAATACTGATGGAGTTCAACCCCCGCCCGCCGGAAGTCATATCGTAATTGAGAACCTTCGGCCCGAATTGAGCCCAGCGCGTTGGCGTTCCATCATGATCGACCAACGCATAATCGTGTGCAAGCAGATGGTCGGTGACCGCAAGCGTCGTCTCTCGAACGCGCGCTTTCTCTTCCTCGGTCTCCGCCACGAGGTCATAGCACAGGGCATACAGAAAATAGTGGCCGTCCAATTCATCCGAACTGGTGTCGGTCTTCCAATACCATTTACCGTCCGCACTCACCGGCCAACGGGGCGAGAGAATCTTCCAGCGCGGATCCCGTTCCTGTTTTTGCTTGTCATTCTCTACCGTGTCGTGGTCGTTGGGGTTGCGGCCATCGATGGGAAGTACGCTTCGTGCAGGAAATCCCGGAGGCGCTGGGTGCTCGCCCCCCTGCGTCACTTCACTCAAAAACCGAAGCGCTTCAAACGCCTTCATCGCGCGCTCTTTTGCCGTCGGCTCCTTCGTGGCCGCGTAACGAAAGCACTCCGCCGCGCCGTACATGGCCGTCCACAATCCGTCATTGTCGCTATCGTGATTGGTTACCTTGCTCTTGTCGCCAGCCTTTTCCAGCCGGGCTTCCAGCACGAACCCATACGGCGTGCGCCGGTTGTATCGGTCCAGCTCATCGCTGAAATAAGTGGCTTTTTCTTTCAACGTCATGGGCTTTCTCTCAATCAAGCCCACGCCGCCATCCGTTGCAAACCACGCATCGCCTTCTTCATCCACAACAATGCTGCGCACATGATCGCCCGGCAACCAGCTCGGACCCTGTCGGTACTCCCAGGTCTTGCCGTCGAACCGGATAGCACCCATGGTCGTGCCAAACCAGACGACGCCGTCCTCGCCCGCGGCCACTGTGGTGAAATCATTAAAGGGCAGGCCGTCATGTCCCGTGTACAAGGTCCACACGTCACCTTCCAGGCATCCGACTCCTTCGGGGGAAGCAAACCAGAGGCGGCCTCGGCGGTCATAGGCAACGCCGCGCACATCCACGGGAGCCCAACTGCGTGGACCTGCCATGGGAAATGCACGAAGCCACTCGTCATCGCCGTCATCGCGTAGGAACAAACCGGACACCGCCGCGACAGCTGCATGCCGGTTGTCGCCGGCAATCGCCCCCTGCCGCCAATCCCGGTCGTTTAGTTCACCTGCGACCGCAGCCAGCCCTCCTTGCGTGGTCGCCAGCAGGGTCTCAATGTCGCTACGCTCGGACACACCCGGATCCGCACTCGCAACCCACGTGCCTCCCTCCAGCCTCGCGGGACCGGCCCCGGTCAAGGCGAACACCGCACCGCCCTTCAGATAGACGCGAGTAACGTCGTTCGAAGGTAGTCCATCGGCTGTCGTATAGAAGGTGCGCACCTCCTGTGCAAACGTGCCAACCTCGATACCGTCAAATGCAACCGCTTCCTGCGCTGCCGGTTGAGGCGCCTGGGCTACCCCCGGATGTGCCAGCAACCCTGCACATACCATCGCCAGTGCATATCGCATAACAATCGTCCTCCCCGAGTGTGGATAGGCAGAGCCGGCATTGTAGCGCAAATACAAACGCGCCTCCACGAGAACCAGCGCGATTCAGCCTGATACGCTATTCCCCACTCCAAAACACTGTATTTGCGTCGCTTGCGGACGCTTCCGGGTTCGTGCATACTGGTTCGAGAGCAGGGTACACGGGGTAAACAAGGCGCATGAAGCTGGAAACAACGCGATTTGGAATGCTGACAATCGCCGACCAGACGGTGCTGGTCTTTACCCAACCGATTCTTGGATTCCAGGCGTTTCGGCGATTTGTCACTCTGCCCGATCCCGGTGGGGTGCTCACATGGCTGCAGTCCGTGGAATCCGGCGAATTGGCGTTTCTGCTGCTGAACCCCCGCGCGGTGATTCCCGATTATCGTGCGGTAATACGCAAGGAAGAATTGGCGGAGCTGGATGTAACCAGCGTGGATGAACTGGAAGTCTACACGCTGGTGGTCGTGCCCTCCGACCGCAGCCAGGTCCGTACGAATTTGAAAGCCCCGGTCCTGATAAACCGGAAGAAACGGCTGGCAAAACAGACGATAATGGATGGAGTCGACTACCCCATCCAGTACTACCTTGCGCAAGGCAATCGGGACAAGGATGCCCCTGAGGAGGTCAAGAATGCTCGTTCTCACGCGTAAGGAAAACGAGAGCATCATGATCGGCGACGACGTGTGCATCAAGGTGCTGGACCTCAAGGAAAACCAAGTCAAGATCGGTATCGTGGCTCCCAAATCCGTCGCCGTGCACCGGCAGGAAGTCTACGACGCCATTAAGGCTGAAAATGCAAAGGCAGCGGCCGCCCCGCAGATCGGCGATATCGCCGCGCTCATTCCAAGGTAAAAGAACGGTAAGATTATGGATCTGATAGTTGACGGAAACCGTGTGGACGTTACCGGAGATGCCGCCGCAGGCGTGAAAAGCGTACTCGAAGGTTTGACTAAATTCCTGCGAACGCAAGGCCGCGCCGTCGTAGCCGTCTCCATCGATGGAAAATCCCTGAACCCATCAGCCCTCGCTGAACATATCGACGTACCCGGCGAGGTGAAAGTGCTCCAGGTATCCAGCGCATCCATCGCCGAAATGGCTGATAACACGCTGAACGAATTGCACGAAGCACTCACTTCCTTGCCTGCGGCTTGCCGGGATCTGGCCGCCGTGTTTCAAGGCGCAAGTCCCGAAGACGGATTCGATCCATTCGCCAATCTCGCGTCAATCTGGGGCGATATCAAGAAACGGGAAAACACGGTGATCGGCGTGCTGGACTTGTCACTTGACACGCTCACATTGCAGGGCTCGACGCTCGCCTCGCTGCACAACAAACTGAACGAACAGCTCTGCGAGGCGGAACAAGCGCTTAAGGCAAACGACTTTGTCCTGTTGGGCGACCTGCTCGAATACGAACTCGCCCCCCGGGCCGAGCAAGAAACCGCCATCGTCGACCTCCTTCACGCGCGCGTACGCGATCGCTTTCCGAAGGCATGAACGGTCCGAAAGTCCTGACCTTCAATTTTCACGAACCCTATCTCGTCCTCATGGCCAAGACGGGGTATCCCATCACGGTCGGCTTGTACGAGGAACCGCCCCTCGCTCGAACATGGCAAACCAAATTCCGCCCAGTTCCCCCGAACATCACGTTTCTCGACGAGAAACAATGGCGTGCCGATCTGGCCTCCGGACGGTTTGACGTCGTGGTCGCGCAAAATGAAATGAATGCGATTACCCTGCTCGGCTCGAAAACGCCAGCCGTCCTCGTCATGCATAACCGCCGCAACTTTCTTGAAACCACGCTATCCGGCGACATGAAGAGTGCCTTGAGTCGCTACAACAATTTGTTGGAACGGCTTCAATCCGAATTCAACTTCGTTTACATCTCCGAATCCAAAAAGAAAAGCTATGGCATGCCGGGAACTGTCATTCCCCCGGGAATCGATGTGGAAGAATACGGAGGCTATACTGGAGAAACGCCAGAAGTACTGCGCGTCGGAAACGCAATGCGGTCAAGAAATCTGATGTTTGACGTGGACTTCCAGGATCGCGTCGTGGAGGGATTTCCAAACCGGGTAGTCGGCGAAGATGCATTGATGCCCGAGGCAACCCCGTCTTCCTCGTTTGATCAGCTTCTCAGCCTCTATCGTTCATTACGATGCTTATTGCACGTTACCCGCGAAGCCTATGAAGACGGGTATAATCTGTCCACGCTCGAGGCCATGGCGTGTGGTATGCCGGTAGTGTCGCTGGCCAACGCGACCTCGCCGATATCGGACGGTCTCGACGGTTTTGCATCCGGCGACGCGAATGATTTGCGAAGGCGCATTGAGGAATTGCTCGGTGATCGCGATTGGGCCAGGGAACTGGGCTCGCGCGGACGAGAAACAGTGGCCCGCAAATTTCCGATTCAGGCATTTGTCGATCGATGGCGAGCCACACTCGATGAAGCAGCACAGAGACGCGGGAAAAGTATGCGAACGAAACCTGACAGACACCCCAAGGAACAAACCATCGAAGTCCCCCGATTGGGGATTCTCATGTCGTACATACCCACACCCATTACAACCGCGCGGTATTGCGAAACCGCCTTGCGCCGCTACCACAACGTTGTCACCACCGGACGGCCTGTTACGCCAGATCTGCTGGAAAAATGGGGCTTCACCGGCACACCTCCCTCCATGCCATCACCCGACATACTCAGGTCCGCGGCGGACTCCTATGAAGCCGTACTGGCAAAACTGCCGGAGGGGTTTCAGCCAAACATCTTCCTCTGGTTTGATACCGGCATGGAAATCATCGGAAACGAAGTAGAATCACTCAAAATGCCGCGCGTCTGCTACATCGTGGATTCGCACCTGGGACAAAACAGCCGCATAGAAATGGCAAAGCGGTTTAACTTCACGTTTGTGGCGCAAAAAACTTCCGTCGAAATCTATGCACAGGCCGGCGTGCACAACGTCGCCTGGCTTCCACTGGCGTGCTCGCGCGACTTGCACGATATCGACGAACAACCCAGAAACCTCGACGTCGCCTATGTCGGCGCAATGGGCGAACCGGACAGACGAAGACACAAACTTCTCGACCACGTAAGGGCGAAACATCCAAATTCGTTCATCGGCCGGGCGTGGCCGGAGGAAATGGCGAAAATCTACGCCCAGGCCAAAATCGTCGTAAATGTCAATGCTAACGGTGATTTGAACATGCGTGTATTCGAGGCGATGGCCTCAGGCGCCTTGCTCGTTACCGATCCAGCAGATGGCCTCGAAGACTTGTTCCAGGACGGCGAACACATGGTCGTCTACCGTAACGACGATGCATTATTGAACATCATCCAGGAATACCTGGCAGACGACAAAAAACGGGAACGCATAGCGGCCGCGGGCAAGCAACTCGTCCACGAGCAACACAACTACGATGTGCGAATGACCCAAATGGCCTTCACCATTTTGGAGGCCGGCGGTGCACTGGGCGGCTACCAGGGTGAGTCGCGGTTCAATTACGGCGGCTACTACTGCGCACCAAGACCCGAACTCGCCGCACTCGTGCCGGCCGAAGCACGGATTATTCTGGACTGCGGCTGCGGAGGTGGAGAACTCGGTCGATTGCTGAAACAGCGCGGCGCACAAGAAGTAGTGGGCATTGAGATCGTCGAAAAAGCATGGCGCATCGCTCGAAGAAATCTCGACGATGCCCTGTTAGGCAGCGTCGAGGAAATGGAACTGCCCTACGAAGATGAACACTTCGACTGCATTATCTTCGGCGATGTTCTTGAACACCTCGTGGATCCGACCGCCGTACTTCGAAAGGTCTCCCGAGTATTAAAGCCTGGAGGATCTATCTGCATAAGCATTCCAAACGTGCGCTTCTGGCAGGTGGTCGAAATGCACGCAAACGGCCGATGGCAATATGAAGATGCGGGCATCATGGATCGCACCCATCTTCGCTTCTTTTGTGCGCCGGAAATTCAGGCCATGGTGCAGAACGCAGGCCTGGAAATTGACGTATTCCGCCCCCTCAGCATGTGGCCGCCAGACCAACTGCCGCGCGACAAGGACGGCTATCTGCGACTGAATC
Source organism: Candidatus Hydrogenedentota bacterium (assembly GCA_045863295.1). Classification (GTDB taxonomy): domain Bacteria; phylum Hydrogenedentota; class Hydrogenedentia; order Hydrogenedentales; family SLHB01; genus BTWA01. Next base: position 34,766 of record BTWA01000046.1, read on the forward strand.
GAGTCACCATCGGACCCATAGACGATGCCGAATACCAAGACTTCCTCGTGTATCAATACGGAGTTGTCGCAGTGAAACCCGCAGGCGACTCGCTCGAACTCGCGCGGCAGGCCCTGGAAGCAAAGGAATTCGAAAAGGCCTACGAACTGGCCGAAAAAGCGCGTACATCCCAACCCGCTGATCGCTCCATTGTGATGGGGTTGGCACTCGCGAAACTGGGCCAACTCGATAGGGCTGAAAAACGTTACCGGGAAGCGCTGACAGCCGCACCCGACCGATTGGATGCCCAGACTGAACTCGGGATCGTGCTCGTCGCGCAAAACCGGCCGCGCGAAGCGGTCGAAATCCTGGAACGCGTCGTATCCCACGCCCCCAACGACGACCGCGCCCAGGGAGCCCTGGGACTCGCCTTTATTGCGGAAAACCGGCACGAAGCCGCACTGCCAAGGCTCCAGCGCTCCCTCGAATTGAAGTTCGACAACGAACCGTTGCTGCGGCAGTTGATTCAGTGTGCAGAATCGCTCCAACGCCTTCAGGTTGCCGAACCCGCATTGCGCAGGTTCGTCGAATTCTTCCCGGGCAACCTCGATATGGGCATTACCTACGCACGGCTCTTGCTCCGCATTGGCCATTCCACGGAAGCTCGTGAACGAATTGAAATGATTCTGCTCTTTGCCCCGGATCATGCCGGAGCACGTGATTTGGCTCGCGAACTGAATGGATAGCTAAAATATGGTAACTGGGACGCACCCATTTACAGCATGGCGCGCGCGGTCAAAGGACGCCGCACTGCCCGAAGGCATCGAGATCGTAACGGGCCGGTCAGGCGCACCAACACTCAAAGTGCGCGGCGTGCTGATGCACAGTCAATACAACCCTCGTGAAGAAGCAGCACGCTTCGTTGACTCACTCCAATTGGAACTGGACAAACCGGTTGCCGTGGTCGGGCTCGGCCTCGGATACCATGTTCTTGAACTCACCAGACGCGGCCATACTGTCGCTGTGTTCGAACCAGATATCGGAGTCGCCATTGCAGCCTGCCAGGTTGTCACCGGCGAAACAGACTTTGACTTAACCGTCGGATCACCTGACTTCAAAAGCGATGTATTGGCCGGAAAAGAGTGGAGGAATAGCCAATGGATCGTGCATCCGGCAACCGCCAGACTCCATCCCAACTATGTGTCCGAATGCCAAAACGCGGTAGCAGCGGCGTCACTCTCTGGCCAACGCCTGAACATTGCCGTAGTCGGACCCATGTACGGGGGCTCGCTCCCTATCGCCGAATTCCTCGCCCGTGCATTCGCGCGCCTCGGCCATCGCGTAAAGTACATCGAGAATTCCGAAGCATGGCCGCTCTACCAGACCATCGACCACAGCCTACACGGCAGCAAACCGGCGGGACAGCTCAACGCCATGCTGGTCAACCTCGTGTCGGAATGGACTTATGCACGGGTAATCGAGTTTCGGGCCGATATTTGTATCGCTCTGGCACAAGCACCGCTCAAACCGGATTTTCCCAAAAGGCTGCGAGACGCCGGCATCGTCTCCGCATTCTGGTACGTGGAAAACTGGCGCCACCTGCCCTATTGGGGCGACATCTGCGCACATTACGACGCCTTCTTCCACATTCAACCCGGTACGTTTGAAACCAGGCTTCACAACGCCGGGTGCCCACTGCAAGCCGTCGTGCTCACCGGTTGCGACCCGGAGATCCATGCACCCATTCAGATCGACCCAGCAGAAAATGCCGAGTATTCCTGCGACATATCCTTCGCGGGAGCAGGATATCCAAATCGAAATCGGTTGCTGTCCGGCCTGACGGACCAAAAGCTGAAAATTTGGGGAGTCAACTGGACCGCCCGCGAAATCCTCCCTTTCGTGCAACATCCCGAACAGCGATTTACCCCATCCATGTTTGCAAAAATTGTGGCCGGTTCAAAGATCAACCTCAATCTGCATTCAAGTACGGCCAGCGAGGGGGTCGATGCGGAATGCGATGCAATTAATCCCCGCGTCTTTGAAATCGCCGCATGCGGTGGATTCCAACTATGCGACCCCTGCAAAGGATTGGACGGCTGCTTCGATACCGAATTGGAGATTCCAACGTACAGTTCGCTTCCGGATCTGCGAGAGAAGATCGCATACTTTTTGAACCACCCGAAAGAACGGGAGGACATGGCGAAGCGCGCCCGCAAACGAGCCTTGCAGGATCACTCGTACGACCGGCGCGCACAGCAAATGCTCGACATACTGCTGCCGCGATACGCTTCCCGAATGCTTGCAAAAGGCATATTGAAACAATGCACAATAGAAGAAATCCTGCGCCGGATTGAAAACAACTCGCCTCTGGCAGAATTCCTCGCGACCCTGCCGCCACAAACCCCGTTCACGCAGGAAGCAATCAATGAACATCTGACCACGTCGGGTATAACGCCGGACCACGCGCAAGCACTATTCCTATACTTAAAAGACATGCGGGACGCCGCTGAAAGTCTGCTTGCGGAATTCGAGAACGCATGATGCGAATTCTAATCGCACAAATGACGCGCATGGGCGATGTAATACAAACGTCGCCAATGATCCGCGCCCTGCGCGAAAAGCACCCCGACGCCTACATCGCCATCATGGTCCGCCGCATGGGAAAGGCCGTGGCGGAGGCAAATCCCGATATCAATGAGGTGCTTGTATACGACGAAGATACCATGTTTCAGCACCTCCGCTCGCGGGATTCGAATAAGCTGATGCTGGCCTATAATCTGGCTGATGGGTATGTAAATGAACTAAAGGCGCGCAGGTTCGACATCGTATACAACTGCACCCACAGCCTCTCCTCCGCCATCCTCTTCCGCCTTGCAGGCATCCCGAATGTAGTCGGAGCTGACCTCAGCGACGACTGGCGATACATACTGCGCGGCCCCGGCGCAAACTACTTCTTCACCAGCGTCGTGCATCGCAACTACAACGATGTAAATCTATGCGATCTCTTCCGCCTGTTTGTGGACGCTCCCCCGCCGCCGGATGGACTGGTTCTACAAGTGCGTCAGGACGACGAAAGTGCCGTGAAAAAATTGCTGGCGGAACACGGTATCGAAGAAGAAGATCCCTTCGTCTGTTTTCAACTGGGCGCGAGCGACAATGACAAGCGATGGCCGGAGGAACGCTTTGCACGCCTGGCCGTGTCCATGTCGGCCGACCGCGGTGTGCGCATCGTGCTTGTGGGCGTTAAGGAAGAGTCTCGTCTGGGCGAACGCTTCGAAGTCCACGCACCGAATATCGCCGTACATTTCTTCGGCAAGACCAGCGTGCCCCAATTGGCCGCCCTGTTGAAGCGATCCCGCATGCTGATTACAAACGATACCGGCACCATGCATGTGGCGGCCGCCGTCAAATGCCCCATCGTCCTTGCCTCGGTCGGGTACGTCCACTTCCGCGAGACCGGACCCTACGCCTCGGACTGCTGTGCCATCGAACAACGTCGGGGACGTCTTGTTCATTCCAGCGATGCACGCCAAGATACCGCGTCACGGGAGGCCATACTTCCACATCACGTATTGAAGGCCTATGACTTCATACTCGAGGCGCGTACCACGGGACAACGGCCGTTGCTCGATGATGCACAAGAATTTGAGGGCGTCGACTTCTATTGGTCGCGATTCGCCCCGGATGCATGCCTGCAATGGTATCCCGTTATCAGGCGTGAAATGACCGAGGGAGATTATCTGCGAGCCGTATACCGGGCCATGTGGCTGCAAATCTTCACCCATTCCAACAGTGGGGAGCGTGAAGCGGCGGCGGCCATGAGGAATTGCTACCGTAATCCAGACTCTCGGCAATTAGGTGAATGGGCCACCCGCTTTGAGTCGCCAGCCAGTGAATTGGCCGAATGGGCCGAACTGGGAAATCAGCGTACGCGCCAGCTGATTGGCATTCTCGAGTCTCGAAAAAACCTGGCTGAAGCCCGCGGCATCGTAAGTCAACTGATCACACTCGACGAACGCATTCGCCTGCAGGGTGAACTCCACGATTGCGTGCGGCCGCTCACCGCCATCTTCCAATTCGAGCGCGACAACCTCGAAGGCGCCGATCCGCTGCGCGTCGCCAAGGATACACTGGTCATGTACGCAAACCTCGAGCAGCGCGCACGCTTGGCAATCGAAAAGTGCCGTTTGCTGGAATGAAGTATCCACTCAAACGCGCGAAAATCCGCCCAATGATTATCCCGCCGCTTCACGCTCCCGAATGATCGGCGGCGAAGCCCTGTACGTTGCGATCAGACGCTCCACCAGGTTTCGTGGCTCGTCGTCGAAAATGACCTTTGAACCCGTATCTTTGCGGATGATCGGCAAAATGTCGTCGATATGATCGGCTACCCCACGTGTTCCCGTAAGTACCCCCAACAAACGACCTTCGTCATACGCAATGGAAAACTCGCCCAATGTACCAGAACGCCCTCCCACAATGATCACAATATCGCAACTGCGCACACCGATGACTTCACGCCCCATCAGGCCCATGCCCGTGTAGATCAAAACATCGATGTGATCGTACGGGCTGTTGTATTTCTCGATATGCTCATGAAGACTGATCGCAGGAGACACGCCAATGGTCAAACCACCATGCTCTTTGCATCCAATTACCGCAAAATGCGGCAACCCAGGACATCCACCGGTCACAATCGCAGCTCCGGCATCGGCAATCGCACGTCCAAGTTCCTTGCATTTGTTCACGATTGCCGGGTCCATGTGACCACCGGCGGAACCCATCACCCCAATCTTGATCCTCAACTCGTCAGAAGTTCTCATGCTTCCCCCACGCCATGAGCGGCACTATCACGCGCCCTTGGCTTTCAACAGTTCCTTTGCATGCGCTAGACTCACCGTGGTCAGCGAACCGTCAAGCAAGCGCGCCACTTCCTGTACTCGCATTTCGTCTTCTATTCGCGACACACTGGTGACCGTCCGCTTCTTTTGCGTTGCCTTGGCCACATTGAAATGCGCGTTCGCCGCGGCGGCAATCTGCGGCAAATGCGTAATGCAGATAACTTGGTGCGTCCCAGAAAGCTGCCGCATACGAGCCGCCACCTGGTTGGCCACCGCCCCACCTACACCCGCGTCAATTTCGTCAAATATTAGGGTGGGAATCCGATCCGCGTCCGCGAACACGGCCTTCAACGCTAGCATCACGCGCGAGATTTCGCCGCCGCTCGCCACTTGTTTCAAAGGCTTGGGTCTCTCACCCACGTTGGCCGCCAACAGAAACTCAACGCGATCGATGCCGCTACTGTACAACGCTACCGCCTGAAAATGAGGCTCAAACGTGCCTCCTTTCATACCCAAATCGTGTAGCGCCGCGCTCACCTTCTTGGCAAGCCGCCCGGCTGAGTCCTTCCGCTTCTGGGAAAGTGCTGCGGAGTCCGCCTGCGCAAGTTCCGACAGCTCACTTCGTTCTTTGCGCATGCGCTCAAGATTTTCGTCGCGCTTCTCGTGCGTGTCGATATCCGCGACCGCCCGTTCCCGATACGCCAGAATCGCTTCCACCGAATCGCCGTACTTCCGCTTCAAGTCGCCAATCAAACTGATGCGCCGGTTCAACTCATCCAACTCGACCGGATCGTATTCGACCTCCTGAGTGAATTCCCTCAACTCCGCGGCCGCGTCCTCCAACGTGGAGCGCAATGAATTCACCTGTTCGGCAAGCGCTTGAAACCGGGGATCGATGTCCGCCAGTTCCTCCAAGGCGTTCAATGTAGCGCTAACCTGATCGCTTGCCGACCCCTCGCTTTCGTACAAACTGCCATACGCCGCGCTTGCCTGCTCGAATACCTTCTCGGCATTCGTGATTAGGTTGCGCCGCGAACGGATTTCCTCTTCCTCGCCCGCGCGAAGCCCCGCCTTGTCAATTTCCCCAACTTCAAACTTGAGAAACTCAATACGGCGTTCGTGTTCCCGATCATCGTGTTCCAACGCCGCGATCGCCTGCTCCAAATCGCGCAACC
>BTWA01000047.1:0-39388 GCA_045863295.1 Candidatus Hydrogenedentota bacterium
CCCGGAGGGTGCCATATCTTTCTGGCCAATGTTTATGACCCATCTGACGGTGAGGGAGACCCCGCCGCGGCAGGTCTCCCGCCATGGGCCGACTTTCCACGCATTCACGCAGCGTACAACGACGTCATCGCCGGGTGTGCATCGAAGTATGAATTCGTGCATTTGGTCGATATTCACCAACTTTTTCTTGGACACGGAGTTCACTGCATTCAGTTTTGGAAGCCCCATTACCAAAAAGCGGATCCACATTATTGGTATTTCGACAATCTAGAAGATCCGAACGATCGGGGATACGATGCCTTGAGACGGTTATTTCTTCGGGAGATGGCTGCAGTGCTTGCCCCGTCGTGACAGTCAGTCCGGCATTTTCAATACGGCTAAAACCTTCTCAGACGACAGAGTACATGGTCAGTAGTGAAATGTTCTTGCATAGAAAAGAGTCGGATTTATATGCAGCGGATATTTCACAGGCGCTTTGTCCAAGCATCGCCTCGGACGGTATTCAACCGAAAATCCAAGTGGGTGTTTGGATCTGGTCGCCAAGGTATCTAGGCTATCCGGCGGAACATACCAGTAGGCGCATGCGCGTGGGTGGAATACTCAGTTCTTCTGGGACTAAGTCAATTGGAAGACCTGATTCGGGATCCCACCATTGACGACTGCCCGGCGCACTGACTTCGAGCGTCCCCGCAATCGTCTCGCGCCCTTCGTTGGAAAAGAGATAGACGTGCAAGCCGTCAAGCCGTAGGTGTTGATAGCGAAGATGGGGCGTTGACGGCGACACCCGTATATCCACAGGAGTCAAGGCATCCAGTTTCTCCAGGAGTTCCTCTTCGCTGACGGCCACGTCTATGTGCTCGCTTACCGCATCTTGGAAGGCCACAACCCGGCCGGATTCGACCAAAGGCTTCAGCAGGTCAGCGCTTTCGGCATCCAGGTATTCCGCGCCATCGATAACAATGACCTTGTAATCCATCGCGCCGATTCGAAATCCGTCGGCGCCCAGATAGACGTGTTTGCGTAGCATATGCTTGTCGAGATAAAGAAAGTCGCGCTGGTGTTCAAACAGGACCTTTGCCGCGCGCCAGGGAAGTCTGTTCTCCAATCCAAGTATCGCGATGTGGCACTCGGGTGTTCCTTCGCCGTTAACCCAACACAGACGGCGCACATAATCGGCATAGTGTTTGTATCGATCCCACCAAATATTGTTGGGACCGACGTCGGGTGGTCGTTCGTCACGTCGCTGCTCACGGATGGAATAGTAAAACGCATGCGGATATATGAGATTGACGCCGCGCACCAGCAGCCAATTGGTGACCCACCACATCTCGTCTTCGGTGAATTCCCATCCATACGCGCCAAAGCACTCGTTGGAATTGCGGGCGCGACCATAATGATGCTGTGCGGACGCACTGCATTTGCCCTGAGTAGACTGAGGACCTTCCAGCGCATTCGATTTATAGGGTTCAATGTAACGCCAGACAATGTCCTGCCCGGGTATGTGAAAATAGCGCAGGAGGCCGATTTCATCGGGTTGTGCGGGGTGACCGGTCAGCGCGACACCGTGTTGCTCGCACCATTCGCTGTAAGGGCCATAATACGTTTCCCGTAGGCGAGCTTGAATGGCACTCCGAAAAACGCCCAGAACGGTGTCATGACGTGGGTGGTCCTCATCAAACAGCGCAGGCAGGTACTTCTCCGGTTCCGATTGATAGAACGGTTGTAGGTAGTGCTCGAAGTCCCAGGTCCAAGGAAATGCATCCTTGATATGGCCGCGCCCCATTACGTCGGGCTCGTCGGTGAATACACCGATGATGGTGGTTCCAAAATGCTCCTTCATGGACTCGTAGTAGGGGTCAAGACCCAAACGAAAAAAGGCGGCGGTGGAATCCGGATTGAGAAGATCCGCCGAAGGCGGTGCGCCCGGTTCTCCGTCATCAGTCCCGAAATGGATACCTCGGATATGGCCCATGGATCGTGTGTTTATGTACGTGTACTTCTCATCTTCGCATACTCGAAATTCGTCGGCCCCGAGGACCGCCGGTTTGCCACGGCGGACAAGGGCGCGTGTCGCAAATCGGGGATTCTCCGCAACGACGCGACCGTGACACGAACCAGAGGGATACATCCCTTCGTCATAAAGCACAACACGCATTGATTTGGAGGCCGAGTGCTCCACAATCACCTTGATAAAATGGATCCAGCGCTCCGACATATACGGAATCGATTCCGGTACCCCAATGCGCGCATGCGGGACAATGCCATACACGCCATGATCGTGGAAATCGTTGATTTGGCGGCGAAGTTCGTCTTCCTCAAGCGCATCGTTGAGAAACCAAAATGGCATTAGACTGTAAGCGTGATCGGGATTGAAAAACGTTTCGGCAAAACTCATGGAAATCTTCCTTGTTCCGGACAATTCCGGAGGCTCGGAATAATGGACACGTCGATATCATGATCGCACTGTGTACCGGAAATTCGCAATATCACGATACCGGACCTGATCAGCGAATGCACAGCCCCGTCGCAAAATCGCGGTGAAATCCAGCGCTGCGCAAGGCCCGAATAGACGCCACGTTTTCCTCGTCCGGATCAGCTACCACCCGGCACGGTCCGTGCCGTTGTTGGATGGTCTCGTACAGAGAGGTCAGCATCGCCTTACCGTACCCTTGCCGGAGCGCTTCAGTGCTACCGACTAGAAAGTCAATGCCATACGTGTGAGGGGGCTGGTGGCTCCACGGCCCGGGAGGAGCTTTAGCGACATCGTAGTACTGTACGAATCCGATGGGTGTGCCGTTTGCATCCACCCTGAAGTGCCAAATCCAGTCACTGTGAAGATTCGACGCAATTTCCGTAAGCCAATCGGATTTCGCGCCAAACCAGCGCGCCACGTGCGGCTGGACAAGCCACGACTCGATCAACGGAAGATCGTGTTCCTGTACTGGTAGCAATTCAATACCCATTTCACGTTACTTCTCATTCATGAACTCGCCAGATAATGCGGCTGGCAATACTGTCTTGTGTGCTTGGGCGGCTTTCAACATGTACATTAATCGTGCGTATCTCCGCCAGCCTACTATGGTCACCAATGCCGCCAGCAAGATCAACAGAAAGCCAAGTGCATCCAGCCAGTGCGAGTCAAAAAACTTAATGGCGGAACCACCGGTTATCACCATCGCGATCGACGTTCGCCAGTAGGCAAGCAGCGTGCGCTCGTTCGCCAACACCGTTCGATCGATTGCCAGATGGTCGTTCAGCGTCAAATCGCGGTCTCGGAACCGCGCATAAGGATTGCTCTGCATGCCCATTCTCCGCCGTTTGCATGGAAACACCAGAGTATATCAAGCGCAAGGCGCCGCCAAGTAGTCCACGGAGATGTATCGAGCCGGTACACTCGGGCATAATGAAATGACTACTATCGGGAGTGTGGAATGAAAAGCAGGGGATGCTTGTACCGGCTTGTCCAGGGTAGCGTAGCCATGCTTCTACTCATGGCGTTGCTTGTCTGGGGAGTGTGGTTGTTTCCATTCTGGGGGATGCCTTTCAACGCGACCAGACATACGCGGGTTCCCATTACGCCGTCGTGGGCGCTAGAACCGTGGCTTTGGGAAGATGACGTCAACACGGCGGAGGAAGTGTCCCGGCTCCTTCAGGGATATAGGCAGCACGATATTCCTGTAACTACAATTCTGATAGACAGTCCCTGGAGCACACGGTACAACGATTTCATCGTGGACGAATCCCGATATCCCAATCCCGAGCAGTTCTTCACCGGCCTGCAAGACAAAGGATACAGGGTCGTTCTGTGGATGACGTGTATGGTGGATAGTTATAGCAAGGATACCGCTATTAAAGAATCACAAGACTGGTTCAATGAAGCAAAGTCAAATGGGTATCTCGCAGGCAATGGTTTTGAAACCGGTTGGTGGAAAGGCAAGGGAGGATTCATCGACTATACCAATCCACAGGCCATGGAGTGGTGGCGCGGCCTCCAAAAGGATGTCCTCGACTGGGGAATTGACGGTTGGAAACTGGACGGCACCGCCACATTTTTCAGCTCGCGCATCGGAAACCTTCCTGTGCCGTATCAAAAAACCCATAAGGGCTGGATGTCCACCCGCGGCTATATGGACCACTACTACCGGGACGAGTATCAGCACGGGTTATCCCTCAATCCCGAGTTCATTACTCTCGCCCGCTCCCTTGACGGGGCGGGGCATCCGGAAGGCTTCGCGCCTTTCGATGCGGCCCCGGTGACTTGGGTGGGCGATCAAGACCATGCGTGGACACTGAAAGAAGAAGGAATCGAAGAGGCTCTCACGCATATTCTGGATAGCGCGCGACTCGGCTACGGCGTGATTGGCTCGGACATCGCGGGGTATTCCGGTGGCGAGATTCCGGCGGAGTTATACATCCGGTGGGCTCAATTCTCCACATTCTGCGGCCTGTTTTTGAATGGTGGACATGGCAATCGCGCACTTTGGGAGCGTAGCGAAGAAGAACTGACTATCGTGCGTCAATTCACATGGCTGCATTCGGAACTGGTTCCATACATTTACTCGCACATCGTTGCACAGCATGAGGGAGGTCCCACCCTGATGCAGCCACAGCCCGGCAAGTATCAGTACCTGTTTGGACGAGACCTCTTTGTTGCACCCATTTTCGAACCATCACCGACCCGAACCGTCGAATTGCCTGCCGGCCAGTGGCGTTACTTTTTTGATGACGCGGAATTAATCCAAGGCCCGCTCACGGTTACCAGAGACTACCCGTGGCACGAATTCCCGGTATTTGTGAGGGAAGGGGCCGCAATCCCACTAAATGTCCGGCGAAAATACACCGGCCTGGGAGACGAGTCGTCAGAAGGGCACATTACACTGCTGCTCTACCCGGGAGCTCCGTCAGAGACCCGGGTCATCGATCCCGCCACGGAGAAGGAATTTGTGGTCAAACTGGAAAAAAGTGAAAATATAACCGTTACATTGGAAGGCGAAGTTCCTCCACATATCCTGCGTATCCACGCCGAAAATGCGCCGTCATCAATAGCCTTGGACGGTGCCCAAGTAACGGAATGGGCCTTTGATCAAGCGGCGAATGCTCTAATTCTGAAAAGCGCAGCCATTCAGGGTGGCAAATACGAGATCGTTCCATAACTCCAATTATGCGAGTGATTTCCGGTTATGGAGGGATCCTCGAAATCGACATCGCCCTGCTGGGTGTGCTACCCTGTCCTGATCTTTTTGAGGTAGTTTTATGCAGGGTTTGAAGAAACTGATTCAAGATGCGCTTGACGAGGACATCGGTCAGGGCGACATCACGACCAACGCTACCGTGCCGCCGGGAGCAACTTGCAAGGCGCGCCTGATCGCGAAACAGCCGGGAGTATTGAGCGGCATCGACGTATTTCGGATGGTGTTCGATACACTGGATGCCCGCGTATCCGATTGGCATGCCATGGAAAACGGTACCGCATTTGGTAGTGGTGACGACCTCGCCGCTTTTATCGCGGATACCCGTTCCGTATTAACCGGCGAGCGCGTAGCACTCAATTTCGTGCAACACCTCTCCGGCATCGCGACGGCAACGGCACTTTTCGTTGAACAAGTACAAGACTTGGATACAAAGGTGTGCGATACGAGAAAGACAACGCCTCTGCTGCGAAGGCTAGAAAAACTCGCTGTTCTCCACGGGGGCGGCGCGAATCACCGCTATGCGCTGTTTGATGGAGTCCTGATCAAAGACAACCACATAGTCGCGTCGGGTACCGTCATGAACGCCGTTGCAAAAGCGAGGAACGGAACGCACCATTTAATGAAAATTGGCGTGGAAGTCACTGATCTATCTGAACTGGATGAAGCCATAGCGGCCGGGGCCGATGCCATACTCCTGGACAATATGGACTTGGAAACCATGCGAAAGGCCGTGGAAAGAACGAGCGGCCTCAATGTCGTGCTGGAGGCCAGCGGCAACGTGACTCTGGACCGCGTTCGTGAAATTGCCGAAACAGGCGTACACATCATCTCCGTGGGCGCGTTAACCCATTCCGCGCCCGCAGTGGACATATCTCTTGAAATTGTCAACGCTTGACAGCCGGACCGCCGAACTCACTCCAACCCCGCTTTCAACCCAGATCGTCGGGAATCGGGTGCACGTCTACGAAACCGTCGATTCCACAAACGCGCGTGCGTTGGCGGTAGGGGGCGATGGCACCGTCGTGCTCGCGGATCAACAGTCGGCAGGCCGTGGCAGGCACGGCCGAACTTGGCATAGTGCTCCGGGTTTGGGTCTTTGGTTCAGCGTCGTGTTCGAGCAGCCGGTCCCGGGTTTGGCCTTTGCCGGTCCATTGGCCGTGCGAGACGCGCTGAGGTCGGATTGTCTACTTAAGCTAAAATGGCCAAACGACTTATTGCTGAACGGGCGCAAGGTCTGCGGTATTCTTGTGGAGCATCGACGCAAACGGTCGGTCGTCGGGGTGGGCCTTAATGTGCGCCATCGTTCCGAGGATTTTCCCGAGAATCTTCGAGGGAAAGCAATCTCGCTTGAAGTCGGTCTACAACGCCCGTTCGACCGAGGCGACTTGATCCGCCGGATTTTGACCGAACTCGATAAGCGAGTTATGCTCTTACGGGAAGGTCACTTGGAAGCGTTCCGCAGGGAGTGGGCATCGGCATGCGCGATCCGGGGGTGCCGGGTTCGCGCGGGGTCCATCGTGGGCGTCGTGCGTGAAATCGACGACGAGGGAGGACTGCTGGTGGAATCCGCGGGTGCAACGCACCGGATCCTATTCGGCGACATCATCGAACTGTCTGAGGAATAATCATGCTTTTGGTGATGGATGTTGGCAATTCCCACACCGTGCTCGGCCTGTACGAAGGCGACGCGGCGGTTGCCCATTGGCGGCTGGTTACCAGCCATGCACGTACATCAGACGAAATGCGGATCCTGCTTCTCATGTTGTTTCAACAAGATGGGCTTGATCCCAGATCGGTCACCGGCTGCTGCGTTTCAAGCGTTGTACCCCAAGTGAACGGAGCGATGCAGACCGCCTGCGAACAAAGTTTTGGCGTGAAGCCACTGTTTGTCGGCCCTGGGGTCCGCACCGGACTCGTAATTCAGGTGGAGAATCCGAAGGAAGTAGGGGCCGATCGCATTGTGAATGCCGTCGCAGCGACAAACGACTACCAAGGACCGCTCATTGTGGTCGATTTTGGTACAGCCACCACCTTTGATGCCATTTCGGGGGCCGGTGAGTACAAAGGGGGAGTAATCGTGCCTGGAATTCAAATTTCCGCCGATGCCCTGTCAGAAAAATGCGCCAAATTGCCTCGCGTGGAGATTATACGACCGGAACACGTCATCGGCCGCGACACAGTTTCGCACATTCGTTCAGGTATTACCTATGGATATGCAGATCTGGTTGATGGGTTGATCGCCCGGATGAGTCAGGAGATGGGGGCCAAGCCCACAACAATTGCCACAGGCGGTTTTGCCGAGCTGATTTCCAGCATCGCAAGCCGAATCGACCATGTGGATCCGTATTTGACCCTTAAGGGATTAAGACTCATCTTTTACAAGAATGAAAAGGTTTCAGTGTGAAATATTTGTTACTTTTTGGGGTGTGCCTGACGGGCTTTCTGGGCTGTACACCCGATCCCGTGAAAAGTACACCGCCTGCCGCAAACTCCGAGCCGGAACCGGAGACGACCGTCACGCCGGCACCTGCCAGTACGCAACCGGCTGGAGAAGTGCAGATGCGCGGCACCGGCCAGATGTTCCGTTTCTACGAGAGCGACGCAGACCGGTCAGAAGGAGAACGGCCCAGTTTTGAGATTACTGCACCGTCCTTTGTCATGCAAGATGATGTCGTGATTTTCGAAAATGCAGAGGCTACGGTTTACGCCGAAGGTTCTCCCTCGGCAGTGTTTAAGGCGAGCGAGGCTATTTTGAATCAAGGCGAAGAGGTCGCCACGTTGAAAGGAACGGTGGAGGTCGAGATGGACGGCCAGAAACTCGCCATGGAATCGATGGAGTGGAAGAATGCTGACCGAACGGCAACCTCCGAAGGGACTATCACCTATTCTCGAGGAGAGACCTTACTAAATGCCCAGGGAATGACGTACTCGCGCGACAGCGAGCGGCTGGAACTGAAAAACGTAACCGGAACAGTGCGAATCAAGGAGGGTGAAACGGTGCAACAGAGCCGTAGGAAATCGGGACTGATTTCCGCTTTTACAACCGCCTTGTTGAGTCTTTTCAGCCTCGTGGGGACTGCTCATGCCCAAACGCAGGCGACAGCGTTTACCTACCTGGACATCGTCGAGCCAGCGGCAAAGGTTATCTTCAAAGGCGGCCGCCTCGAAAGCATTGACGGCGACGCAGCACCCATACAGATAAGATTGCGGGGCGAGGATGAGTCGGTACAGCCCATGAGCTTGAAGGCGGTGACCTTTGGCATGGGGTGGCCAGAGAGCGGATCGACGTCGCAACCTTCGTTTATTACGCTCGACAAAAGCGTGGAAGTGGATAGTGCGCAAGGGCTGATCGCTTCCAGCCGCGCCAGACTCGATTTTGCGGCAAACACCCTGACGTTTACCGATGGCGTATCGGGATCAACACCGGAGATTAACCAATTCACCGCGGACAAGATTGTGTACGACTTGGAGAGCGGCGATGCGGAAATGAGCAACCTCAAGGCAACCGGTGTACCCATGGCGTCTGATGGCGGAGGTTTCTCCACCATGGACATCAACCGCGCCGGGACTGTAGCGTTCACGGGAGGTTCCGTCAAGCAAATGTCGGGTGGGGTCAGTATCGGGCTGGCAGGCGATGACGGCCGATTCGATTTAAGCGCCTCCACGGTGACTTTTGCCTGGTCAGGAAAAGGAGAAGGCGCAAAACCGTCCGCGGTGAACATGAGCGGCAGTGTGAACGTAAAAAGTCCGGACGGACTCATCAAATCGAGCAAAGCGACAATGGACTTGAAGGCCAAGTCCATCGTGTTCACCGACAAAGTCAGCGGAAGTACGGAACAAATAAAGGAATTCGCCTGCGACAAGATGACATATGGCCTTGAAACCGGCGATACGGACATGGAGAATTTTACCGCAAAGAATCTACCGATCGAGTCGAGCGGCGAAAAAAAAAACACTTACAAGTCCATGGATGTGAACAAGGCGCCTCAAGTCGCCTTGCGTAAAGGTCAGCTGGATGCAATGACGGGGGGAGTCGAAATCTCCCTTGTACCGGTTGATGAGAGTGCATCGCCGGTACTAATGAGCGGGGACAAGTTGACCTTTGTATTCGCGGAAGGTAAGACTTCTCCGGATACCGCCATTCTCACCGGCAATTCAAAAGTGGATATGGGTGAACGATGGATGAGTTCGGATAGCGCCGAGTTCGATCTTGCCGAAGGTAAAATATCGTTCAAGGGGAAAGTCTCGGGCAACCTGGCCGGCGTCAACAGCGTGGCGGGTTCGCTTGTCGTCTACGACCTCAACACAAACAATCTGCAAATCCGCAACGCGGATATCGAAGAATTGCCGCGTCGCGGCCGTGAAGCCTCCGATGAGTCTCCGCCGCCGGGCGGCGCAGAGCCCCCCGCGTCGGGAGATCAACCGTGAACAGGGTCCAGGAAACCACCGGGCGTGCGATGGACCCAATCGCTGCTGACGCGCCCTTGCTGCGAGCAGAAAACCTGGTCAAGCAGTTCAAGCGCCGGACCGTGGTCAAGGAAGTCAGCATTGAATTGAATCCCGGCGAAGTGGTGGGGTTGCTTGGGCCCAATGGAGCTGGCAAAACCACAACGTTTCGCATGGTTGTCGGCATGCTTCGGCCCACAGACGGCCGCATATTCTTTAATGGAAAAGACGTAACAACGTTTCCCATGTATCGCCGTGCGCGCGAAGGTATGACCTATCTCCCGCAGGAACCCTCGGTATTCCGCAAATTGACGGTTATGCAGAACATCATGGCCGTGCTCGAATACCTGCCGATCTCTCCGGCCAAGCGAAAGGAACGCGCAGAAGAACTGATGAACGACTTAAACATCGTTCATTTGGCGCACGCGCCTGCATATACGCTTTCCGGAGGCGAGCGCCGGCGTACGGAGATTGCGCGTGCTCTGGTGACCTACCCAAAGGTCGTGTTGCTCGACGAACCCTTTGCGGGTATCGATCCGATTGCCGTGGGGGAGTTACAAGACATCGTCTTTCAGCTCAAGCAAGTAAACATCGGCGTACTCATCACCGATCATAATGTGCGTGAAACCCTGGAGATTACGGACCGCGCCTACATTATCAGTGAAGGCCGAATCATGGTTCAGGGCACACCAGTCGACATTGCGGCGGATCCGCTCGCACGAAAGACGTACCTGGGAGAACGGTTTCGCCTCGACTAATCGAGTTGGTCTCGCTTCATCGTTCGAATGGGATGGGAATCGCATTGCAGGCATGGCCAGACGCCTCGCCTGTAAAAAAGAGAGCGACTCCTGTAAGAGTGACCCGGGTTTTTCAAAACACTTTTCACATACTTGTGTGACCACTAACCCGCAAGGTGCGCCCTGCCTGTCCGGAATAAACTCCTGGCAAAATTGATCAAGGCCTGCTCGAAGTTTCCTGTGAGCAGGCCTTGATCGGTACTTGACAACGCTTCCGCGCACGACCTATGGGTCGCTCGAATGCACTCCGATTATGCGGAGAGGTCGAAGCGGTCGAGATTCATGACTTTGCACCAGGCTGCCACGAAATCATGCACGAATTTTTCTTTCGCATCCGCCGCTCCATACACCTCGGCAATGGCGCGAAGTTGGGAGTTGGAGCCGAAGACCAAATCGACCGATGTGCCAGTCCACTTGACAGTGCCGGTGGCCCGGTCGAGTCCTTCATAGACGCCATTACCCTGAGATGACTTGCGCCATTCGGTTCCCAAATCAAGTAGATTAACAAAGTAGTCGTTGGTCAGCGTTTCCGGTTGGGTGGTAAATACGCCATGCTGGGATTGGCCATGGTTTGCATTCAGGACCCGCATTCCGCCGAGTAACACAGTCATCTCAGGCGCCGTAAGCGTTAGCAGTTGCGCCCTGTCTACCAGCATTTCCTCCGCAGGCCGCACCTGTCCTGACTTTACGTAATTGCGGAACCCGTCGGCCAAGGGCTCCAGTACAGCGAAAGATTCCGCATCGGTCATCTCCTGCGTCGCATCGGTGCGCCCGGGCGAGAACGGAACAGCAACGGCGAAGCCGGCTTTCTTCGCCGCCTGTTCGACAGCGGCGCACCCACCCAACACGATTACGTCTGCCAAGGAGACTTTCTTGCCACCTGTTTGCGCGCTGTTGAACTCTTGCTGGATTTTTTCCAATTTTTGCAACACTTGCGCGAGTTCAGCGGGTTGATTGGCTTCCCAGTCTTTTTGGGGTGCAAGGCGAATGCGCGCACCATTTGCGCCGCCCCGGTTGTCGGATCCCCGGAACGTGGAGGCAGACGACCACGCTGTGGACACCAGTTGCGGAATGGTCACACCCGACGAGAGAATCTTTTCCTTGAGTGCGGAAATATCCTGCGCGTTTACCAATTCGTGATCCACTGGAGGGACTGGGTCCTGCCACAATTGCGGTTCAGGAACGAGCGGTCCAAGTAACCTCGAGACCGGACCCATGTCACGGTGGGTAAGCTTGTACCAAGCTTTGGCAAAGGCCACTTCAAATTCCTTCGGATTCTCAAAGAAGCGTCTGGAGATCTTTTCGTAGGCAGGGTCCATGCGCAGCGCGAGATCCGTCGTAAACATGATCGGAGCGTGGGACTTAGACGGATCGTGGGCATCCGGTACGGTCCCTTCGCCAGCACCATGCTTGGGTACCCACTGTTTCGCGCCCGCGGGACTCTTCACCAACTCCCACTCATACGAGAACAGGTTGGAGAGATACATGTGCGACCACCGTACGGGGTTGCTGGTCCACGCGCCTTCGAGGCCGCTCGTGATAGTATCTTGCGCATTGCCTTTGCCAAACGTGTTCTTCCAACCGAGACCCTGTTCTTCAAGGCTCGCACCTTCGGGTTCGGGACCAACATACTTGCTCGGATCGGCTGCGCCGTGGGCCTTGCCGAAGGTGTGACCGCCAGCAATGAGTGCCACGGTTTCCTCATCATTCATCGCCATGCGGGCAAACGTCTCACGAATGTCTTTGGCAGCGGCTATCGGGTCCGGATTGCCATTGGGGCCTTCGGGATTGACGTAGATCAAACCCATTTGCACGGCGGCGAGTGGATTGTCGAGTTCCCGTTCTCCCTTGTAGCGTTTATCGCCCAACCACTCGCTCTCGGGTCCCCAGAAGACATCTTCCTGAGGTTCCCACACGTCTTCACGCCCACCCGCAAAACCAAAGGTCTTAAAGCCCATCGACTCCAGAGCGCAGTTGCCGGCCAGGATCATCAAATCGGCCCACGAAATTTTGCGGCCGTATTTTTGCTTGATGGGCCAAAGCAAACGGCGTGCCTTGTCGAGATTGGCATTGTCCGGCCAACTGTTGAGCGGAGCAAAACGCTGCGTGCCGTCGGATGCACCTCCGCGGCCGTCAGCAACACGGTATGTGCCCGCACTGTGCCACGCCATGCGGATAAACAGAGGGCCGTAATGGCCGTAGTCTGCGGGCCACCAATCTTGAGATGTCGTCATCAACGCAAAGAGATCTTTCTTGACAGCATCCAAGTCGAGCGACTTGAACTCTTCCGCATAATTAAAGTCTCCGCCCATGGGGTCGCTCTTGGATGAATTCTGGTGCAGAATCTGCAGGTTGAGTTGATTCGGCCACCAGTCCCGATTCGACCACGCTCCCGAAGTCGTATTTCCGTGTGTTGCGCCCGTAATAGGACACTTACCGCCCGTTTCCATGCTTCCTCCTGTCGATTCCGCCGTGTGCGGGTTCTGGTTTACCGCAGGCTGGGTCGAAGCGCCTTTTGGCTTCGGAGCCCCGGTCGAAGTTGCTTCTTGCGCCATGCTGCCATGAGTCCACGCAATACAACAAAAAAACGCAAAGACGATGGAGCAAATGCAACTGCTGCTATGTCGCATTTTCTCCTTGCTTTTTTTGGTGGTTTTTAGAAATCCGAGGTATAGCCTCTTTCCTTCCGTGTTCGTCATACATCTACTCCTTGAGTTCAATTCGAATCTAATTGATTCGACACATTGCCCCCGTTACAACTTAGACGCTACAGCAAGTCAGTGAGTCGTGCCTTGCCCCGCATCGTTGGTCCGGACTATTCTCATCGGCGCCGTCCTATCGACACCCGCCCCCGTGAGCATGACAGGGAGTGCGCACGCCTCCGTTGATTTGTCGCAAGCCAACTGATAGAGAGTGTCTGAATGACCAGTACAATGGTGCGCCAATCCCCCGGTACTTCAAGTTGAGTCCGTCCCTGAAACTAGGGTCGGAGACCCTCGCGTTCTGTTTCGATAGCCTAGATATATATCAAAATTTAGACTATGTCAAGTAATGGATGAAATCCAGATGGATTGCCCTTTGAATACAATTCTTCTTCAACGGGTGGACAATAGGTAAAGTACAGGAAAATATAGGTTTATGCACTCTATGGGACATTTTCCCAAGGCAAACCTGCGCATGATTGCATGGTCCAATAGAAGTCACAGCTTTACCGCGAACCGGCACGTTGAAAACCCTGAAGCATAGTCTGTCAGTGCACAGTACGGAGCGATGCGGCCGTTTGAGCTTTGCCAGCGAATGAGAATCCGCTTGTCCCACAGTCCATTTGACTTGTGTCTCTCTAAATTGATACTCTTTCGAACTTCGTAACCTTGTGTTGCGAGCTATTTTCGAGTCCAACGTTCGCCGGTCATAGACAGCTGGTGGCCTCGTACGGACCTAGGTTCGTGTTTGGCCTTAATGTTGCCCGCCGAGATCGCGGATGTGGCGTACATCCTATTATGTATGTTCACCCGCATCGTCTTTTACGGCTGTGCGGGTTTTTTGTTGGATTCACGAGAGGAGGTGAATTCGATTGCCGAAGCCAGAAAAGATTGAGTCTGTAGCCGAGATCAAGGAACGTCTTGAGGGCGCCAATATAGCCATTATGCTCAAGTATGTGGGCATCAAAGCGGGCCAGGCGACTGAATTGCGCAAGCGTTTGCGCGAAAAGGGCGTAACGTACAAGGTATACAAGAACAACCTTGCTTCACGCGCGCTGGACGAACTGGGTTACAGTGCCGCGGCGAAGTACATGGACGGCCCGACGGGCTGGGCATTCTGCAAGGATCCGGTGGCCCCTGCCAAGGTCTTAAAGGAATTCAACAAAGACGTTCCTTTGGTTGAAATGCAGGGCGGTATTCTCGACGGTAATGCGATTGGGAAAGCTCAACTGGATGCGCTCGCGGAACTTCCGTCGCGCGAGGTGTTGATTGCTCAGTTGCTGGGCGTAATGCAGGCGCCGATGCGGAACACACTGGGCGTGCTCACGGCATTGCCTCGCAATCTGGTCAACGTACTGGATCAAGTTCGGAAGAAGAAAGAAGAAGCCGCCTGATGGCGCGCTTCCGGTATGTTGCGCCAGCCGTTACCAAGTGGCGCTTGCGTTTGAACATCAATCAAGTCAACTGTTAGGAGTGTGGCTATCATGGCTGCTGTGTTGGAAGAAATCGTAGAGAAGATCTCCGGCTTATCCGTGCTGGAGTTGAGCGAATTGGTGAAGGCACTGGAAGAAAAATTCGGTGTGGAAGCTGCTGCCCCCATGATGATGGGCGCGTTTCCGGCCGCGGGTGCTGCGGCTGAAGCGGCTCCCGAAGGTCCGACCGCGTTCGATGTCGTCCTGGTGGAAGCGGGCGCGAACAAGATCAACGTGATCAAGGAAGTGCGCGCAATCACGGGTCTGGGTCTGAAGGAAGCGAAGGACTTGGTCGATGGCGCGCCGAAGCCCGTGAAGGAAGACTTGGACGAAGCCGAAGCCAAGAGCTTGAAGGAAAAGCTCGAGGCCGCTGGTGCCAAGGTGGAATTGAAGGGCAAGTAAGCCGTATTGTCGCATAGTGCGGCGCGGCGGTACTCCGTGCGGAGGCCGCCGCGCCGTTTTTATTTAAACCGCTGGGGGAGTCAAACATGAAACGTTTGAGCTGGCTGTCGCTCGGCATCGGAGTGTGCACCATGGTTGCAGCCGCGCAAGACGAACCAATGGTACGCGGAATCGACTTCGTAATGGTTTGTGAGGATGCGGGCGCTGGAGCCTATGAAGCATTCCCGGATGTGTGTCGACTGCAGGACGGCCGGTTGATGTGCGTCTTCTACGCGGGTTGGAAACATGTATCCCTGCCGGACGCAGCCCATCCAAAAGGTGGCAGGGTGAGCGTGTGTTACTCCGGAGACGAAGGCCGCACATGGACTCCGGCCAAGACGCTTGTGGACACACCCGACGATGACCGAGACCCGTCCATCGTGCAACTTGCCGACGGCAGAATTCTCTGTAATTTCTTCATCCTCCGTAAGGACGGAGAATCGTACCGAGGACTGGGATCCTGGCTCGTGGAATCGGCAGACAATGGTGCGACATGGTCCAACCCCCGAATTATCAGCCCATATTATTGCAGCGCTCCGATCCGGGTGTTGTCGAACGGGCGCCTGATTCTCGGCTTATACACCGAACACCAAGGCAATGCATGGGGCGCGGTAACCGTGTCGGACGACCGGGGTGCCACATGGTCGCCGCCGATTGATATCCCGAATGCAGGCGTAAAGCTGGATGCGGAAACGGATATAGTCGAACTCAAAGATGGTCGTCTGTACGCGGCGCAACGAGCGCCCTCGGGCGACATGCACTATTCCACTTCGGCAGACCAAGGCACCACATGGAGCGAGTCCAAACCGATGGGGTATCCGGGACACTGCCCCTATTTTCATCGTGCGCCAGACGGCACCATTGTATGCGCGCATCGTGTGCCCAATACCAGTCTGCACTATTCCACGGACGACTGCGCGACATGGAGCGGGAACGTGGAAGTTGATAGCGTCGGCGGAGCCTATCCGAGCATGGCCACGTTGAAGGATGGAGCGACCTTGATTGTGTATTACGAGGAAGGAGAAGGTTCCAGCATACGCGCGCGGAAATTCACAACCAGTGCGGACGGCATTCAATGGCTAAAGTGGACCAAGTAATCGCGGCCGGAATGGGCACCAAAAGCAGACGCACAAAAAAATGACAAGACGGCTTCTAACACCTATAGAAAAATTTCAGCGATCGGAGTTTCTGGGTCCGGTTGTGCTTGCGGTGCCCATCGGGGCAGTAGCCGGACTCGGCCCCTACGGATTTAAAGAGCTGATCCATTTCATGGATTTCCTCTTTTTCGATGTCATTGGCCAGGGCATCGAGCGCGCAACAGGATCGCTCTTTGTCATACCGGTCATCGGACTAGGGGGGCTATTGTGCGGAATTCATTACGCAACGATTTGCTCCCGAGGCCAAGGGACACGGTGTGCCCGAAGTGATGTTGGCCATATCGCATCACGGAGGACGCATTCGGCCTCGTGTCGCCCTATTCAAGGCCATTGCAGCGGCAATTACGATTGGATCGGGCGGATCGGCCGGCCGCGAAGGACCAATTGTCCAAATCGGGGCGGCCTTCGGTTCGTCGCTGGCACAATGGCTTCGGTTGCCCGACCGGCGAATCATGCTCGCGGTGGCATGCGGCGCGGCCGGGGGTATCTCCGCCACATTCAATGCGCCGATGGCGGGCGTCATTTTCGCGATGGAAGTCATCCTGAGCCGATTCACGGCCAATACATTCATTCTGGTTGAGCTGAGTTCGGCTACGGCCAGCGTGATAACGCGCACGGTGGAAGGGGATGTGCCCGCTTTCCACGTGGATTCGCACTATCTGATGCAGTCCCCTTGGGAGATTCTTTTCTTCGCGTTACTTGGCGTGTTGTGCGCATTGGTATCGCAAATGTACACCCGCACCGTCTGTGCAGTGGAGGACGTTACAGAGAAAGTGCGGCTGCCGGAATACATCAAGCCAGCGATCGGTGGCGCACTTACCGGCGTGTTGGCTGTCTTTGTTCCTCAGATCATGTCCGGTGGGTACGAACATATTGAAATGGCCTTGAACAATGAACTGGCCATGGACGTTTTGTTTCTGTTGTGCGCGGCGAAGTTGGCCGCCACCGCATTGACCGTGGGAACCGGCGGCTCCGGAGGCGTTTTTGCCCCCGCGTTGTTTGTCGGTGCGATGTTTGGCGGGGGCTTTGGAGGATTGGTGCACCGTCTCGCGCCTGGATTGAATAGCGGATCGTATGCATTGGTTGCCATGGCGGCCGTGTTTGGCGGGGCGTCTCACGCACCCATTACCGCCATCTTTATTGTCTTCGAGTTGACCGATGACTATCGCATTATCATTCCACTAATGACCGCGACCGTAATGAGCACCATGATCTCGCAGTGGATTTCCCCGTATTCCATTTACACGATCAAGTTAAAACGGCGGGGATATCACGTGGGCGTTGTGCCGGAAGTAAGCTTGATGGATGCGGTGACTGTGGAAGAGGCAATGGCACGCGAGTACCCAGATGTCTCCCCTGACATGCCCTTGACGGAGATGCTGGTAAAGTTCGCCAATGATCATGAGACTGGGTATCCAGTTGTCGACAACGACGGCAGACTGTTTGGGGTGGTCACAATGCAGGATGTCGAGAGCGCGTTGATGGATCGGAATCCGGACGCGCTTACCGTTGCCGATATTTGCACGCGTAACGTGGTGGTGTGCAGACCAGAACAGTCATTGACCCATGCGCTGAATCAATTCGCAACGCACAATATCGGGCGGTTGCCGGTTATTGATCCCAACGCCACGGATACGTTGATTGGCATTCTAAAGCGGGCCGATGTTGTCTCTGCCTATGCGCGTGCCCACCAGCGCTCCGCACGGATGATTCGACGGATGGACGACCTACAAACACTGCAGGAACAAAGCGAAATGGTACTGTCACATGCCCAAGTCAATCATGGCACGGCACTCGCCCGGAGCGCTGTGCGGGATGTGATGTTTCCACCGGGCTGTATACTTGGCGCCATTCGGCGCGGACGCGTGACGATTGTGCCCAGAGGATCCACGGAAGTTCTCCTAGGCGATGAGCTGGTTTTATTGTCGACTCGCGAGAACGCCGCGATAGTGCGAAAGTGGTTAAGGGAGTTGGCGTAAGGCTCTGTGCCAAAAACAAATGCTCAAGCCCTAAATAGGAACGGGGAGCCGGCCGACGAGCCGGCTCCCCGAAGTGCAAAGTCAACTCAGCAGGGCAGTTCCCAGCCTTTTCGGTATTCCTTGCTCACAATCTGCTCCGGATTCGGCACGTCTTTGACGACGCCCTTCACGTTGTCCCAGTGCAGCTTCTTGCCGTACTTAACAATCAAATTGCCGAAGTTCACCATTTCAGTGAATGGACCGGCATAGGAGAAGTTGGAGCAGGATGGCTCGCCGCCTTTGCATGCCTGCAACCAGTTTTGATAGTGGTCCTCGTTGGGCACGCGTGGCAGTGTGGGGTCGGGCTTCTTGTATTCCAACATCTTGGCATCCGGCACCAAGCGGGGATTGCCGCCGTATTCACCCTGCGTAATGATGCCTTTCTCGCCAACCAGGAACGACCCGTTCATTTCATTGTCACCGAGAATGGACTCGACCGGAATGCCGTCGGGGCGTTTTGGCCGGTTGTAGACGCGTTGTTCGCCTTCACCTTCGTGTCCGTCGTACCAGTAGACGTCGACCGGACCCATGTCGCCACGCGCCGGGAAAGAGTATTTGATGGTGGACATGAGCGGAAACGTTTCAGTGTTCACGCCCTTCTGCATCACGACCTCGACGGTGTAATCCGTCGCTTCAACCAGCTTCAACGACATGTAAACCGGATCCATGATGTGACAGGCCATGTCGCCCAGCGAACCGCCGCCGAAATCCTGCCAGGCGCGCCAGTCGTGCGGGGCGTAACCACGATTGTACGGACGCCATGGCGCAGGTCCGATCCAGCGATCCCAATCCAGATTTTCAGGCTGAATCTGTATCTCTAGGGGTTCGCCGCGGCCTTGATTTGCCCATACTGGGCGGTGCGTCCACACATGCGCTTCGCGCACTTGGCCAATCGCGCCGGACCAAATCATTTCGCAGAGTTCGCGTACGCCGTTGCCAGAATGGCCCTGATTGCCCATCTGGGTGGCTACGCCTGTTTCCTTGGCTACATTGGCAAGCAACCGCGCTTCGGCCACGGTGTGGGTCAGGGGCTTCTGCACATATACATGCTTGCCCATCTTCATGGCCATGTAGGCCGCGGGCGCGTGCAGATGGTCGGGAGTGGAAATGGTACAGGCGTCAATCTCAGGCATCTCTTCGAGCATGTGGCGAAAGTCGCGGTAGCGCTTCGCATTGGGAAGGCGCTCAAAGGTCTGCGCGGCCCGATCCCAATCGACATCGCACAGCGCCACGATATTCTCTGTCTTGCTGCAATTCATGATGTCGCCGCCGCCCTTGCCGCCCGAACCGATGGCGGCAACATTCAGTTTGTCGTTGGGCGACACTTCGCCCGGTACTACTTCGGCCGTGTTTGGCGTCGGATTGGCTTCCGCGGCCTGATTCTGAGCGGTTGCCGCTGCCGCCGACAGCGTCGTGGCTGCCAGAAAGGCGCGCCGCGACAAAAAATTCGTTGCCATGGTTGTAGCTCCCTCTTCGACTGCTTTGCCCCTCGTGCGGCGACACCGGGCCGGCCCGCACCAACGTGTCAAATCAAACCTGATGAGCATACTGCAATTCGACGGCGGATCGCGAAATCTTTCTGGGCATGGGTTAAGGTGCGAGAGGGACCCGGCGGCTCCCGGAATACCCACCCTGGAACGCGCGGGAGGGAGGCTGTACACAGTTGCCGGATCAAATCTCAGCACTCCAAATTACTCGAGCATGCGCGCTTGCCCTGACGCCCACAGCCCGGGCCGGGATAAATGCGGCGTTTAATTCGCAGCACGCGACGCTACTTGCCCCGCAATACCTTATGTCTGTCCAACGTTGCCGCGACAGAAGTCATTGCTCAAAGGAGAGAGCAAGGACAGCTTATTCATGGGGGGCTAGAAACCAGTGAACATTATGGTGATGGCGATCAATTCGGCCGGGTGAGTGCCCTTGGAATCACCGCTCGAAAGAAAGGCGGGACAAATGTTCAGTAGCCGGCCTCTATAAGGGCATCCCGGGTTGTTTGTACAGCCGACTCAATGTCGTTTAGCAACGCATCGTCCGACGAAGTGTCGTATTCGAAGTGAATGGAGATAGGACCGGAAAAGTTGTTCACTTTCAATACTCGGAAATAGTCCACAAGTTGTACCTGTCCCTGACCGAGTGGCACCCAGCGCACCTTTCCATTCTCCCAAACAAAGTCTTTGATAGCGGTCATTCGGATGTGGGACGCCATTGTACGCGCATTGATATACCAGCCGCCAAGGCCCCCTTCGACAGTTGCGTGGCCAATATCGAAATTTGAACCGAAGGACGCCTTATCAATCTCGTGAATCATGCGTTGCACATCCCAAAGGGGAGCGCCCACATTGTCTCTGCCGGAATGATTGTGATAGCCACAGACAACACCGTGTGCCTCCGCCAGATGTGCAAGCGCTCGAAACGCCTCAATTTGACCGTCCAGTTGATCGGGAATGGGCCGATCAGACACGTACTTTTCCCGGCCTCCCACCCGTAGAAAGTGCACCCCGGCCTTGGACGCAGCTTCCATGATAGGCTCTGCGCTGATGTCTTCACCATTTTGTAGATTCGTCGTAATCATGGGCACGGAAATTCCTGCGGATTGCGCGGCATCCACGGCCTTCCGTAGATCGGTCTCCACGTTTTCAGGCAGCACGTGCCCGCCGCCGCGGACAGTCAGGTCCAACCCGTCAAGGCCAAGTGCCTTCGCAGTCTCCGCCAACGACGTGTAGTCCTTGATGAATTGCAGATGTTTAGAAAAGCAACAGATCGGGGGTAGACTCGCTTGGGCAGTGGCCCGGCTCTGCCACGCCAGTATGCCTGCCGCTGCGGATACCCCCAGAAAGTCTCTGCGGCTCACCAGTGGCATTAGCGCGATTCCTTTTTTATTGTTAAGCGAACAGGATGTTCCATGGTCACTTCGATTGCATAGCCATCGCGCAGTTGCTGCGCTTCCACGACCGTGCCATTCACGTTTGCCTTTTCGTCAAGTGCCATGGTGAACCATTCAGGAAACTGGTTTAAGCGCGGGTAATCGAACGGCATATGGAACCACTCGCTGTGACGCGGCTTGTCCAAACGGACAACGCCTTTCCAGGGCCAATCAGCCTTTATGTGCATATAGATAGTCCCATCCTCGTCGGTTGTGACACCGATTCGGAGATCGCTCCTCCAGGGTTCGAGCCATGCCCCCTGGGATTTCCACAGTGCGAACATCAGTGCAGTACGCGCGAAGTTGCCGTCACCATGCCATCCCGCAACAACGCCCGTGTCACGTTGCTTGGACAGCAGGCGTTCGGCCATGTAGTCCGCCCAAGCGGCCGCCTCGGCGTTGGGCAGGCGATTCAGGAGGTTCAGGCCG
Organism: Candidatus Hydrogenedentota bacterium; assembly: GCA_045863295.1. Lineage (GTDB taxonomy): Bacteria > Hydrogenedentota > Hydrogenedentia > Hydrogenedentales > SLHB01 > BTWA01. The sequence continues at coordinate 21,578 of BTWA01000047.1, forward strand.
CCTTCCAGCGAATCTGCAATGCCGTCTGCAATATCGCCTTCCCACGCATAATCTTTATTCTTCATCAAGTTGTTTAGGGTGTGGGTGACCGCGGCGCGATAGTGATCAGCGTCATCCAGTTCGGCGACAACGAGGAACGCATTGTAGTTATAGCCCCAATTGTCGGTCTTTTCTTGTGAGAGAACCTCGCCGGTTACGGGATTAATAAGATTCCAGAGCAATCCATTTTCGTCTCGTCCAACCTCCAAGATACGATCGAGCAGTCGATGCATGGCCGGCTGCCACGCCTTGTATTTCGCGGGGTCCTTGTGCGCCGCGATATAGTAGGCCTCGGACAATCCGCTTATGACTTCACAGCCATGATCGTCGAAACGCAATTGTTCTGCTTTCTCAGGCGGATGGTGCACAAAGAAATAGTCCGCCAAGCGAAATACTTGATCGCGAAAGGCGTCATTCCCTGTCATCCAGTAAACTCGGGACTGGCTCTGCAGAAGGTCACCGCACACTTCGTGCGACGTGGAAGGCAATAGGCCCACTTCCGTATCTTTCTCCGCATGTTTCCAAATGTCTTCGAGCAGACCCAACATGCGTTCCGACCACGGCGAGGGGCCGAGTAGTTCCGTCAATGGAGTCAAACCATCCTTCACATACTCGGCGGAACCAAAGATGACATCGTCCATGTTCGGTTCAGGCAACCGGAAGGATTGGGTTGCAAACAAATAGTCGTCCGGCATCCGGTCCACACGCGACGTAAGGCGTTGCTCTGCCTTTAACATAGCGAGCATAGTGCCATCAAAAGCCGCTCGGTCTGTAAAATAGGTGCTCAGCACCATAAATGGATAATTGTCTGCGGCGGCATCACGGGCATTCCAATAGAAATCTTTGGTCAAATTGCGCGGGATAAGGCCCGATTCGGGGTCCGCGTGTTCCATCCAGCCCTGAACAAAACGGAGACAGGCCAAGAGGGCGCGACGGTTTTGCTCACCGTTGGACTCCGCTACGTCCCATATCTCGGCATCTGTAGATTGTGAAAAGGCCGGGCTTGCCAGCATCCCAGCAAAAACCAATAGTATGCAAAGTACTATACGCATGTCGGTCTCCCCAGTCCGGCGCATATTCGCATTCAGGCCGGCCATATCGTCACGTTCGCTTCTTGCGTGCCGCCGGTTTCTTCACCGCGGCTTTCTTGCTGGGGGGCGTTTTTCGGGTTGCCTGTCTCCGGACGGCAGGCTTTCGTGCGGCAGACTTGGACTTGGCGCGTGGTGAACGATGCGCGCTCGAGTCCTCGGGCGGCAAGGGGGATTCGTCGAGAACAACGGACTCACCTTCCTGTTGTGCGTCCTCCTCATAATAATGGGCTTCGTCGGTGGCATGTGCATTGAGCCAGTCGATGATCGGTTGGCATACCTCAATGCGGCCATTCTTGGCAAAAGCCAAATCCATATGGCTGTAGTCTTCGGAGTATCCTTTTGCGCGAGAAAGTACGACCATCTTTTTATCCGAGATCTTTAACCGCTTAAGAAGCAGTTCCGCATTCCCGATGGGGGTAAAAGGGTCTCCTCCGCCATAAATGGTCAGCAACGGTACGGATACTTCGTCAAGCCGTTCGCCCACCTTGAGCGATCCACCGCTCATAACCCAAGGCGAACCGGTTGCCCATTGATTCATGGCGATCCCGACTTGAGGCGGTATCGGTTCCACCAAGTGAATCAGTTCGGTTGTGCCAATTTTGGGATGTACGTTTATCCAATTGATGGGCAATACCGGCAAGTTGGGCTTAAGACGGCTGGAAAATGGGGCGATCAGCTTCATCGAAGTATTCACCAGCAAAGGAGAGAAACCATTTATCGACAGAAGTGTGCTGGGCGATTCGTACTGGATGTTCTTAAAACTTGGAGGCGAGCCAATGGCAACCCCGCTGGCGAGACATGCTGATCCAAAGGTCAAATCGAATGCGTACAACAGCATGCCACCCAGTGAATGGCCTATCCAGTGGACTTTGTTGTAGCCGGTTTCCCTGCGGATGTATTCAATCGCGGCGGGAATGTCTTTCAACAGGTAGTCGTCCAACGAAATGCCCCGCTTGCCTGCGCCACGCGGGGGAACCGCGCTTCGGCATCCGCGCAAATCGATGCACCAGCAATCGTATCCTGCCTTTACAAGCGCATGAACAATCCCTTCGCCTTCCGGTACCGCAAAACTCAAATGATTACTGACAAGGCTATGGCACAGGAAGACCGGCTGGCCCTCCACGTTCTTGGACTTCATCCGGTACAACTGTATTTTCCATCCGTCCCGGGTGGTCACGGTATGTACTTCATCCGCGGCAGTGGGCATGGGATGCGTCGCAAGCAACCAGACGTAATATCCATAGAAAAGAATGACTACGGCCACAATGGCGACGGCAACTATGGAGGCAACGACCAGCATCAGGGCTCCTTCCGCGTGACGGACTCATTTGCTCTGGCCAGATGTAACTTCACCGATTCGGCCAAAGCCCGGCTAAAACCGGGAATAGACTCGATTTCCTCAATGGATGCATCCCGTACTTTAGAGAGGGAACCCATGCGGTTCAAGAGAAGCCGCGCCCGTTTGAGTCCAACGCCGGGAATCCCGGTAAGACTGGTCTGTAATGTGCTTTTGGATCGCCGTTTGCGATTGTAAGTAATGGCAAATCGGTGTGCCTCGTCCCGGATACGGGCCAACAGCAAAACAACTGGCGAATGCTGGGGCAAGACGATAGGATTGGCCCGGCCTGGCACGAAGAAACGTTCGGGTGAGCGAGAACCGCTGTCGAGAGCCCTCGACTTCGCTATACCCACCGCCGGCACATCTTCAATTCCAAGATCCTTCAAAACCGTCACGGCGACATTCAACTGACCTTTGCCGCCGTCGATCAGGGCCAAGTCAGGCAGGTCGTCTTCCTGAACGGCGCGTTGAAATCTTCGTAGCAGCATTTCGCGCATCATGGCGAAATCGTCTTGGCCTTCAACGGTCTTAATGGAATAGCGCCGATACCGTTTCTTGTCGGGTTGCGCCCCAGTAAACGTCACCATCGATCCGACGGGCTTGTCTCCTTGATGTGTGCTAATGTCAAAGCACTCAATCCGGTTCGGCAGCTTGGGAAGTTGCAGCGCTTCCTTGATGACATCGATCAGATCGGTATTCGCCTTTTCCATCATGCGCTTTTCTTCGAAGTTGGTCTGCGCATTCTTGTTTGCGAGTTCGATCAAAGCGCGCTTTTCGCCGCGTTGGGGAAAATGAACATGCACCCTGCCTCCCTTCAAGTCGGATAACAGGTCGGACATCGTCTCCGCTTCTTCCAGCGCCGCAGGGATCAAAATCTCCGCCGGAACCATGGATAACTCGGAATAGTATTGCAGAAGAAAAGAACCCAGTGTTTCTTCCAGTGGCATCTCGCGCCGGTTAAACGAAAATGACCGTCCCCCGCTCAGCACGCCGTGCCGGTAAAAGAGTACCTGGATCTCGCTGAATCGGCCGTGCGTATACACGCCCACTACGTCCCGTTCGTCCTCTCCACTCAAGGTCACAGTCCGTTGGCGTTCGAGTGTGCGGCGCAATGCATACAGCCGATCCCGCAATTCCGCCGCCTTCTCAAACTCCAGTTCATCCGCAAGTGCCTGGATCTGGCGCACCAAGTCTTTTTCGAGATCCGCGCTGCGCCCGTCCAGAAATAAGAGGACTTGATCCACCAGCGCCCGGTATCGCTCCCGATCGATGTACCGGACACAGGGCGCCGTACACTGCTTCATTTGGTAATAAAGACACGGCCTAGATCGGTTGTTCAACACAGCATCGCTGCAGGTGCGCAAGGGAAATACGCGCTGAATCGCCTTCAGCGTTTCACGCACCGAACCGGCACTGGAATAGGGGCCAAAATACTTGGAACCGTCTTTGCGAAACTTGCGTGTTACTGTGACCCTCGGAAAATCATGGGCGATATTGACGCGAAGCATCACGTGGGTCTTGTCGTCTTTCAAATGCACGTTGTAGCGTGGACGATGCTGCTTGATAAGGTGATTTTCCAGCAGCAGCGCTTCTTTTTCATTCGCCGTCACCAGGAAGTCAATGCCGGCAACACGATTCATTAGAAACTTAACCGTGTACCTGCTGTCAGTCTCGTTGATATACGACCGGATGCGGGCACGGAGATTCTTGGCTTTTCCAACGTATATGATTTTCCGGGCTTCGTCGTGCATGAGATAGCAGCCCGCACTGGTAGGAACGCGGGAAAGGTCGAACGACGCGGCAAAGTCCGAATCTGCCCTCTCTCCGCCCTCGGCGGGAAGAAGGATGTCGACATGGGTAAGCTCGGAAAAATCGGGCGGTTCAGGCATGGAGACAGGATACCATACACAAGGAGCGGCGATTCATTCTGTCCGACGCAAAGGAGTTTTGCCCGGCCACGTGACTTGATGCTACATTTCTGTTCGGCTTGGCCGCTAAGGAAATGACTGGTGAAGAACCCTCACTATAAATCGACCCTGGATTGGCTCCATGGCATACGCTTCTTCGTTCGGATAGTCTTGACATTTCTGCCATACGCGGCCTTGTCCACGGCGACGGCAGCCGATTGGCCTCAATGGCGTGGTATCAACCGCGATGGCAAGTCCACGGAGACGGATCTCTTAAAGGTGTGGCCTCCGGACGGTCCCAAGCGAATTTGGCAAGTGGAAGCCCTTGGAGAAGGCCACGCTTCCATGGCGGTTGCAAACGGTCGCATATATACGACGGGCATGCTCGAAGAAAGTAACGAGGGCGTCCTGTCCGCGATCGATCTCCAGGGCAATCTCTTATGGCAACGAAAATACGGACCGGAGTGGACGGAAGGGTATCCGGGCGCGCGTTCCTGCCCGACGGTGGACGGCAATCGTGTGTACGCAGTGAGTGGAACCGGGCGCATCGTCTGCCTCGATGCAAAGTCGGGAGAAATGCTTTGGTCCCGGGACATGACGTCTGATTTGGGCGCAATCGCTCCCAAAATGGGCTTCGCGGAATCTCCAATCGTTATAGGCAAAAACGTCTACTGCACACCCGGAGGAAACGAGGTGTGCATTGCGGCCTTGGACAAACTGACTGGCAAGACGGTTGCAACTACCAAGTCTCTGTCCGACAAGAATGCCTACTGCTCGCCAATCTATGTCGAGAAGGGCGGGCAACCGCTCCTGATAACGTTGACCGACATCCATCTGGTGGGCGTCGACCCGCGGGACTGCGGCGTTGTGTGGAGCACTCCCTTTGACGAAAACGAAGAACTGCAGAACCATTCCGTCAGCCCAATCTATGTGGATGGCCACATTTATGTAACCAGTGCGCATCGCACCGGTGGCACACTCTTTACTCTCGCCGAAAGCGGCAAAAGCGTCACTCAGGGCTGGTCCGATGAAACGTTGTGTACGCTGCACGGCGGAGTAGTCGCCGTAAACGGCTTCATCTATGGCTCCAGCAACCTCGGCAAGTGGGTGTGTGTCGATATTCGCAACGGGCAGATCATGTACGAACAAGACGGCGTGGGGAAGGGGTCCATCATCTACGCAAACGGCATGCTCTATTGCTACGGCGAAAAGGGAGATTTCGCACTGGTGGAAGCCATTCCCGATTCATTCCGCGTGGTTAGCCAATTCAAGATCCGCGAAGGCAAAGGTCCTCATTGGGCACACCCGGTAATTGCCGGAGGACGGTTGTACATCCGGCAAAATGGTACCATCTCGGCATACCAAATCAAGACTCCCTGAAACGCCAAATTGACTTGAGCGTGCCCGGTTTGATACGCTCCTTTCGATTCACCACGCCGCACAGGCATGTGAGTTTTTCCCAATTAAGGGGCTGTAGCTCAGCTGGGAGAGCGCTGCGTTCGCAATGCAGAGGTCAGGGGTTCGATCCCCCTCAGCTCCACCAAATTTGACTCCTCGGACGGCGGTCCCGGTGTGATACCGTGACCGCCGTTTTTCTGCGCTCCGGCACCGCAACGCCGGTATGCAGGCTGCGGCCGTGATCGAGAAGGGCCGCGCTGAATTCGATTCGCGCCATCGTCTGCCGTCTATTTCGGAGCCTGAAGCGTCCTTTATGGTCAAACCGCATCACCGAGTCTATGCGTCCGCCTTCTTCATGGATTTGGCGGCCGCGACCGGCTTTTGCATTGTGCCGTTCTTCATCTACGATTTTCTTGGCGGCGGCGCGGAGACCTCCGGCCGGGTGGCGGCTGTTCAGTCCCTGGTATATGCGATTTGCTGCCTGTTGACGGCGCGCTTCGTTACTCGCTCGAAAAACAGTCTGATATGGGCGGTGGTCGGGGCTACGGCTTTCACTCTCATACTGCCACTGGCGGCCCTGTTCACCAATCTGTATCTCTTCGCCATCGTGACCGTAGTTGGTTTCTGCATGGGCGCCCTGTATTGGCCGGCACTGCAAGCCTTTCTCGGTACGGAACCGGATCCGCATATCCGCAGCCGGCGCATTTCGCACTATAATATTGCGTGGTGCATAGGGTTGGCGGCTGCAGGCCCCATAGCAGGCTGGCTATATTCGATTGATTTTCGTCTGGCCTTTGCCTTCATTTTTGTGGGCGGAGCAGCCTCGGCAGGATTCGTCGCATTCAATCCGGGTGGCTCGACGGCCACTCCGGAAGCAAAGTCGTCCGATTCCGCCGATGTTCCGTCGCTTGCGCATGAGGCCAGCGCTCACTTGTACTACGCGTGGATCGCAAACCTGTTCGGATTCTTACTGGTAGGGGTACTTCGTTCCGTTTTCACCAAACGTATCGACGATCTCGTGGCCGACGGCGAACTGGTCTTGTTTTATGCCGGCGAGACCGGTGCCTTGACGTACAAAGCCGCCTATTACTACGGCTGGCTCACAGTCGTGCTGTATGCGTCCCGCATAGGGGCTACATGGTTAATGGGGATTTGGCACAATTGGCACTATCGCTTCAGTTTGATGGTCGTGCTTCAGCTTCTGGCTGGAGCCTCTTTCTACTTGCTTGGTCATACCAATAGTCTCGTCGTGATGGCGGTCTGCTTCGCGGTGGTTGGAACCAGCGGAGCCGCAACCTTCTTTGCCAGCTTGTATTACAGCGTTTCGGAATCGGAGCATCGCTACCGCCGTTCCACAATTCACGAGAGCATGACCGGTTTCGGAGCCAGCCTGGGAGCAATGCTTTTCGGCGAACTCGCGGGCCGTTACGGCAACACCATGCCTTTGGTATACACACCATGGCTCGTTGCCGGCGTGTTGGTGTTACAGTATCTGCTGCTCCGGTACGGCCGGAGCCGCTGGACGGCATCGATTCGGGCGGTTTGACGGGATCGCGTGCCTGTGGTAATTTCCCCCTGGGTTTTGCATAGCGGAAGGAGTCTCTCAGTATGGAAAAGCGTTGTATTACATCTCCGAATTCGTTGCCGGCGACCGCACCGTATTCGCACGCTGTGGCGGTAGGGAATCTATTGTTCGTGTCTGGTCAGGTCTGTTTGGCACCCGATGGAAGCGGCCCCAAGAATTCGAGTTTCGAGGTAGAGGTCAGGCAGACACTGGACAACCTCAAGACAATCCTTGAGGACAGCGGTTCAGGCCTGCAACATGTCGCCAAAACGACGGTATTTCTTTCTGACATGAACAACTTTGCCGCACTGAATGCAATTTATAGGGAATATTTCCCAGACAACCAGCCGGCTCGCACATGCATCCAGGCCGGAAGGCTTCCCCTAAATCTAAACGTGGAAGTGGAAGCCGTTGCAGTTATTCCTGGCGCGTGATCCAACAGAAAGGCAGTAACTCCATTTGCGAATCCGAGTACTTTCGGTTCTGACGTGTTCGCTTGTAGCCATGAGTATGCTCGCGGCTGGGCAAGTCGTGTCCCCGGCCGATTTGAATACTCGAGGAGTTGAATTCTACAAACAAAAACAGTGGGAAAAGGCTATCAAGGAGTTTGTGCAGGCCTACGAAATCGTGCCGGAAAACGAAACCGTGCGCCGCAACTTGTGCAATGCCTATCAGGCTCTCGCCAATGATCTCGCCCGTGAATCCAACTTTGTGGCTGCGACGGAGTTGCTCAATTACGCTATCAGCGTAGACCCGGAAAATCCCGCGCCCCTGACGCAACTCGGCTCCTATTACATCCGGCTCGATATGCCAAACGAAGCCATTTTTCGATTGGAAGAGGCTATTGAACTGGATGAAAGCCAAACGGACGCATTGGACTTGCTGGGAGACGCCTATTACCGGGCAAACGATCTCGCGAGGGCGATTCAGCAGTGGGAATTGCTGAAAAGCCGGCAGCCCGATCGACAGGGACTTGCCGACAAGCTGGACAAGGCCTACCGCGAAGCGGCCGTGGAATCACAGTTCAAAAAGCATTCCTCTCAGTTCTTTGAGATAAGTTATGCCCCGGGCACCAGCGGAGGCGACGTGGGTCGGGTCCGGTCTATCCTTGATAAAGCGTACCGGGATCTGGGAAAACAAACCGGCGGCATTTACCCGCCGACGCCGATCCAAGTCATTCTCCATACGACCGATGGGTTCGCCCAAGTGACTCAGTTGGGTGCCCACGTAGGGGGCGTGTATGACGGCAAGATTCGTGTGCCTATTGCGGACAAAGAAGGCCATACGCTGAATGATAAAGACCTTATTCGCGTGCTTTACCACGAGTACACGCACGTAATTGTACGTTTCTGGGTGGGTGACAACGCGCCGTGGTGGCTGAATGAAGGTTTGGCAGAGACTTTTTCGAACGATTTGGACAGTAGCCAGTACGGCTTATTGAACGAAATGAGTAAAGCAGGTGCGCTGTTTTCTTTAAGCGAATTGGAAGATGCACAGCTCTCCAAATTGGATGTCGATTCGTTGCACGTGGCTTATTTGCAGTCGCACGCCGTAGTGCAATACTTGTGGAACCGGTACGGCGTCCGTGGGCTCAAGCCCATGTTTGATTCGTTGGCGCAAGGCATGCCCGTTGAGGACGCATTGGTACAAAGTTACAAGCTGAATTACAAGATGCTCGATCAAAAAGTGCGTGAATCGTCCGCACAATACGCCTCGCGCTGATTACTCGACTGCACGGTCTTCTTTTCTCCCGTTGCCCGCTTGGTGTAGTCTATTCCCAATTCCTATGCTTAAACAGGGTACATCCGCACTATTAGTAGTTGTCTTGGCCGTACTGCCCGCGTGCGCCTCGCGGAAGATGACCGACCAACTCGCGTCCGTGCAAACCGCGCAGGAAGCCGGGCTTGCCAAGCCGGGCACATGGCAACCCGGCAGGGGCGGATTGGAAAACGTCTTGCCGCCGATTGCCTCCATGCAGGACCTTGCGGCTGCAAAAGATGGCATTGGCATCAGCACGGCCATTGTCCCGGGATTCGTCGCTCAAGACATCGAGGCTGAAGCCGATGTCGAGTTTGATTCCACTGGCGCGGCGGCGGTCTGCTTCCGTGTGCTCCAAGAAGATTCCGGATTGATAACGTCCATGTATACCGTGGCAGTCTTTTCAAAAGGTGTCCACTTGTGGCGATTGCAGGCAGGGCGCTGGTCGAGGTTGCACTCGTATTTCTTGGAATTGCCCGTTTTACAGACCCATCGGGTCTACGTAAAGGTCCGGCGAGACCTGGTTACTGTCGCCATTAATGGAAAGACGCTGTTCCAGGCGCGGGACTCTGTCTTGGTCACGCCGGGTAGCGTAGGTGTGAGGGCGAGCGAAGGACAATGCCGGTTTCATTCATTCCGTGTGAAATCGTTGAAGTGAGTACCAACTAACCGCAGGATTCAGCAACTTGCCACTAGTATCCAGCATATGCCTGCTTCTGACCGTCGTGCACGGCGCCTCCGGTGTGTCCGGACACATTGCGGATTCCGCCAACCAGCCCATTGCCGGTGCGCGCGTGTTTATCCAGCAGGGTATTGCCGGCGATCTGCTGGAGCAGACCTCAGCGATGGATGGAACATTCCGGTTTTCAAATCTGCAGCCAGGCGTCACGGGCGTTTTTGCCTATGCGGATGGCTACGCATTTGGCGGCAAGACAGTAAAACTGGCGCTGGATGAAGACATTTCAGGGGTATCGATCCTATTGCATGCTCCTGTGACCGTGGAAGGAGTGGTTTCCAACTTCAAGTCGGACCCGTTGAGTGATGCGTACGTGACAGGAATTCTCATTTTGGGTGCCGATCAAGTGGGCATTCCCTTGGATAAATTGCAGTCCTTCGGGTTCGAACTGCCCAAGAGTGGTCCGGAGGGGAAACTGATCGTACGCAACGTTCCACAAGGGGGCCGGGTCGGGCTGAAAGTTCGCCACAAAGCGCAGGCACAGGCCGCCGTTATGGATATTCAAGCCGGTACCCGGGACGTTCGAATCTCCATGAATCCAGGGGTGGCTGTGGAAGGGAAAGTACTGGCCCGTGAAAGCGGGCTGGCAGTAGCGGATGCAACCATTATTGTGCGAAATACCCGGCCGCCGAACGACACGGTGACGGTCCTTACGAACAACCGCGGTAGTTTCAATTTGCGTCTGGAACCGGGAATCTATCAGGCCCAGGTCTCCGGCGTCGAGTTGCGTTCGCCAGGCTGGGAAAAGGTGACGGTTACGGGCGAGGAACCCAATCAAGCGATCACCCTTCGTGTCGCCGGCACCAGCACGATACGAGGCACTGTAAATGACGCCATTACAGGAAAGCCGATTGCCGGCGCAAAGCTCCGGCTGAGCGCATTCAGTACTCCGGCCGCATCCATGACTACCGGCGACAGCGGCACATACGAGTTCTTGGCGGTTGAGGGGGAAAACCTGGTCACGATTGAACCGCCTGCCGGTTATGCCAAACCGGAGATGAACGCCATGAGAGTTCAGGTGACTCAAGGGAAACCTCAAGAATTGCTCGCATTTTGGTTGAAGCCCGTCGCACCCATGCAGGTGCAAATTCTCGACGAACAGCAAAATCCGCTTGCCGGAGCCATGGTGCGCCTGGTGAACCCCTCGCAGTACCGATGGTACCAGAGCGACCAGCAGGGCATGGTGACGTTTGAAGTTGCCCAGTTTCCGGCCGATGGCGGAGTGGTGGGTCTGGTCGAGGTTATTGATCGGCCCCTGGGCGCACTGTTCCAGATTCTCCCCGGCGCCACGGAATTAGCACGAGTGCAGGTGTTACCGCTTTCTACAGTGATCGGTACCGTCATGTCCGATCGCGATAATCCAGTGAATAGCGCATTGGTGGCGTGTGTGTTTGAAGCGGTGACCGGGCAGGATCCGCTCGTGCTTTGGCAGTCGGCGTGCCGGGAGGACGGTTCGTTCACGTTGGAGGGCATCGTGCCCTATGTCCCCTTGATTTGTGTGGCCTCACTGGACGACGCCGTTAAAGGACAGTCAATCCCGTTTAACCTCAAGTCCGGCGAGTTGAAAGAGGTGGGACGGGTGGTATTGCCTCAAGCTCAGGCGAAGGCATCGTTGTTGGGTAGGACGTTGCCTTTTCAATCGGCTTTGCCCGTGGGTGAGCCTGCGCTGGTTATGTATTGTCAAGCGACGGAAGCACCGATGCTCTGCGACGCCTTGTCCCATCTCAAAATGACGCTCGGCGCGGGCCTTCCGAACGTGGGCGTCGTAGTGGATGGATCGGTCACAATAGCGCAACCGGGTGTCGCCACAATGCAAGGAATCTCGCCTGGACCTGGCAAGACCTACCTGCTCGGCGCCGATGGAAGGGTTTTGTGGGAAGGATCCGGCATGCCGCCGTTCTTCATTATTCAACGGCTAACCGGTCTGGGGGTTCGTTGATCTCGTGCCATTCTTGATTCGTTCCATCCTTCTTCTGGGTGCGCTCGTCCACGCCGTGGCCGCGTCCGCCTTCGAAATATCCGGGCTCATCACAGACGTGTCGGCTCAACCTGTGAAAGGAGCGGCAGTTTGGCTACGCCATGCTTCGGGAGTTTTGCAGGCGACGTCGGATTCAGCCGGACGATACGCAATCTCCGATGTGTCTATCGGCGAAATTGAGCTTGTGGCTTACAAAGAAGGGCATGCCCTCGGCGGGGCCGCCGCAATAGTAACGGGTCCCGGAGAGATTAACTTGTTCCTCGGAAAAGAAGCCTCACTGGAAGTCCGGCTGATACAGCGGAACACTGGACCCGGCGGTGATTTGCCTCCAACCAACGTGGCCGGAGCCAGACTGAAATCGTTGACTGTTGGTGAGAGTGTCTATGTGGCCGTAGATGAACTGAGCGATCATGGGTTTCCTTCCTTCCGGAGTGGCGACGACGGCTGGCTGCGTGTGCCCTGCCTGCCAGACGGGGGCTATGTCGCATTCACCGTTTCTCACCGCAACTACACCGATACAATTATTACCTACTATCCGGTTGGAAGGCAGCCGCTCACGGTGCCTATGGTGCGCGGCGTGGAAGTGGAAGGCCGCGTGGCCAACGCCGAAGACGAAGGGGTGGCCGATGCACGTGTCGTAGTATTTCAAGGAACCAAGGAAACATTGCAGAAAATATTCGAAGGTGTTTCCGATTCGGATGGTTATTTTTCGGCTCGCCTTCGTCCAGGGCGTTATCTCGTGGCCGCACGGCATTCCGGGTACGCCACATCGTTCCCCAAACCCGTCGAAGTGCCCGAGACCGGTGAAACGGTCGAAGTGGACCTGGAACTGCCCAGAGGGAGAATGGTTACCGGACGGGTGACCTTGGAGGACGGCAGTGCGGCGCCGGGGGTGCAAGTGGGCTACGTGAAAGGCGAGCATCAACTCGATGCTACGTACTCCGACAATGCAGGGGCGTTTCGGATCCTTGCGGACGAAGGGAAATGCCTTGTGCGCCTTCGACCTCCAGACGGCTATGTGATTGAGCCGACACCCGTACTGCCCATTGAAGTGACGGGTGATACCTTTTCCATTGACCGCGCGTTCTTAATGCGTCCCCTGCCCCTGATTACCGGCAGCATTGTGGACGCCGAGGGCAATCCCGCCGCCCATTCCATCATCGCATCGATGAATATGAGAGAGCCCGTTACGGCTACCGCACACGATGACGGTACCTTTGAACTCCAGTTGAAGCAAATGCCGGAGGACGGCACCGCCCGTTTTCTCGTGGAGCATCCGCTACGATTTCAACGAACTCAGGCCGATGTCAATGTAACATCGAAGGAACCGCTACGCATTGTCATGGCTCCATTTGAACCCGATCTCTCGCCGTGCGTGGGGACAGATTCCCCGAATAACCTTGGCCGGCTGCGCGACGATCCAGCGCCGGCCATCGCATGTGACGCGTGGTTTAATCTGCAAGACGGCTCGCAAAGCATTAATTTGGAGTCGCTCCGCGGAAAAGTGGTCGTGTTGACCTTTTGGGGCGGGTTTGACCAATCCGGACCGGGCCGCAACCGGCTCAAGGAAATGAACCTGTTATACGACATCTACGGGACTTCGGGCGACGTCGCCATCGTCGGCATTCATGACAGCGGCAATGAAAAAGAAGAAATTGACGAGTTTATCCGGAACTATGGCATACGGTTTCCTGTCGGAAGAGACGCCGAAACCAAGACGTTCACCGCCTACGACATTCTCGTGATTCCTCAGACCGTGTTGATTGACAAGAAGGGAGTGTTGCGATTCTTCGATGTCAACGGACGGTTGCTGGAGTTGGTCAAAGCGCTTCGGCGGGAGAGCGAGTAATAAAAGTCTAAGTACAACAAGAAAACCGCCCTAGACAGGCGCCAAGGGCGGTTGGAATCGAATGGGAATTCGTTATTTCGAGGCGAGCAACTTGGCAGCGCGGCGTTGCAAGGACGATTTCTTGCGGCCGGCAGACTTCGGATGCAGCACACCTTTGGAGGCGGCGCGATCAATCTCCGACAAGGCGGCCTTCAGCGCGGCATCAACCGCCGCCGGGTCCTTGCCTTCCAATGCGGTTTGGGCCTTACCCACCTGCGTCTTCATGCGGCTACGCACCGCAACATTTCGCGAGCGGTTGCGCTCGTTTGTCTTCAAACGCTCTTTTGCCGTCTTGCTGTTCGGCATGCACAAAACTCCTCAATCGGGATATAGGGGTCACACGAGGGGTAGAGTGTAGCAAAAGTCTCTAGTGCTGTGCAAATCGACCGTCGAATCGTCGAGGCGGGGGCAACTGGAGTAGATTTAGGGCCGATACGTCAAATAAATATGGAAGGGGGGTGTGAGAGTGAACCGTATTCTCGTCGTTTTGAGCCTTTTGGCTGGTGTTCATCAAACCGCGGCCACCCCGATCCAGGACGCTGAATTGGAGGCGTGGTCAGCTCCATATCGGGGGTGGTACTACTACCCCAACCATGTGATCCCGGCTGAACCCAATATTCCAGGATACGAGAATTTCCATAACACCGACGTGCCTACTGTGTTTCAGTTGCCGGGTGATTCAAAATGGTATATGAGTTTCATCGCGTTCAACGGTGAGGGCTACAATTCGTTTATCGCGGAAAGCGATGATCTCCTGAATTGGTCAAACTTCCGTCTGGGTTTCGGTTTTGGGCCAAAAGGATCGTTCGACTATGGAGGACGGGTGCTGGGGGCCTATCTGTATGATTCCTATGAGGTAAAGGCTCCACGCCTATTGAAGAAGCGAGACGGTAAATTCTGGTCGCTCTACGGGGCCTATCCGCGACAAGGCGGATACGAACTCCGGCCAGGATATGAAGGGGTGGCGGTCAGCGACGATGGGATCGTATGGCAGCGAGGCCACGCAAGTCCCATCCTCGCCGTGCACGACCCGGGCTGCGCGGAATGGGAAAAAGACTGCATCTATCAGCCATGGCTTGTGGAACACGAAGGTGTGTTCTACAACTTCTACAATGCGGCAAACGGGAGCCACGAACAGACCGGATTGGCCACATCAGGAGACTTGGTGAACTGGCGCCGTCATGATAAGAATCCCGTGATTTCGAACAGGCCAGGCGGTTTCGACGCACTCTTTGCATCCGATCCAAAAGTGTTTCGGGACGGTGATCATTGGACGATGATTTACTTCGGAGTGGGACAGGGGAGAGCCCACATCATGATCGCGTTTTCACGCGACCTGAAGACTTGGGCGGCCCACCCGGAACCATTGTACAAGGCCGGCGGCCATCCCGATGGGTTGGATACGCAATACGCCCACAAGGTGTCCCTGGTGTACAGGCCGGATACGGACACGTTCTATCTGTACTACTGCGCGACCGGCAAGGCGGGCAGAGGGATCGGTTTGATCACGAGCCGGGCAATTTCAGTGTCAAATTGAGCCACTTCAATGCTTTAGCTTCAGTCGGACCCGGAGAATCGATCGAAAACGCTCTCCCGGTTTGCTGATCTCCTTTAAATTGGATTGCTAAGGCACCTAATACGGGGTATGATCTATACAGGAACATATCGCGATGTGAACCACCGGGAGGGCCGGGCCGTGTTTAAGAACTTAAAAATCCTGGTACCGACAGACTTTTCCCATTATGCGCTTTTCGCGACGAAGTATGCGGAGGCGTTCGCAAAAACGTACGGAGGTGAAATCCATTTCGCCCATGTCCTTGATGCAGCTTTGTTTACGCAGGGGACAGGCCAAGGATTGTGGCTCAACAAGACCGATGCAGACCAACTGATGGCGTCCATGCGGGAAAATGCGGAATCCCGGCTTCAGCATTTGGTCGATATGGCCACCGCTGAAGGCATTCCGGCACACCACCACATTGTCCTGGGTAGTCCCGCACACGAACTTTTGAGTCTTATTGAGACTATCGGCACAACCTTCGTCGTAATCGCGACTCACGGGCGCACCGGCGTAGAGCATTTCGTCTTCGGCAGCGTGGCCGAACGAATCGTGCGCTCCTCGCCGGTGCCAGTGTTGACGGTAAAACATCCAGAGCATGAATTTGTGGACGATCCCACGTTGACACCGCAGGTCAAACGCCTGATGTTTCCGACAGACTTTTCCGAATTTTCCATGAAAGCGATGCCCTACGCGCAGGCCATGTGCCGTCAATTCGGAGCGACGTTGTTGCTCTTTCACGCAAGCGAGGTGCCGGTCGTCCTGCCGGAGTTTTTGCCCGAGTCGTCGGCCTCAGTCGGGGCGGATATGGAAAGTCACGCAAAGGAAGTGCTGGAACGCATGGCGCATTCCATAAAGGATGTAAACGTGGAATTCGATGTCACGACAGGCGCGCCGCATCGAGAAATTTGCCATGCAGTAAGCGCGCGCAATATCGACCTCGTCGTAATTCCAACTCATGGCCGTACGGGTATAGTGCATGCGCTATTTGGTAGCACGGCAGAGCGGGTAGTTCGATTGGCGCCATGCCCGGTCCTGACCATCCGCCCGGAATGGAAAGCATAACGCAGTTTCTAAGGGCTCCTGGCTGCGAAGGAAGCAAAAGTCTGCAGGGCTAGTCGACTATGATGGGCTAGTTCCAGCGCTGTTGCGCGCGGTAGGCTTCAAGCGTCTCTTGGATATCCCCCGGCTCCAACTTGCCGCGGGCGACCAGCGATCCTTGGTTGTCAAAGATGGCGAACCGCGTATGACCATGATCTGCGGCTTCGCACATGACCCGGCTTGCCATGTCTTCCAACAGCAATTGGCGTTGGGTCCGCGTGGCGGTATTCCATGACGCGGTCTCCTCCGGCGTCATGGTGTAGTGCCACGAGTCCCCAGTGCACTCCCTTTTATCCGCCATCGGGCGCCCTCCTTGTGGGTTTTGCGAGGGAGGTCCTGTGCATCTGTGAATTCATCCTAACACAGATCAAACATGGCGTAAAGCCGAAATCACCGCACACGTTTCAATCTAGAACCCGCCCCAATCTATGACGGAGTATCGTGGGTGATGTACCCGCGGACGGGCCGCCATAAACAAGGCAACCCTAGAAACCGTCTGCCCTCGGACGCTTCAGCTTGTGTACGAATGACGCTGGCGGTACACTCAAGAGGCGTAGCGGGGGAAAATGGAACACAGTCTTACCCTCCTCAATAAGCGTCAAAAAGTGTTGCCGTACAAATTGACTTCAGCAAACATGGATTTGCATAAGTCCGATAGGCACGCAAATGAGGATTCCCCTTGACCCGCGATGCCAACAGGCGCGTTGAAGGGGAACCCGGGGTTTGGGCGTGTCGGTCTACCTGAGGCATGCGCTAACTGGACTGCCGCGAATTGCGGTTGCGTGGCATGGATATGGAACGGAGATCGGAATGCGCTGGGACAAGATTCGTAAAAAGAATCCCCGATTCGGCATTGGATTGATGTCGGGCTCCTCGTGCGACGGCGTTGACGCCGCGTTGGTACGCTTCAAAGGTACCGGCGACGCCCTTCGCGTCAAGCTGATTGCTCACGAAACCATTCCCTATCCCAACATGTTTTCATCCCGGTTGCTTGAAAGCCGTATTACCACACCTGACATTGGCGAAATCCATTTCGAAGTCGGACAGCGATTTGCAGACGCCGCACTGCAAATGATGGCGAGGGCGGAAAAGGAGGGGGTCGAAGTCGATTTTATAGCCTCGCACGGGCATACCCTGGCCCACGTTCCAACACGATTGCCAAATCAGCCGCGCGGCACGCTTCAAGTCGGCGAAGCAGCAATCATTGCCGAGCGAACAGGTTTGGTCGTAGTATCGGACTTTAGACCCAGGGACATGGCTGCGGGCGGGCAGGGGGCGCCGCTGGTGCCCTACGCGGACTGGGTCCTGTTTCACCGCGATGCCGGAACGACAGTGTGTCTCAACATTGGCGGTATCGCAAACGTCACGGTGGTAACCCCAGCGTTGGAGTCGGTCTACGCGTTCGATACGGGGCCGGGCAACATGCCGATTGATGGCGTCGCACGCATCTACTCCAA
>BTWA01000048.1:0-35182 GCA_045863295.1 Candidatus Hydrogenedentota bacterium
AGACAGGACCTTCCTGTTCCCAGTTTATGTTGGCCTTGCCCATATGCGGCACGGGGCTCAGCACATAGAACGTGCCGCAACCCTCGGGGGCCAGCGAGGGGTCACTGACAGTGGGCGCATGCAGGTAAAGGCTGAAATCGTCAGGGAGCGAAGGTCCGTTGAATATGTCTTTCAACAAGCCCTCGTACCGAGGACCAAACACCACCGTGTGATGGGCCAGATCGTAAGGCCTATCGGTGCCAAAGTACAGGACGAACAACGACATCGACCACTGCGATTTCTCAAGTTTGCGACGCATCGACTGTGCCGCCGGATGATTCTTATAGAGGTGGCCATACGTGTGATACAGGTCCGCGTTGGAAACGACCAGGTCAAACGTTTCGGCGCCGAACTCCGCGCTCGAAACAGAATGGACCACGCCGCGCTTCCCATGGGCGAGTTCGATTTCGGTGACTGGACACGAGAGACGGATCTCACCTCCGAGTTCCTGAAACAGTTTTACGAATGCCCGGACGAGAGAACCAGTGCCGCCCTTCGGAAAGTATACGCCCCAGTTTCGCTCGAGATAATGAATGAGGGTATAGATGGAACTGGTTTCGAAAGGGTTGCCCCCGACCAACAGGGAGTGAAAGCTGAGCGCCTCACGGATATGTTCATCCTGAATGAATCGCGATACGGCTTTGTACACGGACTGGTCGGCTCGCAGCATCGCGAGGTGCGGGGCAACTTTGACCATATCCGTGAAATTGAGAAAGGGCTTCGCCGCGAGTTCTGTATAGCCCTTATCAAAGACGCGCTTGGTATACGCTACAAATCGGGCGTATCCGGCTGCGTCGGCCGGATTGCGCGCGGAAATCTGCCGGTGCATGCTTTCCGCATTTCCGTCGTAATCAAAAGAGTACCCGTCATCCCAAAGCAGGCGGTAGAAGGGCGTGACGGGCATGAGGGTTACATAGTCCCTCAAGTTTCTTCCTGCTGCCGCGAATACGTCTTCCAAGCAGTGTGGTGCGGTGATAACCGTCGGGCCCGCATCAAACGTGAACCCTTGCTCTTCGTACACATAGGCACGTCCACCGGGTTTGTCGCGGGATTCAAAGATCGTTGTTTGAATACCCGAGGCCTGCATTCGAATTGCCGCGGCAAGTCCACCAAAGCCGCTGCCAATCACGGCGGCCTTGATTCCGGGTGTGTGTCCCCTCAGAGCACCGCTCCATTGAACTGGGTTTTCGATCAATACTTCAGACATAGCTTGATTCCAATCGTTTGATTTCGTCGTTCAGACTCTGCAACGCGGCAACCGATCGAACATGAGGTCGTACATCATTGAATGCGGACTGGAGCAAATTCCGGGGATGCAGGAAGACGTCATCCGGGAGGCTCTTGATGAGGGCATCACGTAGTTCATGAAACGGTGCGTCGCGTTCGTAGACCGAACGGGCCAAACCGCGCAAACGGGTGTACTCCAGTTGATCCACATGAAGGGCGAGCCACGCCCAAGGCCACGTAAGTCTCGCCTGAATCAGATCCTCCTGCGCCTTGTCCATGCGGGAGTCGTTCACGAGGCCGCTAAGGTCGTCGTACATTTGGAGAGCAAGTCCCAAGTCGCCCCCAAAGCGTACGAGTGCCTTCTCACACGAAGTCTGCGCCTTTGCGTGGATTGCGCCGATCGCCGCCGCCAGCTCAAAAAGGGCCCCTGATTTCAGACGCGTCGAAGTCTCCACCATGGATGCGACATGGAGCTGATCCCACTCGAAGACCCGAATCGCGAGATCCAACGCTTGGCCGTGGTGGCAGCGCGAGAGTGTCTGCGCAATCCAGCGATGAATACGAAGTTCCACTTCCGGATCAAGTTCCATGCCGGCCAAGATGGTCTGGGGCCAGAAGTAGAGCCAGTTGCCCGCATTGAGCGCTTTGGGCATGCCGCAAAGGTGATGCAATGCTGGCGCGCCACGTCGCATCTGCGCACTGTCTTCAATGTCGTCCACGATTAGGGATCCTGCATGGAGCAGTTCCACGAAAAGTGGGATCTGGGCAGGCAAGTTCCCGTGTCCCCCCGCCAGTTTCCAACAAAGGGAGACAAAGTTGGCCCGGAAGGACTTGCCGCTCCGGCCAAGGAAGTCTTCCAGGGGCCGGTACAATGCCTCGTGCCATGCCTCCCAGGGCGCACCCCCGTTTTCGATGCCCAAGTGGTGGGGGAGCCGATCGATGTGACCTGACAACATTGACAATAGAGGCGACACCGATTGTTCAGTACCAAAGACCCCCCGGTTGAGGGACATCGCCATAGGGACACTTGCTTGACTCATAGGCCCATTCCTTTGCTGAATGCCAATTTCATTGACATGCCTCGCGGAGGTTTTCCGATAAAGATGCGCAGACAGTCGCTTCGGGTGAGAGTCATTGCGTAAAACCGGAGAATCGTTTCTTCCGGCAGTCTGTAGAATCGTTCGAGCACATTGCGTCGCTGATCCGGGGCGAACGTGCCAAATAGAAACTGGTTAAGCCAAACGAAATACCTGAACTGCTTGCGGTGGGCCGCAAGTTGTGCCTGCCACTCGAGCCCGAAAGTCTCCGATGCTGGGTTGCGCGCTAGAAAATCGGCCAGTCGCGTCGCGGGTGGCAATGAATATCCGGTGGTCGGGTGAAACCAACCACCGGCATACCCACCGCTCAAAGGGGACGAGGGCGGTGGCATAGTCCCGACAGCACCGGGAAGTGGCAAGGAGCCCATCTCAGTGCTTTCAATTTGGTCGATATCGTATCCACGTAAGCGGGCATAGGTTAGAATGCTCGCAGTGACAGCGTCTTCATTCAGGTCGGGATTGTCGGAGTAGAACGTTTCCTCGATGAGAATACGATCCGGCTCAAACGGCAGCACATAGAAGAACCGAAACCCATCCGTTTGGGGCACCAAGGCGTCCATGAGCATCGGGATGGCACGATTGGCAGGCCGCCTCAGGCGCAACCTCAAGCCGAGAAACTTCTGGTAGCCGAGCACCGTGTTTCCCCGAAAATGTTCAGGACCTCGAGAATCGACGACGACCGAACCGCGAACTCGCAGTCCGTTGCTGAGGACGGCCACGTGACTATCGAGCAGTTCGGCGGCGGTTTCCAGCCGCACCGATATGTTTGAACGGCTTACCGTCGCGGCCATGACTACGTTGTGCATGTGAGGCGATGAGATGGATCCGTATGGGTGATTCAAAAGACGGCTATGACTCGGAAATCGGACTTCATAAGCTGGCCACTTATGCTCGATGAGAGATTGTGCCCATGGAAAATCGGCGGGCTTCATGTCGTGGGCATGCATGGACCAGGTGTGATTGCCGCCCAACCGGTCGTCCTTCTCGACAAGCAGTACTGTGGCCTTCGGCTGGTAGTGAGCCAGCGCGAGCAGCACAAGGCAATTCTGAAGTCCACCCCCGACAAGGAGGTAATCGACTTCCAACTGGCCGTTGGAAATGTCCCGGCCAAACTCGAGCGCCTGTGTCTGCGCGTGTTGTGCCATGAGATCCCTTGGTATCCCCGTTTCCGACCCGAAACCGAGCCGTGCGCCTTTATTCCGAATAGACTGGTCTTACGAATGTCGCATATTTGTCTAAGAATTGTCAAACTGTGAATTCATGCCCACCCTGATTCAATGTCACTTTCAAATGTCGTTCAAAGACATAGAGTTATGGGGTTGTTATTGAGTTTGGGATGTGATACAATTAACCGTGCTGTTGTTGTTCCAGCTCGTTTTTAGGGAAATGAATAGACAAAAAGTAGACAAGTTGAATGGGGCTTGAGAAGATAGCGTCGAAACAACCGTTGGCCCAATATCCAATACGGGTAGTAGCTCGCCGGACGGGTCTGTCCACCCACGTAATTCGGATCTGGGAACGGCGGTACGCTGCGTTGGCGCCTCAACGAACTCTGACCAACCGCCGGTTGTATACCGATCAAGATATTGATCGACTTCAGTTGCTACGTCAGGTGTTGGCCCAGGGGCACAGCATTGGCCAGGTGGCCCGTCGATCGGATCGGGAATTGGCGCAGCTTGTCGCCGACGCATCCGAGATCCGAGCCGAATTCCGTGCCGAAGTCTCGTCGAAGGAACGGGCAGCAGCCTTTCTCGCCCGGTGCCGGGAGGCGGTTTCAGCCTTGGACCGGGTGCGCCTGGAGCGAGCTTTGGCGGAGGCCAGCGCGTCGCTCAGCATGCCGGATGTGTTAGAGCTTGTCGTAACTCCTTTAATGGACTGCATCGGAGAGGATTGGCGGCAAGGCGCGGTGCGAGTGGCGAACGAGCATTTGGCCTCAGCGGCGGTCCGCAGTTTTCTTGCGATGCGTAAGAGCACGTTTCAGCCGGCGTCTTCGGCACCCGCCGTCGTTCTTACAACACCCAATGGCCAGAATCACGAGATTGGCGCTTTGATGGCGGCCGTGGTTGCGGTGTCGGAAGGATGGCGCGACATATATCTGGGTGCGAATTTGCCGGCCGACGAGATAGCCGGTGCCGTTTGGGCCGGCAAGGCACGTGCGTTGGCACTTAGCGTGGTGTATCCCGGAGATGATCCGATGCTCACGCAGGAAATGGAGTTACTTCGGACGGTACTGCCCAAGGGGTTGCCCATCTTAGTGGGGGGGCGCTCGTCCAGTTCCTATGGAAGTCTTTGGAACCGGATTGGCGCGGTACAGGTGACGTCGCTTGAGGATTTTCGGCTACGCCTGGGTCAGATTCGAGAGCATCACGTCGTCGGCGAAGTCTTGGATCGCGATTCGGCCGAATAATCCGGCTGCTAGTGCGCGCGCTTGTCGTAGTAGGCGCCGCTGCTTCGGTCTTCGATGGCCTTGTGGCGCAATTGCGACAGCGTTTCAAAAAGAGATTTGGGCGTTGCCACGTCCCTTTGCTCACGGATGGTGACGCACATAAGCACGTCGAGGTCCCGGTTAAGCGTCTCTTTCCTTTTGGAATCGGGTTTTGCCCCCACATCACTGTAAAGTCGATCGACGTGGGAATCCCATACTTTGCGCACCCACGCGCAGTACTTTTTCACGTGCTCCGCGGGCATGATAGTAATGAAATGGCCGCCGCCCATGTGGCCGGAGAAGGTGTCATCGCCCGACAGCTCACGCGCGCACTGGTTCACAATCCGGGCTACGTGGCGAATGGATTTGGCCCGGGCATCGGAACCATACAGTTTGGCGAACTCGCGCATTCCGAACATTTCACAATGGATGAGCGCAAACGTGTCGTCGCAACTGATACGCCGTTGAATTTCCCGTTTTGTGGTTTCCGCTGCGGGGAGCGTGGTCAGAGGGTCGGACTGCTTACCGCCGCCATGCATTCGGATCAGCGCGTCGACGCGTTGGACAAGGTTCATCGTATCGTAAGGCTTGGCCACGAAATCGTCGGCGCCCTGGGCGAGTCCGTGAAAGATTTCCTCTTCTCCACTCATAGCGGACAACAGCAGAATAGGCAATGTGTAGAGTTCTGCGTCGCGGCGCACCCGTCGGCAGATCTCGAATCCCGATTGGTGCGGCAGCATGACGTCCAGGATAAGCAGATCGGGGACGACTTGCCGGATGGTTGCGACGACATCGGTGCAGGCTGTATCAACGGCACACACGTGACCCGCGCTGGAGAGGAGTCCTTGCAGCGTGCCAGCCATTGCAGCGTCGTCGTCGACAATGAGTATTTTTGACACCGTAATACTTACGCCTTTACCCCGATGACAACAGCATACCCCGAGCGGGTAGTACGAAACATCCGGGCCCTGCCGGGGCTCCGGCGAGTATGGTGGGCGAGGAGGGACTCGAACCCTCAAGCCCGTAAGGGCAGCGGATTTTAAGTCCGCCGTGTATGCCATTCCACCACTCGCCCGAGTGGAGGCCGCCCGAAAACCCCACGACGGGTATTCGGAAAGCAGGATATGGAGGCGGCACCCGGATTCGAACCGGGGGATAAAGGCTTTGCAGGCCTCTGCCTTACCACTTGGCTATGCCGCCCCGTAGCGAGAATCTTATCGAATTATTGCTATGACTGTCAAAAGATTGCCCAACGGTGCGGGGTGCACCAGCACGTCAATGACCGTCCTAACTATCGATGTTTCAGTGGTTTTCGCGTATTACGCCAATTCGGTACGATGGAACACCAACGACGTGCGAACACCCCCACGTAACTCGTGAATGGCGATTTCCACGTCCTTCGTAGTGGTCCGAATCACGGCGAAACTCGGAGTCTGGTTGCGGTCCGAATTGGATTTCAGGTGCCCGGGATTCAAGTACACCGTCTTTCGATCGAGGCGGATTTCCGCGACGTGCGTATGCCCGGTAACGGCTATCGCGACTTCGCCGTTCAAGAGTCTCAAGTCCTTGTCAGTATGCGCTACGGCAAACGTGATGCCATCGGCCGCATCCACGATACACTTCGGGATCCGAGGATTGTGATATTCGTCGCACCAAAGGCCCGGCACCATCCGTACGGGCAGACCGGTCATGCCGAGTTCTTCGGCATCGGAGTAGTTGTCTCCAGCGTGAATAATCAGTTCGGTCTTGAATTCGCTGAGCATCCGGTCCGCGGCTTCATGCATCAGTTTTCGGTTACCGTGCGTATCGCTCATGACGCCGATGTTCATGTTACCGGGCTTCCCCGGCGTACTGGTCGTACAGGCGGTGTGCCTGTTCCGCCGTAATCTCATTGGCGGACAGAAGGATACGAAACCGGAACGTCTGCGGAGCCCCTGGTTCCAGGACCGGCTCGAAAAACGATCCGAATCGGGCGTACCGTCGAATGGAATATACGGGCTGACCCGTGGGATGATCCGGCGGAGTCATGTGCATGATCCAGTAGCGTGTATTGTTGATGACGGGACTGCATACGACCCACCACGCACCGAACACTTCGTCGTTTTCGCGTTCCTCCGCGCCTTGCGGGATGAGGTACAGCGTGGTTTCAGGATGTGACGTGACTTCGCTGGCCATGCGGATTTGCATGCCGCCATGGTGCGAATCGCCCTTCAATTCGATCTTGCCTGCCACGGAGGCAAGTTCGGATTGAAAATCGAAACACCGTATGCCATTTTCGACTTCTTTTGCAGAGATAGTCCGGACTTCGGTGAGGATGGGCTTGCCCGACTTATCCCGCCAATCAATTTCTTCGGTCTGCGAAGCGGAATCTCCAGCCAGGATGGACTTCCACGCAATGTGGTGTTGCGAAGCATCCGGCATTGACCACGTATCGCACTCCACGCCCTCCACGATCGTGTTCCGCCAACCGATGAACATGCCACGATGATGGGTATACTCGCCCCCAGGACCCTTCGTCAGAGGGCTAATACCGTCGAAGTCGTAGACATGCGTATACACCTTGTAGGTCGCTTCGCGGTCGGCTTCGTCGAGCGGAGTGGTCACGGTACTTAACCACGTCTTGCCGCCAATCCGCATATCAGTTTTTTGTTCGAACGTGACGGCAGGCTGGGCCCATGCAAGGTGGGCTGCCCAAGAGGTCAAAAGGAAGCACGTCAATCCCGCGCGAATGTGCATGGCAGGTCTCCCAGGTTCAAGTGGATAGGGTCAGTATAAAGACTTGGCCAGCCTTGCTCCAACACGGCAGCGAGCCAAAAGCCTGAAATATTGACGGAGCACGCTTTCCACAGTAGTCTGAAGTTCGTGTGGCGCAGGCGTACTATGCGAGGGTCTTTATTTATGAAGAAATCTACCCAGGGTCCGGAGATCATCGGGGATATTGGGCGATCGCTGAATTTCAAGGATATTGCCTCGACATTGCGCAATCTGCTTTTGATAGTGGTGGTAGTGTCCATTGGCCTTTGGTTCTTTCTCGGGGGGCCGGTCTATACGGTGGGACCCGACGAAGAGGGCCTTGTACTTCGATTTGGACGGTACATCAAAAGTGCGCAACCGGGCTTCTACTTTAAGATGCCTTGGCCGATTAATAGCGTGGAAAAAGTAAACGTGCGCGCCGTGCGCCGGTTGGAGTTCGGCTATACATCGTACAGCGATAACGGGCAGACCAACTACCAGGACTTCCGCGACAGCCCAGCACTGCTGGACGAGGCCCGCATGCTTACCGGGGATGAAAATGTGGTGGATTGCAGCATGGCGGTGCAGTATCAAGTAACCAATGCGACAGCCTATGCCTTCAATTTTGATTCGGCGGAAGACGTGGAAAAGGCGCTGCGCGATATAGGTGAATCCGCATTGCGAAAAGCGGTTGGCGACCGGCCGATCGATCATGTGTTGACCACGCGCAAGGAAGAGATACAAGTCGAGATCAAAGAGAATATGCAGATGCTTGCGACCAAATACGGCGCGGGTGTAACGATTTCGGAAGTGCAATTGCAGGACGTAAAACCTCCCGATACGGTGGAGGCGTCCTTTCAGGAAGTAGCGTCGTCTCGCGAAATGCGGGAAAAGTTGATCAACGAGGCGCTTGCCTACCAGAGCGAGAAGCTGCCGCAAGCAGAAGGCGAGGCGGAACGCATTAAACAAGAGGCGTTGGGATACAAGGAGGCGTTGATTGCGGAGGTCAAGGGCGACGTATCGCGCTTTCAGGCACTTGCAGCGGAGTACACGGCATCCCCGGAAATCACTCGGACTCGATTGTATTTGGAAGCGATGTCGGAATTGGTGCCCAAGGTTCGGCTAACGGTCATCGATGAATCAGCGGGAATCGTAAACTTGAAGCAACTTCAAGGCGGCACGCTCAACTTGCCTGAGGGTTACGAGTATCGCAATTCGGACGGAACGCCGGTGTCGCAGGAAGGGCAATCTCAATGAGACCGAAACTCATAATCACCGCATTTCTGGCCATTGTCATTGCCGGGTTTGCCGGCATGAAATCGTTCACGTTTGTAGTGACCGAGCGCGATCAGGTCGTGGTTACACGTCTGAACAAGCCGGTAAGGGTCATTTTTGGGAACCGGCCCGCCGAGGAGATGGAGCAGATCCGTGCCGGTATCGTCGAAACCGCCCGAAACCTGCAGAGCGCGGGAAAGGCGGACGCAGCCGACATCGCGGTGGAGATGGGCGCGGGGATCTATTTCCGGGCGCCATTCATGGATACGGTCGAGTATTTTCCCGATACGCTTCTTGAATACGACGCAGAGCCGGAGCAGATTGTCACGCGAGACAAGAAGATCGTGAATCTCGACAATTATGCCCGGTGGCGCATTGAGAATCCGCTGCTATTCCGGGTGAGCGTCCGTACAGTTGCGAGTGCCCGGGACCGCCTGGACGAGAACATCTATTCCATCATCCGTGCTGAGGTCGGCAAAAAGGACCTGATTGAGATTATCCGCACCACAAACAACTACATTCGGGAAGACGAGCTGTCTGTGGAGGAGAAGGAAGTCGCGGAAGTAGCATCCGACATGCCGCAAAATGTGCAGATGAGCAATCCCATGAAGCAACCCATCGTGGATGGACGGGAAGCGATCATGGAGCGAGTCTCCTCCCTTGCGGACGCGACGGCACGCGATCGGTTTGGAATTCGCGTGGTCGATGTGCGCATCAAGCGCGCAGACCTGGTGCAATCCAACCTGCAGGCGGTGTTTGAGCGTATGCGCGCGGAGCGAAGCCGGTTGTCCAAGGCCTACTTAAGCATGGGCCGCCGGGAAGCAGACATCATCGAAGCGGAAACGGATCGTCGCGTTGAGGTCATATTGGCGCAGGCGCAGCAGGAAGCAAAAACAATACGTGGCGAGGGTGATGCGGAAGCAATCCGCACCTTTGCGGCGGCATTTGGAACCAATCACGAGTTTTACCAGTTTCTGCGAACATTGGAAGTAATGCGAGACGCGACGCCGCTCGGCAGTGAGTTGATTATTGGGATGCAATCGGGTCTGTATTCAATGCTCGAATTTGAGTCTCGTCCTTAATCCGGTACACTGTTTTGTGTGGAGACGGAAGTGGCCGAACCTATTCGTTTCCCTTTTCAATCCGGATCCGGTCAAACTCACCGGCAGTGTCCAGAAACGCATCGACGACGTCCGGGTCAAAATGCTTGCCTTTGCCTTCCAAGATGATTTCCGTGCTCTTTTCGTGCGAGAAAGGAGGCTTATAGCAGCGCACACTGGTCAAGGCATCGTAGACGTCGGCCAAGGCCATGATGCGCGCAGACAATGGAATGCGCTCACCCGCGATTCCATCCGGATAACCAGTTCCGTCCCATTTCTCGTGATGCCAATGGGCAATGGCCATACCCATGAGGAGGAACGCATTGGACGGGTGTCGTTCAGTCACTTCCTGAATCGTTTCCGCGCCCCGCGTCGTGTGGCTCTTCATGACCGTGTATTCTTCGTCGGTCAATTTGCCTTGCTTGCACAACACACTGTCTGGGATGGCCACTTTGCCGATGTCATGAAGGGGGCTGGCGAAGACAATCGTCTCGATATAATCGTTGTCTATAAGGCTTTTGAATTTCTCCTTTGATCCGAGATTTTCGGCCAGCACGCGACAGTAATGTTGAACACGTTCCAAGTGCTTTCCTGTGTCGCCGTCTCGGGACTCTGCGAGTTTGGAGAGCGCGAATATGGTGGACATGTGCGAGTCGGCGATTTCATCCACCTGTTGTTCGACGATTTCCTCCAGGTCATCCCGATACCGTTTCAGTTCAAGGTGATTCCGCACGCGTGCCTTCACTATCGCAGGCCGGAAAGGTTTCGTGACATAGTCTACCGCGCCCAGAGCCAGTCCTTTCGCCTCATTTTCCTCCTCAGTTAACGCGGTAATAAATATGACCGGGATGTTTTTCGTCCGCACGTCGTTTTTGAGCTGAGCGCAAACTTCATACCCGTCGATTCCAGGCATCATGACGTCCAGTAGAATAATGTCGGGCGTGGGCTCGGCCGTCGCCAGAGTGAGCGCCTTTTCGCCGTTGGTTGCAGCGAGAATGGCGTACTCGTCCTTCAACGTATTCATCAGGATGTGAATGTTGTCAGGAGTGTCATCCACGATGAGGATCCGTTGTTTTCCGTGCCCGGAAGCCATATTCATTTCTCCTTTTGAACGGCCTGAATGGCCTCAGCGAGTTCCTGCAACACCTGGGCTGCCCGATCGGTGTCAAAATTCTCGAAGGCCCTTTCGACATCATGCAACCGGTCTTGTAATGGCGTACCGTGCAATAATGATTTCAGGTCCTCGACCCGCTCCATTGCCACGGAATAGTCCTCAACCAACATACGGCCTGCCTCATGTATCAGTCCCAATCCCTTCGCCGGATCAAAGTCGCCGTTGCCGCCATTCGCCGTTTGCTTTGGGTGCGTTTCAACCTTATCCAATAAGCCGACGGAATGGACGACTATCTGCAAGTACTTCCGGAAGTCTGCGAGTTCTGTTTCGAGGTCATTGATGGACGTGCCGCTCTTGATGGCAGACTCCAGGACAGCCGCCACCTTATACACCGCGCTAGCCCCGATATTGCCGGCCGATCCCTTCATGGAATGGGCAATACGGGCGGCCAATTCGCGGTCACCGGCGCGCAAGGCTTCGGCTATTTCGTCTGCGGAAGAAGCGTTACGGTCCCGGAACTGCCGCAACAACTTAACATACAGTTTGCGGTTTCCTCCCACACGGGCGATGCCTTCGCTGACGGCTATTCCATCCAAATCCCCAGCCGGCCAATCGGCTTCAGTTCCAATGTCCTGCTGCGCCGGTTTGGGCGCGCGTTGGGAAGCCGTATCCGCGCGGCCAGATGGTGCCCATTGGTGTAGCGTCGCGAACAGCTCATCCGGATCGATCGGTTTGGCTACATGCGCATTCATCCCCGCCGCGAGGCACCGCTCCCGGTCTCCTGCCATGGCGTTTGCGGTCATGGCAATGATGGGTAGCGTCTTAAAAGCAGGCAATGAACGAATCGACTTCGTGGCCGCGTAGCCGTCGAGGACGGGCATTTGTATGTCCATCAATACGACATCGTAATCGGCGGATTGAACCATTGTCACGGCTTCTTGTCCATTGGACGCTATGGTGACTGAAACGCCGGCACCCTGCAACAGTTCTTCCGCCACTTGCTGATTGATTTCGTTGTCTTCCACAAGGAGAACCCGCAGTCCGTCCAGTCCGGCCGTGGCCGATTCATTGGCCGCGGTCAGGGCTTGGTCGGAAGGGCGGCCGGAAAGCCCGGCGATGTACATTACCGTATCAAACAGGGCCGATTCGCTGACCGGTTTGGCAAGTACAGCACCGATTCCGGCTTGTTCGGCTTCGCGGACCGCTTCGTCTTTTCCATACGCTGTAACGAGAATGATTCCAGGCTTCGACGTTATCCGATCGGAGTCACGAATGGCTTTGGCGGCGTCAATACCGTTCATTTCGGGCATTTGCCAGTCCATAAGCACCAAATCAAAAGGGTCTCCACCGAGACCTTTCGTCAGACAAGTAATTGCCTTTTGACCGGAATCGACCGATTGAACCTGGAACGACATCGACTGCAACATGTTTTCCAGGACTTCCCTGGAACGCGCATTGTCGTCCACGACGAGAACGCGCATGCCGCGCAGGTCGGGCGCGCCGGACCTGTAAATTGGAGTCGATTCGTCTGGATCGTCAAACCTTGCAGTAAAGCTGAATGTACTTCCGGCCCCCGGCGTGCTTGTTACGGAGATGGTCCCTCGCATGAGTTCGACCAATCGCTTGCTGATGGTCAGACCGAGCCCCGTGCCGCCATAACGCCTTGTTGTCGATCCATCGGCCTGGGTGAACGGTTGAAATAGCCGGGCCATTTGTTCGTCCGTCATACCGATTCCGGAGTCTGTAATTGAAAAGCGCAGGACGCACCCTTTCTCGACCAATTCAATGAGGCGAGTTTTTATAACGATTTCGCCGGCGTCCGTGAATTTGACGGCGTTCGATGCAAGATTCAGCAAAACTTGCCCCAACCGTAACGGATCTCCAACAAGCATTCTGGGAACATCGACCGGGGTGTCAAACAGCACCTCGACATGGTCTTTCTCTGCAGCCTTGACGGAAATCAGGTTGGCAAGATGGTTCAGAACGTCGTCAAGATTAAACACTACGGATTCCATTTCGAGGCGACCGGCCTCGATCTTGGAGAAGTCCAGGATGTCATTGATAATGCCGAGCAGGGAATTTGCGGATGCAAGGGTTTTTGAAAGATAGTCCTGTTGCTTTGGGCTAAGTTCCGTCTTTAACGCAAGCCGGGTCATGCCGATGATGGCATTCATGGGCGTGCGAATCTCGTGCGACATGGTGGCAAGAAATTCGCTCTTGGCCCGGTTGGCCGCTTCCGCCGCGTTTCGAGCCTCGGTAATCTCCTGCTCCGCTTCATGTTCCTGTGTAATGTCCCTGGTAACAGCAACGATGTGAGAGACCACATCGCTTTCATTGCGGTAAGGGAACATTTTTACTTCGCAGAACCTCCGGCCCAAACCGGGAAAGTCTATCCAGCGGCGGTAAACCACGGTTCTACCTTCGAAGCACGGTTCCATCACATCGCGAATCTCGCGATCGAACGCGCCGCCGCCCCACACCTCGGCTAACGTCTTGCCGATTACCGTTTCCCTGCTGGCGTTCATGGCACGCAGCCATGCCTCGTTTACTGCAAGTAGCCGGAATTCGCGGTCGAGGAAACTCATGTTGTCCTCGACCGCATTGGCGATGAACTCAAACCGTGCGCTGTATTCGCGGCTTTGTCGCAACGCATCCTCGGCCACGCGCCGTTCCGTGACATCAGAGACAACGCCGTCGATCCATTTGGGTTGCCCTTCGTCGTCATAGGCGATGCGCCCGCGTTCCCCCATCCAGTGGACGGAACCTGACTTTCCCACGATTCGGTATCCGATAGAATAGGCCGCCCTATCCGTATTGGCTTGGTCAATCGTTTTCCGGACCATCTCCAAGTCATCGGGGTGAACTAGGCTGGCAAACGTCCTGATACGGTTTTGAACGAAATCCTCCGGGTCGTAACCGGTCGCTTCGCGGATGGACTCGCTGATGAACAGCATGGTGCGATTCTCATCGTAAAGACAGCGAAAGGTCACGCCGGGAATGTTGGTTACGAGCGTGCGAAACTGCTCTTCCTTTTCTCGCAATGCTTCTTCAACCGCCGTTCGCAAAGCGATTTCCCTTTGCGCGGCCACCAGTTCTCGTTCCGATTTTGCGCTTCTCTGCAGGATGGCGAAGACCCGTCCACGTCCGAGATCCACGCCGTGCACTCTGCGTTGCCAAGCCACGTAGGCCGTTAAAATTGGCGCCACCCAAACTGAAACAATGAATCGGTCGGCCAGACTTCCGAGGACATAGGCTTTGAAGATGGCCGCGTCACCGTATGCGAGGCCCAGGTAAAGAACGGTATCGAGAAAAAGCGTGCCCGAAAGCGTCAAGAACACACGAACCAGTAGAATTCGCGTGGGTTTGAATCGATGAAGCGATTCCCAAACGAATGCCAGAAACAGCAAGTCACAGAAAGCCGCGAATGCGGACGCAAGATACCCGCGAATCTCCACGGGCGGCAGTTGCACCACGGATACGCTCAATCCGGAGGCAAGCTGCACATCCAAAATGCGTTGGGCCGCATAAGTGCCAAGGATCAGCACGCAAACGGTCAGCATGGCCATGCGAGCGGCGGCCGACCCATCAAAAACATAGATGGCGAAGATGCCGATCAGCAGTCCCGAAAAGAGCGTGGACCCCCAAAATATGACGATTGGGCCCATGGGCAGGCGCGCACCAAGGATGGACGCCCACATCATCAAGCAGGTGATGAAGCCGAGCGTAATGTAGGTGGGGGCCAAACTTAATTGGGTGCGAAATGCGTGGACGGCTAGGACCAACCCGTAGATCAAGAGTGCCGTGCTCATCCAGACCGCAAATGTTAGGAGCATGGCGCCTTTACTCCAGGCAGTCGCATTTCTTCCTGGTTCCGGACCCGATGGTTCGGATGCACTAATATTGGTATCACCAATTCGCCTGCCGCAAACTCAGCCCACTTGCATCCAATAGTACCCCAGTTCGAAAGTTTTCGCAAAACATAGCATTGGTATGACCGTGCAACGGCACGGGAATTGGCGTCCGGATGCCCGGACCCTTCACGCCGGAGACGCGGGGTAAGGCGGCATCGCCGGGGAAACGCTTTGAATGTATATTGGATTCGTGTACACCCAGGGAGTCCAATCACCGAGTATATCGACATAGGCTTCCATTCGATATACGCCTTCCTCGGAAATGGCGTATTCAAACCGTCTACCTTCCTGCTCGGCGATCTTCTCGCCATTTCGGACCAAGCGGAACTTCACGGGCAAGGGCGATTCGGCATGGAAGATCGTCCCATCGGAATACGGCATCGACTCGCCCATAACCGATTGTGCGCCATCCGTCTTGGCCAGAAACACGAATCCGCGTGCGTCGGCGATCATGTCAAACGCAATAAACGCCCTGCCGGATTTCAAGGCGTCGACAAGCGAAGATTCCGTTAATTCTTTCGCAAGCAGGTGAGTATTCACAAAGCGCAGGCTGCGCTGATAGCGATCAAGATCGAACCGGAAGAGTTGCCGGCCGGGTTCCAACCTGCCAAACAGCAGCCGCAGGCCCAGTTTCTTTATGCCGTTGAGCGGATAGTCTCCGATAATATCCGTTCCTGTGGTGCGCACAAGGAGGGTATCACGATCCGTGTATGTAGCCCGAATGCCGTTGTTTTGATGCGCATCATTTGCCGATATCCCGACCACCCGGCGCGTCTGGTTCAGTGTATCCCAGTGGGCGAGGATGTCTTCTTGCGGATCAAACAATAGGCGCATGGCCTGATCAGGGTATTTGCCGAGTGACAATACGAGATCGGGCAACATGCCTCCGTAGCTCTCGTCCTTGAAGTCGGTGTGAATGTTGTAGATTTCCATGCCCGTATAGTAAGGCGAATCCCAGGGACGCTCCTCCTCCGAGTGGGCATAAAACAACACGCCGCCGCGACTCACGATTTCTTCCGCCAGTGGCAAAGGTTCGGCGTTGCAATCAACGATGGTGTCGTCCGGCAGTCCCCAAGGCATGTATCCGCCCGACATTTCAAAGCCCCTTACAAACAGTACGCCATCGTGGTCGCCCTTCCAGCCCCGGCTAAAGTCGCCCATACCCATGGCGCAATGATCGCTCATGAACAGGAAATCGATATCGGCTTCCTTGGCCGCGGCAAGCACTTCTTCGAAAGGTACTTCGCTGTCATGCGACAAAAGCGAATGGCTGTGCAGGCAACCACGAAATTCAGTCCATTCCGTGACAAGCGTGGGTTCAATGCGCTGAGCTTGAAGGTTCTGCCATGCTTCCGCCTGATTAGGAAACTCGATGAAACGGCGGCCCAGCGAGTCCCGAAAAAGGATGGCGAGGGCAAACGCGGATACGAAAATAAGCAAGAGGATCGCGCCTGTGCACCAGCGCACTATTTTAAGCAGTTTCTTCATGACCATTATTCCAAATATCGAGTAGCACCAGTTCCGTCATTCTCCCGGCCGGTACTCCCGTTCGAGATGTGCGCGAATATCCGATTCGCTTATCCAGACGTCGCGCAATTCCCGCCTGGCAAAGAGGGGGGTCTGGTCTGCATAGTGGGGGGATTCAGGATGCATCGTCGCGGAGCCATACTGATGGATCGTCTTTGAAGTGACCCGGCCGTCTTTGTCCCAGAAAGCAAGCAACACGTAACTGTCGCCGCCTTTGCCTTCGACGATGCCGTCCTCAATGCTCAGCAATTCGCCGTCCACCATGTGAAGGCTGTAGACGGCGTGCAACGTGTCCGCGCCGCCGCCGATAGGCAGATTCTGGCTGCCGCGTGCAATTCGGTTGAATGACCCATACGGCACATCCAACCGGCCATGTGTTGCCTTCAAAACCGGCGCATATTTTGCCATATTCGCATGCATCTGTTCCAGCGATTTCGCCTTGATCCCGCCGTCGGAATCGGGTTGGAGTGCCAGCATGGCAATGGCCGCGGACGGATTGTCGATATCCGTCTGAAGATTCCACTGGCGAATCACTTCAATGGATTCCCTTACCAATGGGTCATCAGGGGCGGGGGCGCTGGACAACTCCTGTATCGCCGTGGCCACTGCAGACTGATCCGAATAGCGCATGTCGTATTTGTAGGCAATAAATTCCTCGGGTGTAATTGATGCGTCTGCCCCAAAAAGCTCCATGGCCCTCGTCGCACGATTGGTCATTAAGGTTTCGATGCCAAAGGTGGCGGAGAATTCCGATTCCAGCGGATTGCCCTCGCCGGTTGTGGTTTGAAAAGGACTGCTGTTGCAATTCTGGATAAAACCCGAAGGAGGATTAACCACTTTAGGCAATCGATCGAACGGCAGAAACTCGGTCCACAATGTTTCCGATGTGTTGCCCGGCAAGTACTCGTTCCAGTCGTACAATTCACTGCGCAAGGGCAACTTCGCATTGTACAGGTACAGGATATTTCCATCCTTATCCGCGTATCCGCAGTTGAACGATGCAATGGCTTGCATGCGCATGGCGTCCATCCATTCCTTCATGGTGGTCGCCTTATCCATGCGAAACCACTGTTCCACTTGTCGTATATCGTCCATCGCCGCGTGCCGGATGGCGTATACGCCGTGTTCGGTGCGGACGGCCGGCCCATACACGCACCACAACACCTCACGCTTTACGGTCCACGAAAAGGGTCCCCACAACTTCACTTTCAGACGGGCTGTGCCTATTTCGAAATCGCGCCACTCGCCGTCGAATTGGTATTGGTTTGAATTGTCGGGATTGACGTCGAGAACATATACATCCACCAGATCCGGGCTGTTCACAGTATGTGCCCAACCCAGGTGCCGATTGTGTCCGTGCAGAATCACCGGCGATCCGGGAAACGTGCCGCCCACGATGTCCCAACCTTCGTCACTTACAAGATGAGCCTCATACCAAGCTACCGGGCCATCCCAAGGCTGATGCGAGTTGATGTTGAGGTAGGTGCCGCCGTCGGAGGAACGGGTAGGTCCAACAGCAAACATATTGGACCCAATGGGAACGCCCTCGGTCAGCCAATCTTCGGCCCCGGGAACGGGATTCGTCGATTGCGCGGTCCGCTTTTGGGAGACAGGGCGCTTTCGCTCTTTACCCATAAGTTCCTGGACACGCCTTTCCAACCCGAAGAAGAAGGGAGACTTGAAGTAGAAACCGGCCACCACGTCTTGGCCGGTGTAGGGCAGCACACCTCGATGCACTTCGCTTGGATGCAGTGCGGCATAGTGATTAACCCCTGCCGCATACGCCTCGCACACGCGCCGTACTTCGGGGCTGATATCGGATTCGTACTTGGCATTTACGGTTTCCTGTACGCGCAATAAATTCACAAGGAAATCCACCGGGGCCGATTCCTTGCCCTTCAACGTGGCCAACCGGCCGCGGGTCATGAGCAAGGCCTCCTGGATCGTGGCGTAGTCGTCTTCGGAATGCGCAAAACCGAGTCCATAGGCGACATCCGCATCGGTCTTGCCGTAGATGTGCGGAACGCCCCATGTGTCGCGCAGTACGCGTACATTGTATTGCATGCCCTGATCGATATAGAGGCTTGTGTTGACTCGGGTTTGACATGCCCAGAACAGGCCGCCGCCAATCAGGCACGCGGCCACCGGCACGAGTATCCATTTTCGCATTGGGATCCCTCCCCTGGACCTTGGAATGAAGTGCCTATGCTGGCAGCATACGGCCATGGAGTCAACCCATCCGGTTTTTCGCTCTTCGTGGCGGACGTTTCCCGGGTTTGGGCTTGGGTGGGTCGACTCTTGCCTGTACCATATCGCATGCGGCGTGGATGCGCCGGTTGAGCAGATCCTCCGGAATTTCGCTGAGGAAGCGGCTGCATTTGGTCATTCGGGTACGTCCGTTTCGCGTGCGGGAAAGGGCCTCGAACAGCGTCACATGCCGCTTCCCTCGCGTCAACGCCACATAAAACAGACGGCGCTCTTCCTCGAGTTGTGGTCCGATGCTGTTCTTGTCATGCGGAATCGATCCTTCCTCGCAACCCGCAATAAACACAAAAGGGAATTCAAGCCCCTTGGCGCTGTGCACGGTCATCAGGCTCACACCCTGTTGGCGACGTTCCTGTTTGGTCATGCCCAAGTCATCATTGGCGAGGGAACTCTGATCCAGAAATCCGCCTAGAGTCGGTTTCGCCGCGGACTGCTCGTAGGCGGCGACGGCGTTTACAACGGCTTCCACATTGCTCCAACGGCTCTGGGCCTGTTCCGGCGATTTGGATGTTCGAATGATTTCATCCCGGTAATTTACAGAGTGAACTAAATCGGTCACCAGATCGCTCAGTTTTGAATTGTTCTCGC
Organism: Candidatus Hydrogenedentota bacterium; assembly: GCA_045863295.1. Classification (GTDB taxonomy): domain Bacteria; phylum Hydrogenedentota; class Hydrogenedentia; order Hydrogenedentales; family SLHB01; genus BTWA01. The sequence goes on from BTWA01000048.1 coordinate 19,302, forward strand.
GAAAACGGTTTCGAAAGGTGGAAATCAAGCCAACGAACTGCCGCAGGCCGGGCGCGGCTTGCGGCGTAATCACGTCTCGTTGTATCGACTCCTGCATGGCCTTGGTGAAGCCGATGCCCTCCTGCCGGCAGACGTCGTGAATAAGCTGGAGCGTTGCATCGCCCACACCTCGCCGGGGTACGTTAATCACGCGAAGACAGGCCGGTTCGTCGCGAGGATTGGAGATGACTTTCAGATACGAAACCACATCTTTGACCTCGGCTCGGTCAAAGAATTCTCTTCCCCCATAGACAGCGTAGGGTATGTTTGACTGACGGAAGGCGATTTCGAAGGGCCTGGACTGAAGATTGGATCGATAGAGCACGGCAAAGTCGTGGTAGTCCGCCCCGGCCTTGCCGCGAATGTACTCCATCCATGCAATGAGTTGCCGGGCTTCGTCCTCCTCATCGCCGACTACAATGTGATCGATAGTCCGGCCTCTACCTAAAGTACTCCAAAGCTTCTTGGGACGGCGTTCCTTGTTGTTGGCGATAACCGCGTTCGCGGCACTAAGAATGATTTCCGTCGATCGATAGTTCTGCTCCAGCCGGATTACTTTTGCCTCCGGAAAATCCCGTTCGTAGTCCAGGATATTCCGGATCGAGGCGCCTCTCCACGAATAGATGGCCTGATCATCGTCGCCGACAACACAGAGATTCCGGTGCTTGGACACCAGCGTCTTGGTGAGATCGTATTGCACCCGGTTGGTGTCTTGATACTCATCCACCATAACGTACTTGAACCGGTCTTGATAATGGACGGCCGCTTCCGGATGTTCCCGGAAGAGCCGTAGAGTCAACAGAAGAAGATCGTCGAAATCGACCGTGTTGGCCGCACGGAGCGCAGACTGATACTGCTCATAGATCGCGGGAAGCCACGTACGGTACTTGGCTTCGGTTTCAGATTCCTCGGGTTTCGTGGTGCCTTCGCGTTCCAGCACGTCGGGGTCCACCACACCGCTCTTGACCAGGCTTATCTGTTCCAGAAATGTGGAAACGCTAAAAGTCTCTTTGATGCCATCCATATCGTGCAATACGCGCCTGACCAACGTGCGTGTGTCGCTTTCCGAGGAGATAGTGAAGTTCTTGCGGTATCCCAGTCGTTCAATTTCTTCACGCAATACACGCACGCAGAACGAATGAAACGTAGACAAGGCGATTCTCTTGGCGCGTTCCTTGCCCACTAGGGCGGCCACACGTTCGCGCATCTCCTCCGCGGCTTTGTTGGTGAACGTAACAGCGAGAATCTGTTCCGGCGCGGCAAGTCTTTCGGAGAGAATGTGCGCAATCCTTCGGGTGATAACGCTGGTCTTGCCCGATCCGGCACCGGCGAGGACCAGAACGGGCCCCTCCGTGGATACGACCGCATCCAATTGTTGCGGATTCAAATTGGCCAGAATGGAATGCGAATGACTGCTCATGCACTGCCTCAAGGGATCTTGGGAAATCGAAAGGCCGGGATTGTAACAAGGCCAGCGTTCGCATGCCAGCGTGGAGGTATTCTTGAATGGGTCGTCATCCCATTGCGAACGGTTGCCGACATGTGAAATCATGCCCTCCGCGTTCCTATACGGGCATTTAGAGATAACAGCAGGAGATCCGGCGATGAGACGGCGTGAATTCCTAACGGCGGCAGCCTTGGCAGGGGCAATGACGGCAGGTCCATGGGTGCAGGCGCAGCCCGCAAAAAAATACAAGGCATGCATCATTGGCGATACAAACGACGGCGGATACGGCCACAGCATGAATCTGGCCTTTGCCCTGCGGGAGGATGTTGCCGTTGTGGGATTGGCCGACCCCGACGAGGCCGGGAGAACCAAGATGGCGGCCGAATGCGGCGCGGAACGCACCTACAGTGACTATAGGGAGATGCTGGAAAAGGAAAAGCCGGATCTCGTGGCCGTTGGACCGCGCACTCCTGGACGACACAAGGAATACCTGTTGGCGTGTGCTGCCGCGGGCGCGCACGGCTTCATGGAAAAGCCAATCAGCGTGGATGTTGCCGAGGCAGACGAGATGATTGCGGCCATCGATGCGAAGAAACTGAAATGGGCGATCGCATTTAACATGCGCGTCATTCCTCCCATGGAGCATCTCCGCAAAGCATTGCATCAGGATCGGATCATTGGAAGCCTGCTAGAAGCGCGGGGCCGGGGCAAGGAAGACGGGCGCGCGGGAGGCGAAGATCTGATTGTACTCGGAACCCATATTCTCGACTTGATGCGCTATTTTCTTGGAAATCCAGAGTGGTGTTTTGCGGATTTCACCACCAACGGAAAAGCGTCGACGCCGGCAGACATCAAGGAAGCAAGCGAGCCGCTAGGACCGATTGTCGGGAACCGTATGCACGCGGTATACGGATTCCCGGTTGGCGTAGGCGGTCATTTCAGTTCAATGGCGTCGAAGGACGGTGGCGGTGGCAGGTGGGGTCTGGATCTCTATGGCACACAAGGAATCGTATCCATTCGCACGGAGGCCGAACCGGTCATAAAGTACACCAAAGACCCCCGGTGGTCTGCCGGAATTTCAGGTGCTGCCTGGGAACCCGTACCCGGGATGCCCGAATTCAAGATTACCGACCAGGCGACAGAGAGGCACAAGTACATTGTGGCAGATCTGATTGCCGCCATCGAAGCCGATCGCCCGCCGGTGTCGAGTCTTGCCGACGGCCGTGCTTCGCTGGAGATGATTCAGGCGGCATTCGAATCGCAGGTCAGCGGCGCCAAGGCCGCCATTCCTCTGGTGAAAAGGGATCATCCTCTGAAGCGCTGGAAGGCGTAGAAAATTACGAGTCCATTGGTTCAGGCCGCGCAGGCGATCGCGAGAAATCGCTTGTGCGGCCTGGATTGTGTCTGTGCGGCCGTTGCGCCGATCCCGCCGATTGTCTCGCGCCTCCTCTGTGGTTTATTGTGAGTCCCTCTGGTCAGGGCTGTCATTCATCGTAAATCGGGCGAGGGAACCATGAATCGATCGACAGGCTTATTCCGTTTTGTTTTGATGGTTGGATTGACAATGCAAGCGATTGGCGCATTTGCGCAAAAGGAACCCGCGGAATCGCTCGCGCTCATGAAGCCGGCCGAAGGCCTCGAAGTAACACTCTTTGCCTCCGAGCCGGATCTGTACAACCCTACCATGATTGATGTGGATGCCTACGGACGGGTCTGGGTTTGCGAGGCGGTCAACTACAGACTTTTCAATCAGCCCATAACGTCCGACAAGGGCGATCGAATTCGTGTGCTCGAAGATACCAATTACGACGGCATATGCGACAAGGCAACGACCTTCTATCAAGATCCAACGCTACAGGCTCCCATGGGAATCGCCGTGTTGGGCGATCGGGTGTACGTATGCCAGTCCCCCGACCTTTTCTACCTTCGCGACACCGACGGCGACGGCGTTGCGGACGAGCGCAAAGTGATTCTTACAGGATTTGACGGTGTCGATCACGACCACGCGATTCATGGTGTGAGCTTTGGGCCCGATGGTTTGCTGTATTTCAGCGTCGGCGATCGCGGGCTGAACGTGACGGACAGCCTGGGCAACAACGTTCACGCAGGCCAAAACGCGCCGGTGCAGGCCGCTACAATTCTGCGCACGGATCTTGAAGGAAAACGCATAGAACTTCTTGCCCAGAACATGCGCAATCCCTACGAGCCCGTAGTGAATCCGTGGGGCACTGTTTTTATTTCCGACAACGACGACGATGGCAATGAGCAGACCCGTATCAACTACATCATGGAAGGCGGCAACTACGGCTATTGGCCGCGTCGAAAGGGCGATCGTCGCTTGGATGCCGTGCACTGGAACGAAGATCGCCCCGGTACAGTACCCAAGATGGTACGTACCGGCTTTGGATCACCCTGCGGGCTGATGTACTACGAAGGCGCGTTGTTGCCCGAGAAGTGGCGCAACACATTGATTCACGCGGAAGCCGGACCCGGTGTTGTCCGTTCGTACCCGTACAAGGCCTTGGGCGCCGGATTCAGCAGTGAAATCGATGTGATGCTCTCGTGTCCCGACGATAGTTGGTTTCGGCCGGTTGACGTGTGTGCCGCGCCGGATGGATCCATATTCGTTGCGGATTGGTATGACCCGGGCGTAGGCGGGCATCGCATGGCGGATGTCATCAAGGGGCGTATTTACCGCATTGCTCCAAAAGGCAGCCGCTATTCCACTCGCCCGTTCGATATCAATTCATTCAAGGATGGATTGGACGTGTTCTCGAGTCCCAACCAGGCGAGAAGGTATCTCGCCTACAAGAAATTCGAAGACAGCATGGCCAAGGGCGATACCACGGTGCTGGAAAAAGCCCACGGCTCACGCAATATGGCCGTCAAAGCGAGGGGCTTATGGCTGTTCAGCCGATACGGAGAGCGAGGTAAGAAGGCGCTGCTGGACGCGAGCAAACACGAAGACGTACGCCTTCGTACGGAATCCGTTCGAATACTGGCGTCGCGCGAACTGAATGCACTGCACGAAGCACCCTGGCTGTTGGACGATGCCGATCCGGCGGTGCGGCGGCAAGTACTGGTTGAACTGGCACGGATGGAAGACAAAGCGCCTTGGACATTTGAGTGGGCGCTTGCGCTGGCGGAAAAGTACGACGGGGAAGATCGCTTCTATCGCGAGGCCTTGGGCCTCGCGTTCAAGGGCAGGGAGGCCGAGGCATATACGGTATTGATTGAGGGCCTTGGCACCGTCTGGGATAGCCGTTCCGCTGGAATTACCGTTCAACTGCACCCGGTCGAAGCGTTGCCGCGCGCCGTTGCCGCGGCCCAGGATGCGTCGTTGCCAATCGAATTGCGTAAGCTGGCCCTGCAAGCAATCGATGCGATAGGCACAGAAGCAGCAGGTGAGGCTTTGTTTGCCGCTGCCGGCGATCCGGCGCTGCAGGGGCAAGCGCTGTGGCTACTTGGTTTTGACGAAGGCTCCAACTGGCAGACCACTTTGGTAAAGCCCGAACTGGATGTGGTACTGAAAACGGCCCTGGAATCCAACGCGAACCGGCAGGCTGCGTGGGATTTCGTCTTGAGTACGAAGCGGCCCGGTTACTTATCGCTCTTTCTTGAGGCTGCCACACAGGCCGGCGGTGATCTGCCGACGCGCCTGCGCGCTCTGGAGGCCGTTCAGCGGGTTGCCGCACAAGAAGGTCTTGCACTGGAGGCGGTGGTGCCACTCTTAAACGATCCCGAAGAGAAGGTTCAGAGCGCCGCGGTAAATCTCATGCACGCCCTCAATACGAACGAATCCCGGTCCGCGATTCAGGCCGTGTTGATCGATACATCCAAGCCCGTTGGAGTGCGGCGGTCCGGTGTCCGCGCCTTGTCAGGCAACAAGTCGGGTTCGCTTCTCTTGCTGGATCTTGCGGAACAGGGACAGTTGCCCCAAGACCTTGTCATCGATGTTCGTGAAGCCACTCATAGCAGCCCATTTGAAGACATTAGGCTCATGGCGGAACAGATTCTGCCGCGAGAGGTCACCGCGGAAGGGCAGGTGCTTCCCCCTTTGAAAGAACTAACCGCAATGGCGGGCAACCCCGAACAGGGCCGCTCCGTATTCTTCGACGCGGAAAAAGCCCAATGCAACCGCTGCCACCGGATTGGTGAAGAAGGTACGGAAGTTGGCCCCAATTTAACGTTAATTGGACAGAAACTCGGTAAAGATGGCCTATTCGAATCGATTCTGAATCCCAGCGCGGCCGTTTCCCATGAATATGTCGTTTGGCTGTTTGAAACGGAAGTCGACGGTTACCTGAGCGGCTTTATCCGGAGCGAGACGCCCGAGTCAATTCAGTTGGTGGACGCCGCGGGCGCCGTCACATCCATCAATCCGGCCACCGTTATTGATCGCCGTCAGACCAATACGTCGCTGATGCCCACGGGACTGCCCGCAACAATGAGCGCGCAAGACCTGGTCAATCTTGTTGCCTATTTGTCCACGCTGAAGTAACAAGGGGAGAGGTGTCATGTCGCGTTTTTACCTGGGTTGCCTGATGGCAATGAGTGCCGGTGTCCGGTTGCACGCCGAAGTCGTGTTCAAGGAACACGTGATAAACTCCGAAGCCGGAACCGGACTTGCCATTGCAGCGGCCGACATCAACCACGACGGAGAATTGGATATCGTCGGCGTCAGTGCCGATGACATAGCCTGGTATGAGAATCCCACATGGAAAAGGCACCTCATAGCGAATACGATAAAGAATTCAAATGTATGCGTTGCGCCGCACGATCTCGACGGGGACGGCATCCCGGAACTGGCCCTTGGCGCGGACTGGCAGTTCAACAACACAAAGAGTGGCGGCTCTCTTTTTCTTCTCAAATCCGGCACGGAGGTGCGAAGCCCTTGGCGCGTCATTCCTTTGCTGGAAGTGGAACCAACACTGCATCGAATCCGTTGGGCCGATACCGACGGAGACGGCGCGCCCGAACTAATTGTGGCCCCGTTGAAAGGAAGAAACTCCACGCCGCCCTACTTTCAGGATACGGCGGCCAGGCTGTTCTTGTTGCGGCCGCCGGCGGATCTGTTGGAGCCGCTTTCGTGGAAAGAAGAAATGATCAGCGATGATTATTTGCATGTGGTGCACAACATCGTCGCAAACAGCGAGGCCGGCGCCGCGTCGGACGTCATTCTCACCGCGTCGTACGAGGGCGTTACAAAGTTTCAACGGGATAATTCCGGGAACTGGTCGCATAACAACGTGGTAACCGGCAATCCAGAACAACTTCCCAATATCGGCACGGGCGAAATCAAGGTGAGTGAAAATCGTGGAGGTATGATCTTGACCGTCGAGCCGTGGCACGGAACCAACGCCGTTGTCTACGACGCGGGCCAGCCTCGAAAGCGGTACGTCATCGATGACGCCTTGGCCGGTGGACACGCCGTGGCATGGGCGGATTTCGACGGCGATGGAAACGACGAAGCCATGGTCGGCTTTCGCGAGAAGGCAGGGCCAAAGGCTCTGCCAGGTCTCAATGTCTATTGGATCGCCGATGCCGGGGTGGATGGGCTGTCGTTCACCAAGCAGATAGTCGATGAGGGCGGCATGGCGACAGAAGATGCCGTCGTTGCAGACTTCACCGGGGACGGAAAGCCGGATATCGCGGCCTTTGGTAGAGCAACACACAACATTAAACTGTACGAAAACACCGGCCGCAAGTAGTCTGAGTGCGTTCCTACACTATGTTTCCTGCCTGTCTTTTCCCGGCAAACGGAATGTCTTGGGCGTGTACAACCATTCCAATTGCCCCGTGCCGGCTACCGGTCGCGCCCAGGCGATGCAGGCAACGCCCGCCTTCTTCAGCGACGTGATCGCCCCGCCGGTTCCCAGGCACAGCCCGATGATTTCGTCGAGGTTGGGGGCGTGACCGAAACACATCACATCAACGTCGCCGCGATCGTGCAGAAATTCCACCAGGGCCGACGGAGGTGCTTCAGGAAGGAGAGACTGAGTCAATTGAATTTTGACCTTGCTTAGGCCCATCGCTTCAGAGACGATCTCCGCCGTCTGCCGTGCCCTGGTATACGGACTGCTCAGCAACTGTGCCGGATGCACGCCCATCGCGGCGAGACCTAACGCGACTTCGCGTATCCGCACTTTCCCTTTGTCAGTGATCCATCGATCCGGATCGGAGGGACAAGACGGATCGTCTCTATCGATTGCGATACCGTGGCGAAACAGATACAGGCGCATGGCGGACCCTCCTCCAACCAGTATATACCCATCCTGGCCGCCGCCAATGGCTGTCCGAAGCCAGGGCCTACTTTACAAGAATAAGTTCCATGACGCATGACGTGTGCACCGCGATGGCATGCTTCAATCCGGGTTCCATCCGGATCCAGGTGCCGGCCTGGGCGGTCACTTTCTGTTCGCCCAGCGTCACCTCGGCTTCGCCTTGTAGAAAGTGCATGACCGCCTCCATCGGCGAAGTGTGATCCGAAAGTGTCTGGCCGGCGGAAAAAGCAAATAGGACTACCCGGATGCCCTCCGTGGCCAACAGCGTCCGGCTGAGAATTCCATCCGGAGGCACTTCCACTTGCGTGCCCAGTTGATGAAGAACGGTATACGGAGCGTTCATGGTGAGAGTCCTCCTACTTCGAATGAGCGCACACAGCACCGGATGTGGTCGAAGAACCAAGTTCGCGCATCAAGAAATCGGCCAAGTCCTCGAAATGCGACTTGCGGTCGGTTGCGTTGTCCAATCGGGAAAACGCCGATGCGAGGTGTTCCAGTTCTCCTTGAGAGAGCAATTGAATCGACAGGGGAAAGAGGCAATGGTCCTCTTTGCGAATATGGGCGCGAAGCAGTGCGGTATATTCCGCTGCACATTGAGCGAACCGATCAAACGAATCAGGATCACCGTGGGCTGCCAGTGGCAACGCTTCGCGCAACGCTCGAATACATGCCCGGCCCATTTCATGCTCGCGACGCATCACTTCCGTTGGGCCGTTGGCATTCGGCAGTCCTCGAAGTTCGAGCAGCGGAAAAAACTGGTCTTCCTCTTTGGCGTGATGCACGCCATCGGCATAGTGTTGAAAGAAATCGAGAGCGGCTTCGGCCTTGGGCTGGTCCACAAGGCCTTGGCAGTGCGCCTGGGCGACAATGCGATCGAGACATTCCAGCACGGCTTCGATCTTTCGATGTTCATCCATGAGTACAGCGACGGGATTCATAGGGGCACTCCTTTTCAAATAAATGATAACAACATGCCGTTATATGATTAATGCCAAAATTTTTTCCGCGTCACCGTCCCTCCAGATTCAGTCCTGCCACGTCAGCCACGGTCGTGTCGCGCAGCAAGCGCAAAAATGAATCTCGAATAGGTGCCCATTTATGGTGAACGGCACAGGCGTGCTCGGACGTGCACTCTGAGTTTCCAATAAAGCAACCATTCCAACGGCTCAGGTGTTCAAACGGTTCCGCAATGTCATAAAGAGTTAACACTTCAGGGCGGCGGGCCAGTCTGAAACCGCCGTTGAGACCTTTTTGGGAAATCAGAATCCCTTCTTTTGCAAGGGTTTGCATCATTTTCCCAAGGTAGTTCTGGGCCGCATCGATTTCGTTGGCGACGGCATGGGCGCCTGCGTACTGGTTCTCCGGAAGCCGTGCAAGGATCGCAACAGCCCGTATGGCCTGCAAGGTTGTCTTGGAGAGCATAATTAATATCCTATTCACATGTGATTATGCCATTCACGGGCGCGATTGTCAAATCGACGCAAGGAAACCGCCCGAAAAACCCACTCCAGTAGACCGCCTACATCCCGTCAGAACCGTGCCTGTAGCGATCAACCGGGAGGCGACGCCAGGAGAGCCCGGATAAGAGCTTCCACCTCAACCGTTGCCATGCCTGTTGTCTGGTCGGACATGGCATAAGGAATGTACAGCAAGTTGCCGAAAACCATGGAACCGCACGAGTACAAAACGTTTGGCGTGTACCCCTCCCGTTCGTCTTCCGTTGGAGTCATGAGCGGATCTCGAAGCCGCCCGATGATGCGCGTGGGATCGTTGATGTCGAGCAGCATCGCGCCGATGGAGTACTGGCGCATTGGTCCAACGCCGTGTGTGATCAAAAGCCAGCCGGCCTCCGTCTCAATGGGTGAACCGCAGTTTCCCATCAACATGAGTTCCCAAGGGTACTCCGGCTTCGCAAGCAACGTGGCAGTCTCCCAGAAGTGCACCATGTCCGAGTACATGATGTAGAGATTCTGGCCGTCGAGCCGTCCGCACATGGCAAAGTGCCCGTTGATCCGGCGAGGAAACAGCGCCATTCCCTTGTTGCGGGCACATTCACCGTTCATGGTGTGAATGTGAATGGTGCGCCCGGACTTCCATTCCATCAGCATGGGCAACATTCGGACGCCGTTATACGCGGAATAGGTGCCAAAGTACGATTTCTTCCCGTCCTCGTGGGTGAATTGCACCATGCGCAGGTCTTCAATGCCCTTGGACTCGTTCTCTGTGTTCGGGAAAATAACCAACTCCGAAATGTTGGCGTCCGGCGGCAGTTCGAGGCGATAGTTACAGTGCGCCAGCCACAGCATCGTATCCGCCGTCTCCGCCATCTGCGGGTTTTCTTCGCGAATGGCGCTCCATTGACCCACCACTTGCTGCAACTCGGCGAACGTAAAGTCCTCGGGAAGTTTTTCCAACAATTCGTCGGCGATACGCATGTTGGCCGTCATTTCGCTTAGTTTTCGCCGGTACAAAGCTTTCACATATTGGTTGTCAGGGGATTGACGGATGGGGGTTGTGTAGCGTGAAGGAGGATCAAGCGTTACATCACCGTTGGCGTAGATTGAACCTCTGCGAAACACAACGCACGAAACGTGGCCTTCGCCGGTTGCGCGCAAACTCATGACAAATCGGATGCCACCCGGAGGCACGTTGCTCTGATCGTCGTCGGGAACGATAGAAGGATTGAACAGTGCCGCCGAGGCAATGGAGTGCTCCATGGTGAAGTAACTGCCAATCAACAGCCTGTAATTCCTGGGCAACTCGTCGGAATGGCCGGTTAGCTTTTCCACATGCTGGAAGTTTCGCAAGAATATATCGTGGACATTCTGGTGACGATCGCCAAATCTGGCGATTACCTGGTCAAGCAAACCGGCGACTGTCTCGGAGTCCAGCGATCGAATGTGTTCGACCGTCGCCGCGAGTCTGTGCTCAGACCCTACGACAAAAGGCCGTGTAATGATGCGCTTCTCGTCGCGATGCAATCGCAACGACAGCCGTGTCACATTAATGTGTGCCGTGGATACAGCCGCCATGCTCATCCTCCGGTCGTGTGATTTCAGTTGTACGCTTTCTCGGCAGCGGGTTCCGATGCCGTATCGGAGGCCACCGGCCGCGCAAGGTCAAGCATGGTGAGCAGGGCGATCAGCCAGGCCAGTGTGGATTCCGCACCCTGATTCAGATTTGGCCCCGAGGGGGTGAGACCGTCGTGCGATCCGCCGGTTTGGTAGTCGTAGAGGACAACACGGCCATCGTTGTTGCCGAGAAACCAGTCGAAACAGGTGCGAGCCCTTTCGAGCCACACGGAATCCTGTGTGCAGCGATACGCTTCCGCACAGGCCTCCACCAGGGCGCTCGCGTCGATGGGTTGTTGATCAAAATTCGCACGTCCGCCGTTCTTCTCCATCCACCCCCGGTTGCCGATTAGGCGGACCCGATTGTCCGGCCCGATGTGAATCGACACGAGCCACTCAAGCGCGCGCAGTCCCGTTTCGGTCATCGTTGCATTCGGGATCCACTGTCCGCTCAATACTAGCGCATGCGGCAGTTTCGCATTGTCATAGGTGAGAATTTCTTCGCTCCAGGGCCAATCCGGAGTACCAAAATCCAGGAAACGTTGGTGCAGCCGATCCGCAAGCGTATTCCGCATTCGCCTGGCAACGGTATCGCCGTCAAAGTGCCTGAGATAGGCGTGGATGCCTATGAGCGAATAGGCGATGGCGCGTGGCGAGTCGAGATCCTCTGTTCCGGACAAGGCATGGCTGAACAGGCGGGTCGCAAACGAAAGAATACTGTCGTTTGGCGCGAGCGAAGTGGCAACCCCCAATGCCCATAACGCGCGGCCGTGGCTGTCCTGACTGGCCGTTTCATCCAACCACTTCCGATCGTAACTCATGAAGTTACGGAAGCGATTCGTGTTTGAATCAAACGCGTGGTGCAGAAACGCCAAATAGGTATTTATCAGCGAAATCCCTGACTTCTCCTTCGTCAAATCATGGTGATACAGTGTGGCGATCAGCGCGCGCGCATTGTCGTCGGTGCAATATCCGTGATCGCGGTCTGGAATACTATATATCGCGTGTTGAAGGATACCCGTGGAATCGGTCAATGTAACCAGATGGTTCATGTCGATGTCCGGCATCCCCTTGATGCTTCCGTTACGCCTGTATTGTGCGGTGACGGGCCTGGGCCGGTTCTGGTATTCCTTTACGATAGATGTGGCAAGTTCGGTATAGGCGTGCGCGACATTCGTCCAAACCATGCTTCGCCCATGCATATACGCGCGTTTTCGTATCGCGTTGCGTTCCATATCGTTGCCCAGAAGTTCCTTTACGTGCCGCGTGAGGGCTTCATGATCGTCAAAGTCAAATAGACGACCGCGATCAGTCCCAATCATTTCTTCCGCATACCAGTACGGCGTGGATATGGCCGCTTTGCCCGCGCCCATCGCATACGCCAGCGTGCCGGACGTGATCTGTGCTTTGTCCCGGTAAGGCGTCAGATACAGATCGGATGCGCCGATATACCCGCACAATTCCTCCAGCGTTACAAATCGATTGTGAAATACCACATGCTCGCGCATGCCCAATTCGTTCGCCAGTTTCTCCAGCGAGACCCTGTACGCGCTACCCTGATGCTTGATAACATGCGGGTGGGTAGCGCCGAGCACCACGTACACGACATCCGGATGCGACGCCACGATATCGGGTAAAGCCCGGAGCGCCACCTCAATTCCTTTTCCGGGCGACAGCAAACCGAACGTCAGGAGGACTGTGCGACCCTCGAGGCCGAATTGATCCTTGTAGAAGGCGGGATCCACAAAGGGTACGTCCGGAATGCCGTGGGGAATGAACACCACCTTCTCATCTGGCACGCCATACACATCGTTCAAAATCTTGCCGGCCAGTTGACTCATCACCACAAGCCGATCGCTCCGTTTGCCCAGTTCTTTCAAAACCTTGAGTTGGCCGCGCGTGGGTGTGGCCAGCACGGTATGCAGCGTTGTTATTACGGGCATCCTAAGGTGACTGAGCAAGGCCAGAATGTGCGAGCCATCGGGGCCGCCAAAGATTCCGTACTCGTGTTGAACAATGGTCACGTCAATCTTGTTGATGTTCAGCAGTTCCGCGGCGGTCTGATAATCCTGGGGCCGTTGCGCTTGCACCTGAAAGGCCACTTCATGGGGGTAGGGGTAGCCCTCGGGCGAATCGTCCATCGCAATGACCAGCGAATTCGCCACGGAACCGGAGTGCGAGAGTGCGGTGCGCAGATCATGGGTAAACGTTGCGATTCCGCACTTGCGCGGCACGTACGACGCCACCAGGGCCACGTTGCCGATGGGTTGACCCGGCTGAATTATCTCGTTGTGTTCGTTCACGACTCAACCCTCCGTTGACGCTCAGGCGCACCAACTACTCACGACAGTTAGGCCAGAAAGGCAGGGCTCGCCGCACACCCTTTTCGGGCTGCACGCCGCTTCTAACGGTAATGGTATCGAATGTCTCTTGGCATTGCTGTAAGCCAAATTTGGACATCAGCGCGGTGGCAGGTCGTGATTAGATGGGAATTCGATTCCTAAATAGTCATTTCATGCGCCGGATTCTACATCGTATTGTAACTCATTGCGGTGTTGTAGACCAGCCCGTGGTTTCGAGGACATATCTGCCGTACGGTTTGTGCACGGCTAAGCTCCAGGCCAAAGCTCCGCAAGAAACTGATGTGAAAGGATTTCGAAGGAAGATTTGTGCTTAAATGATCGCCAACCAAACGAATTGGATTCCAACTTTCGGAACGCAAATACGCGCTGAAATCAGGCCGATGCGTGCGAAGGGGAGCACTGAAATGATTTCCATAAGCCGGATTCTAATGTGCATCGCAGCGATTGGGCTGACTGCGTTTTCGGTTTCCGCCCAGGAAGGAGTTGCGCGTAGTCCCATCAAGACCGTGCTTGTCATCGTACTCGACGGGCTTCGGCCCGACTACGTCACGCCGGAATTGATGCCCGCCCTGCATGCCTTTGCCGAACAGGGAATTACTGCCGAAAGGCATCACTCCGTTTTTCCAACGGTGACGCGCGTAAATGCGTCTTCCATATCCACCGGGGCCTATCCGTCGGTCCACGGCATGATGGGGAATACGGTGTACTTTCCAGGTATTACGGATGCGCCGAAAAGCAGCGGCAATGCACAGAATCTGATCGAGATCAATGAGAACACCGGCAATCGGCTGCAAACCGCCACGACACTGGCCGAAGTCATACAAGGGGCGGGCGGCAAGCTGTTTGTTGCCAGCGCGGGCTCATCGGGTTCGGCCTATTGCCTCAACTCACGTGTGTCGGGCGGCGCGATTGTTAACACTGAGCTGGTGCTTCCTGTGGAATTGCAGGCGAAGGTGGATGAGATGCTGGGGCCTGTGCCGGAGGAGTCATTTCCCAATACGCCGTTAAACAAACGTGCGGTTGACGCGTACCTGAAAATCGGCCTTGACTTCCTGAAGCCATCGGTGACTCTGATGTGGCTTTCCGATCCCGACCATACCGGCCATGCAAAAGGCATCGGTAGCGAGGAGCACCTCGCGTGCCTGCGCGCCGTGGATGCCGAATTTGCACGCATACTTGCAGAGCACGAGATGCGCGGAATCGCCAGACACACCGACATAATCGTTACTAGCGATCACGGTTTCAGCACCCATGCCGGCAAAAACATGGGTGACTTCATGAACGTGGAATCACTCAAGCCAATCTTGGATGCGCATCCCATGGCACGCGCCGACGGAGCCATTTACCTTCAAAATGCAACGGACGACGCCATAACGGCGGTGGTGAAACACCTACAGACCTTGCCTTGGGTAGGTGCGTTATTCACGAGGGCTGCCGAACCCGGCAGTCCCATGGGGGTCGTGCCGGGCACTCTTTCGCTGGATCTGGTGTATTACAACCACGAGCGGTCGCCGCAAATCCTCATGGATTCGCAGTGGTCTGACGACGCCAATGCGATGGGGTGGAAGGGCACGACTCAGCAGACGGGCGTCGCGGGTCATGGCACTTCCAGCCCTTGGGATATCCATAACACACTCATTGCGGGCGGACCCAGTTTTAAGGCACGCGCGAGAAGTGCAGTCCCGACCGGCAATGTGGATATCGCGCCAACCGTATGCCGTATCTTGGGTATTTCCCCTGCGGGGACCATGCAGGGCCGGGTACTCGAGGAACTTCTGAAAGACGGACCTGACCCCGCATCAATCGAGATTAACACCAATCGAATAACGACATCTGTTGATCTCTCGCATGAGACATACCAGCTCGAATTGGTTCAATCGCAGGCCAAGGGTGGGGTATACGTGGACTATACAAAGGTTGTTCGAACCCGTCACAAGTGAAATTCTAACCATCGCAATATTGAGGACACCCCCCAATGCGCCTTTCCCATGCCACATCCATTTTCCTCTTGCTCGCCTCGGCCTCGCCTTCACACTCACAAACGTATGCAGAGCGCATGGGGTGGGAAAAGGGCGCGCGCGTACTGATTATCAATGGCGATGATGCCGGTATGACCTATGCCTCGAATGAAGGCGTCATCGCAAGCATCCAGGCGGGCATAACGACTTCCAGTTCAGTTATGGCGCCGTATCCCTGGGTTTCCGGATACCTCGATTTTTACATGAAGAATCCAAACGTGTGCGTCGGCGCCCATCTCACGTTATGCGCGGAGTGGGATCTGTACCGGGCCATACCGGTGGCCGGTGCGGCCCGGGTCCCAAGTCTGGCCGATGGTCAAGGATGCCTGCATGACAACAACCGTCTGTTCTCCGCAAGCGCCACACCGGAAGAGGTTGACATAGAGATTCGCGCGCAGGTCGATCGATTGGAAAGGGCCGGATTCAAGCTTTCACATCTCGATTCGCATATGTGGAGCCTGTTTCAGAAACCCGAGTATTGCGAAAAGTATGTGGCGTTGGCTATCGAAAAAGGACTGCCGTTGCGCATCGTGGGAGACACGGTGCCCAACGGATATGCGGCCACCGCGGACCCTGAATTCATCGAGGCATGCAAGCCGTTTGTTCAACGAGTTTGGGAAAGTGGCCTTCCCGTGCTCGACGACATGCACACCGCCAGC
>BTWA01000049.1:0-34517 GCA_045863295.1 Candidatus Hydrogenedentota bacterium
GGCGTTCGCGTTCCCGATCATCGT
This sequence comes from Candidatus Hydrogenedentota bacterium, assembly GCA_045863295.1. GTDB lineage: Bacteria > Hydrogenedentota > Hydrogenedentia > Hydrogenedentales > SLHB01 > BTWA01. Next base: position 25 of record BTWA01000049.1, read on the forward strand.
GTTCCAACGCCGCGATCGCCTGCTCCAAATCGCGCAACCGCTTCACCTGCTCCGCGACACGTGCCACTGCGGTCTCAGTCCCGGCATAGGCATCAAGCAGATCAAGCTGCCGGTCGGACAACAACAGCGATTGATGCTCATGCTGGCCGTGCAAATCCACCAATTCATCCCCAATCGCCGCAAGCACCGTCAAGGGCACAATTGTGCCGCACGCATGCGCCCGGCTTCGGCCGTCGGCCCCAATCGTCCGCGAAAGAATCAGTTCCCCGGCATCCAGCTCAAGGTCATTTTCCGCCAGCAGCCGCTTCAAGCGCGGAGGTACCTTTGACAATCGGAAAACGGCGTCAATCTTCGCCTTGGCCGCCCCCTCCCGTACCGCCTCGCTCGAAGCACGAGCCCCAAGCACAAGACTCAAAGCATCGATGATAATCGACTTCCCCGCCCCCGTCTCCCCCGTCAACACGTTGAACCCGCCCGCGAGTTCAATCTCCAGGTCGTCAATCAAGGCATAGTTCTGTATGTGAATTGTTTCCAACATAAGGAGGCGAGATTATACGAGACCAGCCCGGCCGGGACAACGCCGCGTGTGGCTACTTTGGATCAGGGCTCATGCCCGCACGCCTACCTAGTTGTTACGGGTACATCCGCCGAGTATTCATACCCTGACTTTCAACAAAGCGGCCACGCACACGCGATTCCCGCCCCAGCAACTCGGTGCTTCATGAATAACTTGTTCTTGCAAGCCCATGTCCTGTACGCGCCCGTATCCATCTATCCATAGGATCAATGCAACGGAAAACATCGAATAACAGCTTACGCAGAGTTTAATCGCTCATTTTACCAGTGGTTGAAACTTCTGAATACGATGGTTTTCTGTATCTGCCACATATACGGATCCATCTGGAGCAGTTGCGATACCACCAGGGCGTCGAAAATGGCCGTCGCACCAGCCCCAGAATCCAAACCTGGACACAAACTCGCCAGACTCTGTAAATAGTTGAATGCGATGATTGCCTGCATCCGCAATGTACACGGTTCCTCCAGAGCTTACGGCCACGTCTTCTGGATATTGAAAGCGGCCACTACACCAACCCGTTGATCCCCATTGAGATATAAACTGTCCTGAGGCCGAAAACCTCTGTACGCGATCATTGAAGAACTCCACGGTATAAATTGAACCATCCGGTCCGACCGCCACGTCAATTGGCGCGGAAAACTGCCCATCACTGCTTCCCTCGCTGCCCCATTTCGAAACGAATACCCCGGAATCCGTGAATCTCTGAATTCGATCATTGGAAATGTCGGCAACATATACCGACCCGTCAGGAGCAACGCCCAAACCCGATGGGCCATAAAACTGCCCATCGCCGGTTCCCGCGGTTCCCCATTTCGTCAAGAAGGTTCCGGACGACGTAAACTTTTGAATTCGGTCATTGTTCATGTCAGCTACGTACACCGAACCGTCAGGCCCGACCGCAATACTGTAGGGACCGTGAAACTGCCCGTCTCCATGGCCAAATTCCCCCCACTTCGTTACAAACTCTCCGGACGATGTAAACTTCTGTATGCGGTTATTATTAAAATCCACTACGTACACCGATCCGTCTGCACCTACGGCCACATCATAAGGATAGCTGAACTGGCCATCTCCTGCTCCTTCAGTACCCCAATTGAGGACAAACCCCCCGCTCACAGGATCCAATGGACATGAAACGCCCACTAGCATCAAACCGGCTAACAAAATTGTGCATCCATTGCGTAAACCAGACATCCTACTCCCCCCTTCTGCAAATGAGCCAAGTACTTTGCTTTCTGCGGAAAACCAAAGGCCAATGACTGGAGACGGCTAAACAATCTTGTCCCACACATTCTATTGTGGAAAATATACTCCACATTTAAAACAGTAGCAATGCAAAAGATATCTTATGGTAGAACCTTATCCGTACGACGCTGAAAGAGAACCGTAACGCATCCCTAGTGACCATACATACAACTATCAAGCCCAAGGTACGCCAGAAACTCCACATTCCCCGCCGGACCCACCAGCGGCGATTCAACTACACCGCGCTTCTCAAATCCCAACTTCCCCGCCGCTTCTAGCACTTCCTCAATCACCCGCTGGTGTACTTCCGGATCGCGCACGACGCCGCCCTTCCCCACGTCGGCCTTGCCTGCTTCGAACTGCGGTTTGATTAACACAACGCCTTCCGCACCGGGTGCGATCAACGCCTTCAATGGCGGCAACACAAGACGGAGGGAAATAAAAGAGCAGTCGGCAACGAAGAACGTTGGCTTCTCGGAAAGGGCTTCCGGTTTGAGTTGCCGGATATTGGTGCGTTCCATCACCACCACGCGCGGGTCCTGACGCAGCTTCCAGGCCAGTTGACCATACCCTACGTCCACCGAATACACCCGCGCAGCGCCGTGGTGCAACAGGCAATCCGTGAAACCGCCCGTCGAAGCGCCTACGTCAATGGCCACCCGGCCTTCGACGTTCAACGCAAACGCGGTCAATGCGCCCTCCAGCTTGTCACCCCCGCGGCTTACATAGTTAGGCTCGGCCACTATACGCAGTTCGATCCCGTCGTCCACGCGCAATCCAGCCTTGTCCAACCTCCGCCCGTCAGCATCCAATACATGTCCAGACTGGATGATCGCCTGCGCTTTTGCTCGGCTGACCCCTAACCGTGCCTGTACAATTACGTCAAGCCGCTCTTTCATCGTTCCAACTCTGGCCTCTCCTGGCTTGCGGCTATGAAGGTCTTTGCACCACGCACGCCTAAAGCGTGGCGAAAAATACGGGCCAACCGGCTTGCTACTTGCCCTTGGCTAAACCAAGGTATCTGAGACTTGCCCCGGTATGCTTCCCGGTTTCGAGTACATACGTCAATGGAAGGCGGGTCCGCTTGAGGAGGGAAATGGCGCGTGGAATATCCAGAACTCCCTGGCCCAAGCCCAGGTGATCGTCCAGTTCTCCCATGCAATCGTTAATATGAACGTGCCGCAAATGCGGACCATAGGCATCAACCCACGCACCAAAATCGATATCGGAAAATATCTCCGCGTGGGCCACATCAAGACACAGCTTCAAATGAGGCGAATCGAATTCCTTCGCCAGCGCGCTCACAGGCTGTGGGGAATCGTCAAACATATTCTCCAGGTAAATCGGGATGTTTTTCCGCTCGGCAAGCGCAATGAACTCCGGCCAGAAGCGAAGACTCTGCTCATGGTAAAGCCTCGGATAAATGGGCACTTTGATCGATGGGTTGTACTGGCTGTGAAAAACAATGTAACGCGCCTCGAACAATTCCGCCAATTCAAACGCCTGATGGTAGCGCCGCCGGGCAACGGCCGCAATCTCCGGATCCGTGCTGTAATGCACCGTATCGATAAACGCCCCGTGGAATCCTATGGTCCCTTTCAGATCCTGAAGTCGCTTCTTGAACCTGCGTGCGGCAGCCATGACATCGCCAGACAGGTGTTCCGGCAGCATGAAACACTGCACTTCACAACCGATGCCCGCCTCGCGCGCACATCGCAATTCATGGGCAAGATTCGCCAGCGCCGCAACCATCACCTGGCCACGGGCGATATGAGGGGCTTTGCGCGTAACGGCCGTTGATTTATTGGACATCGTTTCGCTGCTGTTGTTCGCGCCGTTGCTCGGCGATTTCCCGACGGAACCGGGCCACGGCCTGATTGTGTTCCTGTAACGTGTTGCTGAACGTGTGCGTCTTGCCATCGGCATTGGAAACAAAGTACAGGTAGCTCACCTCGGCCGGCTGCAATGCCGCCCGGATAGCCGCCACACCCGGATTCGATATCGGCCCAGGCGGCAATCCCCCATTCTTATATGAATTGTAAGGCGATTCAACCTGCTTGTCGGCGTCCAGCAATCGCTGCCCATACTTATTCAACGCGTACTGCAAAGTCGAGTCCATGTCTAACGTCATCCGGCTTTTCAACCGGTTGTAAATAACCGCCGCCACGAGAGGACGCTCCGAATCCACTTTGGACTCCTCTTCCACAAGAGATGCCACCGTAAGGACTTCGAGCACGTCCCGATCGCCCGCGCCAGGAATTTCCCGCCGCAACGCCTCGTACGTTTCCTGAAAATGGGCAAACATCCGCTCAACAACTTCTCGTTCGGTGGGCTTCTTGTCAAAAAAATACGTGTCCGGCATCAGGAAGCCTTCTAAAGTCGGACGCTCAATCCCTGCCTGAGCGATCAAATCAGGATCAGATGCGGCGGCGAGAAATGCCTCCGGATGGTCAAACAATGCCGACTGCTGCGCCAGTGAAAGCCCCTCGGCAACCCTCACCTTCAGTTCATCCGGAATGTCCTCAGGCCGAAATGCCGTGTTGGGACCTTTGTACAACTCGTGAAGCAACTCGATGGGCGAAAGCCCCCTGGCCAACTCGTAATGACCATGCTTGATTACGCCCCCTTGTTTGTCAATCCGCAACGCAATCCAATAAAACCACTCGGTCTCGATCAAGCCGTGTTCGCGCAAGATCGGCGCCACCTGTTTGACCGTAATTCCTTCGGGGATGGTGATGGTCACCGTCGCCCCGGGCACCCCCGGCCGCGTAATATGATCATAAACCATGTACGCACCTAACCCGCCCGCAATCGCCAGCAGGGCGAGGCACACAAGCCCAATCAATACCAACCGGAAAAGCCAACGAAAACAGCCGGCGCCACGTTTCGGCGGGGCGGAGTTTTGCGCCGTTTCGCTCATGCCCGGGTCTGATTTCCTTGGTGCGCGCTCCGATCCAAATACGTCTGGAGCAACTGCTGGGCCGCAATCTGGTCCACAATGCCCTTTCGCTTGTCCCGCTTTACGCCCATGTCGCTCATGCTGCGCCGAGCAATCGCAGTCGTAAATCGCTCATCAACAAGCTCCACGGGCACGCCAAGGGCCTCGCGCAAGGCCTCGGCAAATTTCACCGACTTGCGTGACTGCGCATTCTCGGATCCATCCTGGCTCAATGGAAGGCCCACCACCACTCGAACCGACCCTGTTTCCTCAACAACGCGACCCACCGCCCCCACATCTTTCCGCAGAGACACGCACTGTATGGTTTCCTTGGGATGAGCCATCATGCCAAGCGCATCGCTCACCGCAACGCCTATACGCACGTCACCAACGTCCAATCCCAGGATTCGACCGCATTCACCCAACCTACGACTCCAATAGGGTCTTTACAACGACAGGCGCCTGCTGCATCGCCTCGGGCAACCGCTCCGGCGTCTTACCGCCCGCCTGCGCCAGATCGGGCCGGCCTCCGCCTCCACCACCCACGACCGGGGCCAGGTGTTTCACGATGTCCCCCGCCTTCACACGCGCGTGCAAATCCTTGGATACGCTCACGCACAAAGCCGCTTTGCCTTCGTACGCGCTCCCGAGCACAATAACTCCCGATCCCAGCTTGTCCTTCAAGGAATCCATTACGGTGCGAAGGCTCGCGGGATCCTGCTCGTCGACTTGGGCGGCCAACAACCTGACGCCTCCCACATCCTGCACCTGCGACATATAATCCACGGCACTGCCCGTGGCCGCGGCCTGCTTCCATTTCGCCAAGTCCCTGGCGAGACGCTTGTTGTCTTCCATCATCGACTTGAGACGTTCCTCAACATGATCCGGCGTGGTGGCCAAAAGTTGCGCGGCGGTAGTCAGACTGCGATCACGCTGCTGCACCAGCGACACCGCCGCGTCGCCGCACAAAGCCTCAATTCGCCGGACACCCGCGGAAATTGAGGCCTCATGCACTATCTTGAACAGCCCAATCTCGCCCGTGCTGTTCACGTGCGTGCCACCACACAACTCCATGCTGATCGGCTCCACCTTAACCACGCGCACTTCATCTTCGTATTTCTCGCCGAACAAAGCCATCGCTCCGGCCGACCGCGCTTCCGTCAACGACATAACATCCGTCTTCACCCGCGTATCGGTGCGGATGAACTGATTCACCGTGCGCTCAATGTCGCGCAATCGATCGGCGTCCACCGCCTCGAAATGCGTAAAGTCAAACCGCAATCGATCCGGCGATACCAACGAACCGGCCTGATGCACATGATCGCCAAGTATCGTGCGCAACGCCGTATGCAACAAATGCGTCGCCGTATGGTGATTCTCCGTCGCCTCGCGCGCATCCGCATTGACCTGTGCCTGAACATCGTCGCCAACCGAAATCGCACCCTTGACCACTCGAATCGCGTGTACGGTCATTTTCCCCGAGTAGCGCTTCGCGCCCATAACATGCGCGCTGCCCTCGGAACTTTCAATGAGCCCGGTATCCCCCACCTGTCCGCCGGCTTCCGCATAGAATGGCGTTCGGTCCAGCACCAACTCGCCGTCCTTCCCCTCCGCCAACGTGTCAACGCGCTTGCCGGAATGAATCAACGCGACTACCTTGGCACTGCTCGACAGGCTCGAATAGCCCAGAAATTCCGTGTCACCCACTTCGTTGCGCGTCTGACTGTACACCGGCGAAAGCGCCTGCTCCCCCGATCCGGCCCAGGCACTGCGCGCCTGGTCCTTCTGACGCGCCATCGCCTTCTGGAACCCTTCGCGGTCCACCTCGTACCCGCGATCCGTCGCAATGTCCGTGGCCAAATCAAGCGGAAATCCGTACGTGTCGTGCAACTTGAACAAGTCGTCGCCGGGAACCAGCTTCGCACCAGCCTTGTCCATGGCGCAAAACGTTTCTTCAAGCAGATCCATGCCGCGGGCAAGCGTGCTCTGAAACCGCTGCTCCTCCGTCAAAATCACCCGCTTGATCTGAACTTCCTTCTCCTTCAACTCCGGATACTGATGGGAGAATCGCGCGATGACCGTATCGCATACCTGATTCAAAAACGGATCCGTAAGCCCAATCTCACGGCCAAAACGCGCGGCACGGCGCAATAACCGCCGCTCCACATACCCTCGGCCTTCATTCCCCGGCAACACGCCATCCGCAATCATGAACGACAGCGCACGCACATGATCCGCAATCACCCGAAACGGAACGGGATTCAATGCATACTTCACTTTGCTCAACGTCTCGGTGTGTTCAATAATCGGGTATAGTGCATCCGTGTCGAATACGGTCTCTTTGCCCTGCAATAACGCCGCCAGCCGTTCCAGGCCCATGCCCGTATCAATGCCCCGGTTCTTCAAGGGGGGACGCGACCCGTCCATCTGCTGATCAAACTGGGGAAACACCAGATTCCAGAACTCCAGAAAACGCTCGTTCGGATCGTTCTCCAGGGTCGCCGACGGATCAATCTCCTCGCCCTTGTCAAAGAGCAACTCCGAACACGGCCCGCACGCCCCGGTATCTCCCGCGGGTCCCCAGAAATTGTCTTTCGCGCCGAGCCGCACTATCCGCCCCCCGGGCAAGCCAATTTCCTTCTCCCAAATCGCGTGCGCTTCGTCGTCATCGAGATAGACTGATACCCAAATGCGATCGCCCGGCAGTTTCAACACCTCGGTCGAGTATTTCCAGGCCCATTCAATGGCTTCACGCTTGAAATAATCGCCAAAGGAAAAATTGCCCAGCATCTCAAAAAACGTCAGGTGGCGGGAGGTCTTGCCCACCTCGTCCAAATCGTTCGCCTTGCCGCCCGCCCGAAGACACTTCTGCGAAGTCGCGGCCCGCGTATACGGTACCGGCACCTCTCCCGTATAGAGCGACTTGAACTGAACCATCCCGGCACTGGTAAATAGCAGCGTGGGATCGTTCCCAGGCACAATCTTGTCGCTGCGCTCAATGTAATGACCGCGCTCGCGGAAAAACTCAAGATACGATCCCCGAATATCATCTATCTTCACAAACCGTCTCCAAAAAATACGCGACGCCCCGGACCTGCTCGACGCGGCCAGGTAGTCGCGAATCAGAAGCTGCCATGAGTTGCTGCTCACAGGGCATTCGGGTCGGCGATTACAACCCCACGCGCCCTTGCCAAAGACATACCAAAATGGCCGTTTTTTTTCAATTTTTGGCCAAAATGACGGCCCTTGCCACCCACGTTTCTCGCAACAATGCACATCGGACCTCGTCAGCGTCATTTCCGTTTTTTTAAAAAATCGGGGGCAGTATCAGCGAATTGCGTGTAACATCACGATTAATTGTTTGTAAATAGTTTATGTACACGTATGCCATTGCACAGTAGAGTATTAGGGTTTTCAACGAATATGACTCGCCCTACCGGCTACCGGATTGTCGGAGTGTAAAATTCAAACAAAACACGGTGCGCATACCCAAGGGCTTGACAGCGCCTTTTCCACTATGGTATAAGTCATCGATTTTGCGTCACAACCGCGAACTTTCGCGTAAATTAAACGATAGGAAAGGAGGTGAAAGAGATGGAACAGAAGACATGCGCGTTCTGTAACGAGCACATCGAAGAAATCCTCGTGCATTTCGGCGATGTCCGTATTCTCGACGAAGAATACTGGCATCTGGAATGCTACGCGGAATACTTTGGCGAGGCCCTGGAAGAAGTCTAATCACCGCTCCAGGTACATCGGGCACTACGCCACGGCTGGAATACCATTCTCTGCCGGGCGTTTTTTTATGCCAATTTGACGACATAGACCTCGCCAAGCGGACTCTTCTATTTTGATCCCCCGAAGATGGTATACTCATGCTATTCGAAGGCTTACATTTTAGCCGTAAACATTTTTGCCTGACACACCTCCGTTGCATTCTGGAAACAGAGACCGCAAGAAACGGATGCGATTGGGCCGTAGTGTCCGAATTGTTTCAGCCAAGGGAACGAATTGCGCCTTAGACCAGCCTGGAGCGGCCCCCGCCCCCGCAGGACGGTGTGGTGCATCGTGCAGGATAACAAGGATATCTGATTTGGAAAGCGTACAACCGAAGCCAAGAGCGGCCGTCGATCAAATCCTGCCGTTTGAACGCCCCATCGCCGATTTGGAAGAACGGCTGGAACATGCTGTCGATGAGAAGGAACGGAGTAAACTCAAGCTCGCGTTGGATCGTGAGCGCGAGAGAATCTTCGCGGATTTGACCCCCTGGCAGCGGGTGCAACTGGCGAGGCATCCGCAACGCCCCCGAATGCTGGATTACGTATTCAGCATCTTCGAAGATTTTATCGAGTTGCACGGCGACCGGCTGGCGAAGGATGACCGCGCCATGGTTGGCGGAATCGCAAGGTTCCACGGCCAGACCGTGGTCGTGGTCGGCCAACAAAAAGGCGTGTCCACCGAAGAAAAGGTTAGCCGGAATTTTGGCATGGCACATCCCGAGGGATATCGAAAGTCGCTGCGGTTGTTTAAATTGGCCGAACGATTGCACCTGCCGGTCATAACCTTGGTGGATACGCCGGCCGCACACCTCGATATCGATGCGGAACGCGGAGGGCAAGGTCCAGCCATCGCCGAAAACCTCTTGTATCTGATGGGCATAAAAACCCCCGTCTGCTGCATCCTCCTGGGGGAAGGCGGCAGCGGCGGCGCGCTCGCCATCGCAGTTGGTGATTGGATCGCCATGTTGGAACACGCCATGTACGTCATATGCCCGCCCGAACAATGCGCCGAAATCCTCTGGCGGGATGCCGACAAGAAAGAATTGGCCGCCTCCGCCATGCGTGTGACGGCCAGGGAACTGTTGGCGCTCGGCGTAATCGATTCGGTGGTGCCTGAGCCCGGCGGCGGTGCACACCGCAGCCCTGCCGCCTCCTATGCAAAAGTGGCCGAGGAAATCGCGCGCTTTCTGGACAAGGCGGCAGAGGGCGCATGGGCGCCCGAGAAGCGGCAGGATCGCTTCCGGAAAATGGGCGCCTGGCTGGAAAGCTGAACCGTGACCTCCCTCGAAGAACGAGGAGGCGCCGTTCACTTGACGGTACGCGTACAACCAAGGGCGTCGCGCGAAGCAATCCAAGTTGAGAATGACGGCCGAATTCGAATCGCCATTACCGCCGCCCCAATGGACGGGGAAGCCAACACAGCCTTGTGCAGGCTGGTCGCAAAGGCGTTTGGCCTGCCTAAACGGTGCGTATCGGTCGCCCATGGCGCTCATTCCCGCGACAAAATCGTGCGCCTCGAAGGGACAACACTGCCCGAAGTGCGCCAGAAACTGTCAACGTTCTGACCGGCGTATTCTTCCCGGTGACTCGACCTGTCGAATAGCAGTTACGAAATGGGAGGAACAGACTAACCGCCACGAATCGCCGCCCAGCCCTGCCGGATAAGCGTGCGAAGAATGTAGAATGCAAGGAGTCCCGGACATTTCAGAAGATAATCCCGGCAACGACATCGTTGAGACTCGGACATCACGCAAATCGATGGAGCGTTTGGCTGCTGAGTTCAGCAGCGCAGCCAAGGGCCCCCTCCACACGGCGATGGCCGTCGCTCCGCCGCTGTGGGCCTGCGTGGAACTGGCGTGCCGCACACAAGGCGGCTCTCTTCACCAGTTCAGTCATGCGGCCGAATCCACCCCATTCGCCGTGTTGTCCTGGAACCCCATTAACGTCGTCGTCTGGCCCACCAACAAGTCCTCGTCCCGCGTCACGAATTGCCCCACGTCCATCATGGCCGCACAGTTGGCTGGGGCCGCTCGGATAATTGTCTGTGCAAGCGCGTCCCCAATTGACAAGCGGAGAGCTCACACCACCATCCATCCAGTTGTCGACCATATAAACTGGTCCGGCGACAACCCATTGATTGGAATACACGACGATGCCGGGTCCAATCGCTTTGTGGATGTCGCCTCCGTATACCGCAAATTTTTGTTGCGGCTGAAGGGAACTCTTGACGAGCACAAGGGGATAATAGGACATGGTGTGGTCTACCTTGAGGGACCCTCGCAGGGGGACACCTTTCCAATAACGGGAATTCCTGACGCCGCCCAGGCGTTTTCTTCAGAAGTGTATGGGAGCGGTTTGGTTACGACTATCTTGACGGCAGCGTTTTGCCGGATGGAAGTGTGGCCGTTCGTGGCCGTGAAGGGCGACAACGCGAAGGATACCTCCTTGGAATCTCCGTTCGGTGAATTTCTTGAATTTTGTAAATTGTTACACTGTTATCACAATTAGGATAGTAGTTAGCCGTTAGTAACAAAAAGTCTTGATAAACTTTTGTCCGGTGTGTTCAAATGATGACTGTCGGCGAAAGGGCGGTACTCGCAGGGAACGTCGCGAACGCCTTCAGCAGACTACTTAAAAGAAGGGCAGGAGTCCTAGATGATGTCAAATCGGATCATCCGTGGTTTCTTCGTGTTTGCCTGCACGGTCATGGGAATGCTGTGGGCAAATCACCTGGCCACGACCTATTACACCGATTTGGACATCCCCGCATCCATCCAAACCGACAAACCAAAACCCCAAGCCAGCAATCGCGAAGAAGCCGCGGCCACCCCCATGGAACAAGAGGCCAAACTCAGCGAAACCGAAGCGGCATCGGTGCTGAAATGGACCATCTTTGGCGGATTCATCGGCGCGGGCGTATCGCTCATAGTGCTCTTCAGTCTGCGGTTCGTCACACAGGAATTATTCGAAAAATTCTCGCCTGCGCTGCTCGCGATCGTGGTCGCGATGGTCATGGGATACGGACTCGCGGAATACATCTTGCAATTCTGGGAGAACATCGACCCCAATATCTCCATCTTCCTCACCACAAGCCTGGTCCTCATTTTCGGATACATCGGAATTTCACTCGGCCTGACCCGCGCATCGAGTTGGGAAGCCTTGATCAAGGCCGTCCACCGGCATAACCCCAAACTGGTCGATACTAGCGTGATCATTGACGGCCGAATCGCGGACATCTGCGCGACCGGGTTTATCGAAGGCACACTCATTGTCCCCCGCTTCGTATTGAAGGAACTGCAGATGGTGGCCGATTCCCCCGACGTCCTGCGACGCATGCGCGGCCGGCGTGGACTCGACATCCTGAAACAATTGCAGGATCCCCTCAGCCTGGTCACCGTCGAAGTGGTCGATGACGACCCCATGGAAATCCCCGATGTGGACAACAAGCTCGTGTTCCTCGCGCGCAAGTACAATGCGAAAATCCTCACCAACGATTTCAACCTGAACAAGGTCGCCCAGGTCGATGGCGTAAACGTGCTGAATATCAACGATCTCGCCAACGCCCTGAAGCCCGCCGTACTGCCCGACGAACAAATGCAAGTGCGCATCGTCAAGGAGGGCAAGGAAGCCACCCAGGGCGTCGGATACCTCGACGACGGCACCATGGTCGTGGTTGACGGTGGCAAAAACCACGTCGGCGAAAATGTTTCTGTGCTCGTCACAAGCGTGCTGCAAACCTCCGCCGGCCGCATGATATTTACCAAGCTCAACACCGTCCTTTCGTGAAAGTCCAAGTCTTGATAGTGGCCGGGGGCATGGGAACCCGGCTGGGACATCCGCAGCCAAAGGCGCTGGTCACCATCGCCGGCGACGTGATGTTGCGTCGCACGTTCGCGCGGTTTCACGACGCAGGCTTGACCGAACGCGCGCTTGTCACCCTGCCCGCCGGATTCGAACACGCCTTTCGCGAGGCCCTCGCTCCATACGAGTCCTGTGCAATCCAGCTTGTTCCCGGTGGAAAGGAACGCCAAAATTCCGTGGCAAACGGTCTTTCCAAACTGGATCCCGACACAGACATTGTCGTCATCCACGATGCCGCACGGCCGTTCGTTGCCGTCGAATCCATCCAGGCGTCCGTCGACGCCGCCGCGGAGTTTGGCGCGGCAACGGTGGCCATCCCATCCATCGATACCATCCTCGTAAGCGATTCGAATACGTTTCTGGTGGATACGCCCGATCGGGCTACGCTGTGGGCTTGCCAAACCCCGCAGACGTTCCGGTTGAATGTCATTCGCGAGGCGCACGAAGCCGCACGGCGGGACGGATTTCTGGGCACGGACGACGGCTCTCTCGTGCGGCGCAACGGAGGCCGCGTTAAACTGGTCATGGGCTCGCCATTGAATTTCAAAATCACAACACCCGCCGATCTGGCATTGGCCGAGGCTGTGGTGGAAAGGGGACTCGCGTGATTCGCGTCGGCACGGGATATGATCTGCACCGGCTCGAGACCGGACGACCCCTCATCCTCGCGGGAGTGACCATCCCCCACGAAAAAGGCCTTATCGGACATTCTGACGCGGACGTGCTGGCGCATGCAATTACCGACGCCCTGCTCGGTGCCGCCGCATTGGGAAACATCGGCATGCTGTTTCCCGACAATGACCCCGCCTACAAAGGCGCCGATAGCATGGTGCTCCTGAAACGCGCCTGGGACAAGGTCGCCGCGGAAGGCTATCGTATCGGCAACATCGATGCCACCATCGTCGCCCAACGGCCCAAACTAAACCCCCACGTCGACGTCATGCGGAAAAAACTGGCGGAATGCCTCGACATCGCCACGGACAAAATCTCCGTCAAAGCCAAAACCAACGAAGCCGTCGGCCCCGAAGGCCGCGAAGAAGCCATCAGCGTACAAGCCATCGCACTCTTAGAAAAGTAGACCCCGTCCCGTTAAGATGCACTCACGCGCCGCAACAAGCGACCGGCAATTCACCATACCCACAACCCCGCGATCCCGGAAAATCAATAAATACCCCTTGTTTCAATCCACAAGTCAAATCACCCTGTTTGCAACAGACCACGCATATAACTTGACGGTATCATCCCCCGTCGCCAAATTTCGAGGAGTAGCTCGGTATTCAAAAGAGTACCACCCGTCCTCCGTCACTTGAGCCACTTTGGTCACTTGAGTCCTTTGGGTCCTTTTTGTCACTCCACGGCGGTGTCTCCCAACTAACCTATGTTGCGCAATGTCGTCAAGGCACCAACGTCTGGCCACCCGACCAAGTGCAACACCCTTGTTCCCGTCAAAAAAACCGCGATCCCTGCAAATCCATAAATAACCCTTGTTTTGTTTTTTCACCGTCGAATCACCCCAGATGCAACAAACCAGGCAAACAAGTAGACGTGTCGACGCCCGCTTCCGCTCTATGCAAGGACGCACGTGCCAACATCCAACGAGGTTGGCGTCCTGCGCGGTGGATTGAGTATCGTGTAGGCCATGAACTCGTCGTTTTTCACCGCAATCGCGGTGCTGGAAATAGCCGCCTTGGCAAACACGCTCGCAGGCGCATGGTTGACCCATGACTTCCTGCGCGAAGTGACCTGCATCAACAGTTTTCATTCGATGGAACGGTTCAAAAGATACGCGGCAACACAAATGTATCAGGCCCTGCTGCAAATCGGATTTCTCGGCCTGCCGTTCTTGCTGTTCACCTACGGCATGATTCAGAAATCACTGAACCCCTGGGGGTTCATTGCCGTGATCGGACCCACCTTGGTCATCTTGATTATTTCCGTGAAATTAAAGGCGATGGAGAAACGGATCGCAAACCTGCCCGTGGACGAAACGTACAAGGCCGAATTCGCACACGTCTACCACGTGTGGATGAACGAACCATTTCCAACGTGGTGAACCCAGTCTCTGAGGAACGGCATGCAGACTCGATCGCCAAGGCTTTGCAGCCTATCCGTCAAGGATGCCGCGAAGGCCAACGGATTTGACGCGTGCGGCATCGCCGCGGCCCGGGACATTGACCCCGACGACCGGCTCGGGCAATGGCTGGCCAACGGATATCATGCGGACATGGCATGGATGGCCAATACGCGGGAAGTTCGACAAAATGTCCAGCGGAAATTGCCCGGCGCAAAATCGGTCGTCGTGGTTGCACGGAATTACTACGCCCAACGCCCCGGCAAGCCTGAAGGCGCCGGGCGCGTTTCCCGATACGCCTGGGGACGCGATTACCACAACGTATTGCGAAAACCGTTACGGAGAATCGCCGAACACATTCAATCCCTGTCGCCAATGGCGGAAACCTACTGTTGCATCGATTCCGGGCCCGTCATGGAAAAAGCTTGGGCCATGCAGGCCGGCTTGGGTTGGATCGGCAAGAACAGCCTGGTCTTGAGGAAAGGCCTCGGTTCCTGGTTTTTCCTGGGTGTCGTGCTCACCACGTTGGAACTCGAACCGGACGCACCCGCGACGGACCAATGTGGCGCTTGCCGGTTGTGCATTGACGCCTGCCCGACTGAGGCGCTTGTGGATCCCAGAACGGTGGACGCCACCAAATGTATCTCATACCATACAATTGAAAATCGGGGCGAGATACCGCAGCCCATCCGGGAACGAATGAAAGACTGGGTTTTCGGCTGCGACATTTGTCAAGAGGTGTGCCCATGGAACCGGCGACCGGTCACGACAACGGAATCCGATTTCCTTCCCAGGGAATCCCAGGCCCATTTGACCAAGGAAGGTATTGTTGACATGGACGAAAAAGGGTTCTTGAACCGTTTCGCAGGCACCCCCCTGATGCGTGCCAAATTGCATGGCCTGGTGCGAAATCTGGATATTATTGAAACCAACACGCCACTTCAGGGATAAGGTATCAGGCCATTAAGGAACGGTGGTTGCCGCATCGTCCACGGAAACTCGTCCACAAACTGACTGATTTCAGCCATTTAACATCGTTTTTAGGTTGCAATGTAAACAGTTAATGGTATACTTGGTTGGGATTGGGGTCGCTTCCCCAAAACAGAATGAACCGCCTATGGAAAACGAAGTAAACGATAGCATTCCAGACCTCGAATCGGTCGATGCCTTGAAGGCGCGGATCGCCGAACTGGAATTGCACCAGATTCAATCCGAAGCGCTGATGTCCCAACTCCAGAAAACGCAACTGGAGGAAAAACGGTTCAGCGACAGCCTGACGGTTTTAATCGACGTCAGTAATGAATTGGCCACGGCCAGGTCAAAAGACGATCTATGCCGCGAAGCCGTCCGGCTGGCCCGGACAAAACTGGGCTTCGAGCGGATCGGCATCTGGTTTGTAGCCAAGGAACCCAACTGCGTAAAGGGCTCGTTTGGCGTTGACGACGACGGCAACGTGCGCGACGAACGCGGCTGGCGCATGCACATCCCCCCCGAATCGCCGGAGGCCCGCGTGCTCCGATGCAACGACTCGATCGTATTTATAGGAGAAACCCGCGCCACCCACGGGTATCGTATCGACGATACCTCGGGCAAACAGGCGCTGGCGCCGTTGCGCGATGGCGATACGGTGGTCGGATATATCAGCATGGACAACCAGCTCACCGGCCGGCCAATCGTGTGGCAGCAATGCGAACTGTTCCGGTTGTTCGCCTCCGCCATCGGGCACGTGTGGGCGCGCATCCGGACGCTGAAGGCATTAATGGAAAGCGAAGATCGCTACCGGACCGTTGCGGAGTTTTCTTCTGATTTCACGTATTGGATGGATCCGGATTCGAAAATGAGGTACGTCAGCCCCGCGTGCTTCGATGTAACGGGCTACACAGCGGAAGAATTTTACGAATCCCCCCGCTTGTTGGACAGCATTGTACACCCCGATGACCGCCTCACGTGGCATAATCACCACGACGCGGTATTCGCCAACAGCCATGGCAACAGCGTGCACATTCGCATCGTGCGCAAGGACGGCGAAACGAGGTGGATCTCCCATGTCTGCCGTTCGGTGAGGGATGCCGAAGGCGCGTTTGTAGGCACGCGCGGCAGCCACCGCGACGTAACAGCACAAAAAAAGGCGGACCTGGAGCGGGAAAAGTTAATCGCCGAGTTGCGGGCCGCCATGACCAAGGTGCGAACCTTGGGTGGACTATTGCCCATTTGCGCGAACTGCAAAAAGATACGCAACGACGAAGGATATTGGACCCAGATTGAAGAGTATATCCGCGAACATTCGGAAGCCGAGTTCAGCCACGGGCTGTGCCCGGAGTGCATGGACCATCTGTATCCGGAAGTCAAACACAAAATGCATCAGGAATCCGGGGCCGCCGGTGCCCCGGCGCAGGAGCTGGTGAAAAGAGCCTAACGCTAAATGCCTTCTTCCGATCGCTCCCGTATCTCCATGACCGGCACCTGAGAAAGGGCGGTGGTCAGGATGTCCACGATGATGTCATTGTGCGTCTTGCGTTCGGCCTTGGCGGCCAGGCGAATCGCCTCGTACAAATCCGCTGGTACTTTTATGGCCATCTTCCTCGTCTCGTAAACCGGCCCTTCGGGATCGTCACCGGACGCCCCCGTTCGCGGCGCAGCCTCATCAAACAATATGCCCTGGCTGGGCGGTTCGCTGGGAAGCTGCGACACATCGACATCCGGGCAACAGATTTCGAGTATCTCGACGTTCGTCTTGCCCTGGTCGATCAATTCCCGAAGCCGGGTCCAGCCCCCCATCGACTTAAGATGCCGGGCAATGCCGGCGCCGGACATGACAAACCCGCTTTGACGAACGAACGCAACTGCGTCCTCGCCTTCGTATCCAAGGCGAACGGCTTCGACGATGCGTTCCCGTTTTGCGTCTCGATGTTTGGTCATGGTTTCCCGCTACCGTCCCCACATCTTTCTTGGCAGTATAGTAAAATATTGACAGATTTGCAAGATTCTTTTTCTTCGCCGTTCCAGCCTCGGCCACCACCCAAAAACCCAACCAACATCCGGCAATTGTGTAATTCCACCCAGTATGATAAGAGTGTAGACTGAATGGTGCCACCGGTCCATCCCGGCCGGGTCCATGACCGGGGGACCGGCGCGATCCCACGGAACGCGGATGCCTAGAGAGAGGAGCAAGACATCAAACGGAATGGATGAGAGACTTGTGTTCGAGTACCTTTTCACACGTTGTTTAAGTGTTAGAGGAGCAATGAATTATGCGTGTTTCAATGGCTGCGCGTCACATGGAAATGACGGATGCTTTGAAGGGCCATGTAGAAAAGCGGCTCGAAAAAGTGAAAACCCACTTTGACAAGGTAATCGATGTCGACATCGTGCTGAGTGTGGAAAAACACCGGCACATCGCGGAGATTACCCTGCACTCAAATGGGGTGCGAATCCACGGCAAGGAAGCATCGGACGACATGTATGCGTCCGTCGATCTGGTCGTGGACAAAATCGACAAGCAAATCTTGAAATTCAAGGATCGCTCCCACAAAGTGCATTTGAGGGAAGATCGGAAAAACACGTTCATCCAGCGAGAAGTGGATGCGGCCAATGCCGTGCCGGAGCCAGTCGAAGAACCGGCGCCGCCCAAACCGGTGGTCGTGCGCGAAACGCTGAATATGAAGCCGATGAGCGTGGACGAAGCTCAACTTCAACTGAAGCTGTCGGGCGATCGGTTTCTGGCGTTTTCAAACTCCCAAACAAACCAGGTAAACGTACTGTACGTCAAGGATGACGGCACGTTGGGGCTGATAGAACCGCATTATTGATCGGATCATTTTTCCGGAGGGGCCTTTCGTCCACTTGCGCGGCGGAAGGCCCCTCCGCTATTTTGCTATGGCGTTACAAGTCAGTCGAACCAAATCGGCGAGGTGCATGGATACCCAATCGCTCACTATCAACCGCAAAAGCAGCATTGCCGTTGCACGGTTCCTGGACGCCATGAACGAGAGCCTGGAAATGGAAACCCTTGGGGGCTTTCAGGGGATCGGCCGCGCACTGTACACGGCGGATATTAACCGCCCGGGTCTGGCGTTGAGCGGGTACTTGGAGTATTTCGCGAGCGACCGCGTGCAGGTGCTGGGTAACACGGAAATTCACTACATGGAGCAGCTCTCCAACGCGATGTTACAACATCGGTTGGAGCAGATGTTCTCTTTCGAGATTCCCGCGTTTGTGCTGTCGCGAAACCTGATGCCCAGGCCCATCTTCATGGACATGTGCAACCGCCGCGGGATTCCGGTGCTGCGGTCGAGCCGCTCCACCGACGACGTCATCAGCCGGATCATCCTGTTTCTTGCGGAGGAATTCTCTCCGGAGACGGTTGTCCATGGCACGGCGCTGGATTGCTTCGGCGTGGGCGTATTGATTGTCGGCGCGCCGGGAATCGGTAAGAGTGAAACGGCCCTCGAACTGGTCGAGCGCGGTCACAGGCTCGTGGCGGACGACGTGGTGCAGATCAAGCGCCGGCGCGAAGCCATCTATGCTGAAGCCTCCCCCGTCATCGAACATCACATGGAAATCCGCGGCGTCGGCATCATAGACGTGAAGAGCGTATACGGCGTGGGACGGGTGCGAAATGCCAAGCGCGTTGGGCTCATTGTCGAACTGGAAGAATGGGATCCGGTCCGGCAATACGACCGGACCGGGCTGAGCGACGAACACGTCCACCTGCTGGGCACGCGTCTTCCCTATTTGTTGATACCCGTACGCCCGGGCCGGAATATCGCGATCATACTGGAAGTGGCCGCGCTCAATCACCGCCTGAAAGAACTGGGAATTCACCCGGCCCAGGAACTAAACGAAAAGCTGTTGAAACTCATGAACCGCGGCGATGGCTGACTCCCACCGGCTTGTCATAGTGACCGGGCTGTCCGGGTCCGGCAAATCGCAAGCGCTCAAGTTTCTCGAAGATCTGGGGTATTTTTGCGTCGACAATCTCCCGGTAATGCTGCTGCCCCGTTTCGCTGAGTTGATCGCGCGCAGTGAATCGGCCACCGCTCAAGTGGCGGTGTGCGTGGATGCGAGAGGTGGTGAACCCCTATTAAACCTCCCGGCCATTGTGGACGAAACCACTGAACTGGGAATCAGGCCGGAGATTTTGTTCCTGGACAGTTCCAACGAGGTGCTGGTCCAGCGGTATAGCGAATCCCGGCGCCGTCACCCGGTGTCGCCCACGGGAAGCGTGGAGGAAGGCATTCTCGAAGAGCGTCGGTTGCTGGAGCCGATTCGCGCGCGCGCCGATTTGGTGCTGGACACGAGCCGCACCTCGGTGGCGCAGTTGCGCGATCAGGTCGCCTCGGTATTTCACGGTGGACGCAAGTCCCAGGAATTGGTCATCAGCGTAATGTCGTTTGGTTTCAAGCATGGCGTGCCGCCGGAAGCCGATCTGATGCTGGACGTGCGATTTCTGCCCAATCCCCACTATGTGACGGCATTGCGGCCCTGGACCGGTAATGAACCGGAAGTCCGGGCGTTTGTACTGGAGAATCCAGACGCGATCGAGTTTCTCGATCGCGTGAAGGGCTTACTGCAATTTCTGATTCCACGATATGAGGCGGAGCCGAAGTCGTATCTGACGATTGCGGTGGGCTGCACCGGAGGACAACACCGGTCGGTGGCCGTCGCGAATGAATTGGCCGGGTTTCTGAAAGATACGGGGCGGACCGTTCGGCTTCGCCACCGGGACATTCAGAAGGGCGACCGGACCCACTGAGGCGATTTTGAAGGGTCCTGCCGGTATCTTCCGATCCCCTTTTGCCTCAATGGGTTCAATTGATTTTCATGGCTTCCGGCTTTGCTTTTCTTGCGGTATATCCAGTATAGTGTCCCGCTGGAACGCGAGTGCGATTGTCGCGCATATTCGCCTTTAACCGCGGGACGCTGCAGGCGGGCTTGGAAAGTTGGTCAACGCCGTTCGAATGGCCACATCCGCATGACCAACGAGTTGTCCCCTTACCATTTCAACAACGGCACCATGAACGATCTGAACAACAACGAATTGACCGAAGAAATCAGTATTGTAAACACGCTCGGGGTACATGCGCGTCCGGCTGCTCAGTTGGTGCAGACGGCATTGCGTTTTCAATCCGAGATTTACCTGTCGCTCAATGGCCACCGTGTGAACGGGAAGAGCATCATGGGTGTATTAACCCTTGCGGCGGCTCAGGGAAGCTTGCTTCTGGTCTCGTGCAAGGGTCCTGACGCGGACGACGCCTTGGGGGCGATTCGGGCACTCATCGAATCCGGCTTTGGGGAAGAGTAGTGGAAATCGCACTGCGTGGAATCGGCGTTTCGCCGGGAATCGCAATCGGCCCGGCCGTCACATTCGGACTGCGTTCCATAGAGGTACCCCGGTACCGCATCGACAATATCGACGCGGAAAAAGCGCGATTCGAGGAGGCCATAGCCAGCACCCGCGTTGATATACAGAAGCTATATGAATACACCGCAGAAACGCTGGGATCGAAGCATGCCGACATCTTTCTTGCCCACCTTATGATCCTGGAAGACGTTGCCCTCCGGGACGAAGTCGAGCGCCGCCTGGAGTCGGAAAGCGTTAACGTCGAATTCATTATCGATGACACGTACCAGAAATACGTGGCCGCGATGGAGAAAATGGACGATGTGCGCCTGCGGGAGCGCGCCCGCGACTTCACGGATGTCAGCGGACGCCTACTGCGAAAACTCCTGAGCGCCAGTGTGGAAAGTCTGGAGCGTCTGGAACACCCCAGCGTCATCATCTCGCACGACTTAGCGCCGTCCGACACAGCAAAAATGGACCGCATGAATACGCTGGGCATGGCGTCAGATATGGGTGGTCCCACGTCGCACACGGCGATTTTGGCAAGGGCATTTGAAATTCCCGCCGTGGTGGGGCTGAAGTATGTTTCGACGCATACCGTCGCGGGCGACACAGTCATCCTGGACGGGGATCGCGGCACCCTGATTCTTCGGCCCACTGAAGCGACGATTCATAAGTACAAGGCGGAGAAGCGGCGCCGCGACAAAGGCCGGAAAGCACTGCTCGAGGCCGATGACAAGCCATCCATTACGTTGGATGGACACGACATGCCGGTGATGGCCAACATCGAATTGCCGGTAGAGCTTGCACAAAGCATCAAGGTAAAGGCCAAGGGGATTGGCCTGTACCGGACGGAATACTTGTTTTTGAATCGTTCCTCATTGCCCAGTGAAGCTGAACAGGTCGAAGCGTACAGAGACGCGGCGGAAGCAATGAAGCCTGAACCGGTAGTGCTTCGCACGCTGGACATTGGTGGCGATAAATTTGCCGACCACCTGCATTCAGGCGACGAATCCAATCCGCAATTGGGTTGGCGATCCATACGGTTTTGCCTCGAGCGTCCCGACCTCTTTCACACGCAGTTGCGCGCCATGTTTCGAGCAAGTGTGCACGGCAACGTACAGATTATGTTTCCCCTGATCAGCGGCGTCGACGAATGGCGCCGTGTGAAGGAGACCGTGCGGGAAGTATGCGCCCAGCTTGAAAACGAGGGCGTGCCGTTTGACAAGGACACGCCGATCGGAACGATGATAGAGGTTCCTTCCGCGGTGGAAATCGCCGACATGCTGGCGAAAGAATGCGATTTCTTCAGCATCGGCACGAACGACTTGATTCAATATTCGCTGGCCGTCGATCGCGCGAATGAACTTATTGCGCATATGTACGAACCGGCGCATCCGGCGGTGCTCCGCATGATCCGGCGCACCGTGAAGGCCGCGCATTCGAACAAGATTCCTTGCAGCGTATGCGGGGAAATGGCAGGCGATCCCCTGTTTACGGAAGTGCTTCTGGGTTTGGGCGTGACGGCGCTAAGCATGTCATCCGTATCTGTGCCGATGGTTCGTGCGGAAATCAACAGCATTCACTTCAGTCAAGCTCGAAGGCTGGCCCGGCGCGTCATTGGAATGGCCTCGTCCGAGGATATTAAGAAACTGATGCAGCGTCGATATGCGAGGCGGCGGAAGAACGACGTGACTTTGCGGGATTTGAAAATTGACGATCCGATTGGCGACGTCAACGGTACCCATTAATGCGCAAAATTCGCTTGACGATATTGGGTTCGACGGGATCGATTGGACGGAGCGCCCTGGAAGTGGTCCGGCAATATCCGGACCGGTTTGAGGTCGTTGCGTTGGCGGCGCACTCCAATCTGGATCTCATGGCGCAACAAATCGCCGAATTCTCGCCTTCGTTTGTGGCGGTGGTGGACGAAGCCGCCGCGGACCGTCTGCATAGTCTTCCCGACGGAGTCCAATTTTTCCGTGGTATAGACGGCCTTTCGGAAATCGCCGCCATACCTTCGGATGTTGTCTTATGTGCGGTGGTTGGCGCGGTAGGACTTACGCCGGTTTTAAAGGCAATCGACGCGGGTATCCGGGTTGCCCTGGCCAACAAGGAACCCATGGTCATGGCCGGGCCGCTCATCATGGATCGCGCACGCGAACGCGGTGTGACGGTAATGCCGGTGGACAGCGAGCATAGCGCGATTTTTCAGTGCCTGCAAGGCCATCGAATGGAAGACGTGGAATGCGTGCATTTGACAGCTTCGGGTGGTCCTTTTTATCGAAAGACGCGCGACAGCTTGCGCGACGTGTTGCCTCAACAAGCCGTTCGGCATCCCACGTGGGACATGGGCGCCAAGATCAGCGTGGACTCGGCAACGTTGATGAATAAGGGACTGGAGACTATAGAAGCCATGTGGCTGTTTGACCTGCCGCTCGAGAAGGTTAAGGTGGTTATCCATCCTCAAAGCATCATTCACAGTCTGGTCGAATTCACGGACGGTCAGATGCTGGCGCATCTGGGCCCGACGGACATGAAGTTTCCGATTGTTTACGCGTTCACCTATCCAGAGCGTGTGAACCGTCCCATGAGCCGGCTGGACTTGACGACGATGAAGGAATTGACGTTTGCGGCGCCTGACTTTTCTCAATTCCCCTGCCTGGCCTACGCCCATGAGGCCGCGGCGCGTGGCGGAACCGCGCCCGCCGTTTTGAATGCCGCGAACGAGACCGCCGTTGGGGCGTTTTGCGACGGCCGCCTGCCGTTTTTGCAGATCAGCGACGTCGTTCGCGATGCTTTGGACCATTGTACGCTGTACAGCGAGATGACACTTGAGTCGGTGTTGGAAGCCGACCGGCAAGGCCGGGAAGTTGCCGGACGATACATAGAGGCGATGGGAGCCGTACATCGATGATATTCAATATTGCTATTTTCTTGTTGGTCATAGGCCTGCTCGTGTTCTTTCACGAAATGGGTCACTTCCTTGCGGCGAAGGCCTGCGGCATATATTGTCCGCGATTCAGCCTTGGCATGCCTCCCCGTCTGTTTGGCTTCAAAATTGGCGAAACTGATTATTGCGTGGGCCTGTTGCCCATAGGCGGGTACGTTAAGATGGCGGGTCAAGAAGATTCGCCCTTGACGGAGGAAGAACGGGAAAAAGACTTTGGCCACGTTCCGCCCGAACGGTGGTATTCGAACAAGCCGGTCTGGCAAAGAATGATAGTAATTGTGGCCGGTCCCGCCATGAACGTCGTTTTGGCCATTTTAATTTATGCCGTGGTCAACGGATTTGGCGCGTATGTGCCAGACTTCAAAACGGAAACTCGCATTGGCGCAATTTCGCCGCAGTCCCCTTCCTTGACGGCGCCCATGTACCACGTGTCGGAATGGACAGACACCGTGGACTTCACGGGTACCGCTGAAGAACATGGCTGGAAGACGGGCGATCGGATAGTGGCAATCGACGGCAGCGAAGTAAAGACATTCAATGACGTGAGCGCGGCTTCGGTGTTGAGCGGAGGCAGCGAGTTGACCGTGCATATCGAACGCGAAGCCGCCGACGGAACGACATTGCGATACGTGTCTCGCGTAACGCCGGAAAAGATCGAGGGTGTGGATGTTCCGGTGATTGGTATCGAGGCGTTTCATTCGGCGTACCTGGAAAATGTATTGCCGGACAGCCCAGCCGAACGCGCGGGTTTAAAAAAGGGCGACGTTGTGGATCGACTCAACGGTCAGCCCATCGACAGTCAGACTTTCGTTCAAGCGATGGAGAAGGTGGCTCCGGATTCCACGATTGACTTGGTAGTGACGCGAGACGGTCAGCAACTTGAGATGCAAGTGACCCCGGAGCGCAAGGGCCGCGTCATCAATGTGCACTTCTCGCCGCCGCCCGGTTGGTTAAGCCTTCTGCCGGTCGAGGAGCGCCCCGAAGTCCGGTATGAAAATGTTGAGTTTCTCTCGAAAGCGGGATTCCAGTTGGGCGACGTAGTCGTCGAAATCGATGGCGCCACCGCGAATTATGGGATGCTGCGCGCAATCGCGGAGTCACCTGAAAAGGAAACGGTAAATCTGTCCGTAGAGCGAAAAGGGGGCATCTTCGGTTTTGGCGCCAAGGGAACGACTGCTCTAACCGGAGTCGCCGTGTCCGACGTGTTACAGGCGGTTACGCCATTTGATATCTTTGCGGCCCCAACCGTGGCCCAGATAGCGCCGGAAGTGGAAAAAGCAACCGGGTTGCAACGAATGGACGAGTTGTTGACCATAAATGGCGAACCGGCCAGTCTTTTGGCGCTCGAAAAGTCGCTTCAAGAAAATCGCGGCAAATCGCTGAACCTAACCGTGAAGAAACCTGCGTTGGGCGCGGGAATGATACGTTCGGAAGAGACCGCGGAGATATCGCTGCCGGTTGCGGATGTAGCCGCCGTGGAAGTGGCCTTTGGAACGAAAATGGTTTTCCACCGGTTGCCGGCAGCGCAGGTACTGCCCGCATCACTCAGCCAAACGTGGCAAGACCTGGATCGAACCGTGCTGATCTTGCGCAAACTATTTGCCGGCGGCGTCAGTCCGCAAACGCTGGGCGGACCGCTGATGATCTACCAGGTGACCACGGCCTCGGCTGCTTCCGGCTACGTATGGCTGATGGATATCATGGCACTGATCAGCGTGAACCTTGCCATCTTCAACTTGTTGCCACTGCCCGTGCTTGATGGCGGCCATCTGTTCTTCCTGACGGTTGAAGCAATACGGCGGAAGCCGGTAAACCGGCGGTTTATGGAATGGGTGCAGCAGGCGGGCGTGTTGCTGATTATTTTTCTAATCTTATTCGTAACGTACAACGACCTTAAGCGGTTAGTCGTCAATACGATCATGCCCTAGCCTGGAATCCGGTGTCAGCGGAATGACACTGGTCGGGGCATGCAATTGGGATATGGGGGAACCGGGCAATCAAGGTCCGGGGTTTCAGCAGGCGGTTTTCGGGCCGGCCCGCCCGATCGTCATCCCGTCCGTCAGGCAGGATAAGGAAGAAGCGACGGGCAGCAGGAAGGAAGAAAAAGTATTATGGGCGCGATTACGTGCAAATTTGGCGGCACATCATTGGCGGATGCGGAGTGTTTTCGCCAGGTCAAGTCTATTGTCGACGCCAATCCCAATCGCCGGTACATTGTGGTGTCCGCGCCGGGTAAGCGACGGTCAGACGACAAGAAGATTACAGACCTGTTGTACGCATGGCACGGGCTGATTCGGCAGGATTTGGACGCGTCGCAGCCCCGAGGCATCATCGCGGCCCGGTTCGAACAGCTTGCGGCAGAGCTTCAAATCGACTTTGACGCCCACGCGCACCTGGAAACGATTGCCGGTCTCGGCGGATCCCATCCTGAGCCGGATTTCATGGCCTCTCGCGGCGAGTATTTGAGTGGCCTTCTTATGGCCGAATTTCTGGGCGCGACGTTCGTCGATCCCGCCGAGAGCATCAAGTTTAACGACGAAGGCGCGCTGGACCCGGTCAGCTACGAATTGCTGGGTTCCCGGTTGAAGGGGCCGGGCCGGTTTGTAATACCGGGATTCTACGGTTCAACACCGTCCGGCGAGGTGAAGACGTTTTCACGCGGCGGCAGTGATGTAACCGGGGCGATCGTAGCGCGCGCTTCGGAATCCGACCTCTATGAAAACTGGACCGATGTGTCGGGATTTCTGATGGCCGATCCGCGAATTGTGGCGAATGCCAAGCGAATCGCCGAAGTGACGTACCAGGAATTACGCGAGTTGGCTTACATGGGAGCACAGGTACTCCACGACGAAGCCATCTTTCCCGTGCGCGAGCCGGGCATTCCCATCAACATTCGAAACACTAAGGCCCCGGAAAATCCAGGCACCATGATACTTCGGGACCGTGCTGCCGCGGAGCCGGTATGCGGCATCGCGGGGCGCAAGGGCTTTACCATGTTAAACATCGAGAAAGCCCTTATGAACAAAGAGTTGGGATTTGGGCGGCGCGTTCTGCAGGTACTCGAAGAAAACGGCGTGAATTTTGAACACATGCCCACGGGTATCGACAATTTATCGCTCATTATCAAAGACGAGGAACTCGTTCACAAGGGAACGAGCATCCTGAAGGCGATCGACCGTACCTGCCAGCCCGACCGCGTTTCGCTGACGCCGGGGCTTGCCATTGTAGCGACGGTGGGCCAAGGCATGGCCGGCCATGTCGGCGTTGCAGCCAAACTGTTTGCCGCGCTCGCAGCAGCCAACGTGAATATTCGGGTCATCGACCAGGGTTCGTCTGAAAACAACATCATTATCGGCGTCGAGGAAGGCGATCTGGAGACGACCGTTCGCTCCATCTACGCCGCCTTTGCCGGATAGTTTTCGCCTGCCGCCGGTATTTCATTGCCGGCGGAATTTTTCGGGGTTCCGCAGCAAGGAATGGACACAACCATGTCAATGCGTCGAACAAAGATCGTCTGCACGATTGGACCCCGGTCAAAACACCCGGACATGTTGCGCAAGCTGATTGAGAATGGGATGAATGTAGCCCGGCTCAATTTTTCCCACGGAGCGCAAGACGATCACCGCGAGACTTACCAAGTGATACGGCGGCTGGCCGCCGAACTTGGCAAGAATGTTGCCATCCTCATGGATTTGCAGGGCCCGAAAATCCGCACGGGCAAATTGCATGGCGGCGAACCGGTACTGCTGGTGGAAGGGGCTCCCATCGTCGTAACTACGGAAGCCATTGCGGGCACCGTGGATCGCGTTTCTACCACCTACCAGCATTTGCCGAACGACGTGAAATCCGGTGACCGGATCTTAATTGCCGATGGTACGCTCGAATTGCTGGTGGAAAAGGTTGCCGGGAGCGAAGTGTCGTGCGTTGTGGTCCGTGGTGGTCTTCTGGGCCAGAACAAGGGAATTAACCTCCCCGGCGTGGCGGTCAGCACGCCTTCCTTGACCGCCAAAGACATCGAAGATCTGGAGTTTGGTATCGGCCTCGGAGTCGACTTTGTAGCGCTTTCGTTTGTACGCCGGCCCGAAGACATAGTCGATATCAAGAAGCGGATCGCCCTGTTGGAAGCCGATACTCCGGTGGTGGCGAAGATTGAACGTCCAGAGGCACTGGAGTGTTTCGATCGCATTCTGGATGTGACCGATGCGGTGATGGTGGCGCGAGGCGATCTGGGCGTGGAAGTGGCGCTTCAACGGGTGCCGCAAATTCAAAAGACGCTGATTCGCATGTGCAACGAGCGGGGCATCCCAGTAATTACAGCGACGCAGATGCTGGAGTCCATGATCGCGAATTCGCGACCCACACGCGCCGAAGCCGCCGACGTAGCCAATGCCATTTACGACGGCACCGACGCCGTCATGCTGTCCGGCGAAACAGCCGCGGGAGACTACCCTATCGAAGCGGTTCGCGTTATGCATGACATTGCCTTGAATACGGACGCTGCCATTGCATGTGAACCGATCGACCGTCAGGCGATGCGCCTGCGTGCAAACCCGAAGCACAGGCCTTCATTCCGCGACGCTATCTGCCAAGCGGCCATTCGCATGTCCCAGGTTGTAAATGTGCAGCGTTTTGTGGTTTTGACCCAATCCGGTTATACGGCGGAAGGCCTCGCACGCTACCGGCCCAAAACCCCGATTGTGGCGATAACGCTGTGCGAATCGACCCGGCGCCGTTGCGCCTTGATCTGGGGCGTGGATGCCATCGTTTGCGAATCCATTTCATCCATGCAGGAAATGTATTCAGTCATCAATGAGTTATTGGTAGAGGAAGATTTGGTGCATTTGGACGAGGATATCGCGATTGTCGCCGGTTTCCCGTTGCGCATTCCCGGGCGAACCAACGTATTGATGATGCATACGGTGGGCGATACACAAGGTTTGGCATGACCCTTACATTCAATGGCGCCGCGCCGGTCCGGGAGGACTGGTTCGAACATGCATTTGGCGAACTGTATCCGATCGTGTATGCCCATCGGACCGTTGAGGCTGCCGCGCCAGAGGTACAGTTTGCAACGTCTGCATTGAGATTGACTGAACGCGACCGGATACTGGATCTGTGCTGTGGCTGCGGCCGTCATTTGCTCCATCTGGTGGGGGTCACACGGCATGTTGTGGGTCTGGACTACTCCGACCAACTGCTTTGGATGGCCTCGGGAATCTTGCCGCCGGGTACGCCCCTGGTCAGGGCCGACATGCGCGCGGTTCCGTTTTCGGAATCGTTCGATGTGGTGACCAATTTCTTTACCAGCTTTGGCTATTTCTTTACCGACGACGAGAATCTCGATGTGGCACGTGGGGTGGCCCAGGCCCTCCGGCCCGGCGGACGCTTCTTCATTGACTATCTGAATCCGTCACATGTGAAAGACTCTCTGGTGGCGCAATCCATGCGAGACATTGACGGTTACCGGATTGAGGAATACCGCTGGATAGACGATGTTACCCGGCGTATCAACAAGACTACCCGGGTGTTCCGAGAAAGTGCGTTGTTGAACGAGTTTCATGAGTCGGTGCAGTTGTACGATCGCGATGGGTTCGTCGGGCTGCTGAATCTGGGGGGACTTCGCGTGGATTCCCTTTACGGCGATTATTCGGGTGCTCCCTACACAGTGGCCTCGCCGAGAATGATCGCCGTGGGCGTCCGGCCATGACCGGCTTGTACACCGCATACGTGCGAGGTGACGCCGCAATTCGCCCGTTCTTTCCATCGGCACCCTCTTCCGTGTTCGATACGCCTCCCGCAGCCCATGCATGGGATGAAAGTCTGTCGCGAGACTTGCGCGGACTGCAATCGCCCGGATCGGCTTGTGCATTTGAAGGAAACGAACCGGTTATCATCACGGGGCAGCAGGCCGGTTTGCTAACCGGACCGCTGTACACCATTTATAAGGCGATAACGGCTGTGAAACTGGCCGACGCCGTGGGGCGCACGCATGGAGTGAAATGCGCTCCCGTCTTTTGGGTACATGGTGATGATCACGATTTTGCCGAAGTCCAGACGGCACACTACGTATCGCGTACGCATGAGCTCAAGTCGCTGACCTACACGCCTCACGCCGATGTGTCCGATTGGCCGATGCACCGAGTGCCGATCGAACCTTCGCTGCACGCCTTGATCGATCAGTTGGCGGCGGACGTTCCGGGTTCCGAACTGGCCTCCGAGATACAAGCCCATCTACATGACACTCTGGATGGCGCACAGTCTGTTGCCGATTGGATGCGGCTGCTCATGGCCCGCTTGTTCGAGAAGACCGCGTTGATTCTCTTCTCTCCCACGTTGCCTTCCGCGCGACGTATCGCGACCGAGATCATGGAGCGCGAGCTAAGGGAGCCAATGGAAACGACCCGGCTGGTGATCGAAGCGGGAAAACGCCTGGCGGCGGCCGGTTACGATACGGCTCTGGTACGCCGGGAAAGCGACTGCAATTTGTTCCTGGAGGTCGACGGCCGGCGATCCAAATTGACGTATGAAGGGGGCAGTTACCGGGTCGCCGGGACTGAAACGGCTTACTCGGCGGACGATTTGATCGCCCTTTTGCGCACAGAACCGGACCGGTTCACTCCCAATGTCGTGCTCCGGTGCTTAGTCCAGCAACGCCTTTTTCCGGTTGCGGCGTATGTAGGTGGACCGGGAGAAGTGGCCTATTGGGCTCAGTTCAAGGACGTGTTCGATCGATTCGGCCTTCCCATGCCTGTGGTGTATCCTCGCGCGCAAGCTGTTCTGACAACGCCAAAACTGACCAAAATCATGAAGAAGCATGGCTTGGACATCCAGTCATTCTCCGAGCAGCCGGACGCGGTTCTGGAAAGGGCACTGCACCACACGGCGACGCACGCCGCGCTCAAGCCTGTTCGAGACCGCAGGAGCAATGTGGCGCACGAACTGGCGGCATTAAAGGACGAATTGGCGGCCATTGACCCGGGACTACTGGAGCGGTGCGGCGTGTTAACCGATCGGCTTAATGCGGAATTCGACCGTCTTGAGGGGTTGATCTTGCATGCGGACGCGGCGCGTGTGGAGACGGTTCGCCAGCAAATTAACCGCTTGTGCACAATCCTGGCGCCGTTGCGTAAGCCGCAAGAACGGGTGCTCACGATATACTCCTACTTATTCGAACACGGCTGGGGATTGGTGGACCGGATCATGAGCGCCATGGACATCGAACATTTCACCGTCGATGAGATCGAACTATGAATGTGGATGTACTTGCCGTGGGTCCGCATCCCGACGATGTGGAAGTGGGCATCGGCGGACTTATTCACAAATTGTGCGGTCAGGGCTATGCCGTGGGCATCCTTGATTTGACGCGCGGGGAACTGGGTACGCGGGGTACTGTGCACGAACGCACGCAGGAGGCTGAGAATGCCGCCGCCGTGCTCGGTGTGGCGAGCCGCGAGAGCGCGGAGTTGCCGGATGGCGGATTGGCCAATACCCAGGACCAGCGAGAGAGGTTAATACCGCTGTTACGACGATTCCGGCCCAAGGTATTGCTTGCGCCACACCATTCGGACCGCCATCCGGATCACGAAGCGGCACACTATCTGGTGCGCGACGCGAATTACTTGGCGGGCCTGAGCCGGATAGACACAGGGCAGGACCCGCACCGAACGGCCATCGTTTACTATTATCGCGTGTACCAAGACCCGGCTCCGCCAGACATGGTGGTGGATATATCCGCTCAATTCGAGACAAAACAGGCGGCTTTGCGGGCGTACGGATCCCAATTTTTCAATCCGGATTACGCGGGCAAAGGGACGTATGTATCTTCGAAGGCCTTTTGGGACTATATTCGCACACGTGCGGCCTATTGGGGAGCGCGCATAGGCGTGGAGTATGGCGAGCCCCTGTACGCGGAAGGACCCTTGGGCGTCGAACGGTTGCCCGGACTGGAGGAAACGGCATGAGAATCGGCATCACGTGTCATGCATCCGCGGGAGGCAGCGGAGTCGTTGCGGCGGAACTGGGTATTGCCCTGGCCAAGCGAGGCCACACGGTTCATTTTGTTACGCAAAGCACGCCATTCCGGCTGGCGGGCTTTCACGATCGTGTGTTTTGTCATAACGTGGATTCAGTCAATTACCCGCTGTTTACCCATCCCCCTTATTCGCTGGCGTTGGCATCGAAGATCTGCGAGGTGGCCGAAGAGCACGACATCGAGTTGTGGCATGCGCACTATGCGATTCCACACGCATTGTGCGCCATTATCGCGCGCGACATGCTGCCCCCGCACAAGCGGTTCCGCATTGTCACCACCCTGCATGGCACCGATATCACGCTGGTGGGCAGCGATCCGTCATTTTTCCGGGTAACGCAGTACGCGATGGAACAAAGTTGTGAAGTGACGGCTGTTTCCAATTGGCTTGCGGAGGAAACCCGGCGTGAATTCCGGCTGAACAAGCCGATTCATACGATTCATAACTTTCTGGACATGGACAAGTTTGGCAGGGAACCCGACCAGCGCTGCAAGTTGGCCGATCGAAATGAAAAGATTGTGATGCACATCTCGAACTTTCGGCCGGTCAAACGCGTGACGGACGTTGTGCGCGCATTTAAGAAGATAAGTGATCAAATGCCAGCACGGTTGATCATGGTGGGCGACGGCCCGGAGCGGCTTTCCGCATCGGGCGTTGCGAAGCAACTGGGAGTGCTTGATCGCATCACGTTCATCGGCAACAACCCTTCCATCGAAAACCTGCTGCCCTGTGCCGACGTGGTGTTTCAGCCGAGCGAGCACGAGAGTTTTGGACTGGTGCCCTTGGAAGCCATGGCCTGCCGTGTACCGGTCATAGGCACCAACAGTGGCGGCGTTACCGAAGTGGTTGAAGACGGTGTCACCGGTTACTTGTGTGAAGTGGGTGATACGGAAACCATGGCCGCGCGGGCCATCGAGATTTTGGGCAGCCCGTCGAAATCCGCGGAAATGGGACGTCACGGACGAGACCGGGCCTTGACGATGTTTTCGGAGGAACGCATCGTGCCGCAGTATGAAGCGTTGTACGACAGCCTGGTACATCCGGCCGAGGTTGTATCTGTTTAGAATCCGCGCGATTCCATCTATTGAAAAATTTCGGTTGTTTTTGTAGACTCTAGTGTCGCCTGTCCGGCGGCATGCGAGCGGTAAAGATGGAGACGGTGGCGCGTATGCGCATGGCAATGCCGTCAAATCAGCCGTTGCCATTCCCCCTGCTATTAATCGTCGATCCCCGAAGCTGTCAGCAAGTTGAGCGTATGAACGTGCCCCCCACAAAACATTGGGAGTAATGTGTCATGGCTGTTGCCGTATCCAATTCCAAACTTGAGAGCCTTTTGGGGAGCGAGGCCGAATCGCTCCTGTCGTACACGTGCAGCGGAATTCCAAAGGAGAGCCTTGTGCTGCCGGGTCCGGACTACGTGGATCGCGTGTGGGCGTATTCGAATCGCAGCCCACAAGTGTTGCGGAATCTGCAGGCCATCCTAAATCATGGCCGTCTGGGCGGCACGGGTTACGTGTCTATTCTGCCGGTCGATCAGGGGATTGAACATTCGGCGGGCGCCTCGTTTGCCAAGAATCCCATCTATTTTGACGGCGAGAACATCGTGAAATTGGCGATCGAGGGAGGCTGCAACGCCGTGGCTTCCACGTACGGTGTGCTGGCGTCGGTATCGCGCAAGTACGCACATAAGATCCCGTTCATCGTGAAGATTAACCACAACGAATTGCTGACGCTCCCGAATAAATTCGATCAAGTGCTATTTGGCACGATTGAAGACGCCTACAACCTCGGAGCGGCGGCGGTTGGAGCGACCATTTATTTCGGATCGCCCGAATCCACGCGGCAGATTGTGGAGATTTCCGAGGCATTTGCCCATGCCCATGAACTGGGCATGGCCACGATTTTGTGGTGCTACTTGCGGAGCAGCGGTTTCAAGGTGGACGGCAAGGACTATCATACGTCTGCCGACCTCACGGGTCAGGCAAACCACCTTGGCGTTACGTTGCAGGCCGACATCATCAAGCAGAAGCAGCCCGAACTGAATGGCGGCTACCCTGCGCTCAACGAAAAGGGCAGTTACGGCAAATTCGACAAGCGGATGTATTCGGA
Source organism: Candidatus Hydrogenedentota bacterium (assembly GCA_045863295.1). Lineage (GTDB taxonomy): Bacteria > Hydrogenedentota > Hydrogenedentia > Hydrogenedentales > SLHB01 > BTWA01. Next base: position 33,931 of record BTWA01000049.1, read on the forward strand.
GTTGTGTTCGGACCATCCCATCGATTTGACCCGTTACCAGGTGGCCAACTGCTATATGGGCCGCTGCGGCTTGATAAACAGCGGCGGTGGATCCGGCGCGAACGATTTGGGTCAGGCCGTCCGCACTGCGGTGATCAATAAGCGCGCCGGCGGCATGGGTCTGATTAGCGGTCGAAAAGCATTTCAGAAACCCATGAAGGATGGAGTCGAACTGCTCAACGCCATTCAGGACGTGTATCTCGACAACTCGATAACGATCGCGTAACGCAATTCGGGCCGCCCGCGTCCGCAAAGACGCGGGCGGCCGCGTTTCTATTTTCCAGCCACGGATCTCCTCCGCTCCATCACTTGCGTCCAACTCACCAGTTGTACGCCCTCTTCCCGAATTGTTTCCAGAATGCGAGGATTGGTGAGGGCGTAATAGTCACCGTAGAGCAATATCCGTTTGCGGGTTATGACATCCATCACGGGATCCGGCTTGGTGGGATGGACAACGAATTCGGTCAGACCCGGTTTGAGATTCCGAATGGCTTCGCAAAACAAATCCACTTTGTCTTCTGTCTTCCAATTGTAGCTGGCGGTGTGCA
>BTWA01000050.1:0-32295 GCA_045863295.1 Candidatus Hydrogenedentota bacterium
CTGCAATCTGTCAACAGGTATTTTACTGCACTAGAGTCGGGGGGGGGTGAATTATGTATCTCGTTGCGGCGCTTGCGGTTTACCGCGAACGCCTGGCGCATGTTTCGGGCAACGGCTGATGATTTGGGGGAGAATGGCGTGATCTCCGAGAACCGCCCGGCGTGAATGGTGACCACGAACGTTTGCGCCTGAATTGTTCTCCGTGCGTCGAACATCCCCTATCGCAACCCTTGTTCTCTCGGCCACGGCCGGCATTGGAATCGCCTTCCCGCCGCATGGTACTTTCCACCGGTTTTTGTACGCGCGTACGCAGGGGAATTCTTTCACCGGTGTTGGCCATCTACATACTTTCGCTCGGCCTCTCCACGGGGCTGTTCGGCGTTTTTTCGCGGCGGATGCTCGCGGACTTCGGGTATGTGCCGGACTTTTCCACGGGGGTTGTGGCGGCGTGCGGTGTGGCGGCGGGGTATTTGGCGTTTCAGATCGGGTATGTGGCTGTGGTGCGCTTCTTCTGGCCGACAAAGACCAGCGCGCCGCTGCTTGCGGAGGCGTTGTCGCACGCCTCGTGCCTGGTCTTTGTGCCCTACCTGATGAACGTGTCGATTCCGTGGCCGCACCCCGCGTTGGCGACGCTGGCGCCGCTGATTTTTCTTGCGGCGTTTGTAGGCGTGCACACCGTGCTGAAGCTGTTTGCGTTTTACTGCATACTTTACAGCCTTCCGGGCACGCGCGCGTGGACGCCCTTGTGGTTGGGATGTTCCGCCGCCGCGGCTTTGATTTGCGTCTTGTGCGTGAATGCCTGGGCGGGTGCGGTTCGCACCGCGTTGCCGGTCGCCAATCCGAACCTGAGCCTGTTCCGGGTGGGGGGCATGCATTACGAGGCCATGCCGGTGCCCGAGGGCGCGGTTGTGAAAAAGATGCTTCCTGACTGGCGGAATGAGGCCCTGGTGTTTCATTGGGCGCTTCCTCCCGAGACGGAAGTCCGGGCCGACGATCTGCTGGACGACATCTATGTGACTATCGTTTTTCCAGGCAAGTCCACAAAGCGCATTTCACGCGAGTTGAAGGCAACGGGAGACGGTTGGATCTCCATGCGCGTTGACCCCTCGGAAATACCGGAGGGTGCGGAGTCGTGCGAGATTATCTGGTACAACCAGCGGGAGACCGGCTGGCTGACGTTCGCGGAATTCCGGCCGGTGGCATTGTCGAACCGGGCGTTGTTGTTGGCGGGCCCGTTCCAGCATGTGCCGCGCCAGGAAAGCGCTCCTCCCAATGTGGTGCTGATTGCAATCGATGATCTGTGCGCGGGGCACATGTCCATCGAGAAATACGAAGGCGCCTCCACGGCGGCCATGGACCGCCTTGCCAAAACGGGTCTATACCTGCCGGCGGCGTACACCGCTTCGCCCGATGCAAAGGCTTCCGCCATGACATTGCTGACGGGGGCAAGCCCGATTGAGCATGGAATACTGGCGGGATTAACCGAACCGGCATCGGGCCGGATCCGGCCGTTGGCGGCACACTTCCGGGACATGGGCTACGCCACGGCGGCCTTTACGGAAGGCGATGATCGCAACGATTTGGTCATTGGGAGCGGCTTCGAATCCGGGTTTGACGGCTTCGACTCCGGCTATACCCGGGAAGCTTCGGAACAGGGCGATGCCCTTGCGGCGGGCTTTCGCGATGAGGGCTCCCGCGGCACCCTTGCTTCCGCGACTACCTGGATCGGCGACTACAAGAACCTTCCGTTTTTCGTGTTCATCCGGCTGCACGAATTGTCGGGCGTGGAACCGAGGTCCCGCTACGGCGAGACCGTGATGGCCGGGGAACCTTCGCCCTTGGCGTTGTACGATGCCGCACTGACGTATATGGACAGCGAATTGGACCGGTTCGTGAAGTTCATCAAGGAAAACGACACGAAGAGCAACACGGTGATCGTATTGACCGCGACTCGAGGTAAATCGTTTGACGCATCCGGCACGCACCCGACTCCGGATTTCGTGGAGGATGTGCTGAGAACGCCGGTGATCATCAACGGTCCGGGCATCGGCGCGGAACGCAAAACCGGGCTGTATACGACCGAAGATCTCGCCCCCACCATACTAACCTTGGCGGGCGCGACGGACGGGGTCGATCCCAAGCGCAACTTCCTGGCCGAAGATTATCTGAATTTTCCCGTATCCGTCGGCGGCGATCCGTTGATACTGGCCATCCGGGACGACCGGTGGCGCTTTATCTGGGGATCGAAGCGGCGCGCGTTTACCGGCGAAGCGCAGTCTCCGGAAACCGCCGTCGAACTCTACCCCATACGCAACTTCGGCTGGGAATCACAGCGCAGCGTGGCGCAACGATACCCGGATAGGGTGCGGCGCTGGGTGGACACGTTGACGGTCTACCACACCACGGAACTGGCGGCGCGACAGACGGCCGGAAGGTAGCGGCAACCGTCAACCCAGTTCGGACAGAAACACTTCGCGTTTTTCCGCCAACGATTTCTCGAAGGCGGCCAACACCTGCACCGGCTCCAGAAGTTGTTCAGGGGTCAACGGCCACACCCCGGTCCGGAAGCACTCGAGAAAGACGTTCATTCCGTCGAAATAGGAGGTGCTACTGTCGACCAAGTGTTCTTTCCATCCGTTCTTGCCGAAGGCCATGATGTGAAAAATGTGCGGCCCACGATCGGGTCCGACAAAATTCAGCGTCACCAGCCGGCCGTCGTTGAATTTGCAGAAGCCGGTGGCGCTGCCGCCGTGCGCCGTGGCCAAGACGGACTCGCAGCCGTAACCAAAAGTCGCGTGCATTAATTCGACGCCATGGATGCCATAGAAAAAAATGCCGTCGTACTCGCTCCCGGTTTCGGCAGGTCCAGTACTCACCCCTTGGGTGAGCTCGCCGGCGGTCGCTTTCAGGTCGGCAATAAAAGACACGGTGGATTGGGCAAAACGCAGGGTGGAGAACGACGTGAAAGCAATCCCCGCCTGCTGGGCCGCCTCAATCATTTGTCTTGCATCGCTTACAGACGACGCCAGCGGCTTATCCACAAAAACGGGCTTTTTCGCCTTGATAAACGGCATCACGTCATGTAAATGTTTGCTGCCATGACGCCAAACACACAAGACGGCATCAACATCGCCGATCATGTCTTCCATGTTGTCGACGATGTTTGGTATTTTTGACTTATCGGCGACTTCCTTCGTGCGGACGGGATCCGTGCCGTAAATGTACGTAACGTGCACACCTTCAATGCGGCTGTTCGGAGTATCACGTTCCAGATTGGTCAACGCACTGAACGCTTCCGCATGGCTGTTGTCGGATCCGATGATACCAATCCTGAGCATGGACGCCTCTCCCCCTAGTGCCGCGACGTAAATAAAAATGGCCGGAACGCAGGGTAACGCGTTATCCGGCCTGAATTCCAGTATAAGGTGTCGGATTAGCTCTTGGCTTTGGCTTTGGCTTTACTCTTGGCCTTCGCTTTGGGCTTTGCTTTGGCCTTCGGCTTGCTGGCGGCTTTCTTCTTGGGAGCGGCTTCGGCGGCTTCGGCTGTAGCCGATGCGTAGAAATGCTTTCCGGCCTCAAGCATGTTGCCGATGTGGCGCTTGGTTCCGTCGCTTAGCTCGATACCCTTCTTCTTAATGGTCTCGAGAAGCGATTCCCAATCCTGGTGTTCCCAGGATCCTTTTTGATCGGTGACGAATTTCTCGACCACCGTGATCACGTCTTTAAGCGTCGTCTTCTTGGCTGGCGGCATGGTTCCAATCTCCTTCTGCCCGGTTCCTGGAAACGCCCGCTCCCACGAAAACCCGTCCTTCCCCCCCCACTTGGAACGAGCATCCTACGGATACCATACAGCAAGTACGCTTCATTTGCAATTGCCGCCGCAGGGTACGAGAATTCGCTGGTATGGAATTGCGCGACCGCGGAATACATGCATGCCATTGAACGGAGTGCGTAACGTTGCCATGCTGAAGCGAATAGCCTTGGTTTTTTGTGGCGTTTTGGGAGTAATCGCGATGATTGCCGTTGGTGCCTGGATTGCTGTAGGTCTGATTTCCGTGAGTGGAATTGAAACACCCAAATACAGTGTGCTGGAAAAAAAGGATGGCTACGAAATCCGGGAATACAAGCCGTACATTGTGGCGGAAGTCGTAGTGACCGGCGAATTTAAGGAAGCGCTCAATGGAGGCTTCCGGCAAGTGGCCGATTACATTTTTGGCAATAACACGGTGGCGGACAAAGAAGGTGAATCCAAAGAGATCGCCATGACCGCCCCGGTCTTGGAGCAGAAGCCGGAGAGCCAGGAAATCGCGATGACGGCTCCGGTGTTGGAGCAACAGCCTGCCGGTGATGCCAGTGAAGCACACATCGTTTCTTTCGTAATGCCCAGCGAGTACACGATGGCGACATTGCCCAAACCCAACAATCCGGATGTAAAACTGACCGAGGTGTCTGCAAAGAAGTATGCCGTGCTGGAGTTCTCCGGATTCGTCCCGGCTAAAAAGGCGGACGAAAAAAAAGAGGAGATTCGCGGACTGGCCGCTAGGGACGGCCTGAAGACAACCGGCGAACCGTTGCTCGCACAATACAATCCGCCGTGGACGCCTCCATTTATGCGGAAAAATGAAGTTTGGCTCGAGATCGAGCCGTAGTTCCTTCGCATACATTGCGGCGGCTTTAGTTGCAGGCTTGCCACGCATAACCTACTATGCGGGTATGGGCGGCGTCTTCCGTACAATTAAGGTTCATTGGAACCGTTCCGACAGTGTGCTGACAACCGCGACAACGCTTTCCTTCGTCGCCTTTGTCGCAAACGCCTGGTTCGAGTCGGCGGAATTGTGCTACGTCGCGTCGATTGTCCCCCTTGGAATCCTTCTATATCGGGCCTTTGCGTCGACGGATTCGTCTCTTTGGCGTTCGCTCGTATTTGGTGCGTTGGTTGGAATCGCATGGCCCTTTGGCGAAGCATTGGTGACACTGACGGTGGGGTGGTGGGGCGACTACGATGCGCCGGGGTTCACCGTCCTATACACGCCCCTCTATTGCATATTGATTGGCTGGCTGGCGTCGACCTATCTCTATTATCTCGGCGAACGCGCGTTGGCCATGGGTTTCAGCGCCAAGGCGGCCGCCGCGAACACGGCACTCGCCGCATTGGTCATTGGCGCGATTGGCGAGAACCTGTTCGTCGCCGCGCGCATGTGGCACTACGATCCCTCAATACTTGATATTGGGAGCGTCCCATTGTTTGTGCCCGTGGCATATGGCATCGGGTACGGGGTGTTGCCTCTGGTGAATCAACGTCCAATGGCCGTGCAATTTGTGGTATGGGTAACCGTGACGCTGGTGGCGTCGGTGGGGCTGGGACTGGTTACGGGCTTTTTTCCCCGGTAGCCGGCAACGCAGCATCCCGGCGCGCGCGCAGGAGCCCACGGTCTGGGTACCAACGGGTATCGCCGGGAATGATGCCTGCGGGCAGCGCTTTGCCTTCGTGCGCTTCAATGACCATGGAAAAGCCATGTTCCGACACTTCTTGAACCGTCATGCGCGCAGCATCTGTCTCTATGACGTCTCCTTCCCGGCTCCACGTCATGGGCCAGGGCGATACGTCGCGAGGCAGCTTTCCATGCACTTCGACAACTCCTCCCGTCGTGGTCCACTCATCCGTTGATACATTCAAGTATCGCGGGGCATCTGCATTCATTCGAAGGAGCGAAACCGCATTTACTTTCTTGCTGAATGGCGTGTTGTACGCAATGGAGTCTGAAAAGCAGGCGGGCGCACCGCGCAGATTCTGGTAGTCCGGCAAAATGCCAAGCGCACTGCTGGGATTTGCTTCCGCATAGGCTACGGCTGCGGATTGAAACTGCCTCACTTCGATGCCGGTCTTGTGCCAGGTACGATTGGAAATGATCTGCATTGCGAAGAAAATCGCCGCGATGCTGGAAGTCAATCCAACAAGCGGCAACCGCCACCGTGGGTGATCCATCGCACGGAAGATAATGCCGAGAATGCTAATGAGGAACAGGACATGCGGCAGCAGCAATTGTCCTCCGCCAATCATATGCACGGGATCAATGGGCCGGTCTCCCGGATGCAACCGGAGTAAAACCATGCCGAGCAGTCCAAAGAGTATGACCGGACGGTTTGCCTTGCGCAGTATCAGCACAAGCAAACATACAACCAACGCGCCGGAAAGCCACGCGAGCAACGGGTATTCGACGAAGCGGTGCGCGGTCTCCGGCAAGAAACCGAGCGGATAAAACAGAAAATAGAGCACACCAAACATCTGCCCGAATCCGGGAAAGCTTTCAAGTAGTGATGTACGGTTCACGTATACGGCAATTCCCCCGATCAGAATTAAAGGAATTGTACGGCGCCAGTTCCTCTTGTCGGGCACTACGGCCAAATACTCGTACAGAACCAGAACGGCAAACAGGAACGTGTTTGCGGGATACAACAGCATGGCGATAGCCGCGATCGCCAGCGGAAGTGGATACGTCCACCACGTGCCGTAATACACGTGGAGCGCGTACGCAAGCAGTGCAACGATCCCCGCGAAACATGGAATGATATCGCCTATACCGGAAAGGTTTACCAAAGCCTCGGTGTGGGCGGGATTGGCCATGAACAAACAGGCCGCAAAAGTGCCAAACCACCAAAAACCGCGAACAGTCAGATTGGTGAAATGATAAATCCCATGCATGCAGGCATAGAAGAAGGCCAAATTGACCAAACGGTACCAGACGGCATGATCGCCGAATGCGCCGATCTCCCAGGCAAACAGTTCACGCGCGATCGGGGGCAGGGATACTCCGTTGTCCGCCAGATGCGCATAGTCGCGGCCTATCGGGTGCGACCAAAGTGCAAAGGAATAGACAAATAACAGATACACGAGCAAGGCGACGGCATCAAACGTATGCCGGTACTTGACTCGAATCTTTATGAATGGATGCGGATTTTCCGTGGGAATGTCGCTGGTCATGGCGCGCAAGTCTAACGATCAAACCACGGAAACTTCAACGCATTTCTTTACGCGTAATTCGTAAATATATCACTTTCCCGTCTTGCGCAGACCTGAGTCTTGCATTATCCTAGTCTCTGTAGTGGGATGTAATGTTTGCGCCAACGAGTCAATTCAGGAGTATCCATTCCAATGAACCATCGTACGCGCACCGCCGTGCTTGCCGTTGCCGCTTTGGTTGTTGCCAGCGGTGCAGCGTTCGTCGTTTTGCAGTCACGCTCCGCACAGAGCGGGCGCACCGGCCTTGCCGACAGTGGCAATGGCGGGATTGCCGCGGAATCTGACGTTTCGTCAGCCAACCCGCTTGCATTTCTGGATGACCTTACGTTCGCCAAGGCGGATGCGGCGACAATCAATCCAATCCTGCCTGCAACCGTGGCCAATTTCCGGCTGAGCGACACGGAAGGCAAATCGCATGAGCTGTACCGAATGAACATTGCCGAGGCTCTTGTGATTGTCTCGCATGGAACAGGATGCCCCATCCAGCAAAAGAGCTACCCGGAATTAACGGCACTTGAGAAAAAATACGGATCGCTTGGGTTCTTCTTTGTCTATCTCAACGGCAATCCACTGGACACCGTTTCCACCATAGAAGACGAACGCAGGGAATTCGGCGTTGCTACGCCTGTGCTGCTGGACGAGGCTCAGTTGGTGACCAACGCACTGGCCATCACCCGCACGGCGGAAGTGATCGTGGTGACGCCCACGGATTGGCAGATTCGTTATCGGGGCGCGATCGACGACCGCTTGGGCTACGGCGCGGAAAAGCCCGTTGCGGGTGAGACGTGGTTACGAAACGCCCTGGATGCGATTGTGCTGGAGAAACCCATTGAAAAGCCGGTTACCGAGACGAAAGGGTGCCTTATTGACCGGAAGCCGCAGCCGGCCGGCGTTAGCTATACTAAGCATGTGGCGCCGATCGTGGCCCACCGGTGTGCCACGTGCCACCGCGATGGTGATATCGGTCCGTTTGCCTTCGACAATGCCCGCAGCCTCGCGAGCCGCTCTGAGATGGTGCGCGAAGTGTTACTGACCAAGCGCATGCCGCCGTGGCACGCCGATCCCCACCTGGGTTCGTTCGCCAACGACGGCGCCATCACGCAAAAGGAAGTGCAAACAATCATCGCCTGGATCGACGGCGGCGCATCAAAAGATGGCGACCAGGATCCGCTGGAGGACGTGGAGCCCGTAAAAGATTCCGCGTGGCCGTTTGGCGAGCCGGATGTTGTGCTGAGCCTGCCCCAAAACGTGCGTATTCCCGCGCAGGGCACCATTGACTATCAGTACATCCATGTGCCGTACACTGGAACGGAAGATGCCTGGGTTCGCGCGGCGATAATCCAGCCAGGAAACATGCGGGCCGTGCACCACGTACTTGTATTTGTTCAGTATCCGCCGGAAATGGCTGAGAAACAACCGGAATACGAAGGCGGTCTGGAAGGGTATTTCGCGGGCTATGTGCCTGGATCCGCGCCGTCCGCATTTCCTAGCGGATCGGGCAAGTACGTGCCCAAGGGATCCACATTCGTCTTTCAGATGCATTACACGGCAACGGGAAAGCCGGAAACCGACCTCACGAAAATGGGGCTGTACCTTTGCCCAGAGAAACCCGACCGCGAATTCATTACGACGGCGGCCTATAACACCGATTTCAGCATTCCACCGGGCACCCCCGAACACCCCATTGCCGCCACCTATGCTGTGGCCCGGGATACAGTGCTGTATTCGGTCAGCCCGCACATGCACTACCGTGGAAAGTCATTCAGTCTTGAAGCGCAATTTCCCGATGGCCGTAAGGAGATGTTGTTATCCGTGCCGTTCTATGACTTCAACTGGCAGACGCTGTATGAATTCAAGCAGCCCATCTCCCTGCCTGCCGGCACTCATCTGGTGTGCAACGGCGCTTTTGACAATTCAGCGACGAATCCGATGAATCCGGACCCCAGCAAGACCGTATACTTCGGGGAGCAAAGCTATGAAGAAATGTTCATCGGATACATGAACGTGATCGAGACGAAACAGAGCCCCTCGTAGTGTTCGCTCCGATCGGTGCGTGAGTAAACTCCGTTACGGTACAGATGCGAAAAACGCCCAGATGGCTTCGGCGGCATTGATGTCGCGGCTGGTGTTGCCCACGCTTACAAGTTGTTCTAGCACGCTTGTGTACCCGCCGGGCCACGTGTGGCCGCCCCCTTCAATCCGGTAAAAGACTACCGGGTGTCCTCCCGGATTCGCCGCGTGGGTTTCCCGAAACACACGGGTGCCGTCCATGGGATCGGTGTCGGGCAATTCCTCGACTTGGGGAGGCCCGCCGGCATTGTTGATGCCAATCCAATGCGCCACCGAATCGGCAGCGGATTGATACTGCACTTGCATGAAGGGACCCTGGTTCACGGTGCCTCCCTCCCACGGGAAAAACGGATCGGCCACACCCATCATCATCATCACGGGCAGGGGTTTGACCGGAGCGCAGAACGAACCAAACCCTGCAGGCAGAGTGCACGCGACTCCGGCAATGGCCGTTATCCTGTCGCTTAACTCGCATGCCAGCCGGTATGTCATCAGTGCCCCGTTGGACATTCCGGCCACAAAAACTTTGTTGGCGTCTAGTGAGTAATCGATGGCCAACTGATCCAGGACCGCAGCGATATAACCCGGGTCGTCTTCACCCGGGCCTTGCGTCTCATCCGTGGGATCCCCATTCCACACGCGCGAGACCGCATCCGGGTAACAAACCAGAAATCCCTCTCGATCGGCCACGACATCGAAACCGCTTTTGCGCTGCATGTCAACGCCCGTCAGGCTGAACGGATGCAAAGCAAGCACAACAGGCGTGGGCGTGCCGGGGGTATATGACTCGGGCACGTAAACAAGATACGTTCGCGTCCTTCCGCCGTGTTCAATCGTGGTCCGCACGGTGCCTTGGGGAAGCTTGGGGCATGCTCCACCCATGCACGCTACCACTATCAGCAGACAAAGACCGGCAACACGAACCGGGCGTACCATCCTGCCTTGCATAAAACACTCACTGGGTTGCCGTAACGATTTTGGCCGTCGTTCACTCTATCATCCATGATTGGAGCAAGAATCGCAACAGGTCTGCAGTGAACGATTGCTATCGCTGAAATCGCGAGAGGAATTCCCATATGAGCGGCGTGGCTTCAATGTCCTGGCTGGTATTGCCGGTGATGCCTTCGCGTAATGACGACCCTTTGCTGCCTGGCCAATCATGGCCGCCCCCCTGAATGCCGTAGAGGATCACTTCGGCGCCGTCTGTGCCATTAAGGTACGACCGTTTCCAGACACGCGTTCCGTCGGATGGATCGACGTCCGGAAGCCATTCCTCCGGTTGAGGGGCATCGCATGCGTTGAATTGCGCCCACAAAGCGACAGAATCCTCCACCGAATCCACCATGCCCCGCGGCCTCCCGTTGACGACCACGTTTCCACCCTCCCATGGCACGAGCGGGTCATCCATGCCGTTGATAAACTGAATGGGCATGGAATTGGCCGGCAGGCAGTTGGGAGTGAGTGCGCTCGGCATATTCCCGATCACAGGCGCCGCCGCTGCAAATACATCGGATGCCTCGCACGCAAGCCGAAGAGTCATCATCCCGCCGTTCGACGGTCCGGTGACATAAATTCGGCTGGCATCAATGGACTGCGTCGACGCAAGGTGTGCTACGAGTGCGCGAATAAATCCGACATCGTCAATGCCGAGCCGTTGCGACTCAATGGCCGGGTCTTCGCGCCCGTCGTTCCAATTGCCCTCAATGGCATCCGGGTAGACCGCGATGAATCCCTCGGAAAGTGCAAGAGCGTCAAATCCCACGCCTCTGCCAAACTGAGTGCCGTTGCCACCTCCCCCGTGCAGCCCCACAAGCAACGGTACGGGCGCCTTTGTTTGCACAGGCGGTACGTACAACCGGTACGTGCGTACTTGGCCGTCGTGCTGCAACTCGCCATAGGTTACGCCGGGTGGATCCAGTTCACAACTGCTGGCCAGCATCGCGCTTAACACGCCCACAACCAACGCCAAAGAGCGAAAATCACGGCAAATCATGTCGTACTCCTAACTACAGGCTCACCGTGAATACATACACACATTCACAATCAAAGGTTACATTCAACCGGTATGCGGCATGCCAAACCGGCTGCTCAGACGCTCGGCAAGGCCATTCAATCGGCGCGCGTAGGAAACTGCCTGTTCGTAGGAGGTACGGTGGGTTTGCCAGCTTGTCCAGGCTTCCCAGAGCTCAGCGACGATGGACGCGTCGGAAATATCGCCGAACGCAATCTCGAAGTCGGCCACGCCACGTTCCTTGTTGTTCACGTAGATGCCCTGTATGTTCAGCGCAATCCTTGTCAATGACATGGCATCCCAAATAGCAGTGTGGGTGACAATATCGGACGCCGAAACCGATCCGTTCCGTATGGGCGGCATGAGAACGGGATCGTCAATCGACTGCAAAAATGCCGACGCGACTTTGGTCGTCCTGCTCGCATGTTCTCCGATAGTTGTGCAGATTCCCGGCCATGCTTCGCGGGCTTCCGCCTGTTGTATGGCTAACACACCACGCTTATCCGGATAGAGCGTATCCCCGGTTATCCGCCCTTGCTCATACGAATCGCGAATGCGAAGAAAGAGTTCATCCAGTAGAACCACTTCTATCTCATCTTCAGGCAATCGTTTGACGGCTTCATGAATCGTTTTCAAAGTAACGTTGTGATTTACAAGGCAATACCAAAAGAGCGGGCGGTTGGGATTCGCATCCATGAAATCGCGGATGGTTTTGTACACGTCCGAATGCCGGTGGATGGCTTCGCCACAATAAATATAGGGTGCGCCCCCTCCAAGATAGTCCTTTTCGAACGCGGACGCGCCCATGCCCCGTACGAACCCCAAACAGTCGGGCAGTTCGCGCCGCAACATGGGCACGAACGACGGCAAATCCACCTCTTGCCACCAGTGATCGTCATCCCAGTTGGCCATGTAAGCCACGCGCAGCCCGGCGGCGTCCATGTATCGTCCGGTCTCGCGCAGGTAGCCGGCCGCATTGGGATGCAGGAAGGGGTAGGTGTAGAGGACGCCGTTGGTGGGTGCTACGAAATAGTCATTCGGTGTTTTCAGTTCGTACAGGTGGTTCATCACGGCCGGCATCAGATCGACCGCGACAGGCAGCACCCCCCAGTTGTACGGAATTGAACCATGGGCCTCTTCGGCAAACCTGCCCGCATTTCGCTGCAACACGCTCCATACGGCGTCGCCGTCGGTGTTCATAAATGAGATGTATACCTTGTCGCGTGTTTCGGTCAGATCCGTCATTTTTCTGTGCGATTGAACCCGCGGCCGTTTGGGCGTCTCGATGGACTGGTGCACGGTCAGGTTGCGACATGCCAGAGCGCACAACACGCTGTGCCCATGCCGGGCGGCGAGCGCTACGTATTCATGCTCATTGCAGCATATGCATCGCCATCCCAAGGCGCATCCGGGAGCCTGAAAGGAGGCAAATACCCGCTCGTGCAACGAGTATTCCTCCCGATCTCGTATGCTGGCGGACAGATCGCAAGTGAATATCCGGTGAGCCACCAGAAAATCGCGCATGTAGACTCCGGTGGCGGTCCAATTGGGATAGTCTGTACATGCGCTTCCAATCAACCTTGCATTGCAGCCGCTGGCCAGATTCTCGAGGGCCCACGTATAGAGATCGCGTCTGTTCTTCCAACGGCCCGTCAAATCGCTGAGCGGTTTTAGTCCAAGGCGTTCAAGCATCTTTGCCGTGGCTCTTGTCGCAGGTACGGTTCCGTTGGCGCTCCCCTGCATCATTGCAATGTTCACCGTATCGAGAACATCTTCGTCACACAGGGTGTAGCCGTTGCAAAATCCTTCCATCCGGCCAAACAGTTGATACGGATCATCCAGAACGGAGGTTTCGATCCCCAACTTGGTGTAGTAATCCAACCAGTAAGAGTCGTGTTCGTCTTGTACGAAGTAGACACAGGGATTGACTCGATTGACAAGCCCCTGAAAACTGGTAAGTGCCACCACATCATCCCAAGGCAATTCTTTGTGCAAAGGACAGACGATCAGCTTGGAAACCGGCGGCAACGGTGGAAACAGACCGGAGAGCGTGTATAGGACTTCTTTTGCATCGGTCGCGTTGGTCTGCGAGTTTCCCGTCTGTGCGGCGGCTATGGTCGAACCTGCCGTCGCGGCGAGAATTTCCAGAAAGTGTCTGCGGTCCATGATCACCCCTCCCCATCCAAGCCGCAATACGAGTGGCTATCCCGACCCGTTGGTCTACAAATTGAAATGTTCCCGTGCGTATTGATGCATGGCGCGCACATTCTCCGGCCGAGTCCCACGAGGGACCTCGCACCCCGCTCCCACAATGTATCCCGGACCCGTCTGGCGATGACACTCCGCAATTGCATCATAAATCGACTGGGGAGTTCCGTCCTTCAGCACGCGAACCGGATCAATATTTCCAAGCAAAACCTGACCAGTCGGCATGCACCTTCTTGCCTCGGCCAGCGAGGCCGGATAATCGAGATCGACGATCTCACAGCCGAGTTCACCCATTCCCCTTAAAATAGGCGTAGTATTGCCGCAAATATGCAGCCGGACACGTCCGCCCATGGCTTGTAGCCCTTGAACAAGCCGTTTCTCCTCCGGAAGTACGAATGAATCGTATAGATCTGGTCCGATTAACGATGCCGCGGCATCGCCCACGCCAATCAGATCGGCCCCGGCTTCCAATTGGGCGCGCCCGAACTGCAGCCCCATTTCGACACAGAATGCCATTAAGTCACGCACAAAAGTCTCGTCTTCATAAAAATCCATCATTAACGTGTTGATGCCGCGCAAATCTGCCGCCTCGGCGCATGGGCCTTCCACCCACCCCTCAATCAACTTGTCGCCCTGGACGCGATCGTGAAACCGTTCTATCGCACGCACGCGATCGTGCATTCGCCCGCCGCCCAGTGGGTCGGGAATCTGCAATCCGATCAGTTCCTTCTTTTCTGAAAGACGCGCATGATTCTCGTCCACCGCGGGCGGCTGATTTTCGAAGTACTGTATCGCAGCCCCGCAGTCGGCCGCTTCCCGTCCGGGATCGGATATGGCGGAGACGTGGTCCGCATCGTAGTCCTCCGAGAAACGCAATTGGGACTCAACAAGAACCCGATGATCGGTCGCATACGCGTGATAGGTGACGCCCGCATTGTCCGATGCGAACATCATGGTGATTGGCATAAAAGCAAGCCTAGCCGAAGTGTCCCCCTGAATTGCGCTCAACACTCTGTCTCGCCCATTTTCATGTGTCATGGCATCGTTTTCCGAGCGTTGGCCCTGCGCTTACCGCACCATCGATCCCCCTGCGCATCACACTAAACTTCACGCTTGGCAACTTCAATAAGTACCCATAATGGCGTTCCAACGCCGTTGGCCCGAGTCCGCAACGTCAATCCGCGCCTGCTACCAGACTTGCAAGAGTCCGGCCGATTTACTACAATGATGCTCACCCCCCTTGTAGAAAGCTATGCGCAAAAACGCACACCAGCTTGTCAGCTACATCGCACCCGCGGCCCCGGCCACAAGGAGGCCAGCGACCGGCGACGAACCATACCTGCGTCCCGAGATTGGTTTCACACCCAAGTGGTACCGCGACGCGCTGGGCATCGATTTCAATGAGCAGTGGCATGCCGATCCCTCTTACCGGCGGGAGAGCATCCTGGCAATGCGGGCTGAGATTCGAAGCCGCTTTCCCCATACGGCCATTGGCTCCATCGATCGCCCAGATTCTCCTCTTGATCTGCTGACAGGGGCATACGGCGCCTGCACCATCGCCGCCATATATGGCTTGCCCATACGCTTTCATAGCGACAATTGGCCTGTAGCGGAAATCGTTCCGCTTACCGATGATGAACTGGAGCGACTGCAACCGCCCAATCTGGAATCCAATCCATTTTTTCTATCACTTCTCGACCAAATGGATTGGATTGAGCGGAAAGAAGGCTGCATCAATGGCTTCATCAATTGGCAGGGAGTGCTGAACAATGCCCACCGGTTGCGCGGTGAACAACTGTTTCTCGACTTATTGATGGATCCCGAACGCTGCAGACATCTGTTCCAGTGCGTAGCGACGACCATGATCGATGCAGCTAAAATTGTTCATGCCCGCCAGCGTGCAACCGGTGTGTCCGTCCACTTTTTCACAGTAAGCAATTGCCTGGTAAACCTTGTATCACCTGACTTATATGAAACCTTACTGCTGCCTTTTGATAAGCAAATTTCCGGAGCATTTGAAGGCATCGGCATACACAATTGCGCATGGACTGTGGACCCCTATCTCGGGCATTACGCGTCCGTCCCGGGCGTTAGTTACATGGACATGGGGCTCGAATCCGATTTTGAGACTGCCCGTGCACTCTTTCCCGAAGCACGCCGTGCGGTCATGTACCGTCCCACCGAATTAGCCGGCAAATCCGAGGCCGACCTCATGGCAGACATGGAACGAATCGCACGTGAACTTGGGCCATGCGATCTGGTCATGGCGGATATCGAAAGCGGCACACCCGACGCTCGTGTGCAATGGGTAGTGGACACCTGCCGCCGCATCAGCGAGCGCATGGCATGACGCCTCGAGATCAAATGATTGCCGCGTTGGAACGCCGCCCAATCACAGGGCGTGTGCCTCACTTTGAATTGGTCTTCTTTCTAACGATGCAAGCTTTTGGAAAAGTGCATCCACTCCATCGAAATTACAGCCAGTGGTGGCAAATGACCGATCATGAGAGACAACTGCACCGAATCGACATGGCGGACGTATTCATACAAACCGCCCGCCGGTACGAACACAACGCCATCTTTCTACATCCCGTACCTTATTCGGAAGATGAGGAAGTTCGCATGATCGACCTCGTCCGTGAAAAAACCGGCGATAATTACTTCTTAATGGTACACGGCGACGTCACCTACGAAATACCGACCGGCGAAGACATGATGGCCTGGACGGCGTGGGTGTGCGAGAATATGGACGAAGCAAAACGGACAGCCGAAGCACGCGTGAATAAAAAACTGGCTCAGGCTGAACGATTGGCCCGGCATGGTGGACTGGACGGCTTTGCACTTTGTGCGGACTACTGTTTCAACAACAATCCGTTCCTCAGTCCAGACATGTTTGGTGAACTGGTGGCCCCTTTCCTGACTCGACTTTGTGAGGGAATGCGGGATCTCGGCTTTTATGTGATCAAACACACCGACGGCAACATCATGCCAATTATCGATCAAATTGTCGCGGCAAGGCCCCATGCATTGCACTCACTGGACCCGCAAGGCGGGGTGGACATCGCTGAAGTCAAGCGGCGTTTTGGCCACCAGGTCTGTCTTATAGGAAATGTGAACTGCGGTTTGCTGAATTCAGGTACCGAAGAAGAAGTCATCGAGTCCGCGCGCTACTGCATTCGTCATGGTATGCCCGGCGGCGGTTACGTATTTTCGACCAGCAACTGCGCCTATACGGGTCTTCCACTGGAGCGATATGAACTCATGTGGAAGATATGGCACGACGAGGCCATCTACCCGAGTCAACCCCTAACCAGAGCCACACACCATGAACTCCATTTGTGACGACATTCGAACGCGGGGACCATTAGTCAGCGATGGCGGGTGGGGGACACTCCTCATCGCCGCTGGACTACAGCCCTCGGAGTGCCCCGAGGAATGGAATTGGAGCCACCCAGAACTGGTCAGTGATATTGCCAGACAATATTTCGATGCCGGTGCTGACATCGTAACCACCAACAGTTTTGGCGGCTCCCGTTTCAAATTGGCTCACTACCATCTTCAATCACGCGTCGCGGAATTGAATGCGCGGGCCGCGGAGCTGTCGCGCTTGGCCGCCGGGCCCAATCGGCACGTCATGGCATCCATCGGTCCGACAGGGAAGATTCTGATGATGGGTGACGTAACGGAAGAAGAGATCTATGACGCTTTTCGCGAACAACTCGTCGCGCTCGAAAAAGGTGGCGCAGACGCATGTTGCATAGAAACCATGACCGCCATTGACGAGGCAGCCCTCGCAGTCCGGGCGGCAAAAGAGAATACTGCGTTGGAAATCATTTGCACGTTTACCTATGAACGCAAACTGGACGACACGTACCGCACAATGATGGGGGTATCGCCTGCTGAAATGGCCCACGCGGTCATCGCCGAAGGCGCAAGCATAGTCGGTACCAATTGCAGCCACGGCCCGGCCGCTATGGTCGAAATCGTGGCCGCATTGCATCAAGCCTCTCCGGATGTCCCTATTCTCGTGCAACCGAATGCCGGTGCGCCCATTCAGAGTGATTCCGGCATTGGTTATCTGGAGACGCCCGAATCCATGGCAGCTTTTGTGCAATCGTTTCTTCAGGCCGGGGCTTCCATTATCGGCGGTTGTTGCGGCACTACACCGCAGCATATCGCTGCCATCGCCCGTGCTCTGCAGGATCTACGTTCTAAGTAATATCGTTGTGCCCACGCATGGGGCACGGAAAGCCAAGTTGCGACGCATGGGAGACTCGACTGTTACCATTCGCTTCTTGCCCGGAGGCCAATCCATCGAGGTGCCGACGGGAACGCCGCTTCGCGACGCTGCGTCATTGGCCGGGATCGCGATGGAATATCCTTGCGCAGGCCTGGGCAACTGTGGCAAGTGCGTGGTTTCAATTCAGGGTAATGGCGGTCCTCTTACGGATTCCGAGTGGGCGTTGCTGGGCCATGAAGAATCTGAAAAGCAATACCGTTTGGCATGTCAGGCCTTTGCATTGTCGTCAATGGAAGTCGAGGTTGCCGATGGGGCGCTGTTGCCCGCCAGGTACCAGGTCCTAACCCATTCTACCGTGCAGTTCTCTGCCGCACCGGACCCACCACTTCGCAAATGCGTGGTTTCACTGCCACCACCGACTCTCGAGGACGATCTACCTGACGCCGCACGCCTTGCCCGATCGGCCGGACCGTTCGAGGCCGACCCCGAAACCCTGGACCATTTGGGTAAGGTGCTCCGCGAATGCAACTGGGCAGGCACCGCGGTTTTCGCCGGCGGGCGATTGGTTAACTTTGGACCCGCAAATCCACCCGTGCGCACTTGCGTCGTCGCGTTCGATATCGGCACCACAACACTGGCGGGCCGCTTAATCGAATTACCGGACGGATCAGTGCTCGCAGAGGCATCAAGCCTGAATCCGCAGGTGGCCTACGGGGCCGACATCCTATCGCGTATAACCTACGGGGATCAGAGTACCGATTCGCTCCATCGGCTTCGGCAGGAAGTCATCGCCGCCATCAATGAACTCATAGACGATATGACCACGGCCGCGCAACTGGATTCCCATTTAATTTATGCGGCCACTTTTGCGGGCAACACCGTTATGCAGCACATTCTGGCAGGGCTCGACCCTTCTAACATCGGCGTAACACCTTTTGTCCCCATCACGGCTGAGGCCATCGAATTAAGTGCCGAGGCGCTTTCCCTGCAGATTCACCCCAAAGCGGTATGCTACATATTCCCGGTAATCGCAGGTTACGTGGGTGGTGATACCATTGCCGGCTTGCTCGCCTCCGGGTTTGCCGCCGATCAATCCCCTGCCCTGTTCATTGATATCGGAACAAATGGCGAAATGGTCGCTCGAAACGGAGGTAAGCTCCTCGCAACGTCGTGCGCTGCCGGACCAGCGTTCGAAGGATCGGGCATAGTTTGTGGTATGCGTGCATCGGAAGCGGCCATCGAAGCGGTTCGCCTCGAGGGTGATGTGCACTATAAGACAATTGCCAACCGTCCTCCCCGGGGAATCTGCGGCTCCGGCTTGATTGATCTCGTGGCGGAGCTTCTGCGCACAGGGTTGCTCGATCCCACGGGAATACTGCTCGATCAGAACACACTACCCAGCGATACGCCGCAGGCGCTGGCGCAGCGGCTTCTGATGCTCAACGGCGAAACAGCATTTGTTGTGGCGCACGGATCGGAGACACGTCACGGAAAACCCGTTTATGTCCTGCAGAGCGACATTCGCCAACTTCAGTTGGCGACCGCTGCGGTGCGAAGCGGTGTGACTATCCTCCTGCGGCATGCGGGACTTCACGAAAAAGACCTGAAAAGCGTGCTGGTTGCAGGTGCATTCGGAAACTACATTCGGCCGCACAATGCGCAACGCATAGGACTTTTGCCCAGTTCCGTTAATACAAACCGAATTCAATTCGGCGGCAATACGGCCCTCGCTGGAGCGCACGTAGCTGCACTCTCGCTGCGATCGCGTCAGCAGGCCAGAGCTTTGGCCCGCACCGTCCGCCATGTAGATTTGTCATTAGACCCGGCATTTCAAGACGTCTTCGTGGAATCGCTGTTCTTTCCCAATTCGGATAGGTGGGCATAAATCAATACGTTGTGGATCCCCACGCTTCGTAGACAGCCGCAATATTCTCCGCCGGATCCGCGGTACCCCATTCGCACTGGGCGATGAGCCCTCCTCGGCCGTCGTCAAACGCCCTGCGCACACGGCACACAGCCCGGTGCACGTCGGCCACCGTGCCAAAAGGCAGTACCGACTGCCGGCATATTTCTCCCCAAAACGTCATCCGGCCTTTGAAACGTTGTGCCAAGCCCTCGATATCCATGCAGAAGAGCTGCGTATTTATTGCATCCACGCCTATCTCCAGGAAATCATCCATAATTGATTCGACGTTTCCATCGGTATGAAAAAAAACATATTTGCCGGCGGCTTTAATGGTATCGCAATACTCGCGATACAACGGTTTAAAAACGCGCCGCCATAATTCGGGATCGACAAGAAGGTGATTTTGCGACCCCCAATCGTCAATAAAGGCTATGGCATCCACTTTGGTTCTTGCCCACAGCCGGATCTCATGAAGAAAGAACTCATGTACCAGATCGCGCAACCGGAAAAAGTCGGAACTCAGCAGCGCCAGGTCCAGGTAGGTGTTCTCTGTACCCCGTAAGAACTGCATGCGCTCAAAAAGGCGAACGCAGGTACTTGCACGCACGAACAAGTCTGTTGTTTCGCACTGGCGGTTAATTCCCGCGAAATCAATGCCCTCGAAGAGTTCCCAAGGCGCTTCAAATGCTGAATGCGCATCCCAGCCGATCAATGGATGGCCTTTCACTTCTCCCACGACGCCTTCCTCGGCAACGGTCCAGACACACCCCCATTCGTCGGTATAGTTACCAATCGTGTTCGGTACGCCAGCGGTCCGTTTGCCGGTGGCATACGGAAGCGGAGGCACCCAGAAATCCATGGGGTAGCGCGTAACCAGTTCCTCTAATTCCTTCTTGCGAAGCGCGGGAACGCCGGGCAAATGCCAAAGCTCACGCGGCGCACGATCCGGATAGTTAAATTGTAAGCAACGTATTACTCGCTCACGCGATGTCACGGTCGGTCCCCCCATTCCCCGGATTCTATGGTACGTCCAGGGAAGATGGGGCGCAACTCCCACCCTTTGGTGTACAATAAGTATGACAAGCGGGGCGTACGCTTGGGGGATACGCGCCCACGCAAATTGTAGAGGGGGAGCCATGTCTGAAATTCTCGAACAAATCGCCGTCGCCATTGAACGGGGCAAGGTCAACAAAGATGCCTCGTATCCGCCCGACATGAAAGGCATGGACGGCACGGATGAATTGACTCGCACAGCCCTGGCCATGGGCATTGCCTCGGGCGACGTACTGACTCAGGGCCTTATCGAAGGCATGACGCGCATCGGAAAACGCTATAGCGATGGAAAGGCGTTTGTTCCAGATCTCCTGATGGCGTCGAAAGCCATGAAGGCCGCCATGGCTCACCTGAAGCCGTACTTTGAATCCGGCCAGGCGCAACACCGCGGCACATTCGTAATTGGCACAGTGCAAGGAGATCTCCACGACATCGGCAAGAACCTGGTCGCGATGATGCTTGAAGGCAGCGGTTATAAAGTCATTGATCTCGGCGTTGACGTCTCCGCTGAAAAGTTTGTTAAGGCGGCCCAGGATAACCCGGGTTGCATCGTGGGTCTAAGTGCGCTGCTTACGACCACTATGGTGAACATGGACAAGATCATCAAGGAGTTGAAGTCGGCGTGCCCGGATACCCGCGTGATCGTCGGCGGCGCGCCGCTTACGTTGGAGTTTGCCCGGAAGATCGAAGCCGATGCCTATGCCCCCGATCCTCACGGCGCGTTGGAATACCTGGCCTCTGTATCCTAATAGGCACGGCACTCGCTAAACGTTTCGTAAAGCGCGAGCAGGTTTTCCGTGGGCACGCCTGCCTGCACGTTATGTATGGGGTTGAATACAAAGCCGCCGCCCGGACGAAAGATTGCAATCCGTTCGCGTACTTCGGCGCGCACTTCGTCCGGCGTTCCGAACGGCAGTGTGTGCTGCGTATCCACGGCGCCGCCCCAGAATACGGCCCGGCTGCCAAATCCGGCTTTTAACTCACGAGGGTCCATGTGTGCGGCAGAGCACTGAACGGGATTTAGTATGTCGTACTCCGCTTCGAGAAAATCGTCGTAAAATACACGCACGGATCCACACGAATGGATAAAAGTCTTCCACGACGTGTTCTCATGAATCCAATGGTTCAGGCGTGACTGGAACGGCTTGTACAGATCGCGCAACACATCGGGCGAAATGAAGGGACCATGCTGTGCGCCAAAATCGGCGCCCGACATGAACACTACGTCCACAAGATCGCCCAGAATGGCCGCAATTCGCTTTAAATTGCCAAGTGCAATCTCGCATTGCCGGTAAAATATTTCATAAATATGGTCGCGCCGGGTGAGTGTGCTTGTATACCATTCGGTCATGTCGCGAATACCCTTCGGGTGTTTCAGCCACATTCCCGGCACAAGCGCGATATCGCCAAAGGCCGTGCCTCCAAAGTTGCCCAACACCGCCAGCCCCGTAGATCGAAGTCGCGTTGCTTCCGCCTCAAAATGGCGCAAGGCAGCATCTGTGACAGGCGGAAATTCTTCCAGGTTATCGTGGATGTTCAACACTGCGTCATCGATGGGATCCTGCCGGACGATCGTGTCGAAATAATACCCGCCGTGAGGCATACGGCCGCTGGGAGCAGCGGACTTGTCGCCTCCGGGATACATGAGAATGTCGCCATTTGATTCAGGTTCGGTGTTGAATTCCCCCGGTACCAGAACTGGCGTGCCATCAAATAACCGCCATTCTTTCCATCGTTCATTTCGAAAACCGAAAAGATTCTCCGGCGGACCGAACCCGACAACGTCCACACCAAGTGCTTCCATCAAATCGGGTGCGATCTCACCCAACATCTGATACGGTTCGACCACCTTGACAGGCGTCCCTGGAGGGTCCAGAGTCAATGCCTGCCTGAGCTTGTATACGGAACTCACCTGCATACCGGTCACACCGCTTGATCCCAAATCCAGCGGAATGAGGTCCGGTTCGCGGTGGTTCAGTGTCTGCAGCACGCGTTCGCGCGAAGTCATTGTGTCCCCCTGCGCACGATGTCCCCGATTCGGCACGCAGCATGAATCATATCACTTTCGACACCTCAAAGAGGATTACGACTATCCAAATAACAATGCTGATTCCGGCGGCGGCCGCCGCCACATCCTTAATAGCTCCAATTTTCTCGTCATATCCCGTATCAAAGTAATCGCAGATGGCTTCTATGGCCGTATTGAATAGCTCCGCCATCAATACAAGTCCCGTTGCCATCAGAATGAGGAGCACATCCACGCTTTCCGAATAGACGAGGGCGGCAACTAATGTCAGGACAGAAACCACCAGTTTGTACGCTACGCTGAAATCCTTCACGACGGCAAACCATACTCCGTTAAGGGCATGTTTAATCTTGCGAAACGGGTTATAGGACAGTTGCGGATCTTTGGCCAAGAATTTGTTGGGCATGTGAAACTACCTTACAAGACGGTTACGCTGATCAATCAGTGTGAACATAAGCGGGAATCCCAAGCCGCACGGCCCGGAGTGTTAGTAGCCAGCTTCCTGACGACGGAACCTGGACAGAAACTCCCAAATCACCTGGGAGGCATTGATGTCTTGTGTATTGTTGCCGGTGAACAGTTCGCGTATGGGCGAATTGAAGTGGCTCGGCCAATCGTGGCCCCCGCCATGAATAGCATAAAGAACGACCTCTGCACCATCGGTGCCGTGCAAATACTCCCGCTTCCAGATCTGAGTGCCATCGTTCGCATCGACATCGGGTAGCCACACATCGGGCAGCGCGGCGTCGCATGCATTATGTTGCGCCCAGAACGCCACCGACTTGTCGACCGACTCCACCCGGCCTCGGTATACACCCAACAAGTAGATATACCCCCCCGCATACGGCACGATGGGATCCGACATGCCATTGATAAACTGTATGGGCATGGGATGCGCCGGCTTGCACTGAGGGATTAGGTCCATGGGCATATTGCCCATTACGGGTGCGGCCGCCGCGAATACGTCTGACGCTTCGCAGGCCAACCGCAAAGCCATCATGCCGCCATTCGAAATTCCCGTTATGTACACACGAGTTGGATCGATCGGATACGTGTCGATCAGCTTCTCCACGAGAGCACGAATGAAGTCAACGTCATCAATGCCAAGGTACTGCGAGGGCACAGCCGGATCGTGTCGCCCGTCTCCCCAGTTCCCCTCTATGGCATCGGGACACGCAAAGATGAAATGGTTCGCATCGGCGATCATATCGAATCCGGTTTCCGACGCAAATTGGACCGACGTATTCGAACTGCCGTGCAAACCAATCAATAATGGAACGGTGTCCTCGCTCTTCAATGCATAAGGCAGGTAAAGACGGTAGGAACGGATAAGACCTTCGTGAATCATCACGCCGTGCTGGGCGCCTATCTTGTCGGCGCTGCAACCGGCGCCCGTCAGCGTCAACACAACGAGAATCGCGGCGACGCCAAGCCTAACTTCACTACGGCCCATGGGCGGGAACTCCCCTGAGAACATCCAGGAATCCAGGCGACTGCCCCAGCATACAACAAGCTCCACGAGAAGCGCCAGCATCGACAAAAAATGCCCGCGGCAAACGAATGTTCGCGTGCCGCGGGCGTAGGACAATCTTCTACTTCTTAATCAGCCAGACTTCACTCAAACGCGACGCTTGGCGCCAGTTGACTCCCGGTTCATGCGGCACATCAAACGTGAGTACAATCGTGCCGCTTTCATACAACGCCTGAGGAATTGGAAATTCCTTTATCTCCCCTATCCCCTTGCCGTCAAGCGTTGGCGTAATGAGTGTGCCGTTGACGCGCGGAAGGCATTGAGCAAGGCCGGTTGTACGTAATACATACGTTGCTGCCGTGTCCAGATTGTCATAGCGAAGACCGATGGGCCAGTCCATCTTGCCTATCCACGACTGCCTTACACGCGTCTTTCCTTCATCCCACCACATAAAGTCGGGATTCGGATTGCGGCGCATCAATGGGTCTGTGCTCACGGCCTCGCCTCGAAGCACGCGATCCGATTGGGCGACGTTGCCGATGTCGTCGTAAAGACTGCCAGGCCCGGGATTTTCCCAAGTTGCAATTGTCTTCAAACGTTCGAGCTTTGCTTCTTCCGTTTCAAGTTTACGAATCTCCGCAAACTGGTCCTCATACCACCACCGGTTGTTCAGCGGATGATCCACGAAATCCAACACCGCGCTCCGCTGCGGATTGTTGGCCTTGTACTTTTCCACACTGCTCTGGTACCCGATGCTCTTGAACAACTCTTCACACAAGGTTTCGACTTTGGCGCGCAATTCAGGCCTGGGATTGTTCGAATCCGCCTGCGCAAAAACCGCCAACGCCTGCTCCATCCGTGAATCCGCACCGCCGGCCAAATCGCTCAAGAGTACGGCATTTGCCTGTTTCTCCAACCGGTCCTCCCGAATCAGTCGCGCGCGTACGTAGGCATCGTAGTTCGCCTTGAGTAAGCACAACTGCCATCGCCAGTTGCCCTTTAGCTCCGGCGCCGCTGCTTCCAAACCCTGCCAGTGCGTCAATGTCGCTTCGACACCGCCGTTGTCCGCCAGGGACCCATGCCAGTTCCGCTCCAGCGCATAAATGCCATCAGCCGCCTTCACGGCCACATGCGGTCCAAAGAACACACGGCAATACTCGATCAACACATCCCGCACATCGGCGTCGTAATCCCAACCGAGCGCGCTGAAAATGGTCTTGTTGACATCGTCGTGCATGCCGTCCGAGTACGAAATAAACCCATCTGTCGACTTGGCAAAAGCCCTGAATAGCGTACTGAAATAGACGGGTTGTGGATTGGTGCCTTCACGGCCCGATGTAAAGGCA
Organism: Candidatus Hydrogenedentota bacterium; assembly: GCA_045863295.1. GTDB lineage: Bacteria > Hydrogenedentota > Hydrogenedentia > Hydrogenedentales > SLHB01 > BTWA01. The sequence goes on from BTWA01000050.1 coordinate 25,353, forward strand.
AACGCCGGATCAAGCCAAGGCGCGGGGTACTGTGCCCTCACTGTGTGCGTAATATCGGGATAATCGCGGAGCTGATACTGCTTGGGCAGCCGCGCCCGCAACTCCGGCAGGGGCTTGCTCGATGGACCGCCTACCGCGCCGCCAAACCATGTGGGTTGATTCTTGGTGATCCAATCAAAAAAGTAGTCGACCTCCGGGTCGTCGAATCCCTGTAGCGACATCCACACCTTGGCGTGTGGATGGTGCTTCTTCAGCAACTTCGATACGTCCTCCAGAAACGGCATCACATCCTGAGGATGATTGTTGCCGGGATCGCCTCCTGGAAAGAAGACCGCGTCCAGGTGCGTGCATTCCTTATAGAACCCCTCGTGTTCCTGTAGATGGGCAGCGCGTTTGGCCGCGTCCGTCAAATCGACGGTCGCCGGGGTCCACACCCAGTAAGCCACCCCGTACTTCTCGCAGATGGTGCCCAGTCTCTTGTTCATTTCTTGCCGCGAAACCGGCATAAGAGGACTCTCGTCATCCTGAAACGGTATGTTCTCCACCGCATTGACTCCGAACAGAGCCAACTCACGGATATACTGCTCATACTGTTCCGGAGTCCATGCGTCGTAAGAGTTGGCCGTCGTGCGATACCCCAATTGGTGCCCACGAATCGGTAATTCCGGAGATTCCACGGCGTTCAGCGCCGCAGTCAATCCCACAGCGCCTTTACCCCACTCCAATTGACGAAGTAGTTTTCCGACACCGTTTAGGGCGCCCTTGGGGTCGACTCCCGCTATCCATATCACGTCGCCTTCCGTCGCAATGGCGAAGCCTTCTTTTGCGGTAATCGCGCCCTTCGTCGGTACATGCTTTCCTTTCAGTGTATTGGACGTCCCGGACAACACCGCGATCGCCTTGCCCACTTTGGGCCACGTTGTAGAAACCGGCCACCGTATGCCCGTTCGCTTCTCTACCTCTTCCACGAGCACGGTTGCCGCAGTCTGCTCTACCAGAGGCACTTTACCGCTCCGCACCACGACGGTAGCATTGCCAAGATCAATGGTCGGTTGTGCCTGTGCCCATCCGGCCAGCACACCCGTCAACATGAACCCCACGAACCACTTTCGTTTCAGCACGTGAACTCTCCTTATGTCATAATGCGGATTGGAGCTGGATAAACGTCCAATCCAGCCATTGTAATGGAACGCAACCGCTGGCAGGAAACACTTCATTCAGCCGCGCAATCGGCCGATCCGGCGGGCGGAAACCCGAGGCACTACCATGCAACAGCAACGCGGCAATTGCACCAGTCACACTCTTAACCGCAGAACGTTTCTTGCGGCGGCCACCATGGCCGCTACCGGCCTGACCGCCCGCGGCCTCGAACGCGTTCAACAATCGCAGTCCCAAGTCGATAGGCACTTGACGGAGTATTTTTCCACCCAGGACAATTCCACGGGAAACGCGCGTCCCGCCGATCAAAGACCCAACATTCTGCTCATTACCACGGATCAGCAATGGGCGGGCGCCATGAGTTGTGCGGGAAATCCGTACGTAAATACGCCCTCGATCGATAGCATCGCAAGCAACGGGGTTCAATTCGAGTGCGCCTATTGCGCCAATCCCATATGTGTCCCGTCTCGCACAAGCTACATGACAGGCACCCCGTCGCACGAGAACGGGGTAGTAACAAACATGCGGCCGGATCAGATCGATGTGGCCGTCCCATGTCTTGCAAAAGTCCTGAAAGACAATGGCTACGACACCGGATACGTAGGAAAATGGCATCTCCCGCACTCAATATCAGACACCAAATGGAGTGGATTCGATTTCACCGCGAATATCCGAAGTGGCGCCGTAGACTTTGATGTCCCGGCCTCGTGCGCTGAATTTATGGTAAAGAGACGCAGCAACCCATACTTTCTCGTGGCTTCGTTCGTAAACCCACACGACATCTGCGAATGGGCAAGGCGTTACAGCGGCATCGAAGAGCAACTCGGCAATGGGGAAATCGGCGCACCGCCACCACCGGATCAGTGTCCACCCATCCCGTCGAATCATGCCATACCAGAACCAGAGCCCGGGGTAATTCGTCAGCACCAGGCCGAGGAAAGTATGGCGAACGCGTACCCGACTCGAGATTGGACTGTGGAGGATGACCGGTGGCGTCAGTATCTCTGGGGCTACTACCGCATGATCGAACTTGTGGACACATACATCGGCCAAGTGCTCGAGGTTCTGCGGAAAACCGGCCAAGAAGAAAATACAGTCATAGTGTTCACCAGCGATCACGGCGATGGAATGGGCGCTCACCGTTGGAATCAAAAAACCCTCTTTTATGATGAGGTATCTCGAATTCCGTTCATCGTAAGTTGGAAAGGACACACCAAGGCTGCCGCACGAGATCGAAAACGCCTCGTGAACATGGGCCTCGATCTCTTCCCAACCATGTTCGACTTCGCCGGCATCGAGAAACCGGCTTATCTACGAGGACTGAGCGCTGCGCCGAATGCAATGGGCATTGCATCTTCGCCCACCCATCCCTACATCGTATCCGAGAACAACCACCATAAAGGATTCGGGAACCCAACCGGAGTGCACGGCAGAATGCTCCGCACCCCGCGATATAAGTACATCCGGTACAACGAAGGAGCAAACCCTGAACAACTGTTTGACATGCAATTAGACCCAGGCGAAACCAAAAATATCGCCGTCGACATTCAATCGCAATCTATCCTGAACGAACATCGACACCTCTTGCAGGAATATATTGAATGTACATCGGACAACTTCCCCGCGATATGGACTGAGTGAACTCTGCTCGCACAACAAAAGTTTCCGATACCAAGCTTTCTGTCGTAACACACTACGCCACAATTGGTTAACAACGCAGACGCAAGACGGCACTTCAGTTCCCCTTGCCACCCCAATTACACTGTTTTGCACATATAGATATGGTATACTTATTTCCAGCAACGGGGAGCACGTGCAGTTGCGTCACTATCGGGCAGTGACGTTTCTTCGAGGGAGCCGAAAATCCGCCGCGCATGTGTCGTTGCAAATGACTGAAAGCGGTATTGCTGCGTCAAAGGGGAGCTGGAAGTGCCGATGGCACTTCCAGGGAGGACGTACGTACAGCATGCGACATGTGTTTGTAGCAACAAGAATTCAAGGACAAAGCTCTTTGGATTCCATACTATCTTGTTCATACCATGTCTGGCTGTCGCCGGCTATTGTATCTTCACAGTTCGTACAGTGCACTGTATGATAGAAACTGAATTAGATACCAAACGCGACCTAGAGTCTGGCTTGCCCAAGAAAATCGCTGCGTACGCTCTCATATTGGTTTCATTTACCTCGTTTCATTCATTCGCGGATCCCACCTACCGCTTCGAACGCACGTGGCCAACTTTGCAGCAGCCTTGGTATTTCGCGAGGGCGTCCGGTGTTGTCGTAGATGATTCGGGTATTGTCTACATACTTGAAACGAACAATTCTCGCATCCAGAAGTTTGACGGAAATGGCATCCTTCTTTCCAGATGGGGAAGTCAAGGGACAGCGGACGGGATGTTTCAACAACCTCGGGGAATTGCCTTGGACCGTGACGGCAATATTCTCGTTTCCGACACATTCAATAGCCGAGTACAAAAATTTGATCCTAATGGTAAGTTTCTTGGGAAATGGGGAAAGCAGGGTGCGGGGGCGGGTCTGTTTCTCCTCCCAAAAGGAATAGCGACCGGCAAGGAGGGCGCCGTATTTGTAGTCGATAGCGGAAACGATCGAATTCAAAAATTTGACAGCGATGGTGCATTTATCACTATGTGGGGCAGTACCGGAGCAAGTGATGGGCAGTTTGAGTTCCCTGATGGTATTGCGGTTGATAGTACTGGCACGATCTATGTGGTGGATATGGGCAATAGCCGAATCCAGAAGTTTGACGAGAATGGAAACTTTCTTGGCAAATGGGGGACGTTTGGATCTGGCCAAGGCCAGTTTGTGATTCCGGCGGCAATCACTGTTGGTGACACCGGGGTTGTTTGTGTCAGCGACCATCTACGAATACAGAGGTTCGACCCGAGTGGCGCATTCCTGAGCGAGTTCAAAGATTATGTTTCCGATGGATACCTTTGGCGCATTTCGCCAGAAGGTCTTTTTTTGGACAAGACCAGCTGTCTTTACGCGGTGCAGGGAGGATGGGTGTGGAAATTTGTCACCGAGGATCGTCCCCAGACGCGGTGGGAAGCGTCGGGATGGAGAGGAGGTGAATTTCTTAATCCTTACGGGATTACCGCTGATGACATTGGAAATGTATATGTAGTCGATTCGGGCATGGGACGAATCCAAAAGTTCGACGCGAATGGAAATTTCTTGCTGAAGTGGGGAACAACTGGATCTGGAAATGGACAATTCTTTCTACCGGAAGCCGCGGCATTCGATTCAAGCAACAATCTCTATGTTGCCGATACGTATTCTCACCGGATTCAGAAGTTTACTCAGGAGGGCGTGTTTCTGGGTAAATGGGGTAGTCAGGGTGTTGGAGATGGACAGTTTGATCGTCCAACCGGTATTGCAGTTGACGCATCAGGAAATGTGTATGTCGCTGACTCCAACAACGACCGTATTCAGAAGTTTACCGGCGACGGTCTGTTCATAGAAAAATGGGGCACAACAGGTTCGGCTGATGGACAATTAAATAACCCAACGAGTGTGGCACTGGATTCGGTTGGACATGTATTTGTCTCTGATACTTCCAACAACAGAATTCAAAAGTTTGATGAGCATGGAGTGTACTTGGGCAAGTGGGGAAGTTTTGGAAGTAGCGACGGCAAGTTCTTGTATGACTTTAGAATTACTATAAGTGATGAAGACCTCTTGTATGCGATGGATAGTCAATCGGGCAGGGTTCAGATTTTCGATTTAAGTGGCACATTCATTCAAAAATGGGGGAGTTACGGCTCAAGTACTGGACAGTTTAGCTCCGCATTTGGAATTGCTGTCGCACCCAATGGTGATGTATATGTCGCAGACACATTTAACCATCGTGTTCAGAAGTTTGCCGCGATTGAATTGGAGAAGGATTCGAAAGCGGTTGTGGTCGCTGGGGGCGGACCATATCTTGGCAACAACTTGTGGGACTCCACACAAGCCTCAGCAAATTTTGCGTATCGCGCATTGAGTCATCAAGGCTTTGGAAAGAGTTCAATTTACTATCTATCCTCTGATACTCAGTTGGACCTAGACGAAAATGGTGTTGCCGATGATGTGGATGGAGAAGCGACCCTGACAAACCTGCAGTACGCTTTGAACGTATGGGCTCCGTCAGAGTTGAATGGCGTGCCGACGGGCGATGTGGTGGTCTATCTAGTGGATCACGGAGGCCCGGGCACATTACGCATGAGCGGGACGGAGACTCTGGATGCTTCTGTTTTTGCATCTTGGTGCAACACGTTGCAAGCAAACATTCAGGGCAAGCTCACGGTGGTGTACGACGCCTGTGAATCCGGGACATTTGTATCAGCGCTCAGCGCGCCTGTGTTTGCCGGCAGCCGTTTAGTGCTTACCAGTACGTCGCCTGGTGAAGAGGCCTACTTTGTTACGACCGGTACGATATCGTTCTCGAATTATTTTTGGACGCAGGTGTTTAATGGCGCAACAGTGGGTGAGGCCTTCGACATTGCGAACGCCGCCATGAGTCAGACGTTTCAGTTTCAGCATCCGTTGCTAGACGATAACGCGAACGGGCAAGGCAATGACGGTGGGGATGGCGCGCTCGCCGCACTCACTCATATCGGCAATGGCACGCAGCAACACTGGACGGGTCCGGTAATTGGCGGCGTGTCGCCGGTGCAGAATCTAGATGGTACAGCGACGTCAACGTTATGGGCAGACCCAGTGACCGATGCGGATGGTGTGGCGCGTGTGTGGGCAATCGTGCGATCGCCAAATGGTCAATCTGCGTCGTCTGGGACACCTGTTACTGGCATGCCGAGTGTGGATTTCAGTCCGGTGAGTGGAAACAGGTGGGAAGCGAACTATAGTGGATTTACGTCTGAAGGTACATATACCGTACTGGTCTACGCGCGTGATCGAATAGGTAATACATCTGCGCCTGAAGCAACGGAGGTGATAGTCAGTAATCCCTTGTCCAGGAAGGTTCTTATAGTTGCAGGAGGTGATCCAAGCTCCATTATTTGGCCGGTCTACGAAAAGACCGCTCAGTGGGCATACAGCGGTCTCATTTCACAGGGGTATGGCGACGAGACAATTAACTACTTGAGCAGAACCTCTACCCCTGGTGTTGATGGACTGGCAGCGCTAAGCAATATTGAATACGGAATCCGCACGTGGGCGAGCACGGGTACTCAGGACCTGACCATCTATCTCATCGGCCCAGGCACGCTGTCTGGTATGTGGTTAAGTTCCACGGAGTTTCTTTTGTGGAGCGAGTTGGACGCTTGGCTGGACGAGTTGCAGGCTACGTTGCCGGGCAAGGCGACGGTGGTGTGTGACACGGACAGCGCGGGCACGATTCTCATAGCTCTGAAGCCACCCGCGGGTAAACAAAGAATTACTCTTGCTAGCTCTAAAGCGGGTAAGTTGGCCTCGTTTTATCACGGCGGCTCAGTCAGTTTTTCCAAATATCTGTGGGCGCAAGTAGCGAATGGGGCAACCACGGCACAGGCTTTCGGATTTGCCTCGCAGGCCATCCGGTATGCCACGGGGCAAGAGGCCTCTTTTGACGACAACGGCGACGGGGTATACAGCACCAAGAGCGACGGCTTCCTGTCTTCCACCTACTACATCGGGAACGGATTGCTTCTGGCTGGTGACGAGCCGCTTATTGGTTCCATTACGGGCGCGCAGGTGTTGAACGGGACGTCGCAGGCGACGGTGGCGGTGGACCAAGTAACGACCACCGGCAGCATAGCCGAGGTGCTGGCCCTGGTGATTCCTCCCG
>BTWA01000051.1:0-32257 GCA_045863295.1 Candidatus Hydrogenedentota bacterium
CGGGTTGCACGTGCGCGAGATTCTGGTCTACGCCCAGGTTAATTCGCCCGGAAAGCGCCTCATAATTCCAGCCGGAGTTGGGATCGCGATTCCAGAATTCCGCCGTGCCGGGATCGAACGGGACTCCGTTGAGCGCGACGCCAAACGGCATGCGGCGCAAGGGGGTGACGCTTGCCGCGGTTTGCTGGTGTAACGGCACGCGATAGACGTGTTGTTGGGGCGCGATGGTATTGGGATTTCCCCGATTGGGGAATTGTCCCGTGGGGTGGCCCGGAATTCCGTTCGATTGGATATAGCGGTAGTCGCCTTGAACGGTTATGGATACATACGGATCGATGTGACCCTCGTGCGCGTGCGCAACGATTCCGCTGATCATGGTAATGCCCAATATCCACGTAGCCTGTATTCGCATCTTCTGACCTCCCTTAGTCACCTGTCATCAACGTAATCGATCTTCGTGAACGCAGCACGCACAAATTCATTACGATGTCGTAATTAGGTTCGTATCCGGTCGTGTTGATCGCACTTATATTTATCGGTATTACCGCTTCGCTTTTTTCTCGTCACCCCCGCGAAAGCTGGGGTCTATCTTCGTCGGCAGAGGTTGCCTTTGTGCGCTTGTGGATTCCCGCCTCCGCGGGAATGACGCTCGGGGTCGGGTGGATGTGTAAATGTGTGAGCATGTGGAATTCCAGGCAGCCGGAGGGATCGCGATTACTTGGGAACGCTCAAATCCGCGAGCCATTCGTCGGTGATTCGTTTGCCGAGGAGAAAGAATTTGCGGTCGGGGTGCCATAGGACGAATTCGCCGTTGCGGCGGCTTACGCTGGGGTATACGCCGATGTCGATGCGTTTGAGCGGGCCGATGCCTTGCCCGTCGTTGTCCATGAACTGTTTTGATTCGGAAAACCAGATGGGTTGATCGGCGTTGGGCCGGAATTCTCCCAAGGCGATGAAGGCGGGGCGGCGGTTTTTGCCGGCTTCCTCGGGCTTGGAGCCGTTGAATCGTCCGTCGTTGTTGTGATGCAGGAGGACGTATTTGCCGGGGGTGTATTCGTAGATTGGGCAGCAGCAGATTGGTTCGAGAATTGGGTCTCCGTGATCCGATCTGCGGAGTGGGCGCGGCGGCAGCCACGATTCGCCGTCGTCACTAGAGACGGAATACCAGATGATCCCGGACATGGTGCGCATGGTGCAGAAGAGCCGTTGATCGGGGAGGCGCACGATGCTGGGTTCCTGGGCGATGCTGACATCGGGTTTGAGATAGTGGGGGACTTGCAGGGCGTCGTGTCCATTGTGAAACCAGGTGATCCGGATATCTTTCGGTTCGGGGTTCTCGTCGATGTTTTCAAAGCGCATGAAGTTCACGACGCTTTCGTCGGCCGTCCAGGATTTCAGCGGCGGTTCATCGCGGACTCTGGGGCTGACCCATCGCGACATACCCACGTAGTAGCGGTCGTTGAGATCGCGTTCCGGTTTTTGCCAGACCACCCAATTCGGTGAAACGGAGGTGTCGGGATTGTCCCACGGGGTGCGTTCCATGGGGATGTTCTGCGGGGCCGACCACGTCTTGCCGAGGTCGTCGGAGTAGACGCCGTCCATGCGGCCGGTATGTTGCCGGATGTGATCTACGGGGGAGGTTTCCTGATTGTAGAGGACGTAGATGCGACCGGACTTCGAGGTCATGGGAAAGCCCCAACTGCACATCTTGCTGTCTTCCGCCGGTCTTTCCGGTCCAACGACGCGGGTTGGCGCGGCCCATGTTTTGCCGTTGTCGTCGGAACGTGAGAACATGATGCGGTGATCGCCGGCGCCTTCGTGGCTGCTTTGTGTCCAGACGGCCATGAGTGACTTGTCAGGTCCATCAAAGACAAGAAAGTGTTCATTGCCGGTGTCGAATGTGGAGCCGTCGATGCTTTTGGGCACATAGACAATATAGTCGGGCGCGCTTCGCTCGACTTCCACCTGGATAACGCTTTGTGGAGCGGGCGAATCCTGGGCCAAGCCGATCCCGCCGCAGAATCCGATAGCCACCCCGATACCGAGGGCCAACTTATGCATGTTGTGCGCTCCTGTCCAAGCGATTTGCTTCGCAGTGTAGCATGTTGGTGGGCGGGGTTGTCCTGTTTCGACGGTTTGAATGGACGAGTCCGTTCAGTGTATTCTTAGTGACCGGAATGGGGTGGGAATCTGGTCCATTTTCATCCCCGGTACTGCGAATCGTCTGGCCTGGCCTCGACTACCTGCACGTGGCCACCATAACCCAAAAGAGCGAAATCGATACTGCCATGTCCATTCAGATAGACAATGCGGCCAGCGCCTTTCCAGAGTCAAGGGAGTCCTCACCGGCGGAGCCGTGCGTTCCTTTACGGCGCTATGCGATTGGAGCGATCGTGGCGATTGTTGCGACCGCCGCGACATTCTCAATTATGCTTCCCCGTGGGGTTGGCATTAATCCGAACTCGGGAATTTGGACGTCGATGGCACTCGATCTTCTGGACGGTGTGTTCTATCGGCCGGTATTCAGTGAAGAGGGGTATGGCGGCACGCGGTACCTTCCCGTTACGTTTTCGTTGCAGGCGCTGTTCATCACGATCACCGGCAACACCATTTTGAGCGGCTATTGCGTGGTGTTTTTGAGCGGATTGGTGATGTTTTTGGGGTTGTACCGCCTGTTGCGCGAGTTGGGAGTGCAACGCAATCTGGCGATTTGTGGCCTTGGATTTGCGCTTTCCTCCATCGCGATGCAAATAGCGATGATCACGTTTCAAGGCGACTTCCTTCCTGCCGGTCTGAACATATGGGGATTGGCCTTTGTCGTGATGGCCTTGAAACGCCATCCCGCATTTCTTGCGTTTGCCTGTGTCGCGTTTGGGCTGGCGTTTATGTCCAAGATAACGACCGTATTCGGCGCCGGTTCTTCCTTTTTCTATTTGTTGTACCGGCGGGAGTTTCTGAAGGCCGGGCTGTTGACGGCGGGGACCGCCGTGGTGGCCGGCACTGGCATGGGCACATTTTACGTATTGAGCGACGGCCGGATTTTGGATGCGTTTCGCGCCACGGCCACCGGCGGGATGACATATACCGATTTTCTCCGCTATCCGCTGATGATCATTCGCACACTGGGTGTGGATTTCCCGTTTACGATTGTGGCGGGTTGCGCGGTTGCGGGACTGTATTTTCTTCCTCGCCGGGTGCGATTCGAACTGCCGACGTTTATGTTGGTGTTTACCGGATTTCTTACCGCGGGTCTGTTTCTATCGCCTGGCGTGGAGTTCAATCACCTGGTTGATGTCCACCTTGCAAGCGTGGTTTTTCTGGTTGCGAATGTGTCTTGGGGCCATTGGCGCGGTACCATGGTAAAGGCCGTGCCTTTATGCGTGGCCGCATCGGCCGTGATCATTGTAGTTTGGAACGTGGTTTGGGTGGTATTGGTTCCGGACTCTTATCGTCTTGCTGATCGCCGCGCGTTTGTTGAGCAGATTCCAGCCGGCGACTTGCCGGTTCTGTCAGAGGATCCGTTCTTTCTGACCATGAACGGTGAACGTCCGTTTATGCTGGATGCCTTTGCGCTGCATCAGGTCGTGGAGCACGATCCGCGTGTTCGCGAGGATTTGTTTAGTAGGTTGGAGGAGCGGGCGTTTCGCGCGGTCGTATTGGGTCCCATTCCCTACTTTATGCACAAGAGACTCGACCTTCGACTGAAGGGCAAGCAGTTTTACGGCGGGTTTCAGTTTTGCGACGGATTTCTTGAGCAGCTTCAGGCGCACTATGAACCGGTGTTGTTTACGGATCTCTATGTGTTGTTTATCCCGAAGCATGCGAGCGCATCTCCGGCGGATGCATCCCCCCGCGGCAATCCTGTAGGATAGCCACCTTCGATTGTTTGACCAGCGGTGTTCACGCCCGCTTGATTGGCCCCGGATGTGGGGCAGGGGAGTCGAGTTTTCGTATGTGCGACATGATTGCGTTGGTACGCCGGAAGAAAGACGGCGTCTGGTTTGCGAAGAATTCCGATAGGGATGCAAACGAGGCGCAGGTGCTTGAGTGGCATGGTGCTCAGACCCACCCGGACGGCGCCCGATTGAAATGCACCTGGATTGAAATTCCTCAAGTACCGGCCACGTTCGCGACTTTGCTTAGCCGTCCATTCTGGATGTGGGGAGCGGAGATGGGGGCGAACGAGCACAATGTCGTCGTGGGCAATGTGGCGGTGTTTACCAAGCAACCCTATGCCAAGGAAGGTCTCACGGGGATGGATTTGGTACGGCTTGCCCTGGAGCGCGCTCGGACGGCCAAGGAGGCGAGCGAGGTCATTCTGGAGTTGATGGGCAAGCACGGACAGGGAGGCAGTTGCAGTAAGGCTCATCCTTCGATGACGTATCATAACAGTTTTATACTTGTCGATCCCGAGGGGGCCTACTTGCTGGAAACGGCCGGGAAGGAACATGCGCTTGAGCCGATCGACGGTACCCGCACCGTATCCAACACCTTGATGATTCCGAGCATGGCGGGCGCGAACCGAGATGGCCTTCGGACGCGGATATCGCGCGCACTGGTCCGGCAGGCGCGGACCCATCATCTTGGGCATAAGACCGTCACGGAGCGGCACCTTTTTGCGGCGCTGCGTGATCATGGTTCGCGATATTCGAATCCGCGGTACCACTTTGCGATAGGGGGCATGTCGGCGGTCTGCATGCATGCGGGTGGCTTGATTGCCAACGCGCAGACGGTAGGATCGTGGGTGACGCATATGAGCAAGGATGGAGCGATACGGCATTGGGTGACCGGAACGCCGGCGCCGTGCACATCGATCTTCAAGCCGGTTCACGTGAACCAGCCTGTGGATCTGGGGCCATTACCCACCGATGTGGCGGACGCCCAGTCGTTGTGGTGGCGTCACAGCCGGTTTCACCGCAAGTTAATGATCAATCCCGAGGCGCAGCGCGAGGCCTTTGTTCCAGAGCGAAATGCGATAGAGGCGGATTGGGTGGAGACACCTCCTGACTCGGCGTCGGCATTTCGGCAAGGCGACGAATTGCTCGCGAAGTGGTTGGACGCAATCTCGAAGACCGAGGTTTCGGATGTGCGGCCCTGGTGGTCCAAGCGATTCTGGCGGAAACAAGACGCGCTTGCCCACATCAAGTAAGTCTTTGACAATCCGATGTGACTAGCCCGGCCGTTTTACTTCCCCGAGGTGGACAATCGCATCGCCTCTATGCACGAGTGGATTGTTCGTGTGTCCGATGACAACGGCGTCGTGCGTGGCGCGGACGTTTACGGAAGAGTCGCCAAAGGCGTCGGTGATTACGCCCATAATAGCGCGTTTCTTTATGCGGTCGCCAAGAGCCGCTTTCAGGTGAAAGATTCCGCTGTGTGATGCGCGGATCCAATTGCTCCGATCGAGTTCTAGGCTTTCGGGCACATCTCCGTTGTTGAAATCTGAAATCATCTGGAGTTGTGTCATGAGCCGAAGCACGCCTCGCACACCGGCGTCGATTGCGTCTTCGTTGAATCGCTGCGGTTCTCCTGCTTCGTAAACAATTGTGGCGACCCCGGCTTCAGAGGCTGCCTGTCGCAGGGAGCCGTCCCTGGATGCGGCCAACAGCATGACTGGCGCGCGAAAGGCAAGAGCGCATTGCCGCACGGTTTCGTCTTCCAAGTCCGCCCGAATTTGCGGCAGGTTTGTGCGATGAAGGGAGCCGGTATGCAGATCCACGCCGTGTGTGCACTTCGACACGATTTCTTTCATGACGAGGTGGGCGAGTTGTGAAGCCAAGGCGCCACGCCGCGAGCCTGGAAAGCTGCGATTGAGATCTCTGCGATCGGGTAAGTACCGGGATTGTTGGATGAGACCGTACACATTCACAACCGGCACGGCAACGAGGGCGCCTGTAAGGCGAGCCGGCGGCACTTGTTCCAGCACACGGCGCACAACTTCTACCCCATTCAATTCATCCCCGTGAATCGCGGCAGTAAGAAACAATCTCACAGGGCCCGGACGTCCGTTCACAACGCGCACCGGCATTGTTATATCGTTGTGCGTATAAAGACGGGGGAGAGGGAGTTCGATGGTTTGGCGTTGCCCGCCGTATACAGGGGTATTTCCGATGATGATGGGTTCCGCTTCGATCATCGTTTCGATTTGGGCGTTTTACGCCGATAGGAGCGGGCGAGTTCCCGGCCGGTGAGAAACGACTGGCCGGGATCGACGACATAGCGGTTTTCCAGGGCCGTCCTTCCGAGGAGCATCCGGAAGAGCATGGTATCGCGGCTTGTGAGGGTCATTTCGACGGGCCATGCCTGATTGCCGAGACAGATCGTTGTGGAAATCACGAGTCTCATTTCCCTGTGGCCGCCGGAGTCGGTGACCTCTCGTTCGTCAATTACATCGGCTTCGCAGAACAATTCGATTCTCTGGCGGCGTTGCAAGGGATGGATTCCGAATCGTACTTTACGCACGCCTTCACTGTGAAAGGTCTCTATGGAGAAAGCATGCAAGGCGGACGTCCTTGCGCCCGTGTCGACTTTTGCTTTAATTGCGGGGATGTTGAGATCGGGAAGTGCCATCCATTCACGCCAGCCGATGATTGGCAAACCGGCAGGTTTGTCATTTGGCGCATCAATCATGGAGATCCCTCAGATTCATCGCATCGCTCTTGTGGGATAGTACCTTATTGAACCGCGCGATGTCACCGCGCTGCCGGGAACTTCAATCCAAGGTCATGCTCCTTCAATCGTGTCCATTGCTCGCAGAATTGTCCGATACGCTTGTAGCCCGATATATCGGAAAGGCTCGGGTGGAATGAACATGGGCTTGCGCTGGAAGAAGAAAGGAACATCGCGATCCGCGTTGACGGGGATTCCCAGGCGAGTCAAGATATGCGGCGCCATGAGGACACCCGCGTAGTTGGAGAGGCTTACGCCATGGCCGCTGTAGCAACCGGCGTGGAAGATGGATTGTTGATCGCCGTTGATTCCGAATGTGGGAAACATGTCCATGGAGACGCCCAACACACCACCCCATTGATGAGAAAATGATACGTGTTTGAGTGCGGGAAAGTATTCCCGGAATCGCGCTTTCAGCCGCGAGAATATGCCGTCATGGGTATCTCGCAGACCACCGTCGAAGAACAATTCGGCGTCTTCGCCGCCGAACAGAATGCGGTTGTCGGCGGTAAGCCGGAAATAGTGAATAAAATTCCTTGCCGTTTCCAGACTGGTTCGTTTTTCCGCCCAACCCGTGGCCTCGAGGTCACTCTGGGTTAGCGGTTCCGTCAGCACGATATAGGTATGCACCGGCATGATCCGATTGGACATGAACCCTGCCGAGGCGCTGTAGCCATTGAGGGCGAGTACGGCGGATTTTGCCCTTACCTGACCTTGCGGAGTGCGGACGACGATTGGGTCGCCATCCGCAAGGGATCGCATGGGCGACAGTTCGTAGACACGAACACCAAGCGATTCCGCGAGGAGTTTCAAGCCGCGTGACAACTTCGCTGGGTTTATGATGCAAGGGTGTGGATCGTATGCGCCGGCAAGAAATGGGCCGGTAATGTGTTGATGGAGACTATCGCCTTCGAGATATTGCAAATCGAAACCCATCTTATCGGACAGCGTGACTTCGTGCTTAACGCGTTTGATACGGCTCTTGCATGTTGCCAGCAGGAGGTATCCGGTTTCTTCGATATCACAGTCTATGGCATGAGTCTTGACCGTCTGCTTCAGATGTTCAACGGCCTGATACATCAACGCGTAGGCCGACTTGGCCTTGGTTTCGCCCAGTTTTTTTGTGGCGTCGGTCAAGTCCCAGCCAATCAGTGGCATGGCGAAACCGCCGTTGCGTCCGCTTGCGCCGTGTCCCGCTACCCCCCGTTCCAGCACAACGATGTCGAGGTCATTGCGCATGCGCTTTAATTCGATGGCGATTGACAGGCCGGTGAATCCGCCGCCGAGGATGACCACATCGCAATTGGTGTCACCGACGTGGGCGGGTCCCGGATCCATTGGAATGGTGGTGTGCCAATAGCTGACAGGTAGATGTTTTCCCCGGTCATCGACTGGCGGGGCCACGGACCGATACGGGGCCTCGTTGGATTTGAGATCCATGCCGCTTCTCCCTCGAACAGGGGCATTTTACCGGACCGAGGCCGAACATGCCACCGCGGATACCTTTTTTTTGACGGCACGTGTTCGTTGGATGGTATTCTACCGGTTACCTCAGCGAATGGGAGTCGTTCCAGTGGCGCATCGATGTGAGTTGGGAGAGCAACTGGCCTCCAAACAGTTTCGCAAGGCGGCCCGGGCGCTTCGTGCGCCACTGAAGGCGGCTGCCGACCACGACATGGACGGGATACACGATTTTCGGGTGGCTTCACGCCGTTTCCGTGAAGTAATCAGTGCGTACCGGCATTTTTTGCCGAATCGTCTTCAAGAGGATTTTCGTGCCTACCTGCGTCAGGTAACGCAACGGCTGGGCAAGGCCCGCGAATTGGACGTGACGCTGCATTGTCTTGATCATTATGAAAAGGACTGCAAAGGTGTGCGCCGCAGGACTTTTGAATACATTCGCAAACGTCTTTTGGAGTTGCGCGCATCAGAATCGCGCAATGTTGATGCGGCGGTTGAAATGGTTGTATCGCCGGAATTCGGCGAGCGGCTGGCCGTTACGCTTGGCGAGATCCAATCGAAAAAACACTGCGTACGCGATGGTCACGTACAGGGTTTGCAATCCCGGTTACACACCTTGCGTGTGCAGTATTTGGTATGGGAAGCCTCGCGGTCAGACGAGGCGTTGCATCAGACTCGAGTGGCGTTTAAGAAGTTGCGTTATCGTTGCGAGATTGCCTCGTCCATGTACAGCCGTCGAATGAAGCGGCAGATTGAGGAATTCAAGGCTGCCCAGGATGCGCTGGGTCAATGGAATGACTTGCGGGTTTTGCGCGGTTACGTGCATCTGTTTTCGCCGGCCGCGCCCTTGCAGGCCGCCGTGGGTATCCCCGCATTGCAGGCGCTGCTGGAGCGCGATACTGCGGTACTTCTGGAACGATTTCATGTCGAAGCCGGGCCCATACTCGAGCAGAGTCATGTGGAACGGATCGCTGCCTTCTTTGCCTCACCGGCAATTGCCTGTTGCGCCAACGATCGAGTAGAGCAACACGTTGCGTGACGGAGTGGTTTCATACACTACAATCAAGTTTCTTATAGAAGGAAGGAAGCGATCATGCGCATGTCTTTTGTCCTGACATTGCTATTCGGTTCGATGTCGGCCGTTACGGCGTTGGCCGACGATTTTGAGTTGACGGTGATGTCTTTCAATGTTCGTTATGGTACGGCTAATGACGGTGACAATGCGTGGGACCGCCGGAAGGACATTGTTGTAAATGCCATACGAGAACACGCCCCTGCGGTGATTGGCACGCAGGAGTGCCTCGATTTCCAGGCAGACTATATCGTCGCGAAGTTGCCGGAATTCCAATGGTTTGGCGTAGGGCGCGAGGCGGACGGGTCGGGTGAACGCATGGCTGTTCTGTACGACGCGAGGGTATTGTCTCCTGTGGAGTCCGGGAACTTTTGGTTGAGTGAGACACCGGATATACCTGGCACCAGCAATTGGGAGTCCGCTTGTCATCGCATGGCGACGTGGGCCAAGTTTTATCATCTTCCGACGAAGCAGTTTTTTTATTTTTTCAACACGCACCTCGACCATCGAAGTGCACCTGCCCGAGAGGGAGGCATCCGGGTGTTGTGCGACCGGATGGGACACGTTCCCGAGGGCATTCCGGTCATTTTGACAGGAGATTTCAATTCCCCCGCGGGGACCTCGGAGCCTTGGAAGACCGCTACGAGCCGGGGTTTTTCGGACGCTTGGTTGGTCGCGGCCGAACGTAAGGGGCCAACTGTGACCTTTGGCCGATTTGAGGCCCCGAAGGAAGAGCGCGATGCGCGCATCGATTGGGTACTCACAAAGGGGCCTATCGTCGTAACCTATTGTGAAACAGTGCTTTACAATGAGAGCGGCAAATATCCTTCCGACCACTATCCCGTAGTGGCCCGCCTCGCGATTTCGCCCTCGAAATAGGGATTTCCTGGGAACTGTATTCCGTGCAAAGGGATTGTATTGTGCGTGCAGGCTGGAGTTTGTGATGAGCACGTTTAACCGTTTGATAACTCATCCTCGGACGTATGCCGTGCTGTTGCTGGTGATTGGCGCCAGCGTGATTGGCGGCGCCGATCGGTTGGAATCGGTGTCCGGGTACACGGCGCTGAATGACTATGCGGAGTCGCTGGTTGACGACGCGCTGACGAAGAACTTCACCATTTTTGCAGGGCTTTCCGCGATCAAGGGTGCGGTTGCCCTGATCGAGGGCAGCAGCGTCGGCGTCGGTTTTCAGTTGGAATTAGGCGACCTCATTCAGCCGGCTTACGACTATATCGATTTTGTCTGGCAGATGTTCTTGTACGCTTTCATGCTTTTGGGTTTTTACAAGATCCTTCTGGAAGCGGAATTGCTGAATGCGGGGATCTATTTGATCGGTGCGGGGCTGATCGTGTGGTCGTTGGCCGTGTGGCAAAAGTCGTGGCGGGCCAAGCTCAATCCCTGGGCGAGGCGGCTGGTTCTGGTGGGAGCAATCTTTTCTCTTGTCCTTCCGCTTTCACTAGTCGTCACTCACCATGTCAGCACTTATTATCTCACGGGCATCAAAGAGAAGAACATGGCACGGATGACGCAGGCGCAACTTGAATTCGGGTTGATTAAGCTCGAGTTCATGGAATTGAGGGAGAAGATCTCGATCTACAGTCCCAGTGAAAGCATGACCGAGATTAGGAACAAGCTGGTGGAATTGGCCGGAAGGGTGAGCGATTCGGCTTCGCAGACCTTGTTTGCGTTCTTGTATTACACCGTGATTCTTTTGTGCGAACTCCTTGTGCTGCCGTTTGTGACGGCATATCTATTGTCCAAGATACTTTCGTACGCGATAGGCAGCTTACAGCCCGTTGCGGCAGGGGTTCCTCCTGCCAGTTCCGAGCCTGTCCCGGCGTAGGTAGACCCAGGGCTGTCTCACACCTGGAACACAAAATAGCCTGCCGGGAGGTGGGTTCCTCCCGGCAGGCTTGATGGTAACCTGAATGCGCGGTCTGGACTAGTACCGGCCGCGTCCGCCGCCGCCGCCGCCGTATCCGCCGCCGCCGCCGCTGCGACCACCGCCGCCGCCGCCCCGACCGCCAAATCCGCCGCCGCCGCCCCGTCCGCCGCGATCTTCGCGTGCGCGAGCTTCATTCACGGTCAAAGCCCGGCCGCCCATATCTTTGCCGTTGAGGGCATTGATGGCGGACTCGGCTTCGGAGTCGCTTCCCATTTCCACGAATCCGAACCCCTTGGAGCGGCCTGTTTCACGATCCACGATCACTTGGGCAGAAAGGACGCTGCCGTGGTCTGCAAACAACTGCTCCAAGTCGGTATTGCTGACCGAATAGGGCAGATTGCCTACATACAACTTCTTGCTCATCGATACACTCCCGATTAAGGGTTGCGAGGTGGCGTCCGCCCTGGACCGAATCTTCCTGACGGCCGGTAACCTCATGGGTTAACGGCTCCTTTCCATTCACCGTGGAAAAAGCCGAGGCTATACTAGTCTAAAGTGTTGAAAATCGCAAGAGTACAGATTAGGGGGTAGTGTCCTAATTTGAAGTCCACTCCACCAAATCACGGACCGTCCACAATTCCTTACTGACTCCCGCAGCCATGGCCGGGGTAACACGTAGCGTCTTGTGGATGCGCACGAAATTGTAATGCGCGAAGTGTAGACCTACCGCAGCTTGCAGGTTTTCAAGCTTCTTGCTGAAAGCGTTCGTAAGCCGCGTGAAGCGCCGCATACTCATACGCATGGTCAGATTTTGGCGCTCCACAAACGAGGTGGACACCTTGGCCATATCGGGGTTGCCGGATACCACGGACCGTTCCGCATCAATGACGCGGGGTGGGCTGTAGCGTCCGGGGCCAACCGGGGTGGCTTCGTATACTTTAACCACTTTCCCGTAGTCCACATTCGCGCCAAAGGCCGATTCTACGGCATCCACGTAAGCCGGTAGCGCGTCAGAGGACAATTGAACGCGGTTAGTAAGGCGGCCCGACAAATCGCGTACAAAGGCATAGGCGTCAGCCGAGGTCCGTTGTCCAACACGGTAGCACGGAACAACCTTTGTATCGGCATCCAAGGCCACCCACGTCCAAACATCCCCGGTACGGGTTGCGTCGTCCTCGGGCGTAAGGTGCCGTTGCTTCTTGCCAACGTAAGCCCAAATCTCATCCATCTGGATATTCTTGCAAGGCAAATCGCGCATGGATACGTCCATGAGTTGTTCGCACCCGTTACCAATACGGACCATGAGCCGCATAATAGTATCCCGATGAACGCCCGTCATGCGCTCAGTAGAACGGATGGAATTCCCTTCTACCAAAGCACTTACGATTTGCGTTTGCTTATCCACCGATAGCTTGTTCATAAAAAATACCCTTCCATATTCGAATGGCTTATGGTATAATAATTCGAAACAAAAGGCAACGCATTTTTCGAAAGGCTTTTATGTCTATACAAATACACGACTTAGAAATTTCACAGGCCATGGCAATACTCAAGTCCGAAGAAGGCCAGTTCTGTGATGTCAAGGCTTTAGATATTTCACCGGCTAAATTAACCAAGACTATTTCTGCCTTCGCAAATTCAGACGGCGGAGACGTTTATATTGGAATAGACGAAAATGGGTTCCCAAAGGTCAGGGCATGGAGAGGTTTTCTAGATCCAGAAAAAGCTAACGGACACCTACAAATTTTCGAAGAGCTTTTTCCGCTCGGTAGCGATTTTCAATATGAATTTCTTCGAACTGAGGCTTGGCCTGGATTGGTCCTTCATGTTCAAGTTAACAAAACTAGATCGATTGTACGCGCATCTAACTCCTTCCCCTATATTAGACGCGGTGCTCAATCAATCCCGATACAGTCACCTGATGAGTTTAGGCGTCTCGAATACGCGAAGGGGATATCTTCGTTCGAAGATGAAAATACGCAGTCCGAGATTGAAGTTATTACTGAATCTGAGGTAACCAAGCGATTTATCGAGCATGTTATCCCAAGCGCCGAGGCGGCAGTGTGGCTCAAAAAACAGGCTCTTATACGACAAGGTAAACCAACCGTTGCAGGAGTATTGGTCTTTTCAGATGAGCCGCAAGCGCAACTACCAAAACGTTGCGGAATTAAACTGTATCGCTACAGAACAAGCGAGGCAGAGGGTTTTCGCGAAGTGCTGGAGTTTACTCCAGAAACCATCGAGGGTTGCCTATACGATCAGATTAAGCAAACTGTTCAACAGACCATCGACAGGATAGAGAGCATACAAAAAATGGGCGAAAAGGGGCTGGAGCCAATTAAATATCCGCCCGAAACTCTACATGAAATTATCACGAACGCCGTTTTGCATCGAGACTATAGCGTAGCGGACGATGTTCATATTCGAATATTCGACAATAGGGTTGAGGTTCAAAGTCCAGGCTCGCTTCCAGCGCATGTGACAATTGACAACATCCTTAATGAACGATTTGCCCGAAATGGAGCGATCGTTCGAATTTTAAATAAGTTTCCCGACCCGCCTAATAAGGACATAGGCGAGGGGCTGAACACAGCATTTAGCGCAATGCACTCGCTTGGATTACGCGAACCCGTAATTAAACAAAAGGAAAACAGCGTTCTAGTTATTATACGCCACGAGCAATTAGCTACACCTGAAGAGACTATTATGGATTATTTGGGGAAAAACGACACAATAAACAACAAGAAAGCGAGAGAAATTACTCACATTAGGGCCGATTATCAAGTAAAAAACATCTTTGGACGCATGGTTGCTACGGGTATGATTGAGCAGGTGCCAGGAACGCGAACAGGTAGCACCAAGTATCGCAAGAAAACGCACCCAGGGTTTGAACAAATGGACTTACTCAATGGTTGAAGTAACCCCCGATCAACTCCAAACCGCCATAGAAGGCACCCATGTGTGCCGTGCGTCCAATCCACGGGCCGAACGGGTCACAGAGACGTTTCGGGGCCAGACCGTATGGGATGGGGTAGTCCACACGTTTGACGTAGATCACCCGGACGCCAAGGTGTGCTATGCGTGGTCAGCGGCCATGGATGGCACCGAAAATAGGAAGTTCTACGCGGTACTCGGGATACCGCCAATCAATTCGGCAAGGGATGCGGTACGGGCGGCTATTGTGGCAGAGAATAGATAGGAATTCGGCAAGAGGGCGACTCCCGGACGACCCCAATGCGGCGACACCTGCCTCAACGATTCCGGGCTCTCGGCAAGCGCCATTCCACAACCATTCTACCACACCCAATTCAAATTAGGACACTACCGATTAGGGGCAAAAAAACGAGTAATTCGGGCCTTGACAGCCTTCAATACGTCACCCGAAAGCCGGCCTGCTGGCATACCCCATTCTTGCGGGTTGCGGAAGGCATCTGCACTCCGATGGTGGCAGCTATTCCCCTACCAGTTCTTCCAATTCTTCCCGCGAAACGGTGAACAGGTCCATGTCCTTGGTCACGACGCCGAGGTTCACGAGGCATTCGGTGAAGAGTTCTCGGGTTTTCAGTTCCAGTTCCTGGGAGCCGAGGTCGGTCATACAGCGGAGAATGTGCTGGCCTTTTTTAACGTGGGTGCGTTCGTCCGAGCGAATAAAGTCGGCCGTGTGGGCCAGGAGCCAATCCTGTTGTTCACGGGCTTTATCGATGAGGCTGTTGATGGTTTTTAACACGCCAACTTCGCCGAAGAGATTGATTTCGGCCATGGCGAAGGCGGGTTCCATGGGACCTCGGCAGGTGGAGCCTGTGAGGCGGTTGGGCAATTCGTACGGGTCGTAGCCGAGTGCCATGAGGGTGTTGTGGCCGATTTCGGTGTGGCGTGCCTCATCCCATGTGATGCGGGCGAGGTCGTATTCGGCTTGGAAGTCGACGAAACGAATGTCCCAGAGAAACGTGCCAAAGGCTTCGATGGCGTCTACTTCATCTCGTTGTGTGCGAATGAATCGCAGGCGCAGGTTCTCATAACTCTCGCGATCGGGGAAGCGGGGCGTGCCGTCGGCCACGTCGTAGTCACCGGTGTGGTGGAATGTCGTGAACCGGTTGTCGCGCATGGGGACCGTGCAACGCTCGAAGGGTTTTTCTTTGCAGCGCATGGGCGAGGGTTGAGGTACGCGGTTGTCGCGGCCGCTGACGCCTCCGATGCTCTGCAAGACGCGCTGCAAATGCCAGCGCCAGCGTGTCAGGCGGCTTTCGTCGATGCCTCCGTCCACGTAGGCGGCAATGGCTTCGTCGGCCCATTGAAGCATGGGTTCGTAGTCGGTGAGGATGCGTTTGAACATGCGGATGCTGGGTGCGTCGGTGATGGGGTCGGTTTTGTCGATGTGGTGTTTGTATTCCAGCGCGATGGCCCGTCCGGCCACTTGATGCAGGCCGACGAGGAGTTCGGGTGCGTCCGCCGCGGAAAGCATTTCCTCGATGAAGAGGTCGATTTCTTCGTTGCGGTACCCGTCAATGACACCGATTCCGCGTTCCTGTTCCGTGAGGCGCTCGCGAATGGTTCGGGCGGCATCTGCGTGATAAAAGATGTGTCGCCCGCATTCGATTTTTACTTCCATTTCAGGAATTGCGAGAGTCCATGCGCCGATGGCGTCGGCGAGGCGGCGTTCGAAGTAGAAATACCGTAGAAACCGCTCCGAATTGTCCTTCACGGCAAAGGCGCCACCAAGGCTACGGCGTTCGCGGGGGAACTTGTAGGGGAAGGCCTTACGTCTTTCCGCCGCTTCGTTTCGTTCGTTTTCACGCGTGACGGCCGGGAAGGGTCCGCAAGCGAGATTGGAATCATGAGGTGTAGAAGATCCGTTACCGTGTGCCATGGCGCATTGTGCTCCCTTGTCTGTGCCAATTTGGTGCGCATTGCTGCGTTGCGCGCCTGCCCTTGCAGGTAGCGATTATATAGGAGGTTAAACGGGCCTGGCGAAAACTATTTTTTGGAGCCCTAAAGCGATATTTTTCTGTTGAGATAGGATGCCCTTGTTTGCTAGCTTGAGCGCGCCTGGGAATAAAGGAGACAGTACCTGACCCCATCTCTTTCTTACTCATGTAGTGCAGGTTTACTCGCCTATTTTGGCGCACTTGTTATGTTGCGCGCCATTGAATCGTATCCATCTAAATTCCAATTGCGCCCGTCCGCAATTCCGGGCGACGTTTTGTCGTGCACAGCCGTGCGGATGGTGATCACGGCATACCCCTGTTGGGGAAGGGTATGATTATGCCAAGGGCCAGCATGCGGTTTCATTTTGGTGTGTCTCTGTTGCTTCTATATCTGCCGGGGGCGTTTGGTCAACCCAACGTCTCGGCGACCAATCAGGATTCAATGCAAACCGACTTGGATAGCGATGGTGTGGCCGACCCGGGGGATACAATTCGGTACAACGTGACGATCAGGAACAGTGTGACCGCCACTTCAACAACTCAGGACCCTTACACGCACGCTATCACGGCGATGGCGGGCACGCGGGTTTTACTGCCTTCCACTACGGTGGTGACGTCCGACGCCAATCCCAGTGTGTTTGGACAGTCCGTCACGCTTACGGCTGAAGTCACCGGCAGCGGCGCGACACCCACGGGTACGGTGGAGTTCGTGATTGACGGCGGCACGGCGATTCCGGTGACGCTGGACGGCACAGGCAAGGCGACGACCTCGACGAGCAGCCTGGCGCAGGGACCGCATTCGGTTGTTGCGAATTATCTGGGCGATGCGACGTATTCGGCGGGATCGGATTCGCTGACGCAGAACGTGAGCGCGGCGTCGACGACGATTACGATCACGGCCGATGCACCCGATCCCTCAATCGTGGGTCAGGACATCACGGTGGAGTGGGTTGTTGCAGTGGTTGCGCCGGGCGGAGGCACGCCGACGGGCACGGTGACGCTGTCTGACGGTGTAGATTCGGCGGGACCCTTCAATGTGGCCGATGCCCTGGGGGCTTTAGCCCTCACTATGACCGGCAACCGGACGATAACCGCGACGTACACACCGGATACACCCAATTACAGTGGAGACAGCGAGACGGAATCGCATCAGGTGAATCCTGTGCCCACCAGTCTCGTGGTTGACCTTGCAACCGATGTGAACAACGGTAGCCTGGTTCCCGGCGACGTGGAGTTGCGCGAGGCAATTAACCTGATTGCCGCGGGCGGGACCATTACGTTTGCTCCGTCATTGGCAGGCCAGACGATTGTGTTGGATAACACGAACCAGGGTCCAATCTCGATCATGCGGAGCGTAACGATCGACGGGACGGGCGTGAATCCGACGGTGGATGCGGATGGTGTGGACCGTGTGTTCACGATTGAGGACGGCAATGCCGGCGAGTTTCCGGTGGAGATCGTGGCGCTCTCGCTGACGGGCGGATTCTTTGCCGGACTTGGCGGCGGCATTTTCAACAACGAGGATTTGACGCTGACGGGCGTCACGATTTTCGGGAATTCGGCCATTCAAGGCGGCGGCATTTTAAGTCTCGAAACACTGTCCATAGTGGATTCGACGATTAGGGACAATTCCGCTTCAGGACTTGCGGGCGGTATTGGCAGTGCAGGACCGCTCGTTATTCGCAATAGCACGATAAGCAGCAATACCTCGAACCAGAGCGGCGGAATCCAGACGCAGGATGTCAGCTATATCATCAATACGACAGTATCGTCGAACCGTGCAAATGCTGCCTGCGGCGGCATTTTATCCGTTATCGGCGGGCCATTGAACATCATCAATTCGACCATTACGAACAACACCGCGGATTTCGACAATAACGGATCGGGTGATGGCGGTGGACTTTACAACGCCGGTGTTACGATAAACGTGCAGAACACGCTTATCGCTGGTAATTTCGACACGCCGAACAATGCCGGCACCGGAACGATAGAACCCGAAGTGCATGGCACGTTCGTCGGTAACAAGACAAACCTGATAGGCGATTTGACGGGCAGCACGGGTTTTGCGGCTTCAGAGGATCTGAGCACACTCGGCTTCACACCGGTGCAAGTACTCAGCCCGACATTACAGAACAATGGCGGGCCGACATTTACGCACGATCTCGTTCTGGACGGCCCTGCCATAGACGGCGGTACAGATGCGTTGGCGGTGGACGAGTTGGCGAGTCCGCTGACGACGGATCAGCGCGGCACCGGATTCCCACGCATTGCGCTCACGAGCGTGGATGTGGGCGCCTTGGAGTTCCAGTGCGATCCGACGAGCATCACGCAAGATCCGACGGATGAAACGCTGTGTGAAGGCGGCGACATCACGTTTACGGCCGCGGCCAATGGCACGCCGACTCCCACTGTGCAATGGCAGGTGGATGACGGTCAAGGTGGCGGGTTCGTGGATATTGGCGGTGAGACCAACACGGATTTGATACTCACGGGCGTCGATGCTTCCATGAACGGCTATCAGTATCAAGCCGTGTTTACGAATCCGTGCGGCACGGAAACGACCGTTCCCGCGACGTTAACGGTGAACACGGCGCCTGTCGTCACATTGGATCCGGATGATACCGTAGGCTGTGATGGCGGCATGGTTACTTTTACAGCGCAGGCGTCTGGGTCGCCGGTTCCCACGATTCAATGGCAGGTGGATGAAGGGGCTGGCTTTGCGGATATTCCCGGCGCTATGTCCGAGGACCTGGTTCTTAATCCGGTTTCGGTATCGATGACTGGATTCCTGTACCGTGCGGTGTTTACAAACACCTGCGGGACGGATACCAGCGCGGCTGCGATGTTGACCGTGAACCAGGCGCCGACGATTACAGAACATCCGCAGGATGTGGAAGGCTGCCTGGGCGGCACAGTCACGTTTACATCCGCCTCAATCGGCATTCCCGCGCCTACGCCACAATGGCAGGTTGACGACGGAACAGGGTTCGCGTTTATCTCCGGTGCGTTTGGTTCTTCGTTGACGGTCGATGTAACGGCGGAAAAAGACGGCTACCGGTATCGTTGCGGCTGGGGCAATGGGTGCGGCGTGGAGTTCTCCGATCCCGCAACGTTAACCGTCACCAGCAGTCCATCGATCTCGACAACCAAGTCATCGGTGTTCTTCGGGCCGTTCCTGTCCAGCAATTTTGTGTCAGCGACCGACGGAGTATTTGGAGGGCGTGTGCACATCACTTGGTCGGCCGTTCAGGACGCGCTGGAGTATCGGGTAATCCGTGCTGAGAATCCCGATTTGTCGGACGCCCAAGCGGTTTCGGGCTGGATTACCGATACCTACTATGATGACTACACGGTGGAGTATCGCGAGACACAGTTCTTCATGTGCCCGAAGACGATTGTGCCGGTGCTTTATCATTACTTCGTTGTCTCCAGGAACAACTGTTTCGAGAGCAATCCAAGCTCGGCCGATAGCGGTTGGGGCATGCCACGCCAGGCGGGTGAACATACCCAACGGGCCTTGCCTGCCGGCCAAACGCAGGATGGAAAGCAGATTGTCGACAGGAACGGCACGCTTACGGTACGCCTGACGTCGAGCGAAGCGATTAATCCTGACAGTGTTTCGGGTATCGTGCGCGCGGATAGTCCGCTCGATATCGCTGGAGTCGTCTATTGGCCGGTTGTAGAAGGGGATTGGCGCGACGTGTGGGTATCGTACACACCGCTGGTTCCCTGGCAGTCCGGCGAAGTGATTACGTTTACCGTGGCTGCGCAGACGGTTGGCGGCCGGTATATTGAGCCGATTGCGTATGGTTTCCAGGCGGCGGTACAGCAATCCGCCAAGAGTGGCCCTGCGTACCAGCCGGCCTATGCATCTCTGGAAGGCGAAGAGTTCGATCATTCATTGGAATCGATGGATGAAGCTGCCTTGTCGGCGCTTGTTGCAGGAAGTACTCCGTTGCTTGAAGGTGGGCACGGAGCGGCTTACTCCATCGATCCGGCTGGGCCCTACGGGCTGACTCAGCGTGTGTGGCTGCCGGTTCCTGCTGGAGTCGACCCGCACAATGTGGGCGTCCACTATCTGTATACGGAAAGCGGTTCAATGCAATGGGTGCTGGGCCAGGACATGCACCATTGGCTGATGCCCGGCAGCGAACGGCTTGTTGTGCAGAACGGAGTTGCTTACTACGGATTCCTGGTGATGCACGGCGGTATCGTGCAGTTGGGCGATGCGGATCCGGAATCGTTTACGCCCATGGCATCCGGAGTAGTGCGTCCCGCGGATCAGCGGAGCGCTGTTGTGGAATTCCTGTTTGTTATCTGTGCGGCTGTGATCGCCTGGCGCGCCGCCCGGCGTGGCACGCTGCGGGATTATGCATAGAGACGTGTTCGTGTGCCAACCCAGTATTTCGGCGGGGCAAACACGAGAAGACTAAGGACAAGGCCGGCCTGAAATCACTTTGTGAGAACTGGCCGGTCTTTCACTTGTCTAATCCTATCTTGGAAAAGCATTGGTACCTTTTGCCGTCATGAGCTTGATCGATGCAACAGCAAGAACCCGTCTGGTCGGGCGGGAGGCCATGGGATTTTTAGAAGTTCGCCCTCGATTGTCATGACGATGGCCTTTGCTTCTGCATGACCTTCGATGCGGCCAAACCAGTCAAGGTGAATTCGTGAATCGGCATGCCGCCAGCGGTGTGCGTCCGCCACGGGCTGGCCGTCTGGCAATGTGACAACAACGCTACGATCCTTCTTGAATTCAATGGCCGTGAATGGCAAATCAGGATCGGGCGACGTATTTCCGTTCCCATCCACTTTCGAGTCCACGTTCCATTTTCCCATGACCATGGATGCTTCGCGCCAATAGGCTTGAGGTCCAAAACGCAGCCGATGCCCGCTCACGGGAGCTTCCTGCATTTCCATGCTGGCGAAAGAAACTCCAAGGAGTATGAACGGCGATACTCCCCATAGCGCGTAGTGACCCAACCCCAGCCGCCACCTGGGGTCGTCTGGTGTGGCAGTTGCGTTTGATGGAATCTGCGCGGCTGAGGCGTTGCGGCCGTGTGCCAGTAACATGGCGGTTGCCACAATGGAAGCACCGATGAATGTCATGTCGACTATCGGATGATTCTCCTGTCGAGCCCCCGGCAAATGTTGTACGAATCCTCCAATGGCGGGCAGCCAAAGCAGGAAGATCATGATCATTGTACCCTTGCCGTACGCAGACAGAGGCGCGATGGTCAATTCATTCCGGCAATGCAGGTAGATGGTATATACCCCGAGCATGGAGAGCAGGACACCGCCGACGACATACCACATCCACGGAGGCATGCCCATCACGGGGTCTGGCGCGATCGCGTTGTACCGTTCAATCCATGCCATTGGCGCCCGGCGCAGGTTGATCCACATGAGCGCGACCAGGACGACAAAGACAGCAAATGAGTCCAGCCATTTCCTGTCCGAATCCTCGGCAGGCGGCTTTAATCCTCCTTTCGCAAATTGCAGAATCCCCAATGCAATGGCCAATCCCATGAAGAGTCCGAAGCTTTCCTCGGCGATTTTCCATTGCAACATGCCGCCCATGGGTGCGAAGGGACCCCATTCCACCCGGACTGGGTGTCTTACGAAAACAGCGAGGGAAAAGGCGAGACCGCCTCCGAGGACCCCGTACAAACAGAGCATCAAGGCTGCTCTATTCCGAGATTGGACGAGGTAGGCGATGAGCACTGCGAGCATACCTACTACACCGCCCCAGCTTTCGCTGCGATACGGAGGAGCCAAGCTTATGCCACCGAACTTGGTGAAACCGAGGTAGCCAATCCACCAGCCCGCCGCGCATGCTGCAAACAGCAGCGATTCCTTGCGGGCGGCGGGCCTGATGATTGCATACGCGAAGCAAACAAGCAATGCCGTCAGTGCCGCAAACCAATCCCCGTCGTGAAAATGTTCCGCGGTAAATCGGGCAAACGAATCGCTGGTCTCGTGGTCGAAAAAGAGGTAGAAGTAGGTCAGCAGATAGGCTGTGGAGAGGGCGACAAGTGGTTCTGTCAGTCGATGCAATGCCGATCGGGGCAGCGTAAAGGCTAATCCAAGAACCGCTCCGCCAATTCCGGCCCAAAGTCCGCCCATGAGAAAGAGCACGGCGTATCCATAGAACACGTCGGGCAGGGAGTCGCTGACGGTGTACATGGTTTGTTCCATGTAGCTCATGGAACCGCCCCATGCCCACCCTACAGCGCCGCACAATCCGGCGACGGCGGAGCGGCGATACCAATCGAGCCGGCCCGATCCCAGGCATACAGCCATTCCCAGCATGGCGCCGGGTATCATCGCTCCGCCTTCGTGGCCGGTTACGCCGCGGTATCCCCAGCCGTAGGCCATGACAATTCCTGCCAGCGCACATACGAAGACGCCGTTTACTGCTTGATTCGATTTCATGGCGGCCTCCCCCCAATCCAGTAGGAGAGAATGCGTAAACCGGCACGCGATTGCAAACTTGCTGCTGCTTGATAACGAGTTGACGGTGCTAGCTGATGAGGATTTCCCGTATGACCCGTCCATGTACGTCCGTCAATCGCCGATCGATTCCGTTATTACGAATTGTAAGCCGCTCGTGATCAATGCCCAATTGATGCAACACGGTTGCATGCAAGTCGTAGCAATAGACGGGATTTTCAGCCGCCTTGTATGACCATACGTCGCTGGCGCCGTAGGTGGTACCGCCCTTGAACCCGCCGCCTGCCACCCAGGAAGTGAACGTAAATGGATTGTGATCTCGGCCGGCGCCGCCTTGACTGCACGGCATGCGGCCAAACTCCGTCGTCCAAATGACGATGGTATCGTCCAGCATTCCGCGTACTTTCAAATCGGTGAGCAGTGCCGCGGCGGGTTTGTCCATACTGGCGGCCATTTCGCCGTGGTCTTTTTTGAGATTTTCGTGCGAATCCCAGTTTCGGCGTGGGTGCGCATTGTCGGCCCCGCTCCACACCTGCACGAAGCGGACACCACGCTCAACGAGCCTACGCGCAACGAGGCAATTTCGTCCAAAGTCTTCGGTAATGGGGTTGTCAAGCCCGTACAGCTTTTGGGTCAATTCCGATTCTCCGCGCAGGTCCAAGACGTCGGGTGCGCTCAATTGCAGTTTTGCTGCAAGCTCGTAACTGGCTATCCGCGCGTCCAGCCGGCTGTCGCCCTCTCGATCTACTTGATGCATTCGATTCAAATCCCGGAGCGCGTTTAGTGCATCCACATCGCCTTCTTTGGTTACAAACGTGGAGGGGGGAGGATACAAATCGGCAATTGGATTCTCCGCACCCGGCTTTATCAACGTGCCCTGAAATGAAGAGGGTAAGAAGCCGCTGGACCAGTTCTTGGGACCATTGGGTGGAAAGCCTCGGGCGTCGGGCAATACCACGAATGTGGGTAGTGTGTCGTTTTCACTGCCTAGTCCATAGCTGACCCATGCGCCGGCGCTGGGAAAGCCGGGCAAGACAAACCCGGTGTTTTGCATGAAAGTGGCCGGCCCGTGCACGTTGGACTTCGACACCATGGAATGGATGAATGCGATGTCGTCCACACACGAAGCGATGTGCGGCACCAGATCGGAAATCCATTTTCCGCATTGGCCGCGCTGTTTCCAGTCCCATGGGCAGGGCATAATCGCTTCCGCATTGCTTTGGAACAGTTCCACTTTTTCACCGGGATCAAATTGCTGGCCGGCCCGTTTGATTAATTCCGGTTTGTAATCGAACGTATCTACCTGGCTGGCGGCGCCAGACATGAAAAGCTGTATTACCCGCTTCGCACGAGGCGTGTGATGAAGACCGTTGGGGAGGCCAGCGCCGAAGCCGTCGGCCATGGCGGTGGGGAGGAGGCCGTCGCGCCCCAACAACTGAGCCAGCGCGACCCCGCCCAGGCCGCCACCAAGATTCCATAGGAATTGCCTTCTATTCATATCGAATCCATTTTTTCATTTGCCTCTAATCCACAAACATGAATTCGTTTATATTGAACAACACTCGACTCACGTAAGGCCAGCCGTGCTTTTTGGCCAAGCTCTGCATAATTGCACCTTCTTCATCCGTTGCATCTCTACAAAAGGCGAATTTATACATTGCGTTAATGCGTGCGGCCGGGTCACTACTCCACGGTTCGGTGCGATCGGCCAAATGTTCGGCCATGCGTACCACGAAGGGGTTGTTCATTACTGCCAAAGCCTGCAAGGCCGTAATGGTGTGGTTGCGTACGGGCACACTTTGAGATGGATCCGCGCAATCCAAGGTGTCCATCAATGGATCAGGTACGCTGCGCACCACGAACCGGTACACGGTGCGCCGGAATGATGCTGGGTCGTCTACATTGTGTTCGGTGTATTTGTAACGCGGGGAGTGGTCGTCTTCAAAACCGAACAAATCGAATCCTGGACCTCCCATCGTCCGATCAAGTTTACCACTAACGAGAAGAACCGCGTCTCGGAATGACTCCGCATCGACGGACTTCCTGTTCATTCTCCACAGGAATCGATTTTCCGAGTCCACGTCGGCGCATTCGTCGCGAAATGTGGACGTTTGTCTGTACGTTGCGCTGTTTACCAGGAGTCGATGCAGTTCCTTTAAGGACTGATTGCCATCTCTAAAAGTAGCCGCGAGCCAGTCTATCAATTCGGGATGGGTTGGTTCGCTTCCCATGCGGCCAAAATCGTTGGGTGTGTCTACAATGCCCTTGCCAAAGTGGTAGCCCCAAACGCGGTTCACAATCGAGCGCCATGTCAGCGGATTTTTCCGGTCGGTCAACCAGTGAGCCAGTGCGAGCCGGCGTTGCCCTTCGTCCGATATGTCGAGATTGGCGAAGTGCTTGTCAAGCTCGTGAAAGTAACCGACGGCTCCGGGTTGCGCGGGCGCGATTGGCTGAGCCAAGTCGCCTCGCCGAAGGATATCAATACTCCGCGAGAGTGACGGGGGTGTAAACGAACCTTCGGGCGAAAATGAATTTGTAGCGGCGTAAACAAAGTCGGGGGATGGGAGCGCGGCGAGCTTTGCTTTGGCGTCCTGGATATCTAAGGCATTCTTCTTGATTTCCTGGGCCATGGCAGGAGTAAGCATGGATTCGACCAGCGTGTCCCGCACCAACCGTTTTGCAGCGACCTCCTCCTTCAATTTGTCGCGAGCGCTGTCATTTTCAGCCAATTTTACGCGCCTGTTGCGGCTGGTGTATCCGTCGACCAGGTAGCGAGCGGCCCATCGACCGGATTCGATGCTGTCAAACGCGACTACTTCTTTTCCGAGGGCACGATTCACCCCATCCTTGTTCAGTTCCACTTCGGCCAACGCAAAAACATAATCGTTATTTCTCGGCCAGAGTTTTGTCGCGGTAACTCGGAGATATCGAAATGGAGTGCCGGAAACATTGATTATGGTATGTTCGTCACCGGGATTGGGTATATCCGCAGTGGATTCATCCAATATACATACCGGCATGGAGAAATCGGGTTCGTTGGCCACAGTTACGCAAAATCGAGCGGGAAAACCAAACCCCGGCGTATCGGCAAAATCCGTGGGGCGTGCCGGGATAATTTTTACTTCGTCGATTGATTCGACGCTTCCCAGATCAATCTGAACCCATTTTGTGGTATCGGCCGTCGTAGCGACAGCGCTGTGATAGCCGTTGCTAGGGGAGTCGTTGCCTCTTTCGAGTGTACGCAGCGCATCTTCGCTTTTCGCCAGTTCCTGGCGAGCCTTATCCAGCTCTGGGGATGTGAGGGCATCGACAATGTGGGACAACTCCTTTGAGCGGTGATCAAGTCGAGCTAACCTACGAGTCTGTTCGTGGCGGACACGGCCGGCTTCCCTATCCTGATCGTATGCGCGATTGGCGCGTTCAACTCCGGCAAAGACTGCTTGCAGACCGTAGTAATCGCGTTGATCCACTGGGTCGAACTTGTGATCGTGGCACCGGGCACATTGCACAGTCGTGCTGGTGAACACATTCATGGTAGTTGCAACCATGTCGTCCCGGTCGAGTAGCCGTGTGAGGTTCTTGTCCACCGTGCCTTCGCGCAGTTCAACGTGTCCGACAAAATCCCAAGGTCCGGCAGCAATGAACCCAAGTGCGACGGCGCCGTCGGGATCTCCAGGGTCTATCATATCCCCGGCGATTTGTTGTGCCACAAACTTGGAATACGAGATGTCGTTGTTGAGCGAGCGTATGACATAGTCTCGGTAAGGCCAGGCGTTCGGGCGTCTCTTATCCTTGTCGTAACCATGGGTATCCGCATAATGCGCAATATCCAACCAGTGACGGCCCCAGCGTTCGCCATAGTGTGGCGACGCCAGCAAGTTGTCCGCCAATTTTTCGTACGCGGCCGGATCGGGGTCGTTGATAAACGCGTTCATTTCTTCGGGTGTCGGGGGTAGGCCAATCAGATCGAAGTACAGGCGTCTCGCAAGGGTCCGCCGGTCAGCTTCCGGGGAAGGCGACAGCCCGTTTGATTCCAGTTTGGCGAGGACAAACAAGTCGACCGGGTTACGAGCCCAATCCTCCATCGATACTGTGGGTGGTTCCGGCAATACGATGGGGCGAAGTGACCAATGCGGCGTCCATTGTGCGCCTTCGTCAATCCACCTGCCAATCAGGTTGACCTGTTCAGATGTAAGGGATTTCTTTGATGCAGGCGGCGGCATTTGATTCTCGGCATTGGCGGAGGCGATCCGGCGATAGACTTCGCTCGACTCTTTTTGTCCGGGCCAAAGGGGCACCATACCCGACGCCGCCGGTTCGAACGCCGTTTCCATCAAGTCGAAACGCAGCCCTCCCTTGCGCTTGTCTCCGTCGGGACCATGACATGTGAAGCACACGGACGAGAGTATGGGCTGGATGTCCCGGGCGTAGTTGACGGGATCGTCGGCTATTCCAACGCACGCGAAGACAACGTGGACGACTAACTGTTCGCCCAACAGCATGATGGAACTGGTTCTACTTTGCCTGCAAAACATGATATCCGACTGCCTTTCAAGCCACAAAAACTGCCTGCCAGTTTCCGGATTCTTCGCGAAAGGCGAGAGCGCTATTTGATAGGAACAAATTGAACCGCATCGGTGACCATGTGCCCATCCGTATCCTTGTTCGACAATACAACCTTTGCTTCCGGACCCTTGAATTCATACGTGCCTACCGACACGAACGCCCCGTCATAATCCGGGGTCTTTTTTTGATTGACTTTAATGACGGTGGTACCACCGGCGTGTGTGACCTCGACCGGTACGTTGGTAGCCCTATTTGGATTCGCGGAATATGACACGCGGACATCGTATTTACCGGCCGGCAGGTTATTCGGGCGATATTCCGCTTCCAGCTCGCCTTTCATCTCATTGGCATCGTGCCGATAGCGATGTCCCACAAATTGTGGAACCGAGGTGCTGACCAGCCAGCCATGGCTTAGCAATGCGTCGGTATCGTCGATTACTATTCCATCCAGTGTAGCAGGGTCGATTTTGAAACTTTGATATGTTCCGGGTCCTGTCCAATCCAGCACTTGACCGTCCGCCAGCAATTGGGAGCGCAACGATTCATAGGGTACTTGCTGAACGGGTAGATCCGTGTCCAGGGCCAAGCATGCCGCGGTGGCCGCGGACTGGCCCAAAACCATGAATACAGGTTCCATTCGGATGGAGCCAAAGGCAATGTGCGAACTGGATAGACATACGGGCACCAGCAGGTTTTGGCATTCGGACTTTTTGGGGCAGATGGAGCGATAGGAAATAGGGTAGGGAGGAAAGCCGCCGACTTGCACGTCTCCTTCATTGAGCACGTGGCCCGTAGAATCCACGTATCGCTGTACGTGGTGCGAATCCATTGTGTACGCAGCCAGACCTACTGAGTCCTCGGCCTTCATTCGGCCCTCGCAATTGTGTTGTGTCATTACGTAGTCTGAAATCATTCTGCGCGCTTCACGGACATAGATTTGGTGGGACCATCCGCCATTTTCCTGAAATTCATCCTTGCAGTTGCCCCATGCGCCAATCGTATTTCGAATTTTTTCAGGGACCCTGGGGTGGTTTGCCAACGTCCACATCAACCCGCGCTGGTAGAGCAGGTGCTCCTTATACAGCCGGTCCCGGGTCGCATAATCGCCATCCGGCCAGTCATAATTCATGCCAATGAAATCGGTTGAGAATCCGAAGTTGTTGTTCACGTCTGTTTTTCGATTGGGCATTGGCGTGGGGCTCCATGGAGCCCGCGCTTCACCAGCTTCAAAATTGCGCAGCAGCAATTCATACCGTAGCGGATCGTAGTTTTGGGGCTTTTCAAAGGGAATCCGGTTTTCGGGGTTATCCGTCAGGCACATACGAAAATTATACGCTTGCACCCTGGCGTCGCCCGTGCCGTCTTCCGCCACCGGGGAGCCTTCTACTCCTGGAAGTAATCCACTGGAGGGATCACCCGGACGTACATATGGATCCACTCCGGGCAACAACTGGTGATAAATCGCCTGCGAAGTCTGCACGCCATTTATTGTTTCGCCGTATGTGGCATTTGATTCCCGCCCCACGTGATAAGCAACTCCGGACGCTGCCATCAGATCCCCTTCGTAGGTGGCGTCAATGAATTGCGATCCGTTGACGACGAGTCCGCTTTCCATTTGGATGGAATGGATCCGCATACTTTTCTTTACGACGCCCGAAGGGCGGGCCAATCGTTCGCCATACAGGACGGTAACGCCGGCCTCTTCCAGCATTCGCCTGAAGATTTCCTCAGCGACGTGGGGTTCAAAGGTCCACATGGCGTCATCACCTGGTGTTTGCCTTGGGTTCTGGTAGTCTTTCGCTGCTTCCTGCTTCCATGCGTCTGGATTTTCGTAGTGGGCCTTCACATTCCGGTAGAATTCGCGCGAGATGCCGCCGATTGCCGCCTTATTGCCAATATCGGTCGCGCCTAGCCCCCCGCTGGTCAGCCCGCCAATATGGTTTCCGGGTTCGATTAGTACCGCGGATTTGCCCATTCGCTTTGCTTGAATGGCAGCTGCTATACCTCCGGATGTACCTCCGTAAATCACAACTTCGAACCTCATGGGTTCCAGCGAGAAGGCGTGCCCCATGCCAGTGCAAAGAGCCGAGATCAGTAAAATAACTCGCATGGTAATGGTCCTCGCTTCGTCCAGACGATCCGCCCACGCAAAGCCCTAGGTGTACGAGAACGAAAGCCCTGCCCGATTCTTCCCGCTATAGTACCAATCCTGACTTCCTCATTCACGATGTACCATTGAATTGCGGTAGAGAAGGGGTGAGTTCCCCTCGGACTGTAGTGACCTTGTCCTGCAATTTCCGAAATTCCGGCTTTGAGGCCAGAATCTTGACAATGAGTAAACTTAGTGCTTTAATAATGCGACGCTATTAGACGTGTTATTCGCATTGGGGGAACATTGCGAGTACAGAATGTGGCTATGTAGCCAGATTATGGTGGTTTCCTTGAACTTTGCTGGGGGTAAAGCAAGGAAGCATTGGAGACGCTGGGGATATCATACGGTTAGTGCCGGTTTTTTGGTTCCGGCCGCCTTGGTTCTCGTCCTAGTGCTTTCTGTTGGGCAAACCGGGTGTCCAGTTTCTGGCCCTTTCTCGTCGATCACATGTCTTTCCTGCCACAATGGCATCAATGCTCAGGATATGCGTGCCATTGCGTTGAGCGCCCATAAAGCTGTTTCCTGTACGGTTTGCCACGGAAATGGGTTGCTTCATGTTCAGAGTGGCGGCCAAAACGGCTTCCTGATTAACCCCGCGTATGGATCGTTTGAACAGTCGTATGCATCGTGCACTCTGTGCCATCAGAAAACAGTGGACGAATTCTTGCAAAGTAAACACGGTGGGGAAAAGGCGGCGTCGTGCCATGATTGCCATGATGTGCATCGTTCCGGGGTTGATGCGCTCACGGTGCCCAGCAATCTGTCGTGCCAGAAGTGTCACGTTTTTTTGGGTTTCTTCAATCAAACTGACGTCGCCGCCCATACAGAACATCCGATCGATCCGGCCGATTCCGGTGCCAGCCGTTGTGTGGGGTGTCACATGGTGCCGCAGACCCGGACCAATCAAGAGG
Source organism: Candidatus Hydrogenedentota bacterium (assembly GCA_045863295.1). Taxonomy (GTDB): domain Bacteria; phylum Hydrogenedentota; class Hydrogenedentia; order Hydrogenedentales; family SLHB01; genus BTWA01. The sequence continues at coordinate 30,095 of BTWA01000051.1, forward strand.
ATGGGCCGCACAATCACACGTTTTTGGCGGTGCCTCCTGGGGCGACAGTGGATGCCGTAAATAGCGGTGTGACACCCGCGCCACCTAATTCATGTGCCGGAGTCGCGGGTTGCCACGACGGAACTGTATTGACCGCCCCCATATTCGACGTGGATAACACATCCCAAATGGAGTTTTTGCAGCTTTTGTACGAACACTGGTTTGTTGCGCCCTAGTTTCCATTGGGTGTGCATGCATGTTGCAGTAATGCCGAATTCAAAACGCGGAAGGAAACCGATGCCATGTGCCTGTACCGGCACAATTCACTCTTGCACGCGGGTCTGATACGCCGGATACGCCCATGTGTTGGAGCTGCTTGGATGGTCGTGGCCGTTTTGATGGGCACACTCGTTCTTCTTTTCCCTGTTTCATCTTTCGCCGCAGAGGCAGGGGATGCGTCGGTGGCTCCCGCCGCGGAAACACCGGCACCCGATTCTGCTGAAGCCGAACCCACCGAACCGCAGGCCGAAGCTGCTGCTGCGGAACCTCCTACTTCTGATGCGGTCCCTGCTGATTCGGAGTCTCCTGCATCCCCGAGCGATCCTCAAGATTCCGGGGAGAATTCAGATACCGAGATGGCGAACACGAAGTGGATTAGCGGCCAAATCGATTTGCAGGGAGAAGCAGAGTGGTCCGATGCGGGTGAAGACTACGATTTCGATCAATTTATCCGAATCAACATCGATCCGCCTCAGAATGAGAAAATCCATATTAGAAGCTCTTTTTGGTTATACGAAGATATCTCGCCCGACGATGATCGGGCGTATTATCTCAACGACCTTTCGGATACCTGGGACAGCGATTTTCAGGCCCGTGTATTGACACTTCATGTGGACGTTGAGGATCTCTGGGGCGATTCCTTACTTCGTATTGGACGCCAGCGCATATTCGAAGGCCAGTATTTCGGACGCATGGACGGCATTTATTTCAAGAAAAGCATGCCCAAGTGGGATTGGTATGCGTTTGCCGGTTGGCGGGCTTCCCTGTATGAAGATGCCTTCGACGACCCTGTCCTGGGCGGGGGACTTTCCTGGCAGCCGACAACGAAGACACGAATTGCTTTGGATGCGTATTATGCGAGCGAGGAACTGGATCACAAGCCCCGATTCCGGCGGCGGCGTTTTTCCGAAATCCTTTACCACGACTACCCGCGGGAATGGGATGATTCCTTTAGCGATACAATGGTCGCCCTGAGTATCTGGCAAGATATTACGACCAACCTACGGGTATTCGGAAGGTACAGTTGGTACGATAAAGGCAGCGATGAGTTGCTGCTCGAACTCGTTGGCTACGTGCCCAATTGGGATCTCTCGTATGAAGTTTCCTATCGTCGAATGATGGACGAGACCACGCAACGTGTAGATGATCAGTCCAGTTATTATCGTGTGTTGGGTACCTATGAGGATTACGACAGCTGGTTTATGGCGTTGCACAAGCCCATTTCCAAACGGATTGCCCTGTCCGTTGAGGGAGAGTTGCGGGACGTCAGAGGCGACGAATTCGCCACAAACAATCCAGACTACTTGCGGTATGCCGCGATTCTCAGTTTGTCCGATCTGCCTTGGGGTTTGAGCGGCAATCTTGCGTACGAACGCTGGGACGTCGACGGCCGGGACGATGCATGGATGGTTTCGGGCGAATTGACCAAGACCTGGGTCCATTTCGCCTTGACCGTGGGCGCGTCTTACGAGCGCTGGGTTGATGAATACGAGGCATACGATTTTTTCCCGCAATTCAAGAATCAGGTGCGATCGGCGCTCAATTTTGGGGGGTATCAGACCCCTTACTATGCCAACAATTTCACCGTGAATCTTCGCGACAAGGTTCCGGTTATCGTGCGAGACGATATTTACGCGTTGTTTGCGGAATGCGTTTGGACCATTAATCCGCAAAACGAGGTAAAGCTTGGCGTATCCTACGAGATCGACGACTACGCTGACTCGCCCTATTGGCAGGTTAGCGCGGGCTATTCACTGAAGTTTTAGTTTCGGAGCGAGGAGAACCTTGGAATGAAGCGGCGAACCAGACTTTTCTGGATCATGGCGTTGTGCGCGTCTAACGTGCTCATCGGCGCCTGCATCACCGCTTCCAAGAATACTCCGACGGAAACTCAACCTGTCGAAG
>BTWA01000052.1:0-27588 GCA_045863295.1 Candidatus Hydrogenedentota bacterium
GGCACGGCGCTCCGTTTCGTCGACCGTCCGTGCCGGGTCGATTTGCTCGACGATGGTATCCATCGATTTCGACATCTTGGAACCTCCTTTACAGCTGCCGGAAGACCGGCGACGTTCGGCGCATGTTCTCCACGAGCGCGTCGATGATGATCCGGTAGTCGTTTGCATAGCGCGCGGGGTTGCTGAGGTCGACGGTATCGGCGAGCACCGGGCCGTAGTAGTGAAAAATGTCACGGATAATTGCAACCTTGTCCTCGTATACGTTGCCTTTGATCTGGCTGTCGAAGGCCTCCTCGACGTAGTCGCTTATGTCCTGCGCCTTGATACCTTCCGCGACCAAGTCGATGACGGCCTTCATACCGCCGTTAGTGCCATAGATGCCGTCATTGACTGCCGCTACGTAGCCGAGGCCACGACGCCGGTATTCGCGCTCGAGGATCGCTTTTGCCCGAGCGGCGGCGCGGCCAGGATCAATGGTGCCTCCACGTGTGACGGCAAACGTGTAGTGATGAGCATAGTAATCACCGGTGACCGCACGAAAGACATCCCAATTGGAAACACGGTTCTGGCGCAGGTGATAGCGGTTCCGTGCTTCGTCGTGCCTGCTGGTGACACGGTCGGCGATGGTGATGTCACTAAGGTCGTGCATGATGGATTGGATGGTTGGCATGGGGAGTCCTCCTATGGTTGTTTCTTCGGATTAAAGGGCGCGGAAAACGCTCCTCAACGATGCCGCGGTTTGCATGTATGCCCGAACCAAGGGTTCGGGGTTCTTCAGGAACTGTTCCGGTGCGGTATCCAGTTCCGTTTCGGTCAAGTACGGCCGAAACCGGTCGATTAGCGCCGCTACAAGGGCGACGCGCCGCTCGTAGCTCAGTTGTTGAAGGTGCGATTCGATAGCGTGTTGGACATACATGTGCTCCTGCTCGGCGGCGTATTGACGTCCCATCCTCTCTAGCACGTACCGAATGCCGCCGTGGGGTGCGCCAGATCTTGCTTCCGCCTGCGCAGCCCGTAGACCTCCAGTATGCGCGAAAGCGCGGGCCAACAAGGCTGTGGCTTCATCTTCTACCGCATTGGAACGGACATCCTTGACCTCGTGCGTGTGCCGGAGCAAGTGCAGGTAACAGTTGGCTGGAACCGAAAGATAGCTTTCATCAGACCCGACAACCGCGCCGTCCAAACGGTAGGTGGCCATCGCGCTCTCGATAGGCTCGATTACGTCGCGACGAATGACGTCAGGATCGATGGTTGCCAAGAGAGCTTTAAGATCTGGATTTTCATCCGGCGCATCGCCGCCAGCAGCTCGTGTAACGACGGCAGGTGGGAGTTCGGGAAGCCGGTCCCCCGCGTTCGCATTAAGGAAATACCTGATGTCATCGACATCATCCGGCCGGGCCCAGGCAATGAGACGTGCCAATTCAGTCCCCGGCAGCAGCGGAAACTGAAGCCGCTTCCGGATGTAGGGCGGCAGGGTGACAAGAATGCGATAGAGATTCTCGCCGGCTCCGTGAGCGTAACTTCCCCTGCCCGCGAAGTACCGAACGAGTTCCGCCAACAGCTCGCTTGCAGAGGCCGGATCGCCATCCAGCCATTCCCGCTCAAGCGCGGACCAGAAACGGCCGTGAAGGTTGTCGAAAAGCGACTTCTCAAGTTCACTGCCCGTACGCTGCCCGCACGCTTCGTCGAAGTAGAGGTTTAGGAGCGAGGATATAACCAGGTCTCTTTCACGGAAGGCTATGCGCACGACGTCGGACAGGTCTTCCACGAAAATCACTTCAACTCGTGCGGATGCGCGGCGAAGTGCTTCCTCGATGGCGTCGTAGTCGTCCCGTGCAAGCTTACGCAATGAAGGATCCTGGCGTGGATCTGCGCACACGAATGTGCCTACGTAAGGGTCTTCGCACACGGCACGCAGTTTCGCAGGAAGACTATCGACCACTGCACATGTACCGTTGGGGTCTGAAACGTGCGCCGAGAAAACGACGTCCGAACGGCACGGAATACCGAGGGCGGACGACAGGCACGCCATGCAAACCGCGGCGTCCGCCGAGTACCCGTTCAGTTCGAGCTTTCTGTTCTGTGCCGCAGAGATACTTACGTTGGATACGGACAAAGTAAATTTGGCCGTCCGAAATTTGCTGATATACTTCGAAGAGAGATTCGGGGTAAGCACGTCGACGTAGTGGCGGATTGCCGCTGGGCAAACGGTCCCTGGACCAGAGGAACGAAAAAGCTCTCCTGAGTATTCGTTGATGATCTGTGCATTCACCTTTGCGATGACCGCCACGGCTTCGTTGTCCTTGCCACTGACGACTACAGTCTTCGCGCTTCCTATGGCCAGTGTGGGCGGCTTCTTCTCGATCGAATCTAACGTACGCATAACAACACCTCCATCGTGGCGTTGTCCCGTCCGGGGAACACGCGGACTTCGATCTCTCCGTCTAGCAGGCGCTCATCCACCGACGCTCGCCGTGGAAGGCTTCCTGTATCCGCCGCGAAACGGATCGGTTCATCTGAAAAGGCGAACCCCGACAGAACGTGTTCGCGCCGAAGCTCGGCCTCCCAAATGATTTGACCGGTGGATAACCCAAGCTCGTAGTGGCCAGGGGTGATGGCGGGGATGGAAGCAGTCGGGTCGTTTCGGGAGAGCTTCAGGACACGCCGGAGCTGACCGCTACCTGCCAACACCAGCGACACGGGAACTTGCTTTAGCGCATCCTCGAATACAAGATCATCAAAAAGGTGTTCGTACTCATCCAAGACGCCAATTTCTTCGGGTTCAATCGGAGCATCGTGGTCTATCGGATGCTCTGCACTGGAAACGTCCAGTCCCTTCAGATACTCGCCTCGCACGGCCTGCATGAAGACCAGGAACTGGGCGTAGCCATTCCGGTACTTCTCCTCACGGCCTAGCGTGCGAATCTTCTCCAGAGCCAGCAGAATCGCTTCCCCTCGGTTTTCCGCCCGATATGCCTCAAAAAGCAATGGAATGAAATACAGGTCAGGGTTCATGGCGCACCTCCGAATCCGGGCTTGACTCATTACGAAGCGCTTCAACAGCGGCGCGGTACACGCCGGCACGCTCGGCCATCTCGCGTAAGATGGGATCGCGGCTAATCTCCCGAGCAACGTTCCGCCAAAGGTCTGGCATCGCGGAGTTCCACTTGCTGCCTGCGAACCGGCTGTACGCGGCCTTGGATACGCCTGCCTCGCGGGCGAGGGCGGCGTCGTTCTTCTGATCTGTTGCGAGGCCTTGCATGCGGGCCATTACGAGGGACCTCACGCCGTCTGCCCCGCATTTGCGAATAGAGGGTTTGAGCGCATCGATACAAGTGGCCTTCTCCTCAGCGAAGTAGCGCGCCAGATCGGGATAGCCCGATCGGGCGGCCAGGTCCCGGGGATTCGGCATGGCGCTCGCCGTACACCCCAACTCGATTTCCGGATCGGATACAAAGCACGGTATGGCGAGTCGTTCATCTATGATGGATTGGACGCGTTCGCGCTCGCCTCTACGGCCGGGACAGGGGTCTTCCACGTTTTCGCGCAGCCATGCCGGGCGTTGCGGGCCGCTCAAGTACTTCGGCAAATAGACAGTGATCGTACCCTTTCCCGGAATATTCCAGGCGTAGCGGGATTCGAAGGGATTGCGAGACTTGCGCGTTGCCTCCTGGAGAGAAAGTCCAATATGCCGCAACACGAACCGCTGGAACACGGCACACACGGCGCTTTCGCGTTCGAGCGAATTCTGCGCGCGATTGACTTCCTGGTCCGCCAAAACGGCGTTGGCCAGCGCTTTGTAGTATTTCCGCCGGTCCGTCTTCGGCCAGTGGATGGCTTCTTCCTCTCCCTGCAGGTCTTCCGTACCAACGGGCGCGCTTTTGCGGAACTTCTCCGGTAAAGCCTCCGGCGGGAGGTTTGTGAACTTATCCAATGTCAGATCGCGCGCGGCGTCCAAGATTTCCGTTCTGTGGCGTGGCGACAACGATGCGCATCGCTCGATACCGTTCGCGACCAGGTGGTAAAGCCCGATGAAGACTTCACTGCCCTTCCAAACGAACGGCGTACGATGGTCTAGAAGCTCGTTGATGGCGCGATCATTGACGTCTGTACACAGCACACCTATGAGCGCCTCGGTTGTATGCCGGGCAAACGGCCGCTCTACGGCTGGCTCAGTATTCTTTGGCTTGGCAATCGTACTCATGATGCCGTAACACTCCTCACTTCCATTCGCCGGTGGCGTGTACCAAGGTTGTTCATGTCCGCTTTCGCTGCACTGCGTTCAAAACGAAGCCATGTCGCCATTGGCCCAGCCTTGGCGAGAAACATCTTGTCTACGCGCTTACTCTTCATGTACCGATCCAGGTTGTCTCTGCCCTTGGGTTCCTGCCAACACATCCAGTTGAGCCGCGAGGCGCAGGGCGATTTGCTTGTCGCCACGCCGAAATGCCTCATACATTTGTTCGTAAAGCTTCTGCATATGCGCGAGCTCTTCGCGTATGCGATGCTGGAGCCCCGAAACGATTGCGCTGTCGGGATTCAGCGAGGCCGCACGTTCCAGCAGGCTAAGCGCCAGGTCCCGTTCTCCGCGCCTCAGTGCATCTTCGGTAGCCTGTGCGAGGTCGCGGAATCGCTCGCAACGCTTGGTAAACGCGTGCTGAGCTGCACTCCGGCTGTAGTGCCCTTGGTAGAGGGACTCGGCATGCACGAGCAAGTTTGCCTGCTCCTCAAGACTGATGTGCGCATCTCCGGACGAGATGGCCGAGTAGATGCGCCGGGCCTCGGACTCTCTGCTCTCAAGCGTGTTGAGAAGGCTCCGGGCGCCGACATGCTCGGGTGATTGGATCAGAACGTTCTGACAGGCACGTACCGCGCCTTCAAGGTCGCCGTGTTCCATGCGCTCAGTAGCGATCTCCCAGGCATCCACGTCAGGAGTGGGCGAGTTCGTTTCCGGCACTGCGCCATCCGAGGAACCGGGACAGGACTTTTGTTGTGCAAAACACGCCCCCAGAGCATGCGAAACGGACTGGTAATCGGAATATCGGCAACCAGGGTCCTTCTCCAGGCAACGGTAAACAACCGCTTGAATATTTTCGGGTATACCAGGGAGTTGCGGGGGCGGCGCCTCCTGGTGCAGCATTGCGAGGCGATCAGGCGGGCCTTGGAACGGCGCCTGCCATTGTGGGTGCATCAGTTCGAAGAGAATGACTCCCAGCGAATATATGGTGCTGCGAACGTCGCAATGCCCAGGACTGTTGAAGCGTTCAGGCGCCAGGTACACGGCGATACTTTGAACCTTTTCGTGCAGGTTGGTGGGTACAGCGTTCTTATCGTCGCAGTACTCCAGTCCGCCGATCTTCAGGTTTTCTGAAGCTATCAGCAGATGTTCCGGGGTGACGGCCAGGTGGACTAGACCGGCCTTATCAAGGGCCTCCAGACCTTGGCAAGCCTGCTGTACGTAACGAGCCACTTCCCACGCTCGGTTGGGCGTGTCCCGGTGACCTTCGCGCATCCACTCGGACAAGGTGCCACCATTTGCGAACTCCAAGGTTAAGATACTGATGCTTCCCCCGCCCCAGCGGCCATGATGGAGTTCCAAAGGCCGTATGATTTGCCGATGGTCACGAATTTGGGTTCTCAGGCGATTCGTTTTCAGGAACCAGTCGGGTACTTGCTCTTCGATTCCTGCATGAAGTCTAGCTGTTACTTTTTCGCCGCCAATCGTGTCCTCCAGGAGATACACCCGGCCAAGCGCATCTTCGCCGGCGCAGCCGCGAACCGTGAACCTTTCAAGAAGCATCTCGCCTACCGGAATCTCAATGAACGTCGGCCTCCGCGGTGTCGGCTTCCCAGGAAAGTACTCCCTCGCGTCCTGCGTGAGAGCCCTGTGCTTGCATTGGCCGGCGATTTCGTGGCCACCAGCCGGAACGATTGTAGAAGTAAGGCTTTTCATGGTTACTGACGGTCCTTTTGTGCAAGCTTTTGGTTGACTACGGTACCCAGCGCTTTCTCGACCTGGTGCTGCACGGACCGCTGCCATTGGACATACTCGTGCCCGTGCAAGACGCCGCGGATGAAGCGCTCCAACGTCTGATTATGTTCGGCAACGTTGTGAACCAGTTGGGCGGGAGCAAATGAGAGGCCGGGTACGACATCGGTTCGGCCGTTCTCCTGCTTAAACCGATAGACCAATTCCAAGCGGTGACCTTCTCCGAGCGGCCTGCTTATCACCATGCACTCCTCCGGGGTTCCAATCGCGTCCGGAGTGATGACGCGCAACGTCTCGTTTTTGTACGTTAGACCGATATCGTATGACTCATGGCACCCGACGATGGCCCTGAGGCATTCGCTGGCGTCAAATTGCGTTCCCCAGCAGTCCGTCACGTCCCATTCATGGAAAAGCATGCGTGGTCTTACGGGTTGTGCGAGAGCCGCAGCTACCTGTATGTGTTCGAGCGCCGTATCTTCGTCCATTCGAATGAGAGCCGCTTCGTTGGCACTCAAGTTCGCCATCGTGGAGACATGCTCCAGCGCCATCTGAACTTCCTCTCCATGGTCGATATATGAAAGAGATTGAAGCGCGTCGAGAGCGGCCGCGAAATGCATGTGCCGCATGAAAAAATGAGCTTGCCGCCAATAACTGGGAATTGCGGCGGTGGTGTGGGGCAGAGTGCGAATTACGTCTTGGCGCAGTTGGGCCTGACGGTGAATGTCTCCGTTCAGCCCGGCAATGTCGGCATACAGCGCGCTACGTAAACTCTCGGAGAATACTCCGCGATATGAGTCCATCAAGGACTCCGCGCGGCGAGCGTTTCGATCGGAGATTGCTTTCGCCACGTCAACGGCGCATCGCCTGGCTTCTGCGTTCCTCGCTTGACAGGTTGTCGTTACGTAGGTTGAGTATGAAACGCCGCAAATAACGTGAAACTCGCCGGTGAAAGGGGCACCGACCGGAGTTATTTCGCGTTCGTTAACCTGGAAGCTGTGGGCAGTGCCGTCTTGCTGTACCAGCAGTAGCGGCGCGCGATGGTCCAACGTCAGGCCGGCCGCAATGACGCGAAGTGGCGATTCCAGTTCGGATACCAGGTGGAACGGATTCGAACCCCAACATTTGACGAGCCCATCGAGCGAGCCTACGGTCGCAAGCGTTTCGTTCCACTCGAATAGGGCATAGTAGTCCCCCGCGTGTACCGAGTGAAGTTCGGTAGTTTGCTTGACTGTATCGACGCAGAGCAGCCCGCCACCCGCAACCGGAAAGACCGCCTTCTTGGCGGCGGTCCAATACAGACCCTTGGCAAGGCTATAGGGAACTGGCGGCCTCACATCGCCGGCGCACCTGATGGTAGTCGAGCCCTTCGATGCCCACAGCGCGACACATCCGTCGGCGCTAAAGCCGACGAGCGTGTTCCCGGCCATGACTTGGGACGAGATAGGCGCATTGCCCTCGAACGGAAGTTCGTACGGGCGATTGTACGGCGGACGCCAAAGAAGCCACTTCTTCGCCGTATCCGTGGAGACGAAGTCGCTTTCGTTCGTGAAGCGGACGTCAAGCACTGCGGCGCCCTGGTTCAGACGGCGCGACTTCATCTTGTGGTCCAGCAGATGCACCATTCCGTACGTATCGCCGGCAATCAAGCGAGTGCCGCTAGGATTGCGGTCGATGCTCGTAAAGCGATGTCCGCACGGAAGACTCATTAGGGAGTTCTCTTCGCCAAGGCGGATCAGCGCTTCCTGGCCGGCGATTAGCCCGCCGAGCAGCGGAACATCGAATTTTGACGGTGTGAGGTTCATTATCTCGATAACCTGTCACGTTCCATTGAAGTTTCGACTCCGGGATACCCTCCGAAGGCTTCGATCTCAGCGTCGAGGCTAGGCTCTGGAGGCAGAAGTGCGGGTGCTCGCATGGGGGCGCTGGGCGACACAGGGCAAAAACGCTTGCTCGCTCTTCCAAGAGGCAACTGCTTTGCCACACTCTCGGCCAAGGCCGCTTTGAGCGCATCAATAACCTGTGCCGCGACAACTTGACGCTCTCCCAGCCAGCGGATATCTTCCAGAATCGAGTCTTCGCCTTCCCGTAGGAGGTTCTTTGGAGCATCGTGGTGAAGCGTCTCGGCTGCTCGGTCAACGTCGCGCACACGCCGGGAGAGCCGCGCCTGTTCACTCCAAATAAACGCAAGACACTCCTGAAATTGCAGCAGTTCGGATTGTGCCTGTTGTTCGGCTTCTTCCTTCCGGGCGTAAAGTGCTTCCGCAAAGAAACATTCTGAATGTCGTTCCTGGTACACCCTTGGCAGGGCCGCAACTGCGTCGCGCAAGTGAGCTGCACAGTCCAGCGCTCCCTCGGCGTGCGAATCGAAGTGCTCGCGCAGGTAGGCCAGCGAGCGCCAATCCTGATTTGGCCCAACCATACCCATTACTCGCCTCCTCGTTCGCGCACACCGCGAAGCTCGGCCTCAATCTCCTGGCTCCGCTTCAGGCAATCCTTCGCGGCATTGAGTTGTTCGCTGAGCAGATCCAGGTCTTCCTGGAGCGCGTCCTTCGTTTTTTCGATGTGTTCAATTGCTTCCTGCGTTTCGATGAGCGTGTCCGAGGCACGATCGAGATTGCCGTCCGCGGCCTCTTTGCCTTCGTCGAGTTCTTCCTGAAATTGCTCGCTTTCCTCGTGGACCTTCTCGAGGTCCCGGTCATGTTCATCGAAGACCTCCGATGTAGCATCGTCCGCACCGTCGACCGCACGGTCCACGGCATCAAGACCCTCGGCTGTTCCGCCGCTTCGGTCCAACGATTCACGCAGTTCCCGGATGGTATTGAGATCATCCGCCGTGATTTTGAGTTCTTCCTGATGGTCCTTCATTTCTACGGAGATACGTTCGTTCCTATCGTCGATCTCCTGCCGCGTGGGTGTGGGTGTGTCTCTCATTGCAGGTCCTCCAACTCGTTTCTGTGTTCAACTATTCGATTGAGAAAAGCGAGCAGATCCAGCGCTTGCGGCTGGAGACGTTGCTCGACCTCATTGTGGAGGCGTTGGCGATGAGCCAACAGCTCTGGCGAGACGCCATTTCCCTGACCGATGAGGCGTTCGTAACTGTCGTGGTAGAACTCATGGAACTCATCCTCGAATTCGTCGTAGATGCGCGATAACATGTCAACGGACGGCGCCTTTCCCTTCAGAAGCCGCTCCACTTGCTTCGTGCGCTGAATAAGAAGCGTGGAAAACGCCGTCATGCCCTCGCTCAGGCGCAGAAGCCGTGCGGTTGTTATGGCTTCATCTGCCTCGCGGCGCCAGGGTTGGTCACGACATGCCTCGCGGATTGCTTCGGGTGACGGTTTGCTCAGCAGGGCGGGTATGTCACTGAAATCACGCATCTTGACTAGCCGCGCACGCGGGCTGTGCGGCGTCGACACATAGGCGTAGCCGGGCTCGAGTTGGGCCAAGGCTTCGGTTTGAGTGGCGCTCAGCAGGGCGGCGCCCGCGAGCAGTTCGCGCTCGCTCCGCTCTTTAGTGCAGTAGATAGCCTTAATCGGCGTTAGGCTGACCGCGTCGTCGGCCACGTTCCTTACACTCTGATCCGCGCCATGGATACTTACGCCCAGCTTTCGGTGCTCCCGGACCGCACGGCAGTACAGCTTCGACAACGTGGCGCCTGGATCCATGACTTGGTCCGATTGTTGCGCAAGAGGATTGCGGCCGGCTATCAAATGCAGTTCATCGATCAGTATCAAGAAGCGGACACGTTTTACATTTCGCGTGTTGTACGGCACTAGCCTTCTCCTTGGCATGGGTCGCTGTGTGACGTCAATAGATACTCCTCGATTCCCCTCAGGATGAACTGCATCAGGATGGACTTTTCATCGTCACCAAGCCCATCGAGGTCCAGAATCGTATACCCGTGGATCAACGAGTCCATCGAGGGAACGTTAATGCCGGGAAGGAATATGGTGCGAAGCGCGCCGGTGAAGAGTTTCTCGAGGCGAGTCAGTGACGCCGACATAAGGTTCTGGGATGTATCACCGGCATAGCCGAGCTTCTTGACCTGGCTACGCAGTTCCGGCAACAACATCTCCATGCGTGGCGGATTGTCTGGATCCGGATACCTTCGGTAGAGCTTGTAAATGGATTTGACGAGTGCCCTTTCAAACGCTGGAAAGCTTGGCAGTGATCCCATGATGCATTCCGCGACACCACGTACTTTGAGGTCCAGGGGGATGCCCTTCTTCCACGTGAAGGGATTAAATGCTCCTTCGGACACGCCTTCCGGCCCAAACGTGTAGTACTGCAGATCCTGCGCGAGGCGGCGTACGTTTGGGTCGGAGTGATCATGCAGGAGCTTGAGGCCGGTTTGCTCTCCTGCGATGGGAGCGATGTAAAGGAACGGAACGCCGCAGCGGTGCGACTCAAACGAGATAGTTATAAGCGATAGGGTCTTGCCGGATCCGGGAATTCCCAACGCAATGGCGCTCTGACTGGATTCGGACTCGAGCACTCCCTCCTTCCGGCCGAGTTCCCCTCTGGGGCCAACGACGACGTCTCCGAAGGAAAAAAAGATATCTGATGCTGAAACCGTCGAATCCATACTGTGGTAAATGCAGTAGGGAGAGACTACATCAGCCACGGGCCATTGGAAGATTCCGCGGAGTTCCTGGGGGGATGCTAACTGACGGAGGTTTTGGAGGTCGCGGTAGTATGCGGGCATACCTTGCGCGGCCAAGTACTCGAAAGGACGAAGGTACTCGACATGCCCGTAGCGGACGGCGTCGACTAGATTTCCAAAGTCGGGGTCACCGCAAGGTGTTACAACCAATGCGTACGAAGCGTCTTTGAACGCGGCCATCGCCAGTGACGAGGCAACGGTTCTAGCGGTTGCTACGCGAGTCGCGAGTACACGGATAATGAAATGCACCGATGGCCCGCGCAAATTCTCTCTGACGCGCTGAGTGCTCCTGGCTACGAGGTCGGCAGCAGGTTCCTTACGGTAAGGAAGGGGCAGCAGCCGGCGTCTTTCATCCCCAACAGCTTCATGCAAGGCGTGCGAGTCATCGAACGGCCGGTGAGCGCGCCCAATTTCGTTGAGCAACGCGCAGTGTTTCGCGAGGGCATGTCGTTGGGGCGTCGTGTCCTCCGGCTCGACGCCGATATAGATTAGTACCGGTTCCTGTACGGTATTGAATGTTCGATCCACCAGCAAGAGTTCGTTTCTGGATTGCGGGATGAAGGGAAAGGGCTCATACAAGAGCGATGGTACGTTCGGATTCTCGCCGGCGGTGGTCACGGGAGACAGCGCCTGCTCCATGCGCACGATATCGCACGCTGCGCTGAAGACACTGAAGTCGATGTGAGCAGGCTCAGTGCGTTTGATTGCGTAGAGCCCATCCAAGCTGCCTTTCGAGAGCCACCCGTCTATCCCTTCGACGATTGCCTTGTCGCGGGACGCGCCTCGCGCCATGAGACACAGCCGGTCTTGTTTCTTGTCCGGCGCATCGTTCGGAGCGTAGGACCAAAGGAGATTCATTGCGCAGGAGCCTGCGGGTTGATGCGCAACACTGTTGAGTTGCGACGAGAATTCCTTGCCCACCGTATCTTCCACCCGGTCGCCGTAGAATTCTTTCAACCGCGGATCGCCGCGCGAGGGCAACCGGGTTGCTGCGTAGGTTTCACCCAGAGTCATCTTTGTTTGTTCTGTTCTCATTTCGTTGGCTCGTATGATCCGCAGGAGGGGCAGTGCGGGTCGCGCGGCAGAGGTAATCCATACCAACGAAGAATGGCCAGTTCGGCCACGCCGTAACCCAATGGCGGGATCCCGGCGATGGAAGTATTCGCTTCTCGGCGGTTGAACCAGATGTAGAGGGGCGCGGCGAGGTCTTCATCCAAGCTGCGGAGCGTTGACTCCTTGTCCCGCAGCAAGTGTTGAATAGCGAGCTTTGTCGCCATCGTGGCGACCGGCGCTATGTCGGTGGCAAGACCAGGTTCAATCGGCGCGGGACGGTCGCTGTAAGCAGGGGCAGTGTCCGATGGTTCACTTTGGGTCATTTCCGGGTTCGAATGGACGTGACAGCTGTAGCACGGCCCGCTACCCGGGCGCAGGATCAGGACTTGGCCGCCGTAGGCCCTCCGGCGAAGGCCTGCGAAGATGCATGCCACCGCGGAATCAAGGCATACTCGGTTCAAGATGACACGGCCTTCGTGGTTGTCCAACCCGGCGATGACCAAGGTACTCTTCTGCACGATTTCCCTGGCTTCGCCGGAGCTTGCCCACGTGAGACGCGATTCACGTGTCTTCACCTGTACACGCGGGTTCTTACCACGTATGAGTTCTTCTACTGAGTGGGTCTTATGCCGGCCGACGTGGCTTAGGGGCGAGGGATGGCGGCATGTGTTTCCGGGTTCCAGAACGTCGTGGTCGACGAGCGTGAACGCTCCAACACCGGCTTTTGCAAGCCCGAGCGCCACCTCGGCGCCCAGAGAGCCCACACCGAAGATCGCCACCTGCTCCTCGCGCAACGCGTCGGTCTCAAGAAGCCCGCTTATCCGATGGAAAATGTCCCGATCATCGATAACGGTGAGCGCAGCATCCTTCCATCCTTGGTTTTCTTGAAGCCTAACGCGACATTCCATGTGGGAGGCGGGAAGCAACCCTGCGGGAGCGGAATCAGACCGGCACGAGAGGACGATACTCGGCATCGCATCAACCGGGGACTCATCCGTCAATGTATCCAGAGGCCCGAAGAGTACGGAAATCTCGCACGGGTTACCGGAGGTGAATTCGTCTGATGCGAGAAGAGAAATGACGCCTTCCCCGGCCCAATGCCTCGCCGTCCAGCGGAACGGACCAGTGGACTTACGCAGCTCGTCCAACAGGGATTGCGGCAAGACTACACGGGGAGTCATCGTTCACGCCCATCCCAGGTCATCGACATCCACGTTCAACGTGGACTCGGGATTGTCCGACGGACTGGGTTCGCGGAAGCGATTCCGCTCCTTGTCGTACACATACCGCCGCCCTGCGCCCTGAAACCGGTTCTCCGCCTCTCCTGCAATTTGCAGACCCCGCAAAATCTCGTCGGTAAACGTGTTTGGGCTAGCATTGTCGCTCATGGGGCATACCTCCTCTTCAAATCCCAAAGCATGTCGTCAATCGATTGGCCGGTACGAAGATGCTGTTCGTACAAATGAATCCAAAGTTGACCACGCTGTATCACGGCCAAACACGACTTTCTCGGGTCCCAGTCCTTGCTGTGGCAGAGTCGCGTCCAGCCGAGTTCTTCACGGCGGCCCAATGTGTGAAACCGGTGAGATGGACAGGTCAAGTGATCCCCGTGATAATCGAAGAGCAGCGATGGATATGTGACGTACAGGTATGGCTCTTCGTCTGGATACCCGCTGCCCAATTCAAGCCGCAATTCATAGGGGTGGCGGAAACCGGGACAACTCTCATAGCCGACTACGTACGCCGTGCTCCAAGAAGTGAAGAAGACGAAGTGCGGCAAGAGACGGTCCAAGACGTCCCGTTCTGCCCGAATCCGATTTTCCTGGCGCGCCGTCCACATGGTCTACTCGCTCCCCCGGTCTACAGGCTGGTTCTCACCCGGTATACCTTCGTCCTGCCCCTCGAATTGGCCTCTATCGGCACAAACATGATCAGTGCAAGAGGGTTCCGGCATCGCCTCGGGGCAATCATGATTGGACGAATCGGTCGTACCGCGGCGCTGGCTGAAAAGTGCGCCGTGCAATAACCGGCCTTCGTTCGACAGATACTGGAAAAAGCTCATGATCCTTTCGGAAAGGCGGTTGTTGTCGCACTTAAGGCGAAACTTCAGATTGGGACCGAGTCGAATCGTTACATGGAACTGGCCGTCCTGCTCGGTCACTTCACAGTAGTCGCGCAGATGATGCGGAAGTGCGAGCAATTCCTCCTCGAGCTGGCTCGGGAGAGAGCTTTCCTCGCGGGGAAAGTACGGAGTCGAAAAGCAGATGCAATTGCTTGGATGGGGAGCGCTATCAGAGCGAAGGCCCGCAGCCTTTTCGCCGGAAGCCTGAAAAGCCAGCCGGTGGGGACTGGCGGAGGGGATGGATTCGACGGGTATGGGCGACAGCAACTCCGAATCTGTACGGAGCACAAAGGAATTGATGCATACATGAGCGCCCGCTCCGTGGGACCGGAACCGGCGTGCCGCCGGCGAACACGGTTCGCGTATTTCGCCAAGATGATGGGAGTCGTTCGAACCGATGGTGAGGATAAAGATAAGGAACTCAGCCATCCCGTTTTTCTTTGCGATTGCGGCAGCGCTCTCGATATCGCGCGGGCTTGGCGTACTAAGGCCCAAATAGTGATGTGAATGCCACGTACCCCACAGCCCAAGCCGAAAGTTGTCGACAATCCACCTATGGCTTGCATGTAGGGAGGTGAGGTCCTTCCGAAAGAAGCACGGTTCATGCACCGCGTTCGGGCCGGGTGGCGTTGCAAACGTGATGACGATATCGTTCCCGCGCGAACGATACCCGTAAAGTTCCCCGCCTGTTTCAACCGGCGCGAAATGAATTGCGTCGCCTGCGACTGCTTGGGCCTCGGACTCGAATAGCGCCACGCGATGGGCAATGCAACTTGTCAACACGCTCATGACCCACTCCTCCAGGAGATCACCATGCATGCACGAGAACGGTTGCATGAACTTGCGAATGCGACTAAGTCGCGTGCGTTTCTAACAACGCGTGCAACGACAGTTGACGCTGGATGCACCGAAACCGTAGTGCCCTCACGGCGGCAGCGGCGCACACGCTTAGGCCGAGACGTTTCAATGAAACTAGCGGGCCGGTAGCTTGGCGCAGAGCTGCCACTATGGCCGAGATGGGAAGACGTTTCCGAGAGCACGCACTCGCGACCATCAGGAATACTGCGCCGCGTGGCCGCGTTATCGGAATACCGGCTAACAAACACGGCGAGCGCTCCCTTCTGCGATGAACGTGTTGGCCGCCTTGATGGATTCGTAGATCTGGTGTTCCAAGATTCGCGCGGCGTCGGTATACCGGCCAAGTCCGCCGGACTTCGTACCGCAAATGGGCAGCAGTTCGTCGCTAGTTTCGCGGATATACTCGCGCATCTTTTCCACGGAGAACGCGCCGCGCATCGAAAGCAGGTTGCTGAGCCTATCGGCCAGCTTCGGGATACGGGCTGAACGGCAGCTCCGCACCTGCGCGAAGTATTCAGCGGGATGCTCCGATTCGACCTTGGTCAGGGCGGCCACCGACGTCACTACGCGATCCGGCAGACCATACGCGTTTAGTCCCTCATTCGGCATGCGGTCACTTGCTTCTTCGGCGGCGTCATGCATGACGGCAGAGATCAGGACATCCGCCTCGCGGACACCAGCAAGAAAAGAGAACCGGGCCGCATCTAGGAGATGGGCCAGATAAGGCTCACCGGTCCTGCGAAAGATGCCGGAATGAAGGTGGGCAGCAAGGATGATCGCGTCTCCAATCCGCATCAGTTCTGGTTTCGGAAAAGCACCATCGAGCATTTCCCACAGCCGGGAAAGGCAGGTATTCATGTAGGCGTCATACCTCGCCGGCAAATTGGTAGCTGCCAGCTCTGCGCCAGAAAGAACTACGCGCCGACTTAGGTATATCGGGGTAGTCATCGAGACCGGAGCCTTCATTTATCCCACCGGCGCCCAGAGCCGCCGGGCGACTTCGAGCCAGGAGCTTTCTGAAGTTTCCATGTGACTTCTGTGGCTATCCTTGATGCGGCGACTGCTCTTGCACTTTCCGGTATCCGAGATGCTCTCTGCTGCGCCTGCGTTGCACGTCGATACTCGATCCATTTCGTCGCTCTCTTAATCACGAGTTAGGTTCTTTGATCGCACCAAACGCCAGTGCCTGGTCGTTGGGGTCCTGTAGCAACCCACTGAAACCCGTTGACGCCATCTGCCGCTGCTACAGTGCAGCGTTATCAAAGTATTGCCTGAGATTCGCGGGGCGTCGACCTAATCATTCCGAACTTGTTCGGAATGAATCCGAAGGAGATGATCCGTCGAGCATGGGCAGGGTGGGGCAAAAGTAGACGTTCCCCGGCGCAGCGTTCACGAAGTAAGGGGTTGGGACAGATATCGCCTCGGCGAACGGTGACCCTAGCTTTGATTTGACGTACTGAAGGGATTCGTTAATTTGCTTTGGGGTAACCCAGTATTCTTCAGGCGGAAATCCGTCAGATCCAAACGACCGGAAGAGCTTCCGTCCAAAATGCAAATAGGCCTCTTCCAGCTCATTGATTGTGCAGTACGCGGCAGCCCTGCCTTGGGTGGAAAATTGCTCGTAAGTGATTAGGATATGCTTACGCACGAGTGCCCAAATGGGCACATAGCGAATCGTGGAAAGACCTTCGACGCGCCAATCGCCAGTCGTTCCATCGAGAATGATAATCTGCCCGACCTGCGTTCGAGGCAACATGCGCCCATTGCCTACGAAGCGTCTGTCGAGCAAGTGCTCCTGTAGTATCACGACAAAGCGACTGTCAAAGAGCGGGTCAATTTCGCTGGTCATCCGAGTTATGGATTCCGCGAAAGTAACGCCTCCTACAGATAGTTCAGGATTCGGATAGCGCGAGAGCGTTAATCCGCCTTGCCACACTGGCCTCAGCAGGTGCCGCAAAAGCGCTCTCTGCTGCTCGGGAAGTCCCAGGGGCAGCGTTGATTCTTCATCTTCTCTGGCTTCGACCGGCATCCACTTGTTACCCTGCTACGCAATCCGAGAATCGGCTAGTTGTTGGGTGCGCGCAATTCGTAAGTACATTCTACACAAGCATTTACGAGTCGCTCTCGTGCGCTAGACTTCTTTTGTCCGTCGCGGTCGTGCGCTAGGAGGAATTTTGGTCACTTCTTTCGTGCGCTACGGGAATTTCAGGATCGGATAGCAAATTGCACCATCGAGAAGCAGCCCACTCGATGTATTCGAATCTTCTGGCGCCGTTTCCCTAAAATTTCCGTTGTTGACGCGATGAGGGGCGTCCACGATTGGACGCGCTTGCGTATCTGCCATAGGAGCACAACGATGTCGGGTGCTGGCCAATCAGCCCTACTTCAAATCTGTTTGGAACGCTTGGGCTTTGGAGCTTCCACCAGCCAAATCGGAAGGGCGCTGACAGGTATCTGGAGCGATAGGGCATGGCCAAATGGCAACTACCTTGTGACAGACACGGTTTTTTCGAATTTGGCCGGTCTCCCGTTGTCCAAATCATCAAATATTCGCGCTAGGATCGCGGACTTGAATCGCAAGGTCCGCCGCGAATGGCTGAAAAACGGCCACGATCCTTTTCCGGCGCTGTTTGTATACCGCTTCCATGTTCCCAGAGATTGTCGTCACTATGTCCTTGCGCTTTTTGAGCCTTCATTGGCCGAGCATCTTGCTGTTATTTTTCTAGACCACCAGGACGGCGTGATTACGAAGACTGGGCCATCCCTGCACGCAGAAGAGGGGCAAATTCTGGCGGAGTACTTCGGGTGTGACCTGCAGCACCTGCATCGCAAAGGCCGCTACTTGGGACAAGGGCGATGGCGGATTCCGTTCGGACGAGGCGCCCTATCTCGAAAGCAAGTCCAAAGTCAACTGCAACGTCGCATTCTCGTGCATCTTCCACAACCGAGTCGCGGCGAAGATGCCACAGTTTCCAGAAAACATCGTGGAAAGACTGGAGGAGCCAGAGCAGACGCACACCCCCGATTCGTTGGACTTTGGGGGGCGCCAGGAATCGGAAAAACCTATCACCTAAACAAGACGGCGCGGTCCGCCATATTACGCACGCATTTCTGCAGTGCAATTTGCTTCCTGACCATGGGCCAAGAGAAGACACCACTTGCAATTGATGCCAAGAAAGCCGAGCTTCTCGCGTTCTTAGGCCAGTGCCCCACTGCAAAGGTCGATCTACGAAAGTTAACGGAGCGGAAAAGAGTACTTGTCATATTGGATGACGTTCATTCTGCAGCGCAGGTGATGCCTTTCCAGTCGCTGAGCCAGTATTGCTGCATATTGGCTACGTCCCGAAGCCGCCGGGTCCTCGACGACGTCGAACTGCCAAAACAGCTTGTGCACCTATCTTCAATGAGTGACAACGACGCGCGAATGGTACTTATGAAATCCGTGGGCGATTCAGTCAATAGCATACCGCCTGCGCTTCTCGATGGGCTTACTGTACGCTGTTCGGGCATTCCTTTAGCGCTCAAAATTGTTGGCGGTCTGCTTAAAAAAAAGCCCGAGTCGGCCGCGACGATCATTAGTCGCTTCGACAAACCGGGGTCCGGGCGCTTCAAACGATTGCGGAAGTATCTCCAGGACTTCACGCCGCATCATGAGGCTGATGAAGGCGGGGAGACCGTGCTCTTCAACGTCCTGGATGTCGCCATCCATGAGTATCTGAGCGTTGCAGAGCTGCGGGACCTTCGTCTACTGGCCGCAACACCAAAGAATGCCCGGATACCCTTCTCCGCATTGGAGACGATTTGGCGAGCCGACCCAGGCGAGACCAGAGAGACTATTGAGCGGCTTAGCGATCTGGCCATGCTTGAGGTAGATTGGGACGAACGACTCATCCAGATTCACGACGTCATACACGCTTTTCTTCGCGCGTACCACGATGACTCAGCGGCATCGCAGCGTGCGCACCGGACGATCCTTCGCGCCTACGCGGACAGGCATTGGCAAACCAGGAATCGATTTTCTAGCAAGGATGGGCGCCTTCCCTGGTGGGAACTGGACGACGACGGCTACATATGGAATTTCATTGGTCATCATCTGTTGGGGGCAAATTGGTCCCGAGAGCTGCAGGGGCTTCTGCTAGATGCCCGCTATCTCTGCAAGCGCGTTACCTTCGGCACAGTTGAATCGCTTCTGCGTGATTTTAGTGGACTTCCATATGAACTCGCCCGACCATTGGTGCCCTTGCGAATGTCACTTGCCCGCGCGTCCCATATTCTTATTCGTGACCCGCACCACATCTGGGGTGTGCTGTCATTGCTCGTTGAAGAAGATGCCTCCAAGCATGCCAAGATGCTCAGACGTACGCTTTCGCTCATCCAGCCGCCAAGACCCTGTCTCATCCCGCGTCCCGCCCGAGCCGGAACGCGCGATTTTATTCGCGTTTCGAGTGAGGTACTTATTCACGAAGCAGGCATTGCATCGTTCTCGATCTCTGAAGATCGGAAAACAATCATGGTGGCTACTGAAGAGCCCAGCGTCGCGGTATGGCGCAAAGCCGAGGACGGTATGGGCTATGTGAAGAAGTCATGCTTAGATACTGAAAGGCCCCTATGTGTTCTTCAGAATGGTCAGGGTCTGTTATCCGTCAATGGCAAGAGTCTCTTACATCGGGGCATAAGCCGCCAGAAGGTATCTAAGAGCCGGGTCGTATACTCGGACTTCACGCCAAGGGACACGGTTTCGGCATTCCAAGCGGGAAACCATTTCCTACTTTGGAACGCAAATTTGGTTCATGTGGTTTCGCTTGCGCGGAGATCCGTAAAATGGCAATTTGAATCTCCAAATGGGCAAAGGATAGTCGCAGCCAGCTTCGGCGCAGAGCATTCGGAAGTGGGGGTCATACTTTCGGACGACGCTTCTCGGCTGCGTTGGCTGGTTTTTGATGTTACGAGAAGATTCTTAGAAACCGATACACGTCTTGCAGACGACGGTTTTCCTCATCGGTTCGGCTATTGGAGAACTAAGGGCTGCTTTGTTGCGTTGGGAACCTCCGGCGACCTCTTGGGCATCGACCGCGCCGACGGTTCTGTTCAGATTCTGGCCCGGTCTCCAAAGTATGTCCAGGATGCGTACGCTTTCGTTCTTGACGGGCATAGGGATCGGTTTGCGGTCGCATTTACAGGCAATCGAATTGCTGTCATCACAGGTTGTCCCGTGCCGGCGGACGTGGTGACTCTTGACGATCATGCGGCCCCGATTGTTCAGATGGCTTTCACGCCGGACGCTGATCGGTTTATTTCTGCTGATTTAGCCGGCATTGTAAGAGTGTGGGACCTAGAACAGCGTACTCGCACGAAAGGAATACTTACGCTGGAATCAGAGGTACTGTCACTAGCGGCCTCGGATACGGGAAAGCGTATTGCGATGATGGACCGTCAAGGAGAAGTAGTTATCCTGGACGACGAAGATCGGTTTCATCCTTGGAGAGCAGTAAATGGATGTGGTGAGGACGTTTCGGAGCAATGAGGGCCTCTTGCTAAGCGGGGACGGGAGCACGCTTCTTCGAACCGCATCAGATCGTGTTGAAATATTCGCCCTCGGACGCCACCGCTGCGAGATTCGAAATACAATTAGCTGTATCCCGAATGAGCGATTTGAAGCTACGGCGATAAACGCTGACGGTACCATTGTTGTCGCGTCCGTGGTGTCAATGGAGAATGTGGGGGCGCTACTTCTGACGCGAGCCGATAGTTCGGATGAACCGATTCGAGTCGAGGGCCTCGGCGGGGGCATTGACTCGATTCTATTTTCGCCGAACAGCAAGCGGCTGGCTCTCTGCAGTATGGGGCCGCTACTTCTGCTTGATCTGTTGTGGAATGGTGAAGGGCAGGCATGCCGCGATACGCTTCCGCGGGAAATCAAGGTGGGGCATTCAAAGTCAGACGTGAAGTGTCTCGGCTTTCTGCACAACGATACGCTTGTCCTCTGGCCGGGCGTACTCCCCTGGATGGATTTTCCGAGAGAGATTCGTTTCGTTAGCTGGGATGGTTCCGAGGATCGCCACCCAGCCATCTCGCATAAATCAGACCCGCTCCTTTTCCGCTCGTGGATAGATCCGGAAACCGGCGAGATTATGGGCCTATCTTCTGCACTTGACAATATATTGAGAATCATGAACGTGACCAAAGGTGAGTTGCTTGCCGAGATGCGAGGACACGAGGAGCGAGTCGTTGGAGTTGCGATGCTGCCTGAGCGGCACACCGCGATATCGGCTTCAATGGACGGTTCAGTTAGGCTCTGGGATTTGCGAGATGGCCGGCTTCTCCACGCCTATCAAGGGCTTGCGTCGATCCGCTCTTTCGGGCTGTTGAAAACTGTGGATACCCTTGTCGTTGGAGATGTCACTGGACGAATCACGTTGTTGGAGATATCCTGGTGATGCTGGCCGATGGTTTGCCTGATGCAAAATGCCCGCGAGTTGTTCACCGTGGTCAGGCGCTTCGCCGTAACGAGTCGGTGATCACCATCGTCAGGATCCTCAATGAGCATAGTCGTTACGGTCCGTACAGAGAACGCATCTGGGCAGAGTGAAGCAACCCTTTGTTGAACGATGCCCCCCTTTTTTCTCTTGAACACTTATTCATATGAGTCGGGATAACCCCGACAGCCACACGCCAAAAGAGAGACATTCTCCTTGGGGAGATGCCTCTCTTTCGCCCGCATCAGGTGACGCGGAGGAGGGCGCCGGTGAAGGCGACCTTGCCGTCGAGGAGGGCCAGGGCCAGTTCTTCGGGCGTGTACGTGGGGTTTTCGTGGCTGGGTTCGAGGAGCACGCCGCCGCGGAGGTGGCGCAGCGCGTACATGGCCAGGACGAGATTCCGCAGGTAACGGAGTTCCTCCAGCACGGGGAGTTCCGCCGTGGCGGAAGGGCTGGCCGTGATTCGCATGTAGCGGTTTTGCTGGAAGTAATCATCCAGCGTTGGCTTCGTCTCGGTGTACTTGTCCGCGGCGAGTTTGCCCAGCTTCGCCAACAAGTTGTCCTTGTTGCCGGTCATCGAGACGCCATTCTCGCGCAACAGCTCACGGAGCATTTCGCCGGTGCACTTGCTCGTGGCGAATCGCCCGATGTGGAAGGTGCGGACCCGAGAGGGCTCGACCTCGACGGCCGCAGTGGGCTCGTAGTGCCTCGACGTGTAATTCAAGGCCGGGAAGGACACCGTGCCGCCTTCCCGTTCGAGGATGTCTCCCAACCGTTCCACCGTCGTTCGGAACACCAGTTTTCCATCGTCGGTACGCCATCTCTTGGCGAACTCCTCCGCGGCAGGTCGTTTTGACGCACTTCCGCCAAGGTCGGGGCGGAAGGTCAAAGTGTGCCCGGAGCGCGTGATGTGCCACTGCACGTGGGTACCGCTGATGTGCGGCATCTCCGACTTCACGATCACCGCGAGACTCATGGCGCGTATCTCCGGTGTCAGGCGCAGCCGTCCTTGGCCGTCCGTGAATTGCGCCAGTGCTGACGCTGAACGGAAGTTTTGGGTCGGGATGGCCTCGTTGATGAGCAGCTTGTCGTGCCGCTCGAAATCATCGAGCGTCAGGACGTTGCCGAGGTTGTACGTGTCCACGTCGTCGTAACTGGACAACTTTATCGACTTGTCCTTTGACTTTAGAAACTGCCGCAGCGACTGGAAACCGCAATGCGCCCGCTCCGCGAGCGCTTTCGCGATGGAATGGTCCCATCGGTTGCGGAGACGCTGCTTGGCAATGTCCAGGAGTTCCATGTACGATAGGTCTTCCACGAAGTACATGTCCTCGTGCACGGTTTTGAGCGTCCGCTGGAACCGGCAGCGATCGCCGTAGACATATCCGCCGTCGGAGATGACGTCGTAGCTGTGTCCCATCGGCGTCAAGGCCGCGACTTTCGCTTCCTCGGAGTTCAGGCGCTGTAGCAGCGCATCGAGGAGCGATGGGTGCTTGTCGTGGCCCTGCCAGGGGTGGATTCCCTGAAGCAGTACGTCTGCCACGGGAACGTCGACCAAATGCCAGTGAAGGCGCTTGAACCGCGGAATTTCCCGGTCCGGTTCGAGCCAAAACTGAAATGTCTGCAAGGTACTCATGCGGCTTTTCCTCCTTTCGTGTTTTTGCCGCCCGCGAGTAGCCGTTCGAAGGTGTTGAGGTCGTCCCCGATTGCTTTTGCGGTCTCGCGGATGGTTCTGGGGTTGACGTTGCGGGATGCGACCAGCTTGCTCACCCGCTGATATGCGATGAGCTTTGCAAGGTCCGTATCCCGGTCGAGCAGATGCTCGACTTCCTGGATGTACTCGATGGCATCGCCTTCGAGCCTTGGAACGCAGGCCGTGCTGAGCGTGTCCGGGGAGACTTTTCCGCACAGTGATGCCAAGAGTTCCTGCGGTACCGTGCCGGGCCGGCGGGCCTCGACTTGCAGGGCGGTGTAGGCCAGGAGCGAGATGTCCCGGTCGTCTCTCATCAAGTCGGTCCAGGCCTTGGAGAGCGCGAGTTCCCCGAGGTCTTGGTTTAGCAACAGTTCCGCCTTACGTACGAGGTCGGGAGTCGTGAACAACTCGTAGATCAGATTGACTACGCCCAGTTCTGCTTCCGGCTCGAAGTAGTGGCTCAAGAGGTCGAAGCAGACCTCCATCTTGTGCACCGCCTCCTCGCGGTGAAGCGATGCGTCATTGAGGCCAACGGGAATGCTGGACTGAACGACGTAGCGCGCCGACCGAACAAAGTCCGGGATGGCGGCGCCGAAATTCTCGGCTTTTGCCAGCTCGACGGCGCGGTTGGCGAGCAGGTTCCGGTAAATGAATCCGAGCCTGCGTCCGTCAAGCGCGACTTCGCCCTTGCTTTCCCGCATGAGCAGGTCGGCGAACTTGGCGAGAAACTCTGCGAGAGACGGCAACTTTTCCTTGAGACTGAGAAAATGCGCTCCGGCCAGAGTAAGCATGCGACGAATCGTGTCTCCGGTCTCATTCACGTCATGCAGCGGCACCGTGCCGGCCGTGACACCGCCGGTCCATTCCACAAGACTCGGCGCATCATCGCCGTTAATGTGCGTTGCCACACGGATACGGTCCTCTTCTTCCATCTGCAACACGTCGGGCGGATAAAGAAAGAAGGCAAACCGTCCGATCAGCGCGTCGTCCAGCGCTTGGGTCGCGCTGTAGCTGAGCGGGTTCATAGCGCTCCATACCCATTTTACGCGGGTGGTGAAGCCCATGATTTTGCGGCTACGGATGATTTCAAGCCACTTGGACTGGAGTTCCGGAACCGCGCGGTTGAGCTCGTCGATGAGCACGAGTTCCTTGTCCCAAATCGTAACGGGACTCTGAACGTACTCGACGACGCCTTCCTTGAGCTTCTCGACGTTGGGGTATCCCAGCACGTCCTCGAACATGGCTTTCGAAGCGTCGTAAACCAGGAAGGAACGGCCCAGTGCCTGGGCCACCTTGTTGGCGACATGGGTCTTGGCGCTCCCGTGATTGCCAATGAGCAACAGCGGGTCGCCGGTGAGGAGGGAAGCGAGTAACAGGTTCTCGTCGGCTTCCTTCCAGCCAAAGATACCGAGTTTGGACAAAATCATGATTCTTCTCCTTTTGTTGAACTGAGCTGAAGTGGCCAAGAGCGAAGTCCCAACCGAGAGACATCGCGTATTGCGCTTACTCAACGCTGCGCAAAAATCCAGTCGGAACTTCATGCGTCAGCGATGAGCAACTGAAACGGTGCTGTCGCACGCACCGCTCTATAACGTGGAAGGCCTCGCCTCGGGACTGCCGAGTGTTCGACAGTTGGCAACCCGATTGGCGGGACAGAGAGTAGGGAAAGGGTCGCGATATGGAGAGAACGATAGACAACAGGTCAGGCTCAGAGGCAGCCGGCGAAGGCATTCTGGCGCGCGAGGACTATTACATCCGTCACTTTGGCCCGCTAACCCAACCCATCGCCCATTCCACTGACGAGCAACCGGTGCATGTGGACATCTACCAGTTCGAGCCGACCCAGGAGCGCCGCCAATGGACGTTCGTTACAAGCGGCATGAGCGACCAGCGTCAACGCGTTCCCAATGAGCTTCTGAATGTACTTGCACCGCGGTCCGAGATCGTCTTGTATGCCTCCGAACCCGGGGCGTGGATTCCACCCCTGCTCAAGCGTTTAACCGAGTACTCATCCAAGAGGAACACGTGGTTGCACTGGTACCACACTTGGACGGCGGATGGTCCGCTGATACCAGAGCATCCCGAGTTCACGGGTTGCGTCTTTCTTCCGCCCTGGCTTGAGGTCCCGTCGTTCAATGACCTCTACGTTGAGGGTGATCGGGTGGATTTTCTGTGGATGCTTCCGATCACCACAGCGGAAAGGGAATTTGCCGCGGGACACGGAACCGAACATCTTGAGTGGCTTCTGATGCACCGTGGCGTGGATCTTACCGCCGGGGAATTCCGTCCGGCGATTGTTTAGGGCTTAGCAACTTCGATTGATATGCGCGCCGCTGCTAGGGTTCGAGTCTTGTGCTGAACACGAGGAACTCTGTTCCGTTGCCAGACTTGGCTTCGCGCGCATCCTCATCGTCGATGCCGTTTACTTGCAGCCAGGCGTTTTCGGCGTTCCGAGCGTCCGCCTCGCTGCGGAAAACCCGGGCGGCCGAGACAATGCCTTGGCATGTTTCGACGGTTACGTACACGTTCATGCTTCTTCACCTCCTTTTCTTGGTTTTGATACGGCTGCGGGGAGACATCTCGGCTATGCGATGTCTCCCCGCGGATCTCAGTGGTTGCAGTGGTCAGTCTTGGAGTTCGCACTCCCAGACCGCAGCGCCCGTTCCCCAATCGGAACGATGTTCGCGCGCCTTCTCGTCGTAAATCTCGGCGGCGCGTAGCCATTCCTGCTCCGCCTTTGTGGCCGATTCCGCGGTACGGAAGGCCTCGACCCCGCGCACAATGCCGTCCTCCATGGGAACGAGCACGTGTACGCGGCCCACTTCGGGCGATGGGTATCCGAGATCTACCTCGTGGACTCGGCCGCTTTTGTCCCGGACTTCGAAATGCGTCGCCCACGATTCCGTGTTGCGATGAATTGCGAGCGCCTGGCTCGCGGCCTCCTCGGGGGAGTCCGCATCCAGGTCAATGTTCCAAGTGACTCTGTACTCCATCTTCGCGCCTCCTCAATGGACAATGTCTTCCAACTGCACCACATCGCCCAAGGGTTGGAATTCCGGACAGTCCTGCTTGCCACCGAATAGCACCGTCATCGTGCGGACCTTCCTGCGTCGCAGCTCTTCGAGCAGTTCGGGTTTCAATCCCGCGTATCCATCGGTGAGCACGACGGCCTTGTCGAGTCCGCGCTCGATGATGCTGTTGGCAATGCAATTGAAGTCCGTGCCGTAGGTAGTCTTGACCGCTCCCTGCAGCAAGGTATGGAAGGGAACTTCGACGGCCATGTTGCTGAAAAGGAACACCGACGTCAGTTCCGTTCGGAGGCTTTGCAGCACGCCGATGATTCCCGGAAGGTGCTCGTTCACGCTGCCAGACACGTCCAGGTAGACAGCGAGCCCTTGCTTGTGGCTGGTGACGCCGGTCGCGCGGTTGCGGTAGTGGAATGGCGTGATGCCTGCAGAGAGCAAGACCAGATCGCGTTTGGACGGGTGAATCGGAATCGGCGACACGCACACCCGGGAATGGCGCGTGGTCTGCCTGAAATTATCCATCTTCTGCCGCGTGGCGAACTTCTGGAGCAAGGCCTTCTTAATGGACAAATGCGTCTTCAGCGCATCCACGAACATTTCGAGCAGGTTCTGGCTGTAGCCCGCGTTCGGGCCCAGGTTGCGTTTCACGGCTTTCTTCAAGTCTTCCGCGATACGGCCAAGATCCTCGGCTGACAGGCCTTCCGCTCCCGAACCAGATCCAAGCCCGGCATCCGTGCCTGTGGCATGGCTGCCGAGCAGCGTTACGACGGCCGCCTCCGACGTGGGCGTCAACACTTTCAAGGTCTGGATGACCTCGCCGGTGCTGAGCCACTGTTCGGATCTTCGTCCATAGCAGTAGAACACGTCGTACAGCGCGTCGTAGCGGCTGTCCCGCATCAGGCTCATGGGCCGCAAGAGTCCGGGAAGCCCATGGGGCTCGTAGAACTTTTTGAACAGACTTCCTTCGCCGGACGCGCGGGCGAACAACTGGGTGATACTCGCGTTGATCACCATGTCCGCGGCCAGGTTTTCCAATTCTCCCGGTCCATGGACGAAATGGCCGAACATGGGATGCATCAGTTCGTGCATGACAAGACAGAAAAGGTCTTCCTCGCTCGTCACGTACCGACTGACGAATGCCGGCCCGTATCTCAGGTGTCCGTCGGCGGTGATGCATGCCGTTGGACATTCCGGGGATTCCTCGACGCGCTTGATGAATGAGCCGACAAAGCTTTCCCGCCCGAGCGCGTTTCTGAGCACGCTTCGAACGGTATCCAGAGTGATTCTCATTGTTGATTTCCTCCTATGCGGCGCCCCGAAGGCTGTGGCTAGCGCCTTCGGGACGTCATGGGTTGGGTTGAGGTTTAATGGACACGAAAGACGACATTTCCCTTACCCGCGCGAAAGCAATAGCGGCACTCGAAGCAGGACTTCGCTTTGCCGCTCTGATGCAGGCAGGGAACGCCTTCGGCTCGCGGATCGATATCGAGGTAGGCGACACGCCATCCTTTTGGCGGGTCCGGCATTCCCGGATCGACCGATGCGAACAGGTGAACGTTGGGCAGTGCCCGGAACTGTTCGAGCGCCGGCAGGAGCGATGGCTCGGTCCAAGACCGGGTATAGGCCCAAAACTGCGTGGCAGGCTGTCTAATCGCGATCTTGCGCCACGCCAGGATGTAGGCCCGGCTGTAGAAGTCGCCGCTCACAT
>BTWA01000053.1:0-27025 GCA_045863295.1 Candidatus Hydrogenedentota bacterium
GCTTCACCGCCGACGGCTCCGCAGTCAGCGTCAGCTCGCCCCCGATGAACTAAGCCTCTCTGAATCCCCCACTTGGATCAGCGGCGAACCGGACCCCCGGTTCGCCGCTGGTCGTTTTTCTGCCACGCTGATCCATATCGGATAGGCGGCGGATTGTTAAGTCATTCTCATGAAATCCTCATGGTGCGCAAACAGCTTGCCGGTACCCTTTGGCGAACCAGTACACCAAACCGGGTATGGGGATATCGGCCATGCGTCTATTCGATCGGTGGAATCACACGTGGTTCACTTGGGTTCACCAAAATCATTTGATTTACAACACCTGCTGGGAGGACCCCCGCCTCGACCGCGTTGCCCTCGACCTCACGCCAAACGACACGCTCGTTATGATTACGTCGGCCGGCTGCAATGCATTGGATTATGCGATACAGGGACCACGACGCATCCACGCGGTGGATGTGAACTCCAAACAGAACGCGGTGCTGGAGCTTAAAATGGCGGGCATCCGCCGCATGGACTACGCTCCTTTTTTTGAGCTGTTTGGGCGGGGGCGATTTCGGCACTTTCGACAAGAATACCGTACGCGCCTGCGGCCCGAACTCTCCGATACCGCCCGCGCGTTTTGGGATGACCGTCTGCATTATTTTGACATAGACAGCCGGAGGCCGGGGTTTTACTTCCGAGGGACGTCTGGTTTCTTCGCACGGTTGATCAACGTATATCTGGATCGCATGCCGGGGCTGCGCCATGGCATTGACGCCATTCTTTCCGCCGAATCCATCGAGGCCCAGCGGCAAATTTACCACGACGGCCTCTACCGCAAGTTCTGGAATCCCTTTATCCGCTGGTTTGCGGGCCAGGACACAACGTTGGCTCTTTTGGGCGTGCCCAAAGCGCAACGTGAACAAGTAGAACGGCACTACTCCGGTGGGATCGCGGAGTTTATCGAGCAGGCTATTGAGCATGTGTTTTCCCGGCTGCCGCTGGGTGACAATTATTTCTGGCGCGTTTACCTGACCGGTGAATACACGCCAACATGTTGCCCTGAGTACCTGACCCCGCACGGCTTCGCGTCATTGAAAACGGGCAAGGTGGAATGCATTCGAGTGCACACCAATACACTCGAGGGTTTTTTGCGTCGAAGCGAGGTTCGCGCCACGCGCTTTGTATTGTTGGATCACATGGATTGGCTCAGCACGCATCAGAAACGGGCGCTCGAGTCGGAATGGCAGGCGATTATCGACAGTGCAGCCCCCGGCACTCGCGTACTCTGGCGAAGCGGCGGCATGAATGTGGACTTTGTCGATCCAATTCACGTGGTATTGAATGGACGGCAACATGAGGTGGGCGAACTGCTGACGTACAATCGCGAACTGGCCAGCGAGTTGCACGCCATCGATCGCGTACACACCTATGGAAGCTTCTACATCGCGGACCTCGCCACCGCATGACGAGACTTCGTCCCTGGGATTGGAGCACATAACGCATGGAATTCATGAGCGATTTGCGAACCGCGTTTCATCTGGCATTCGCACCCAAACGCGGCGCATCGCATGCGGAGCGTCTAGAGCGGTTTTACGCACGTCAAGCCGCGGACTACGATCGATTCCGCGAGCGGTTGCTCCATGGCCGAAAAGAAATGTTCGCCGCCTTGCAGATGCCGGACAACGGGACGTGGATCGATATGGGAGGCGGTACAGGGGCCAGCCTGGAATTTGCAGGCAATCGGATCGCAACGTTGATGTCTGCCACGGTGGTGGACCTCTCTCCCTCCCTATTGAATCTCGCACGAAAGCGAATTGCGGTTCGGGGATGGAAAAACTGTGACGCAATTGAAGGCGATGTAACCACGTATAGGCCTGCGAGCAATGTAGACGCGGTGACATTCAGCTATTCGCTCACCATGATTCCGGATTGGTTCAAGGCGATTGATCACGCCTTCGAAGTGTTAGGACCCGGCGGGTTGATCGGCGTTGTGGATTTCTATGTATCCCGCAAGCACCCGCTGGACGACTGGAAGAAACACGGCTGGTTCACGCGCAGCTTCTGGCCGGTTTGGTTCGCCACTGACAACGTCTACCTGAGCCCGGATCACGTACCGTATCTGCACGACCGTTTCACGCCGGTACATTTCACCGAGGGCATGGGAACCGTTCCGCTTTTGGCGGGGATGAAAGTCCCCTACTATATTTTCATCGGCAGGAAACGAGGTTAACGCTCATGCCTGCCCTCCGAGCCCCGCGGTGGATTCCAGTTCGGAAAGGAATCTCTGAATGGCCTTGGCATCCTTCGGCGCGACGTGCGTGAACTGACCGCCGATCGCGTAGCCGCCTTTCGCCTCGACAGTCTTGGTCCAGCGGGCTTCGGCCAGCGCTTCGATTTTCGTTCCATCGTAAAGTTCAATGGAAAGCCGGAATGGCTGGCCAATGGCCAAAGCATGCTGCACAAACAGGGAAACGCCGCTCGAGCTCAGGTCAAGCACGCGGCCTTTCATTCTCGATTTTGAGACCTTCCACTCGCTGGACCCGCCGGCGGCAGTGGCCATTTCCAAATCGACATAGGCATGGCACATGTGCCGGATGGCGTGGCGTTTTTGCCGCTTCTGGTCGCTCTGCACCATGAGCGTCTTTTGGTCGCTCTGGGCTAGCGTCAAAAGGTCCCGGTCAGCCTTACGGCGCACGATCTTTCTGCGTTCATCCATGGTATTTGCGTATCCACCCCTGTTGCACAGCCGTAGTCCGGGTCCGCGTCCGTTCGCGGCTGCCCATTGCGACACCGCCTTCAGGAATTTGATGACGCCGTGCCACGGCCTAAGCGTAGCAATTCAGTGGGGCCATTTGCACGATTCCCCGCGTACCGGTTCTGTTCGGGGGTATACCGCTACCTTTGAGAATCGAGCGGGGCAAGCGATGTAGAGCATGCGGAAGCCATTCCCTGAACTGCCACGCAATGTAAGCAATAGTCCTACAGGAATCAGAAACGCGTTGCTGTACTCTAGTCGAAGCCAACAGATGTGAAACACATTCATTGCCGATTTCGATCGTATGTGCGCAGACTTCATCGGGCCAATACAACGAGGGAGACAGGGCATGTTCAGACAGTCGTGGGCGTTGTGGTCAAGGTTGATTGTCATATTCCTGTTGGCGATGGCGGGGCATTCGGTACTCGCCGATCCGCCTGCATTGCAAACCGTGGTTACTTCGATACCGGCATCGTCGCCGGATGATAGCGGCAATCCGGTGTCGCTGGACGCGGAAGTCATCGTCCCAATTCTCGAATACGCCGTTCCCGGTGTCATTTGGAACCATGGATTCGGCGGGCACAAGGGAAACGATCGAGCCATTCGTGAGCGGCTGGCACAACGCGGTTACGTTGTCCTTTCCTACTCGTCGCGCGGATTCGGGGATACGCCAGGCCAGGTGGACCTGATGGGCCCTAAAGAGCAACAAGATTTGATTGACGCCGTGAATTGGCTCATTGATCCCGGCAATCCGATTGTTGGGGGCGCGGTCATCCCGGACTCAATCGGGCAAGTGGGCGCCAGTTACGGCGGCCTTCACGCGTGGTCGCTTGCGCGTTCTGGCCATCCGGCCGTTAGAACGGTAGTGCCGATCGCCACGGCCACCAATCTCTACGAGGCGATAGTGCCCTACGATGTAGCCATGCTTGTCTGGCCGGTGGGATTCTATGCAACAGGGTTCGTGCCCGAGGAAAACAACTACTCCGCAACCTTTCACCAAATCGTTCTGGAAATGGTCAGCGGGGTCAACATGCCGCATGTGTACAATGAACTGACCGCGCGCGGCATGACCGGACGGTGGGACGACGTGGACATTCCCGTGTTTGTCATTCAAGGCATTAACGACAGCTTATTTCCCGCGAATCCCGGCATGAAAGCCTTCCAGGAATTGCGGTCGCGCGGCATTGAGACGCGACTATATCTTGGCGGTATCGGCCATCCGCCCGCCGTGGGCGATGGACCCGAGATCGAACGGCTCTACGATCAAGTGCTTCAATGGCTTGATCGGCACTTGAAAGGCGCGCCGGAATCCGAGACGCCGCTGATCAACACCTCAGATATCGAGATTGCCAATACGGGCTATGTCAATAGCCACTGGGATGGCACGGTGCGGTACGCCAATTCCATTTCTACTCCGGGCCGCACGTATTACCTCAAGGCGACATCGCCGTTTGGAGGAACCTTGTCAACCACGCCCCCGCTACCGCTATTGACGCCTCCTCTGCCGATGATCAATACCTATGCCGGATCAGGATATCTGGATGAACCTGTAACCAGTGAGTTGCTCCTGGGGCTCGGCCTGCCCTTGCCTAATCTCTCGCAGATTCCGGGGGTATTGACGTTTGAGACCGCCCCGTTTACCAGTGCCAACGCGATAGATATCGCGGGGATTCCCACGTTTAATTTGAAAGTAATCAGCATTCACCAATTGCCTGTAGGCGCCCCGGGGTTATTGGCAGCGTTTCAGGCAGATCCGAAAATATGGGACGTTGATCCGGCAGGCAACGCGACACTCATTTCACGCGGGGCATTCAGCGAACCGGTGAATTCCGCGCCGCTTGTCGCTTCCGCGTTGCACACCGCGAGTTTCGAGTCGTTTGCCCTGTTTTACACGTTCCAACCGGGACACCGCCTGCGAATTACCTTGTCTACCGAAGATGCGCCGTACCTTCGGCCCACGACCAATCCCTTTATCGTTACTATACATCCGGGGTCAAAGGTGACTTTTCCGACGGGATCGTGGCTGAGTGCTCCGGATCAAGTGGCCACAGTGCCGGATCCGGAACCGGTCATCCCCCCCACCGTGTTCGAGGGACTGATGTCCGTGCAGGAGTTGGTTTTCGATTTCCTTGGCGTATAGCGGCTGATTCAAGCATCAACGCGCCGTCCGGTTCGCCGGACGGCGCTTCTAATTTCCAGGGAGTGTGCGGAGCAGTCGAGATTACTCCAGGGAATGCAGACGATCGCAAGCCCGGTGCGCGCTTAATACGCAGTCGTTCAGGCCGACCCCGCGGTAGGCATTGCCGGCAAAGACCAACCCGGGATGCCGTTGTTCCCCCGCTTCGATGGCCGCGAGTAACTCACCATGATGCAGCAAATACTGTGGAATCCCCGCGAAGTGCCTGTAAATCCGTACGAAATCGGGATCGCCGTCAATCTTCAGCAGGGGATGAATCTCACGCTTGAGGCAATCTACCATTCCAGAGTCGGTCATGCGAACGGCATCGGGATCCGTGTAGCCGCCGTACATGCTGCGCAGCATAACCCAACCGTCGGGCGCCTGGTGCGGAAACAGCGAGGAGGTCCAAATGCACCCAAGCGTTCGCTTGCCTTCCTTTCGCGGGATGAGGAAACCAAAACCGTTCATGTCATGCCCAACGCGATCGCGTTTGTACGCGGTGCACAATACCGCAATGTCGGCATAGGCAATTCGACCCAGAGCGGCGCTCAATGCCGTATCGAAACCGTTGATCATGGACGCGGCGGCATAGGCCGGCACGGCCACTACAACAGACTTCGTTTCCAAGGCAGGGCCGTCTGTAGTGGATACGCGGAATCCTTGCAACAAGCGCTCAATCGTGGTTACCGCAGCGCCGCTGCGGTAATGCTCACCCAATGCGACCTGGGCCGTGGAGGCGACCTGACCCATGCCCTGCTTCAACGTGGTCAGCGTACCTCCAGGTCCCATGGCGCTCGCGCCCTTATTCTCGCGCCGCTTTGCCTTGAGCGCCTTGTAAAGTCCGCCGTAATCCCGTTCCATGGCGGCCATCCGGGGAAAACAGTGTTCTAGAGACAGTTGTTTGGCATCACCGCCGAATATGCCCGTCACCATCGGGGATACCATCGTATCCGCCGCTTCGGCGCCTATACGACGCGCGGCAAAATCCCAGATGGTCTCCGGACGGCCATCGGCCTTCTGCCGAATAAGCGGCTCGCCCATCAGTCTCAACCGCCCTGGGATCGACAACAAGGGCGACACGAAAAACTTCGGTGGACCGGCAATTTCGATGAGCCGGCCGTCTTTCATGATGAATCGTTTCGCGGCAAGCGCATTTGCCTTGATCAGGTCGGAGGACAAACCCAGATCGTCCATCCATTGGAGCGTCCTGGGTTCGCGATCGAGAAACCCGTTGGGTCCCCAGTCGCACAGAAATCCGTCAACGGCGTCGGTTCGGGCAGTTCCGCCGGGATTGGTATTGGCCTCCAACACCGCAACGGCGCCCGCACCGAGCCTGCGCTGGAGGTAGAATGCGGTGCAGAGTCCTGTCACTCCACCGCCAATGACCACTGCTTGATATTCGGAAGGCATGGAATCACACAGTCCGGGAGTAGCGCACAGGCGAATCCGGACGCTTCAGATAGGCATCAAAGGCCATGGCAATATTGCGCACGAAAATCTGGCCCAGGGGCAGCACGTCGACGGCTGCATCCGTTGCGGCGATCATGCGGTCTTGTTCAAAGCCCGCGAGAGATTCGCGCTCCCGTTCAAAATACGATTCGAACGCCACCCCAAAGCGCGATTCGAACGCGGCGAAATCGATATGGAAATTGCACATCAGTTCGCGAATGACCCACGCACGAATACGGTCGTCGTCCGTTAACTCGCAACCGCACGCGGTGGGGAACTCCCCTTCATCAATAGCCTCGTAATAGCGGGATAGCTTCTTTTCGTTCTGCGCAAAACACCCGCCCACCTCGCCGATGGCTGACGTACCCACGGCGACCATGTCGGGCGCATGGGTCACCGTATATCCCATAAAATTACGATACAAACGGCGCTGTTCCACGGCTTGGCACAATTCATCGTGGGGCATGGCGAAATGATCCATGCCGATTGCAACGTAGCCGCCTTTGACAAACCCTTCGCGTGCTTCCGCAAATAAGGCGTACTTGGTCTCGGTATCCGGGAGTTCTGATGGCTCGATATGTTTCTGGTTGCGCAGCCGATCAGGAAGGTAGGCGTAACTGTAAAGGGCCAGCCGATCGGGACGGATATCCAGGATCTTCTGTACTGTGTCTTTCCATCGTTCCGGGCGTTGGGAAGGGAGCCCATACACCAAATCGATGTTGATACCCGTGAACCCGGCCTGTCTGCACACTCCAAACAGATGCCGGGTCTGTTCCTCGGTTTGGTTTCGATGGATCGCGCACTGAACCTCGGGATCGAGATCTTGAACACCCATACTGACCCGATTGAATCCAAGGTCGCGCAAGAGTCCTACTTGGGCCTCCGTGGTCACTCGGGGGTCCATCTCAAGTGCGACTTCTGCTTCCGGGAGAAACGCAAAGTGCGCGCTTACCGCATTGTGCAACCGCTGGATTTGGTCCAGATCCAGAAACGTTGGCGTACCGCCTCCCCAGTGCATCTGAGCAAGGCCGCGGCGGTTACCCAAGCCCGTGGCCAGCATGGACAATTCTTTTTCAACATAGTCCAGATAGGTGTCGGCTAACCCTTCTTTGCGGCCGATTATCACATTACATCCGCAAAACGCACACCGTTCCTGGCAAAAGGGAATATGGATGT
This sequence comes from Candidatus Hydrogenedentota bacterium, assembly GCA_045863295.1. Classification (GTDB taxonomy): domain Bacteria; phylum Hydrogenedentota; class Hydrogenedentia; order Hydrogenedentales; family SLHB01; genus BTWA01. The sequence continues at coordinate 7,545 of BTWA01000053.1, forward strand.
ACAGGGCCAATGGATCGTCCGGAGTCAATGACGCCTTCTTCAAGGCCTGCCGGTACGCGGACGAACCAAACGATTCGCGCCACATCGGCGCAGTGGGGTAACTCGTATAACGGGGACCCGGCCGATCGTTTTTACGCAGCATTTCCGGCGTGACGGCAATGGCTACCCTGTCCTCATTGTAAATCGGCATGAATGTGGAAAGACCTCGCATCGTAATTCGACTCCGGTATTTTATACTCAAATCCAGCGTGAAGTCGAAGCAATTCAGACCAGGAGGCTTGCCGCAAAATGACAGGTCCACACTGCGAAACCTGCAATACTGATCCGCCAGCATGGTATTTTAGGCAAGAGACCTAATTGCCAACAACAAATGTGTATATTGATATCTATTAGAATAGTTAAATTATTTGTCGCGTTTTAACCCATTTGGGATGCCTGAAAACACTATCACTACAGAGCGATTACCGCAAATTACTGGGTATGCGGGATTTTTACTTGCATAAAATTAATATTCCCGGTATAATCGGTCTGTAGCATGACCAAGGGACACTTAGCATACGTTGGGAGCGAGACCCTGCGAACCGTGGGGGAGCCGGCGAGTCGGCTCCACGCCTCGGTGCATCCTGCATCCACGTTGGAACGCAGCCAGAGCGGCGGGGCCGACGCTTCCGTACTATCTACGAACGGAAAACGGACGGTAGAGAAGTCTTACGGAATGCTCGAAGTTGGCGTCGTGTCGGTAACATTTCGAAACTTCGGACCGCGGGATGTAATCAAGCACGCCCTGGCAGGGCGGGTTTCGCACATCGAGTGGTCCGCGGATCGTCATGTCCCGACGGGCGGGCTGGACGCGGCTCGGGAAGTGGGCGCCATGACTCGAGATGCCGGTCTCTCAATTGCAGGCTACGGGGCCTACTACAAAGCGGGCCTGCCTCCCATGGATGCCCAGCCGTTTGAGCCGGTGCTGGAAACCGCCATGGCATTGGGCGCCACCAACATCCGCATCTGGGCCGGTGACAAGGGGTCTTCGGGAGCGCGTGAGAGTTACTGGAACGCAGTGGTTCAGGACACGTTACGCATCGCGGATTTGGCGCAGTCGGCAGGTCTGACCATCTCCTTTGAATTCCAAAGCAACACATTGAACGACACGGGCACCAGTTCAGAGCGCCTGATGCAGGCTATCAAACATCCGGCTGTCTTTACCTATTGGCAACCGGACAGCCGCCTGCTCCCCGACGAGCGGCTGGAAGGCCTAAACCAGATTCGGCCCTGGCTGAAGAACATACATGTATTTCACTGGTCGGACGGCAGACGCCAAGCATTTGCCGATGGCGAAAAAGAGTGGCTGACCTACTTGACCTCGGCCGCACACTGCAATTCGACTCGAGTCTGCCTCATCGAGTTTGTAAAAGACGATTTGCTTACCAATTTTGTTGCCGATGCCAACATACTCCGTTCGATCGTAACCCAGGCCAATGGCCGGGTGAAACGAGTCGAATCCACTCAACGATAATTGCTCGCCCACCGCTCCATCCGTTGATCCTCGTTTCGCATTCTCCATCGCAGCAGACGCTGGCAAAAATCCAGAACAACGCCGCTGTACAATGGGTCTCCAGCACGGTTCTCCAGTTCCCGGGGGTCTCGTTCGAGGTCGAATAGAATGGACGGCAAATCCTCAACGCCAAATTGCACATACTTGAACCGTTCGTCCCGAATGACCCACAAAAGGCAGGTCTCCGGATCGTCCCGGCCAATGGCCGCAAAGGCGCGAAAGTCGAATTCAAAGTGAATCTCCGCACGGTGGCGCGCGGTTTCGCCGTACAAGAGGGACTTCAGGCTCTTGCCTTGAAAGCCTTCGGGAATGGGCAGACCCAGGCAATCCACTATCGTCGGTGCAACGTCTATGGCTTCCACAAGACCGGAGTAGACGCTTCCCCGCGACCCATCGGCCCGGGTATCCGGATCGCGCACGATCAAGGGAACGTGCATCCCTCCGTCACAATAGTGGCCTTTGTCCTGGAGATAGTGGTCGCCAAGATATTCGCCGTGGTCGGACATGAAGACGATGATCGTATTGTCCCAGTGCCCTGAACATTTCAATGCTTCGACCAGCCTCCCGACGCATTCATCCACTTCCGAAATCATGCCATAATAATTCGCCTGCGTTTCCTGAAGATCTCGACATTCAGAGAGAAGCGGATTGGGCCGGACTCGCCGCATATAGGGGTGAGGATCCCGCAGTTCCGCTTCGCACCGTGCGGGCGCGGGCATGGCTTGAGGTTCGTATAGGGCATGGTACGGCGCAGCACAGATACGTGGAGGATGCGGCTTAATCAAGTTCAGGTTGAGAAACCAACCGGGCTGCTTCGCATCGGCAATCCACTCGATTGCCCGGCCCGTGAGATAGCCGCACGTGCTGTCTTCGGATCGATAGTGTGCGGGGTATCGCAACGGCAGATGGCCGTTCAAACCGGTATCCGGCACGTCATACTCGGTACTGATACAGGGACCGCACAACGCATCCGGATACCCTTTTTGGCGCAGATACTCGAAGTAAGCGGGAGAGTGGTATTCGAAGTATTCCCCCACATCAAATCCGGGCAGTGCATTATCGTAGGCCAGAGAGGTGCGACGAGGATCGTCATCGGGGAGAATTCGCGGGTCCACCGTGTAATCGTTGTACCCAAAGAGAACAGGGCGATACGATGCTCGCCGGACGTGCATGGCAATGTTTTCATGCGCATCCGCCAACGGCGTGAAATTTCGGACCGCGCGTGTGGAACAGAGATACCGGCTGGTGTACATGGACATGCGGCTGGGACCGCATGGCGCTGTCTGGACAAAGCAGTTTTTGAAGAACACGCCGTCCCGTGCGAGCGCGTCGAGATTCGGCGTATGAATTAGGGAATTGCCCGCCACGCCAAGGCAGTCGCCCCGAAACTGATCGGAAATGATCCAGAGGACGTTTCTAGAAGTCATGGGGGCCTTTCATTCCAAGCACTCACTGGGGTTTAAACGTATCTCATCTTGCGATGAAGCACAATCAAAATGGCTATTACAAACACGCCTCCCGCCACCAGCGCTTCAGGCACGAACCGCAAGATGGGCTCAATGTCCTCAATACTCTGAAGCGGCCGGCCCCTCCGTTCTGCTCGCAACAACATGGTCTGTGTCACCCAATCGTCCCACTTGTTCCACAGGAGGCAAACATAGCCAATCCACACGGTCATCCAGACGATGGCAAGCCGTGTTCCGCGTTTTCTGAGTTTGAACAGGTGGTACGCGATCAAGAAATACAGAAGACCGACGCACACATTCACGAAAGGCGTCATCGCATCCCAGAGCGGAAGTGCGGGATTGCCCAAGGTCCAACGATAGACAGCCTTTGACCCATCAAGGAATAGCAGGAACGCGACCAACATGGAGAACCATGATTCGTTTACCTTAATTTTGGGATCGACTATGAGCGCGATTTCCGGGTTTTGCGATTCACTGCCTTGAGACAACGCTACCCGGTAGATACTCAGGAATGCGAATCCAATCGAAAAAGAGTAACCGTAAGCGAACATCTCAACGAGAATGAAAACCGGAATCTTTGTAACACCCGGCAGCGCAAACTCGTACCACTTGAGCAATCCATAAAGCACGACGCCCCAAATGGAACTGAAGAACAGATAATCCAAATAAATGGCGAGAAGACGGCGTTTCCTCGACGCCAGGTATACCTTCTTTTCCGGGAGCTCCAACGATTCAGTCACCATGCGCTCCGGGGTATACCACTCCCCGCGCTTCGGCACGGCGGTGAAGATTCCCATACACCCGGCACTGCACGTTTGCACGAGGGACATTGGCTTCCCTTCATATGATTCTGCAGAACATAGAAGCCGCGCCGCTCGACCAACAACGCGCCACAGGAGGAACAAAAGGTGTGTTCCCGATCCCCCACTTTTCCTGGAAGATTGCCGGGATACACGAACTGAAGTCCAGACGATTTGCCGATATCGTAGGCTGCCAATAATTGGTTCACGGTGGTTCGCGGCGGATCGGTCATCTTGTAATCGGGATGAAATGCCGTAATGTGCCACGGAATCTCGGAAGACACTCCGGCGATAAACCGGGCCATGTCGGTCAATTCCGAGGGATCGTCGTTGAACCCAGGCACAAGCAAAGTGACAATCTCTATCCAGAATCCCATGGATTTGATGCGGGAAATGGAATCCAGCACGTTCTGGAGCACGCCGCCGAGTTGCCGGTAATTTCTGTCGTCGAATCCTTTTAAGTCGACCTTGTACAAATCGACATACGGCCGTAGGAATTCCAGTACCTCCTGCGTTGCATTGCCATTGCTCACATATCCGCAGGTCATTCCCGCGTCTCGCGCCTTGGCAAATACCTGCACCGCCCAATCGGATGTGATAAGGGGTTCGTTGTACGTGCTCACCACAACCGGGGTGTTGTGTTTCAACCCAATCCGCACGAGTTCGCCTGCATCCACGAGATTGGGATTGGCCACCGCTTTCTCATCGCGCAATGCCTGGCTGGTCACCCAGTTCTGACAATATCCACAATGGAAATCGCAGCCCAACATGCCGAAGGAAAGAGCGTCCCGCCCTGGAAAAGCATGAAAGAACGGCTTCTTTTCAATGGGATCCACTTGGAGACCCGCGACGTAGCCCCCGGGAACACGTAGTTCGCCGCCCTGGTTGAATCGAACTTTGCAGATTCCCGCCTTGCCTTCACGAATCAGGCAGCGGTGCCCACAAGCCAAACAACGAATAGCCTGGCCGGTTTCGTGCCGGATCAATTCCGGTGAGGCGGAAATCGTATGTTCCGCAAGCAGGTCTCTCAATGGCAGTTGGGTTGTCATGCCTGAAAACCCTCCTGGCGCCCCGGACTACTTGTCGCCGGTTCCGGGTGCGGGATCGAACAAATCACGCTTGGCCGCGAGCGTTTTGAATTCGTCCGCAGTCTCCATGGGATGCTTTATGTAGGTAAGCATCGGCCATTGTTTGCAGTAGGTGGCGTTAATCTTTTTGTACTCTTGCCACTTCTCCGGAAGTTCTTCTTCGGGAAAGATCGCATGTACAGGACATTTGTCCACACACGCGCCGCAATCAATACAGACCACCGGGTCGATGACGACCATGTTTGCACCTTCATGAAAGCACATAACGGGGCAAATGAGCACGCAGTCCGTGTACTTGCACTTGATGCAGGGCTCCGCGACGATGTAAGCCATTACTTACACCCCAAGTATACCATCCCCGTCAATCCGGCATCTCAATGTGTACTGCGTCGTCTTCCACTTTGACCTTGTAACGGCTGATGCCGTCGCCGTTGCCTTCCGAGGGATCCAGACCAAAAGACCATCCGTGCCAGGGGCACGTCACTTCGTTGTCGTCAATGAATCCGTCGGCCAAAGGACCGCCGGCATGTGGGCAGGTATTGGAAATGGCGAAGAACGTTCCACCAACATTAAAGACGGCGACGCACTCAGCGGCACATTCAATGGCCTTGCCTTCACCCTCGGGAATTTCATTGCAGTTGGCAACCTTGACCCACATCGTTCATCTCCATGGTGTTTACTTCGAGTCCACATCCGAGCCGGGGGATACCGGCGCGGGAAGTGTAGACATGCACGGTTTGCGGGGTCAAGCCTAGGCGAGGAACAGGCCGGCCATAGAAGAAGGTGAAAGAATGGTTTGTAATGTCAATTTAGTACCAGGTTCTTTTCGCATTAATGCGGACCTTGAAACGCATCTCTCCAGTCAATCCAAGGGTTGCCTTTTGTCTTGCTTCCAAATTGTAGTCGTTGCACGAAAAAACCAACTCCCCTTGTGCCACCAGATTGGTCCCGTTGATCTGAACCTCCGCTGGAAACGTGACTTTCCTGGAAACGCCATGCAAGGTAAGCATCCCGGAAATTAGGTAGACTTCGTCCAAATCAATAATCCGGGTAGACGCAAATGTCACTACAGGGTACTTGTCCACGTCGAGAAAGGCCGGGCTTTTCATGGCATTCGTCGTGCCCACGGCATCGGAATACAAGGATCCTAGGTCCATTCGTATGGCAATAGCCGCTTGCGCCGGATCGTCGCGGGGCACCTCTATAGACCCGGCAATGGTGTCAAACCCACCTTCCCACCGGTCGCCCGCCTTGGTTTGAGCGGTCCACGTGATATTTGATTGCGGCTCCAGCATGTACGATTGAGGTCCGGCCTTAAGGGGTGGCAATGAAGCGAACGGGTCGGAATCGTCGCGCTCTGCCATCACTTTCCGCGATCCGGGCTCAGCACACGAAGCCACCAAAAGTCCGAATAGTAGCAATACGGACACTGCCTGCAAACCCACATGACGCATAGCAGATTTCTCCGATAGATGGAATTGTGTGTAGATATCACTTTGGTGGAACTGTCACTGAATTGAACACATGAATGGTGCGGGCGGTTCCCGTTAGACGCAGAGACCCGTGCAATTCGACTTGGCAATGTGAAAAAAATGCGGTCTGTGTTTAAGTGGTAATCCGGTCAAACGATTCCGTCTAAATGAAATCGGCCCCGGCCATCGTCAGACGACCGGGGCCTCGGAATGGTTGTTGGAATGTGTTACGACTTGGTTGCGGTTATGTCGAATTTGATGACCACTTCATCGCGAATTAAGTCGTCAGCCTTGCCTGCATAATTAATGTTGAAGTCTTTCCGGTTAATGACGAATTCCGCGTTCGCCTTTAGCGTGTCCCCTTCCATTGCCAAGGAAGCCGGAAAAATGATTCCCTTGGTAACGCCGCGAAGGGTCAAATTGCCGCTGACATCGTAGCCCGTCGCTGTCTTGGCCAGACTGGTGGATTCGAACGTTGCGGTCGGGAATGAAGGCGCGTCAAAGAAATCAGGGCTTTTGAGATGCTCCGTCAACTTGTCGTTGTCGGAATACATGCTGTTTACGTCCATGTCAATCTTGATTGCGGCTTGGGTAAGGTCGTCTGCGGGAAGTGTCACCTGGCCGGAGAACGTGTTGAACCCCCCATCGTGGCTTCCGGTTACCTTCGACCCGGTCCACATAAGCTTAGAACCGCTTGCAATGGTATACACGGAGCCGTTCGCTGCTTGAGCCGGCGTTTCGATTGGCGTAATTTCCTTCTCAATGGGCGCGCTGGTTTCCGCCACGGGCTTGTTATCGGCCGGGTTCGCGCATGAATTGGCCAATACAACCAACGACAGTGCGCCGACTGTGCAAGTCAGCAACCGCCGGACGACTTTACAACGAGTGGGTATCAAGTACATGGCAGGTATCTCCTTGGCGGTTTGGATTGAGATCGGCGGACTAACTGCGGTCCTATGCAACCGTCCGCGATCCTAAGGACAATTCGGGCATTGCGTAAACCGCCGACTTGCGACCAATATTCCAAGTAACCGGGCTGCATGCGCCGCCCGGTTCGTCTCCGGCAACTGTTAACCAGTGGGATTTCCCCTGTTTCATCGTGGGAACTGGAATCACCGTGCCGGTTTATGATGTTATAGCTTACTGTAAGCACCTGCTGGGTGCCGCCACCGCGGAATATCCTGTTGACCGAAAAAAGGAGAGAGAGCCATGCCTTATTCCCTACCGCCGCTTCCCTACGCGCAAAACGCGTTGGAGCCGCATATTGACGCGAAGACGATGGAAATCCACCACACCAAGCACCATCAGGCCTATATCAACAACGCCAACGGACTGCTGGAAGGCACGGGGTATGAAGATAAGCCCGTGGAAGAGTTGCTCAAGAACATTCAGTCGATTCCCGAGGACAAGCGCCAGGGCCTGATCAACAATGCCGGCGGCCATGCCAACCACTCGTTGTTCTGGCAGATTATGGGACCCAACGCAGGCGGCGAACCCGTCGGCAAACTCGGCGAGGCCATTACCACGGAGTTGGGCGGTTTCGCGGCCTTCAAGGAAAGTTTTGCCAAAGCCGGTGCGACCCGTTTCGGCAGTGGCTGGGCTTGGCTCGCGGTCGATAGCAACAAGAAGCTCAAGGTGTTGAGCACCGCAAACCAGGACTCGCCCATAATGCAAGGGCTCAAGCCCGTACTCGGCCTCGACGTGTGGGAACACGCGTATTACTTGAACTATCAAAACCGCCGTCCCGACTACATCACGGCCTTCTGGAACGTGGTGAACTGGGAAAAGGCGAACGAGTTCTACGAAGCCGCCCTGTAATTCGCGAACGGGTTATGAATTCCTGTATGGGCGCCCCGTCTTGACCGTGCGGGGCGCCCTTTCTATTTGCCGGGTTGCGGCCTGACTCAAACGAGTCTCAGGCAGTAAACCGGACGGCATAGTACAACGCCAGGTACACTTTGAGATCGACTTGCGCCCCCTCTTGGCGTTTCTGGTCCAGCCAATGCTCGGCCTCGCCGATGGGCACGTCAAACACCGCGATATCTTCATTGTGCACGCCGCCGCCTTCGGCCACTCGGGTAAGGCCGGAGGCGATGTAGACCGTTATCTGTTCCGTGCTCATGCCCGCGGACGATGGGCCTTCCGTCACAAGTAGCCAGTCGGAAGCGGTATATCCAGTCTCTTCCAGCAACTCGCGTCGTGCCGCGTCAAGCATGGGCTCGTGCTCACTGCCGGTGTCATCCCCGACAAGCCCCGCTGGAATCTCGATGACGTTCGCCTGTACGGCGGGCCGATGCTGCTCGATAAGAATTACGCTGCCATGATCGGTCAATGGAACAATCGCGACAACACCGCTACCTTTCTTTCTCTCGCAATGTTCCCAACCATCGTTATCGACGAGGCGCAAAAAACGGCCTTCCCCAAGTACACGGGACTCACCATCGGTCATTTAACACTCCTTGGCTATGACTTGCGGCCATCAGGATTGGCCGGGTAATCCGGACAGTTCAAAGACCGGCCTGATTTCGACTGTACCCTTTAGGGCGCCCGGTATCCGGGCTGCGATTTCGACGGCCTCGTCGAGATGGGCTACGTCGACGAGATAATATCCGCCCAATTGTTCGGCTGTTTCGGCGAACGGGCCGTCAACGACGATTCGCTTGCCGTCGCGGATACGAATGCTCGTTGCCGTCGTGACGGAGTGCAGCGGAGACGCGCCCAGGAATTGTCCTTTTTGGTGCAATTCTTGACAAAGCCTGGTGGATTCGCCCATGCACTCCATACGTTCCGCGTCCGTCCAGGCGGATTCAGCGCCGTATACCAGCAACATGTATTTCATCTCAACGTCCTCTAGTTGCATCAATGGTCCATTGCGTATGCCGAACACGAATTACCGGATTGCAGGAACTTGATTTGGCCTTGCAACGGCAAATTGATACTCTGAATGTAACTTGCCTTGGCGGCGCGTTCAATTGCGCGGGCCGGCGTTTCGCCGGCCGGGTCCCATGGGCCTGTTTGAGAATCACCAGTACTCTACAGAGTAGCAAGGCAAGGCGGATGCCGGCGCCAAGACCGGCATCCGCGATTCAGCCATTACCGAGGGAACGAAGTGTCGCTATTCAAGAGTCTGTTCAAGGGTTCCGGACACGGCGTGGACGAACTCGCGCGCCGTATGGGCATGTCCACCCAGGAATTGACCGCCCTCGTTCCCACGTATTCCTCGTTCTCTATTCCTAAACGCAGCGGAGGCCAACGGAAAATACTTGCTCCTGACCCGGATTTGAAGCGCGTGCAGCGGCTCGTATTGCGACGCCTTCTGGCACGGCTGCGGTCGCACCCGCATGCCGTCGGATTTGAGCATGGACATTCGATTGTGACTAACGCGGCGTGCCACGTAAATCAGGCCGTGGTGGCCAAGCTCGATATCGTTGACTTCTTTTCCAGCACCACAGCCAAGAGAATTGAGAAATACTTTCAGTTCATCGGCTGGAACCGTGAAGCCGCCGCGTTGCTGACAAAACTGTGCACCCACGAAGGCGCCCTCCCGCAAGGCGCTCCCACCAGTCCCCGCCTGAGCAATCTGGTGAATTTCGGACTTGATGCCGGGCTGACCGCGCTGGCCGCACAGGCCAGCGCCACGTATACTCGATATGCGGACGACATCACCTTTTCCTTTCCCAAGGACGATATCGACAGCATCAAGTTGGTTCTCAACACCGCGCGGTTGAGCCTCGTGGAAGCAGGATACAAAGTGCACGTCCGGAAAAAACGCAAAGTCCTGCGGCGGCACCAACGGCAGCAAGTAACTGGCCTTGTCGTAAACCAAAAAGTTCAATTGCCGCGCAAGACGCGACGCTGGCTTCGCGCAGTGAGGTACCGCGCAGTGAATGGTGCCGAAGCGACGCTATCGCCAGCACAGATCGCAGGATGGGATGCCCTGGAACGGATGATTTCCTCACAACGTGGCTGACTGCGCCTATCCCTTGCTTCCATTGCGAATGCAATAGACCCGCGCGGCCGTGCGAATCAGAAGATTGTCGCCGGCGATCGCGGGGGTAGCCATGCCCATATCATCTTCCGCCAGGGTATTTTGTCCCAGCAACTCGAACGTATCGCCCGCTTTTACAACAAAAGTCTCGCCATCTTCGTTCAGACAAAAGATCTTTCCATCATACGCCCAGGGAGACGTGGTGAAACCACCGGTTGCGGGAAATTTCTGCTGCTCGTAAATGAGTGAGCCGTCTTTGGCGTTATAGCAGGAAAACAGCGCGCGATCGTAGAGAATGTACATGCGGTCGCCGTACACCAACGTCGAGGGATTGTACGGTGCGGCCAAGGGTTGCGCCCACGCCACGAATTCGTTCGACGTTTGTCCCTCGGCCAACGATATGTCACCGCTGGCGCCGGGCTTAATTGCGAATACGGGCCGTTTTTTGTCGCGCACGTACCCCGAACTCAGGTATAGGAGCCCGTCCGCGGAATAAGGCGTGGCAATTGTAATGCTCGACATGCCCTTCAAGGACCATAGTTCTTTACCGTTGAGATCATACGATCGGGTGGCCCGAGTTCCCGGTGTCACAATTTCAGTGCGTTGGTCGTTCACCCAAACATACGGCGTTGACCAATTGGACTTCTCTTCCCGCACAACCCGCCAAATCTCATTACCGGTCTTCTTGTCCAGCGCCCACAAATAGGATTCCTCGTCGTTGTCATTGACAATATAAAGCCGATCTTCATGCAGCACAGGCGATGCCGCCGTCCCCCAGCCAAACCGCGTCTTTTGCTGTTTTACCGGCCTTTCCCAAACAATATTGCCTTTGAAATCAAGGCACCAGAGTCCGAGGTTTCCAAAATACGCGTAGACATGTTCACCATCGGTGACGGGAGTCTCCGAAGCATAGCTGTTCTTGATGTGGCGCGAAGCGGTGGGCTTGCCTTCGTGCACTTGCTTTTCCCAGAGAACATCGCCGGAATCCAAATCGAGGCAATATACCTTCCACACATGGACAGAATCCGGAGCGTCCTTGCGATCGCCGCCCAAATAAAGCCCCTTCTTCGCGTCTTCAATTTCACCCTGGCTAACGACCGTTGTAAGGAACACGTTTTTGCCCCAGACCACGGGCGAAGACCAACCCCGGCCAGGCATGTCGAACTTCCACGCAACGTTTTCGGTTGTGGACCACGTTGCGGGCAGGTTCGTACCCTCTGCGATGCCGCGCGATTCCGGACCGCGGAATTGGGGCCAATGGGTCTGGCCATTCGCATGCATGGCTGTGAAAACGCACAAGACAAAAAGGACCGTACCGGTCAAGCGTTCATAGTGCATGGTGGGGGGCTCCAAGTTGTGGTTTTGGCCATAGTCAATGAATCGCGAAGCTGCAGCTACTCCTTTGCCGCAGCCGATGTCTTCAATGCATCCAGCGCGTCGTCAATCCATGTCTTCACCGATTTGGTGACTTCGCTTAAAGGAAGCGTGCCGGACTCGCCAGTATCGCGCCGTTTCCATTCCACCTGACCTTCCTTGAGATTACGTTCACTCACGATGAGCCGGTATGGAATGCCAATCAAGTCGGCATCGGCGAACTGAACGCCGGGCCGCTCATCGCGATCGTCAAACAGCACTTCAATGCCGGCCGCTTCGAGTTCTCCGACAAGCCGATCAGCCGTCTCTTTGACACCCTCGGCGGACAGCTTCAGCGCGTTGACATGAACCTGCCAAGGAGCAATGGAAATCGGCCAGATGGGTCCGAACTTGTCCCGGTGCACTTCCATGACGGAACTCATTAACCGCCCGACGCCAATGCCGTAGCAGCCCATAATCGGCACTTGCTTTTTACCTTGTTCGTCATCGTATTCCATGCCCATGGACTGCGAATACTTGGCGCCCAACTGAAAGATATTGCCGACTTCAATTCCGCGTTTGAGGTGTAGGGTGCCGTTTCCGTCCGGGCTCCCGTCCCCTTCCTGTACAGACGCGATTTCCACCGTGGCAATACCCGGCAGGTCACGGTCGAGGTTGAAGTTCTTGTAGTGGTAGTCTGCCTCGTTGGCGCCCGTAACGAGGTTGTTCGTCGACTTCACCGTGTGGTCGATCACCAGACGTACTTTCCGCGTATCCAACCCCATCGGCGAGGCAAATCCAGGCTCAGCGCCTGCCTCTCGGATTCTCGCATCGGCTGCGGGCACTGGCATTTTCTGGATGATTTTGGCCAGTTTCATTTCATTCACTTCGCGATCGCCGCGAATCAATGCCAGCACCAGCCGGCCTTCGGCATCGGAATCGTAGAAAACGGCCTTCGCTGTCTGGTGATGCGGTACACCCAAAAAGCCAGCCACTTCTTCTATCGTTTTGTGGCCGGGTGTATGCACCTTTTCCAGCGGATATGGATCGGACGAATGGCCTTGAATTACCCCCGTGGCCACCTCCATGTTCGCGTAGTAGTCGCCGGATTCGCTGATGACTATGGTGTCCTCACCCACCTCGGTGAGGAGAATGAATTCGTGCGCCACCTTGCCGCCCATCATGCCTGTATCGGATTCCACCGCGACCACCTGCGGCAGCCCCGCGCGGGCGAATATGCGGTGATAGGCCACGTAACAATCCCGGTAGTACACGCGGAGGTCATCTTCGTTGACGTGAAACGAATATCCGTCCTTCATGGTGAATTCCCGGACCCGGATCAAGCCGCCCCGCGAGCGGGGTTCATCCCGAAACTTGGTCTGAATCTGGTACACCATGAACGGAAGCTGCATATAGCTGCTGACCTCGCCGCGGCAAAGGTGAACCACGCCTTCTTCGTGGGTCATGGCAAGCACCATGTCGTGATCGGTGCGATCCTTGAATCGAACTAACTCGTTTCCAACCGCTTGGTACCGGCCGGATTCCTCCCACAATTCCCGGGGTTGCACCAGCGGCATCAGGATTTCCTGCCCGCCAATGCGGTTCATTTCCTCTCGAATGATTTGCTCGATTTTCCGGCAAACCCGGAGCCCCGGCGGCAACAACGAATAGATGCCGTTGGCCACCTGACGAGCATAGCCTCCGCGCAACAAAAATGCATGGCTGTCCAGCGTGGCTTCCGCGGGACGTTCCTTGTAACGATGTCCAACCAACCGGCTCATGCGCATGACAAACGATTACTCCAGACGTGATGATGGATTCCGGGTGCGATACGAAAGGCGTAGTTATAGCAGAAAAGACGCTGCATGGGCATCTTCAGCGCCGGCCTATGTTGCCTGAATACAGACGTCGGTTCCGCGCCCCCGCTGGAAGCGCCGGTGCCTTTTCCGTAAAATCAGGCGTTTGTCCGGAAATCCGATGATCGGGAGTTCTTGCATGTCCCTCTACCATGAGCTTGTCTGGCGCCGAATGGTGCATCAAATCACTTCGGATGAACTGCCCGCCTTTCTGGAGAAGGAATCGTTCACCGTCTACGCGGGCTTTGATCCGACGGCCGACAGCCTGCATGTGGGACACCTGCTTCCCGTGATGGGACTCGTTCACTGCCAACGGGCGGGGCATCGCCCCATCGCCGTTGTGGGCGGCGCTACGGGTATGATCGGCGATCCAAGCGGCAAATCCTCGGAACGGAATCTGCTGGACGAACAGGCCATTGAACGCAACGTAAACGGACTTCGCGGGCAACTGGAAAAGTTTCTGGATTTCTCCGGCGAACGCGGCGCGCTGCTTGTGAACAATCATGACTGGATTGGCGATCTGACGCTCATCCGGTTCTTGCGCGACGTCGGCAAGCACTTCTCGGTCAACGCCATGATGGCCAAGGATTCGGTGAAAAACCGGATTGAGAACCGTGAGCAGGGTATTTCATTTACGGAATTCACCTATAGCCTATTGCAGGCGTTTGATTACTACCACTTGTGCGCGACCTACGGATGCCGACTGCAGATCGGCGGCAGCGACCAGTGGGGCAATATCGTCGCGGGCACGGACCTGATACGCCGGCTGCTCCGGCAGGAAGCCTATGGCTTGACCTTTCACCTGCTGGAGAAAAGTGACGGGACAAAATTCGGCAAAACTGAATCCGGCGCCGTATGGCTCGATCCGAATCGAACCTCTCCGTACAAGTTTTACCAGTTCTGGATTAATACGGCGGATTCCGACGTGCCGCGAATGCTGCGCACATTTACGTTGCTCTCCCATGATGAAACCGAGGCGCTCGAATCAGCCGCCGTCGACGCCCCGGAAAAGCGAGAAGCGCAAAAGAAACTGGCCGGGGAAGTCACGCGCATGGTCCACGGCGATGACGCACTCCAAAATGCCATCCGCGCGAGCCAGGCCATGTTTGGAGGCGACATCAAAGGACTGGACGACGCGACCCTGCTCGAGATCTTTGACGAAGTCCCGTCCATTGAGTTGCCCGCCGCGAGTCTGGGCGAGGCAAAACTCTTGATCGATGTGCTGGTGGAGACGAACGTGTTTCCCAGCAAGGGCGAAGCGCGACGCATGATTCAGAACGGCGGTCTCTACTTGAACGGCGAGCGCGCCACGCTCGACAGCCGCGTGAACGAGCAGGCGCTGTGCTCGGCGAGTATCGCCGTCGTGCGCAAGGGCAAAAAGGACTATCACCTGCTGAAATTCGTGGAGTAATGCCGGATACAGGTGAATTGTTTACCGCTGTGAGTAAAATAACGCTTTGCTCCTGACGAAACCTTGGTATAATGACGCAGGTCAAGGCAATTGGGACAACCGCGGCGCAAGGAAGCCGCGCGTTCCGGAAAGTCGTACCGGCGTATCTTTCGGGATCAATCAGCGAAAGGGCCCGTGTTCCGGTGTCCAAAAAGAAACGTAAACACTTTCACATCGCCGCCAGCGCGTCCAAACACCCATCGCATACCCAGCCCCCACTTCCCGCGGCCTTCGTGGAGGCCAAGGCCCGCGCCGAAGGCCTGCTGGACAATCCGGCGAAGATGGAAGAAGTCATTCACAAAGCGATCGCCAACGCTCCCCACATGCGCAATAGTTCGCAGGAACGGGTGTGGAAATACATTTCCATTTTCCTGCGGCTCATCAGCGCCTACGTGCACGGCGGATACAGGAAGGCCGGCCGCTCATCGCTGGTGTTGATGACCGCCGCCCTCGTCTACTTCGTCACGCCCGGCGATCTCATTCCCGATATGCTGCCCAATCTAGGCCATCTCGATGACCTGGTCATCGTCGCGTACGTCGTCGCCACGACACAAAAAGACATCGACGCGTTCCTCACATGGGAAGCGCAACAACGACAGGCGTCGGGCGACCGGTAAAACGATCAGTAAATCAGTTCGGACCAGCGCTCGCCCGCAACCATTTCCTTCTTGCGGCGCCGCCACTTCTCTTCCGACCCCGCGATGGTGCTCATCGCTTTGTCCATCATTTCGCGCACGGGTTCCAGACCCGCCAAGTACACGTAGGTGTCCGGGCTCTGAACCAGCTTCCACACCTCGTCCGCGTTCTGTTCGAGCGTATGATCCAGGCTAATCGGCTCATCCAAGTACGGCCGCGGGCTCACGGCTTCAAACGCCTGAAACGTCGTCTCGTCGTAATAATTGCCAAGGTCGTTCTTCAGGTCGTTCATATAAAGTAATTCGAGGCCGGTCTTCGCGCCGTAGAACAACCGCACCTGGCCTTTCCAGCCGTGCTTCTTCGCGTAGATATGGCGGACAAAGGCGCGGAACGGGGCGATTCCAGTGCCCAGACCAACCATCATGATATTGGAATGCACATCCTCAGGGAGCTTGAAAACGCTGGGATAGGGGCCGCTCAGGGGAACGACTTCGCCAACCGCACGGTCGCACAAGAAATGGGACGCCACACCGGGATACCGCTCACCGTTGACTTCGTCGATGTAGAAACAGCGCCGCACGCAAAGCGCTATCGCGGCCGAGCTGCCATTGTGGCCGGGCTCAAAACCCGCGATAGAATACAGCCTGAAATGTTCGTCGTTGCCAAACTCGTGGGGGCCGGGAACCGATACGCCGATGCTTTGACCCACTTCCAATTTCATCCCAATGCGGTCAAGTTCCAAAACGATATGGCGCACTTCGTCCTTATAGTCCTCGGGCGTCAGGCGGACGCTCTCGAGAACCGTTCCATTAAATGTGACACGTTGATCGAAGTCCTTGAGCGTAGACATGTTGCCCCCTTGGCTGGGCGCGGTAACCAATTGCCTGGCGGCACGTTACGCGGCCCCTTGTTGTGGGATTCGAATCCGGTCGCCGGATGCGCCTCGTTCCCCCGTGGCGCATCCAACCGGGTTTCGATCCGGTGCTGGATGTATCACGCATCCATGATGCCATGGATCGGATTCGCAAATCTAGCTGAAGTGTATCACATCCACCCGCAACGCGCTATTTTGTGCGCGTTTATTGAGCCGTCGGCTCAAGGGCCTCGGGCGCTTGCTGCGGTGCCGTCGGGGCGGAAGGCTCGAAAATCGTAATCTTGTTGTCCACCTTCTCCACACCCGCGATGCTCAGCGCGATGTCCTCGGCCACTTGCTTCTGCTCGTCCGCATCCACCGTCCCCGTGAGAATGCAGGTCGCGTCGACCACGTCGACGCTCAGATTGCGAATGCTCACACGGCGGTTCAACAATATGGCCGTCTCAATCCGCTTCTCGAGATACTCGTCCGACACTTCGCGAACCACGCCGGACACCGGGGCCAACGGCTCGCGCTCCTGAACCGTCAAATTGTTGATGACCGTCTCGACCCCCCGCGTCTCGCTGGCGACCAATCCGATATTGTCTTTCTGAAAATTCGTATTTACCACGCCGTACAGCGTAACCTCGCCCCCGGCCACGTCCACCCCAATCCGCAACCCCTTGAACTCGCGATGATACAACAACCGCGAACGAATGGCCGCCGCAAGTGACATGTCGTCCACCCGCTCCCGCCACGACCGCTTCGGACGATCGGACACCACCGTCGGCACGACGGTCAGATTGTTCTTAACCTCGGTGACCCCCTCGACCGACTTGGCTATGTCCTCGGCCAGCCGGTGTTGCACCTCGTCCGCGACGCTGCCGGTCAGCGTCACCACGCCGCTCTGGGTAGTCGTATTGATGTTCAATGGGTTCAGATACTTGTTCAGCAAGAACGTCGTCTCAATCCGCGCCGTAATGGCGGCATCCTCCACGGCCCGCTTCGTATCCTCCACCACTTGGGCATTTGAAACAAAACAGAAAAACACCAAACCCATTGCCAATAGTATCCGTGCCCGCATACAACAGTCTCCCTGGTCAGCCTTCGACGATATAATGTCTGTAAGTGCGGGCACAGTTCCACACACTTAGGCAGACGTCCAGTCTGCCTTCTCAAATGTGTGTCCACGCGCGGCAGACGGGGATGTCTGCCATTCCAACATTTCTCAATCCAGCACGAAATCCACGGTAGTGACGGCGTCCCCGGCGACTTCGGCTTGCCGGGTGTGTTGCGCGGGCGGTTCGCCGGGCTGTGCGGGCGGAAGCTGGACGGTCACGTCGTAGAGACCGGCGGGCAACGCGTTGACGGTGTACGCACCGTCGTTGTTGGTGAACGCGGAGGCGGATTCGACGCCGCCCTGACTGATCGCGATGCGCAGTGGCGACGCGGGCTGGCCGCCGCGCGTGACGGTTCCCTGAATCGTGCCCAACGCCGCCAACACGATGCGGACGTCCTGAGCCACGTTCGCGCGCGGTGTGACGGACGCGGTCCCCGCGCCGGACCGCGCGTGATACGCGCTCACCGCGAGCGGCTTGTCCACCTCAACGCCTTTGAGTTCGAAGCGACCATCCCCCCCGCTCTTCGCCGATGCGAGATCGGGGCGCGATTCGACCCGCTCCGGCAGCGCCCCTTTGTATACGCTTGCGCCGGACACAGGTTGCCCCGCCGCGTTGACCACGATGCCCGTCACAACCGCATCGCCCGGCTTGAGCGTGATCGTAATCTCCGTGGGCGCGCCGTTTTCCACGCCGACACTGTCCATTCGGCTGGACAAAAAGCCCTCGGCGCGCACTTCAACCGTATAACTGCCGGGGCTCAGCGGAATCTCCACCTTGCCTTCGGGGTGATTCACCCATTTGAATTCGCTTTCGGGCAGGGGTTGATCCGATCCGGGCCGGTTCCGGCCCAACACGGCAATGCGGAACTTCGCGACAGGCTGGTGCGCCGTATCAATCACTCGTCCAGTCAGCAACCCCGCCGACGACTCCATCACAAGCTCCACGCCGGTGGCACCCGCCTCCGCTTCCACCGGTGCCCCTTCGTAGCCTGCGGCCCGAGGCCACAACGCGTACGTTCCTGGCTCAAGGTTTTTCGCTTCAAAGGTCCCATCATCCCTGGACTGCACAGAAGTATTGCCGGACATGCGATCGCCTTCCATCCGCAGACATTGAATCGAGGCGCGGATGGGATTGCCGTCCTGATCGGTTATGCGACCGGTAATTGCAAGCAATGCCTCGGCCTCGTATACAATCCGCAAGTCCTGCACCGTCTGCCCTGATGCTATGGTCACCGACGCGGAAGGTTTCTGTTTGCCACCTTCGGGGGTTACAAAGAGGGTGTAGGTTCCAGCGGCAACGTTGGCAAGCATGAATTGACCGAAGCTGTCCGTCTCATCGATGGAGGGTTTATAGGGGTAGGGCATCACGTCGTTCGTCGCCATAATCCGAGCTTTAAGCGGTTTGGCGTCTCTTGTCACGACCTTTCCCGCAATAATGCCGTCCCGTATCACGTCGAGAACTAAACGGATATCTTTCACCCCTTCGGAAGATACATAAACCGGGCCAAACGGTTTACTGCTCGCAGTCAACGAACTTGCGGCCAATGTGACTTCCTGATCCGGCTTGAGCGCACTTAGCGCAAAATGTCCGCGCACATCGGTCGAGGTTTGCGTATCGGCACCCGTCCCCGATATTTCACCTTGCAACAACAATTGAGCATCGGCTACGGGATTGCCCGCGACATCCACTACGATTCCCTCAAGGGTAACCCCTCGATCCAAGAGCATTTCCACCCCTTCGATGGTTTCGCCCGGCGAAACCTGCACGACAACGCTTGTTTCATTGACCAGCGAAGAGGCAAATCCGGGAATCCGGCCCGAAACAGACAGGCGCCAGGAACCCGGCG
>BTWA01000054.1:0-26433 GCA_045863295.1 Candidatus Hydrogenedentota bacterium
TCCGCGAAGGCGGACGCACCGTCGGCGCCGGCGTGGTCAGCAAGATCATTAAGTAGTGACACACACTACTGAAATTTGATACGATTCGGTTTTTCCGTGCAGGACTGTAGCTCAATTGGTAGAGCAGCGGCCTCCAAAGCCGAAGGTTGGGGGTTCAAGTCCCTCCAGTCCTGCCAGTTTTCTTTTTTTGGTTCTAACTGGAATCGGCACACAACATGGTTAACACAACGATGACGGCCGACGATTCAAGCTCCAAGAAGGGCGGCGGTCCAAAGGCCGTCAAGGCAGCCAAGCAACCCCAGCCGGGTATTGCGACCCGCATCCGGACTTTCTATCACGAAGTCCGGGTGGAGTTGGAGAAGGTTTCCTGGCCCAGCAAGGAAGAATTGAAAGGCATGACGGGTGTCGTGCTTTTGACGTTGGCCGTTCTGGGCGCGATCATTGGCGCGTACGACTGGGTGTTCTTGAAGATTGTGCAGTTGGTGCTGCTGCTGGGCTAACGAGGGCGAAACGTAGTGACAGGCGAACAAACCGAGAGCGAATCTCCCGTGGAAGCGGCAAGTCCGGTTCCGGCGAACGATGGCATCAGGCGGCGGTGGTACGCGATTCATGCGTATTCCGGGCAGGAAGGCAATGTGCGCAAGCACCTTCGCGCGCATGCCCAACAGGCCAATCTGGAAGATCTCGTTGGTGAGATTCTGGTGCCCATGGAAGAAGTGGCGGAGATCAAGTCCGGTGAGAAGAAGATTTCCAAGCGAAAATTCTTCCCCGGCTACGTGTTAGTTCAGTTGCCGGAGCACCCGGAGCGGAATCCGGATTTGTGGCACATGATCAAGGAGACCCCTGGGGTATCCGGGTTCATTGGTTCGCGTTCGGTACCGGTGCCTTTGGATGATGCCGAAGTTCAGGCCATTATTGAGGAAGCTCGTGGAGAACGCGAGCGACCGAAGCCGAAGGTCGATTTCGAACAAGGCGAGCGGGTAAAGATTATCGAAGGTCCTTTTTCCAACTTTCTGGGGAATGTGGACGACATCAATCCGGAGCGCGGCACGCTCAAGGTGATGGTGGAAATATTCGAGCGGTTGACGAGTGTCGAAGTAGAACTTTGGCAAGTAGAAAAAATCTAGACGCTGTGGCGCCTGTCCGGATGGCCGGGCACGGCGAGCGCACACAAGACGACGCTTTGGCCGCAGGCCTGACGGACGCAATCCGGGACGGCCATCGCGACAAGCCAGGGCATCTGGCGAGGAATCGGAGTAGGAACAATGGGTAAGCCGGCACGCGGTAAAGGTAAAGAAATTAAGGCACTGGTGAAGTTGCAGTGCCCGGCTGGTCAGGCGAATCCCGCCCCTCCTGTGGGACCGGCGCTGGGCCAGCACGGCGTGCAGATCATGGAATTCTGCAAGCAGTTCAATGAGCGCACGAAGGACCAGCAGGGTTTGATCATTCCCGTGGTGATCACCGTGCTTGAGGACCGTTCATTTACGTTCATCACCAAGAGCCCTCCTGCCGCGGTATTGTTGAAGCGCGCGGCGAAGTTGGCGAAGGGTTCCGGCGAGCCGAACAAGAACAAAGTGGGCACGGTGACCAAGGCGCAGCTTAAGGAAATCGCCCAGATCAAGATGGCCGATTTGAACGCGGCCAATATGGACACCGCAGCCAGCATGATTGCGGGAACGGCCCGCAGCATGGGCCTTACGGTCGTCGATTAGTTTTTTGATCGCGTGTCTCCGGCGGCGGGGCCATGCCGATTTGTATGCAGCGGCTGCGACGAGCGCAGCAAACCCATTGTGGGAGGACCGGCCGCACCGGTCCGCGTAACCACAAGGAGCAGTGACAGCCATGCCTAAGACCAGCAAGCGTGTAACGTCCATCAAATCCAAACTGGAAGCACGCGCCACGTACACCCTCGAAGACGCATCCGCCAAGTGCAAGGAATGCGCGACGGCGAAATTTGACGAAACGATCGAGCTTGCCTTTTACCTCGGGGTCGACCCGCGCCACGCGGACCAGATGGTTCGCGGCGCCGTGGCACTGCCTCACGGCACGGGGCGCGATGTGCGTGTCGTAGTGTTCTGCATGCAATCGGAACAACAAAAAGCCGCTACGGATGCGGGCGCGCTCGAAGTGGGTTCGGAAGAATTGGTCAAGAAGGTGGAAGGCGGCTGGACCGATTTTGACGCCGTGGTTGCCACGCCCGACATGATGGGCATGGTGGGCAAGCTGGGTAAGGTTCTGGGGCCGCGCGGTCTGATGCCGAGTCCGAAAGCGGGTACCGTTACCCCGAATGTCGGCCAGGCAGTTGCGGAAATCCGCAAAGGTAAAATCGAATTTCGCGTGGACAAGAACGCGAACCTTCACGTGCCGGTTGGCAAAGCTTCGTTCAGCGCGGAACAGATCGCGGAGAATGCGGCGGCGGTTTTGGAGTCCGTGTCCAAGGCGCGGCCGTCGACCTGCAAAGGTACCTATCTAAAATCCTGCACCATGAGCAGCACCATGGGTCCCGGCTTCCGGTTGGATGCAGGGTATCTGTCGTCCCGTTTCAAGGCCAGCTAGACCCGCGAATTCAACGGCACTATCGCGAAAAAGGGCACTCCATGAGTACGTCACGCAAAGGGATTCTTTTTACATCCGAGTCGGTTACCGAAGGACATCCGGACAAGGTTGCCGACTGTGTATCCGATTCGGTTCTTGACGCCATGTTGGAACAAGATCCGTACAGCCGTGTGGCGTGCGAGACTTTAGTCAATACGGGTCTTTGCGTGGTGGCCGGCGAGATCACTTCGAAGGCCGTAGTCGACATTCCTGCCGTGGTTCGAAAGGCGATCACGGGAATAGGATACGTGGGCGGCGATTCCGGGTTCGACGGCAATCAATGTGCCGTTCTCGTGAACCTGGACAAACAAAGTCCTGATATTGCAATGGGTGTCGACTCTTCGGACACCAAGGAGCAGGGTGCGGGCGACCAAGGCATGATGTTCGGTTATGCCTCGAACGAGACACCCGAGTTGATGCCGCTGCCGATTTCGCTGGCGCACAAGCTGGGTTTAAAGCTTTCGG
The DNA here is from genome assembly GCA_045863295.1 of Candidatus Hydrogenedentota bacterium. Taxonomy (GTDB): domain Bacteria; phylum Hydrogenedentota; class Hydrogenedentia; order Hydrogenedentales; family SLHB01; genus BTWA01. The sequence continues at coordinate 3,061 of BTWA01000054.1, forward strand.
AGTTGCGCAAGAACGGCACGTTGCCTTGGCTTCAGCCGGATGGCAAGTCGCAGGTGACTGTGGAATATGTGGACGGCAAGCCCGTGCGCATCGACACAGTGGTGATTTCGAATCAGCATTCGCCGGAAGTTTCGAATGACGTGATTCGGAAGGAGATCATCGACAAGGTCATTGCGCCGATATTGCCCAAGGATTTGATTAACGGCGAAGTGAAATATCATATCAATCCAACGGGCAGGTTTGTCGTAGGCGGACCGGTGGGCGACAGCGGCCTTACAGGGCGCAAAATCATTGTCGACACGTACGGCGGCATGGGACGCCATGGCGGAGGCGCTTTCTCGGGCAAGGATCCATCCAAAGTCGATCGTTCCGCGGCCTACATGGCGCGCTACATTGCGAAGAACGTTGTGGCGGCGGGGTTGGCGGAGCGTTGCGAAGTGCAGTTGGCGTACGCCATCGGCGTTGCGCAACCGGTATCAATCAATGCGACAACGTTTGGTACGGGCAAACTGGATGATGCGGCTCTGGGCGAATTGCTGTCGAAACACTTTGATTGCCGTCCCGCGGCGATCATTGAGAAGCTGGAACTTCGCAAGCCCATTTACAAGAAGACCTCCGCGTACGGCCACTTTGGCCGCGAAGATCAGGGCTTCAAATGGGAAGAGACGGATCAGGCTTCCGCATTGAAGAAACTCGCCGGCATCTAGCCCGGCGGTACGGACAAAGGCCGTTCCCAAATAGGGACAACGGCCTCAGCAACAACATGCAAGGCGTTGCAACCAACGCTTGACCCCTATCCACGGGACCAGAAGGAAAGAGGCTGACCATGAATAAGTTGACTTCGCGTGACCTTTTTGAAGGCGGCGAACACGGTGACAGCGAAGGGCACGTATTTTCTATCGTGCATGAAGGCAAGACCATCAAGGTCAAGTGCGCGTCGCTCATTGCGTTGTTTAGTCAAGACGCCGTAATGAACTAATCGCACTCGCATACGTTCGCACAAGGGTTTTCTCCGCACACGTGATTGCCGGAGAAAACCCTTTTCGCATTCCACGGCGGAGCGCGGATTCAGGTACAATCACCGCCTGACTTGCACCGTGCGATTCGGATGTTCGTCCGCCCGCAGGCGTATTAGAGGCAAGGTGTTGTCCAGGATGCGAATCGTTCATGTTTACAAGGACTTCATGCCTCCCGTTCAAGGGGGCATGGAGCATCATATGGCGCTCATGTGCCGTTTTCAGCGCCAATGGGCCGATGTGAGCGCATTGACTTGCAGCCGGACCCTATGGACTCGAGAGGAGATGCGCAACGGCACGCGCGTGACTGAAGTAGGGGAATGGGGCCGTTTTCAGAGTGCTCCGGCTTCACCCTTGTTTCCATGGCACATGCGGCGGACGGGCGCGGATGTGATGGTCGTTCATTGTCCCAATCCGACCGCAGAGATTGGTTTTCTGATCGCGCGTCCCCGGAGCAAACTGGTAGTCCGGTATCAGAGCGATGTCGTGCGTCAGGCCGCGGCCTTTCGCATGTACGGTCCGATCCAAATGAAAATGCTCCGGAAAGCTGATATGATCCTGGTGCATTCGCAGGCCTATCTTGACACTTCGCCTGTTCTGGGAGCAGTACGCGATCGATGCCAAGTGCTGCCGTTGGGCATCCTTCCCGAAGAATTTCAGGAGCCCGACCCCGATCTGGTAGCCAGTCTGCCGACGCGCTACGGCGGCCCGTTTGTATTGTTCAGCGGCCGACACCGGTACTATAAGGGGCTTGAGTATTTGGTGCGCGCGGCCAAAGAAATCCGTGCGTCGGTTGTACTGGCGGGGAACGGGCCCGAACGCGCCGCATGTGAAGATCTTGCGCGGACTCTGGGTGTCCCGGTGTTTTTCCCGGGTAGTCTCACTCATGACGAGTTAAAGGCCCATTTGCATGCATGCGCGGTGTTTGTGTTTCCCTCGGTGGAACGCAGCGAAGCCTACGGCATTTCGATGTTGGAAGCACACGCCTGCGGAAAGCCCGTGGTTGCCACGAAACTGGGTACAGGGGTTGAGTTCGTGAATCTGGATGGTGTGACCGGAATCAATGTTCCGCCGCGCGATCCCGGGGCGTTAGCGGCGGCCGTGAACCAGTTGTTGGCCAACGACGTACTGAGGGAAACGTATGGGGCTGCCGCTCGCGACCGGGTATGCGCGGAGTTTCATGCGGAACGAATCGCGCGGCAGGAGTTCGAACTTTACCGGCGCCTTATCGGCCACACGGAGTAAGACCCGGACATGACGACCTGGAACCTCTGGTATGCCGTTTGTGCCGCGGCCCTTGCGATGTCCTTTGTGGTTTCGCTGATCCTGACCGAAGTAATGCGGCGAGTATCGCTGCGTTGGGGCGTACTGGATCATCCCGGCGAGCGCAAGCTACAGGCCAAACCGATGCCGCTGCTTGGCGGCGCGGCCATTTGGTTGACGGTATATGGGGTCATTGGCGCAGGCTTGGCCGCTCTGTTTGCGATTCGTCCGCTCGATGTTCAATGGGTCCAGGATCACGTAGTTTCTTTCTTGGGAAGCGGTTCCGGCGTATGGTGGAAGCTTGCGGGACTGTTTCTCGGCGGGGCTTGCATATTTGTGCTCGGCCTGATTGATGACATGGCCACCCTGCGTCCGTCAATGAAGCTGGCCGGGCAGATCGTCTCGGCGACGGTACTCGTTTTGTTTGGCATTCATGTGGACTTCTTTAATCCGTACTGGCCGCTCAATTGGCTATTCACAATCGGTTGGGTTGTCATGATGACCAATTCCATGAACTTGCTCGACAACATGGACGGTCTTTCCAGCGGTGTGTCTGCGATTGCGGCGCTGTCATTCTTCGCATGTGTGTTGCCCGCGGGTCAGACCTTTGTTTGCGTATTGTTGATGGTGTTTGCCGGTGCGGTGGCAGGGTTTTTGTTTCACAACTTTCACCCCGCACGCATCTTCATGGGCGACGCAGGGGCCATGTTTTGCGGGTACTTTCTGGCGACCGTGGCCGTGTTGGGCACGTTTTACCGTCACGACACGACGGCATCCTGGGTGGCGCTGGCTGCGCCGCTTCTCGCGCTGGGCGTACCCATTTTTGACACGTTGAGCGTGATGTACATTCGTTGGAGGCGGGGTGAATCCATCATGATGGGCGACAAACGTCATTTCTCGCACCGGCTTGTTGAACTTGGCATGACGCAACGGCAGGCGGTCGAGTTTATCTACTTTGTCGCCGCGGTAACCGGTCTGGGTGCGGCATTGTTACACCGGCTGGACGGGCTTGGCACGGCGATCGTATTGGCTCAGGCCGTTGGCGTGTTTTCTCTCATCGTCTTGTTGATGAATGCGACCGTGAAAGGAAACCGCGGCGGGTGAGCAGCAAGAACGCACCACAGAAGCCATTGGAACATGACCCTCAACCGGGTCGGGTTGGCGATACAGACGGCGGGTTCTGGAGGTCAATCTCACTCAACGAGTGGGTCTCTGCGATACTCATCGGGCTGGTCGTCTTTCTCCGTCCATGGAATGACGGAATTACCTATCCCGATCGGAACGCCTATTTTCTCTTTGTCATATTGGCGGCGTGCGTATTCTGGGCGGTGCGTCCCGCCATCGGCCGCATTTCCTTCAGATCTTGTGTTCCCGTGTCGATGTTGCTTGGCTACCTCGCGATCGCGGGGGTTGCGACTTGGTACAGCGTTCAGTATGGCGCGAGTTACCGGAGCTTCATGATCTGGTCAGGACATGTGCTGCTGTTTGCGCTGATGGCGAACGGCTTTCGCACCCGGCAGACACTTGCCCTGGTGCTGGTTTTTTTTGCGGTTACGTCGCTTGCTGAGACCTTGTTCAGTTTCATGCACGTAAAATGGATTATGCCCGCGACCCGCGAACAAATCATGACCAACCCCATGTTACTTCGGCAGTATTTTCGCAGCGACGTGCTGACACCAGACATTCAGCACCGGCTTGAAAGTAATCGCGCCACCGGCACGCTGCTTTTTGCCAATGCGTTGGGCGCTTGGTTAATACTCGGCATTCCGTTTGCCCTTGGCATAATTGGGTATAGTTTTGCGCGATTGAAGAGTCGGATGCGAAGTGGAGTGGAAGTTAATCCGGCCGATCCGGAATCTCGCGTGCCGCTTTTGGCCGCTTTGTTTGCGTTCTGCGGTGTGTTCGTGGCGATATCCGTTCATTACACGTTTTATTTCTATTACGCGTATCCAGGCGATACGTGGACCCATCACCTCGTGCGATGGACCGTGTACTGTTTTGTAATTCCGCTTGTTTCGTCTATCGGTGCGTTCTGGTTTACACGACGGTACGGCGGGTATGCCTGCTGGCTCTTGTTCGCGGCGATATTCTGCGCCTTTATTGTTGTGTTTCAGACCATCGCACTCGGTCTTACATATTCGCGTGGCGCTATGTTGGGATTGGCTGCCGCGATGCTGCTTGGAGCGCTGCTCCTTTGGCGGCGGGGGCGAGGTTTACCGGTCTTGGACAGGCGTTGGCCTGCGTGGGCGGGAGCCGCGATCCTGCTGATCGTGGTTCTGGCAATGACGGCGCAACCGTGGGCGCATGCTCAAGATGCACCTCCGGCAAAACCTGACGCCGCACTTGAAACGAGCGGCCGCAATGTGGCGCTGGATGATTTGATGAATCCGGCCACGGCGTTCTTGCGGCTTTCGTACTGGGCTGCCGGAGTGAAGATGGCCCGGGATTATTTCTTCACCGGTGTCGGTCCAGGGAATTTTGGATCCATGTATCCCCGGTATCAGCTCATTGGCGGCGGCGAAGTGAAGCAGGCCCATAACGACTACTTGCAAATCTGGTGCGAGACCGGCGTATTTGGTGCGGCCGCGTTCGTCGCCTTTTGGATATACTTCGTGGTGTGGGGCAGCAGGCGCATTGCGTCGGAAGCCGATTCCGGGGATCGTTGGATGCTGACCGGCCTCTTTTGCAGCGTCGTTGCTTTCCTCCTGCATGCGGCCGTCGATTTCAATTTTGCCAATCCCAGCCTGGCGACCCCGGGCTTTCTCCTTGCAGGGGCATTTTTCGGATTTGCCGCGAAGCCTGGCCGCTCGCCGGCCGGCGAAGTAACAGGAGCCCGATCACGAATTTTTGGGGCGTCGGTTCTCATTTTGGCTGTGGTTCTCGCCTTAGGCCAATTTCGAGTCAGCCGTCAATCCATGCTGATTGGCGACGAGGGGGAGCGCTACCGGCGGTTCGACGCGGCGCGAGTGTGTCTGGATTGGGCTGAAGATCCGCAAACCAACGCGGCGCCGATGAAGAATATTCTGATGGATTCCATGGTGGCATCCTTCTTCCCTGAACGGGCGGTGCGGGAACAGTTTGGGGTCATCTGGGTTCCGGTCGGACAGGGAACGACCAAGGGCCGCGTACTTCAGCCGGAGGAATCGCTTGAACCCTTTGCGGCCGTGGCCTTTCTGCAGGTCAGGGACTTTAAGGAATTGGGCGAGAAAGCGCATCAGCAAATCGGTTACTGGCTGGAACAAAGCAAGCAGGCCGATGCCCTGTTCCCGCATGACCTGGAATTGGGAGTTCACATTTATCTCTGGCACGAGTTGCTCTATTCCAAGACATCAGATCCCGAGAAGCAGCGTTTCTACGCGGATATGTGCGTATATTGGGCGGAAATATGTGAGTCGCGCTGTCCGAGGCAAAGCGCTTACCAGGAACTTGTGGGCCGGGCACTGTGGCGGCGGGGCCGAATTGCCAGCGGAGACGAGGCCACGCGTTATTTTGAGAATGCGCTGCAACATTATAAGATGGCGGCTGAATACTATCCCGTGCGGCCAGAGGTATGGGATGAGTACAATGTCCGTTGCGTGGCGCTGGGCGACCGTTACCAATCTCTGGGGTTGGCAGAGAAGGCCGAAGCCACGCGCGCAGAAGGCCGGCGGGCGAAGGACTTTGCCAACAGTCTTCGCGAGGCCTGGGCGAAGACCAAGCCCTTATCGTGAGTCGGCCCTATCGCAGCCTGGCAGCGATTAAACAAGGTGGGACGGGAACAACACCATGAACGTGCTGGTAGTGCACGGACCCAATTTGAATTTGCTCGGCACCCGGGAGCCCGAGGTGTACGGATCCACGACGTTGGACGACATCAACGGCATGTTGGAACGCGAAGCCAAGGGGTTGGGAGCCACACTGCGGATTTTCCAGAGCAACAGCGAGGGCGCCTTGGTCGATGCCATCCAGGAGGCCAGAGGCTGGGCAGACGCTCTCATAATCAATCCCGCCGCCTATACTCATACGAGTGTGGCGATTCGCGACGCCATAGCGGCCGTGGGCATACCGGCAATTGAAGTCCATTTGTCCAACGTGTATGCACGCGAGGAATTTCGCCACCACTCCTATATCGCCCCAGTGGCGTTGGGCCAAATCAGCGGATTTGGGGCGGAAGGGTACCGGCTCGCACTGCTGGCGGCCGCCACCAGGATGAAGAAGCCATGAGCACACGACTGAACGGCCTGCGGACGCGCATGGCGGAACAGGGTTGCGATGCGTTTATCAGTCTTTCTTCACCCATAAATCAGTATTTCACGGGGTTCATGGGTACCACGTCCGCTGTGGTGGTCACTGCGAATGCGGCTCATTTTCTGTGCGATTTCCGGTATACGGAAGTTGCTTCCGAAGTGGTAGACAAGGCGTATACGGTAACCGAGGTCAAGGGAAACCTGGCTACTCGGGCGGGGGAGTGCCTCACTTCATCCGGCGTGACGGCGGTTGGCTTCGATCCCGGTTACCTGTTGGTATCCGAGTTGCACAGCATTCAGAAGGGCTATGCGGGCCGTATGGAACCCAAGCCCGACCTCGTCTCCCCCTTGAGAATGATCAAGACTACAAGCGAAATCCAACTGATTCGGGATGCTTCAGCGTTGGCGGAGGGCGTGCTGGCCGATGCCAAGAAGATGATCCGGCCCGGCGTGACCGAACGCGAAGTTGCGGCATGGATGGAATTTGAATTCAAGCGCCGCGGTGCTTCAGGACCCTCCTTTGAGACCATCGTATTGTTTGGTCCCCGATCGTCGCTGCCCCATGGCCAGCCTGGAGACACCCCGCTCCGCCTTGGAGATGTCGTGCTGATTGACTTTGGCTGCAGGCGTCACGGGTACTGCTCTGACTTGACTCGAACGTATGCATTCGGTACGATCCCGGGGGTTTGGTTTGAAGAGGTTTATGGCCTCGTTTTGGAGTCGCAACGCAAGGCCCTGAAAGCCATTAAGCCTGGCTTGACCGGTCGCCAGGTGGACGAAATTGCCCGGAGCCACATTGCCGCGGGCGGGCATGGCGATCACTTTGGTCACGGGTTGGGCCATGGCTTGGGTATTGAGATTCACGAGGCGCCGCGATTAAACACGGAATCCGACGTTATTCTGAAGCCCGGCATGGTCGTTACGGTTGAGCCGGGCATCTATTTGCCGGGCCAGGGCGGCGTCCGAATTGAGGACGTTGTCGTCGTAACCGGGGACGGTTGCGAGTTGCTCAGTTCCACCCCCAAGGAGTTAGAGGTACTTCGTTCATGATTTCGACGGCGGATTTTCGCAACGGTCTTGTGGTTGTTCAAGACAACGAGTTGATGGAAATAGTTGAATTTCAGCACGTGAAGCCGGGCAAGGGCGGAGCGTTTGTGCGAACGAAATTCAAGAATGTGCTCACGGGCCGTGTCTTGGAGCGCACTTTTCGTTCGGGCGAGCGGATGCAGGACGCTCGCATAGAGCAGCAGGAATGGCAATATCTGTACAAAGACGGAGATTTGTACCATTTCATGCACCCGGAATCGTATGAACAGACGGTAGTGAGCGCTTCCCAAGTGGGCGACTCGATGAAATGGGTCAAGGAAAACGCGACACTTGACCTGTACTTCTACGACGGAAAAGTGATTAAGGCGCAGGCTCCCGCCAACGTGGTGCTGTTGATTACGCAGTGTGATCCCGGCGTCCAGGGCGATCGGGCGCAAGGCGGCACAAAACCAGCCACGCTGGAAACGGGCGTAACTGTGCAGGTGCCGTTGTTTGTGGGCGAGGGCGAGACGATCAAAGTGGATACGCGCACCGGATCGTACATCGAACGCGCGTAAGATCAAATTACATCACGGCAGGTGGTACGAACCGCTGCATTCGGTTTGCGCCGGAGCGGAGGGCATTCAATTGGAATTAGACAAGCTCAAAGAGCTTATCGAAGTATTTCAAAAGTCGGGACTGTCGGAGATCGAGTTGGAAGAAGACGGCCGCCGCGTGCGCCTGACCAAATTCCAGCAACCGGCGCCCGCGCAGCAGATTGTGCATGTTCCCGCGCCGGTACATGCCATGCCGCATGCGCACGCCGTATCGGCACCGCCGGCGGCCGCGCAAGAGGCGCCCCCTCCTTCCGCAGCCGTTGACGACGATGACGGCCTGGTTACCATCGATTCGCCCATGGTGGGGGTGTTTTATGCGGCGCCCGCGCCCGGCGAGGATCCGTTCATCAAAGTGGGCGATACGGTACAGGAAAACCAGCCGGTCTGTATTGTCGAGGCGATGAAACTGATGAACGAGGTGACGGCCAAGTTCGCCGGCGTCGTGGAAAAGATACTGGTTGAGAACGGCGAGCCGGTCGAGTACAACCAGCCGCTGTTTGCCATTCGCCTGGCCGAACAGGCCTGAGCGCCCGCATGTTCAGACGCATCCTCATAGCCAATCGCGGCGAGATTGCCGTACGTATTATCCGCGCGTGCCGTTCGGCCGGCATTACTTCGATTGCCGTCTACTCTTCGGCCGACCAGGATTGCCTTCATGCATCGCTCGCGGACGAGAGCATCTGCATCGGGCCACCCAATCCGGGCGAAAGTTATTTGCACATTCCCAGCATCATTGCCGCGGCGGAGATCTGCGACGCACATGCGATTCACCCGGGCTACGGCTTTCTCTCCGAGAATCCAAAATTTGCGTCGATTTGCCGCGAGTGCAACATCGGTTTTATCGGGCCGAGCCCGGAGGCGATTGCACTGAGTGGCGACAAGGCCGCGTGCCGGCAGGCCGTAAAGAATGCTGGAGTGCCCATCGTCCCCGGCAGCGACGGTATTGTGAAAGACCCCGCGGACGCGCTCAAGCTGGCCAAGGGAATTGGGTTTCCCGTGTTGGTCAAGGCGGCGCACGGCGGGGGCGGCAAGGGGATGCGCATTGCTCACAACGATGTCGCGCTGAAGAAGGCAGTCTCCATGGCCACGGCCGAAGCGCAATCCTCCTTCGGTCATGGGGGTGTGTACTTGGAGAAGTACGTCGAGAACGCGCGTCACGTTGAAATTCAAATTCTCGCGGACGAGCACGGCAAGATTTTGTCGCTGGGCGAGCGTGAATGTTCAGTGCAGCGCCGCCATCAGAAACTTATAGAAGAGACACCGGCCTTTGGACTGTCGAGCAGCTTGCGCGCAAAGCTTTCCAAGGCGGCTATTCGCGCGTCCAAGGCGATTGGCTATAGCAATGCGGGCACCGCGGAGTTTCTGTTGGGACCTGACAACTCGTTTTACTTTATCGAGTTCAATGCGCGCGTTCAGGTGGAACATCCCGTGACGGAAATGGTCACTGGCTTGGATATTGTGCGAGAGCAGATTCGAATTGCGTCGGGCGAACCGTTGGGATCGATTGTGGTACGGCCGCAGGGCTGTTCCATCGAAGCGCGCGTATACGCGGAAGATCCGGACAACAATTTCGCGCCGTTTCCGGGTAAGATTACGCGCTGCCACATTCCCGGTGGGCCCGGGATCCGTGTAGACAGCCACATCTTTCCGGGTTACGTAGTTCCGCGCTTTTACGATTCGTTGCTTGCAAAAATCATCAGTTGGGGTCCTGACCGGGACACTGCGATTAATCGGCTTTCCGGCGCGTTGCGCGAGTTTACCGCTGTGGGCGTTAAAACTACGTCCGAACTTTGCGCGCGTATTGTGACCAGCGACCGGTTCCGCCGCGGCCAGGTTACGACGGACATGGTGGAGACGTTCCTGCCCAAACCCAAGTGATCGTGATCGGCATGCGGGTAATTTGTGTATAATGCGCCGGACAAGACAACGCGGAAAATCCATCCTCCCATCTCTGGAAATGCATACGCGACGTGGCGGCCGGCGCCACCGACAAGCGACGAAAGGATGACGCCATGCGATTCCTGCAAGCGACTTTATTCAGGCTGTTATGCCTTGGCTTATTGGCCGGGGGCATATTGTTGTTTCAGTTCGAGATAAGTTTTCTCTATCAAACCGCGGTCTCCTATTTGCCTACGGACAATGCGCAAAATAACCTGGTCCGGTTTGTCGTTGCCATTGCCGTCGCGGTGGTCGCGTTGGTTGGTCTGATTCCGTGGGGACTCTTTGGGAAGAAGAAGTCGCGGGTGATCGAATTCGAGGATTCGCACGGTTCGATTGCCATTGAGTTGACCAATGTCGAAGAATCCATGAACAAGATGCTTCGCAAGCTTCCCGAAGTGCATAAAATCAACATGCAGCTGATTCCGGCCGACGGCAATCGAAAGGTGCGTGTCGTGGCCGAGGTCGAGTTGAAGAAGGCATCAGGCGCTGGCGCACGCGCAATGACCAATCAACTGCGCGATCAAATCGACAGCATGGCCACGCGCCTGCTCGGCGTGGATGAGGTCGTGTCCGTCGAAGTCAAGGTCAAGCGCCTTGTGGTCGACAAGAACGAAGAGGATGCCGTTATCCGTGGTATACCGCTTATTGAATCGACCGAAGTACAGAAAGCGAGAGCCGAAAAAAACGCACTCACGGCGCCGGACCGGAGTCTGGCGCCGCTGACCTCGGACGCGGAGCCGCTGGCGTAGCCACGGGCGCATACACCTACGTCGCCTCTGAAACCGGCGAACTGATGACGACCGAGCCTGCCGTGGCGGCTACTCCCGTTGTCGACGAGGCGTTACCTGCCACTGCCGTCCAGGATTCCGATGATGTTTCCAACCTCGAGTGGGACGACCAACCGGACGAAACTGCGTCGGCAGAGCCGGAGCCCCAGGAATCGCTCGATGACATTCCGTGGGAAGGGACCGTAGACGACGAAGACCCAGGGACTGCCGAGCCGGAAGCCGAGCCATGGGATGAGTTGCCCGCCGAAGATGAATCGGCCGAGTTGACTCCCGCTGAATTTGCATTGGACAGCGAAGAGGAACAGCCGGGCGCGGTAATTGATGAGCCCGCCCCGCTCGTTCGCGAGACAGGTTTGGCAGGTTCGAATGAGGAAGGTCCAGACGATACATCCTTTTCAAGCCTGCATGGGCCCGGCGAGACGGAAGGTACCGAGGACCCGATCCCGCCAATGGAGCCCGACGATCCGGCTATTGATACCGCAGATGATCCTCAAATTCCGGAAGAAGCGGAGATCCCGGAAGAATTTGTTACAGACGATGTCGATGTGGGCCATTCCGAGGCCAACGCATTCGATCTGGCGGCTCGAGTGGCCCAAGACGAAACCGTAATTGCGGCTGCTGAGCCTGCGGTAGACGATTCGGTGCCGTACGCGCCAGAAGCCGAACCTGTCGACGACAGTCCCGATGCGACCGCCGTGACCATGGGTGCGGAACCTGCCCCGGTTGAGGCCGCGCAGTCGCCCGAAGTGGAGGAGCCCAAGAAACGGCGCAAGTTTTTGGGCTTGTTCTAGTAGTGCTATTGCACTCAACGTGCGGCAGATCACCGGGGGTATGCATGACCGGCGGAGTTATGAACGCGAAAGGGCCGTTGACGGCTTGAATCCCGTCGGGGCCTGTGCCATACTTTGACGGTACGCAGTCGCGTTACAACGTATCCGGAGAACACGGGATGCCACGCATCGATTTTACCTGCCTTCGATGGCGTCACCGTGTCCATTCCTGATCCTCGGCCGCGCCTCGCCGAATATCCAATCCCATAATTATCCCAGTGATGAACTAAATTGAGGGAGTTGCCATGGGCTCCAATGCCAGTATTGTGGGCAATCTGCACGAAGTTGTGAAGCTCGACGATAAAGGTCTTGTTTGCGCGGTGGTCCAACATCACCTGACCGGACAAGTGCTGATGGTTGGCTACATGAACCGGGAATCGCTGGAGATTACATTGCGCGACAAAAAGGCCTGTTTCTGGTCCCGGTCGCGCCAGGAATTGTGGCTCAAGGGTGCGACATCCGGCAATGTGTTGAACGTGATGGAAGTACGTGTGGACTGCGATGCCGACGCTATTTTGCTCCGGTGCGATCCGGTGGGTCCGACCTGCCACACCAACGAGACCAGTTGCTTCTACCGGAAGGTGGAAAGCGACGGCTCGATGGCGCTGGACGGCGATGGCGTGGCAAAGAAATAGACAAGGGAACTGAGCATGATTCACCCGACCCTGGACGAATTTCGCGCGCTGGCAAAGCCCGGCGCATTGGTGCCGGTGTACCGCGATATCGTCGCGGACTTGGAGACACCGGTAACCGCATACATGAAGATAGCGCGAAACGAGAAGTATTCGTTTCTTCTGGAGAGCGTCGAGCGCGCCGATACCATCAGCCGCTATTCATTTCTGGGTACGAACCCATCCATCATTTTCCGGTCCAAGGGCCGGAAGGTAACCATAGCGCGAAACGGCGAAGAGACTACATTCGATTCGCCGGACCCGTTGAGCGAGTTGAAAAAACTCATGTCCGCCTATCATCCGGTTCACGTGGATGGACTGCCGTATTTTCATGGTGGCGCGGTGGGATACATGAGCTATGACCAGGTCCGTTTTTTCGAAAAACTGCCGGACAACAATCCCGATACATTGAACCTGCCTGACCTCTATTTCATTATCACCGATTCCATTCTTGTATTCGATCACTTCAACAACCGGCTGAAAGTGATTTGCAATGCGCATGTAGGCGACGATGTCGATGCGGCGTATGCCAAGGCCGTTCAGACCATAGAAAACCTGGTGCAAAAGATGAAGAAGCCGCTGGTGGTGCCAAACGAGCGCATTCACGGCAGCGAGGTCAACACGGAAATCCGGTCGAGTTTTACGAAAGATGCCTACTGCGAAGCGGTTGCCAAGGCAAAGGAATACATCAGCGCGGGCGACATTTTTCAGGTCGTGCTTTCCCAACGGTTCGAGCGCGAGGTATACACGAGTCCGATCCATTTGTACCGGTCGCTTCGATGCATCAATCCCTCGCCGTACATGACGCTGCTTCAATTCCCCGATTTCAGCTTGATCGGATCAAGTCCGGAAGTCATGACGGCCGTGCGCAATGGCCGCGTGCGGCTACGGCCCATCGCAGGCACCCGCGCGCGCGGCGACAATGCGGAAGAAGATCTGGCGCTGGAAAAAGATCTGCTCGCGGACGAAAAGGAAATCGCCGAGCACATCATGCTTGTCGATTTGGGGCGAAACGACGTAGGCCGCGTAAGCAAGCCCGGCACGGTGGCCCCGACTCGGTTGATGGTTGTGGAGCGGTACTCGCACGTAATGCATATCGTGAGCGAAGTGGAAGGTGATCTGGCGCCCACGGAGGATGCCTTCTCTGCGTTGAGTGCAACGTTTCCAATGGGCACCGTCAGTGGAGCGCCCAAGATTCGCGCCATGGAAATCATCGACGAACTGGAGCCTCTGCGCCGTGGACCCTACTCCGGTGGCTGCGGCTACATTGGATTTGATGGCGCCATGGATACCTGCATCGTCATCCGCACGATTGTCTTGAAAGACAACATTGCATACGTTCAAGCTGGCGCCGGTATCGTGTACGACAGCGTACCCGAACGCGAATATCAGGAATGCGTGAACAAAGCGAAAGCCCTGTTCCGGGCCGTGGAATTCGCCGAACAAGGACTCGAATCATGATAGTGATGATCGATAATTACGACTCGTTCACATACAACCTCGTGCAATACTTCGGTGAATTGGAACCGGACATCCGGGTCTACCGAAACGATGCGATCGATGTTGCTGGCATTCGTGCGCTAAAGCCCGATCGGATCGTCGTTTCGCCAGGGCCTTGCACGCCTTACGAAGCAGGCATTTCCATCGAAACGATTAAGGAACTTGGCCCCGAGATTCCGCTTCTTGGCGTCTGCCTTGGCCACCAGAGCATCGGCGCGGCATTTGGCGGCGACGTTGTCCGCGCGGGCAAGATTATGCACGGCAAGATCAGCGTGATGAAGCACAACGGCAATGTGTTGTTCAAAGACGTGCCTTCGCCGTTTAAAGCCACCCGGTATCATTCGTTAATCATCAAGAAAGACACGTGTCCGGATTGCCTCGAAGTGATTGCGGAAACAGCGGATGACGGCACCATAATGGCCGTCGCACACAAGAAGTTCCCGATTTGGGGCGTGCAATTCCATCCCGAGAGCATCCTGACTGAATCCGGAAAGCAGATGATAAAAAACTTCATGAAGGCCTGAAGTGTTTCGCGCTTGCTGCCCGAGTCCACTTGGATTGTGAAACTTAAGGTAAGCCAAAGCCATCCTGTCGAACGCCATGCCCCCGCCCTGTTGGATCACTGCGGGGATAGAAATCCCGCTTTGCGCCGGGATTCCATGGCTACGGTGAGCATGCTATTATCCTGACATGGCGCGGGCTGGATGATACTACTCATGCTCCTGCTGCTCCCTGGCTACTTTGTGGGCAGCATGATTTTCGAAGCTACGCGAAGGATGCGCGGATGAGTCAACGGAATCGACAGAAGCGGGAAGCGCTCAACCGCGCGTTGCATGCATGGGAATCCGACCTCCAGCCAACGGAAAAGAAGACACCCTTGTGGGAAGTCGTCTTGGTCTTGGCGATGGTGCTTGGCATCATGTATGGCATCTACTACGGTATTTACACGTACTTGGTGCCTTTGACGCCATGGAACCTTGGTATCGGACTCATGCTGGGCCTGTTTTATCTTGGCATCTGCTTCTATGCCGCACTGCCCGAAGTGGACATGGACGAATTGACCCCCTACAACAATCCGTTCACGCTTCAGGACGACTTCGCCCGGTTGTCGCTGGTTGCGTTTATCGCCATGTTGCCCGGGCTTGTGCTTTCCAATGCCTTCTATGAGATCTATCTGGTTTTTCGCCGTCGTTAACCCTGAATCGCACGCAGGATTGGGTCGTGTAACACGCCATTCGACGCAACCACACCGCTGTTATTGGTCAGTTTCGCTCCCGCGCTGAAATCCAGTGGTTTGCCGGTGAGATCGGTGACACGGCCGCCTGCTTCTTCCACTACGATAGATCCCGCAGCCTGATCCCAGATGCACTCTTTGTAGTCCGGTTTGTCCGGCGAGAGCAGGCGTAACATAGCTTCGCCGCCCCCCGCGGCGAGCACGGCATACTTGGCTTGGCTGTCCATACCCACGGGAGCCACGTTCACGCCCAAGCGATCGGCAATCACGTCAATTTCACTCATGTTGGTATGTGCTTTCTCGACGGAACGCAGCAGTCGGATGCGAGCGGCATCGGCCTCGGCGGAAACGTGCAATTGGACCAGCGGCCCTTCTGCAAAAAGGGGACGAGTCCACGTGCCCTCGCCACGTTTGGCTATGACGAGAGAACCTTGCCCACCGATGTCCGGCACCGAGGCATCGCGGAGATTGGGGCACGCCAACGCCCCAACCGTAACATGCCCGTCCACGACGAGCGCGAATGCGATGGCATACTGTTCGCCGCGCAAGAAACCCTTGGTGCCATCAATGGGGTCCAGGGTCCAGAATCGTTTTCCTGGATGGCCTTTTCCGTGATCGATCCAAGCGCATACGGTCTGCGGCGTGGCATAGGCAAGCTGTGTGCCCGCAAAACGAGTCACTTGATTCAGCAACGGCGCTGCTTCCGGGGTTCTCAAGTGCGAAGCGTCCTCTTCCCCGACCAGTGCGTCGCCGGGAAACGCTTGTTCGACAAGGCAACCGACGACCGCCTGTGCCGCAAAATCTCCCACGGTCACGGGTGATTTGTCCTTCTTTGCCACAGCCTCAGGCACCAACTCCCGCTGTACTTCGCGCACCACTTGGGCGGCTGCCGAAACGGCTTGTATTGCGAAGGCAACTTCTGGATGACGTACATCAAAAGACATGGAGAACTCCCGGATGAATGGATGTGGAAAGAAGAAATTCTAGCGAAATTGGACGGGATAGGACAATCCAGGGACATGCGGGCGATCGCAATTCGAGGTCAGCAGTATGGCCGTTCTTGTCGATCCGCGCGCTTCGGGTTTTACTGGTTGGGGCAATTCGCTACGCGCCCGGTTTGTTGCGTACCTCGATGACCACATCCACGCCCACTCGATCAGGCAACAGCATCAGCGTCATGTACCGTTTTCCCTTTTCGAATTCCCACATGCGCTTTGCCGGGTTCAATGAGGTACGGACTTCAGTCCAGCCAGCGTCCACCAGGGCGGACGTGTAGAACAGGGCCACCGTATCCAGAGGTTCGGTGGTCTGACCGTAAATGCCGGTTACGCCCGCCGATCGATCAGTCTCCACAACCTGTATTTCCACCGCACTGTTTGCCGGTACTTCATCGCGAACGGCTTCTGGAATTTCCAGTTTCACGCCGACCGTCACTGCCGCGCCGTCGTTTTCCACCTCCAAAAGCGTCACGGGGTGTGTAGACCCGGTTCCCTCGTCGGCGGGCTTGGCGTTCGGCGCATCAGCCTGAACGACGGCAATGCCGGTCGCAGCGGCCGTGACGGCAACGCCCAACCCAGCGGCAATCCATTTCAATCGCATGTGTCGGCTACCTTCCTTGTTCGGCATGAACGGCGCGCCGTGAATGCCGTAGAATGTATTCATAACCGGGAGTAAAACATGCCCCTTATGCCTGATGCGGACGCACGCCTATGACCAGATCGCTCGAATGCACTGCTTTGACCACTCAAGGCTGCGATATTCGCACGGACCGTCTTACGCGACAACTCTACGCTACCGACGCATCGCTTTACCAGATTGAGCCCCGGGCGGTTGCTTTTCCCCGATCACCGCAGGAAGCCTCGCGCGTGCTGCAGTGGGCCGCCTCCGAACACATGCCCATCACGCCGCGTGGCGCTGGCACCGGACTCGCCGGAGGCGCCGTGGGTGAGGGGCTCGTGGTGGATTTCTCCCGGCACAATACATCCATATCCGATTTTGACCCGGAGAAGCGCACGGTGCGTGTCGGTGCCGGCGTGGTATTGGACACGTTGAACGGATATCTGAAGCCACACGGGTTGTGTTTTGGCCCGGATGTGGCCACAAGCTCGCGGGCCACGCTTGGCGGCATGATCGCGAACAACAGTTCCGGAGCGCATGTGCCGGTATATGGGACAACCATTGATCATGTACTTTCGGTGGAGGCCGTGCTCGCTGACGGCACCGTTGCTATGTTCAGCGCCGAGGATGCGCCTTCGGTTGAATTTCGGGCACAAGTGGACGAACTCTTTCACCGGCATGCAAGCGCTATTCGCGCCCACCTGCCCGATACCTTGGTGAAACGCTGGCCTGGATTTGGCCTGGATCGCTACTTGAGCGACGGCCGCAATCTGGCCCGGATTCTCGGCGGCAGCGAGGGCACGCTGGCCGCAATCGTCTCAGCCGAACTCAGTCTGGCGCCATTGCCCATGGAAAAAGGCCTGTGCCTCCTGTTTTTCGCGTCTGTGCCCGAGGCAATGCAGGCTTCCGTGGAGATTCTGGACTTGAATCCGGCCGCTATCGAACACATCGATCGCGTGCTTTTCGATCAAACCCGCGGACAACTTCCTTTTGCCGCAACACGCGATTTGTTGCGTCTCGATCACGATCCCTGCGAGGCCATTCTTATTGTCGAATTCTTTTCCGACGTGCGCGAGAAATTGGAACTCTTGTCGCAGCGGCCATTGGGCCTGAGGCGGATGACCTTCACCGAACCTCGCGAAATGGAGATGGTGTGGAATCTCCGCAAAGCCGGTTTGTCGTTGTTGACCGGATGCAAAGGCGCAACCAAGCCGGTTCCCGGCATTGAAGATGCCGCTGTGCCGCCTCGCAAACTCCCGGAGTATGTGAATCGTCTCATCGACTTGATGTCGAAGAAGAACTGCCTGGGCTCGTTCTATGGCCATGCGGCTTCCGGGCTTCTGCACGTGCGGCCTGTGGTCGATTTGCATACCGCCGAAGATGTAGCCAAGTACCGTCTGTTAGCGGATGAAGTCTCCGCGTTGGTCAAGGAAATGAAAGGGTCAATCGCGGGCGAGCACGGCGTGGGCATTGCGCGCACCCAATACATCGAAGATCATTTTGAACCGGAAATTATGCAACTGCACTGGGAACTGAAACGCCTTTTCGATCCCGGCAATGTGATGAATCCCGGCAAAATTCTGGCCGATGAGCACGCTTATACCATCGACACGCATCTGCGTTGGGGGCCGGGCTACAAACTGAATCCGCCGTTCGAGCCAATGCTCGCATTTGCCGCGAAAGATGCATCGTTTGTGGGTAACCTGGAACAATGCAATGGGTGCGGCGGCTGCCGGAAGAGTCCGCCGACGATGTGTCCCACCTACGTCGCCACGGGCGAGGAAATCATGTCCACGCGAGGCCGGGCGAATGTGATTCGCGCAATCCTGGACGGACGCCTGGACGGGGATCTACTGCGCCTGCCGGAACTCGACGAAGCATTGAGCAACTGCTTGTCGTGCAAGGCATGCACTACGGAATGTCCTTCCAACGTGAACATGGCGCTGTTGAAAGCCGAGATTCTGCATGCGCGGCACCGGAAGTACGGTGTGCCACTGCGGGACCGGATGATCAGCGCAATCGACCGAATGGGCCGTTGGGGTACTCTTTTGCCTGGAATCGCCAATGCGGTGATAAAAAGCCGAATCGTACTCAGCTTAAACAAGCGTCTATTTGGATTTGCCGCGGGCCGCCCATTGCCCCCGTTCGCGACACAGCGATTTGACCGTTGGTTTGAAAAGCGCCCAGCAAAGCCGGGCGCAACACGCGGAAAGGTCGTACTCTGGGATGACACGTTTGTGCGCTACCATGAGCCCCATATTGGCAAAGCTGCCGTCGCAGTCCTGGAAGCAGCGGGATTTGAGGTCAACCTGGTAAGAGGCCGGCAATGCTGCGGCCGGCCCGCGTTCAGCGTGGGCTGCCTGGACACTGCGCGGGCATTCGGTAAGCACAATGTGACTCTGTTGAGCGAATCGGATGTCCCTGTTATTTTTCTGGAACCTTCATGCTTCTCGATGTTCAAGGAGGATTATCGAGAACTCGGAATTCGAGATGCCGTCGAAGTGTCCCGCCGCTGCATATTGTTTGAAGAATTCATATTCAATGCGATCGAGCGCGAGCCGGATATCCTTCGTTTCAAACCGGGCTACACCTGGGCGGCGGTGCATGCCCACTGCCACGCGAAGGCACTCACGCCGGTGGCGGTGCAGGGGAAACTGTTGAATAAGCTGCCCAACCCTGACGTCAGGATGTTGCAGACCGGATGTTGCGGCATGGCTGGCGCATTTGGCCAATATGCGAACAAATACGATTTGTCAATCAAAGTGGCCCAACCGCTGGTGGATCAGATAAACCAATTGACTGCCGGTACGGAGGTAGTTGCCTCTGGCACCAGTTGCCGCCACCAAATCGATCATTTGACAGCGGTAAAGCCGGTTCACATCGCCGAATTGCTGGCGCGAAACCTGGCTTGAGGATGTGACACCGGAAGAAAGCCTGTACGGTCTAATGATCGTGGGCCGAATTGTGTCTAAGGCACCAAGGTTCTCGATTTCAACTACTTAGGAAGATGCATTATGTCAATGTTCCATATGCGGTCCGCATGCCTGATAGGTGTCATGATGCTGTGTGGTTCAGCCGCCGTACGAGCGGAGACACTGGAGACACTCGAAGCCAAGCTGGCCGAACAGTGGAAGGATGTCAATGCGTTCAAGTCTGACATCACCGTGGACACGACGATGGCCTTGGGGCCGATCGCCATGACGATGAAGGCCGCTGGCACGATGGAATTCAAACGCTTCGAGGAATCCGGCCGGTTCCGGACCGATCTGACCGGCACCATGGGCGCCAGCATTCCCGGGATGGGCGAGGGGATGAAGATGTCCATGTTGAGTGTGTACGACGGCGAGTTTGTGTACATTGAAATGGGCATGATGGGACAGAAGCAGGTGCAAAAGAAGAAGCCCGATGCCAGCGATACCGCCAAAGCCGACGGTGGCAAATCGCTGTTGAACAGCCTGAAAAAACTCGGCGACGTGACGCTGTTGCCCGATGAGCAAGTGGACGGCAAAGACGCGTATGTGGTCGAAGTGAAGTACAACGCGGAAGCCATTGCAAAGGCAAAAGGGCAAGCGGATCGCACGCGCATGTACATCGACAAGAACACCGGCATGCAAATTAAGATGGAGGGTTTCAAAGGCGAAACCCGTACCATGTCGATGACCTATTCCAACTACGATCTGAAGACCGAGATTCCAGACGAGCGGTTCACATATACGCCGCCCGCCGGGGTACGCGTGATCGACGCCGACGCTGCCGGGGCGGGCCTGTTCGGCGGCTGAACTCTTTCACCTGTCTCTACCTAGCGAAACACGTTTCCCTTGTGACTAATGTAACCGCCGGGATGTTTCCCCTGCGGATCGTGGTGTGTCCAATGCACAACCCCGCCCTTGTCGCTCCACTCGTACTCGCCCTGAAATTCCACCACTTCGCCAGCATTCAGACTCGCCACACGCGGCGCGAGATCGATGTTGTGCGCAATAAGCACCGTGTGTCCACTCCCCAGTCGCACGATAAAGCGCTGATGGCGCGAACCGTCATTGTCATCAGGCAGTAAACGATCCACCACACCTAGTTCCCGCACCAGGAGATTGCTCTGACGGTTTTGGAATGCGGTTTCAATAACGCCGGAAGACTGAACGGCCGTGGGTGCGGCCGGTGGAACATTCATCGTGCCAGGGTAGGAGGGCGTCGGGGGTACAAGGCTGTGCATTGCTGCCGGAGCCGGGGCGGACTTAATTTTGGTCCGCTTGTTGCCAACGACTACCGGCAAGACAGCCGCCAATACGATTAGGGGAATAAGAATCCGCAACGCTTTCATAGCGTGGTGTCCAATGGTTTTGGATACTCCAGAAGCCCACAACTGTGATTGTGGCGCAACATCACCATGCACTAGCACAAGAATCGTCGTCAAATTTCAGCGTTGGCCATTGGGACCTTTAAGTATTGTTATACATAGCTGTACTACAGTGTTGCATCAGCAGATTTTTTGTGCTATACTGTCTTTTTGCTGGTTTTGCCTCCGTTTCCCGTAACGACGCCAGTCACGCGGGCTTGGCAGAGCGCGTTTACCGGGAGCCATGCGCGAATGCACTTGGCCGTCATGATGCTGGTGATTTTGAATCCGTTTTCGCAGGTGCTCTACCTGCGCGAATTAATGGGCACGCTCTCCTTCCGCGAATTTGCCAGTGTCCATCTCAAAGCCACGCTCCTCTCCCTAGGGGTATTCGCCGTGTTCATCCTGGCGGGCGATCTTCTGTTGCAGCGGGTATTTCAGATTCAACTTGGCTCCCTGCAAATCTTTGGAGGCATGATTAATCTATACGTCGCCTACCGGTTTATCACAGTGGGTCCGGGAAGCAACTTGCTGTTTCGAGGCAACATCGCGGACCTCGCGCCTCAGATCTCATTGCCCTACATGGTGGGTCCTGGAATGATCTGGATGTCCATTCTTATGGGCCGCACGTATCCGAAAGTATTCGCCGTTTTACTTGTGTGCAGCGTGTTGGCTTTCAACATGGCGTTCGTGCTTGCTGTCAAGGCGGCGTTTCAGCATCTCAAGGAACAAAGTGAAACGATGCTGGGAAAATACTTCGCCATTCTCATGCGCACCATGGCATTGTTTATTGGGGCGATCGGTGTGGAGATGATCTTGAAAGGCATCCAGGAAGGACTCAACACAAGTTGACAATACAACATCAAAAGCCGCCCACAGGCATTCTTGTCGTGGAAATGAAACCTGGCATTGCACGCCGAGTAGCAGGCATGTTCGACGATGGCCGGTTTCGTGTTCGCCATGAGCGCCGCATAGCGGCGGCGCTGCAACGGGCCGATCACCATGAAATGGATACAGTTTTGGTTACCGGCGCCGCGCTTGCGGACGCCAAGCTGACCGGTGCCGAATTTGTGGATATGGTTTCGGCGCGAAACCCTATGGCTCATGTGATCGTGCTTGTACAGACGCCCGATGTCCCCATGGCTGTCGAAGCGTTAAAGGCAGGTTCATTCCACTACATCAAACTGCCCGCAACGGACGACGAACTACGCCTTATGATTGAGACGGCGTTGGCAAATCGTCCCGGAATAAGCGAAAGCGGCCCGCCCGACGGAATAGGAATTGTAAAACCAACCTTGATCGGGCGATCCAAAGCGATGCGTTCGGTCTATCGGCTGATAACCCAGGCTTCCGCCTCAGACATCCCCGTGTTGATTGCAGGTGAAACCGGTACCGGAAAAGATCTCGTGGCACAGGCCGTGCATGCGAAAGGCCGGCGCCGGGAAGGTCCTTACGTGCCGGTGCATCTTGGTGCGCTGCCCCAGGAATTGGTGGCCAGTGAGTTATTTGGCCACGAAAAGGGCGCCTTTACCGGCGCCACAGAGCGCCGAATTGGAAAATTTGAAGAGGCCGATTCCGGCACCATTTTTCTGGACGAGATCTCCACCATCGACGAACGTGTACAGGTCAGTTTATTAAGGCTCATTGAACAACGCGCATTTAACCGGCTTGGTGGTAAGCGCACGCTGACCTCGGGAGCGCGCCTCATCACGGCCACCAACGAAGATCCCTCGGAGATGGTGGCCAACGGACTCTTCCGGCAGGATCTCTTGTACCGGCTCGATGTGTTTCGCATTTCACTTCCCCCGTTGCGCGAGCGGCATGGGGACGTACCGCCGCTTGTCGCGCTCTATTCGCGGCAGTTTTCCAAGCTGCTGGGCAAGGCTCCGGTGGAATGGGTCCCTGAGACACTGGCATTGCTTGAAGAGTACGATTGGCCCGGAAACATCCGCGAATTGAAGAATGTCGTACAGCGGGCGGTATTGGTTGCGGCCGGTGGAGTCGTTACGCCGGATCATTTACCGGCGCGGTTCCGGCCTGCGCGCGCCGTGGTGCCCAAAGCCACCTTCGAAATAGGCACTCCGTTGGTCGAGATGGAGCGGGAGATGATATTGAGAACATTGTCAATGGCAGAAAATCGCACGTCGGCTGCCCAAATTCTGGGAATCAGCCGTCGTGCGCTCTACAACAAGATGGCAAGATACGGAATAGAGTAAAGTCGGGGGGCGGGGGCCGCCCCCGGGGGAGCCCCCCGGCTGGCTCCCCCTTTTGATGCCAGCCCGCTCAATTCACCGAGTGCGACGCACGCCAG
>BTWA01000055.1:0-25557 GCA_045863295.1 Candidatus Hydrogenedentota bacterium
AGGACGCGGTTCAGGCCGCCGTCTACGCCACGCATGGCCATGTTGCAGGCGACTTTTTCGCCATCATTCCCGTATTTCTTTTTCAGGAGGCTATGGGCGTGGCTGAAATCCATCTTCTCGTTGACCGGAAACGAGGCGGGCAATCCCAGGATGGCGTTCTCGACCTGCCGGACGAACCGAGAGACGGTGCTCTGGAACTCGTTGAAGGTGTCCAGCCGCACCTTTGGAATCCTAATCTGATTGAAGGCATTGATGGCACGGCGCTCCGTTTCGTCGACCGTCCGTGCGGGGTCGATCTGTTCCACGATGGTATCCAGCGTTTTCGACATTTGGAACCTCCTTTACAGTTGCCGGAACACCGGCGAAGTCCGGCGCATGTTCTCCACGAGCGCGTCGATGATGACCCGGTAGTCGTTCGCGTAGCGCGCGGGGTTACTGAGATCCACCGTGTCAGCGAGTACCGGGCCGTAGTAGTGAAAGACGTCGCGGATGATTGCTACCTTGTCCTCATATACATTACCTTTGATCTGGGCGTCGAAGACCGCCTCGTAGTAGTCGCTTACGTCCTGCGCCTTGATACCCTCTGCGATCAAGTCGATGACTGTTTTCATACCGCCGTTAGTGCCATAGATCCCGTCATTGACTGCAGCTACGTAGCCGAGACCACGACGCCGGTATTCGCGATCGAGGATCGCTTTTGCGCGAGCGGCGGCGCGGCCACGTTCAATGGATCCGCCACGGGTGACGGCAGACGTGTAGTGGTGAGCATAGTAATCACCGGTGACTGCACGGAAATCATCCCAATTGGGAACACGGTTCTGCCGCAGGTGATAGTGGTTCCGTGCATCGTCATGCCTGCTGGTGACACGGTCGGCGATGGTGGTGTCACTAAGGTCGTGTATGATGGATTGAATGCTTGGCATGGGGAGTCCTCCTATGATTATTTCTTCCGACTAAAGGGCGCGGAAAACGCTCCTGAGTGCTGCCGCGGTTTGCATGTATGCCCGGACCAAGAGTTCTGGATTCTTCAGGAACTGGTCCGGTGCCGTTTCAAGTTCCATTTCGGTCAAGTACGGCCGAAACCGGTCGATTAGCGCTGCCACAAGGGCGACGCGCCGCTCGTAGCTCAATTGTTGAAGTTGCAGTTCGATAGCGTGTTGCACATACATGTGTTCCTGCTCGGCGGCGTATTGACGTCCCATCCTCTCTAGGACATAGCGCATACCGCCGTGGGGCGCTCCATTTTTCGCTTCCGCCTGCGCAGCCCGCAGTCCGCCAGCATGCGCGAACGCACGAGCCAACAAGGCTGTGGCTTCATCCTCCAAGCCATTGGAACGGACATCCTTGACCTCGTGCGTGTGCCTGAGCAAGTGCAAGTAGTAATTGGCCGGCACCGAGAGATAACTTTCATCGGACCCGACAACCGCCCCGTCCAAACGGTAAGTGGCCATTGCGCTTTCTATGGGCTCGATCACGTCGCGTCGAATGACGTCGGGATCGATGGTCGCCAAGAGGGCTTTGAGGTCTGGATTTTCATCCGTGCCATCACCATCCGCATCATTTGCGAGGGTCGCGGTCAAGGTGTTGGGGAGGCGGTCGCCCGCGTTTGCGTTGAGCAAATACCGAACGTCGTCGATATCAGTATCCTTTGCCCTGGTTACAACACCAGTGAGTTCGGATTCAAACAACAATGGGAACCGAAGCTGAACGCGAATGTAAGGCGGCAGGGCAACCAGTATCCGGTACAGTGTACGGCCAGCCAGAGAAGGATATTTCCGCTTGTACTCGTGGTAACGGGTAAACTCGGTAAGCAATTCGCGGGCCGCATCCATTTCCTGATCCAGCCATGCCGACTCGAGCACGGCCCAGAACCTTGGGTGCAAGCTCTCGGTGAGTACGAGGTCAGTCGCGCCTCGAAGCGGTTTGTCGTGTACTTCACTAAAGTAGCCATTGATGAGCGCGGACAAGACCAGATTTCGTTCCAGGAAGGCCAACCGAAGAACCTCGGCGAGATTCTCAGCAAACACGATTTCTATGTGGCCTTTCGCCTTCCATATGGCATCTTGGATTGCTTGGTACGCATCACGGGCAAGTTTGCCGAAGGAGAAGTCGCGGTCCGGATCAGCGCAAACGAAAGTGCTGATCTCCGGGTCTGCACATGCCGCATGAATTTTCGCCGGCAGATTGGCTACGAGCGCGCAGGTTCCGTCAGGAGAGGCAACGTGCAAGGAGAAAAGAACATCGGAGCGGCAGGGAATCCCGAGCGCCGCGGAGATTAGCGCAATGAACGCCGGCACGTCTGCCGAGAAGCCGTCCACTTCAAGCTGCCGGTTCTGTGCCGCGGAAAGGTGCACATTGGATACAGAAAGTACAAACCTGCTTCTTACAAGTTTCTCGATGCGGCTTTCGCGGAAGCCTGGCCCAAGCACTTCACTGTAGTGCGCAATCGTACGCCGGCAAATTCTACCGGGACCTGAGGATTGGAAGCGGTCTACAGACCTATCCTCAGTGGCCTGTGCATGCACCGTCGCAATCGTCGCGACCGCGTCGTTTCCTTCGCCTTTGACAAGCACCGTCTTCGCGCTTCCGATGGCCATCGCTGACGCTTTCTTCTCGACCGTATCTACGGTGCGCATAACGACACCTCCATCGTGGCGTTGTCCCGTCCCGGGAAAACGCGGACTTCTATCTCTCCATCTAGGAGGCGCTCATCTACCGAAGCTCGCCGCGGAAGACTTCCCGTATCGGCCGCGAACCGGACGGGTTCGTCTGGGAAAGCGAAGCCCGACAGAACGTGTTCCCGCCGGAGCTCGGCCTCCCAGATGATCTGACCAGTGGACAATCCGAGCTGGTAGTGGCCAGGAGTGATAGCGGGAATGGAAACGCTCGGCTCGCTTCCGGAGAGTCTCACGACGCGGCGGGGCTGATTGCTAGCTGTCAGCACCAGCGATACGGAAACGTGAATTAGCGCATCCTCGAATACTTGAGCATCAAAGAGGTTCTCGTACTCATCCAAGGCGCCGATTTCTTCGAGTTCAACCGGAGCGTCGTGGTCTATTGGATGCTCTGCACCGGAAACCTCCGGTCGCTTCAGATACTCGCTTCGCACGGCTTGCATGAATACCAGGAACTGGGCGTAGCCGTTCCGGTGCCTCTCCTCGCGTCCTAGCATGCGAATCTCTTCGAGGGCCAACCGAATGGCTTCCCCTCGGCCTTCCGCCCGGTAAGCCGCAAAAAGCAGCGGAATGAAATACAGGTCAGGGTTCATGGTCCACCTCCGAATCCGGGTTTGACTCATGGCCGAGTGCTTCGACAGCGGCGCGATACACGCCAGCACGCTCGGCCATCTCGCGTAAGATGGGATCGCGGCTAATCTCCCGAGCAACGTTCCGCCAAAGGTCTGGCATCGCGGAGTTCCACTTGCTGCCTGCGAACCGGCTGTACGCGGCCTTGGACACCCCTGCCTCGCGGGCGAGGGTGGCGTCGTTCTTCTGCCCTGTTGTCAGGCTCTGCATGCGGGCAATCACCAGGGTTCTCACGCCGTCTGCGCCGCATTTGCGAATCGAGGGTTTGAGCGCATCGAGACAAGCGGACTTCTCCTCAGCGAAGTAGCGCGCCAGATTGGGATACTCCGACCGGGCCGCTAGTTCCCGGGGATTCGGCATAGTGCTTGACGCACACCCCAACTCGAATGCCGGATCGGATACATAACACGCTACGGCGAGCCTCTCGTTGATTATGGATTGGACGCGCTCGCGCTCGCCTTTACGTCCAGGACAGGGGTCATCCACGTTTTCGCGCAGCCATGCCGGGCGTTGCGGGCCGCTGAGATACTTCGGCAGGTAGACGGTGATCGTGCCCTTTCCGGGAATCTTCCACGCGTAGCGTGATTCGAAGGGATTGCGAAACTTCCGCGTTGCTTCCTGGAGAGAAAGTCCAATGTGCCGCAACACGAACCGCTGGAACACGGCACACACGGCGCTTTCGCGTTCGAGCGAATTCTGCGCGCGATTGACTTCCTGGTCCGCCAAAACAGCGTTGGCCAGCGCTTTGTAGTACTTCCGCCGGTCAGTCTTCGGCCAGTGGATGGCTTCTTGCTCTCCCTGCAGGTCATCCGTACCGACGGACGGCCTTTCACGGTGCTTCTCCGGTAAGGCCTCAGGCGGGAGGTTCGTGAACTTATCCAGTGTCAGATCGCGCGCGGCGTCCAAGATTTCAGTTCGGGGGCGTGGTGATGAGGTTGCGCACCGCTCGATACAGTACGTGATCAAATGATGAATCCCGATGCGGTTCTCATTCCCATTCAAAACGAACGGCGTGCGATGTTCCAGAAGCTCCTTGATGGCGCGAGCATGGACATCCGTACACAACACACCTATGAGCGCCTCAATGGTGTGCCGGGCAAACGGCCGCTCTACGGCTGGTTCAGTATTCTTTGGCTTGGCAATCGTACTCATGATGTCGCAACGCTCCTCACTTCATGGCGCTCATCGCGCGCCCCTACAGCAGCCGATACCTTCCAACGTCTGTTAATCTCGATGTTGGCTAACGCCCGCAGCGTTTCCATCGCATATTTCGAGGTGGTGTCCACCCAGATACGGGCAGGCCCGCTTTGGACAAGCTCGTCAAGGCAACGCAGGCACCGATCATTCGACACATTAGGCCCAGCTTTGCTGCAATCTGGAGTCGGCCAGAGAAGGGGAAGTGCCTCGACGAGGGTACTTTCGGCCATATACTCGAAGCGCAGTGCGAAGCGTATGCGTTGGAGACTGGGCTCCAATGACGAAAGAAGGATCATTGATTCAGGGGCGGACAACTCGTCATCGTGGAAGATGGACGTGCGTACAATGGACACCCGCGAAATCAGACCGTGGGTTTCTTCGAAGCGTTCGGCAAACTGCTCTGGCAATATCCGGCAATCATGGTAGGGAAAGGGCTCACTACGTCCTATGACCACTGCGTGGGATAACGGAACACCCAGAGCGTTGGCCGCGCGGACAATGTCGCGAGTCCTCGGGTTTTCGGCAGGCCGGAAGAGAACGTGCACTTCACGGTCCTTCTCTCGAAGTACACGGAGCAACATGGAGTGGCGCAAGGCATCCTTGCGTGCACCGAGGATCGCTTCGACCCGTTGAAAAACGTACTGCGCAAGATCGGCGAATCCGAAGTAAAGCAGCCGTTCAATCATTCGCGACAGGCACGGAACGGATCCAGGCGCATCCGGCAACGTGGGAACCAGCCGGGCGTAGTGCCGGAGTTCGCCCACCAGGTCTCCTTCGAGCCGCGACCGTTCCGCTTCCGCCGCCATAACGACGTCTTCACGCCCTGCCGCCTGCAGTTCCTCAAAAAGCGGCGTCAAATCTCCGGTTCTTCCCTCGCTGACGCTGAGCCCAACTTCTTCGATTATTCGGTCGATGCGCTTCCTTTCCGCTTTCAGACGCAGCTCGTTGCACATCACCTCGTCGATGCCCAGACAGGAACGGTAGTCACCTTCGAGCGGTTCACCGCTCGGACGAAGGATGCAATTCCTCAATTGAAACCGCTGAGCAAAGCCCTCACGAAACACGAGAACCAGCTCATCGGATGCGCTGCGCGCGGCGCCGACCACCCCCTTGGGGATTTCCATCTCATTCCGCACCGTGATTGGAGAAGCGCACCATTCCAAGGCCTTTCCATCGTCATGCCCAAAGCTAAGCAGGCGCGTACCGAAGGGAACCAGCGCGTAGAAATCACCAAGGTGGGCCGATACCTGCGACATGGTCTTGCCGGGGAGATTGAGGATGCTCATGCCACCGTCCTTAGCGGGAAAGACGACACTCTTGGCCTCTTCCCAATATGCCCCCTTGACCCACCCCAAAGGCGACGGCGGCGACGCTGCAAGGTAGGTCGTGAACTGCCGGGTCGATGTTTGCATCACATAGACCACGCCCTGGTCCGTGATACCGATGAGGCACCCTTCGAGGTAATGGAGACCAGTGACTGCGCCACCGGGATGGGGAATCGAGATTACATCAGGTTGGGAACATTGCGCTTGCATGATCAGGAGGTTATTTTCCTCATCCGACGCTGCCAGCTGATCATCCTCCAGGAAGCAGACCGATATAATGCCTGCACGATGTTGAACCCATCCGGCAGTTTCGAGCGTATTGGCATTGGCCGTGTACGCATGGATCCTTCCGCTTCTGGTCGCGACCGCTACCCGGCTATGGTCGAGGCTCAGGGCCATGGCATAGATGCTTGCACCAGGTTCGTCCGAGAAAACGAGTTCTCCCGTTGCCAGACTCAAGACATGTGGATGCGCCTTGCCGGTACCCAGCAAGGGAAGTAGATCTACCGTGGCTGCACGGCCCATGCCTATGTCTCCTGGTTCCGGTAAGCGTCGTTATGCAGCGTCGTCGGAGGAAGCGAACGTAGGCCACCGAGGACTTTCCGAAAATCCCCGCGATCAGGCCCGGAACTCTGAATCTGCTGCGGTTCCGTGCTGGAGCGCAGCATTGGCGCGGGATATTCGTCGATCTTGCCGTGAGGCCACCGCTTCACTTCTGCGCGCTGAAGTGCTCCATGGATACGTGAGATGAGAGTTTCAACAGCTTTCGCCTGCTTCTCCAAAAGTTCGATGAAGGCGGCGAGAGCAGCGTCGGCTTCGGAAAAGTTGGCGCGCAGCCGGTCGAGGACAATGCGACGTGTGCCAAGACCAATCGCCTGCGCTTTTTGGCGTGCGTCCGCAAGCTTACGCTGGACGACAATGCGAGTCTGCTGATACTTGGTGAGCATGATACAAATCTGCTGCTTCTCCTTCGCGTGCTGCGCAAAGAGTTGTTTCAGCTCGAATGGAGGCGGATCCGGGATCGCGTCAGCATGGGGCAAAGCACTCGTGTGGTCCTCGAAGCGTTCCAGGTTACTGTCGTCACTTTTTATCCGGCTCAACAGGTGCTCACGCATGTTAGTCTTGTCGTATTCTTCGCTAGTCGTGGACATCGATGTTAGCCCTCCATCAGGCGGCGAAGCCGCTCCACAGTTTCTTCACTCGATTGTTGGACGGCCCGAAGGTCGTCCGCTAGGTGCTGAAGTTCTTCCACGTCGCGCTGTATCGAACCGCCGGCGTCCCGTATCTTCTCAGCGATGTCGGCCACCTTTACCTTCTCGGCTTGTGTGTCGACAGCATCATGCGTGCGCTCGGCAGCATCCGATGCCTCGGTCACTTCACGTTCGCTTTCGGTGACCTCTTCTTGAACGTCGCGAACGTTCCCTTCCCGCACGTCGAATTCGTCGTGTGCCGTGCGCTCCGCGGCGTCAAAGGCGTCCTGAATCTCACGATACGCCTCCAGACTTCCACCGTAGTCAAGCTGATCCTCGATCTCCCGGATGACCTCCCGGTCATCCGTCACCTCACTCAAAAGGTCGTGCAAGTCGTGAAGATTGGCTTCCTGGCGGTCCGTGTCGTCACGGATGGCCGCTTTCTCGATGTGTCGCAGTTCATTCATCATGAGTGGTTCCTCCAGGGTTCGTTTGCCTATCCATTCTTCGGGTTCACCAGGCTCTTTACGGTGTCGCCGAATCTGGCCTCAAATTCAGAGACGATCTGGGATTTCGTTCGCTTGACGTCCGCAGGGACGTCGACTCCGATATGGGAAATGATGGGTTCATACAACTCGAAGTAGAACTGCGCGACCGCGTCTCCCTGCATACGCGCAAGCACTTCCGCAGTTTGGTCCATATTGACCCCTGCCCCAGAATTCCTTCCTGATTCGTGTTCGATCCTCCTGGTGTGTTCTTTTGCGGCGTCGTCTTTCGCCTTGAGTACTGCGAATTCCCGTTGAAGCCAATTCAGGTTAGTCCTGCACCAAGTAGCGTGGTGCCTGCGAAACCACGGGCGTTCGGAGATTGCGGCTTTTATTTCGTCATAGGTGGGAGGACTCGAAAGGCCAGGTATCGCTTTGGTAAGGTCCACCGTATGTAACAGAATCGGTCTGTGGTAAGTCTCTGCGAATAGATATCCTTGGCCTGTGGCGAGACGCGCTACATGTTCTCTCTGCGTGTCGCTGAAGAGCATGGTACCCCCAAGAAGCTCGCGGCTGTTTAGATCTTGTATGCGGTAAGTGAGCTTTGTTGATGTCAGTTCGATTAGGTCCGGAGCAACGTTCTTACAGCTTTGGTCGGCAGGGAGAAATCCCACTTTCTGCTTTCGGAATTCCTTGACGAACTTGCATGCCTGCTTGCTTGCGGCAGCTACCTGGTCCACGGTATCGGATGATCGATTAGCGGGATCGGACGACGGCGCAAGGGCGTGAGCCTCGTCAACGAGTATTACGAGTTGTACGTCACCCGCGGGTACCGGTTGGTGTGTGATGTACAGTTGCAGGCGACTAAGGAAGAAGACCATAAAAATGGACTTTTCCGCGTCCGATAGCCCGCTCAAGTCGATGATGCTATAGCCTTCTATGATCTCGCCAAACTCAGGGCAGTTGCGTGCCGGCTGAAAGATCTTACCCAATGAACCTATGCTGAGGGTCCCGAGGCGGTTGTCGAGCGCCGCATAAAGATCGCCTTTTATGTCAGCGCGATAGCTCTGCTCATTGAGAACTTGCTTTGCAGCCCTATACAGGTCGCCCATCGTGGGTGAAGGTTCCGGGTTTGGATACCACTGGCAAACTCGATAAAGGGCCTTCCTTAGAACCGTGACGAGCGGACCTTCCAGTGGCATGCATGCTTCGAAGCAGGCCATTATCTCTGCGACAAAGGCATCCCTATCCTGCCGAGGAAAACGCTTTAACGCACTTAACGCCATCGGTACTACTTGCGGACGGCCAGGCGTAAAGATTTTGAGTTCCTTAGCCAATCTACGCGCCGTCGGGTCCGGGGAACATCGTTCTTCCAGAATCAGACCATTCTGTTCGCCTAGAATCGGCGAAATAAAAATGAAGGGTATACCCAGCCGGTAAAGCTGAAGAGCGATATTGATCAGTGTAATGGTTTTCCCTGTACCTTGGGGTCCGAAGATGGACATACCTCGAAGAAGGCTCTGAGCTTGGATGCGCCGCTCCAGGATGTCGATATCGCCGCGCCCATGTGCAAGATCGTGGCCGAGCAGTATGGTTCTGTCCCCTTCGGCATTCGGCGGATCCGTGCTCTGCCGGAGGCAACGCGGGGTACCGGAAGCTCCGACTGGAAGACGGAAGAGGCCGCGCAGACTCGAAGGAAGTGCGAGGTGGCGCAGCCAAGAAAGCCTTCCATAAAGATGAGAATCCATATCGAACTTGGATTTCAGCGGGTCAGGCGCGACCGCTACATCACCCAATTCTGCCGAGGTCAGCAGGTCTGTAAGTTCAGGAGATTGCCGATTGACGACTACTAGCTCCCAGTTGCTGTCTGCAAATGCGCTTTCCGCTACTACGGTCCCAATCAGCTGGGCAACCCCCGGCTCGCATCCGAACACCCGGCAATGGAAATGTAGTTGATGTTGGTTCAACTCCTCCCCCCGTGCGGTCATTGCAAACAGAACTTCGCGGGCGAGGGGATCGGGCTGTTGGGTTGATTGTGTCGGGGAACGATACGGACGGCTACGTTCTTCGTCGAAATAGTCGATGCTGAACCCATCTCGAGACCGTTCGCTGTTTGGGCGGGCGATCCGCTGGAGATGTGTGCAGTACTCTGCAATTGCGGCCCGTTCGTCACTCGCATTGTATGAACTTACACATGTGTGAATAAGAACGGGAGAATTGATGGAGTCCAAAGCTTGATCGAGGTTTAAATACGTATTGGAGTCGTTCGAAGTCAGGGTAAGATCCTTCCGTAGAAACGATGGAAGAAAGGAATTCTCGGCTGGTGTCGTTACCGGCTTGATCACCTGCGCCTTTCCTACAATGTCGCAGCTCTCGATGAAATCGCTCCATGGAACTGTTGGCATGCTGGACACTCTCCACCTATTCGGCTTGTCCGCGTGGTGAGAGGCGCCGTAGAGATGCGAAAGGCGGCCACGGTTAAGCGTCACGTCCAAAGCATCAGCGCATCCGCGTTCGTAGGTGTTGAGCGACAGAAACATCTTGAGGCGAGACTGCGGATGCGCGGTTTCATCTCCGGGTGAGTGGAACAGATAGGAACTAAGGCTACAGCTGCGAGACGGAGCAACTGAAATGAGTTGGAGAAGTCGCGCACATTCTTGCCAAACTGCGGCAGCGATTCCCTCTGGAAGGTGGATTAAGAGATTTGAATCATCCAGTGCCGGAATCACGCGAGCTTGAAAAAAATGACGTTGCGGAGCCATTCTTGCCTCCTCTTGGACGCTAGGGGGAGCGTTGTTGGGTTCTCGAGAAGCGCCGAGCGCGTTTCCGTATGTAGCGGGTGCAGTGACCAGGACGATGACGGAAAGAACGCTTATGTTTCGAAAGAGATTCATTGGATTGCTCCCGGCGCCCAGTGCAGGACCTCTATCGCTAGATGAAGCAGGTGCTGAAACGCCCATTTCCCGGTGAACGTAACGGCGGGAAGTTCAACGAGAAGGAAGTATCCGATAAACGGCGCAATGTACGGCCATGGGTCGAGGCGTGATACGGTTTGCGGCGGGAAGTTAAGGCGCCCGTGTGTGGCCTCCCATTCCGCGATAGGCAGCGCGTAGCCCACACTGCGAGGAGGAGAACTGACGGGGACTGGCAAAACGTCTATGATTCGTCCCTGGTCATCATCAAGTACTCCGGGGCGGTACTTGGGGATCGTGTGCTTGCGCGGCGTAAAATAATTGGCAAATAGATCGCGATGCGGACGCCAGTCTGAGAAACTGCCACAGCAATCGCCTGGCGACAGCGGCGTCTCGCGATTTTGAAGGGCATAAGAACTCCATTTGCCTCTTTCGTCCACGCTAGTATCGGACTTGCAGTGAAATTGCTTGACTGTGATATCGACTGACACTCCCAGCGCAGATGCAACAATGCTTGCATTCCGAATGACGTCACGCAGCGAGTCGCTTGTGCGAATCTCGTCGGCTTGTATCCGGATAACCGGTCGATCGTGCATAGGACTTGACGAGCTGCCGGTCTTGGCGATGAGGGAATCTCGGGTAGGCACTACCCCCGTAGCTATCTGCCCGGCAAGCGACGTCTTGAGGTCGCGTAGCACGTCGTCGGCGTGTTCATAGCGGTTCATATGGATTTCTCCAGGCAGTTTGCGATGACGCGGACAATTTGTTCGGGTACGGGTTCCCGGAGGCGAGGCGCTACACAATGCAAATGCTGGTGTTGCAGTTCCTCGTATGTACCCATGAACGGGGGCGTGCATTGTTCACTGTGAATTTCGTACCCAACGCAGCCAATGGCGTAAAGATCTACTCGGTGATCCACACGATCCGGAGTTTGAGCGAGAAACGCTTCGGGCGCCATGTATTGCGGGGTCCCAGGAGAGGATGCCCATGCACGATCCAACGCATCGGTATGGGGCCAGTCCCGGCAAATGGCTAGCCCGAAATCTGCAATACGGATTGTGCCGTCTTCTGCGAGGAGCAGATTTTCCGGCTTGATATCCCGATGAATCACATCTCGTGCTTCGAGATGCTTTACGGCGGCAAGGATTTGCCTTAGAAAGGTCTTCCCATAACTAATTCGACGTTTCTGGTCAAAGCGATTCGCAAAGAGCCATTCCCGCAGTGTAGTTGGCGCATATTCTGTGACCAGGACGGAGAGCAGCCCGGACGCGGTCTCGACGTTAAGCAGGTCGTACACGAAGAGAATGTTGGAATGCCCTTGCACCGTTCGGTACGCGCGGAGCTCGTGCATCAGCAGCTCCCTTGCCAATTGAGCAGGGAAGTGCTCCGACTGCGCAACTTTGAGCGCGACGTAATTGCCTGTCCAAGTATCCATCGCCTTGAATACGATGCTGATGCTCCCCTTGCCGATCTGCTCCAGGACGCGGTAGCGCCCGTTCGCAATCGGGTCACCGATCTGCAACGCCTGTGTCGCTTCGTGGCGCAAGTTGGAGTAGAAGAAGCGGTCTTTGCCACCTTGGTTCCTATCCGCGTAGGATTCTGCTGCACCAAGGTTTCGCATTACTTTTCTTGCTCCAGTTGCGCATCGAACCACAGCGTCGCCCGTTCCATCGCGAGAGTAAGTTGTGAATGCAGGATTTGGAATTTTGATTCCAAAGGATTTTTGGTGACCGCATACCGGTCGCATAAAGGCAAGACGTAATCCCGCGTTTCGTCGAAGTACTCGCGAGCCTTTTTCTGAGTGAAGGCACCAGGCATCGTGCGAAGGTTGTCGAGACGATCGAGACACTTTCCGAAAGAAGCTTTGAAGGAAGTGGCAATCCGGTGAAAGTAGTCGTCTGTACTCTCGGTCTCATCCTTGGTCAGAAGCTCGATTAGGCCCAGGGCTTCCGCGGATATGCTAAACGGGCCTTCGAGATATCCGGGCGAAGCGCGTTCTTGCGATTGCTCGATGACGTCGTGAAGCAGAACTGCCTGAATTATGGTGCAGTCGTTGACCCCCAACACGAGTGCGCTCTGCGCTACACGAATTGGATGCATGACAAAAGGTTCGCCCGTTCGCCGGCGTTGCCCGGCATGAAGCGACATTGCCGCAAGCCTGGCACGAGAGTAATCACCTAAATCGAATAGATGCGGGCGAATCAAACTTGGCAGGCGCTCGCTATTCCCCAGTTTCTGACAATGGGAATTTGTCTGACGAGCCAGGGCCGTATCGATTCCGTAAGCGGCACGATTCGCCTCTTCGGAGATCGCAATTACAGCACGATTAGTACCCATCGGTCATGTGCCTCTTCTTCATGATGCCGGTCAAATTCAGGACGTTCTCATGAACTACGTTTACCACAAATCAAGCCACGGCGGAAGACATAAGTCCTTTTGTGATAGCGTTTTATGTGTCATTGTTCGTCTGGAGATGGGAGTCCGGCGGCGATGATTATTTTGTCGGCCAATGGACGGTAAGGAGTTACGATGTCTGGAGATTGGATCCGGAGATTCTCGGCTGGAGATCGTTAGAATACGCCATAGAAGGAGGCGGCAGGAGGCGCTAGGTGAATTCAATCATGCAAAAAATAGCGTTCGTCCTGGACCTTGGGTCCCAACCAAAGGAATTGGTTAAGAACGTGTCGCTGGCGTTCGCGGACGGTCAGTGGACTCCGCCTTTCGAGTGCACGAAGGGTAAGAATCGGGAGTATTGGCGGCGCTTTTTTCTGCTGGTTTACCGATACATTAGCCTTGGTATTGACATCGATGGGAGTGGAGAGCGCTTGCTGCCCCTTCCTCTCATTCACAAAGATCAACATGACTATGACGAATGGCGACTATTAGCTAAGTACTGGCTCGACAAGAAGTACGGCGTTCGTAAACATCTCAAAAAGACTCCGGAGTTGCGCAATCTTCAGCTTGCGGTTTCCGAGATCTTCCTTGCGTCCGGAGCGCCGAACGCTCCCCGTGTTCTCTTTGCTTCGGATTGTAAGTTAGAGGTAGTTCTTTGTCCCTCCTCAAAGATTGAGCTCTGGCCAGGCCACATCTCGGGCGCATCGCCGCTCGGCAGCAATTTCTTTGAGCGGAATGGTATTGATTTCTCTGCCGGCCTCACCCGCCCTTTGACCACCGCAGCAGACCAACTATTGCGATTCGAACGGGCACAAATGACAAGTGTGAAACACAAGACGCAGAGTCTTAACCCATACATGTCCGCACTTCTCTCTCAAGGTATGTCACGGCGAATCCCCTTATATCTTCGAAAAGTTGAAGTGACAAGAAGCTCCACAACCGAAGATGCCGTACACTCTCACGAACCGCTAGAAGCTATAAATGCCGTGGTCACCGCTATTGAGAGGGGACAATGCTTCCTTATATACGGTCCATCCGGCTCTGGCAAGTCCTGCTTTCTAAAATCGATCTCGCGAAAATTATTTGAAATGCCAGGTACAAAACAAAAGTACGCGGTCGTGGTGGAGCTAGGCGCGTATGCTCCGTCATTACACAAGACTTTCGAAGACCTTGTATTTGATTCCTTGCAGCGGGAGATTGAACGCACTGGAGATAGATTGACGTCCGCTGAGGCTAAAGAATTGAAGAACTGGCTCAACTCGAGCGATTCGCGCACCAATGACACGGTTTACATGCTCGATGGATATAGCGACGTCCCGTTTGAGAGTCGATACGGCCCCGGAAGGTTCGAAGACATCGCAGCTCGCTTCCTCCGGACGGTGACCGGATCTGTTATTGTCACGTCGAGGGGACTTCAATATCCGCAATGCCTAACCCCTTTAACGTACAGACTTGCCGAACCAGAACCGAATGCCCTCATCAAGTACGTTCGAGGAAAGCTTGAAAACAACTTGGTCGCGAGACGCGTTCGGCAACTGTTCAAGGATCCGCAATTCTTCCATCTAGCTACGAACATGTTTTACCTCGATTTTATCATCGAGCTCGCACAGCACGAGCCCGAATGGCAAGAATTTGCACATTCCCGCTCCAGTATTATTGGCAAGATTGTTAGGTTCGCTCTGGAAGAATTGGTATTTGGTAATCCAGCACAGCTCTCACCCGTTTCGCCATCACTACCTGACGTTGAGTGGCTGCTGTCAAAGCTGGCCTACACCTCTCTACAGGAGCCGGATGGCCAACTGTTCTATCCTGAAAGCCTATCGGACATGTTCCCGGACGTAGAAACCAGGACATCCGCACTTCAAATAGCCATGAAGGCAGGTTTTATAGAGCATTTTGACCTGGACCTGCCCTCCCTATCAGAGCGCCGTATACGATTTACGAATGAACTATATCGCGACTTTTTCGCTGCCCGTCATGTGATTCGGCAAATTCAGCAAAAGCCCTCCACAATCAGCAATCAGATCGTGCGATTGATTGAGTTTCACCGATGTGACGAGCCCCTCTATCTTCTCGCCGAAATGCTCGGGCAAGATAGGCACGCATTCGGTATTGCGCGAGCGATAGCAACGTACGATTGTGTCGCAGCGGCAGCGTTCGCTGCAAGGGGCAATCTCATAGATCCGGACTTGCTCTGTAGCATAGTTGCAGGTACAGCGCGTCTGCACGAAACCTGGGCAAATCAAGCACGTACACCTCCGTTCTTCGATCTGACTACTCGTCATCTCAATCAAAATATCGTTACATTACTTTCGCGGTATGACACGGAAACGCTATTTGAGTCTTATGTCCTCTCAGCTGATCATGACTGGCTGCGTTGTCACGTTCTCGCCGCTCTCGGCAGGCAAGGAGCGCGAGTAAGCGACGTTCTTCGAGAGCGAAGCTTCACGCAGGAGCCACGTGATGTCTTTCCTTTGCTTCTTGGACTCTCCGATGCCGGAGCCATTGATGAAGTGCGGCTTGCGGCCCGATTGTTTCGTGAATGCTTCGAGTCTCGAAGGCGCTACCTAGCGCACGAGGAAAGAATTGGGAAAAGTTACCGCTTGCCAGAATATTATGACGAAGAATATTACGCGGCATTCGCACATCATAGCCGAAACGTATTTGCCAGGTGGCATTCACCTATGCCACCGGAGACCGTTTTTGAACTTCTGAAATCGGAACAGGATCTACGGACAAGGGCTTTGCTCTTCGGCTTACTTGAGCGATCAAAGTTCGAAGAGCAGCATATAGAAGAGCTCTTGAAACTGGCGTATACAGAGCTAGGCATACATTGCGCAAAACCACTTCGAGCGATCGCGCGCATTGGCGGCGATAAGTGCTGGAATGCGCTTACCAAGTTCGCCGCCGACTGGTTTCAACGAAATGGGCTGGCGCAAATACTAGGCGAAGTGGACCCCAATCTGCGAACCATCATTGACGCTATGGTTGCTGCGCATTCGCGGACAAAAGCATGGGATACATTGCGACAACTACTATTCATGGAATCCGAGATGGAAAGTTTCACCTGCGACGATGACGTGAGGTTTCGCAGTGAATGGAATCGCATGTTAGTTCTCCTAATGTCAAGGAACATTTCTGTATATCGCATGGAGGAATTATTTTGTTTCGACTCAGACTTAGATGAAGAAAAACTGCGATTGGTTGCGACTACAGCACCGATGTGGGAGTTGCGGATACAGGCCACAAGAACACTGGTACGTTGCAGTATTTGGCACGACCCTTTGTTCGTACTGGATGCGCTCGAATTGTGCTATGACGCGAAGTCCAAGGAGTCTCATAATCTTCTTATCGAACCCCCTACATGGCAGCTTGACGATCACGTTCCAATTGGCTATTGGGCAGCCCGCGATATTCATATTCTTTGCCGACGCATAGAGTGCTCGGGAGATCGAGCTCAAATTCATCGGCTTGCAAGTCTTTGTTTTCGTGAGAAGCTGCCAATGGAAGCAATTATCGAGTGCATACCATTCCTTAGATCTAACGGGATTGAAATTGGAGCTAAACTCACGGAAAGTCTTATAGAGAATGCAATGTGGTTTGAAACAGGAGGGTACATATTCTCGGAACCCTTCCTGAGCGCCATCAGATCGGTCGCGACCGAACATTTCGACGAGATCTTCATGAAGTCGCTAACTCGTCAATGTAATGATACGCCCGATGCCCGCAGGGTACCTCAGAATGCCGTTTTGCAAGAACTCCTGGTGTTCCGAGGCTGTCGATTCATCGACAAGCTCAAGGGCGCTCCGTCCGGGCTCGCCGTAGTACCACTTAACGAGACGGACGCTATTCTTACAAAACTTCGTTCGCTCCTAGCGCATGCTCAATTCTCTCCTCGGTAGCTTCAGTACGATTAGTCAATGGGAATACTGGTCTGAGGCCGAAACTCCGCCGGTCGTCGGGAAGATCCCGACACCCGGGTCGAAAAAGAGAGACATTCTCCTGGGGGAGATGCCTCTCTTTCGCCCGCGTCAGGTGACGCGGAGGAGGGCGCCGGTGAAGGCGACCTTGCCGTCGAGGAGGGCCAGGGCCAGTTCTTCGGGCGTGTACGTGGGGTTTTCGTGGCTGGGTTCGAGGAGCACGCCGCCGCGGAGGTGGCGCAGCGCGTACATGGCCAGGACGAGATTCCTCAGGTAGCGGAGTTCCTCCAGCACGGGGAGTTCGGCCGTGGCCGAAGGGCTGGCCGCGATTCGCATAAAGCGGTTATGCTGGAAGTAGTCATCCAGCGTAGGCTTTTTCTCGGCGTACTTGTCCGCGGCGAGTTTGGCCAGTTTCGACAACAAGTTGTCCTTGTTGCCAGTCATCGAGACGCCATACTCGCGCAACAGTTCACGGAGCATTTCGCCTGTGCACTTGCTCGTTGCGAATCGCCCGATGTGGAAGGCGCGGACCCGCGAGGGTCCGACCTCTACGGCCGCGGTGGGCTCGTAGTGCCTCGACGTGTAGTTCAAGGCAGGGAAGGACACCGTGCCGCCCTCCTGTTCGAGGATGTCTCCCAACCGTTCCACCGTAGTGCGGAACACCAGTCTTCCATCGTCAGTAGACCATCTTCTGGAAAACTCCTCCGCGGCAGGTCGCTTCGACGCACTTCCGCCCAGGTCGGGACGGAAGGCCAAGGCGTGCCCGGAGCGCGTGATGTGCCACTGCACATGGGTGCCGCTGATGTGCGGCTTCTCCGACTTCATGATGACCGCGAGACTCATCGCGCGTATCTCCAGCGTCAGGCGCAGCCGTCCCTGGCCGTCCGTGAATTGCGCAAGCACCGACGCTGCGCGGAAGTTTTGCGTAGGGATGGCCTCGTTGATGAGCAGCTTGTCGTGCCGCTCGAAATCATCGAGCGTCAGGACGTTGCCGAGGTTGTACGTGTCCACGTCGTCATAACTGGACAACTTTATCGACTTGTCTTTTGACTTTAGGAACTGACGCAGCGACTGGAAGCCGCAGTGCGCTCGTTCCGCCAGGGCTTTCGCGACGGAATGA
The DNA here is from genome assembly GCA_045863295.1 of Candidatus Hydrogenedentota bacterium. Classification (GTDB taxonomy): domain Bacteria; phylum Hydrogenedentota; class Hydrogenedentia; order Hydrogenedentales; family SLHB01; genus BTWA01. The sequence continues at coordinate 17,849 of BTWA01000055.1, forward strand.
TCCCATCGGTTGCGGAGGCGTTCCTTGGCGATATCCAGGAGTTCCATGTACGACAGGTCCTCCACGAAGTACATGTCCTCCTGCACGGCCTTGAGTGTTCGCTGGAACCGGCAACGGTCACCGTAGACGTATCCGCCGTCTGCGATGACATCATAACTGAGTCCCATCGGCGTCAATGCCGCGACTTTCGCTTCCTCGGCGTTCAGGCGCTGCAAGAGACCATCGAGGAGCGATGGGTGCTTGTCATGGCCCTGCCAAGGGTGGATTCCCTGCAGCAGTACATTCGCCACGGGAACGTCAACCAATTGCCAGTGAAGGCGCTTGAACCGTGGGATCTCCCGGTCCGGTTCGAGCCAAAACTGAATCGTCTGCAAGGTACTCATGCGGCTCTTCCTCCTTTCGTGTTCTTGCCGCCCGCGAGTAGCCGTTCGAATGTGTCGAGGTCGTCCCCGATTGCTTTTGCGGTCTCGCGGATGGTTCTGGGGTTGACATTGCGGGACGCGACCAGCTTGCTCACCCGCTGATACGCAATGAGCTTTGCGAGGTCCGTATCCCGGTCGAGCAGATGCTCGACTTCCTCGATGTACTCGATGGCGTCGCCTTCGAGCCTTGGGACGCATGCCGTACTGAGCGTGTCCGGGGAGACTTTTCCGCACAGCGATGCCAACAGTTCCTGCGGTACCGTGCCAGGCCGGCGTGCCTCGACTTGCAGGGCGGTGTAGGCTAGGAGCGAGATGTCCCGCTCATCTCCCATCAAGTCCGTCCAGGCCTTGGAGAGCGCGAGTTCTCCAAGGTCGTGGTTCAGCAGCAGCTCCGCTTTGCGTACGAGGTCGGGAGTCGTGAACAACTCATAGATCAGATTGACCACGCCCAGTTCTGCTTCCGGCTCGAAGTACTGACTCAAGAGGTCGAAGCAGACTTCCATTTTGTGCACCGCCTCCTCGCGGTGGAGCGATGCGTCATTGAGACCGACCGGAATGCTGGACTGAACGACGTAGCGTGCCGACCGAACAAAGTCCGGGATCGCGGCGCCGAAAGCCTCGGCCTTTGCCAGTTCGATGGCGCGGTTGGCGAGGAGGTTCCGGTAGATGAACCCGAGCCTGCGTCCGTCGAGCGCGACTTCGCCCTTACTTTCCCGCATGAGCAGGTCGGCGAACTTGGCGAGAAACTCTGCGAGAGATGGCAACTGCTCCTTGAGCTGGAGGAAATGCGCTCCGGCCAAAGTCAGCATATGACGCATTGTCTCGCCGGTCTCGTTCACATCATGCAGCGGTACCGTGCCGGCCGTGACACCGCCGGTCCATTCCACAAGACTCGGCGCGTCGTCGCCGTTAATGTGCGTTGCCACACGGATACGGTCATCTTCTTCCATCTGCAACACGTCGGGCGGATAAAGAAAGACGGCAAACCGTCCGATCAGCGCGTCGTCCAGCGCCTGCGTCGCGCTGTAACTGAGCGGGTTCATGGCGCTCCACACCCACTTTACGCGGGTGGTGAAGCCCATGATCTTGCGGCTACGGATGATTTCAAGCCACTTGGACTGGAGTTCCGGTACCGCGCGGTTGAGCTCGTCGATGAGCACAAGTTCCTTGTCCCAAATCGTAACGGGACTCTGAACGTACTCGACGACGCCTTCCTTGAGCTTCTCGACGTTGGGGTATCCCAGCACGTCCTCGAACATGGCTTTCGAAGCGTCGTAAACCAGGAAGGAACGGCCCAGTGCCTGGGCCACCTTGTTGGCGACATGGGTCTTGGCGCTCCCGTGATTGCCAATGAGCAACAGCGGGTCGCCGGTAAGAAGGGAAGCGAGTAACAGATTCTCGTCGGCTTCCTTCCAACCAAAGATACCGAGTTTAGACAAAATCATGATTCTTCTCCTTTTCTTGAACTGAGCTGAGGTGGACAAGAGCGACGTCCCAACCGAGGGACGTCGCGTACTGCGCAGGCCTGACTTACCCAACGCTCCGCCCAAAAAACAGTCGGAACGTCATGTGTCAGCGATGAGCAACTGAAACGGCGCTGACGAACGCACCGCTCAATAACGTGGAAGGCCTAGCTACGGGCTGCCGAGCCACGACTGTTGCAGACGCAGGTGGCGGGACGGAGAATAGGGAAAGGGTCGCGATATGGAGAGTACAGCAGGTAACGGTTCACGCTCAGGGGCAGTCAGCGAACGCATTCTGGCACGCGAGTGCCATTACATCGAACACTTTGGTCCGATAACCCAACCCGTCGCCCATTCTACCGACGAACAACCGGTTCACGTGGACATCTACGAGTTCGAGCCGACCCAGGACCGCCGCCAATGGACGTTCGTCACAAGCGGCATGAGCGACCTGCGTCAGCGCGTTCCCAATGAGCTTCTGCATGTCCTTGCACCGCGGTCCGAGATCGTCCTGTATGCTCCCGGACCTCGACCGTGGATTCCTCCCCTGCTCCAGCGTTTGGCCGAGTACCCATCCAAGAGCGGTACGTGGTTGCACTGGTACCACACTTGGACGGCGGATGCTCCGCTGATGCCAGAGCATCCCGAGTTCACGGGTTACGTCTTTCTTCCGCCCCGCCTTGAGGACCCGTCCATCAACAACCTTCACGTTGAGGGTGACCGGGTGGACTTTCTCTGGATGCTTCCTATCACCATAGCGGAAAGGGATTTCGCCGCAGGACACGGAGCCGAACATCTCGAGTGGCTCCTGATGCACCGCGGCGTGGATCTTACCGCCGGGGAATTTCGTCCGCCGGTTGTTTAGGGCTTAGCAACTCCGATTGATACGCGCTGCTGCCATGGTTCGAGTCCTGTGCTAAACACGAGGAACTCTGTTCCATTACCAGACTTGGCTTCGCGCGCGTCCTCATCGTCGATGCCGTTTTCTTTCAGCCAGGCGCGCTCGGCGTTCCGAGCGTCCGCCTCGCGGCGGAAAACCCGTGCGGCCGAGACGATGCCTTGGTATGTTTCGACGGTTACGTACACGTTCATGCTTCGTCACCTCCTCTTCTTGGTCTTGATACAGTTGCGGGGAGACATCCCGACTGAGTGATGTCTCCCCGCCCATCTCAGCGATTGCGATGGTCAGTCCTGGAGTTCGCACTCCCAGACCGAAGCGCCCGTTCCCCAATCGGAACGATGTTCGCGCTCGTTGTCGTCGTGTATTTCGGCGGCGCGCAGCCATTCGCGCTCCGCCTTTGTCGCCGATTCCGCGGTACGGAAGGCCTCGACTCCGCGCACAATGCCGTCCTCCATGGGAACGAGCACGTGTATGCGGCCCACTTCCGAAGAGCCCTCTGGGTAGCCGAGATCAACCTCGTGGATTCGGCCGCTCTTATCCCGGACTTCGAAGTGCGTCGCCCACGATGCCGGGTTGCGATGAATCGCGAGCGCCTGGCGCGCGGCCTCCTCGGGGGAGTCCGCATCCAGGTCAATGTTCCAAGTGACTCTGTACTCCATCTTCGCGCCTCCTCAATGGACAATGTCTTCCAACTGCACCACATCGCCCAAGGGTTGGAATTCCGGACAGTCCTGCTTGCCACCGAATAGCACCGTCATCGTGCGGACCTTCCTGCGTCGCAGCTCTTCGAGTTGTTCGGGTTTCAGACCGGCGTATCCATCGGTGAGCACGACGGCCTTGTCGAGTCCACGCTCGATGATGCTGTTGGCAATGCAATTAAAGTCCGTGCCGTAGGTAGTCTTGACCGCTCCCTGCAGCAAGGTATGGAAAGGAATTTCGACGACGATGTTGCTGAAGAGAAACACCGACGTCAGTTCCGTTCGGAGACTTTGCAGCACTCCGATGATTCCTGGCAGATGCTCGTTCACGCTTCCGGAAACATCCAGGTAGACGGCGAGCCCTTGCTTGTGGCTGGTGACGCCGGTCGTGCGGTTGCGGTAGTGGAACGGCGTGATACCCGCCGAGAGCAGAACCAGGTCGCGTTTGGACGGGTGAATCGGAATCGGCGATACGCACACCCGGGAATGGCGTGTGGTCTGCCTGAAGTTGTCCATCTTTTGCCGCGTTGCAAACTTCTGGAGCAAGGCCTTCTTAATAGACAAATGCGTTTTCAGGGCATCCACGAACATATCGAGCAGATTCTGGCTGTAGCCAGCGTTCGGACCCAGGTTGCGTTTCACGGCTTTCTTCAAGTCTTCCGCGATTCGGCCGAGATCCTCGGCTGACAAGCCTTCCACTCCCGAATCAGGTCCTAGCTTGGTATTGGTGCCTGTGGCATGGCTGCCGAGCAGCGTTATGGCGGCCGCCTCCGACGTGGGCGTCAGCACTTTCAAGGTCTGAATGACCTCGCCCGTGCTGAGCCACTGTCCGGACCTTCGTCCATAGCAGTAGAACACGTCGTACAGCACGTCGTAGCGGCTGTCCCGCATCAGACTCATGGGCCGCAAGAGACCAGGAAGCCCATGAGGCTCGTAGAACTTCTTGAATAGACTCCCTTCGCCGGACGCGCGGGCGAACAACTGGCTGATACTCGCGTTGATCACCATGTCCGCGGCCAGATTTTCCAATTCTCCCGGTCCATGGACGAAATGGCCGAACATGGGATGCATCAGTTCGTGCATGACAAGACAGAAAAGGTCTTCCTCGCTCGTCACGTACCGACTGACGAATGCCGGCCCGTATCTCAGGTGTCCGTCGGCGGTGATGCATGCCGTTGGACATTCCGGGGATTCCTCGACGCGCTTGATGAACGAGCCGGCAAAGCTTTCCCGCCCGAGCGCGTTTCTGAGCACGTTTCGAACGGTCTCCAGAGTGATTCTCATTGTTGATTTCCTCCCATGCGGCGCCCCGAAGGCCGTGGGTAGTACCTTCGGGGCGTCTTGGGTTCGGTTGAGGTTTAATGGACACGAAAGACGACGTTTCCCTTGCCCGCGCGGAAGCAATAGCGGCACTCGAAGCAGGACTTCGCCCTGCCGCTCTGATGAAGGCAGGGAACGCCTTCGGCTCGCGGGTCGATATCGAGGTAGGCGACACGCCATCCTTTTGGCGGATCTGGCATTCCCGGATCGACCGACGCGAACAGGTGAACGTTAGGCAGTGCCCGGAACTGTTCGAGCACTGGTAGTAGCGATGGCTCGGTCCAAGACCGGGTATAGGCCCAAAACTGCGTGGCAGGCCGTCTAGTTGCGATCTTGCGCCACGCCAGGATGTAGGCCCGGCTGTAGAAGTCGCCGCTCACATGGATGCGCAGCACCGGGAGCTCTCGGGGCATGCGCCGTAGCATTTCGCGAACGAAGCGCCGGCTGTCCCACGACAAGACGAGGTTGCGCGAGTAGGCCAGCCGGCAGTCCGGCCGCATGCGTTCGAAGCGGGCCGCGTAACAGTGTTGCAAGCACCACTTGCTGGCGCCGGGACAACTGAAACGCGACGGTAGACTGAAGGTGAGTATCGGACCCACCTTGATGTTGCCTCTGCCGAGGCTGGGTAAGATGCTCTGCATGGGTTTTCCTTTCCAAATGGAAAGGGCGGAGCTGCCTATGAAAAGACAGACTCCGCCCTTTGGTTTGGGTTATTGGATTGACGTTCGGGTCAGCTTGGTGAAGAGATGCGGATCAGTCGGCTGACGCTGTAGCGCATTGTTCCTGGTGCTCTTCGATGTCTTCTTCGAAGAGCGCCTGAGCCCGATTCAGTTCCGCGGTCCAGTCGTGACCGTATGCGTGGCACCAGTGGTGCAGCGCGTTGAGGAGCGAGATTACATACCCCTCCTCGTCCGATTCCGGGTCATAGCCGGCGGGTGCGTAGCCGTCCGACTTGGCGCGAGTCAGAATGGCTTCGCGGGCGATGTCAAGCATCGTTTCGCGCGTGGTCATAACTTTTCCTCCACGGACAAGGAATCTGGGCCGAGTTCGTGGCTATACTCCTCGAACCCAATATCCGTGACTTCTGGTCTCCGGTCGCTGACCATCGCTTTGGCTTCTACTGGATCGGCAGCGTCAACTTCGTAGTGCCGGACGTGTACTTCTCGGACGCCGACGATGTAGGTTCGTTTCTCCGCGGACGCGGAACAACGCATCACCGGACTCGCGCCTGAAGTGGATTCCGCCTCCGGAACGAGATCGCTGGCGAGCGCCAGGACGCCTCGCAGAGAATTACGAATCGTCGTCAAAGCGCGTGTCGTGCTGTCACGACTCGCTGACTCCTCCGTAAGCGCACGCTGGACCTCGCTGAACACTGCGCCGCAGAGCTCGCGAAGTACGGCGATATGCTCGGCTACGTTTGAAGTCACCCATTGCTGGGCGTCCAGGTCTGACTCAAACTTCGCACAGGCGTCACACCGCTGAAGTTCCAGCGCATGCGTGTCTGTGTTGAACATCACCAGCCAACCGCGGCCGTTGCATTCGGAGCAGCCATGAGCTTCGTGTGTACTCATGTCTCCTCCTTCGGACGTCTCTCCGGGAAGTCCTTGTAGTACTCGACCTCTATCGCGTCCGCGAACTCCTCGCGCAACGCGTCTACTTCGAGGGAAGGTTGGAACACGACAAAGCATTCGCCGTCATCCAGGTGAAGGGTTGTGGCAATGGACCAGACTTCGTTCGAGAAGGACACGTCCACGACGGTGTGTCCCTTGAGCATCTTGCGGATTTCCCGCAGGTGCTTCTTTCCGGCCTTCGAACGCATGAAGCGTTCGATGTCGGCCATGTTGCAGGCGTCTCCCATGGTTCACTCCTCCTCTCCGTAAAGCGCTTTCTTCAGCGTCGGGGCAATTTTCTGGAACTCGTGCCAGGAACCGTTGAGGGAAATGCCCCGCTCGAATTGAAGGAGGTTTTCCAGCAGTTGCCGCTCGTCCTCGGTGGCCTCCGCTGTGGCGGTGGCCAAGAGTTCAAGCGGTTCCACGGGAACTTCCTGCTCGGTGCAGGCGTCGGTGTAGCTGCGGGTGTAGTCGTCTCCAAGACGCCATCCCCAGCCAGTCACTCCGTCGTCTCCCACGAACTTGGTTCGAGTAAGTTGTGCTCGGTTGCTCATTTGGTTTTCCTTTCTGACTTGTTTGCCGCTCAAGGCTTGTTGTCGAGTTGCCAGAAGAACGCGCTGAATTGGTCATACAGCGTGTCCAACAGCAGTTCTTCGTCCATGACGCGGTAGGTTTCGTTGTTGTCCAGGTGAAAAGTTGTGGCGATGCCATCGTCTGTCGCGGCGAAGGTGACGCGCTGGATGGTCCGGCCTCGCAGGTGAGTCTTGATTCCCTCAAGCCAGGCGCGTCCTTCCGAACCGCGCATGAACGCGTGTGTATCTTTCAGGCGTCGAGAAGCTGACATTGGCTCATCCTCCCGTCCTGAAAGACCCTCACCGTACGTTTGTCCACCGTCACGCGGACGGTGTCGTAGTACCGGTCCATCCACTGGCAGAACTTGTCCACCACCTCTTCGAAGGTTTCCGGAGTGTAGTCCAGTGTGAGACAGCTCCGCGGATAGTTCGCGTCGTGCTGCCGGAAGAACCCGCCGGTAAAACCCTTGTCGCCGTAGTGGTCAAGAGTGAACTTGGCCCGCCAGGTGAAGATGGAATTGGCGTGGCCCCAGCGGCCCGGCTCCTCGATGAGTTCCATGAGATGCCTGGCCCGTTCGAGTACGGCCGAGGCCTCCATGCTGCGTTGGGCCCAGCCGATGTAGATGCAGGAGCCCAGCCCGAAGGCCTTGCTCCGGTGTCCGGTGACGATGCGCCATACGGTGGGATGATCGTCCGCCCACGCGATGACGCGGGCAAGCGACG
>BTWA01000056.1:0-25417 GCA_045863295.1 Candidatus Hydrogenedentota bacterium
TACAGGGCTTATGGATATGTGGTGTGGGTAATCCCAGGGCGTTGCCCTGGGCTGTTCTGTTTTGGCCTTTCAGGCCGTGTGTGGCGAAGAGGCGACCCTGTTACAACAAGAGCCGGTGAAGCGGATGTCGTCGATGTCGGCGGTTTGCCAGAAGCCGGTGCTGAACAGGGATTGGGCGTAGGTGTGGGAAGGAAGACCGTTTTCGTCCGCAGATTAGCGCAGATAATCGCAGATGGGACGATTTTAAGGGAGACGCCGATGGATGGGGTGTGTGTTTGAGGTGGCTGGTTTTTGGTGGGATGGTTGTGGGTGGTTGCGCGGGAGCAAGCTCCCTTGGGTAGGGCGGGAGCAAGCTTCCGCACTCCATAGTGGGAGCGGCTCCTTGTGCGGCGGGTGGAGTTCGTCGACGGATAGGGCCGATGGATGCGGGTGTGTTTGAGGTGGCTGGTTCTTTGTTGGGACGGTTTTGGGTGGTTGTGCGGGAGCAAGCTCCCTTGGGTAAGGCGGGAGCAAGCTTCCGCAGGCCAGAGTGGGGCCTATCGTCGCAGGTGCGGGTGTGATTGGAAACGGAGTCTTGGGCCACGAGTGTGCACGGATTTGGGCGACGTATGCCAACCGCTTGGTGTGCAATGCAGGTCAGAGAATTTGTTTGGTTGCTTTCACTCTTGCGTATACCTGTTGTCTGGTTTTCAGAATCAGGTGATCGAGCGAGCGTCTGGTTATGAGGGCGTTCAAGGTTTCTTCGCCTCCCGCGGAGAGCCGGATCAGAACTTGTCCGTGATCATCGGGTTCTATTGCCTCGATGGTAAGCAGGAGTTGGTTGATGAGGCTGGAGTTGGGTTCGTGGCTGAGGGCGATGCTCACGTCGTGCGGGTCCACCCACAAATTCGCTTCCGCGCCGACTGGCAGATCCACGGCCTTTGTCCAGAACGATCCGATGCCGGTATCCAACCGTGAAAGGCGGTAGTTATCGTCGTGTTCCGCGACTCGCGCGCGAAGGATGACGGAATCCCGCAAGGCAGGATCCATCGAACCGGCCGCCACCTCATGGGCCACTTTGTGGGGACTTCCGATGGCGACGATGCGGCCTTCGCGAATGCAGACCATGGTGCGTGCGATCTGAAGGACTTCATTTAGCGTGTGGCTGACGTACAGGCATGGAATTTTCAATTCGCGGAGGATGCGCATCAGGTACGGGAGGATTTCACGGCGGCTTGATTCGTCCAAGGCCGAGAGGGGTTCGTCCATGAGAAGTAATTTGGGACTTGTCAGGATGGCCCGTGCGATAGCGACGCGTTGGCGTTCGCCGCCGGAGAGTCCAGCAGGCATGCGATTCAGGAGGGGTTCCAGGCCGAGCCAAGCCACCGCCTGTTCGCAGGGAATCACCCGATCCGCCGCGGGAACCCGCTTCCATCCGTACTGCAAATTTCCTATCACGGAAAGATGCGGAAACAGGCTGGGCTCTTGAAAGACATAGCCCACCGGCCTTCGATGTGGAGGAAGACATATGCGGTTGTCGTGCCAGAGATCGCCATTGACAGAAATGTGTGCGCTGTCGGGCCGGACCAGGCCTGTAATACATCGGAGCAGCGTGGTTTTTCCCGAGCCGGACGGACCAAAAAGACTGGTAACGCCCTGCGCCGGCACTTCGAATGCCGTGTCCAGCACGAATGACCCTTGCGCGTGTTTGATGCGTATCTGGATGGTGCTCATAGGCCCAAGGGGTCCGGCTTTCGGTTGAAGGCATAGACCGCGAACAATGTGACGAACGAAAACAGCAGCAATCCGGCGGACAAGATGTGCGCGTTTCGGTATTGCAGCAGTTCGACGTAATCATAGATGGCGATCGACACTACGCGGGTCCTGCCCGGGATGTTGCCGCCGATCATCAGGACGACGCCGAATTCGCCCACGGTGTGAGCAAAGCCGAGCGTGGCGGCGGTAAGAAATCCGCGGCGCGCCAGCGGCAGTGTGACGGAAACGAAACGGTCGATTGCGTTGGCCCGAAGCGTGGCGGCCACTTCCAAAGGCCGGTTGCCGATTGAGGCGAACGCATTTTGAAGTGGTTGAACGACGAATGGCAGCGAATACAGAACCGAGCCGATAACAAGCCCTGCAAAAGAGAAGACGAGCCGGTCACCGCCCATGTTCTCCCAAGGCCCACCGAAAATGCCGCGGGGTCCCAGGCATACGAGCAAGTAGAATCCGAGGACGGTGGGCGGCAGTACGAGCGGCAAGGCTACGACCGCTTCGACGGCGGTGCGAAGGAGTGAGCGGCCCCGTGCGAGCCACCATGCCAGTGGGACACCGATAAGCATGAGCACGAGCACGGTGGTCAAGGCGAGTTGAATGGTCAATGCGACAGGTTGCCAGTCCACGCGGGTTATCCGGGGGTTGGGGTTGCCGATGATTCCTTGGGCGGTCCGGGCACAGCATAGCCGGATTCGCGGATGATTTCACGGGCGTCTGGCGATTGGAGGAATTCGAGGAATGCGGCCGCTCCCGGGTGCGATTCGGCGGTGGTCAACAACACGGCCTGCTGCAGGATGGGCGCGTGGAATTCGCTGGGCACTTCGCGATATTCACCCTGCGGTTTATCCATGACCTGGGACTTGGCGACAAATCCAATTTCCGCGGCACCGGTGATGACAAATTGGAAGGCTTGCGCGATGCTTTCGCCTTTGACGAGTTTTGGAGTCACTGCATCGGAGAGCTGGAGATGATCCAACACTTGCATCGCCGCAAGGCCATACGGAGCCAAGTCCGGATTTGCGATGGCGATGTGTCTTATATCGTTTCTCCGCAGGACGTCCATACCGGTTTCAGGCCATGCCGCCAGCGCGTGGCCGTAGAGTACCAGTGTGCCCATGGCATAGTTGAAACGGGAACCCGCTACCGCAAGTTTCCTCTCTTCAAGCCACTGGGCATGTTTCTCGTCGGCTGACAGGAAGATGTGAAACGGCGCGCCGTTTTCGATCTGGGCGTACAGTTTGCCGGTAGAGCCGCTACTCGTGTCGACGGCGTAACCGGTTTTCGCGGTGAAGGTTGCGGCAATGTCGGCTTGGGGTCCCAGGAAATTGGCTGCGACGGCTACACGCACGGGCCACTTGCCGGATACGGGTCTGTCCTGGATGCCGGTTTCATTCTTGCACGACGAAACCAGAGCAAGTGCTGACGAGCATAGGAGCAGGCGAACAACGATGCGGCGCAATCGCCTAGGCGACATAGTCGAAACCGATCCGCTCATAGATGCGGCGGGCCGGCGTGTTGGCTTCGTTGACCATAAGAATCAGGTCTTCGTATCCGTCTTTCAACAGCGAATTGATGCTTTTCTTGAGCAGGAAGGTGCCCATTCCTTTGTTCATGTATTTGGGATGGGTCATAGAGAAGGCCACTTGGGGGCACCCATCTTGGGCGCTCCAAGTGACGAGGGAGGCGCACACGGCGCGGGAATCCTGCATGATGATGAATGAGGCGCGGCGCAACAATTTGCCGTACTTGCCCATGAGAATCTGGGTCATCTCGGAGATGGACGTCTGGAGCGAGTCGTAGTCCTGCGTTTCCTTTGATTCATTAAAGGATTCCAAGAGCAACATGCCGAGGTGGTCGACATCGTCGAGTATGACGGTGCGCGACGGCCACATCTTTTCTTTGTTGTAGGCCTGATGCACCATCTTGAAGCGCATCTTCATGCGATTGGCTGGCATTTCCTCGAAACTCCTAAATCGGGGTCACGCCGTACTTTACACGATACGAAACGAATCAACAAGCGTGCACCGGCGTTCGCGGGTAAAATGGATGGCCGTGGTCATGCCTTCGCCGGTTGGACTGGCGATGGTAAACGAGGTGTAGCCCTCGCCTCCCATGCCGAGTCCGGCATAGTTGGGGCCGTTCTTGATGAAGATGGAACAGTTTATCCGCCGTGCCATGCTGCTCAGGCGGCCGATGTGAAAAGAATGCATGCTGGCTGTGTGACGGCGGCCACCTTCGTAGGCGACGCCCAAGTCGATGGCGTCTTCGGCGGTTGACGCGCGCACGATGGGCATGACGGGCAGGAGTTGCTCTGTCCAGGCCAGGGGATGGTCCGGAGCTACTTCGACGATCGCGAGGCGAGTGGAATCGGGGGCGTCGATACCAATCTTTTTGAGAATCTGATTCGCATTCTTGCCGACCCAGCGCTTATCGATTACGCCCTTGCGATCTTTCCGGGACTCGAAGATGACATTGCACAGGCGGTCGATGGCTCCCCCTGTCACTTCAATGCATTCACACTGTGTCATTTCGCGTTTGAGCTGATCGGCCACGCTTGCGACGACTACTACAACCTTTTCATCGGTGCAGATGATGTTGTTGTCCAATGAACCGCCAGCCACGATGTTTCTTGCGGCGGCGGCAATGTCGGCGGTCTCATCCACCACTGCGGGCGGATTGCCGGGACCCGCGGCAATGACTTTCTTGCCGGAGGCCATCGCTTCGCGCACCACGGCGGGACCTCCGGTTACACACAGCAGGGCAATGCCGGGGTGATGCATGAGCGCCTTGGCCGTATCGATACTTGGATCAGAAACGGCCGAAATGAGGCAATCGGGCCCCCCTGCATCCACGATGGCCTTGTTGAGGATGTCGACGCACCGTTGCGAGCACCCTTTGGCAGCCGGGTGCGCGTTGAATACGACGGCGTTTCCTCCGCTGACGATGGAAATGCCGTTGTTGATGACGGTTTCTGTTGGGTTTGTGGAGGGAATCACGGAACCGATGACGCCGTGAGGGGCGCGTTCCATCAGGGTGAGGCCGTGATCGCCCGTGCGCGCGCGAGGCTCCAGGATTTCGGGTCCTGGGGTTTTGACGGCCACCAGGAGATTTTTGCGAATTTTGTCTTCCGCGCGTCCCATGCCGGTTTCTTTGTACGCGGCAACGGCAAGTTCCTTGACGTTTGCCTTGGCGGCTTCGCGCATGGCATCGACAATCCGATAGCGAATATCCAGCGACAGGTCGGACATTGCCGCGAAAGCTTGGCGCGATCGTGCGACGGTTTCATCGAGGGAGGGGTGGTCTGTTCGTGATGTGTTGCTCACGGAATTACGCGGACCTTAGTTTGTAAGATTCAGATTTGCAGCGAATGGCAAACGTTTTCCGCCACTGAAACGGACACGTCCCGATGCCGATTCTATTTCCGCCACTTCACTGTGCCTTCGATATCCCAGGAATCGACAATGGCCATGATGACCGCGTCGGCCGGGCGATCGCGGGTGGCTTCGGTCAGGCGGGCGGAACTGCCTGTAGCCACGAGCACTACGTCCCCCACGCCGGCGCCGACGGCATCCGTCGCCACGACGTATCCTCCGGTTTCCTTTGCGTCGGTGTCCAGCGTTTTTACGACGAGGAACTTTCCGCCTTCGAGGGTGCGTTCTTTCGCGGTCGCTACGACGCTGCCCACCACTCTGCCCAGTTGCATGAAATACCCCTGATTATAGCGGCACAATACCCGTTATCGTGGCATTCTGAATGAACACGCTCGTCTTCTGGCCCGCGGCGTTGAAGGCCTCGTGGGCGATATCCACTTGTTGGGCAACCGCCCACGCACCGACGGCTTTGGTCTTGTGCACGATGATGATTGTGTCGTCATTCGACCCCAGGATTACCTGCGTTGGGAACGTGGGATCACCTACGGCACACAAATGGAATTCCTTCACCTCATTCGCGCCGTTGTGTGAACCGCCGGCCACCTCGTCCATGGGATCACCGGAGATAAGGTTGGCCAGGGAGTAATTCAGGCCGGCAATGAAATTGCCAAAGGGTTGATTGTCCGTGAGGGTGAATTTGGTATTCGTGTTGTCGATGATAAACGCGTTCAAGTTCAAGTCAATCACGATGGTGTAGGCAACCGAGTCGCCGACTTTAAGGCCGGCAATGGCTGCGGCACCAGCGTTGTCTGTAATCTGGGTAATTGTGCCGTTTATGTTGTATTGAATCGGTTTTGGGGTGGGCGCAATGGGGCAACCTGACCCCAATAGCAATACCAACGCCACGGCAACGACAGATACACCGCATTTGAAGCCGGTCCAGAACATGATTTTACTCCTCGCCCGCGCACGCGCACAGGCATTCCAATTTCGTGTGCAAACCGGCGTCATTGGACGCGGGTTCTAGCGCTTATTTTCCGCCGCCGCTTCCTTGGCTCGGCCAAGGGGCAGTGCGACGTCCACGTTGCTGTGAGGCCTCGGGATGATATGTACGGCGATCACTTCGCCCACGGCGCGGGCACTGCGTTCACCGGCTTCGCAGGCCGCCTTCACGGCTGCGACATCGCCGCGAACCACGGCCGTCACGAATCCGCCGCCGATTTTTTCATATCCCACGAGTTCCACTTTGGCGGCTTTCACCATGGCGTCCGCCGCTTCCACCATCGCGGCAAACCCGCGCGTTTCCACCATGCCCAATGCATCGGCCATGTGATTTCTCTCCCCTTCTACATTTGAGGCGTTGCCTCGTGTCAAACTAGTTTGGCGGGCTGATGAAGCACGGGGCCTTCACCCTCTCTCCTGCTTTTCCTGTTCAGGGAGTCGCTACAACTCCGTTGCACTTGTTCGCCCAAGTAGCCTGTGAGTTATTCTACCGTTTGGACGCGGGCTTTGGCATTTCCCACTTACTGCCCCATTTTAAACCAACGCAGTGTAGTAGTTGCGCCATCACAATCGTCGCCCAACGAGGTTGCGCATCAATCCCTGCCAGACAATCCCTGCAATGCCTTTACCGCTGCCTCACTGCCTACCACTACATCGGCCTCTTCGCCTCCGAGATACAGGCGGCCGTAGGCGCCAAAAGGCCGGATGTCCACCAGGGTCACCCGGCTGGCTTTCTCGGCCTCGTTGGCGGCGAGCACGGCGTACAGCGCGGGTTGTGTCTCCAGAATAAACAGGGTTTGGCCCGCAAGCAACATGGAGCCGTCACGCTGCTTATTAATGATGGCGGCCTGATAGGCATCGACGTGGCGGATAATGGTGGAGGACGCAATTTTCGGCTTTTGGCGGTCGGCCTCGGTCCAGTTCATGGCCTTGAGGACGGCATCGCCAGCCTGACGCACGTTTGCCTGGGATTCGGAGTGCACCTCGAAGGTGCCGAAGCTGCGTTCCACCACCTGAATGGCGGGGTGTACATCGGTGGCTTTGAGGGCAATGTCGAGCAGGCGGACGATTTCCATTCCTGGGCCGACTTCAACGAACAGGCTTGCCATTCCCGCCACGGGCATGAAGCCCTGCACGGTCGACGCCATGAACGACGCCAATTGTTCCTGAAGGGAATCCAGGACGATGTAACTGCGGAGTTCGGTCATGTGGATCCCCTAATAAAACCACCGGCTTGACGCAAAAGAAACGAGCCACTTAGTAAACGGGCGTGCACCAGTGCGCGTATCCGGGCACTTTACCCATTACGACGTCAAAATACAGGTCTTGGAGTCGCTTCGAAACGGGGCCGGGTTCGCCTGAGCCCACCACCCGGCGGTCCACCGAACGGACCGGGGCGACTTGTGCGCCGGTGCCGGTGAAGAAGAGTTCGTCACAGACATAGAGTTCGGTACGCGATATGGGCCGTTCAATCACTTCGAGGCGGAGCGAATTGCGCGCCAACTCGATGACGGTGTTGCGGGTGATACCGACGAGGATGTCGTCGGTGGGCGGCGAGGTGATGAGTTTGCCGTCGAGGACCATGAAGAGGTTCATGGCGCTGCCTTCGGCGACGGTGCCGTTTTCGCGGAGAAAAATCGCCTCATCGAACCCGCCCAACTTGGCTTCCGTGGAGGCCAGCGAAGAATTGATATAGCTGCCGGTGCTTTTGGCACGGCTTGGAATGGAGTTATCGCCCAGGCGTCGCCAGGACGAGACCGCCACGTCCAAGCCAGACACGGTGTCGACGTAGTCACCGAGTTTGATGATGTAGCAGCAGAAGGCGCTTTCCACGTCGTGGAGCTTGGGCCCGAGGGAACACTCGCTTTTATATCCGATGGGGCGTATGTAGACACCCTCGCGAAATCCGCTCTTCTTGACGATGTCAACGCAAATGCGCTCCATATCGTCCCGGCTTTCGGGGATGCTGATATGGAGAATATTAAAATTTCGGGCAAGCCGGTCGATGTGTTCCTTGAGGCGGAAGATCAGTACGTTATTGTCTTCGGAGCGGTACCCCCGGATGCCTTCGAAGAGGGCTGTACCGTAGTTGAAGGCGTGGGTCATGATACTGATGTTTGCTTCGCCGGAGGGGACAAACGCGCCGTTGAGATACGCATACGCGCCCGGTTCCATTTTCTTGGCCATATCGACTCCAGACTCCCTGGCTTAATAGTTGCCCTTCATGTTTCCGCCCATTCCCCCCGCCATGCGCACGGGATACCCGTAACCAATTGCCAATGGATGAGTTGCCCACAGTCTGAACGGAATGGATATAGTACGCTGATGGGATGGGCAGGTTCAAAAATCATTTAATGTAGGCATTAGAGATGGTCATCACAATTTGCTAACAATCACAATCCGGCTATTGACTGGGCGGCTTGCTCGCTCTACGTACAGCGGCGTCCAGCCCGTCGTCAACAGGAAGTTGCTCCACAGAAAAACCCGGATTGTCTTGGCCGACGAGGAATACGGAATTCACTTCGTATGTGTTGCCGTCCACATTAAATCGAAGCGGTTGACCGTCGAATGGGTCCAATGGCACGGATTCCAGGTAATCAGGAACAAGGTCGTCGAGACCATTGGGGAGGGCGCCATGTTGCGCGCGGAACCGCTCGATGGCCAAGGTGGTCATGACGATCCGGGAATGTGTCTCATTTCTGGCAAGCCATGAAGCGGCACTTCGACACTCGGTTGCCGCGAGTTTTCCAAACGTGCTGTGTCGGGATTTTTCAATCTCATCGGATAACTGTTCTGTGAACCGAATCAATTCCGGCCAGGTGCCTGAATTGTGCTCAAGTACCTGCCGGTAGATGCCCATTGTCTCATTCTCGTAGATTTTGCGTTGTGTGAGTTGCCTCTCTGGTGAAAGCGATCGGTATTCCAAACGCACTTTTCCAAAAACCATCTCAAGAGTGTTTTCATTCAGAGACTGCTCAATGCTGTGAGGTATTGAACAGACACCCCAAACCATTCGCTTTTCAAAACTAATTCTATAATCGTGCGCCGCGTACAGCGCCAGAAGCTCGGCCAGCATAACAGGGTCAAAGGTTCGCCAATTCAGTACTTCCAACACGGTATGCTTCGAGATTGCTAAACAGCGCCAACCCACGCTTTGCGTAAAGAAGTCAGGGGTGTTGAAACAGGCCATGGCAATGCGCATGGCTCACGTCTGGCTTTCCAGCACGGATGATCCATCACCCGCTACACTGGCATAACGCGTGTTTAACCCGTCCAGTTTCGCGAGCAGCCATAATTCCTTGAGCGGTTGCGGCGGAGTTAAATTAGCGATATTAAAGTGTATTTTTGGTTTCGCGTCGCCCGCTCTCAAAAGTTCCACGACTTGGGAACATGACCCCAAAAAAGTACCTGCGCTTTTGATCTATTCGTCAGGATACGGCAAATCACGCTGGGAACCTTTCAGCAATTCATCCAATGCATATAGACGCTTGCCAGAAGGATCGATCGATTGAAGCAATTTAAGCGCGTCCAGATACAACGGAGCCGCGTTGTCTTCGAGGGAAATAACGCCGTACCACGACTGCAATTCCTCTAATGTGACGGGGTATCCCAACGCCTGGATCTCATGTCTCGTGGATTCGAGTTCGGCTACCACCTCGCGAAAAGACGGGCTGCAACCGACTGCGACCGCAATCCAAACGGGTACTGTCCAACATTGAAGAAAGTCCATTATTCGTCGCAGGTTTCTTGTCATCGCAACACACGGAACGGGAAGTCGCCTTTAACGACTTCCGCACTGTGGTCAAAGTCGACTCCCCCCTCATCGGCCTTGTCCATGTACACAGAGTACACCACGTACCCCACAGGCAATCGTTTGTACTTCAACGGTTTGTCATCAAAGGGGTCTTTGGGAACGGCCTGGAAGTACTCGGGAACCATTTCCAGCAGGTCCACGGGGAGGCGGTTGCGTTTGTTGCGGAATTGTTCGATGGATGTGGCAATGGCCGCCGTACGGTTTGCGGCGGCGTCGCGGGCGAAGGCGGCGACGGAGCGGGTAATCATGTCGGCAATCGATCCTGCCATCAGACTATTCTCTGACCGGAGGGCCAGATCGACCTGTCCTCCCGCATCGAGAATTTCGGGCCAGGATTTGGATTTCGCGTTGAGAATGGGGTCGAAAGCACGGAGATACGCGATTTCTTCCTCAAGAAGCGACTGATTTTCACTTGCCCTGGCTGCATTCATCACTGACTGTTTCAGGCTTTCTGAAACGAAAAGATTCTCGTGTGCTTCTACGTCGAGTTCTCCCGTATAGATCGCATGTATATTGGACGCTCCAAATATACGCTCGCCGACGTAAGCGCGTTCGTACGATTCTTTCGTTTCCGTGTCACGATGAATTTTCCGTAGTTCGACAAGCGCAGTATCCGGTATGGCATAGCGGCTCATGGTTTCTTGCAGGTTTGTGAAGGCAACTTGCCGGACAGCGATCCATACAAGTTGGGAGATGAGCGTAGGTTCCATGGCAAGCGAATCGGCGACGGCGAAGATTTGGCGGTGATATTCGGTGTAGGCGTCGAAGTCGCCGGCGGCGGCGGACTGGTAAGCGGCCAATGACACCAAGCGTCCCGCACTTCGGGCGGTGCCCAGGTGGGGGAATTCGACGATGAAGCCCTTATTCAAATCGATGGGATAACGCGATTTCGACTTTGCGGAGGCTACTTTGATTTTCTCCAACGGGGCGGCGGATTGATCCAGGTGGCCTTTGACTTCCGCCAGCCAATCTTCGGGGAATGGCACTCCGCGCGGCAAAGAATCGGGGCGCAACACCAGCGATTCCAGTTTGTTGCCGCCGGGATCGGTACCTTCCATGAGTTCAAACGCTGCGATGTAGTCGACGGCGGCATTTTCGGGGTCGGGGACAGGGGCATACCAGGCGTTCAACTCCTCCAAGGTAGCCGGGTAACCCGCGGATCTGATTTCTTGGTGGAGCTGTTCCAGGCCGACCGCGGCCGGGGATCCGCTCTTGGAACAAGAGACTGTGAGCATCGCTCCGAGAACTGCGGCAGACACAAACGTCATTTTCATGGAGCTATCCTTGTGGCATCGCTCGCGCGGTTATATCTCAGGGCCGATACATCACTATACCTTGCATACCTCAGGGAGATCACGATGTCACGTGAGAGGCGTTTCACGGCGAGGTGCGTTGGATTTGCAGGAGACGATCCATCAGTTTTGCCGTTGCAAGTTCGAGGTCAAGCGTCTCCGGGATGACGCAGTCCGCCCGGTTTTTTTGCGGCAATACCCATTCCAGGGCCATGGGCCACACTTGGGAATCAAACTGAATGCGCACACATTCGGGAGTTCGCCCTCGTTCACCCAAATCGCGGTCCAAGCGTCGTTTCAGACACGTGTCACGGGCGGCATCCATGTATACAGACAGGCTGGCTCGTGCCCGGATTGAGCTATTGAATAAGGCGTGAATACCTTCGAGAACCAGCCAAGGGGCCGGTTCATATTCCTGGGTATTGGTACACCGAGCATGATCGGCAAACGAGTACACAGGAACGTGTACCGTCTCCCCAGACATGAGTTTGTTGATATGCGAAATCAATAAGTGCCACTCCAGGGAGTCGGGATGGTCAAAATTGCACTTTGCGCGTTCTGAATGGGCGAGATGGCTCATGTCGCGATAGTAAGCGTCCATGGGAAGAATTGTTGCGTTCGAGACTCCCAATTGGGACCGCAGTGCGGCCGCCAACGTAGACTTGCCGCTTCCGGATGGCCCTGCAATGAGGATTAGTTTTGTTTTGGTCACTTTTTGCGCAAACCTCGCGAAACCGGTATAATTCCGCCCTTGTTCCGCGCTTATTTTACACCGATGCACTGGGAGGTTGAATTGTGTTTCCAAAAGGATTGGGCGGCTTGGGCGATATGGCCAACATGATGAAGACGGCCATGGAAATGAAAGGCCGCATGGAACAAATGAAGGAGCAACTGGCGAACGAGACCGTCGAGGCCTCGTCGGGCGGTGGCATGGTTAAAGTCGTCATGACGGGCAAGATGCAGTTGGTTTCCCTGGAAATCGACCCCGAGATCATCAACAAAGACGAAAAGGAAATGCTGGAAACACTGGTTCGTGCCGCGGTCAATGAGGGTGTAGAAAAGGTTCAGGCCGTGCTGCAGAGCAAAATGCGGGAAGTGGCGGGCGGTATCGACATTCCCGGACTGACCTCGTAATCCACTGACCGAACGGGAAGGCCCTGTCTGTGCGCATTGTGTTTTTCGGGACTCCCGATATCGCCGTTCCGACGCTTGAGGCTGTTCATGCGAGTCATGAAATCGCTGCCGTGGTGTGCCAGCCTGACCGTCCCAAAGGCCGAGGCAACAAGGTGGAGCCTCCGGCGACCAAAGTCTGGGCTGCGAATCACGGAATTCCCATACTTCAGCCAACCAAGCTCAACGACGGCACCTTTGCGTCTTGGCTACGAGAACAGCGCCCCGACGCGGGTGTGTTGATTGCGTACGGGCGCATTCTTAAGCAACCGATATTGGACATTCCGCGATTGGGCATTCTGAACCTGCATCCCAGTCTGTTGCCCCACTACCGCGGCCCTTCCCCGATTCAATCGGCCTTGCTGAACGGCGAGTCTGTGACAGGGGTCACGATCATGCGGCTTTCCCTTGAAATGGATGCCGGAGACATCGCGCTTCAGGAGACGGAGCATATTTCGGAGGACGATACCGGCATCACCTTGTCGGCGCGGCTTGCCCGCACTGGCGCGGCGTTGATGTTGAAGGCATTGGACTTGGTCGAATCCGGCCAAACTGTGTGGCGAAAGCAGGATGGGAGTCGGGCCACGTACTGCCGCCTGATAGAAAAGAGAGACGGTCAAATTGACTGGTCGCGGTCCGCGACCGAAATTCACAATCTGGTACGAGGCGCGCAACCTTGGCCGGTTGCTCATTGCCTGTTTCGGGGTGACGTGTGCCGCATCCATAAAACGGCCACTGCGGAAGGGACGAGCACGTTGATACCGGGCACCATTGAGTCGGTGGAAAAGGAGCGTATTCTGGTGGCGACGGGCGCAGGACGGATCGCGGTGCTGGAGATCCAAATTCCGGGCAAGCGCGCAATGTCGCTTGAAGAATATGGTCGAGGCAAACCCTTGCATGTAGGCGAAATGTTTTCCAGCTTGGGCGGAAACGAGGTGAACAGGTGTTAGCGATTTGCAGGCATGTACTCCATCGATGCTGTCGCGTGTCCTGGGGTGTGTCCGGTTTCACACTCCTTTTTGGGATGCTTGCGGTGCCTTTGCCTGGCACTTCGATGCGGCTGCTTCTTTGGCTTCCTTCCGGTCGCACCCTGGTATCGAATCATGCCGGTTGATGCTGTCCGCGATGCGGCGATCGACGTGCTGTTGCGCGTGCTTGACAATGGCGCCTACATCCAGTTGGCGATAGACCGTAAGTTGCGGCGCCGGGCGATGTCTCCGCGAGGGCGGCGATTCTTCACACAGTTGGTGTACGGCGTTGTCCGCCACGTGCGCCTTTGCGATCATGTGCTGAAGCCACTTCTTCACCAGCCGATCCATGAGTTGCCCCATCCAATCTTGATGATATTGCGCATGGGCGTATATCAGTCGATTTTCTTGAATCAGGTCACGTTTCCGGCGATGGTGCACACCAGTGTCGACTTGGCCAAGAAGCGGGGCCACATTGGCATGGCCAACCTGGTGAACGCTGTTTTGAAGCGCGTGCCGCAAACCCTGGATGGGCTTGTGTTCCCGGATAAGGAAAAGGAGTTTGTCCGGCATGTCGGCATCCGCTATTCGCTTCCGAACTGGTTGGTTCAGCGTTGGCAGAACGAATTGGGTAGGGACGAGTGCGAATCCCTCGCCTTGGCGCTAAATTGCGAAGCGCCAATTGCCCTTCGGGTGAACCGCCGCCTATCCAACCTCAAAGATGTACAGAACCACTTGGAGAAGAACGGTTGCGCTGTGGAGAAACGCACGGTGGTGCCCGAGGAATTGACAGTCGTATCGGGGGATCCGCTTCATACGAAAGGGTTCGAACGGGGCTGGTTCACGGTTCAGGATCCCGCTTCCATGCTGGCGGCGCATTTGTTGGAACCCATGGAGCCTTGCCGGGTATTGGACCTGTGTGCGGCTCCGGGGTCGAAAACAACGCATCTTGCGGAGCGTGCTCCGGACCAAGTTCCGATTGTTGCATGCGACATTCATCCCGGCAAGGCGGATTTGATCCGTCAGGCCGCGGAGCGGCTTCAGCTCGGAAACATTCATGTGTTTTGCGGCGACGGCGCCCGTCCGGCGGTGCGTGGGTCCTTCGATCGGATTCTGGTGGATGCGCCTTGCACGGGCCTTGGTACATTACGGCGCAGGCCGGATTTGAAGTGGCGGGTACAGCCGGAAGATCCCATGAAATTGGCGGAATTGCAGATCGCGCTATTGCGGTCGGCAATCCAACTTTGCGAGAATAACGGCCTTATCGTGTATTCGGTGTGCACCACGACACCGGAAGAAACAGATCAGGTCTTGCAGACCGTCGTCTCGTCGGAACCTGTTGTTCCCGAAGATGGTCCGGATTGGTTGCATCCTTGGAAAACGAAAACGGGAACATATCGTCTGAGCCCTCATCGCGAGCCTATGGACGGCTTTTTCTTGACGCGATTGCGGAAATCATCCTCCGTGTAACGGCGTTCATTTTTGGCTTTTTCTGGTGGGTAACGCGCTGGAGCTTTGCCACGGTGGTTTTCCTTGCCATCATGGCGGCGGCGGGTTATTACGTATTCAGTCAGGCGGTCGCCGGAGGCGATTACGTGCAAGTGCCGGACGTGTTTGACGTATCGCCGACGCAGGCCGAGCAGATGCTGGCGGAAGCGGGACTTCAAATGGGGCCTCAGAAGTTTGTATACAGCGAGAAGTTTCCAGAAAACCGCGTTATCCAGCAAGTGCCTGCCGCCGGAGAGGTTGTTCGTAAGGGTCGCAAAGTCTACCCAACGGTAAGCCGTGGAGCCGAAGCCATTACGGTGCCCGACGTGCAGGGTCAAACCCGCGATGCCGCGGTCGCACTCATTCAGGAAGCGAATTTCACTACCGGCAGTACGGCGCGCATGACTTCCAATCTACCCGTGGATACGGTAATCAGTCAGGATCCAGCCCCCGGCCGCCCGTTGACGGTGGGCGGAGAGATTCATCTGCTTTTGAGTGCGGGCGCGGTGGCCGACGACGCGACCTATATGCCGAGCCTCAAAGGGATGGACATCGAAGAGGCCCTCGTCGCCTTGCTGGAGTTGGGACTTACGGTCGACCAGGAACCTGTATTTGACGACGAAGCCGCCGAGGGAATTGTCTTGGGGCAACGCCCTGCGCCCGGCAATCTCATACGCCCCGGGCAACGCGTGGCCATTCAAGTCCGCGCGGAAGGGCAATCCCGCAAGGTCGAGGTGACGTACACGGTTCCATTCACATGGGTCGCGAAGGAAGTGCGGATCGACGCCATCGGAAGTGACGGCAGCCGTACGACGGTTTTTCCCTTGCCGGACCGGGACTACGTGAACGGGCAGCCGCCGCGCTTTAACCAAGGCGCGCAGATTACGCAACCCTTTGAATTCAGCGGCGAGTTGACCGTGGAAATATTTTTGGACGGAGCCAAGGTGCGTTCGTACTATTACGAAGGCGAAGGCGAACCCGTAATTGAAGATTTCGATGCGGAAGTGACTGAGGACAGTAATGCCTGACTTAAAAATCGCCCCATCCATTCTCTCGAGTGATTTTAGCCGCTTGGGAGAGGAAGTCCGGTCCGTCATTGAAGCCGGCGCAGATTGGATTCATGTCGATGTGATGGATGGCCACTTTACACCGAATATTACCATCGGGCCTCCCGTGGTGGCCGCCTTGCGTCAGCACAGCAGCGTGCCGCTCGATGTGCACCTAATGATTACGAACCCTGAAGAGTATGTTGAATCGTTTGCCGACGCGGGTGCGGACATTATTTCCTTTCACGTGGAAACCGTAACTCATCCACACCGCTTGATATCGCGCATCAAGGATCTGGGGTGTAGAGCCGGCATCGTTCTGAATCCTGGCACGTCGCAAGATGACATTGAATACCTTGTCGACAGTGTGGACATGGTTCTTGTAATGACGGTGAACCCCGGCTTTGGCGGTCAGCAGTTCATACCGGAAATGCTTCGGAAGATTCAGTACGTCCGGGCCATGCTGGGTGATCGGGATCTGGAAGTGGACGGGGGTATCAACGCCGAAACCGCGAAGCAGGTAATTGAAGCCGGCGCGAATGTTCTTGTTGCAGGATCGTATGTGTACGGCAGCGCATCGTACCTGGAGGCTATAGAATCCCTCAAAGCGCCTTTGGATTGAGTCAGCCGCCCGATGCCGTGCGTCCCAGGGTGCGCAACAGGCCCCGGCCGAGTTTCCAACGCCAATCCGGCTCCTCCACCGCTTCGGGCACTATCACTTCGGTACTCCCCAATACAGTTTCGCCGAGTTGGGCATTCAACGTTCCCACGGCGTGCCCTTGGGCAATCGGAGCCCACAAGAAGTCCGGATAGTCGGAAAAGAACTGCACTTTACCTACGGCGCTCGCCGGCAGGATGGCGATGATGTCATTTGCGGCATGCAATTGCATCGACTCCATCTTGCCGTTGCCAATTCCCACCGACGGTTCGATGGGTTGACCCTTGGCCACCAGAGTGACCGGACCCACCTGGGTTGCGCTGTATTTCAACAGCGTTTCCATCGAATCAAACCGGTCTGCCAACCTGTTGCAGCCCATCACCACGCCAATAACCCGGATACCATTGATTTCGGCGGTCGCTGTGAGACAATACCCGGCAGCGCGCGTGTACCCCGTCTTTAACCCATCGCACTCCGCCATTCGGAACAGCAGCTTGTTCGTGTTGGGTTTAGGATCCTCTCCCACGCGAAACGTCAGTTCCTTCATGGAGGTCCACTCGCGGATGAGGGGTTCGCGAATGCAGGCTTGGGCCAGTATGACCATATCGCGCGCAGTGGTCTTGTCATGCTCATTGCCCGGATCGGGCGGCAAACCATGGACAGAGTTCACGACGGTTGACGTCATTCCCAGAGCAAGCGCGCGCTCGTTCGCGGCTTTCTTGTACGTGTCTTCATCGCCCCAAAGACCTTCGGCCACCGCCATGGCGGCATCGTTCGCGGAGTTGATCGAGACCGCCTGCATGAGTTTTTCCAGCGTATGGACTTCACCTTCCTTTAAGAATACCTGGGTGCCCCCTATACCGGCGGCTTTTGCAGTGACGGTGATTTCCTGTTCCAGCGTGAAAATGCCTTCCCGCAGGCCTTCGGATACCATCAACATTTGAATAAGCTTTACCATGCTCGCGGGCGCCCGGACTTCATCAGGATTGTATTCGACGATGGGCAAACCGGAATCGGCCACCACGCAAATGTAGCTAACGGCTTTGCCGCTGAGGATGTCCTGGGCATGTGCGGCCACTGACAGACTGAGGGCCAGCAGCGTGACAAATGCGCCTATCCATTTTGTGCGAGCCATGGTTTGCATCAATTCTTAGTTCCCTATTCTTTGTACGCGAGCATCGAACTGGCGTGGGCCAATCGTTCGACAATCTCCCGTATTCCAAATGGTTTGCGAAAAACGGCGGTGACTCCCGGTTGTTGCCAGCCCTCCGGGTCGAGCCCTGTCAACAGAAATAGCGGTACTGATCGCGAAAGACATTCTTCGCGAAAATGCTCGATCAATAACTCTGGAGCTGCCTCCGCGTTGTCCATGTCCAATAAGACAGCCGAAGGCGAACGGCTTTCAATTAAGGAAAGACCCATCTCGGTGGAATTGGAAACGATGCACGCCACATTTCGCCGGTTCAACGCAGTGGCCAGCCAATCCATCAATTCTGGATCGGCTCCGACTGCCAGCACACGGGTTTCGATTGAACGCACGAGCGGATCGCGTGCCGTATCCGTGTCTTTCTCGAACGGCGTGGGCAGTTGAAACGCCGAATGTACGCTCAATTGCAGAGACTGCGCGGAAAAAGGTTTGGCCAACATCACCACCGAACCGTCGGACTCGGCGCCGAGCATGGCCTCAGACGATTCTCCTCCGCTGAAGACTACGATAGGTGTGCCCGCGAGATTCGCACCTTCCCTGAGCCGATTGAGAAAACCAGTGCCACCGAAATCCTGCAGACTTTCGTCCACCAAGATGATGTCATGCGGTTCCTCGTTGGCGTGACGAATGCCGCCATATCCAGAATTCTGCGCATGTATGGTCATTCCCAGATTGCGCAATACGGACGTGACCGCCTCTACCAAATCGGTGCTGTCCGAAATGAGAAGGGCTGTTTTGCCTGCCAGCGCGTCATCGGCAAATGCATGGCCGGGCAGTCCAAAAACGACATGTGGCAACACAACCGTGAAGCTGCTGCCCTTGCCGGGTACGCTTGATAGTTCGATTCGCCCTCCGTGGGCCTCTACAACACTTTTGGCGATCGAGAGGCCGATTCCGGCGCCCTCATAGCGTCGTGCCCATGTGCTGTCCACCTGAAAGAACTTGTCGAAAACGCGCCGATGGTAACGCGGGTCTATGCCGATGCCGGTGTCTTGCACTGCAATCCGCAAAGCGCCTTCCCCATCCAGGGTTACCGCAAGCTGGATATGCCCGCTGGGGCGCGTGAACTTGATGGCGTTGGAGAGAAGAATTGTGAGCACCTGACCAATCCGCTTCCGGTCTCCCCATGCATACAGCGGGATATCCGGCGTGCCGACATGAATGGTAATATCTTTCGCAATGGCGTGTGGCCGGGCTGAATCGCAACATTCGCGCGCAACCGCCATGGGGTTGAACAGGGTACGCTGCAGTTGAATCCCACGGATTTCCATCCGGCTGAATTCTATGATCTCGTCGATCAACGTGCCCAAGCGATCCACGTTTCGGCGCATGACATTCAATGCCGCTTGCTGTTGAGGTTGCAGCGTTCCCATGCCGGAAGTGTTCAACATTTCCACGTATCCGCGAATGGTACTGAGCGGAGTCCTCAATTCATGGCTGACGTTGCTCAAGAACGCGTCCTTAGCCCTGTCCAACATTCGGAGATCGGCGTTGACCTCCTCCAATTCCTGTGCACGGGCCTCCAACTCGGCCTGCATGCTCTTGAGCTGGGTGACGTCCGTTACCACAAGAGAATACCGGGCATCTTCGTCCGGGGCTTGCTCGATCGGGGCAACCGAAACCATCACGGGAAGGGCCTGTCCCCCTTGTCGCATCAGCCGGACTTCTTGTTGGGTCCCTTCGGCCGCATGACTGTCCGCCGTACGAAACAACTCCACCACTTTTCCACGCTCGGCGGGTTCTATGAATTCGAATACGTCCCTGCCGATCAGGCTTGCGGTGGGCCGGTTCAGCAACCGGCCGATGCATTCGTTGGCAAACCGGATTCGATAGTTGCCCCCAACGGTGAGGAATCCTTCGTTCATGTGAAGCAGCAAGGCGCGCATGCGTTCCTCGGACTGGCGCAATTGCTGCGTGCGATCTTCGACCAACTCCTGCAAACCACGGGTATACCGTTCCAAGCGTTCCGCAATTTGATGCTGGTGGGTAATATCGCGGACGGTTGCCAGCGCGCCGGCGAAACGGCCCTGGTGGTCGAAGATTGGAGTGCCGTTAAACCAAAGCTGCTTTGCCTCGCCGCCATTGCGCCAGGGGATGCTGTACTCCGATGCGAGGCCCGAAGAGCGGCTTTCGATGTGCGGGAACATGGGCTCCAGGTTGAACCGTTCGGCCATCTCGCGCGAATTGCGGCCCAGCACTTCGGATTCCGCAAGGCCGGTCATGTCCAAAAACGCTTGATTGACCAGCCGAATGGTGCCGTCGGGGCCCGTTACAATGAAGCCTTCGCTCATGTGGCTGGCAAGGAATTTGAACTGCTGCGCGACTTCGCCAATTTCCTCTTCCCGCCAGACCACAATCAGCAAAACGGTAAAGAGACCTAGAATTAGGCTGGCCAGACCAATGTACTGGGACGCCTCCCAAACGATGGTGGGCACTTCGGCCATGTCCTGCAATTCATCGCCGAGATTGAAGACCTTTCCCATGGCCCCGACAATGAGCAAGACCACCCCGACGACCAGTGCAATTCTCTGAAAGCCACCCGTTTGTACCCGTGCCAGCAAGTGCCCGACGGCGAACAGCGGTGCGCCCACAGACAACAATATGACCGCCGATTGCAGAAACGGCGTCGGCACCTGATTGACGTACAGCAGGCCGCAGAGTCCCAACACGATGGGAAACAAATACAGCGGAAGCCTGATTTTCCTTGTGCGTCTACTCCACATAGCCGCCCCACTTGGTGGAAATATTGTTCACCATCAGCGCACGCCGAGCGATTCAATGGCTTGCGTGGCCAATTCGTCACAGCGTTCATTGTCCGGATTGCCATTATGACCTCGGACCCAACGCCAATCGATCTCGTGATCACCGATGGCTTTATCGAGCCGCTGCCACAGGTCCACGTTTTTGAGCGCCCCTTCTTTCCGTACCCAACCGCGCCGCTTCCAGCCCGGCATCCATTCCGTAATGCCGCGTTTCAGGTATTCGGAATCCGTATGAAATTCTATCTTGCAGGGCTTCTTGAGGGCTTCCAAAGCGCACACTGCGGCTGTGAGTTCCATCCGGTTGTTCGTGGATTCCGGCTCGCCCCCCGAGAGTTCCTTGACTTTTTCTCCATATCGCAAGACGGCAGCCCATCCACCCACTCCGGGATTTGGACGACAGCCACCGTCGGTATAAATGGTAACGTGTTGCTTGGAAGTAGTCACAGCAGCAAATCATCCCCCACATGTTGTGGGCTCAGGCTCCTCAAGTCAACAGTATACCCATATCTTGCGAGAAAAAGCGAGTCTTTTGCAACTGCTGGGAGTAACCGTAGTCGTCTTGTGGCAGGGGGAGAAGGTGGAATGAGAGTCTCACACGCCAATGTAAGGCATGCTTGACTCCGAGTTGCAGTGCTATGGCTCCAATTGGGATTCAAGTGCCTCGAGGCGTTTAACGAGGCGGTTGGGCTTCGTGACCAAGTAAAGACCAGCCAGAATCAGCAGCAGCGCGACTACCAGGTTCCACGTGATGGGTTCCTTCAACCAGACATAGGCCAAAAGGGTTGCCATGGGAGGCTTCAGAAAGAGGCCACTTATTGCCTGGGTAGAATCGATATGTTCAAGTCCTTTGAAGAAAAGAAGATACGACACACCAGTTGTCGCGATCGCCAGATACAGGACTGGTTTCCAGATGATGGAAATATTTTGAAGTGTCTCGGAGCGTCCTTCAACAAACACCAATGGCAATAAGTAGATGGCCCCGAACAGTATGCAAAACGTCGTAATCGGCAATCCGCCAAATTTTCCCCCAAACTTCTTCACCAAGACGGTAAAAACCGACAACGATACGCTGCACACCAAGGCAAAACCCAGCCCCGTCAGGGTGAAATACTGCGATTCACGGCTCAAGGTCATGACACCGATTCCACCCAAGCCGGTGAGAACACCCAACAAGCGCGGGCGGGTCAAGGGATCGCCCAGGAGGAGGGCCGAAATGATCAGAGTGAACAGTGGGCTGCTTCCGAATACGGTGGCGACGACCCCGGCACCGGCATAGGTCAGGCTGTATTGATACGCTAAATTCGTTACGACGATGCCAATCAAGGCAATCCAGGCCGAGTGGAACAGTATTTGACGGGTCGGCCACAGCTTCTTGCGGTACAGTTCGAACGGCAGGAAGACGGCAAGGAATGCCCCTCCAACGGCAAAGCGCACGAATGAAAGTTGAACCGGCGTGATGTAGCCGACGACCAGGCGAGTGACCACTTCAGCCGTGCTCCACAGCGCCACGGACAAGAGTATGTACAGGTAACTTCGTTGCCTCAAGAGGTCCATGAGCACAGGGAACTCCGCGTTAATAGGGCCGGAACGGGTCACGATGGGACAAGGAGACCATGATTATACTTCAACGCACGATGCATACCGGAATTGGATTGGTAAGGTCCGATCACCACGCTATACCTGTGGATCAGTGGTCAAAGGGAGACATAATCCTAGAATTGCAGAGCCGCATGATCGAAAAAATGAATGCAAATTCTTACTTCCGTCTTAGCCACTAGATTGGACGACCTAGTTGAGAATAGATAAACTAGGTAACTGGAATAAAGCCATTACGGCACCTCAGGTGAGTTGGACAATTCTCACATACAAGCTAAGTCGAGTCGTGCATATTCGATTGAGTTCTGCAATTGGGGGTACTAGGTGGAATCCATGCGCAGTTACATTTCATATGGACAGACGATTGAGGTTTCAGTGTGCCCATTCGGTGCGTTTCTCTGGTTGACATATGGCATTGTCGTCCGCGTAGCGGGTCGAACTTTTTACCCTAAGCCCACAAGAATTGGATTAACGACTTCAACTGAATTCGACTTTGATTTCGAGGGTCAACGCATTACGGGATGCGTTCGCACGTTGGGCCCCATGTGGTTTCTTCCTAGGTTACCTTATGCAGTACTTGTCGAAGGTACCGAAATCGCTCGCGACGTGCAGACACTGCGACACTGGTATTTGCTGTATATCGCTTATCTTGTTGCATCCATTGTGTTTCTCCTGATTGCACTTGGTACGCTCACGTTGATGTATATAATTGGCCAATTGATAGTGCAGTAACAACTCCATGATCCCGCATAATTCAATTTCGCTGGACGGCTCCAACAATTTGGCAGGGTTTTCAAATAGATGTTAAAGCGAGCTTAGCGCATTATCCCACCTGGCTGTTGTTTCAGCACGGTTTCGGCAAGAGTGACAATCCTGACCGCTTTCACGTCACCATCGCTTTTGTGGAAATGGAATACATTACCTGACTTTTGCAAAATGTGCTTTTGCACTCGGAATGAGTATCCATCTTCAAACCTGACGCGATCGAAGCCGGCAAACAAATGTTGAAACTTCTGCGAAATATTTCGCAATGAGGTGCTTTTCATTCTGGGAAGGAGTCTTTACCCTGATACTGCTGCAGTCTCCGACTACCGACGCACATGGCCAAAAACGCATCCCGGAACGCATCGGCAATACGTTCCTCTTTTGCCCAGAATGCTTCGGGGTGGTTTCGCCAGGGGTTCAGATTACGGCTGACGACGTAACGCATTCGGCTGAAGCGTCGCCGGGCGTGGCCGAGTTCGTGGAGCAAATGAGGATAGACCTGGGCCAGACTTAGATGGCAGACGCTTGCGTGAAGTTGTACGCGTTTGTAATACGGACTGAACGAATAGTCCAGAAATCCACCAATTCCGATGGTGATTCCCTCGGGTAATTGGCACTCCGGGTCGCAGGCATTGCTTTGTTCAACAAGCCACTGGGTGAGTTCCTGAAATCGCCGCTGGCATTCGCGGCGGGAGATTTTGATGGCGGCTGTTGAAGCCCACATTAGCAGGGCACCCGTTGATTGAACCAAAGAAACTTATATGATGAAAACACCTGGTTTGGGGTCGTCCATTTCGGTGCCCATATTGAGGCAGTATGCGTAGCCGACTGCCATACCGAAACCCGTACCGAGAACGCCAAAGGCTATGTGTCGCAGAATCGCTCCAACGTGCTCGGCGCGCGACTTCTCGGGTTCACGAGCCGTTGCCAAGTTGAGCGAGAAAATGAGCGGCCTTGTCCTGGTGATATTTTATTGCAGCTTCTCGTGGGGTGAGGTTGTCCTGATTGCGTGCTTGGGTGTCTGCACCGTGTTCGACGAGGAATCGGATATTGGCGAGCCGTCCGTGGATGGCGGCGAGATGTAGCGGGGTATCGCCAAATTTATCCTTGGCTTCGAGGTTGGCGCCGGCATCCAGCAAGAGTTGCATGCGCGAAGGAGTCGTCCACCAAGCCGCGACGTGGAGCGGGGTCAATCCAGTGTCATCCTGCGCGTCGACATCTGGCGTATGCGAGAGTATGAGCGCGACCATGTCGTCCTTCCCGCTGGTGACGGCGCGATGCAGGGCCGTTTTACCCAGGTCGTCTCGCTGGGTGAGGACCGAGGGATCGTCGGCGAGCATGGCTTCGACCGCTTCGAGGTTGCCCCTGCCGACTTCGTTAAGGAACGCGGGAGCGCAGCCCGCGAGCAACGTGGACGAGAGAAAGATCAGGAGGCCCTGGCATAGGGACCGGCGAATGAAACCTCGCTGTCGTAGGGCTGACACAATGTGTGAATGATGGTCCGGACACGCTGAGCCACTCTCGCGGGATTGGAAAGCCTTGGACATGTACGGATGCGTCTCCAGTACCACCAATAGCCTCACTCAGCCGGTTTCGCGTTCGCGTTCAGCCATTCGCCGCCGGTCTTGATGTTCTCCGGCGTGAAGTAGCGCGAAGGCACTTCGATTTCCTTGGGTACCGTTTCGCCACCGAGGATTTTGAGGGCAGTATCCACGGCTTCCTTGCCACCGGTGGGATACTCAAAACAGGCGCTGAGGATACCTTGCTGCACGTACGCAAGGCCTTCGTGCGGTAAGCCGTCGATACCGACAAAGAGCATATTCTTTTCGCGGCCCGCGGCCTTGGCAGCCAGGTAGGCGCCGTGCGCGGCCGGGTCGTTGTGTCCGTATACCAGGTCGATGGCGTCGAATCGCGCGAGCGCGGATTCCATTTCCTTGCGTGCATCGGGTTCCAGCCATTTCATATCGGCTTCGAAGATGACCTTAATGCCGCTTTCCTTGATGCCTTCGCGAAATCCGCTGTTGCGGTCCTGCGCGGGGGTGCTGGTCATGAGGCCTTTCAATTCAACGACGTTGCCCTTCCCTTCCAGTTTTTTCTTGATCCATTTGCCCGCGGCTTCGCCGATGGCTTTATTGTTCGCGCCAATGAAACAGGTGTATTTGTCGCCCATAACGCGGCGGTCCAGCACAATGACGGGAATACCCGCCGCAAACGCCTTCTCCACAGGAGGGGTAAGCGGCACGGCTTCCTTGGGGCTTACGATTATCAGATCGACCCCGGCGCTGATGAATTCCTCAATGTGAGCGCGTTGTTTGAGCGTGTCGTTTTGCGCATCCTGGTACACAACCTGGATGTTCTTGTGGAGTTCCGCGGCCTTCTTGATGTCGGCGTTCATCTGCACGCGCCAGGGTTCACCCAGGTTGCATTGGCTCATGCCGATTTTCCATGGGCTTTCGGGCGTGCCCTGGCCGGCTGCGAATACCAACGGTGCAAACAATGCCGCCACAGCAACCACGAAAACCGAAG
>BTWA01000057.1:0-24700 GCA_045863295.1 Candidatus Hydrogenedentota bacterium
CGCGAGATGGTTGAACTTGCTACCGCACAATACGAAAGGATTCGGGCCATTGCGCGTCCGCAATGACAAAACCGTCTTGGTCTTTGCCGTATTTGCGCTGTTCGCGCTCTATGGGGCCTACTCATTGTTGACTGCCCGCGGTAACTACGGCGACCTGTTCCCACCGTACTCTACGTATCGTACGGATCCGCAAGGAGCCAAAGTACTTTACGAAAGTCTGAAAGAAATTCCACAGATTGCTGTCCGCCGAAACTCGACTCCTTTGTCTGTACTTGAGCCCAATCGCGCAATGACCCTGTTTGTCTTGGGCGATTCTTTGCCCTTCATGAATCAAGTCAATGTTAGCAGCGTCGAAGCCATTGAATCTTTCATGTCGGTGGGTGGCCGCGTGGTCATAACCTTTCCTCCTCAGGCAGACGCAACCTGGAGTTCGTTCTGGCTACGCGAAGAAGTGCGCGATTCAGCGGAAGAACAGGAACGGGACGCGAAAAAGGACGAGCAGGCCGAAGAAACGGAAGAAGCTGGTCTCGCAGAGGAAAGTGAAAAAGATTCCGGACAGCCAGGACGGGCGGGCACTAAAACCGAATACGAAGGCCGAACGAGGAATGCGCACGACGTGTTTGGACCGGACGACGCTGAAAAGGAGGACACGGATGGCGAGGAAGAGGATAGCGGACTCGACCCGGAAAGCCGTTACCAATCCCTAGATCCTTTCATCAATCTCGCCAATCGTTGGGGCATTGATTTTGGATTGCAGCCACTGGAGCAGCCCGACGGCGGGGATTTCATTCCCGCGCGCGCGATGTTGCACGAAATTGCTCCGTTGCCCGCGGCATTGGATTGGCATCGGTTCTGGATCTACCAGCAAATGCGAGCTGCCGCGCCGCGCCGAAATCCGTTACCATCCGAACTCGAATGGTATAGCGCGCTCCATTTCAAGGATCTGACCGACGCGTGGCGCGTAATCTATTCGCGCGACGGCTTTCCCGTGGTCATCGAACGATCCTACGGCAACGGTTCGCTGGTATTTGCTTCCGACACCTATCTGTTGAGCAACGAGGCTCTTCGAAGGGATCCGCAGGCCGACCTTGTCGCATGGTTCGTGGGCGCGAGCCGCGAACTTGTGTTTGACGAAACCCATCTCGGAATAGTGGAACAAGGTGGCGTGATGAGTCTCGCCCGCAAGTACCGCTTGCATGGTACTATAGTCGCCTGCATCATCCTTGCCGTGTTGCTCGTGTGGCAAAACGCATTCAGCCTGGCCCCGCCGCACGGCGAAGACGATAGTGAGGCGCTGGAGGGAACCGAAGGTCGCGAGGCCATTGCAGGGCTGCAGAACCTGCTTCGTCGCCACGTGCCCTCACGTACCTTGATCCAGCTTTGTGTGGACGAGTGGAAGAAGAGTCAGCCCCAGGGCGGGCGATCTTCGGCAGTCGCCGCCGCAGTCGATCGGTGTTATCAACAGATACAAGTGCAGGGTGCGACTCACCCTGTGGCGCAGTACAAGGCCTTGGCGCAGGAAGTCAACGCGAGAAAACGGGCGGTGCTGGGGCGCACGAGCGAGTCGAAAGAATCCGGCGATTCGAAACCAGCCGCCTGACACAGGCGCGCACGACAGGAGCAGCAACGTGGACCTCGATCGATTGAAAGATGTGCTGGAGCGATCCCGCCGTGAAGTGGCCAAAGTCGTTATCGGGCAGCAAGACGTGCTGGACAAGGCGCTCATTGCCATCTTCACCAATAATCACGCCCTTATCGAAGGCGTGCCCGGCGTGGCAAAAACCCTGCTTGTGCGTACTCTGGCCCACGTGCTCGGTTGCGAATTCTCCCGCATCCAATTCACTCCGGATCTGATGCCGTCCGACATTACCGGTACCAACGTGTTCAACTTGCAGCGCAACGAATTCACGCTGGTCAAAGGTCCTATCTTCACCACGTTTCTCCTGGCCGATGAGATTAATCGTGCTCCGGCCAAAACGCAGTCTGCTCTGCTCCAGGCCATGCAAGAACGCCGCGTGACAATTGACCGCGAAACCCACGTGTTGAGCGACAACTTCACGGTATTTGCCACGCAGAATCCCATCGAATATGAAGGCACCTATCCACTGCCCGAGGCGCAGAAGGATCGGTTCATGATCAAGATCAGTATGGGTGCGCCAATGCGGGAGGACGAAATGGATCTTGCCCGGCGGACCCTGGGCCATGATGCCCCCGAGTCCGTACTTGATTCCGGTACCGTTCAGCCTGTGTTGCAGGCCACGGAACTGACCGAACTCCGAAGCGTCCTGCAGAAGGTCACCGTGCGCGATGAAGTGGTAGGTTACGTGGTGGATCTTATTCGCGCCACCCGCCAGCACGATGCCATTCTCGTGGGCGCCGGACCCCGCGCCACGCAGTCCCTGCTGCTGGCCTGCCGCATGGCCGCCGTACTCGAGGCGCGCGACTTTGTCGTGCCCGATGATGTCAAGGCCATGGCCTATCCCGTGTTGGAACATCGCATCATACTGCGGCCTGAATACGAAATTGAGGGCCTGTCGGTGAGCGAAATCATTTCCCGAATCTTGCAGGAGGTTGCGGTTCCACGATGATTGTTCCGCGCACACGATTGCTGTTCTGGGTGGCCGTTATCGCAGTGCCCATGTCGGTGCTTGCTGTACCGCCAGCCGAGACCGGCTTGGGCATTGAAGGCTTGCCGCAGGCTATGGATCGCTTTGCTCAGCAAGGGCATCTTTTAGCAATCGGCCTGATTGGAGGCCTGGTCCTGCTTGCCGTGTTCGACGCTGCGCTAGCCTTCGGATCGTTGAATGGCGTGCGCGCGGAACTGCCTGAAGTGGCCCGGCTCACCAAGGATCGCGAAGGCACATTACCCGTGCACCTGTTTGCCGCTCCGGGCAAGCGCAGGTTGCTGCGCCTCGGTCTCGCATTCCCACCCGAGATTACGACGCCTTCCGAGACGATTGAAACGGAAATTGCAGGCACCACCGCCGCCGCTTCCGTAACGTGGCCTTGCACGGCTACGCGCCGCGGACGCTATATACTTGATCGTGTTTATTTGGAAGGATCTTCGCCACTCGGATTCTGGGCCGTGCGATCGTCCGTGCCCACGCAGTCCGAAGTGCGCGTGTATCCCAATCTGATGCACGAACGACGCAACGTGGCCGCACTGTTTCTCAATCGGGGCGTATTCGGGATTCACCAGCAACGGCAGGTGGGTCAAGGCCGTGAATTTGAGAAACTGCGCGAGTACGTCCCGGGCGACAGTTATGACGACGTACACTGGAAGGCTACGGCCCGCCGGGGCCACCCCATCACCAAGACCTATCAAATCGAGCGTACTCAAGAAGTGTACGTGCTGATCGATACCTCCCGCCTCAGCGCCCGCAAGATGTCCGGAGGGATTGGCCTGCCCGAGACAACGCAGTTAGAACGCTTTCTCACTTCGGCCATGGTGTTGGGTCTTGCCGCGGAACGGCAAGGCGACTTATATGGGTTGATGACATTTGACGACCGCGTCGGCACCTTCATTCGAGCCAAGAATGGCAAAGCTCACTACGGCGTGTGCCGCGATGCGCTCTACACATTGAATGCCTCGCGCGTGAATCCTGATTTTGACGAAGTGTTTTCGTTCCTGCGGCTTCGGCTGCGCCGTCGCGCATTGGTCATATTCCTGACCAACCTAGACGATCCCGTCCTTGCGGAAAGTTTCGTGAAGAATGTGCACCTGATCGGAAGACACCACTTAATGCTGGTGGGAATGCCCATTCCGTCCGGTGTTAAACCGCTATTCCAGGATGACAAGGCCGATACCGTGAGCGATGTCTATGACCGGCTGGCGGGGCACATGCGCTGGCAGGGATTGCGCGAATTGGAACGCGTATTGCAGCGCCAGGGCGTCCAATTCCTGCTTTTGGACCATGCACGCATGGCCGCACAACTTGTCACCCAATACATGAACATCAAGCAAAGGCAGTTGCTATGATCGTCGACTTCGAACGATTCCTGAGGGAGGAACGTCCATTTTGGGATGAACTCGACGCCAAACTTCACCGTCTGCAGGAAGACCATACGGCCACCCTCGATCTGGAGCAGATTCGCCGGTTCCATTATCTCTACGAACGCGCCGCCACGGATCTCGCCAAGTTATCGTCATTTCCTTCCGAACCCGAGTTGCAACGATTCCTGGAGTCGCTGGTGGCCCGCGCCTATTCCGAGATTCACGCCGCACGCGGTCAAACATATCGCTTCCATCCGGTTATCTGGTTCTGGCAAACGTTTCCCGGCACCTTCCGCAAACATTTAGGCGCATTCGGTCTTGCCTTGGTCGTCACTCTCGCCGGCGCGATTTTCGGTGGAACGGCAATTCTTGTAGATGCGGATGCAAAAGGCGTTCTGTTGGGGTATCCCCACTTGCAGGTGGATCCGAGAGAGCGAGTGGCACAGGAAGAAATGACCGAGAGCATGGAGGATGTGGTTCAGGGGGTTGACACCCATGTGCTGGGCACCGTGTTCTATATTCAAAACAACACCAAGGTGGCCTTCACAACAATGGCTCTGGGCGTGAGTTGGGGCATTGGCACTTTCCTTGTCCTGCTTGGTAACGGCGTTTTGCTCGGTGCGGTTGTTCTCGACTACATCCAGGCGGGGGAAACCATTTTCTTGATAGGCTGGCTGTTGCCGCACGGGGCTACAGAAATTCCCGCCATCCTGCTCGCGGGGCAGGCGGGCTTTGTCATTGGCGGCGCGCTCATCGGCTGGAGAAGCCGCGTAACCCTTCGCCAGCGGCTGCGCGCCATTCGCAACGATGCCATAACCCTGATTGCCGGCGTCACTCTGCTCTTGATTTGGGCTGGATTCGTCGAGGCATTCTTTTCCCAATACCATGAACCCATCATTCCCTATGCCGTCAAGATAGCTTTTGGCACGGTGGAGTTGGTGGCCTTGTTCATGTATCTGTTCCTGGCGGGGCGGCGTGGAGGTGCGGATGTCTGAAGAACGCACAGGAATGCTTCGCATACGAACCCCCGAAGGTATCGCGTTTTCCTATCCGCTGGCCGGACCCGTTTCCCGGTTTCTCGCGTGGATTATCGACGCGGCCGTCATGGCACTCACCTTCCTGGCCCTGCTCCTTCTGGTCAACTTCGCGATGCAGACCGGAAGCATTTTTTTTGATCTTGGCTCTATTCCGCTCTTCGCAGCGTTCGTCTGGCTCGGGTATTACGTATTGACTACCTTTTATGCGATGGCCCTTGAGTGGTTCTGGCGCGGCCGTACTATTGGCAAATGGGTCTTAAGGCTCCGCGTCATCAACGAGCAAGGCCTGAGACTGCAGTTCAGCCAAGTCGCCCTGCGTAATTTGCTGCGATTCGTCGATTGCTTTCCTACCTTCTATCTGGTGGGCGGCCTTACCTGTTTCTTGAGCAAGCGCTCGCAGCGCTTGGGCGACTTTGTTGCCGGCACCGTTGTTGTGCGCGAAAACCCTGTCAAAGTGCCCGACATAGAACGGATACTCGGCGGCAAGTACAATTCATTCCGGGAATACCCCCATCTTGAAGCCAGGTTAAGACGGCGGATTGACCCCGAGGAAGCGCGCATCGCCTTGACGGCTATTGTCCGGCGCGATCGCCTCGATCCGGCATCGCGCATCGAGGTCTTTAGGGCGATGGCGGATCGGTTCCGCGCGTATGCGGATTTTCCCGAAGAGGCGACCTTCGCGCTTACGGACGAGCAGTACGTGCGCAACGTGGTCGATGTTTTGTTTAGAACCCGTACAGCCAACACGGCGGACAAACGCAGGTCCGCCTAATAAGCCACCGGAGAAAGCCGAGCATGTCCTCCAGATCGCGCCTTGTGATGCAGGGGGTTATTGCGCTTGTTGTGCTGCTAATCGCTGGAGCGGCATTTGCCTTCCTGGCGCTGCCGAGCATGGTGGAGGCGAATTTGAACCGCGTCACCGTGCCGGGACCCTACAGTCACGGCCCCACCGCCTATCAGATTCACGTTCGTGCCACGGTAGTCGATCTTCATTCCGATGCGCTTCTGTGGAACCGTAACCTGCTCGTTCGTCAGAACCGAGGTCACGTCGATGTGCCGCGCCTGGCCGAGGCCGGCGTCGCGCTCCAAGTGTTTTCCGCGGTCACCAAGACGCCCAAGAACCAGAATTACGAAAGCAACGGCGCTGACACAGACAACATCACCGCGCTCGCCATCCTGCAGCGGTGGCCTCGGCCCACCTGGGACAGCACACTGCAACGTGCCCTGTATCAGGCCCAGCAGCTTCACGAGTACGCCGACAACTCCATGCGCGTGCTCCGTGTTATTGAAGATCGCGCATCGCTTGACGAGTTCATTCAAGGCCGCTTGCCGCGCCGCTACCGCGTCTCAGGACTCCTGGCGATCGAGGGACTGCATTGCCTGGAAGGCAAAATTGAAAACGTGGATGTCCTTTTCAAGGCTGGGTATCGAATGATGGGGCTCACCCATTTCTTCGACAACGAATTGGGCGGATCGGCCCACGGGTTGGAAAAAGGCGGTATCACTGAGTTTGGCCGTCAGGTAGTCAAGCGGATGGAAGAACTCGGTATTATCGTCGATCTTGCGCATGCTTCCCCGCAGCTCTTCGACGACGTCCTCGCCATGGCCACGCGGCCTCTGGTTGTCTCCCATACCGGCGTGCGCGCCGTGTGCGACAATGCGAGAAATCTGGATGACGATCAGTTGCGAGCCGTAGCTGCAAACGGCGGAGTCGTCGGTATTGGATTCTGGGATGCAGCCATTTGCGATGTCAGCGTGGAGGGCATCGTAAAATCCATTCAACACGCGATATCCGTCGCCGGCATTGAACACGTCGCACTCGGATCCGATTTCGATGGCGCGACCACCACGCCCTTCGACGCTTCCGGCATTCCCAAAATCACGGAAGCACTCATGCTCGAAGGAATGAGCCACGAAGACATTCGCGCCGTGTTGGGTGGAAACGCATTTCGTGTCATAAGCGAAGGTATTCCGCCCGGTGAACCCGGACAGCAAACCGAAGAATAGCGCGCCGCGAGCTTAGCGACTCGGCCTTGGCCGGCCCGCCTCCAAACAGATTGCATCAAACAAATCGCTCACGCACGTCAGGCCGTAGTCGTTGAAATTCGCCGGATTCGTCCAGAACTCGTGCAACCGCCCCCGGCCCTCGCGCTGATACATCAGCACCTTGATCATCATCTGCGCTTTGTCCAAGCCGCGCACCAGGCGTGCCTCCGGTGTGGTTCCCTCGCACAATTCCCGGTGCAACTCACCGTAGCGGCGATCGATGCTCTCGAACAATTGTTCCGTCACGGCTTGCTCGGCCTCGGCCTTCAATTCTTTGAAGTGCGCGTCCGCTGCGGGCATGGGAATGTCCATCAACCGGCACTCCGCCAGATCGTGGATCAGCGCCATTGCGACCGCTTTCGAGGCGTCAAACACGTCGGGATTCCGATCCGCGTACAACATCGCCAGCAACGCCACAAAATGGCTGTGCGCCGCCACCGATTCCGGTTCCGCCACCCCGCGCAACACATACCCCGCGCGCGCCACCCGATCCAACGGATGGAGTTCGGAATAGAGGCGTATGATGTGCTGTGTAAAGTCCTGCATACTAAGGATTATGGCACAAATGCAGTGTGCGATATGATTTGGCTAAAGTGGTGTAAGTCGAACTGTTGAACAACATACCGGAGAATTGGGTCATTGATAGTGAGTTAAGATTGATGGACCTGAGCTAGGTAGTGCCATTGTACCTACGTATTCTAGCCAACGGATACCTCGCAAGATACAGGGATTACAAATGTTACAAAGGTTTGGTGGTAGTTGGACAGAGGAGAAACTGGGGATTGTTGAGGCGTATCTGCGTGAATACGTCAAGATCTTACCGGGAAGGGGTCTGAGATTCGCATACATTGACGCCTTCGCCGGTACTGGGTACAGCGATCTTCCGGTATCCGATTTAGACCCTGAACATCTACTTTTCGAGGAGCTATCGGACAGTGATACCAGAGCATTTCTAGAGGGCTCGGCCATTCGCGCGCTGAGAATCGAGCCATCCTTCAACAAGTATATTTTTATAGAGAAGTCAGAGGCCAAAATTGAGCAATTAAGGAGCAGAATTAATGCACTTAATATCGATTCTTCAAAAATAGAGTATAGACCGGGAGACTGTAACAAGATTTTGCAGGAGATTTGTAAAAAGGATTGGGGAAAACACAGAGCAGTGCTCTTCCTAGATCCTTTTGGAATGCAAGTTAATTGGGAAACTGTGTGCGCCATAGCACGAACCAAGGCCATCGACC
The DNA here is from genome assembly GCA_045863295.1 of Candidatus Hydrogenedentota bacterium. Classification (GTDB taxonomy): domain Bacteria; phylum Hydrogenedentota; class Hydrogenedentia; order Hydrogenedentales; family SLHB01; genus BTWA01. Next base: position 8,316 of record BTWA01000057.1, read on the forward strand.
TTTGGATTTTGTTTCCTTGTGGGGCGGGCGTAAATCGTATGCTGCCAGCGAACGGAAATGTATCACCCAGTTGGGCGAATCGCCTAAACCTTGTATTTGGAGACGATGGTTGGCGAAACGCGTTTTACCAGTCAGATCCTCAGCAAGACCTTTTTGCGCAGCAGGATACTATACAGAAAAGTGCGAATCCGGAATCTATCGGGTTATACTACAACCGGAAGCTTTCGACAATATTTGCGGGAGTCGCCCGAAATCCCAGAGCAATGCGAAACTCTAGGGACTACGTCATGTATCAACTGATGTTTGCGGCGTCAAATCCGAATGCCGTGAGCCCAGCAGTGAAAATTGCAGAGCACCTATTAAGACAAATTAAGTAGCATGTCCACGAACTCAAACATTGAATGGACCGAGTCCACATGGAATCCAGTCACGGGCTGCACCAAGATCAGTCCGGGATGCAAGCATTGCTATGCCGAGCGGCTGGCCAGACGATTGCAGGCCATGGGGCAATCCAACTATCGGAATGGATTCAAGCTCACATTGCAGGAACACGCACTGGAATTGCCGCTTCGCTGGAGACGCCCACAGGTCATATTTGTCAATTCCATGAGCGACTTGTTCCACAAAGAAGTGCCCGAAGAATACATACATCGGGTGTTTGACGTAATGATCCGCGCGCACTGGCACACGTACCAAGTTCTGACTAAGCGGTCAGATCGACTTGAAAGGCTCAGCCCAAGACTCTCGTGGAAACCTCATATTTGGATGGGTGTGAGCGTTGAAAGTGACAAGTACCTCTACAGAATAAGCAATCTCCGAAATACCGGTGCACACATAAAGTTCTTATCTCTTGAGCCGCTAATAGGCCCATTGCCTAGTCTCCAATTGCAGGGAATTGATTGGGTAATCGTTGGCGGCGAATCGGGTCCAGGTGCAAGGCCGATGGATCCGGCGTGGGTAAGAGAAATACGCAATCAATGCGAAGACAGCCGGACGCTGTTTTTTTTCAAGCAGTGGGGCGGGTTCAACAAAAAAAAGGCTGGCCGCGAATTGGACGGACGGACCTACGATGACATGCCCCCGCTAAACATGCCCGCTTCCGCCTGAATGTCAGATAGAGACGTCTTTTTCCTCGTCGTCTTCCAGCGGATACAAATCAGGCAGAGGCTCCAGCGTGGCCGGCGCCAGATCGGTCCTTATCGATGCGCGTTTTGCAGGGACCGCGGCGGCCGGCTCGGGTTTGCGTGTGGCGGGCTCGGGCCGCCGTGCCGGTACCGCGGGTTTCGGCTCGGGCGCCTTTGGCGTGGGTAATTCGGTCTTACCGCTTGGCGAGGCATAGCGTGTGGCCAATTGCGAGAGCGCCTTGGCCGCGCTGGCCAATTCCTCGCTTTCCTTCTTGTACGCGTCAAACTCCTGTTGCAGCATTGAAAGCTTTCGCTGGATCTCACCGGCTTGCGCGTTGGCCGCCGCCACCTGCCCCGCCGCTTCCAAGCGCAGGTCGTCCATCTCCTTGGCCGTTTTCTTTCGCGCGTTTTCCGCTTCCATCGCCCGCGTCTCAAGCGAAGCCTTGCCTGCAAGCAAGTCGTCCAACTCCGCGCGCGCGGCCGCTTGTTCCTTTTCCATTGTGACAACCCGCAACCGGAAATCGTCGCGCTCCCGGCCCATTTCCTCAAGCGCGGAAATCAACGTCGCCCGTTGCGACTCGCCACTTTCTACAGCCTCCGCCAATTCTGCCCGGATGGCTTCAAGGTCGCTAAGCCTTCCCGCCAACGCATCGCGATCCGCGGACACCTGTGCCAGGGCTTCCTGTAATTCCGATTGCTGGTCCTTTGTCGCCGAAAGCGCGGCCTCACGTTCCGAGGCCGCCTGCCGCAATTGCTCATTCTGTGTTCGCAGGGCGTCCGCTTCGGCCGGGCTGACGGCGAAGCGTTCAGCGATTAGTGCTTCCAACTCACCGATTCTGTTCTCATGTTCGACCCGTTCCAGCGAAGCTTGCTCGCGGGCCGCCTCCAGCGCTTCGGCCAGGCGTTCAGCGCGCTCGACCAGTATGCGTGCTTCGTCCACGGCCGCGGCGCGTTTCATTTCCGCGGTTGATAACTCTTGCATCAACTGGTCAACCCGCTCGAGCAACTCGTTCCGCTCAGTCTCTGTCGCCGCCATGTTTCCGGAGAAATCGTTCAGCTTGGATTGGGCAGTTTCCAATTCACGCTGTGACGACATTAACTGTTGCGACAGGTGATCGGCGTGCTCCTTTGCAGCATCCAATTCCAGTCGCAGTTCATTCATTTCAGACTGCATCAGGCCATGCCGCGAACGGGCTTCCTCCACCTCCGAACCCAATTCCGTGGAGCGTTGCTGTTCCGTAGCCAATTGCCCTTCCAGGGTAACGACTTGCTCGCGCAACGCTTCCGCCACTGAATCGGTCTGCTGCGCACTGGTCTCTATCACTTCTAAATCGGAGCGAACCGAATTCAAGTCCGCGAGTAACGCGTTTACACGCTCCTCGTGCGCAGACGCCTGATCGCGTATCGAGTTTAGTTCCGTGCGCAAGGTCTCGTTCGCCGCAAGTGCCGTTTCCAATTCTTCCGAAGCCCGCGCAGCCGTTTCCTTCGCGGCCTGCGCCTCCGCATGGGCTTTTTCGAGCGCTTCCCCCGAGTAACCGCTTTCCGATCGAACGCGTTCAAACTCCTGGCGAAGCGACGCCAACTCGGACGTCAACGCTTCTTCTCGGTCCCGCAACGGCCCAATTTCCGATTGCAACGCCTCCAGTTCGGCTCCGGCGACGGTCTGTTGCTCGCGCGCCTTTTCGGCCTCCTCGTAGGCAACGGCCAGACGGCCTCGCAGCGACTCCATTTCGTCCAACAGTTCTTGTGCGGCATCCTGCGATTCCGCCAGCATCGACAAATCGTTGCGCAACTGATCCGCTTCTTGCGCGCTCCGCGTCAGTCCGGCTTCCAACTCGCGCACTCGCTGGCGCAGTGCGTCCACTTCCGCGCCGCGCGCTTCCGCTTCCACCGCGCGCTGGCTCAGCGCATCTTTCTCCGCGCGAAGCGCGTCGCGGCCGTCGAGCAAAGCCGCCAGTTCGTCCTTGGCTTCGGCAAGCTGATCCCGCAGGAGATTCGCCGCTTCCTCCGCGCCGAGCCGTGTTTCCAATTCCTCCGCGAGCCGCTTGGCTTGGTGGTGGAATTTCTCCGCCTCCTGGCGCGCGTGCAACACCTGTTCCTGATACCGATCAATCTCTGCCTTTGCCGAGTCGTGACTTTCCCGCTGCGTGTTTTCCGCCTGTCTGCGCACGCGATCGACTTGTTCGCGCAAGCTTGCCAACTCGTCTTGAAGGCTCTCGCATAATTGCCGCGACAGATCGTACTTTTGCGACAATTCCTCGCGTGCCCGTCGTTCTGCGTCCAACTCCTTGCGCAATGCATCGTGGCCGCCGCCCGGTGCCGGGCCCCCCTTGCCCACACGCTCGAGCAGGGTGCGCAATTCCTGAATCTCCGCCTTCTGCCGGGAGATTTGCGCTTCAGACTCCTCCCGCACCTGCCGCTTCAATAATTCCACCGGACGTTCACCCAGATGGGGTTTGATGGTCACCAGCTTTCCGCCGTCCAGCAATTCCCGAAGTCCAGTGGGAAGGTGCCGCATCCGCGCGGGGTGAACACTCGTGGCAATGACCACCGCATGCCGGTTATCCAGAAAGATTCGAACGACCGCCTCAAGTTCTTCGAGGTTCTCGGAGAACTTCTCCAACTGATCGACCAGAAATATGGCGGAGGGCGCGTTTTCTATCGGGGTGGGATCTTCGATGAGGCCCCGGATGGCCGGCGTAAAGTCATACGACGTGACAAAGCCGAGGCTGCACTTCGCGGCCGAGGCCTTCACATGATTGACGACGCTGTACAAAAGATGCGTCTTGCCGCACCCCTCATCGCCTATGACTACGACCGGCATCGGAGACACCGGCCGAAACTCCGCCACGGCGAGGCACGATTCGTAGGCGAGCCGGTTGGACTCGTCTACTAGAAAAGTGCCAAAATTCAAGCGCTTCATCAAATGGCGTCTCCCGGCCCGGTGCGTGGACTGGTGGAATTCTAATCGCGTACCGATGGCCTGTCAATTGTCGCGGGCATATAAGATGCCGAAAGCAGAGGACTTGGAACGGGCAAACCAGGGCAATCGAATCCATCCAAAACCGAAACCGGCCAGGAATGGCGGAGACTTGTACACGCATGCGAATCGACATCGCCGCGCAGACCGACATCGGACGCCGAAAAAAGAAGAACGAAGATTACTTCGCTTTTTTTCGCGAAGACTGGCAAGGACTGGCGCTTTTCAAAGACGGCGCGTTCCTCTGCGTCGCCGACGGCCTGGGTGGCCACACCAGTGGCGAAATCGCCAGTAAACTGGCCGTCTCGCTGGTGAAGGACGTCCTCAAGGAAGAATGGCCCGCCCCAACCACCGAAGATCCCGCCGAAGACCCTGGCCCCATTCCACTGCTAAAACGGCACACCGCCCGAGCCAATGAGAGCATATTTCAAACCAACCGGGAGTTCGTCAACAAGGGCCTGCCCATGGGCACCACCATTCTCTCGGCTATTGTCACACCGAAGAAGGTCTACATCGTCAACGTCGGCGATTCCCGTTGTTACCACATGCGCGACGGCGACATCATTGCAAAAACCGAAGATCACTCCTGGGTCGACGAACAAGTCAAACTCGGTCTCATGTCCAAGGCGGAAGCCGAAAAAGACGACCGCAGGCACGTGGTTACCCGGTGCATAGGCACCCATCCCGAAGTGGAGATGGACACCTATCTCTGGCACATCGTACCCGGCGACATGCTCCTGCTCTGCACGGATGGCTTGGTCAATATGGTCAAGGACTCTGAAATCGCCGAGTTCTTCAAGAAGAATTACAGCCCCGCGGAAATTGCCCACCACCTCATTAACGCCGCCAACGAAAACGGCGGAAAAGATAACATCACCGTTATTGTCGCCGACATCAGCCCTAGTTTGAGAACGGTCGTCACGCGACGCATGCGGTCTTTTTCGCGCAGGCGTGGCGCCAAATTGTTCATGTTCCTAATGTTCATTTTGTTCGGCGCATTGTGCTTCTGGGCGGGGTATTTAACGGGCGCCGGGAAGTGGGGCAGCCTCTTTTCCATGAAATAACAGATGGAATTCCGTTCCGTCCCATTCCACGTACGACTGGTGATACAACCAGTCGCCGGTATTGATGTAGAGCCCAGTTCCCCTTGGCGTCGGATACGTTTCCATCACTGGGTAATGGGTGTGCCCTAGAAAAACCACGTCCGCATCGCCAGCGGCCAGCGTGCGCTTCGCAAATTCCCGCAAAGGTCCAACTTCTGATCCCTGGCTCAAATCTTTGGCTTGGAACATGTGCCGGCTACCCCGAGCCACACCCTGCGCTATTCCCATGGCCCAATCCGGGTGCAACAGGCGGAACAACGAAACCACCCACGGAGATCGCGCTACCTTTTTGTACAACCGATAGCTCGTGTCGCTGGGATTGATGCCGTCGCCGTGAACGAACAAGACGCGCCGTCCCCCCATTTCGATCACAAGCCGGTCATGCAAATGAATGCCCAGATCGGTTTCAAGAAAGCGGCCGGCCCAAAAATCGTGGTTGCCACGAACGAAATGAATTTCCACCCCCGCGTCGCGTAACGAAGCCAACGCGCGCAACACGTTGAAATAGCCGCTGAAGATGACCGTCCGGTATTCAAACCAGAAGTCGAAGAGATCCCCAAGAATCACAAGGCGATTGTAAGCAGTGGGATCAATGCTGCGCAGAAACGCCGTCAACCGCCCCATCAGTGCGCGCCCATCGGGCGCCACATTCAAGTGAACGTCCGAAAAGACGAGTGTCTTCATCGAAGCAGGCTGATGCGGCTCAACGGCCAAAAACGGAATACCGCCCGGCCGATAATGGCCTGATCGTCAACGGCATGAAATGAACGGCTGTCCTTGCTGACAGGCCGATTGTCTCCGAGTACGTAGTACTCGCCAGGTCCAAGAAACTCGCGCGTGGTATTGCTGTGAAACTCCTTGCGAATTTCCTCGGGCAGGTAGGGTTCTTCCTTTCGTTGATTGTTTACGAAGATTCGCCCTTCCTCAATTTTGATCTCCACTGCGTCGCGTGGCGGTCCTTCTTGCGTGCTCGCGCTGACCGTGTTCGAACTGGCTTCCGGCCCTTCCGCGATAACACGCTTTACATATCGCTTGTTCGCCTCATCCTTACTGTCAAAAACGATGATGTCGCCCGGATGTATCGCGTCCACGCCCCCGAGAAATGGCAATTTGCTCAACACGTGCGGCAATTTCAGCACGAGGATCCGCTCATCATTCAGCAGAGTCGGCTCCATGGACGGGCCCTGCACTTCGTATCCTTCGATCACCCATGTCTTCAAGGCAAGAAACAGCACGAGAAACCACACGATCATCTTTACAAACTCGACCATTTCTCGCCCGGCCGAAGAGGGGGGCGTGGTCGTGGCGTAAGGATTCACGATGGGTTCATTGAACTCTTGATCGTGCTCGTTCAAAAGAGAGAATCCCTTCCGTATGCGCAACTGCATGTCGCACAAGACTATATAGAAAATCTACCACGCGAGAGCGCCGCTTTCAAATCCTCGCGTGTCGTAATCACATCCGAAAATACCGTTGCGAAGCGGCCCACATCCTCGAGCCGATGGGCATCGCTGCATGTTACCGGTGGAATGCCCAGCGTGCCCGACAGCTTTAATGCAAGCGCCTGTTCATGCGCCTGTAAGTTGACGCTGCGCACTTCTATCGCGTTTAACTGCAGATTAATTATACGATCATCAAACGAAAGTCCCGCCCGGGTAGGGTGGGCCGCAATGCAGACGGCCCCGAGGCCATACGCCAACTCCAGCGCTTTCTCGGGTGCCCAGCGAGGTGTAAACCTTTTGGCTTCATCGGGTTCCAGTCCATAGATGAGAATATCTCCATGGCTGGACGTGTACTCAAATCCCGCTAAAAGTCGAAACCCAGGATGTCCCGAACGCTCCACCAACTCGGAGAGTTCCCGATCCGTCCACTGGTGGTGGTGTTCCGTTATGACTACTCCATCCAGACCGGCGCGTACGGCCCGGTCAATTAACCGATCCGGCTCAATTTGGCTGCACGCCGAATACCGCTTGGTGTGCAAGTGTAAATCGATTCGAAGTCCCATGGATTCCCTGGCCCGCGACTCTTCGGCGCGTCAAATCTCCTGCACCGACAAATCCAGCGCTTTCGGTACCGGAGAATCGCCACGCAACCGCGGCACCAGAACCTCTCTTTTGCCGAGAATCTGGCGTGCTACAAACAGGATCGCCGGTGGGTGCTCATAGGCCAGACCTTTCAAATACTGCCACCACTCCCCATTTTCAATCGTCCGTCCAAGCAGACTTGCCGGAATCACGCGCGGATCGATGCCCATCTGCTCCTCAAGCTCTTCCGTTATCAGAGCCCCTTTCTCTCCGGCCTCCTTTACCAGTTCTTGGCGCTTCCGAGCCAGTTCCTGGAAGGCTGCGGCCGCCTGGCGGAATCGCTCAACGAACTCCGGCCACTGGGGATCTCGTTGTACAACCAGCTCTTTAAGAAACTTCACACGCACTTCAAACGGACGTGACTCCAGGCGGCCGGCACCCTCTTCGTCCGCCATTAGATAGGTTAATGCCGTGCGAACGAAGGATTCCGGTTCTTGCAGGGGCAAGCTGTCCCGGATGTCCTTGGGGTATTCCGCATGCAAAATGGGGGCCTGATTCTGGAAATTGAGCACCCGAGGCAGGGGCTCCGGGAAGGCGGAGTAGTCATATTCCAAACCCGCCGCGATTATATATCCCCGTACGCCGGTCCTGATGTCGCCTTTGTCCAGAGCGGCATCGGCCTTCTCAAAGAACAGGTTGCGCATGTTCGGCCGGATTCTCAACAGTTCATAGGCTTGCGCCGCGAAGCCATACTTGCCCAACCCCACCGCGTTGTCAGCGATCTTCATCACCAAAGGTGCGGGCAGCTGCGCGGGCCTCTTCGCGCCCAACTCCTGTTGAATGTGTTGCCAGATATCCGGGTCCTTTACCAAGCGCAATGCCTCGCGAAAGACAAGGTTGTTTTCCTGGTCCACATCCGGCAGCAGATAGCGATACTTTTCCTGGTTGAAACTCTCGGATGAATCCTGCCGCGCAGGCGAATACGGTTGAAACAGTATGCGGAATGTCACCAGATCGCCGTTCAACACAGATTTCGCGAACGCCTTGGCAATCAACTCCGGATCGACCGGTCCCTTATCAGTCTGCTTCGAACGCTTTCCAAACAACGCCATTGCCTAGTTCCCTTTTGCAGCCACAAGGGCCGCCACAGTCCGCTCGCGCTCTTGCCAATCCACATGGGGCGAGGTAACCTCCGTATAGGGCAGACGCTTAAGAATGTCCAGATTCAGTAAGTGCCTGTAGTGCCGGAGAATCCGAGTGGCGTGGCGCTCCTGTCCCGGATTCCACCCGCTCGCCTCAACACATTCCTTATCCCGGCCCGCAGCCAGCATCAATTCTTCCACATACCGGCTCAAGAAATCCTTGCATGCGGCTTCAAACTCGCGCCTGAACCGATCGGTGTCGCCACTTCCCGACTGAACGGCCTCTATCCAGCGGACTTCGAGTTCCATCACGTTCTTACGTGCATTCCAATAGGCCTGACGATCGTCCATTTCCCGGAGAATGACCAGTGCCGCGTTCAGTTTGGCCATTTCCAGCGTATAATGGGCCAATAGTTGCGGTGTGATGACTTTTTGATGGATCTCCGTGACCAGGGCTTTCATCTTTGACCGGTATTCCTTGCGGACATCGCCGGGCTTTGCGTCTTCGGAAACGCCCAGAATGGAGAAATAATTGACGTAACCGGCGTCTGGTGCGGCAGTCATGGCCTTGTCCTCGGTTGGATTCATTGAACATGCCATTGTACCTATTAATAGTGCGGAGAGGCAATTTGCCTCCCCCTTGGACGCCCGGTCTGCTGGCATCCGGTGGAACAGAGGGTACAACCGGGGCTAAACTGTAAAGAATTTCCCCTGTCAAACCCTTGACATCCCACAGGCCATTTGCTACACTTCGCCCCTGTGAGGGGTCCATGTGGGTACAGAATTGACCCTGTTTTCCGTATAACTGAGACGATAATCATCCAAAGCGGCTTCACATTGGAGGACGAAAGGAGGGATGAAGTCGGGGCCAAAGCACCTGCCTCCGAGGCCGTACGCAAGGGATGTCGTTTATAGATTTCTGTGTTGCACGTCAGCGTTACCGTGAGAAGCGGAATTTATTTTCTCACGTGTAGCTGGATGGCCGAGCGGTCGTTAGGACCGGCTCGACAATATAATGGAAGGAGTTTATAGCAATGCGTAAACCATTGCTGTTTGCTGTTGTTGCGGTGGCCGCGCTTGTGGCCGTGCCCGCGATGGCAGAATTGCAGAACCTCACGATTGGCGGCGATATCCGCATTCGTGCGAACTACTACTTCAACTACTCGCCGAAGCCGACGGTCGGCGGCGGCGCGGCGACGGCCAGCACCATCATTTGGCCGAATTTCTTCCTGCCCCGTCGTCCCATCGGAACGGGCTCCCCGCTGTTGGGCGGTGGCTTCATTGCCAGCGCGCTCTTGTTTGATGATGATCAAAGCAACGACTTCAACATCATCGAACAGCGCACCCGCATCAACTTCAAAGCGGACTTCACCAACGACGTCAGCGCGTTCATTGAATTGGACAGCTACGATATCTGGGGTGAAGACTTCCGTTCGCGCAACTGGGTGACCGGCTTCGACAACCGCGCCGTCTCCAATGACGACGTGGAAGTGTACCAAGCGTACATCGAAGCGAACGAAATGTTCGGCTACCCGCTTCGTCTTCGGGTTGGCCGTCAGGAATTGGCCTTCGGCAGCGAGTGGTTGGTGGGCACGAACGACACCGCCGCGCTGTTCCAGGGTCTGTCCTTTGACGCCCTTCGTCTTACCTACGCGACCGACGTCTTCAGCATTGATGCGTTTGCCTCGAAGTTGAACGACACGACCCCGCGCGAGCAAGACGGCGACGTGGACTTCTACGGCGTGTACGCCAGCTACCTGGGCCTGGAAGACATCGTGATCGATGCTTACTGGTTCTACCTGCGTGACGCCCAGCGCCTCAACGACACGAACTTCATCGCGCCGTTGGAAGCGGTGGAAGATCTGCTTGGCCTCGACGACTACGACGTTTCCAACCTTCATACCGTTGGCCTCCGCGGAGCGGGCACGATCGGTAACTTCGACTTCGAAGCCGAAGCTGCTTATCAGTTCGGTGATGCTGACCAAGTTGGTTTCTTGTTCAAGCCGTTCCTGTATGGCGATGACGGCGCCGAGTTCGAAGCGTGGGGTGGCAACCTTGAATTGGGTTACACCTTCGACATCGCTTGGCAGCCCCGCGTTTACTTGGGCGGTGCCTATCTTGACGGTGAAGACGATCGCGACATCAGCTTCTTTGAATGGCTCAGCCCGTTCACGTCGCCTGAAGCCAGCGTGAGCTTCAACCGCCTGTTCTCGAACTGGGAATACTCCGAGTTCATTGAGAACACCGACCTCTCCAACGTCGCCATCATCCGTGGTGGTGTGAGCGCGATGCCGACCGAAAGCATCGAGCTGTTGTTGGCCGTGACCTACTTCTGGGCTCTTGAAGAGTTCGATTCCCCGGCTTATTTCTCGGTCGGCGGCTTCAAGGTCCCCGTGGCGCCGGCGCTCTCCTTCCTGACCCAGCAGAGCGACGACGAACTCGGCTTGGAAGTGGGCCTGTATGCGACGTACCACTACAGTGAAGACCTGTCGTTCTCCGTTGGCTACGCCCACTTCTTCACTGAAGACGGCGCTTCCGACGGCAACTTCTCGAACCTGAACGGCACCGGCTTCATCGGTGGCACGAGCGACGACGATCTGGACTACGTGTACTTCGAAACGCAAATCACGTTCTAAGTTCACGCGTTCAGCTTTCGCTGAGTCCTACGCCCCCGCGAGGTACCTCCTCGCGGGGGCTTTTACATACCGCCCCGTTTCACCGGCCGTGCCCTCTCGATCTCCTAAAATCCTCAGAACCCCTTGACTCGTTTCGTGCTCCCTGCTATAGTGCCAATCTGTTGGGGGATTGTGTAAACCTATATACGTAATACATCTTTTGCCGTCCAGGGATTCACCATCCAGAGCAACCTCACATCGGGGGATGAAAGGGGGAATGCAGTCAGGTCAGCCATGCCTGCCTCCGAGGTTGTCCAAGCGGGATGTGCCCAATAGATATCGAATGTGATCAAATGAGCCGGTGTGGACGGGGGAAACAGTTCCATGCATGGCAGGGGTGCCAACCGAAACCCATTCGGTTCGGCAAACGATTTTCAAAGGAGCTCGAAGCAATGCGTAAACCATTGCTGTTTGCCGTTATTGCGGCGGCCGCGCTTGTGGCCGTTCCCGCGATGGCGGAACTGCAAAACCTCACGATAGGCGGCGATATCCGCATTCGTGCGAACTACTACTTCAACTACTCGCCGAAACCGACCGTTGCCGGCGGTGTCGCGACGGCCAGCACCATAATCTGGCCGAACTTCTTCCTGCCTCGACGGCCCATCGGAGCATTTTCTCCGATCGGCGCGATTGCCCCGTTTGGCGCGATCACAAGTACATTGCTCTTCGACGACGATCAGAGCAATGACTTCAACATGATCGAACAGCGCACACGGCTTAATTTCAAGGCGGACTTCACCAACGATGTCAGTGCGTTCATCGAACTGGACAGCTATGACATTTGGGGCGAAGACTTCCGCTCGCAGAATTGGGTGACCGGATTCGACAACCGCGCCGTTTCCAACAACGACGTGGAAGTGTATCAAGCGTATATCGAAGCGAACGAAATGTTTGGCTATCCGCTTCGCCTGCGCATCGGCCGCCAGGAAATGGCGCTCGGCAGCGAGTGGTTGATCGGCACGAACGACACCGCCGCGCTGTTTCAAGGCCTGTCTTTCGACGCCATCCGTCTGAGCTATGCAACCGACGTATTTAGCGTCGACGCATTCATGGCCAAATTGGCTGACACAACCCCGCTCGAACAGGACGGCGACGTCGACCTGTACGGCGTTTATGCCAGCTATCTCGGCCTGGAAGACATCGTAATCGATGCTTACTGGCTGTATGTACGTGATGCCCGCCGCCTCAATGACACGAACTTTATCGCGCCGTTGGAAGCGGTGGAAGACCTCCTGGGTCTCGACAACTACGATGCGACGAATCTTCATACCGTTGGCCTCCGCGGAGCAGGCACCATCGGCAACTTCGACTTTGAAGCCGAAGTCGCGTATCAGTTCGGTGAAGTTGACCAAGTCGGATTCATGTTCAAGCCGTTCCTGTACGGCGACGATGGCGCAGAGACCAATGCATGGGGTGGAAATCTCGAGTTGGGGTATACCTTCGACATCGCATGGCAACCCCGTGTCTACTTGGGAGGCGCATACTTCGACGGTGAAGACAACCGTGACATCACCTTCCTCGAATGGCTCAGCCCGTTCACCAGTCCGCAGGCGAGTGTCAGTTTCAACCGTCTATTCTCGAACTGGGAATACTCCGAGTTCATTGAGAATACAGAGCTCTCCAACGTTGCCATCATCCGTGGTGGTGTGAGCGCGATGCCGACCGAAAGCATCGAGCTGTTGTTGGCCGTGACCTACTTCTGGGCGCTTGAAGAATTTGACTCTCCGGCCTATTTCTCGGTCGGCGGCTTCAAGGTCCCCGTGGCGCCGGCGCTCTCTTTCCTGACCCAGCAGAGCGACGACGAACTCGGCTTGGAAGTGGGCCTGTACGCGACCTACCACTACAGCGAAGACCTGTCGTTCTCCGTTGGCTATGCCCACTTCTTTACAGAAGACGGCATCAACGGCGGCAACTTCTCCGGCCTGAACGGCACCGGCTACCTGGGTGGCACGAGCGACGACGATCTGGACTACGTGTTCTTCGAAACGCAGATCACGTTCTAGAAGTACACGTCCGACACACGCTGATATCTCCGCCCCTGTGGGACTTCTCCTGCAGGGGCGGGTCCTTTTTCCGCCCAGTAAACCCATCTTGCCTACGCTCAGTATAAACTATTGACAAAAAATACAATCTGCGATATATTTCGAAGTTAATGGGAGTCCGCCGAGTACGTGCCTGACAAAGCCGAACGTCCGGCCGGAATTCGATGACCACGCATTTTCGGGCCCGGAGCGGATGTAGGGGTTAGGCTCTGGAGTACGGCCAACCGACTTTTGATTCGAACAAACGTATTCAGGGGAGATTGGGTTTGCACCCACGAACCGGATGCATAGCTGCGGTCGAACCACGGCAATGCAGGCGAAGTCAAATCCCAGGCTCGACATATAACTGAAAGGAGCCCAAGGAAATGCGCATATGCCTGCTACTCGTCTTCACGGCAATGGCCGTGCTTGTGGGCGTGCCGGCAATGGCGGAAGTGCAAAACATCACTATTGGCGGCACCATCCACATCCGAGCCAACTATTACTTCAACTATTCCCCAAAACCAACGGTGATCGGCGGTGTTCCAACCGCAAATACCATAATCTGGCCCAACTTCTTCCTTCCACGCCGTCCGATTGGGTCTTTTTCGCCGTTAGGCGGCATCGCCCCCTTTGGCGCCGTAACCAGTTCCCTGCTTTTTGATGATGATCAGAGCAATGATCTCAGCCTGATCGAACAGCGCACGCGAATCAACTTCAAAGCGGATTTTACGAATGACGTCAGCGCGTTCATCGAATTAGAGAGCTACGACTTTTGGGGCGAGGATTTCCGGTCCCGAAATTGGGTCACCGGTTTCGACAACCGTGCCGTCTCCACCGACGACGTTGAAATGTTTCAGGCGTACATAGAGGCCAATGAGATGTTCGGCTATCCTTTGCGCCTGCGGGTAGGCCGTCAGGAAATATCATTGGGTAGCGAATGGCTGGTGGGCACCAACAACACCCCGTCGTTCTTCGCGGGCCTCTCGTTTGACGCTCTTCGGCTAACCTATGCCACCGATGTGTTCAGTATCGACGCATTCGCTTCCAAGTTGAACGACACCACACCCCGTGAACAAGACGGCGATGTGGACTTTTACGGCGTCTATGCCAGCTACCTGGGCCTTGAAGACATCGTATTCGATGCCTACTGGCTCTATCTGCGCGATGCCCAGCGTCTCAACGACACCAACTTCATTGCCCCGTTGGAGGCCGTGGAAGATTTGCTCGGTCTGGACGACTACGATGTTTCCAACCTTCACACGGTCGGATTGCGCGGCGCGGGTACCATCGGGAACTTCGACTTCGAAGCCGAAGCGGCGTATCAGTTCGGCGATGCCGGTCAAGTGGGTTTCCTGTTCAAACCGTTCCTATACGGCGACGACGGCGCCGAGTTCGACGCGTGGGGAGGCAATCTTGAACTCGGCTACACGTTCGATGTCGCTTGGCAACCCCGCGTATATTTGGGCGGAGCTTACTTCGAAGGGGAAGACGATCGCGACATTAGCTTTCTGGAATGGCTCAGCCCGTTCACCCGTCCCGAGGCCAGCGTCAGTTTCAACCGGTTATTCTCCAGTTGGGAATACTCTGAGTTTCTCGAGAACTCGGAAATGTCCAATGTGATGCTGGTTCGCGGCGGCGTGGGAGCCATGCCGACGGAGAGCATTGAGTTGTTGCTTGCTGTCAGCTACTTCTGGGCACTCGAAGAGTTCGATTCCCCGGCCTATTTCTCGGTCGGCGGTTTTAAAATGCCCGTCGCGCCCGCCTTGTCGTTCCTCACTCAGAAGAGTGAAGATGAACTCGGCCTGGAAGTTGGCCTCTATGCGACCTACCACTACAGCGAAGATTTGGCCTTCTCGGTGGGCTACGCCCACTTTTTCACGGAAGACGGCGCAGCCGACGGCAGCTTCTATGCGCTGAACGGCACGGCATTTCTTGGCGGTGGCGGCGACGACGACCTCGACTACGTGTATTTCGAGACCCAACTCAGCTTCTAGCCGGAACGTGGCAACGGAAACTCAAGGTTACCACCCCCGCGGACGTTGCAGCGGGGGTGGCTTTCGTTTGCACTTGCTGCCCGGATCAACTCATGCTTTGACCAAAGGTATCTTGAAATTAACCCCGGCCACCCATCAGACTCATACCTTACCAGCGACCACCACGAGGGCAACGCATGGGAATGGGGAAGAAAGAGGCCGAACAGCGTTTCAAGGCCTCGGACACGCTTTACAAGGAAGGCAAATTCGCCGACGCGCTCATCCATCTGGATGCGCTGAACAAAGCGTTTCCCAGTACCCGTAACGTTCTATACCCCCGTGCGGGCTGCCTGTATCGGCTTGGCCGTTACGACGAAGCCGCCGAAATCTGCGATGAACTCTCCAAGCGGTTTCAGGACAAGCGTGCCGACAGGCTTCGCCAGCAAATCAACGCCAAACGCTTTAACTTGATTGCCCAAGGGCACACCCCGGATTCCACCGACATCGACTCCCTCAGCGCCGATTTGGGCGATCTTTTCGCTCCGGCCATTCCTCCGCCTGCTGCGCCCAAGGAACCCATTAAGGAGGGACCCGACTGGAAGAAGATCGGTCTGATTGGGGGCGGAATCCTGGCTGTAGCCCTGTTACTGATCATTCCCTTGTTACTGGCGCCGGAAAGAGCGCCCGAACCGGCCGCCAGCGGATCTCAGGCGACCGCCGAAAGCGATGCGCCAATTCCCATGATCGCAATGAGCGATGACGGCGAATTGGTCTTCTTCGGCTATGCACCAACTATGCTTGGCTGGTTTCTGGTCGGATTCAGCCTCCAACTGTTTCACTACACGCTCACGTTGTTTCTTACGTTGATGGCCACGAACAAGTTGCCGGACGGGACACTCGGCGAGGTCATACTCAATTGCATGATTGTTTCGGGGATTTGCGCGCTTATTTCCACTATTCCGTCGTACTTCTTCCGCATTGGCGGGTGTTTCAGTTTCTTCATTAACATGAGCATTTTGCGCAGCAACTACGACATGGGTTTCGTTGACTTCATCGTGCTATACGCAATAGGCCTAGTCACTGGGTTTCTCATTTTGCTTGTGATAGTTGGAATCGGCATTGCGTTTGGATTTGCCGCCATGGCTTCCGCCACGCCAGAAGCCATGGTCACAATCCTACCCCGGATATTTCACGACTTTGTCCAATAAACTGTGTAACAACAGTTCCACCGCACCATTGTAGAATGCAACGCAAGTACAGTGTGCGCGTGAAATATCCTCAGCGATTCTAGACAATTTTAACTTTTTATACCTACGACACAGTGCCGAAAGTAACCTGCC
>BTWA01000058.1:0-24412 GCA_045863295.1 Candidatus Hydrogenedentota bacterium
CTTGGAGACAATGAGACGCGTCAGGCGGCTCTTCCGATCCAGGGCCCAAACATAGGGAAACTTATCTTCACGGTCGTCCGGTTCAAGTTGCAGGAATTCCGCGACTTCAACCATGTTTTCGTTCCAGGTTTCGCGCGGAGCCTTCTTGAAGTGTTTGCGGAATCGCGCTTCGGTCACCGCGAAATCGGCAAATGTCAGAGGTATGTTCAATGTGCCCGGATTGCCTTGCTCGTCGACATACGTGAGTGAGTACTGAGGCCAGTCCGCATCCAGATCGGGGTTGCCTTCCAGGCTGATACAGCTTTCGAATGACGTGCCGAGGTCCGGGTCGTAGGTGAACAACGGATACGCGCGGGACTCAAGGGCAAGCTTTGACTGGTGCTTGCCCAAGTCGTCCGCGATACCGTGTTCCGGCATGCACGGGCAGTAGATGTTGAACAAACCCGGGCGCCGGCTGTTGAAACCTCTGATCATGTTTTCAATCAGGTGCGATGTATTCGCGACCGATCCCTGAAGCACAAACGGCGTCCGGTGCGCCATGGCTATCAAACCCACTTCCTTGCGTATTTCGGCCTTGCCGTGTTGGGCCTTTCCGTATTGGGCCATGTCGGAGACCTGGCCCCAGAATCCGGAGGTGCATGCCTGGCCGCCGGTATTGGAATATACTTGCGTATCAAGTGCGATGACCTTGATGGGCTTCCCCGTCATCATCATACGGGACAGGTTTTGGAAACCAATGTCGTACAAGGCGCCATCACCACCCACGGCCAGCACCGGCGGACACAGATGGAATTCTTCATCGGTGAATTGCTGCCAATTGAAGTAGGTGAAGAATTCGTCGTGCTTCTCGGGCTTGTAGCCGCCGTTGAGTTCAATTTCGGCCATACGTATGGCCTTGAATCCTTCAGACATTTTGACCATATGGCCTTCGAACAGTCCCATGGCCATAGAGGTGCTGTCCTGAAACAGATGATTGGTCCACGGGAAGGGATACGGATTATAGGGGAATGTGGAGCCCCAAACCGAAGTGCAACCGGTGGAGTTCACCATGCCGAGGCTGGATCGCCCACGTCCGCTCACTCCGCCCGTATATTGCCAGCGCAGGTTTTTCAACTTCGCCAGGATTTGTGTGGTACGGCGCAGCCAATCGCTGTCGATCGTGCTGGCGACCCGGCCTTCCTCCAATGCAGTCGTCAGATTGGCGAGCGTAAGGTCCTTGGTCTGGAGAGCCGTCAACGCTGAATCCATGGCCTTGGTATCGCCGACATCCACGGCCTCGGCAAGCTTGAGCCGGATATGCCGTTCCAACTGGCCAATTAGGTCGTCGAGTTTCTTGATATGCTCATGCACGCGGCGTTGCATCAGCGCTTCGATGACGCTTGTAACGAGATGCAGCACGGTCTTTTCAACGCATCCGAGGCATGCGCCGTCGCCGCCGACCATGGACTTGTAGACGGTCTTGTCGAGAAGAATCGTTTCCAAAGCGCCGATAGCCTCATCCAAATCATCGACCCGAATGAACTCAGGTTTTGTATTCGGCAAGGACAGCCAGAACTCCCAATTCTTCTTCAATTGGGCAAGCGAGTCCGCGGTTTGGGGAACCACCTTCAGGGCGTCATCGTTGCATACATTGATGCATTCACGGCAGCCTTTGCAGGTGTATGGATCAATGGTTATCGAGAGCAGGCCGCCAGAGCCCGCCGATTCTTTCTCTTTGACTGAGTAAAAGGGTTTCGTTATCGAGAACTTGAATGAGTCGACGATGTCCTTGAAGGAGGCAATCTCGCGATCCAGAATGGTCCGCTCTTCGTCGTTTAACTGCAATTCGGCCCGGGCCGATTCCAACGCGGCATTCAGGTATGCATGGACCGACGCATCCTCTCCATTCTGTCCGATCATCTCCCTCAGTCGCCGTTCAGCCACTCGTAGCGCTTTTCGCAGGTGCACGATTCGGTGTCCGCTGTTTTCAATGCGCTTTGCGGCGGTTTCGAATATATCCCCGACGCTGTGCACCAAACCTGGAATAGCGGAGTCCGGGCAAATCGTCCAGCAACTTCCGCAACCGGTGCACTTTTGCGGATCCCATTCGGGAAAATCGAACCGGATCTGGCTCATGTCCCTGAATACACCGGTTGCCGCGGGGATGAGGCTGATACCGATAAAGGGATCGGCCAAATTGTCGCCGCCTTGTCCCGAGGCATAGAACGAGCCGGTCTGTTCCCAGAAGCGATGTATGTCGGTCGACGCGGCCTGGCTCTCCGGTTGTTGTTTGAGCATTATGGGAATACTGGCCGACTTCTTTACGGCAGTGCCATCGCCTTCGGTGATGACCTTGTTCGTGATTTCGATGGATTCTTTGAAGCCGCGGCGCACCACTCGGAGATTGTCTTCTACAACGCGTGCGCCCTTGGCGCCAAATTTGTGCTGCAACTGCGATTCAATGGCGTTAAACAGGGCGTCTTCCGTCAAATTTGCCTGTTTCATGACAGGTGACGTAGCGAAGAAGGCCCCCATGAAGGCGATACCCTGCATCCGGAATTGGAGTTCGGCATCGGTCGCGATCTCACGCGCGATCTTAAACCCATCCACGCAAAATACATGGATGTCGTTCTCGATGATAATCTTCTGATATCTCCGCGGGATTTGCTTCTCCCAGACTTCCTGGGGCGTATCGTGGTCGCTTTGTATGATGAACACGCCGCCTTTCTTGAGGCCGGCCAGCGCGTTGCTGTGCTGGAAGACGTTCGGATCGGGGGAGAGGACCACGTCTACGTAGAAATACTCGCAGTTGATGCGAATCGGCTCTGGTGCCGCCGAAAGGTAGTATGTGGTCGGCTGTCCTTTCTTCTCCGAACCGTACTTGGGATTGGCCTTGATATGATAGCCAAGGAGATCAAACAAGGTCATGGCGAGGTTTTTGCCGGTAGTGATTGCACCCCAGCCGCCGATGGAATGGAATCGCACGGTGATGCTGTCTTTTGGCATCAAATTGGGATTCTCGCTCCCGCGCAATGCAAGGTCTTTCAAGTTTGGGTAACTGTCGAGAAGTTGTTGTTGGTAGATTTCCTGCTTCGGCGTGGCCGATTTCTCCCGGACAAAATCGATTGAAAGATAGAAGGTCTTCTTTTGTTTGCCGTTGGGAAGCATGTTCTCCACGGCGGCAATAAGGCCTTCGGGCTGCAGGTCACGGCTGCCCATGCCAAATGACCCGGAGTAGAGGGAAGGTGCGTCCTGCGGTTTCGCGTAGGATGCATATCCTTCGTACGGGGCGCTTCCTTTGTGCAGTCCATTTTCCAGGCACTTGCCTATCGTGGCGCGCACTTCGCGCATGAGCGGTTGATCGACCGCAAGCGGCTGGTCGGTGCGCTCAAGAACGACAACGCCCTTGCGGCCTTTTACGATTGGGCCAAGCAGGTCGCCCGGGAACGGGCGGAACATGGTCACATTCACCACGCCCAGTTTGATTCCTCGCGTCTCACGCAGGTAGTCGGCTACAGCCTCGGAGTTGGGTACAACACTGCCTTGGCCTACGATGAGATATTCGGCGTCCTCGCACCGGTAGGTGGATACGCGCTGATAACGGCGCCCGGTAAGCGCCAAAAATGCCTCGAAAGCCTCGTCGGTGATTTGCTGAATGTGATCAAAGAAGAAGGGCCGTTGTGCGGCCACACTTTGCATATACGCATCCTGGTTCTGTACCGTGCCGGCCATTACCGGATTGTCTACATTCCACAACTCCGGAATACGACGTCGCGTGGGTCCGAAGATCAGGCGCTGCGCAGGGGTGGGCGTGTCGATGATGTCCTCCGGTTTACCCAGGTACTCGGCAATTAAGGCACGTTCGGGCACCATAAGCGACTCAATTAAGTGGGTGGTCAAGAATCCGTCTTGCGCGCAAATGCCCGGATTGAGCGACATTTCCGCGATGCGATGCGAGATGATGTTCAGATCGGCCGCTTCCTGCACATTCTTCGCGAAAACCTGAAAGAAGCCCGCGTCGTCCACGCAGTGATAATCGTCGTGTCCGGCATGCACGTTCAGGCTGGCTTTGGTCATCGCCCGGCAGCCCATGTTCAGCACATAGGTAAGCCGCTTGCCTACGGCGGCATACAGCGACTCGTGCATATATGCGATACCCTGCCCCGACGAGAAGTTGGTCGAGCGAAGTCCCGTCATCGAGAGCCCGGCGGTGACGGCCGCGGCCGCGTGTTCACCTTCCGGTTCAATGAATATCAGCGGCCGCCCGGCAATATTGATGTGTCCCGCTGCCGCGTTCTCGGCCCAGTATTCGCCCATTTGAGTCGATGGTGTAATGGGGTATGCGCCCGCGGCATCGCTCGATTCCCGCTCACACATGATGACGGCCGAATTGCCGTCCATGGCATCGCGCGTGCCGGGATACCGAAATCCATTGTTTTCGCTGTTGCTACCGTGCTTCATAGTGACCACCTGTTTTTCGCGCGAAGAGCAACGCCACCCCTGATACCTTGGGCGGATCGGTGCGCTTCATTCGTGTTGGAAACGTCATAACTTTCGTCGCTCAACCTACAGAGGGAACGGATGGTTTGATGCATGTCCTGCAAGGTCAGGACGGGCCAGATTTCGCACTGAATCGTGTTGTCGGCTTCCATCATTCGCCTCGTCATTCTGTTCATTCACGTTTTGCCCCGGACTGCGGGCAGTTTGTTGACAATGGCCAATTGGCCCGGGTTCCTACATGATTGGCAATGGCGACTTTCGCGTTATCTTCTTGGCGTTGGCGCCTTTGACCGCTCCTCTGTGATCATCAAGCCAGACTATTGCCCCGGTCGGGCATCGTTGTATGGCGTCAGGGGTGGCCAATCCATTCTTGGTGTAATCGACCACCGCCAGATTGTTCTGAATGGCGATAACCCCGGGTGCATCGGCCGCGCACAGTCCACATCCCGTACAGGCCACTTCGCACTCGCGCTCGGCTTCGTCGCCTTTGGAAAGGCTCATGCAAGCCACCCAAAGCCTTCGGCTGACAGGCTGAAGTGTGAACAGATGACGCGGGCAAGCGACAACGCAGTCGTTACATGCCGTGCATTTCGTCTCATCGACTACGGGCAGGCCGTAGGCATTCATGGTTATGGCGCCGAATTTGCAGGCTTCCATGCAGTCCGCGAGGCCCAGACATCCCCAGGAACACCCTTTACCGCCGCCGCCAACCAAGTGGGCGGCCCGGCATGAGGTCATTCCTTCATAAATGGCATGCTGTTTCGCCACGTGCCGCCCGCCGGCGCAGGCCAGCCTGGCTACCCGCTTTTCCTGTTTCCCCGCCTCGACCCCTAAAAAAGACGCGATGGCCTCGATCCCCTTGGGGCTGCTTACGGTGCAGAGGCTCGGGGCCACCTTCCCTTCGACTACCTGTTCGGCGAACGCACGGCATCCGGCTTGGCCGCAGGCACCGCAATTTGCTTTGGGAAGAAGGTCCTCCACGATGTCGATGCGAGGATCCTCTTCGACATAGAGCCGCGAGTTGGCAATCGCGAGGAGGGCCGAGAGACCGACCCCCAAGCTGGCCATTAAGGCGGCTGCCATGGCGATTTCCACACTCATTCGGCTTCGTTTCCCTTCTGTCTCAATAGATGGCCTGACAGTGCGATTCCAGCCTGCAATCCGATATGTACTGAAAATGCAACTTTAATGCCATAAAATGGGTGGTGACGTATATTTGTAAAAGGCGGAATGAAAAAGACTTAGCAAATAGAGGTTAGCATTTGAAGAAGAAGGGAATGTGGAGGTGACACATGTGTAAATTGGACATTTGAGCATGAGTGCGCAAAGAAAAGGCCCTTGGACATTGCTGCCCAAGGGCCTGAACAAACATTGAGTTGGACTCAGGTCACGTTCAATTGAATGGTCACACTATCGGTTCCACCATTGGAAACAATGGGCAACGAGAAGGACTGATTGCCCAGAGGCGCCAGCGCCGGGTCGATGGTCACCACCACGGTGGTGTGGGTTGAAGTAACCGTATCGGTCGACGGGGTAACGTCAATGACCCATGGCGGAAGTCCGCTAAGGTCAATCTGGAATTGGAGGGAACTTTGACCTGTATTGCTGATGTCGAAGTTGGCCGTGACATCGCCCCCGCCTTGGGGTACGTTGCCTAGATTGATATTGTTTGTAGAAACCGCAAGCACCGGTGGTTGAATCTGAATAGACACCAGGATGTCCACGAATCCGCCAATATTCAGCGTGCCGCCGTTGTACTGCAAGCGGATAATGCCCGTGTAGCTGCCCGGATCCAATGTCCGGTCCGCCACAACCAAGGCCGTGTCTTGTTCCAGGTTCGTGGCCACTTGGCCGCTATCCGGAGTGACAGAACGAATGAACGCAGGCTGACTTTGAACCAGCCAATTCAAATGGACAGTGGAAGGTGTCGGGGCCTTCGGGAAGCTGCCGCCTATGTTGCGCACCGTGAAGTTTGCGGAGTTCGTAGCCGTACCGAAACTGATAGACAAGGGCGTGACCAACGGAGTGGGAAACGCCGGGGCCAGAGTCGGCGTGGCGGCAACGTCCACCTGCTCAGGACTGATGAAGTACTTGGGTTCCGCGTCAACTCCGTAAATGGTATTGTCGACGTCTAGGCTAACCAGCGCCGGTAGGGCCGCAAACGTCAGGCGAACCAAATCGCCATATGCGCCGTAGTCGAGCACATCGGCGGGGGTGGGGGCATCAAGACGTACCGTGAAGCCTCCAGCAATCGGAGTGGTGGTCAAGGTCCAATCCGAAACCACGCCGCCTTCATTCAACGGAACGAGCGCGACGGCAAAGGGCAAGGCGCTGGTAACATCGAACTCGAATTTGTTGACATTACGCGGCACGTACTCCGCACGAACAGTCGCGAATGTGCCACCGGCAACGTCTCCGGCAGCACGCAGTGAGACCTGCCCCATGCTGATGTCGCCGGTAATGGCAAGGAGGTTGACGTCTTGTTCCTCCAAGATACCCTGAATGAAGCCTTGATCCGGGGCGTCATTCGGATCGTCAAAAGCGGCGTCAAACCGCACCGACACACTCTCTTCCTCGCCCAACGTCACGTAATGCAGGACCATGTGCGATGCTACATCGTTCGCCACATCCGTGAGGCGGGTCTGGAAGTTCGGGATGCTGGGTACGCCACCGGCGGCCGGCTGGACCAGATAGTAATGGCCTCCGGTACCGTCCGCGAGTCGCGCGAGAGGTTCGTGATTGACGTCAAATCCAAAGCCGACGGGTAGAATCGAGACGCGAATGCCGCCGAGAATGTCGATGGCATCCTGAATTTCACCCGGTGGCGTCGTCAAGCGTCCATCCGTGAGCATGATTACGACGCGGACGTCGGCATCGTCAAAGGGAATCAAGGGCGTATCGGCGTCGACTATTTCCTGCGCGCCAAGTAGGGCAGCGGGCAGTAATTCGGTCGCGCCAAAATCGGTGATATTAATGTTTTGTATGGCGGTAATGAGCGCCGCCGGATCGTTATCAAAGGGGTGCTGGAGACTGGCGTTCTGATTGCGGTCATGAAACTCCATCAGAGCCATCTGCACAAAACCCGGTTCGGACGTCGCAAACAGGCTGAAGAAATCGTTAATGAAGCCTGCGCCGACCAATTCGTATAAATCCTGTATGGTGGTGGAAAGGTTTTGAGCCGCGGTCCGCATACTGCCGGAGTAGTCGAGCATCAGCACGGCCTTGACGCGCAAGTCGGTTCTAAAGTTAATACCAAGTGCCTGGCTCAAGGTGCTGTTCTGCACGCGCAGCACTTTAGTCGTCTCGTTAGGTTCTTCTACTTGGATTCCCTTCTCAAACAACCGGAATGCAGCAAATGGAAGGACAGCCGGGTCCGCCAGAAATGAATCGTCTTGTATATTCCGCATCGTAAACGTGTAGCGCATCAGCGAGGGAATACGCATCCGAACCAACGGGGTCTGGAACGAAAGGGGAGAGGCCTCCACCGATACCGTCACCGTGGCGGGCACAATATCCGGAATGACATTGCCTTGAGAGTCGAGGGCCACAATCGTGAAGGTACCCGTCGCGCCGGTGCCATTGAGCCCGCCGCGATCCACGGACACGTTGACACCCTGGAAGTCTTTGATCGGTCCGGCCACGCCGATACTGGTACCCGTGTCCGGGCTGTTGAACAGCCAATTGCGATCACTGGTGACCAGGAAGTTCAGAATGGTTCCCGGATCCCCGACGTTGGCCACGGCAAACGCGGAAGTGCTGTCATTCAGCCCCAAATCGATGGTCGTCGGATCGACGCCGATCGCGGGACGGAGCGGCACCTGCATCGTGATGTCCAAATTGACGCTACCGCCATTGGAGGTCACGCGGGCCAGATGGAGATACCCTCCAGGGGGTAGTCCTGTGCGGTTCACCGTAATGGTCACCGTTTGTGTCTGGCCGGCTTGGCGAACGCCAGCCAACGGGGCAATCGTCAGCCACGAGGGGAACTGAGAATTGTTGATGTTCCAGTTCAGAGTCCCAGTGCCCGTATTGCCCACCGTGAATTGAAAAGTAGTGGCCTGATCGCCTACCGCCGCCAGGGGCTCACCGGAGTTGTTCACTTGGCCGGTTACAACGCTCAAAACAGGCACATTCGCCACCGTTGCGCGTATGGTCACGTCGATACTCTGCAACTGGCCGTTGATTGTCGCTTGTACCTGGATAATCTGTTGCAGTTGCTGTGGGGGTAGCCCAGTCCGATCCACGGTAACGAGCACAGCATCGGAATCGCCGTTGGTAACGGTTCCGTTCAAAGGAACTATGGTAAGCCATGCGGGCAAGGCGGTCGGAATGTTCCAATTCACGTTGCCAATGCCTGGGTTGCTCACCGTAAACACACGATTGGCAACGTTCGTAGCGAAATCAAGCAGGGTCGGTGTAACGACTAGCGCGTCCGCCGCGACAGTGACGTTTGCCGTTAGTGTGGTATCACCACCGTCTGATGTTACCGAAATCTGGCCTGTGGTAAGGCCTTGCGGTAGACCCGCGCGGCTAATTGTTGCCGTAATGCTGTCGACTTCGGTTGTAGTGGTGCCTGAAGCCGTGCTCAGTGTGAGCCAGGGTAGCGACTCCGCCAAATTCCAATTGAGCGTGCCCGTGCCTGTATTCCGGATCGCGAAGGTAACTTCGAGGAGTTCAGCGCCGAACTCGAGGGTGGTCGGCGTCACATTCAATTGCGGCACAGGACCTGGAACCGTTGCATTGACGGTGATGACCACATCTCCCGCCGTGCTTGAAAACGTAATGGTACCCGTTAATGGCCCCGGGGCTTGTCCCGTACGATCGACGGACACGGTGATTTGAGCAGCCGTGGGCGTGGCTGTGCCGTTGGATTGACTCAACGTGAGCCATGTCAGGTTTTCCGTCGCCTGCCAATCGAGCGAGCCTGTGCCGTTATTTCGAACTGTCAACGGCAGGGAAAGGGTAGTGGTTCCAAATTCAAGCGGTGTCGGTGTTACGTTCAGTCCTGGTCCCGGATCGGGCCCCGACACTTCTATGCTGACATTGACGATTTGGGAACCGCCATTCGAAAAGATGGTGAATTGTTCCGTATACACGCCAGGGGCAAGGCCTGTCCTGTTTGCGGTCAGAGTTACGACGGAAGGACCCACGGGAGTTGTGCCCTGCATCGCGGACGCCGAAAGCCAGGACGGAAGCAGGGGAATCGCCCATGTCAATACACCCGCCTCGGAGTTGGAAATACTGATTGTCTCCGTGACAAGCGTATCGCCAAAGTTGATGCCCGTTGGCGTCACGAATAGCGACGGTCCGCCGGGATTCCCGCTGTTCGGCGCGAAAGGACAGCCTGTGGCGCCGAGGACCAGCGCAACCAGCGCAAACTTGCATGTATAGGAAGTCAAAATTTTCATGGCCCACTCCTCAGGCGCATGGTTCACCACGGCTGGCGTGGCATCGTTTTTTATGGAAGAGCCGGATTGTCCGGATTCAGATCGTTGAAGTCGGCCACGGTGTCTTCATCGCGGTCCACAAACTTGGGATCATCAGGATCAACGTCGCCCAAGGAAACCGGAACCACGTTGACCTGCGTCGAGCCGGAAGTGAATTCTATTTCTTCCGGATGTTGGAAAAACTTGGAGAGCGGCGCATTGATGTAGATCCGGTTGTCCGTGCGGAACCCCAGGGTTATCGTATCGGCTGGATTCAATCCGCTATATCGCACACGGATCAGGTTTCCGAACGCGCCAACAGGCAACGGGTCGGCCGCCAAAACGGTAAATACTCCGCCGCCTTCATCTACGAGAATCCATTCGCTGACCAGATCGCCCGGCGCCTTTTCAACGACGATGGGCACGGTACTAATAAAGCGGAACCGGAACTGCGAAATGTTACGTGGCACGTACTCAGTGCGAACGAATACTTCCGCGGTGCCGTCTGGCTGAATGCCGGCCGTCGTCAAGCCGATTTGCCCCGCACGAACATCGCCACCAATCGCGATAACGGCGGATTCCTGGAACGAACCGGTCAGTCCGCGAAAATCTCCGGAGATCAGGTAGTTCGCTTCTTCGCCACCTTGCAGCAGCGAGATGTACGTCAGCACCAACTGCCGCTGCAATTCCTTGGTGATAACGCCGGGAGCGCCGCCACCCAAAGCGATTTCATTCTGTAGCAAATTCACCAAATCGGTCACCGTAGGTGCGGGATAGTAATGGCCCCCCGTCTCCACGGCCATCTGGATAAGGTCGTTTGGACGTACTTGATTGCCAAACCCGATTGGATACAACCGGACACGGGATTTTTTAGCCTCATCGATCAATTCCGCCAACGAAGTGATGGACGATGTGTCGCGCCCATCCGATACAAAAACCACCGCGCGAACATCGGCATCGTCAAACGACAAGGAACCGACATCTTCATCCACAAGGCGTTTCACGGCATCCATAAGGGCGTCGTAAATTTCCGACGCGCCATGCTCCGCGGAAGGAAGGGAAAAGGCCTGCAATGCCGACGTCAACGACGATTTGGATGTGGCAAAGTTGTGGATGATGCGGCTGGATTGCTGGCGCTCGTGGTATTCCATGAGTGCAATGCGATACGTCGCCGGCAAATCATTAACAAAGTCAACAGCCGCAGCTTGCTGTTGAGCAATGGCCGAACCGTTGCCAGCACCGGCCGCGAACATACTGCCGGTATAATCGAGAAGCACAACGACGTTGTACCGTAGGTTTTCGGCGCTGGTGACGAAGAAATTGGTTTCGTCCAAATCAATTGGCTGTTCATTCTCTTCAATCGACAATCCATCCGCAATTTCTTCAAGAATGTCGGGATCCAACGTATTTATCGCGTTCCCAAGGGCATCGCGCAACAGGAAGACAAAGCGGAGAATGAAAGGCGGTCGAGTACGGTTCTGAGCACCCTCAAACACCAGGCCCGAGGAGGTCACACTTACGACTACTTCGACTGGATCCAGACCCGGTGCCGACACTGTAATGGTGCCGCCGTCAGACAGTCCGGTCAGCGCTCCTCGATCAATCGTGACCGCAATGGGTACGCGATCGTAATTATCGGGATCACTTACGCCCGTGCTCGTTCCACTAGCCGGCGAGAAGAAGATCAAATCGGTCCGATCGGTGCTCAACGTAAAGTCCAGGGTGCTGCCCGCTTCACCGGAATTGAATACATCAAATGTCAACGTGCTTTGCGTTTCCCCGAAGTCCAACACACTCGGTTCAACGCCAATTTCGGCGGAAAGTCCCTGCGTAATATTCAACTCTACTTGCTGATTGCCGGCGGCTGAAGTCACAAGCAGGATAAAGGACGTAACGCCGGACGGTACCAAGTCCCGGTCAATGGTTATCGTTGATTTTGTGCTCAGGCCCGGCTGCGTTACCGCGCCCAACGGTGCGATGGTTAAGAAATCCGGCGTGGCCACCGGAATCGATGGATCGTCGGGATCGCGCAGGCTCAAGCTCCACTGGAGTGGGCCCGTGCCTCCATTGGTTATGGTAAGTTCGGCCACTTCCTGCTGGTTAATCAGGTTGATCGCAAGGGGACTTACCCCCAACGTGGGAGAACCCGCCACCTGCATCGCGACCTTAACCGTAGTCACTCCCGCCGTGGACGTCACGAAAAGGTCGCCGGTGAAATTTCCGGGGGGTAACACGCCCCGGTCAACTGTAAGGGTAATTTGGGAGATGTTGGTGGCGGTCGTGCCGGAAGTCGGCGAAACCGTGAGCCAGGGAATGCTTTCACTAATGGTCCAAGCCATCGGAGACAGGGTGGTATTCGTCAGAGAAATTGTCTTGACGGTTGCGTCAGAACCAAAATTGACGGCAACGGGTGCAACGTCAAGGCCCAAACCGCCCGAACCCATGCCGAGCAGGGGACAACCGGAAAACAATACCGCTGCAGCGAATACGAGGCATACGCTGAGCTTAGACGCAAACCTTTTCATGGCTTACCCCTTATCATCCCTTGCCAGGGGGACACACATCGGACCGCTCAAGTCCGAAGACGGCGGCCGCTTATGGAAAGACCAGGCCCTGAGTACGCACAAGTCTTGTCTCAGGAGTCCTCCTCACAGCACGCCACGTTGACCCCAAAGGCCTGTAATGATGGAACTTGCACGGTTTCGGCTGCGTTGCTCAGCAAATCGCACTGAAGATTCACAAAATCGCCCGGTCCCAATCCGCCAACCACAGCGTTTGTGACCAAGGCTTGTATGTCCGTTACCGCTGCGCCGCAAACGCTCAAGGAATTGAGCTGCGTCAAACCCGCCAACGGCGCGAGATCGAATACGCTCGTTTGATCCAAATTCAATGTCTTTAAATTATTCAAATTTGTCAATGGCGTAATATCGGAAACCGGATTGTTGCTGAGGTCCAAAAACGACAATCCAGTCGCAAACTCTAGTCCGGATAAATTCCGAATACTCAACCCTTTGGCATCAAGCGAACGCAACCGCAGAATATCCAATCGGTTGACAAATCCAATCGGCTGCCCCAACTCCTGGCGAACCGCGGCTTCAAGGCCTGGGTCAGCAAAGCTCACGATAAAACTGAGAGGACACCCGGTCATAGTAAGCATCATGCTTACCGCCAAGGCGGTGCCTCCTAACCGTTTGAGCAGTGCCTTCTTCCGCATCGTTACCCCCTCAACCGTTCGAACTGGGTCGTGTACTTAGACCGATTCAAAAGGCGTATGGTGCACGCGGGTACCCTACAGTGACACCCACAGACTGGTATCTATTATCCAGCCGATTCACTATTTTGTCAAGAGTTTTTGCTGTCTACTGCCCAAACTACACTATCCGACGAATTATACACCAATTTCCCCTGATCGTGCTGGGATAGTGCCCGTTTTCAACTCCCCGTGCTCTAGAGCTCATTCCAGTGAATTACAATATTAAAAGAATTCATGATTTACACAATTTTCTTATGACTTTTCAGCGCATATTCAGGGTGACCTTGCAGCGATAGACCACACACAACACGACTCTAAAGCCAATCACCGAGGGAACTGAACGTCAGCTTTTTGTATTCTATCCGGGAATGCAGAGACTGATGCGCAGTGGGGTGCTGCCCTCCAACCCAACGGAATCAAAATATGTGGACGAAGTATCTTCGCACGCCTTTTCTCTTCCTTGTCTTGACCCTGGTCTCCACGAGCGGATTTGCTGAGCAGCCGGTGTTTCCGGGTGAGGACTGGGATACCCGCCAGCCCGAGGAAATGGATATGGCATCGGATGCTTTGGAGGCCATCGGTTCAACACTTGGCGGGCGGGGCTGCATTATTAAAGATGGGTATCGTGTATATGCATGGGGCGATCAGGAGGAACGAAGCGACTGGCTGTCGTCGGCAAAGCCTGTCCTTAGTACCTTGTTGTTTTTCGCTATTGAGGAGGGACGAGTCACCGGAGTGCATCATCGCCTGGCTGACCTGGGCTGGGCACTGTCTGAGAAAGATCAGCCGATGGAACTGTACCACCTCGCCAACATGATCAGCGGGTATGCTCGCCCCGATGCGCCAGGGGCTGCGTGGGCCTACAACGACTTCGCGATTCAGCTATACCAAAAGACGCTTTTTGACAAGATCTTTCCGGGAGACCCCAATCAGATCGGTAATGCCCCGAATAGACTCGGAGCCTTGGGGCTGCAAGACGGCCTGAACTTTAGGGAAGGAAACCGCCGCATTTCCGCCTCCGTGCGCGATTTTGCACGCATAGCCTGGTTCTGGTGCAACAAGGGGAATTGGAATGGAAGGCAACTGTTACCTTCTCATTTCTTCGACGAATACATGAAGCCGCAAGTTTCGTCGGAATTGCCCCACACGCAGAGGGCAGAAACTGATGACTACCTGGGTATCGGGTCATAC
The DNA here is from genome assembly GCA_045863295.1 of Candidatus Hydrogenedentota bacterium. GTDB lineage: Bacteria > Hydrogenedentota > Hydrogenedentia > Hydrogenedentales > SLHB01 > BTWA01. The sequence continues at coordinate 14,350 of BTWA01000058.1, forward strand.
GGCGGTGGATCAGATCACTTTACTGAGTACGGATCCGGCATATATGGGTTTAATTGGTGGTTCAATGCTACCGGCCGCCTCCACCCAGACACGATAACCTGGCCCGACGCGCCATCCGATACATTCATGAGTATCGGCGCGGGAGGCAATAACACCGTCATCATCCCTAGTCTCGGAATCGTGTTGGCCAGCGCCAAAGGAAACTGGGGTTCGCTGAGCCCAGGCGATCGGGAATCGACCTTCAATGCGGTCATACAAACCTTGGTTGAATCGGCTCGGGGGGACACCGAAGAGACGTCACTCTCCGTTCACAAATGGGAACCATTTGAATTGTCGTTTGCAAGCGCTGCAAAACAGGACAATCCTTTTGCGGTCCCGTTTACGGCCACGTTTCGCGGCCCCGAAGACACCCAATTGGAAACGATTGGATTCCATGATGGGGAAGGCGTGTGGAAAGTCCGGGCGTCCTTGGACCGACCTGGCGAATGGACCATGGAGACACACTCTACCGATCCAGACCTCAATGGACACGCACGGAAAGTTCGCGTGCTGGCGCTCGCCAAGCCGAATGAGCACGGGCCGTATCAAATAGATGCCAAGCATCCGCATCATTTCGTGCATGCGGATGGCACGCGATTCTTTCATCTCGGGTACGAATGTGACTGGCTGTGGGCGCTGGACCTGGGAAAAGAAAACCCCGATGAGACGACTGCATTCCTTGATCGTCTCAAATCCTTTGGCTTTAACGCGATCATCTTAAACGTCTACGCGCACGATACAAGTTGGCGCGAGGGGAATACGGTTGAAAACGATTTTGGACCTCCTTTCGCGTATCCCTGGGAAGGCACAAACGCAGATCCGGATCACAGCCGCCTCAATCTAGCCTTTTGGAGCCACTATGACCGGGTGATCCGGGCGATGCATGATCGCGGCATTCAGGCCCATGTGATGATCAAAGTCTACAACAAGAAGGTAAAATGGCCGAAGCGTGGCAGCAATGAGGAAGAACTCTTTCTTCAAACGGTCGTTGGCCGGTATGCCGCATACACAAACGTCGTCTGGGACTTTTCCAAGGAAAGCTACAATGAGAAGGATTCTGAGTATAAAGTTGCCTTTATTGAAAAGCTGCGTGAATTCGATCCGTACGATAGGCTGATTACGGTTCACGACGACGATGCGCTGTATGGTTCCGGAGCATACAGTGGCCTAATTGATTTTCACTCGGATCAACAGCACGGCGAGTGGCATGAGAAAATTGCAGAACAACGCTCGCGTCGCAATTGGCCGGTGGTCAATGTCGAATACGGATACGAGTGGGGGCCCGGAGGTGAAAGCGACAAGACGTACGGTGTTGCACAATCCCCGGAAGAGAATGCGCGGCGGGCATGGTTAATTACGATGGCCGGCGGCTATACGACTTATTACTACACGTATACGGCGTGGGATGTTTTATATCCTCAACATGTACCGGCTGGCTATGCAATGCAAAGGAACTTGAAGACGTTTTTTGAAGGCACGAAATATTGGCTGATGGATCCCCGTGATGATCTTGTCAGTACTGGTCATTGTCTTGCCCGGCCCGGCAAAGAATATGTCGTGTTCCTGGAAGAACCAGGAAGCGTTCAAGTTGCGAGAGATGAGGCCAGCGCAACGCCCATGCTGGCAACCTGGTATCATCCATATACGGGAGAGACGCGGCCCGCTGCCGAAGAGGGCGGGCTTGGCTACACATCCCCCGCGGATTGGCGGGCTGCACCGGCGGTGTTGTGGCTTCGATAACCTACACTAACGATCCAGGTCCGAGTCGACCGGCTGGTGCCAAAAAAAACTGGCGCCGCGCTCTATTCCGAATGATCTTCGGGATGGCTTGTCTTGTCGCGGTGTTTCTTGGAGTATTCATTGCCATGCTCTCCATGCTCCAAACGCAGATTATCTTCCCGGTTCGTAAAGACATTTGGCGCGTTCCGTCCGATCCCCCCTATCATTGGGTCTACGAAGACGTATGGCTCGATGTAAACGGAAACAAGACCCACGGATGGTATATCCCCATCGAGAATGCGAACGGCACGGTCTTATACTGCCATGGCAACGGCGAGACCGTGGCGAGTCCACTGGAGTCGTTTGAAGACTTCCGAGCGTTTGGATTAAACGGGCGTGTGATTGAAGATGGTGGATACGGCCGAAGCGAGGGAACTCCCGGCGAGCAGCGCGGCTACGAAGACGTCCGGTCCGCGTGGCGGTTTCTGGTGGAAACCAAAGGGGAACAGGACAAACGTATAGTGGTCTACGGAAGATCGTTGGGTGCGGCCATTGCCGTGCACCTCGCGTCGGAAGTTCAGCCCGCGGCATTAATCATGGAAAGCGGCTTTACATCCATAACGGATATGACAAAGACGATAGTTCCCTTGTTGCCGCTCGGATTTCTCGTGAGGCACCGGTTTGACAGCTTAGAAAAAATTGGCAACGTCAATGCGCCCATCTTGATTGTTCACAGTCAAGGAGACAAGCTTATTCCTTTCCGCCATGGCAAAAGGTTATTTGAAGCGGCAAGAGAGCCGAAGCAATTCCTGGAGATTCAGGGTACGCACGACGATGGATGGATGGTATCCAGGGATTTTTACCGTCCCGCGCTGGCTGCTTTCATCTCCAGGTCGCTTAATGTCGACGAGTCACTTCCGGCCGGAGATGACGAATAAGGCCTCATCTGCAAATATATTGGGAAGCGCGTTGGCCCACCCTTGCATGCCGCGCGTCGTCACTGGGATTTCCCGTTCGACATGGATATTGCGATGCTGGCAGAATTCGCGAAAATCCTTGATGGATAGCGAGTGTCGATTCGGCGTGTTATGCCAGGAGTAGGGCAAGGCTGCGGTGACTGGCGCCTTGCCTTTTAACAGCATCTTCGCGCGCACCTTCCAAAAACCGAAGTTGGGAAAGCTCACGATGCACCGCTTGCCTACCCGGCGCATCTCATCCAATACAAACTCTGGCTTTTCGACCACCTGGAGCGTCATGCTCAGGATCACGTAATCAAAACTCTGATCCGGAAGATACGACAACCCATCGTCAATGTTGCCCTGAATCACCGAGATACCCCGGCGCGCACAGGATACGATGTTGCCTTGTGCCAGTTCGAGGCCTGATCCGCGCACATTCTTCTGAACTACAAGCCGCTGCAACAATTCGCCGTTGCCACATCCGACATCGAGTACCCGGCTTCGATCGTCCACCAGATCCACGATGGTGTCGTAATCGATTCGATGCCCTTCGTAGATGCTGTGCTGTACCTTCGTGGGCGGGCCAAAATCCGCTTCCGAATCGATCTCGATGGGATCCTGCCGGTGAAGCAAGTCCGGTTTGGAAGTGTGTTGCAGGAATCCGCCGATCAGCTTTTCCATAACGCTGACTTCCAGCAGAAATGCGTCGTGACCGTAATCCGATTGAATATTGCAATACGAGACGTCTTTACCTTGCCGCTTCAATGCATCCACGATTTCACGCGATTGATAAGGAGGATAGAGCCAGTCCGACGAGTACGACAACACCATGGTTTTGCATTGCACTTGCGCCATGGCTTTGTCCAGCGATTCGTGCTGTGTGCCCACGTCGAAATAGTTGATGGCTTTTGTAATGTACAGGTAACTATTCGCGTCGAAGCGGTTTACGAACTGCTCGCCCTGGTAGTCCAGGTAGGTCTCAACGGAAAATTCGCTCGAAAAGTCGTATCCATACTCACTGCGATTGCGTAATGCGCGGCCAAATTTGATGCGCATCGATTGATCGGACAAGTAAGTAATATGAGCCAGCATCCGGGCGATGGCCAGCCCCTCGCGGGGTATGGATCCCGACTCATAGTAATCGCCATCGCAAAACGCGGGGTCCGCTTGAATGGCGTGACGCCCCACGGCGTCAAAGGCTATACCCTGGGGGCTCAAACGATGGGTCGTTGCTATTGGAATGGCGGATTGCAGCTTGTCGGGATAACGCGTCATCCATTCGAGTGTCTGCATGCCGCCCATGGATCCTCCGGCCACGCACAACAGCTTGTCGATTCCCATGCTATCGACCAGTTGCCGTTGTGCGCGCACCATATCGCCGATAGTCACGATGGGAAACGTCAATCCATACGGCATTCCCGTTGCGGGATTGATGGAGGATGGACCGGTCGATCCGCGGCAACCGCCAATGACGTTGGAACAAATTACAAAATACTTGCTGGTATCGAATCCTTTGCCTGGCCCGATCATATCGTCCCACCAGCCAGGCTTCCGATCAGTGGCGGAATGATATCCCGCTGCGTGGGCATCGCCTGAAAGGGCATGGCAAATCAGAATGGCATTGGATTTCGTCGCGTTCAGCGTGCCGTATGTTTCGTATGCCAACGTAACCGGACCCAGCTTGCGTCCGCAGTCGAGTTCAAGTTCATTCGGGGGTTCCGCGAACGTGAAGTGCTGGGTCGAAACCGTGCCTACGGAACTCTGTTCCGTCATGCGTTTGTAACCTTTCCTGGCTGGAACTTTACGGCTTGGGCGGCGAGTGTGGAACAGTCGTGGCGGCAAAAACGTTCCAACGCTCTTCGATTGCAGTCGCCGGGGGCAGCCCGGCGTGCACATACAGACCGTAGCGCAAATTCAGCGGGCTGCCTTTAAGGATCACGATCGGATGCCCCAATGTTAGGGACGACCCCATCCATCCATCGTCGCGTACATGAAACGGCGAAGGATGATTCGGATTCGAAGGATGATCCATAAATGTGATGCCTTCAATCACGCCGGTGGCGACAGGACCGGAATAGTCCACCCAACGCGCGGGTTTCCGGAACACGGCCTCGCCATTCACGGCGCCTTCCGAATTCCGGATGGTTCCTCCGCCATCGTTTACACCCATTGTCTTCGCCATGCGTACTGCCAACATGCCAAACCCGCTATCATCAATCAGCACTTCGTCCCCTGCCGGCGTAAACGTTAAATCAAATACCATCAACCATTCGCCTTGACCAAGGTCTACGGTTCGAATCGTCCGTGTTTCATAGATGACCGGCTTGTCTTCATTCAGCCAGATATTCTCTGCCGTCAATGAGGACTCTGTGTCTCCATCCACAAGATCAGTGACTTTTTGATGGGCAATCCGGGTTTCGGGCTTGTCCGCCCAGAAATTAAAGCCACCGACCTTTTCGTGAGAAATCCAGATGGAATTGTGATGAGAATGATCCACTGGATCGTGCGGATGACCAATTCGCGTAACTGGCCGGCCAGATGGGCCCATCACCGGGAACAGGAACGGTCGCCTAAGGTCGGCTCCGTAGTGATATCGGGCAATCTCCATGCCATCCCGCTGGAATGACACCTGATCATGCGCCTGGGGTACTGCCTGCATGCGGGGAACAGGTTTAGCGCCAGGAAGATCCTCCGAAGTAGCCCTGGGTACCAGGCAAAGGAAAACCAAGGCCGCCCAAAAACACGACCGTCCCCTTCTGCCGTATTCGTTCTTTTGCAAGTGCGTCGCACGTTTGCGTTTCAACTGCGCGTTCCCCGGTCAAAAGCCAATCATGCAGTCGCCTTGGCAAGTGCCTGTTCGATATCGGCAAGGATGTCTTCGATATCCTCAATACCGACAGATACGCGAATCATATTCGATTCGACGCCGGCCGCTTTCTGCTCGGCCTCGCCCAATTGTTGATGGGTGGTCGATGCCGGATGAATAACAAGCGTTTTTGCATCCAGCACGTTGGCAAGATGCGATAGCAATTCCACGCTATTGATGAACTTCACGGCCGCGTCGTAACCGCCTTTGATGCCAAATGTCAGAATAGCGCCCTGCCCGTTCGGCAGATACTTCATGGCTCGTGCATGATCCTTGTGGCTCTTCAGTCCCGGATAATTGACCCAGTCCACGCTCGCATGACCTTCCAGAAACTTCGCAACAGCCAACGCATTTTCGCAATGCCGTGGAGCCCGCAGATGCAACGTCTCCAAACCTTGCAGGAACAAAAACGCGTTAAACGCGGACATGCACGGCCCCATATCGCGAAGCAACGTGATCCGAGCCTTAATGATGTACGAAATATTGCCCATCCCCAGATTTGAAAATGTCTGGTGGATTTGCAGCCCGTGGTAGCTCTCGTTCGGTTCCGTCAAACCGGGAAACTTGCCGTTGTCCCAATCAAATTTGCCGCTGTCGATGATGACGCCGCCAATGCTTGTGCCATGGCCGCCTATCATCTTCGTGGCGGAGTGCACCACAATATCCGCGCCATGTTCAATGGGCCGGAACAGCAGGGGGGAGGCCACCGTATTGTCCACCATCAACGGCACACCGCCCGCATGCGCCGCCCGCGCGATCGCTTCGAAATCCACTACGTCGTTGGCCGGATTGCCAATCGTTTCCAGAAAGACCAACTTGGTATTCGGCTGAAGCGCCTTGGCTACATTGTCCGGGTTGCTCGCATTGACAAATGTTACCGATATGCCAAGGTCTTTGAATGTATGCGCGAACAAGTTGTACGTTCCGCCGTACAGCGTCTGCGACGACACAATATGATCACCGCTCCGGCAGATGTTCAGGCACGCCACTGTAATGGCGGACGATCCCGATGAGAACGCCAGCGCACCCACACCGCCTTCCAGCTCCGCCATGCGCTTTTCAAATACGTCTACCGTCGGATTCATGATCCGCGAATAGATGTTGCCAAATTCCTTCAAGGCAAAAAGGTTCGCCGCATGATCCGTGCTGTCGAACAAATACGATGACGTCTGATAAATCGGCACGGCTCGGGCATTGGTCGCCGGGTCTTTCACCTGTCCGCCATGTACCGCCCGTGTACCCAATCCGGGCTTGCGTGTAGACATTAAGTGTTCCTTTCGCAGTGGATTTCGTGAACTCAGTTTTCCTGATACAACGGCGTTGACAAGTAACGTTCACCGGAATCCGGCAAGATCGCCACTATGGTCTTTCCTGCATAGGCATCTTGAGCGGCAAGGCGCAACGCCACGGCCGCCGCGGCCCCGCAACTGATGCCGCAGATCAACCCTTCCTCTTTGGCCAGGCGCCGCGCCGTTTCAAACGCCTCCTCGTCCGTCACAGGCTCCACTTTGTCCACAAGGCTCAAATCGAGGATATCCGGCTTGAATCCGGCGCCGATGCCCTGAATCTTGTGCGGACCCGGAGATCCGCCTGACAAAACGGGCGATTTGGCAGGCTCGACCGCAATCGATTCAATGTCCTTGCCTTTTTCCTGCTTGATAAAACGGGATACGCCGGTAATGGTGCCGCCCGTGCCGACGCCGGCAACCAAAACGTCTATTCCTCCGTCAGTATCGTTCCAGATTTCCGGCCCGGTGGTCTTGAAATGGATATCGGGATTTGCCGGATTCTTAAACTGCTGAGGGAGTAAGTAATCGGGATTCTCTCGCGCGATTTCCTCCGCTTTCGCTATGGCCCCAGGCATACCCTTTTCGCCCGGCGTGAGTATCAGCTCCGCGCCATAGGCCTTCAACATCATTCTGCGTTCAATGCTCATCGTTTCCGGCATTGTGAGAATCAGTTTGTAACCCCGGGCAGCGGAAACGAACGCCAATGCAATGCCGGTATTTCCCGAAGTGGGTTCGATAATAGTCCCACCCGGTTTCAGAGTGCCCCGTTTCTCCGCATCCCAGATCATCGCCGCGCCGATACGGCACTTCACGCTATAGGCCGGATTTCTCCCTTCAACCTTACCCAGTACCGTTGCTTTCAGTCCCGCACCCAGCTTATGAAGCTTGACGAGCGGGGTGTTGCCTATGCTGTAGCTGGCATCTTCGAACACACGCATGCGTAGTACCCTCCGAAATGAGTTGGATTCGCCGGTGAAGAAGGGGTCCGGCAAGCCTAACCCAGCCCCTTTTCGCACGCCCGGCGATGGTAGCACTCAGATTCCACGTAGTCAATCGGCCAATCCCATGATACACAGGGGATTGCGACATGAAATCAATATATATGTTTAAACTTATCGTAATATATAGGATTTGGCGCGGCCTTTCAAGAACCCGATCCAAATTCATGTGAAATTGCACGGAAATCACTGGCATCGAGTGCAATTGCGCGCTAACGGCGACGATGCTAGGATAGCCCCGGCGTATTTAGGTTGTGAATCTTCACCAAGCGGTGTCGCTATACCAAGTGGGGACCATAGTGATGGGGAATTACGAGAGTCCGAAGCCAAATCGCACCCTGCCGTGTCTGGTATTGGGCTGTGTGGGTGTCCTTATTGCCGTAACCGCGCTGGGCGTACTTGTGGGCTTTTTTGCCTACAAAGGGATGACCGGACTTGTCGAGAATTTCACCGATGTTGAGCCCATGGAATTGCCGGATCCAGGCGTTACCGAAGCCGATTATGAATCGGCCAAAGCGCGCCTGGACGCCTTCAAGGCTGCCGTTCAGTCGAATCAGCCAACAGACCCTCTGATTATCACCAGCAAAGATATTAACTCCATGATCAAGTTCGACCCTGAATTTCAGGGCGGCAGGGACAATATGGTGGTCACGATAGAAGGCGACCGGGTCATCGGCCAGTGCAGCGTTCCCTTGGACGCCATCAGCGAGGCCATAGCTTTGCCGGGCGTTGGGATTTTGAAAGGCCGGCATTTCAACGGCACAGCGGAATTCGACGTTTTCATGCGTAATGGCCTGCTCTACGTTCATCTGATGGGGTTGTCCATCAAAGGAGAACCCATCCCAGAAGAATTCACCATGGAAATGCAAAAACAGAATCTGGCGGAAGATTTTAATCGTCAGGGTCAGCTCGATCCCGTCATGCAGGTCATTGACAGCATCGAAGTTAAGGATGGACAAATCACGGTGACGCCCAAGAACTCCACCGGGGCTGCCACGACGCCCGAAACGGAAGTGCCGCTGGAACAGCAGGACTCCGCGCCCGCGGAGGTCTAGTGCTCGCTTTGAGGCGATTTTTTCCAGCGGAGCATAGTCATGGCTCCGAGTAGCCGCCACGCTTGGCTTTGGCGTGTGCTTGCATCACCCCTGACTCGTGCGTTGCTCGCATTGGTTGCGGTAGTAGTGGCCGGTCTGATTTTCAGTGCCGATGGCGCGTTCTACAAATGGGGCACCCACCGCGATATGCTGCGGCAAGTATCCGTATACGGCATCCTCGCGGCAGGTATGACTGTGGTCATTGTCACCGCTGGCATCGACCTTTCCGTCGGTAGTGTACTTGGACTCTCCGCAGTGCTCTTTTCGGTTTTCACCTTACACTGGCAGTGGTCCGCCTGGAGCGCCGTACCGGCCTGCCTGATCATCGGTGTGCTGCTGGGAGCAACGTCGGGCAGTGTTATCGCGCGATTTGGCGTCCAACCCTTTATTGCCACGCTTGCGATGATGGTGTTTGCGCGCGGGTTCGCAAAGTTCGTTACGGATGGCCAGAAAATATCCAACTACATACAGAAGCCGGATGGCACGTTTGAAATGGTGGAGACGCCGGCCATTTTCGATTGGATCGACAGCAGTTATCTCGGAAACAATCTCGCCGCTGTCACTATTATCATGGCCGTGTGTTTCTTCGTAACGGGTATCGTGCTTTCTCGGCTGCGCAGTGGCCGGTACGTGTACGCTACCGGCGGCAATGAAGACGCCGCATGGCTCTCGGGGGTTCCGGTACGAATGACCAAAATTCTGGCCTACAGCCTATCAGGTCTTTTCGCTTCCGTCGCGGGCATATGCCAAGCCGCCCAGGAACGGCAAGGCGATCCGGAAGCAGGGGTATCCTACGAATTGACGGCAATTGCGATCGTGGTAATCGGCGGCACAAGTCTCATGGGAGGACGTGGAGGCATTCTACTGACGGTCCTTGGCACGCTTACCATCGGATATCTTGAAAAAATCCTCAGCATCAACGCCGTTGGCGAGGCCGGCCGGCTCATGCTGACCGGCGGTATCATTGTCGCCGCGGTCTTGTTTCAACGGGGCAAGAAAGTCTATACCTGAGTACGTATAATGGGCGCATTGCGGAACAACCAAGCGCCAGGGGAGATACGGGCATGGTTTCTCGATTCGCTTCGGTTTTCGTGGTTGC
>BTWA01000059.1:0-23511 GCA_045863295.1 Candidatus Hydrogenedentota bacterium
TACAGGGCTTATGGATATGTGGTGTGGGTAATCCCAGGGCGTTGCCCTGGGCTGTACTGTTTTGGCCTTTCAGGCCGTGTGTGGCGAAGAGGCGACCCTGTCACGACAGGGATGTGTGTAAACGAAGACGGTTTTTATCCGCAGATGAACGCCGATGGGCGCAGATGGGATGGATTGAGGGGAGACGCCGATGGATGGGGGTGTGTGTTTGAGGTGGCTGGTTTTTGGTGGGATGGTTGTGGGTGGTTGCGCGGGAGCAAGCTCCCTTGGGTAGGGCGGGAGCAAGCTTCCGCACTCCATAGTGGGAGCGGCTCCTTGTGCGGCGGGTGGAGTTCGTCGACGGATAGGGCCGATGGATGCGGGTGTGTTTGAGGTGGCTGGTTTTTTGTTGGGATGGTTTTGGGTAGTTGTGCGGGAGCAAGCTCCCTTGGGTAAGGCGGGAGCAAGCTTCCGCACTCCATAGTGGGAGCGGCTCCTTGTGCGGCGGGTGGAGTTCGTCGACGGATAGGGCCGATGGATGCGGGTGTGTTTGAGGTGGCTGGTTTTTCGGTGGGATGGTTGTGGGTGGTTGTTCGGGAGCAAGCTCCCTTGGGTAAGGCGGGAGCAAGCTCCTGCAGGCCAGAGTTGAGCGCGCCGACCTGTTTGGAGCGAAATTCCTGGCCGGAGATGTGGGACGGTTTCATTGATTGGGTTGAGGGGGACCCTTATCCTTTGGGGCATGAATCGGGACATTTCCACAACTCCTGCCGCTGGCCGCATGGCGTCACCGCCTTGGGTGATTGGGTATGTGGCGATTGTGTTGGTGGTGGATACGCTGATTGCGCATCGGGTGACGATTCCGTTTCATTGGTCTGTGCTTCATTTCCAGCCGTATGGATTTGATGTCTTCAAGGCGGTGGCTTGGTTGATTATTCCGTTGTGTCTTACGTTTCGGATGGCGCATTGGGATTGGTTTGGCGTGAAGCGGTGGCGCCGGTCCGACGTGGCTGTTCTGGCGGGGATGGCGGCGATTGGGGCGCTAGCCGTATTGCTGATCAAATTCGTGCCGGGGTTGCGTGGCTTTTATCCGAGTTACGCAGGGATGCCTGCGCAGGCGAAGATCGATTTCGCCGTGTTTTATGCGATTTGGTGGTTGTCCTGGTTGCCGGGTTGGGAATATATGCACCGGTTCTATTTGCTTGGCACGGTGAACGCGCGCTGGCCGGTGTGGGGGTGGATTCTGGTGCCTGTGTTCGAGGCGTTGTACCACCTGCAGAAACATCCCTTGGAGGCCGCGGGGATGTTTGCCATGGGCGTTGTGCTGACGTGGTGGGCACGCAAGCGGGAGAATGTGTTGCTTCCCTTCCTGGCGCATTTCCTTGTGGAAGCGGAATTGCTGGCGTTTCAGTTGTTGCTTTGAGGGCACGGGTGGGGATTCTTTTTGAAAACGGCTTTTGCGAATTGGGCATGTGCCTACTTGTTTGGTTTACCTTCACCCAAGTTCTCAAACAAGGGAGAGGGGTTTTTGCCGGGTGTTCCGCGCAACCGCTTCACCCCTTATTTAGGGCTCACATGAGATTGCCACACTCTTGTAACTTGACCGTTCTCGTCAACTGAATCAGCACGTCTTTTCCTGATCCTCCGGGGGTCTTCGCGGCATGCACATGGCGTCGGAGAGCGCCTTCAACGTTATCTCCCAATCGGTTGTATCCGGTTCCCCTGGCAGGTCGTGTACATGCCATGAATGCAGTGCAACCTGTTCGCATAGTCTTTTTTCGTGGCGACTAAGATGTCCTTCGGTGATTTCAAGAAGTAATTGGATTGCCGTACACCCGTTTGTTGTTGGGTCATCCAAGACAGTCTTCAGCGATTGGATTAACCAGAATCGGGCTTCGATCTGCTGTCCGGTTTTCCTGTACGCTTCGCCTATGCTGAGTTCAGTCACGTAACGCGAGTAGAGACTACCTTCAAGAAACGAAAGTGAATTGAGCAGCAGTTCGCGTTCTCTCCGATAATCTTCCTTGAGGTTCGCCAAGAGCGCGAGAAATTGGTACACTTCGTGCCGGATACTGAGTGGAACCTCTTCCGGCGAATACGTCTTCAGGATAGATTCATTCGCCTCGTCGTACATCCCTTCGTGTATCCGCCGACAGGCGTTTTGAAAATCTCGCTGCCACTGATCTTGGATATCATCAGGCGCATTCAATTATGGTCTCCATTCATCCGCTTACCGGCAATAGGGTAACGTAAATGTCCTCTCCTTCGACCTTGACGCCGTAGGGTCTCAGGCAGGTGGAGTCGTGTGTGAGGCAGAGTCCGGTGCGGACATTGTATTTCCAGCCGTGCCTTGGGCAGGTGACGATGTCCCCGACGATGGGTCCGGTGGTGAGATCCCAGTTTTGGTGCTTGCAACTGTATTCGATGGCGTAAAACCCGCCGTTGCCGTCGTTGAATACGGCGACGTTGCGTGCGAGGATTTTGAAGCGTTTGTAGCGCACCCCTTTCATCTCGTGGGTCGTCGTGAGCTTGACAAACTGCGGATCAGACACGGGTATTCCTTTCACTGGCAAGCATTTACCGCATGTTCCAAATTGCGGAGCGCGCTTTCCGATGCTATGATAGGGGCCAATGGCCCGGTCTTGCGGCTCTTTTGCCGGAATAGAGAGATTAGCATACCTTTCGGCGCAGTTTCGGCACCGCCCCATGGGGTTCCGGCGGGCTGGCAGGCATGGGCTTGGCGTGCTATGACCGATGGGCTGAAATGAGAGTTTGTGGGCTATCTTAGGGATGGACATGAGCGAGCAACCGAAGAAAAAGGGCAATACGACCCGGATTATCTTGCCGGAGGAGTTGGCCAAGCTGCGTGACGCGGCGCACGACCAGCGTCCGAGTCTGGTGGTACTTTCGGGGTGGGAAATTGGCCGTCAGATTCTGTTGGGGGATTCGGATGTCATTCTCGGGCGATCCGAGGAGGCGGATGTGCTTGTGAATCTGCTTTCGGTTTCCCGCCAACATGCGTTGATAGAGCATATTTCCGATGGAAACGAAGACTATTACACGGTCACCGATCTCAAGAGCATGAACGGCACGTTGGTGAACAATGTGCCGGTCAGCGCAGCGCGCCTTAACGAGGGCGACAAGATTCAGTTGGGCGACGTGGTGTTCAAGTTCGGCATCCACGATCCGGTGGAGTCCCAGTTTCATGACGAGGTGCATCGACGGATTCACTATCACCACCTTACGGGTCTGCTGACGTTAGATTCGTTCAAGGTGCAGATGGATGAGATCGTGAGTCAGGTTGCGGGCACGGAACGTGTCTTTACGCTTGCGATGACCGACCTTGACGGCCTGAAGAAGATCAACGATACGTACGGGCACGTGGTAGGGAGTCTGGTTATCTCCGAGATGGGGGCGATCATTCGCGGCACGCTTCGATCCAAGGATCGGGGCGGCATGTGGGGTGGCGATGAGACGATACTTCTTTTTCCCGATACTCCACTGGAGGCGGCGCGCGCGATGTCGGAGACTTTGCGCCAGAACATGGCGGCGCGTGAGTTCGAGTACGAGGGAAAGTTGTTCGGCGTGAGCATCAGCCAGGGATTGGCCGAATTTCCGAGGCATGGTGCGACGCGCGAAGAAATCATCAGCGCGGCGGATGAGGCCTTGTATGCCGCCAAGAACGGCGGACGCAATTGCATCCGCATTGCCGGAGAATAGCGATGTCCGGTATGGTCACGTTAACAACCGATTTTGGCATGCGGGATCCGTATGTTGCGGCGCTGAAAGGAGTGATCCAGGGTATCTCCCCCCGGCTGATGATCGTCGATCTAACGCATGAAATCGCGCCGCAGGATGTGCTGGAAGCATCGTTGTTCCTTGTGGGAGCGACGCCGTATTTTCCGAAAGAGACGGTGCATTGCGTCGTGATTGACCCTGGGGTGGGCACGGGCCGCCTTCCGCTTGCGGTCAAGCTGGAGCGGCATGTTGTCGTGTGTCCGGACAATGGCCTTTTGTCGCTGTTGATCCGGTTTAATCCGCTTGTGGAAGCGCGGGTGATTCAGAACCCGAAGCTCATGCGGGAGACCATCAGCGCGACGTTTCATGGGCGGGACATATTTGCTCCCGTGGCCGCCTATCTTGCGGCGGGTACGCCGTTTGAGGACGTCGGTGATGTGGTCGACACGATACAACTGTTGAGCATCCCTGAACCGCAGCAGTGCACCGATGGCACGGTTTCCGGTCAGGTAATTCATATTGACCGATTTGGCAATGCCATCACAAACATTCACCGCCGGTTTTGCAGAGGCGATGCGATAAAGCGCCTGTCGGCCGGCGAAGTACGTTTGGAAGCGATTTGCCGAACCTATGCCGATGTCGAGCAGGGGGCGGCTCTTGCCCTATTTGGAAGTTCCGATCACCTCGAAATAGCTGTGAATCACGGGCGGTCCGATGAGAGGCTTTCTTTGAAGCGGGGCGATACCGTTGTACTTGAATGGTAGTTGGATGGAATCGATAACCGTACACCCCCGTTCCCATTTGGATGCCACCGTTACCATTCCCGGTTCCAAGAGTTGCACGGCCCGCGCGATGGTCATGGCCGCGTTGTCTCCGGGTGTATCCACTTTGCTTGAGCCGGCGGATTGCGATGACAGCGATTACATGTTATCGGGCTTGCGGGGTCTTGGCGTACCGGCGGAGAAAGATGCGGGGCGGGTCATCCTTCACGGCGGAGCGTTTGTTGCGCCTGCCTCTCCCCTTTTTCTGGGCAACTCCGGCACGGCGATGCGCTTTCTGGGTGCGGCGTGCGCCACGCTGGACGGTGAAGTCGTGCTTGACGGCACGGCGCGAATGCGCGAGCGGCCCATTCGTGATCTGGTGGACGCTTTGACCCTGTGGGGGGTGGCTGCGAGCACCGAGAACGCTTGCCCGCCGTTGCGAATCCGGTCGAGTGGGCGATTCGAGGGTACAACGCGTATCAAGGGCACGGCCAGCAGTCAATATCTGTCGGGATTGTTGATGGTGGCACCGTATGCCAGTGGGCGGGTTGAGATACTTGTGGAAGGGGAGCTTGTCTCCAAGCCGTACATTGACCTTACCCTTGCGATGATGGAGGAGCGGGGCGTTTCCGCGCGTCACGACGACTACCGGGTCTTTGAGGTTGCATCGGGCACTGCATACCGTCCGGGCACCTACGCGATCGAAGCGGATGCCTCCGGCGCCTCCTACTTCCTCGCGGCCGCAGCCATTGCCGGCGGGCGGGTGCGTGTGATGAATATCACCACGAAATCGGAGCAGGGCGATGCCCAATTCGTGCGAGTGTTGGGGCAGATGGGGTGCAGGATTTTGGAAGGGCCCGACTGGATTGAGGTGCAATCCGATGGCCGCCTTCGCGGGATCGATATTGATCTTAATGCGATGCCGGATATGGCCCAGACTCTTGCGGTTGCCGCTGCGTTTGCCGATGGCCCGACGCATATTCGCAATGTCGCGAATATGCGAATTAAAGAGACGGACCGGATATCCGCCGTAGTGACTGAACTTCGAAAGCTGGGCGCCGACGTGGAGGAATTCGAGGACGGCATGCGTATCTCTCCGAGACCGCTTCACGGCGCGGAAATTGACACGTACGACGATCACCGTATGGCGATGAGTTTTGCCATGGCCGGGCTGAGGGTGCCGGGGGTGGTTATTCGTGACCCGAAATGCGTTACGAAGACCTTCCCAGACTTCTTCGAGCGTTTCGGCCGACTTTGAATGAATGAACCTCCCTTTCGTCCGATCCTTGGTGCTGTGTGAACTTTTTCCGGCAACCGGTGTTTCATCCGGACATAGCTTGGCATTGGCTACAAACCCGTTGACGTTGTGCAGGGCCGATTTACACGTGGAGTACCATGAAATACCAGGGCGCCCATTGGGTCATAGTGTCTTGCATGGTTTGGATCCTTGCCGGGTGCGGTCCTGACCGGCCGCCGTCTGCCCCGCTACCCATGAATGAGACGCCCGTAACCCGTTTTTCTTCCGGAACGGAATGGCGTGATGCCCGGGAGTTTCTTTCGCCGGGGCGATGGACCTGGGAGTTTGATGACTGTGGTCCTAGTGATGCCATCCGCTTTAGCGTACTTCCAGACCCCATCGCCACCACGCCATTTCGTTTTGAAGTCGTTGCCGGTCGTACCACGCTTGCCGAGGAGACCTTGGCTGCGAACAGCACACAATGGTATGACGCACGCATCGATCTCCCCTCCTCGCTTTCCCCTGGTACATCCGTGGAAGTGGTGTTCGAGTCCTCTTCCCGGTTCTGGGTTGGTCCGTTGGAGCGTGTGCGGGCGGAGGACACGCCCACCAATGTCCTCGTCATACTCATTGACACGCTTCGGCTGGATCACTTGGGATGCTATGGATATGCGAGGGACACTTCTCCCAACTTGGATGCCCTTGCTCAAGATTCTGTCCGATTTACCCAGTTGACACCCCAATCGTCCTGGACGCGACCTTCCGTTGCGAGCCTGCTTACCGGCACCTATCCCAGCCGTCACGGAGCGGAGGATCGAAACAACGTATTGCGACGCGGCTTGCCGAGTCTGGCACGTTCGTTGGAGGCCGCCGGTTTCGAGACGACCGGTTTTATGAGCAACGTGAATTGCATTCCCTATTGGGGATTCGGGAATGACTTTCAGCGCTTTGTGGATGTGGATTCGTCTCTTCTGGTTAATTACGACGATGCGAAGATCGTAGAGCGCGCGATGCAGTGGATTGCGTATGCGCGCGGCCGCCCGTGGTTTGTATACGCGCATACATTGGGTCCCCATGATCCCTACGAGGCCCCTGCTCCATTTTCGGGAAAGTTTTCGGCGCCCGATAGTTCCGAGCCAGACTCGCAGCAATCCACGATTGATCGTTACGATGAAGAGATTGCGTACACCGACTTTCAGATCGGCCGGTTGATGGAGCGGATCAAAGAACAAGGCTTGTACGACGACACGCTTATCCTCGTTCTGTCCGATCACGGCGAGGAATTCTGGGAGCACGGCGGTGTCGGCCATGGCAAGACCCTTTATGAAGAGCAACTGCGCGTACCGTTGTTGATTAAGTTGCCTGGCGGGTCTCATGGCGGCGAAGTGCGCGAACACCTTGTTGAAGTCGTTGACATTGCACCCACCGTGTTGGAATTGGTTGGCGCTCCAGCCGAGCCACGCTTTCACGGGGACTCGTTTGCGGGCATTGTACGCGGTGCGGATAAACCTTCGGGTATGGGGTTTTCGTCATTGATGCTCGAATCCGGCGCCATGCGCGCGGCGAAGACTTCGGAGCAGAAGTACATTGAAGACATGATAAAGGACTCCAAGGCGTGGTTTGACCTTGTTCTTGACCCAAAAGAAAGCAACCCCATGGGATTACCGCCGCCTGGAGCGGGAGCGTTGGAGCGGTATGCCGCCGGCCGTAGCGCGACCGGTGCGGAAGGGCTACATATCCTGATTACCGGTGCATTTGGGTCTGGCGAGACCATTTCCGGCAAGATAGAAGGAGAAGGGCTGGGTCGAGCGCGTCTTCAGTACGGCGCACAGAATGGCCGACTTGCCGAAAGCGAGAATACAGTGGACTTTGAAGTGACACTGGCAAGTGGGCTTGACACGCCGCCCGATTTGAACGACTGGTACAAGTCCGTGGATGAGTCGGCGGCCGCACGTATACATGTTTTAGTTGATCCAGACAAGGACATAACGTTGACGTTGAATCGGGCGGGAATTGTGATGCCCGCAGAAT
Source organism: Candidatus Hydrogenedentota bacterium (assembly GCA_045863295.1). Lineage (GTDB taxonomy): Bacteria > Hydrogenedentota > Hydrogenedentia > Hydrogenedentales > SLHB01 > BTWA01. Next base: position 7,744 of record BTWA01000059.1, read on the forward strand.
TCGTATATTTGGGTCCAACGAAAATGCATCAAGAATTGGCGGGCAACACGTTTAAGCCGGGCGATTTAGTTGCAGACCCCGACGAATTTACGCCGGCAAACCTTCCGGAATCCCTGGGTGTCTATGTTTGGTATGTTCCTGATGCTGAATCCCTTAGGGATGATGAACTGGATCCGGCGATACGCGATGCGCTCAAAAAGCTCGGCTACATGCACTAGAATTCCCTTGATGAAGCAGTTCCCTTATTTCTTGACGGTTTATACCCCCCCGCGTACACTTTAGATGCACTCAGGGTATGGCGTTGCAAAACGAGGGGACCGTATGAGGGCGTTCTACTGCGTTGGGACCCATTGGGATCGCGAGTGGTATGAAACTCACCAAGAGTTCCGAATGTGGCTGGTCGAGCTTATCGACGACTTGATGGATCGGCTCGATGCCCATCCAGAATTCAGATGCTTCCATCTCGACGGACAGGCGATAGTCATTCGGGATTATCTTGAAGCACGCCCGGAACAGCGCAAGCGGTTTTTGAAATTCTTGTCGGAAGAACGGATCGTAGTGGGTCCCTGGTTTGTGCTGCCTGACGAATGGCTGGTATCCGGTGAAAGCCTTATCCGCAATCTGAAGATAGGCATCCGAACGTGCCGGCGGTTTGGCTGTAAACCGATGCAGTTTGGTTACACGCCCGATCAATTTGGCCACATTGCAGCGATGCCTATGATCATGAATGGATTTGGCATCGACACCGGCATTGTGTGGCGGGGAACTCGTGACGAGGACTATCCGGCGCAGTTTTTGTGGGTGGGGCCGGATGGCAGCCGCATGTGCACGCACAAGCTCATGGACAAAGGGAGTTATGGACCCTTTGACAGTGCTGTGCGCCAGCCGGTTCGAGACGCGGGTTATACCGAGAAGGCCTACCGCAAACACTTCGATCCGTACATCAATGTGGAATCGGAGCGATCGCAAACGCCACTGGTGCTCATGCTGGATGCCATGGATCACCAGACCTCCGATGACAGCATGATCCGGGTTTTTAAGGACTTGAGCAATCAGAATCCGGATATTGACTTTGCGTGGACGACGCTTTCCGAGTATGGGGATGCGTTGCGCGCCTATGCTGACGTCTTGCCGGAGCGCACCGGGGAATTGCGCCTTCCCGTGCGCGACGCTCACCGGGGCGGTCAATACCTTATTGCACACACGCTTTCTTCCCGATATCCATTGAAACGGCAGAATGACCGTTGTCAGTCTCTGTTGGAACGTTGGGCGGAGCCGCTCATGTTGTTTCAGGAGTTCAAGGGCAAACGTCCGAATCGCCGATATCTTAATCTCGCGTGGGATTGGCTGCTTCAGAATCAACCGCACGATTCCATTTGCGGTTGCAGCATTGACCAAGTGCACAAAGACATGGAATACCGTTTCGATCAGTGCGCACAAATTGCAGACGGGATCATTCGTCGCGCCGCATCTGCAACCGGTGACGCCCATAGCGATGTGGATCTTCCCATTCATCTGGCGGTCCACAATCCTCTTCCCCACCGCCGAATAGGTGTTTTCGATATTGACATTCCATTCCCTGAGGATTGGCCGGCGCATTTTATTGACGGGCTATTTAATGCCGAACGTGTTTTCAAGTTTGATATTCGCGACAGCCAGGGCTTAGCTGTCCCCTTTCAATTGCGCTCGATTGATCACAGGAAGGTACACAAGCGACTGGATCGAACGGGCCGGAGGACGACCCATCAGGGTCCGGTGTATCGCGTGGCTGTTAAACTTGACTTGCCTCCGGCGGGCGTCGCGGGAATTGCTGTCACACCTTCTTCCACCGCGACCCGAACAAGCGGATCCCTTCGAACAGGTCCTTTGTCTGCATCCAACGGCGCCGTTTCAATCAAGATCAACGCGGACGGTACCGTTCGAGTAGCCCACGGCGTGTCCGGGCGCGTGTATGACGGCCTCATGATGTATGAGGATTGTGGCGATTCCGGAGATGGATGGACGTATGGCAAGGTGATCGATGATCGAGTGATTCGGAGTGCGGGCACCCGAGTCACGACTTCTGTCGAGGAAGATGGCCCCTTGCGAACTGTATTCCGCATCGACCGGGAGTTTGACTTGCCGTCGCGACTGGGTGCCGGAACGAAGCGCCGTTCCGAATGCACAACGATTCTACGCGTGACCGACTGGGTGGGCGTTCAGTTGGGTTCGCCTTGCGTTCATGTGCGTACGCGAGTTGAAAACCATGTTCAGGATCATCGTTTACGGGTGATGTTCCCGACTGGTATTGATTCGCCGGTTTCGTTTGCAGACAGCCCATTCGCGGTTGTCAGTCGCGACATTTTGATTCCCGAGGAGGCGTCAGAGTGGCATGAGCGTTTAAATCCGGAGAAGCCATTCACGCACTATTTTGGTGTGGGCGACGGCCAAGAGGGCTTGGCCATACTGTCTCCTTATGGTCTGCACGAATACGAAGTCACGCAGACGCCCGAACGATCACTCGTGCTTACCCTCTTTCGCTCATATGGGCAAACCGTCTATACGTCCGGTGAACCTGGTGGACAGCTTCAGGGATGTTTAGAATTTGACTATTTGGTCTATCCTTTCGCAGGTCCCCGCGACCCGGTACATTTGGCACGCCTTGCTGCCGAGTCGCAGACGGGAGTCCTGTCGCACGTGTCCGGACAACTGCTACGAGAGTACTCCTATGCGCAGATCGAACCGTATGGCACGGTGCTATCCGCCCTGAAGCCAGCGTTTCGAGGAGAGGGGGGCATTATACGGCTTTGGAATCCGACGCCCCATGCGGTGACGGAAAAAGTTCGTTTTGCCGTCGATATTGATTATGCTTCTCTCTGCAATCTCAATGAGGAATCCATCGATCAACTGCCTATCGACGACGGCGCATTCTTTCTACCCGTACCGCCTTTTGGACTTGCGACCGCGCGGTTTACGTGGCGGGGAGAGTCCGCACGCGGGAGTGCCTTGACGAATCATGAGAGTGACTACGACGCGCACGACGGTGATGGCTGAAAGCGTTCGGAGTAATCTGACTCGTTTGGACCGTTTCGCTTACACGAAGCGGTCCATTTTATGTGTGGCCGTCTTTATGATGTCCGTACTATCTGCCGCGCCTGCCCAGAGCTACGATCCGCAGCGATGGGAAAGTCGATTTACATTTCGTCCACCGGAGGTTTCCACGAGCGGCGTCGCCACAGGCACCATTGGGGCGCTGCCGTCCTTCACGGCCACCGCTGGAGAAATGGGGCAGCCGACGCGGGTGCGAGTCAGCCTGCCGTTTGCTCCGGGCGCATTTCCAGCGAGTCTCGGGCTTGTCGTACAGGCAGGAGATACTTCGATTCAGCCCGGTGTGCGAATCCTCACGCTTCACCCAGGACAGCCTGCGTCAGTTCGCCGGGCCGTCATTACATTTCCCTATACATTTCCGGACCGAAAGCAGGAGCGATTCCAATTGGATCTTGTTGAGGATCCAGACCCCACCCACTCAGAACCGGTAAAGGTAGAAGAAGAATACGAAATTCGCTGCGGAGACACTGTGGCGCGTCTTTCAACAACTGGAGTGGCCATAACATCCGGCAATAGCGAATGGTCTTCGACACTCATTGCGCCTGTGGCCGAGGCTGCGGGCACGCCGAAACTTGAAGTCATTGAACAGAATCTCCATTTCACCTGGGTGCGGCTGCTGCAGTTCGATACGGCTTGGCCGAGGATCCTGGAGCTGAGAATCGATTCCATGGGCAACGTAGAAGCAAGTGCCCACGTGCAGCGGCTTGGTACAGGCGACTCCAGTGCCCCCGATCTTGGCTGGCAGTTGCATGTGAACAAGTCGATTGAACCGATAAATCATGCGTTCGCCAACGGTGTCCCCCTGGAGTTAAAAATACCCGATTCCTCGTGCCGGCTAGTTTTTCCGTTTGCCGCGCAGTACCGGAAAGGGCACGTCCAGACGATGGCCGCGCCGGTTGGCAGTGGGGTCTCCTATTTACGCTGTACCGAGGCCGATGGCGTTCCCATGCAAGAAGCGTCGTGGAGATCTGCTTCCTTTGCGTTGGTCTGCACCGCGAGCGCCGATTCCACGCACGTGTCCGCAGAGGCCTTCGATGCAATTTACCAATGCGGCATGGACACTTCCCTTGTTTTATATCCGGAATTGACCGCACTTCGTGCGTATTTCCGGCATGGAATCACAAACTCGCGTCTCATGGGTGACGACTTCGGCAACGTTACGGCGTTTTCGCACGGAGGCGGCGTAAGCACGGGCGGCATGAACCGGTTGAATCATTGTCCTGCGATATTCGAGGAATATTTTCGGTCGGGCAACCCTGCATTGCGAGATACGGCGGTGGAATGGTGTGTCAATATGTACGACTTGTCCATCTGGTGGGGCGACACGCCCGACTGTGGAGGCACGCGATACAACAACGCGTTCAAAGACGATCCGAATTTCATGTGGCGCAAAAATGGCGAATCGGTGACTTTTTGCACAAAAGGGTACGACGCATTCTTTTACGCGTATGAAGAAACGGGTGATCCGCGCATGGCCGTAGCGTTACGCAACCAAGTCGACTATGCGAAGCACTATGTCCACGTCGATCAGGGCGAAGCGCGCAACATTGGCGACGCGTTGGATTTCATACGTCTGTATCGCTTCACTGGCATCGAAGCCTATCGAGACAACGCATTGAGGTTGTTTCACGAACTGCGCACCAAACTGGGCGACGACAACTTGTTCAGCCAAGGCGGACAGCCTATTCAGGAAGTCTTACCCTTCATTGATAATGATGCGGTAGGAACCAAGAATCCTTTTGCAAAGCCCTATATTATTGGGTATGCGCTGCAGGGCCTTCCGGAATTGGTGCGCGATTTCCCGGATGAGCCGCGATTGTTGGATACGGTAAGGGCCGTTGCGCGCTTTCTCGCTGAATCACAGGATCCATTAGGTGGGTGGCGATATCCGCACCCCAAAAGCTCGGGAATGATTCTTAATCAGGCGTTGGAACATGGCGCACAGATTATGCGAGCGGCCGAAGTGCTCCATACCCGGGGTGAGCCAATCGGCGATTTGCTCGATGCCCTTGAACTTATACTAAAGGCTCACCTCAATTCTTACGTGCGCAACGGAACTGTCTTGAGCGGACTTGGCGGATGGGAATCCGCGGCGGGTGTACTGAACAACACTACCATGGATGCCTTGTATTCGCATCCGAATGATCGGGACCCCTCTCGAGACTATAGCGAGGGGGCCGTAAGTCTCGGTTCGGTTCCGCCGGATGGTCTTGTGTATTTTTCGCAGGTTCTTGCTTTCTATCTGCGGCATCGCCCCGCCGAGCGTCTTTATCATGCTGGCCCATTGCTGAAGCAGGTGGTTGAGCGTACGCCTGATGCGCGATTGAGCATTCAAGCGATGGATGGTTCGCCGCGTGTTCGGATTGCCCTCACTGAAGACGCGTCGGAATCCGTCGAGTACGATCTCCCTGCCCCATCTTTGTCGCCAGAGCAAATTCGGTGGACTACCGACGAAGAGGACGCTTCCAAGTCTTATGTCGTCACTTTGCCCGATGGCCGCTATACAGTCAGAATCACTCCTTTTCCAGGGTATGCGTTCTGGTCCTTTACATACTGGCCCAATGAGGCTACAGAGGCGCCATCGATCACGGTGAAACATGGACCCGTTGCCGATACTTCGGATTCGCCGACCTTTTCACCATCGGCGACTCGCTCACATGGCGGATTCTCCATTTTCTCCAGCACGTCAAACCTCCGATTCCAAGGCAATGTCGATAAAGCATCGTCGACTGACGGACCTATCATGGAACATGTCCTGCAGCCCCGCCCGGGTGAGCCCGTCACCGTTCGCGGCCATTTGACCCTGTCCGGGGACATATCCTCCGTACCTGGGACCGTGCTCAAGGCCATTCATGAGCAGTTTACGCGTTCTCTCCCATCTCCCTCCGCGAGCGTAGCGCAATCAGCGACTTATGGGTTGCGCGATTTCCTTCCCACCTTTAATCGGGCCCGGATAGAGCGTATGGATTTCGATTGGGCTTGGGAGAATCATTCGGCGGATCCTGTCCGAGAGTGGCGAATGGCGGCTCGCGCGCAGTACCTCAAGTGTCTGGGGCCACGACCCGAACTATCCCCTTTCCATGTGTCTGTCACGGAAGAGGAAGATCGGGGGTCTTACATTGCGCGCAAGATCGCATTCAACCTCAGTGCAGACGAGCGAGTCAAGGCGTACATGCTGATTCCAAAAGGCGATGGTCCCTTTCCCGCCGTCGTTGGGTTGCATGACCATGGCGCTCATTTTTCGATTGGCAAGGAGAAAGTTATCCGTCCATTCGGCGAACGCGATGAAGTTCTCAAGGACGCGACTGACTGGACGGGCAAATACTATGGCGGCCGTTGGTTCGGCGACGAATTGGCCAAACGCGGCTATGTTGTTTTTGCGACTGATGCCTTGTTCTGGGGAGACCGCGGCCGTTTCGGCGGCGTTGAATACGAGGACCAACAGGCTCTTGGCGCTAACATGCTGCAACTGGGCCTGGTTTGGGCCGGGAAGATAGTCTGGGACGATGTCCGCAGCGCCGAGTTCGTTCAGGGTTTGCCGGAGGTGGATCCGGATCGTATCGCCTGCATGGGGCTGTCCATGGGTAGCCATCGCACGTGGAGTCTGGCAGCCGCCACGGACATAGTGAAAGCAGGTGCGGCCATTTGTTGGATGGGCGACACGCCGTCCCTCGCGGCTCCGGGCAACAATCAAACCAAGGGGCATTCGGCCTTTTCCATGCTTCTGCCTGGCGTCCGCAACGCCCTGGACTATCCAGACGTGGCGTCGATTGCCGCACCCAAACCCATGCTATTCTTTAACGGTCTCCAGGACGGTTTGTTCCCCGTGGCAGGCGTTGAAGCGGCTTACGTGAAGATGCAACGCGTTTGGGCCGCCGCGGGTGTTCCGGAAAATTTGAAGACGGAGTTGTGGGACGTGCCCCACGAGTATAATGCAGCCATGCAAGACAAGGCCTTTGCATGGTTGGACAGTCAAATCAACCCTTGATTCATGACGGAAGGAGTGACCGGGAATGCGAATGCCGCGGCGAGCCGCCGGAACCTCGATACTTGTCGTATCCCTGTTGTTCAGCGCGTGCCCACTATTGAATCCGCCGTTGATTCAAGTGACGCAGGATATTCTGGACAAAGAGATCGCCGCCTTTAATGGAATCAACAGCCACCGTACTTCAAACGGCCTCAATGCGTTGGCCATGAACGAATCCTTGCGGGAAGTTGCCCGGAAGCATAGCCAGGATATGGCCGCGCGGAATTTCTTCGATCACGTGAACCCGGACGGAGCCGATCCCGGAGACCGCATGAGCGACGCTGGCATCGCATTTAGCGTGGCCGCCGAGAATATCGCCTGGAACAACTTTCCCGACCCTGCGGCCACTGCTGTTTCCGGTTGGATTGCCAGTCCGGATCATCTTGCCAATATCATGACAGCGGGATTCACGCAAACCGGCATGGGAGTAGCCTCTGATGGGGCAGGCGGATTCTATTTTACTCAACTCTTCATCAGCACCGCCAAGAACGACAGCGGCCTAATCACCGTTTATTTTTCCAGTCCACTTGCTTCGGCATATCGCGATCAGAAATGACATTGGACTCGTTGGACGCGCAAATAGGCCGGGCTGTTTCTCAACAATTGCCGCCGTGGTGCCGCCGTATTGTTATTGGCCGAGAAGAGACCGCTTCTTTTTCAGCACAATTGGAACACCTCCATCGGACCGTAGTTCGTTTATTTACCTACACGGCTGACGACGTGTCCGAATTCGACGCCGTATGCGGGCAATACGATACCCTTGAATCGGTCAAGACGGCAGCGTCCAAGTCGATATCATTACTCCATGCGTACGGGTTGTGGGTACTTGTGCATGTTCGACCCCTTGATAGACCTGATACGCTCATTCAATCCGATGCCGAACAATGGCTGATACGGTTGGGGTTGATCCCCTACTTCCGTACAACGCTTTCCACGGCCAAGGGTGATGCGATTGAGGAAATTGGATACGTGGTTGGCGCGGTGAAGGCCGCTTACAACCCGATCGCGCACGCGCGGTCACTTTTTGACGCGGGGTACCCGACGCTTAGCTATGATGTGCTGGCACGAGTGCCGGCGGAGTTGCTGGAAACACCCGAAGATCGGGCCGCGGTAAAAGCCGAAATGCAACTCTGTCTGTTAAGCTGGGATCGAGTGAGCGACCCCAAAGATCGTCTGGCACGTTTTTATTTGAGTCAGGCGCACTTCTATGAGGCCGTATCCGAGGCGCCTTCGTATCGCCTGCCTTACATTATCCAATCCGAGTTCTGGCGCGATTTGGGCGATGCCGACATGGCTGAGAGAATCGTATCATCCTACAACTATCTATTTGGAGCCACCGAGCCGGTACTTCCCAATTCTTTGTCCAGTGCCCGATGTGTCAACGAATGTCCCGCTGTGCGAACATACTCAGGCCGGCCTTATCGGATCCTCTATTTGATTCATCCCCGGCCACATTATGGATTGGATGTATTGTTTGACGGACTGTGCAGTCTCGTCGGTGATATCAACGTTACGGATTTCCCTTACAAACCGTGGCTGCATGGCGAACTGCCCAGGGAACATGCGCACTATCCGTGTACATTCAACCGGACTGGGCCTTCGGTACCTCTTGAGCAGGTCGTTTATGATCTCCGTTCAGGACACTATGATTTTGTTCTAACCGGCAGCGCTCATCTTGGACTTGGATTGGAGACGATTACGGCAATCCGCGAAAACATCGGACAAGTGCCAGTGTTCGTTGTTGACGCCGAAGACGACCCCCGTGACAATTTTGCCCAGGTGCAAGAAGCCCTAGGGGTGCCGGGGCGCGCCTATTTCAAGCGCGAAATGCTATGTTGCCACGACTATCCCGAGCCCACCTTCCCACTTCCGTTCGCCTATCCGGATCGCCTTATCCCATCGGACTCCGGCGGTAGTCGCACCAACCCCCTATTCTGGGCGGGACACCGGAAGTTCGGCTTGCGGCGCCCCTATCTCGACCACATTGAGCGGCGCTTGGGATTGAGTTTGAGTCAAGACTATCCGCAGAACGAATATCGCGAGGCAATGTTAGCTTCCCTTGTCGGTCTGAACGTATTTGGGCTGGGGTATGACACAGTCCGATACTGGGAATTGCCCGCTCACGGCTGCATGCTGTTGTCCGACAGGCTCCCGATCCACATACCTCACAATTTCGTTGATGGCTATTCCGCCGTTTTTTTCGATACGGCACACGATCTTGACGAAAAACTCGACTTCTACCTCGCCCACCCGGCTGAGGCGACGGACATTGCCGGGAACGGACACCAGCAGCTTCGGCAATTCCATTCCGGATCCGCGCGCGCAGGGCAATTACTTGGTTGGATAGAGTGGTTGCTTTCCGTGTCGTAATCCGGGCTTTACTCGGGTTTTGCCGGCGGAGTATTCTCCCCATGACTTTGCGCGGAGTTGCCGGAAGGGAGGAAGTATGGCCGCAATTACCACTACCAATCCGAGTGCGCGGATTACCACGATTCTGGCCTCGGCGATTGCACTTTCCATTGGATGGGGCATTCGAGGCAACTTCGGCCACGAATATGGCGCGATGATGCCGGGATGTCTCGCGGCGATGGTAGTGTGCCTGATGTCCGGGCGCGAGGACTGGCGCAACCGTGTAGTCTATTTTGCCTTCTTCGGGGCGTTGGGTTGGGCGTTTGGCGCCTCCATCTCCTACATGCAGGTGATCTCCTACACCCATTCCGGCCACCTGCCGTCGCAGTTTTGGGGCTTCGGAGGTTTGTTTCTCATCGGATTCGTATGGGCAGGGATGGGCGGAGCAGGCACGGCCTTTCCGGCTGTCGTCTCGGACCAGTTCCTAACGCGGATTTTCAAACCACTGTGCTGGGTATTTGTATTCTTCGCGGTCTATAAATACTGGGGCGAGGAGACCATCATTCGCGTGGCCTCCATTGAAAACTGGACTGCCAGCCGTCACGAGAGCCCGTTCTATTGGTTCGATACGGACTGGCTTCAGGCCTCGGTCGCTGCTGGCGCACTTTTATTGTACGATTTGTGGAACCGGCGCAATGAAAATGGCCGTATGACGATAGCGTCGGCCATTTTTGGGGCGCTTACCGGCTATGTGTTCGTATCCTTTCTACAATGGATCGTCAGCAATTCAAGTTCCTTCTTGCCCGCATGGGCGGCGTGTCTTTTGGCACTGATCGCGATTTTTATTGGCACATTGGCCAATCCCTCCAAGCGCAGCGGCCATCTCATCGTGGCTGGCATCGTGTTGCTGCTTGTCGCGGTGCTATTCGCTCACGGCATTTTCCGGCTCTTGGATATTCTCCCCTCCTGGCCTGTTTTGTACGTTTTCGTCTTGCTTGTATCTGTCCTTCTCTACGACTGTTGGAATCGCGATTTCGTCAATTTTCCGGGGCTAGTGACCTTTTCCGCAGTAGGGACGATTGCCGGGGCCATACTGATCTGGCTATTGAGCGCTGTGAATCTCCTGGCGCCCATTGCGGAATTGTTGACTCGATCGGTGGCCGATCCAACCCTGTTTACTAAAGCTTTTGAGCATGGCCTGCGCGACGAGGGCGTCTCCGATAGCGAACGAATTCTTCTTGCCCCATATCAGGGCAGCTTAAAAGCGTTCAGGGACAATCCCCCAGAAGGTTGGACTGAAACGGATCCCGAGTTCACTTCAGCGGAAGCGTTGTTCACCCGTGTGCGCGAACTGGGAATAGCGCACACATCCTTTACTGAACAGCAGCATGAACTCCTGCTTCAATACCATGGGGACCTGGACGCCTTCCTCGAGGACACGTTTGTCAATTGGCCCCAGATAGTGACAGACAACCGGTATGTGCAAGAAAAGATCGGATGGATACTGGGTTGGCTTGGCGGCATCGCCCTTTACTATGCCTTGTACGGAAAATTTCAGAATGGTGCAAAGCTTTTGCTCTATATGTCATTGGGCTGGCTCATAGGTTTTTTGCTTCTCCCGGTATTGTTGGGCGTGCGGCTCACACCTCCGCGCAGTGATGACTGGGCCGGGATTCTAGGCGTTTGGATTGCCACTATGATCTACTTGATCAGGAACAACCTTGCACCCATTGCCTACGCGTCGACTGTATGCGGGACCATTGGCGGGCTTGCATTTTCGGGTACGGCATTCCTCAAACTAGTCATGGTGCGTCCCGGCAATCCTCAATTGACGGGCGATGCGGAGGTGGTCAGTGCGTGGTCTCATTGGCAAAGCGCAAACTGGCATAGCTGGCTGGAGCAAACCTATGGATTTTTCAATGGGATCGGCGTCGCCATTGCGTTGGCTCTGATTGCGCGCAAGGTTGCACCGGTTTGCAGCGAACCCAAGTCCCGCCGCTGGACCGAGGTTTTCGCGGCGGCATTTGTAGTTTTTGGTTTAACGTACTTGAACTGGTTCAAAAACGTCGCCAACTGGATTGAGCACAACGCGGTTGAGGCTATCATGGCGATGCCGCTGATATCCGGCGTGGAGCATTCGGCGGAGTGGTGGTTCAACGTCGTATACGGTGCCGTGGCGATTGGCGGCATTCTGCTCATGATTCGTCACTTGACGCGTCCGCTTCCCTTTATCCCTTCAACCGCACTTGGCAAGGGCCAATTGCTGTTCCTGGTTTTTCTGTGGACGGTAGTGCTGTACAACCTGGATCGCGCAATACCTACCTTTGTTGCACAACGGCTTTTGACAGAGGCCGTGATCATCCTGAATGCAATACTGGTTTCGATGCTTGTGTTGCTGTTCAGCCGAGAGAAGGACACTAAGGCACATGTTCCCGCTCTAACCAAGCCGGTGCCTTATGGCCGAGCGCTATTGCTTGCTCTAACGGCGCTCGTTGCTGGAGTCTTGGTGGAAACGGCAGGCACACGGGCAATTTATGGGGACTCGTTCGCGAGCCATGCGGGCCGCAACGGTAACCCGCAAAGGCGATTTGGCCCGGATGCGGAATGGCGGATCGTTCCCTTGGCAAAGACCAAGAGTCACAATTGACCGCAAGACTTCAGGGTTTCAGTAGCCAGGTCCGGCTGTACTTCAACCGGCCCATGGAGTACTTCTTTGGGTGAGTGATGATTTGCTCCACCTTGAAATTTCGTACGGTGGTCAACCACCACATTCGCATGCGCGAATTGGTTTTCACCATCCCCGGCTTCAGAAAGGCGCTCGATCGCAGGAAGTCCATGCTCACCAACCCTTTATAAGGCCAACTACATCAGAGTGCAGAACAGAACCGTATGTATAGTATACCTTGTTTTTCGAGAATTTGCAGGCTGAAAGGGTGAGCGACGGGGCTGGGGACCCGGGGAAATGCTAGAAATAGCGCGGAACCCGCTCCATATACGCCTTGTAGGAATCGCCGTAGAGCTTCAGGCAGGTCCGTTCTTCGAGGAGGACGGTGTGGTGCATGGTTGCCATAAGCAGTATTGTCGCCAGGATGATGACCCACGACCCCATGGCCAAGCCTGCCCCTATCCAAGCGACGAAATGCGCCAAATACATGGGATGCCGGGAACGTCTATATAACCCTTTTTCGATTGGTCCGTCCATGGGCGCCGATCCATTATGAATAATGGTCAATGCATATACGACGAGACCACCCAGGAAAATCGGGATTCCGAGGTAGAACCCAATGGTGCCAAACTTAATGGGTACAAAGGCCGCATATACCATCGGGGCGAAATACAGTTGTATCATGAGCCGGGCGGAGACCCATTCCCATTTGTTCATCTCTGGAATTCCGGTCATGCGTTGGATAGCTTCCCGGCTGCACCGCGCGGTCAATGCAAGGGTAACAATCCAATAGGCCGCCGTAAACCACCATCCGCTCCACCATCCGGGTTGTAACTCGGGCGTTAAAGGCACGATCCAGCTCCCCCTACATTGAAAATCCTGGGGCGTTGTATCCAAGTTGTGGGAGTGAATTCAAACGGACACCATTGCGCTGGACCTGTTCGCCGTTGCACAATCCCTTGTTTGATCGGGTGACGGGGGGCCCGCTTGGGCTCTTGGTGCATGACGGAAGGGTCCTATTGTGAAACGATTACTGGTAACGGGCGCGGGTGGATTTGTCGGGGCGCACGTGGTAAGAAACGCATTGCCAACGTGGGAAGTACACGGGCTGTCCGGCAAGCCACAGCCCGGTGCGCTGGAGGGAGCGCGCTGGCACGTGGGCGATATTGCGCACGGGGGCTATGTAAAGGAAACTCTGTATCATGTCAGGCCCGATGCCGTCGTGCACTGTGCGGCCATCGCCGATATCGACTACTGCGAAAGCCACAAAGACGATGCCGACCGGATCAATGTCGATGTGACCCGTGAAATCGCCGGCGTATGCCGTACACTTGGAATCCGGCTTGTGCATTGTTCCACGGATACTGTCTTTCAAGGCGAGCAAGGGCTGTACCGGGAAGACGACGCAGTGAATCCTGTCAATTACTACGGTCAAACCAAGGTCAAAGCGGAACAAACCGTTCAACAGCAGCTAACGGACTACTCAATCGCCCGAATTGCGCTCGTTATGGGGTATCCCGTGGCTGGCGATGGCAATTCATTTCTTGCGAAGTGGGTTAAGGCATGGACCGCGCATGCTTGTGTCGAGGTCCCGGAGAACGAAGTACGAACGCCAATTGACTGCCCGACGCTCTCGCGCGCTCTGGTTGAACTGGCAGGCAGAAAAGAAACGGGCGTTTTTCATCTCGCGGGCGACGACTGCCTGAACCGTTTTGAAATAGCAAAGCGCGTTGCTTTGGCATTGGATTTCGATCCTGCGCTTGTCGAACCCACCGACAGCAGTCAGATGAAAGGACGCGCGCCCAGGCCACGGGATTGCTCGCTGGTAAACGCACGGGCGCGATCACTATTGGCAACCCCGTTGTGCGGTCTGGAAGAGGGCCTGCGACGGATCATGATTGAAAGGAAGTAAGGCCGTGTCCGCTCCAGCCGTGAAGTTTGATTTGCAATACAAGTTTGGAAGCATCTACGACGAGTCAGATGAAGCAGCAGTAGCCGATGTGCTTCGCAAAAATGCCCCCACCAGCGGCGATGCGTGCATTGCGTTTGAGGAGCAATTTGCGCGTTATTGCGGGTCCAAGTATGCCCGAGCCACCAGCAACGGCACTGCATCTCTTTTTGTATCGCTTCTCGCCCTTGGAATTGGCAAAGGCGATCGCGTCATAACAACCCCGCTGACCTGGATAGCGACTGCCGCTGCCGCCGATACGCTTGGCGCGGAAGTTGTGTTTGCCGATATTGACCCTGATACCTGCAATTTGAATCCCGAAGAACTGGAAAAGGCGTTGACACCCAATACCAAGGCGGTGCTACCCGTGCATCTGTATGGCCAATGTTGCGCTATGGACGAGATTCTCGCGCTTTCCAAGGTTCATGGTTTCCAGATCGTCGAGGATGCCTGTCATACCGTGGGTGGAGAGTATAAAGGCCGCAAGGCGGGGAGTATGGGCGCGACCGGTTGTTTCAGCTTTCACGAGCAAAAGAATATGTCGACCCTTGGCGAGGGCGGCATGATCGTTACGGATGATTCAGGGCTGTTTGAGCGAATAGCCCTATACCGATCGCACTGTACGCGTGTTTACGGCAGCAGCACCAAGTATTGCTCCCTTGATGAAGCGAAACTGCCCATGGGCAAGAAATTCTGGTGGCAGGATTTCGATGATTGCGGCTATAACTTCCGAATGACGGACATCCAAGCGGCCGTGGGCATCGTGCAACTGGGGAAGTTGGACGCCATGAATAATCGGCGCATTGCGATTGCATCGCAGTTGACGTCCGGGCTTTCGGCCGTCGAGGGATTGAAACTCCCTGTGGTACTGCCTCATTGCCGACACGTGTTTCATGCCTATCCCGTTCAGATAGACTCAGAACGCTTCGGGATGGGGAAAGAGGAATTCGTATGGCGCATGTTGTACGAACATGGCATACGGGTAGGTACTCACTATATCCCGTTGCATTGGACTACTGCTTTTCAGAACCGAGGGTTTCGTAGAGGGCAATTCCCTGTCGCCGATCAGGTGGCTGAACGGATCGTGACGCTGCCCATTCACCCCAGGTTGACGGATGAAGCCGTGGATTATCTGATTCAGGCGGTTCGCACCTTATCCTCTCACTAGACAGCGACGATTAGACACAGACCTTGCCGAGTATTGTGGGCTTTTTTGCGCCGGTGGCTTTGGGCACATTTGAAGGCACGCCACAAAGAAACTCGTTGCCCAATATTGCAAATGCCAACGCTTCCCGCGCGTCTCCCGGCATTCCTACATCGTCACTGAGAAACAAGGGTGTATCCGAAAGCCCGGCGCGAATCTGCTTAATCAGCGTCCTGTTGTGGGCGCCGCCGCCGCTCACAATGATACGTTTTACATCGTGATCGGGCAGGACAAAATCCTGTATGCCGCGCACAATGCTTCGCGATACGGCTTTCGTAACGGTGGCCAGTACATCTTGCACTGCGTGCAAATCCGGTTGTTCCAGAATTGAGTCGAGGTAGATTGTGGCATCAAATTCTTCGCGTCCTGTGCTCTTCGGCGGGTGCATGGCGAAGAATGGGTGACTCGACAGCTTTTCCAGCAGTGACTCGATGATCTGTCCACGGGCAGCTCCACTGCCATCCGGGTCGATGCGGTGCCTGCCTTTG
>BTWA01000060.1:0-23271 GCA_045863295.1 Candidatus Hydrogenedentota bacterium
CTCCAGCGTCCGATTACCGATACTGACCCCGATCATCCGCATGACGGTCAGAATAAAGGCGGGAAGAACGTATCGTGGGAATTCGCCGAAGACATAAAACGGAAAGAAGAACAGCACCCACTCAAGGATGGGCTTATTGGCAAAACTGAGTTCGAAAAACGCCAGTATGTCGTTTACGTACAGGATCACGAAATCCAAGAACTGCGACACGACGCACCAAATTCCTGTGAGTGCTCAGGATCATACGAAAAGACACTCCCCCAAGTGCGGTCTTACCGCGCCTATTCTTAGAGGAACCCCCGTTCCAACCGATCGACCTAGAGCCGCCCAATTTGCAGATCACATGAACATATCTCGATAGAATATGTAGGAGTAAGGTTATCAGATATCACTTACCGCGTCAATTAAACACAGACTCGACGAGTGAGCAACCGTTTTGTATAAGCTCGCGGCAAATAGCAATCGGCAGGCACATAACGAATCCAAAATCTGAGTACTGCGTGCGCGATACTTCCAACCGCGTTTGTTGATCTCTTGAATTACACACAGCCCGCCCAGAATACCGTAACATCCTTATTGGAAACTGGAAAAGCACTACTATTTTCCAATCTGTCTCATCGGCTGTGCTTATACAATGCGAAATCTCGAAACCAATTCTGATTTGACCTCCAGTACATTGGCACCGGCTTGACTGCCTATTCCATAGTCCGTATCTATATTCCCTTGCTAACCATTTCTATGGCAGCGAAAATGCTATGTACGCATCGCCCTTTTTCGTGCCAAGTTTGCCTCCACCTGTAGCGGCAATTACAACATATTGCTTTCCTTCCAACTCGTACACTGTGGGAGGAGCAAATCCTCCGAACGGCAATGGGTGTTCCCAGAGTTTTGCACCCGTATCGGCATCAAAAGCGCGGATACGTTCGTCCGCCGCGCCGGCGCAAAACACGAGGCCGCCGGCGGTTGCTGTAGGGCCACCGAAGTTCTCCGCGCCCGTATTGTCTTCTCCCCAGATTTCGAGATCTGGATAAACACCAAGCGGAACTTGCCAAATCAATTTGCCTGTGGAAAGGTCAATGCAGTTCAGCGTACCCCATGGCGGTTTACACCCGGGGTAACCCTCATCATCAACCAGCTTGGGATAACCATTGTGCGTATAGCGAAGCGGGCTGTCATTCTCTTTCAATGAGCCCGGAGGTAAGTCGCGAAGAAACAGATAGTCTAACAGCGCGCTCATGTCGCTCGCATTGGACGTCAATGTTTCGGGGGCGGCCGGCATGGCGTTCTTACCTGTTGCCAACAATGTGCGGACAGCGGAGTCATTTAGTCGCCGACCCAGACCTTGCAATGGCGGATACATACCTACTCCGAAGCGGTCGGGACCGTGACATTGCGCACACGTTTCGCGGTAAATCATTTCGCCCTTTGTGGGCGGCAGGGACGGGTCGCGCGTCACGCGATCGGGTTGGAATACAGTTACGATCCATGGTACGTGGTTTGATGACACATACAGGTGGTTCTTACTCGGGTTGAATGCGGCTCCGGTCCATTCCGCGCCGCCGTGAAAACCGTACAGCACGGTGGGCTTGTCCTCTTCAAACGGTTCGAACCAACCCATATTCGCGGAGGCGACGCGTTGCATCACGAATTCGTGCGCTTCTGGCGTGCGATTCGTTACGTCTTCGAGAGTAAACACCTGTCGTGTAAACGGCTCCGGCAGCGTGATGTCCGGCTGATACGGCCATGTACGTTCGCCGGGCAACCTGGATACGGGAGCCCGGCTCAGACGAAAGGGAACAGGGATTCTCCTGTTTCGCGGTCGAGCAGAAGCGTGTTGCCAATTTTCGTCACTTGTGCAACCACGTCTACTCTACGTCCCTTCCAGTCTATGCTCGCTAAGATGGGAGGTGCGGGAATATCCAAGTCCCAGATGTCGTGACGGATCTCTTGAAAGTGCCAGCGCCGATTTCCTGTCTTCGCATCCACGGCTATTACGCAGTTCGCAAAGAGGTTTTGTCCCTTATGTGTGTTGCCGGCGAAGTTGGGTTTGGGCGACCCAGTACTCATGTATACGATTCCTCGGGCCTCATCCAGGGCAATTCCACCCCAGCAGTTCGCACCTTCTTCAGGCTCGTCCCAAGTATCGCGTGCAAATTCGCCATCCGCCGGAATGGTGTTGAAACTCCATATCCGCTCCCCTGTGCGTACGTCGAATCCCCACAAGTCGCGATTATACCCGGCAGTAACGAGAACATTTTCATATACAACCGGGGCTACGACAGATTTGCCAGGAGTGATTCGGCCTCCGTCGCCAAAAGCATCGATGGGCTTGCCAGACTCCAAGGCCACCGCATAAATGAATTCGCCCGATGGAAAGAGTATGCGCGCTACGTGGCTGTCGTCACCCGGCCAATAGACCAATCCCCGGTGCGCCGGACGGCCTTCGGGTTTCATTCGCCACTTTTCATCTCCGTTTGTCCCGTCTATTGCGACGACATGCTGACCGGATGTCGGTCCGATCAACATTCCGTCCACAACAATGGGATTGCACTGCACGTTTTCTGGCGTATCTCCTGAACGATACTCCCATGCCTTGGTCAATGTGTGAACGTTTCGTCGATTGATTTGCTTTGCTGCGGAAAACCGCGTGTTGTGCGCGTTCCCGTGCGAGCGTTTCCATGTGGAAAACTGGCTTTCAGGCAATGGAATTGCCGCAGCAAGCGAATCGACTGATGCGGCGGGAATAACTTGGCGTTCCGGCAAAGCCCTACGCCTTGCAGGGTTCTCGAATTCCATGTCACTTGCCGAACGGCGTGGCGATTTCAAATCGTCGAAATCCCACAGCGCAATTGTGTCTCTATCGCGTGATGCGGGTTCGGAGCGATATTCCGGTTTCCTTATTCCTTTGGTAATTCTTACATGGTCTATCGCGCCATATGCCACAAATCCGCCTTCCACTAGACGTCCCAGGCCAAGTCCTCCAGGTACAGGCGGCATATCCTTCTTTCGAATTGACTGTTGATTCAACAATTCGCCGTCAGCATAGAGTGCGACGAAAGTGTCGCTGTAGTGCATAGCGATGTGGCGCCATCTACCGTCAGTGACGGGTTTTGCCGTGCGAAGGTGGTCCGGTTCCAAGCCGGGCGTGTATAACGCGAGAAAGCCTGTGCCCACTTCCGTAAACATTTCCCAGTGTGTACCGGATGCTTTCGTATCGCAGGCCACCAGAACATTAAAGTTGGATGCATCCACCAGACGTGCCCAGCATTCGACTGTTATTGGCGGCTCGCGGTAGGCTGGGTCTCCATCCGCTACCATGCCGCCGGATACGGCGCGACCGAACGAATCGGACGCACTCGACACGGGTATACTGCCGGAGTTTTCTTCCTCGGTACGCAGTGGGGGCCGTGGGGACGACGGGGCGACACCGTCCAATTGTGGCAGCATCCATTCCAGCCCATCCAGATTGTCGAGCAAAACTTTCTCCGCGTCCAACTCCGTATGGTTGAGTATACCGATGGGACCCTTGTATCCGCTGTTACGTATAACACGAAGAAGCCTTGCATCGAGTGATCCAGAACCAATGGGCCAAATCTTCTTTCCGATCTCGTCGCCTTTGGGTTCCATGCCGTTCAGGTTAACGCAGTAGAGATAAGGCAGCATGATCTGCATCAGCGACTCGAACCGATCCACATGGGCGTGGCCGTGATGCTGGTTGTATACGATGCCAACATTCTCGTTGCCGAGCGCCTTGATTATGGCAATCTGATTTTCGGGCTCGCCGAACCAGCCACCGTGGTTGTAAAGGCCTACCTTGCACCCTTGGGCCGCAGCCGCCTCCACAATTGGACGTATCAACTCCACATGTTCTGCGACTCGCTGTCGTTGTTCCTCTGGGCTGCATTGCACCTCTCCCCCGCTGAACGTCACCCAGAGTTCCGTTTTCACGTTGTGTCGTTTCAGTGCATCGAGTATGGCTTTGGCGTCCTCATTCAGCGCACCTGGAAACCAAAAGGCCTGTAACGCAATTCCCCATCGCTCAAGCGTTTCTATTTCCTCGTCGAACGTTGGGATGTGTTCCGCCCGCCAGTCGTAGGCCAGTTTGAAAATGCCCATGCGCGAGAGCATCTCGGCCCGTGCTTCAGGACCTCGTTTTACGGCATCAAAAGGCACAATACACCATGCAACCAAGTTCGACCGTGAGAAAATGGTGTCCGAGTCTTGCGCTTGAATCGTCGGTGAAATAAGCAGGGTTGCAACTGTTGCAGCTACGGCCATTCGTTTCATGAGCATCTTCCTGGGTTGGGATTTGGATCTTAGACAATATCCGGCCAGCGCTTTCGCCAGCCGATGCGGTTCAATGTCCATTCAAATTCCCGCATCACAACCGGTCCAAACGGAGCCGGCACATCATCTTCCGGTTGGCACATATTGGGAGTATCAATAATGCCGCGCGCATGTAGCATCCATTTCAGATTGCGAAGCCAATTGACCGATCCATAGAACATCAGGTAGGGCAATATCCGGTTGAAATACGTGGAGGCCGCATTTTCTTCGTCGCCGTCCAGAAATGACTGGACAGCTTCGGCATGCAATTCCAATGGTTCGGTACCTGTCATGAAGGCTGTGACTCCCAGACGCAGCAGATGAATCAGATGTTTGCCTCCGGCACCGCCGATTACCTGTAGTTTTCCCTCAAAGACATTCAAAAGGTCGGCCGTCTTGGTGAGGAAATCATCGCTTTCCGCTTTAAACGAGTGTATTTGCCCGGTAGCTTCGACCAACTTTACGACAAACTCCGGTGTAAAGACATCGGCCGTCTGGGGCGTATCCTGGATTATGATGGGCACCGGCGCCTCTTGTGCCATTTCCTTGAAAAGGGTAAGCGTCTCTTCCTGGTTCGTCTTTGTTTCATACGGAAGCGAGCACATAATCAGGTCCGCACCTTTCGCCGCTGCCTCTTTTGCATAGCGGAGTGTGTCGGAAGAGGTCTTCCCTGTTACGCCAGCGTAAAACGGCACACGACCCGCGATATGTTCAACGGCCACGTCCGTCATACGGGACCGATCCGAGTCGGAGATTTTTTGAAACTCCGAAGCGTATGCGAAATGCCCTATCGCCGCCGCGCCACATTGAACGCAGTAGTCGATTTCCCTGCGAAGGCTGGCTAGGTCTACCTTGTACTCCGCATCGACAGGCGTGGCTAGAATTGGCATCATTCCACGAAATGCCGGCGGCATGGCGACCTTGGGCTGGGCCTGAACGGATGTGGAATATGCCGCCATC
Organism: Candidatus Hydrogenedentota bacterium; assembly: GCA_045863295.1. GTDB lineage: Bacteria > Hydrogenedentota > Hydrogenedentia > Hydrogenedentales > SLHB01 > BTWA01. The sequence goes on from BTWA01000060.1 coordinate 5,287, forward strand.
CCGGCCGCGCCTGCAATCATAAACTCTCTTCGCCCCATATTGCCCACTTTCCTTTTTTTCATTGCGTTTATCCTCGAGAACCATGTATACCGCAAGTGTAGTCATGGTCGGTGAGTGGCTCAAGGACCGAGAAAGGACCTGCGCCGAGTCGGAGTTGACTGTGGCATTAAGTCTGCGTGTATTATCGATCCATGAGTACCTATCCTTTTGCCCGCTCAAATTCTTATGGCCTGATTGCAATCGTTCTCATTTTTCTGTCGGCTTGCGATTCACAGCCCGCGAAGCCGGGTCCCGATGCTCCCCCCCCCCCAAGCGACGGTTCGTTTAGTTGGAAGAGGTTTGATGGCACGGATATTTCGTTGCTTATCTCCGAACACAGCGTGACAGACGGCATACGGTCGGTCATCGGAGAGTTCGAGGATGCCACGGGGATCCGTGTATCCATCGACGCGCTGGCCGAGGATCTCTATTTCGACCGGATGGAGTTGGCCCTGCGCGCGACCGACGGTGTAGCGGACGTGTATTTCTTTCCCATGGATTCAACGGGATACTCGCAGTGGGCGGCGGGACTGGTTCAGCCGCTGGATCCGTTTCTGGACAACGCTGGCATGACGGCCCCCGATTACGACTTGGCCGGGTTCCCTTCGCAGTTTCTTACCGCCGCCACTTTTCCTCCCAACGATGCCAACGCGAAACTCTATGGAATTCCAGTCTCATTCGAAGCTTACATACTTTTTTACAACAAGGAATTGGTAGGGCAGTATTTGGGAGGCCAACTTCCACAAACCATGGATGAGTTGGTTGCCGGAGCCAAGCACATCAACGAGGCCGCCAATGGATCTGCGGCCGGAGCTGTCATGCGGGGGATTCGGTCGGACACGATTTTGGATACCGTGACCGGCATGATTTTCAACCATTGGGGTGAGGCTGACGCACCGTTGCCTTACAATGTATGGTTTGACGGCGACTGGAACAAGCCGCGCCTTACCGATCAACGTATTGTGAATGGGTTGAAAGATTATGCCGGGATGATGAAGGCGGGACCTCCGAACATCATGGCAATGGACTGGCCTGAAGCAACGCTTCTATTCTCGCAAGGCAAGGCGGCATTCTATATAGATGCAAGCCTGTTTGGCCCAGGATTTGAGGACCCGATGAAGTCGGCTGTCTCCGGAAAGGTAGGTTATGCGCTACTGCCTCCCGCACTTCCAGGCGGGGAATCCCGTACAGGACATTGGATGTGGGGGCTCGGCCTACCCAAGAATGCCCGCCACCCTGGAGCTGGCTGGTACTTTATTCAGTGGCTAACCAGTAAGTCAATGGAGCCGCGCGTGGCCACGTTTCACGGTGGCGCGGCACGGCTGTCTACCTGGAGTGACCCGCACTACACGGAAAAACTGAATCCCGAGTACGTACGCACAGTTCAGACAGCCATGAAGACATCCCGTCCTACTGCTGAATTTCGTGAAGGCTGGAAGGAACATGCCATTGAAATTTCCGCCTCGATACAGGCGATGTACAAAGGAGAAGCTCCGGAAGCGGTAGCCGAGCGGTTACAGTCGAAATTGTTGGAATTGTCCGAGAGGTAACCCGACCATGGCAGGAACGTGCACGTGTCGACTAACCCAATGACTGCGCGGCCTTCCCGTCACGCACGCGTAGCATATCTTCTCTTGTCGCCTGCAATCTTCATCCTTGCTTTTACATCCCTTTACCCTATGGCCTGCGCGATATTCCTGAGTGTGTTCGACTGGAACTGGGGACGGGACTTTGTCTTTGTTGGAGCCGGCAACTATCTTCAGCAGCTGAGGAGCGGCCCGTTCTGGCGCATTATGGCCAACACGGCCTGCTTCGCCGTAGGCGCCGTAACCATCGAGTTCATGCTGGGACTTGCGCTCGCGGTTTCTGTCAATGGAATTGCCTGGGGCACACGCGTCGCTCGTACCGTGCTTATCTTGCCTCTGATGATATCCGGTATTGTTGTGTCGTTAACCGCCAAGATTTTGCTTGATCCAATGCTTGGCTTAGTGAATTACATACTGCAACAGATCGGCCTTCCCGCGATGCCGTTTTTCGGTTCCACCCAATCGGCAATGCTCACCATCATAGCTGTTGACACTTGGTGGCAAACCGGGTTTGTGTTCATCGTGCTTTTGGCCGGGTTGCAGAGCTTGCCTCGAGAACCGTATGAATCGGCCGATGTAGACGGGGCGACCCCTTGGCAGCAGTTTCGATACATTACATTGCCGATGCTCAAGCCCGTACTATTCGTCGTACTCATCTTCCGCACCATTGACTGCCTTAAGGTGTTCGCCATTGTTTTCGGAACGACCAATGGCGGGCCCGAGTTGGCCACGGAGGTGGCACAGACCTATGCATACCGAACGGCCTTTAAAGTGCTTGAAATAGGCGATGCGATGACCATCACCGTCATGTTCTCCGCGGTTATATTGGCACTATCGTTGCTATATATTCGGTTCGGTGAATGGAATAGGTCTACTACACCATGATGCGACCGGGACACCCAAAGCTCATGCTTGCCGCTTATACAATTACTCTGATTGCGATTCTGTCTGCGTTGCTTCCCTTGGCTTGGATTCTCATGATTTCCTTAAAACCGCAACGGGAGGCTTTCGCTTTGCCTCCTTCCCTTTTCTTTGACCCCATCTTTGACAATTACGCAGCCGTGTGGCGAAAGGAGGCCTTTCGCGCGGCTTTGTTAAATTCAACCATCGTCAGCGCGCTGGGTGTCGCCATGGCCGTGTCTGCTGCAATCCCCGCGGCATATGCATTGAACCGAATTCCCTTTCGCGGCAAGCGAGCGATACTTATCTGGCTAATTATCGCCTACTTGCTCCCGGAGTTCCTCTTTATTGTCCCCATGTATAGTTTGTATCAATTTCTTGGATTATATGACACGCGTTTCGGTCTGGCCGTCGTCTATCAGGTATTCGCCATGCCCTTCTCAGTCTGGATGATTCAAAGCTTTTTTCTGGATGTGCCACGCGAACTGGATGATGCCGCACGCATCGACGGCTGCGGCACTCTCGGTACGCTTCGGTACGTGTATCTTCCAATGGCCGCCCCCGGTATCGCCGCCACCTGTATCCTGACGGGTATCTGGATGTGGAACGAGCTGGCCATTGCGTTGGCACTGACGTTTCGTGATGCTCAGACAATCACAGTAGCCGTAGCGTCGTTCCGTGGATACACCGCCATCGAATGGGGGCCCATGACAGCCGCTTCCATCATCTCCATCCTGCCGATGTTGTTGGCTGCCGCCTTTCTGCAGCGTTACATCGTAAAAGGGCTCACATTGGGCGCGGTGAAGTGACGGATCCTCCTATTCATGACCGAGTTCGTTCTAAGGATTGCTCTTGTGCTCGCAGCGGAATATTATGGAGACAATTCATTCAAGGGCGAGGCGAATACGGATCTGCAAGTGGAGCCGAGCCCGGAGAGCGCAACAATTGACCCAGGCGGCATAAATGATACGTGATCTTCTCCGTTTCGTATTTCTCTTTTGTTCCGTTTCGCCTGTTTTTGTGCTTCTTCTAACCAATGCCGCTGTAGCCGATTCCTTGCCTCGATCGGGCAAGGTGACCGGTGAGCCTTGGGTAAGGCACACGATAGACAACTCCTCCAAGGGCGCCGACGGAGTGAAGCTCGCCGATGTCAACGGCGATGGACTGCTCGATATGGCCACGGGATGGGAAGAGGGCGGCGTCGTCAAGGTCTATCTGAATCCAGGTCCATCTGGAGTGAAGAATCCGTGGCCATCGATTGCCGTGGGCCAGGTAGGCAGTCCGGAGGACGCCGTGCTTGTGGATCTGGATGGCGACGGTGCTCTTGAAGTGATTAGTGCTACGGAAGGGGCACAGCGCATGGTCTACATTCATTGGGCACCCTCTCCCCCCGCGGACTATGGCGACGTATCCCTTTGGCATACGAGCGCGTTGCCAGCAAGTTCTGGTCGGCAATGGCTGTTTCTCCATCCATTTCAGGTCGACGGCTTGCGCGGAATTGATATAGTGGCGGGCGGCAAGAATGACGACGCATGGATTGGATGGTTCGAATGCCCGGACGACCCTCGTTCGGTTGGCGCGTGGAAATGGCATCCTTTCCATTCCGCAAACTGGATCATGACCATTTCGCAACTCGATCTGAATTCCGATCCGTTGTTGGACATCGTGTATACCGAACGTAAAGGGGACGCACCGGGCGTATATTGGCTGCAAAACCCGGGAACCACTGGCACCGAGGAGTGGGCACGACACCCAATTGGCGGCTCTGGGCGCGAGGTGATGTTTCTGGACACCGAAGATTTGAATTCGGACGGAAAACTCGATTTTGCCGTTGCGACACGGGACGGCGGGGTACTCGTATTTGAAGGAGCAACAAGCGCTGGAACCTGGCACGAATCGGAGATTCCGATGCCGGAGAACACGGGTACAGGAAAAGGCGTAGCCGTGGCGAATATGGATGGCGATGGCCCAAAAGAGATTGTGGTCAGCTGTGAAAATGCTCAGGATGCCCACGGCGTGTTTCTGTTCGACAAACACGAGGAGGCGTGGAATGCGCGGGCCATCAGCGGGCTTGCGGGTACCAAATTTGATTTAGTACAACTGTTGGACTTGGACGCCGACGGTGATTTGGATGTCATTACCTGTGAGGAACGCGAGAACCTCGGCGTAATTTGGTACGAGAATCCAGCGCCACGATTGTGAATAATACGATGCTGCTTAAACGCACGTCCGGCTGGGCCACCATGGCGAATTGACCGGACATAACGGGAGAGCGACCATGACGCCTGAGTCCCAACCGACGGTAGATTCCCCTGTCTGCATTAATCGCCGCACCTTTCTGAGCTTGTCGGCCGCATGCAGTGCCGGCATAGCCGCATCGGGAGCGTACTCAGCGCAGATTGCTTCTCCTGGCATCCAGAAACCCAATATCGTTGTAATTGTGGTGGATGATTTGGGATACGGAGACTTAAGTATTCATGGCTGCAAAGACATCGCGACTCCACAGATCGACGCCATTGCCAACGCGGGAGTGCGCTTTACGCACGGTTACGTGTCGTGTCCCGTGTGCAGTCCGACGCGCGCGGGCCTGTTAACCGGCCGGTATCAGCAACGGTTCGGGCACGAATTTAATCCAGGACCCAACGCGGACCGATCAACTTTCGGGCTGCCAACTTCTGAAGTCACGCTTGCAAACCTACTTAAGTCGGCGGGTTACGCTACCGGCATGGTTGGCAAATGGCATCTCGGCTTCTCCGAGAGGCACGTTCCCACCGCGCGAGGCTTCGAAGAGTTCTATGGCTTTCTTGGTGGGGCGCATTCTTATCTAAAGCTTGACCCGTCAAGTCCCGACCCGATCTTTCGTGGCACCGGACCTGTAGAGGAAAAAGAGCATCTTACCGACGCATTCGCCCGCGAAGCATCTGAATACATCAAGAGACATAAAGACCATCCATTTTTTCTTTATCTTACCTTCAACGCCGTGCACAATCCGCTGGAACCCGACCCAAGGTATCTGGAGCAGTATGCCGACATTGCAGACGAGCGACGGCGGAAGTATGCGGCGTTGCTGAAAGGTCTGGACGACGCTGTTGGACGCGTAACCGCGACACTTCGCGAGACCGGGTTGGAGGAGAATACACTGCTATTCTTCATCAGCGACAATGGCGGCCCCACTCAAAATGGGTCCACCAACGCAACTCTCCGGGAAACGAAAGGCACGGTATTCGAAGGCGGCATACGCGTACCCTTTTTCGTCCGGTGGAAGGGCCGGTTAGCGGAAGGGGGAGTCTATGACAAACCTGTAATCGCACTCGACATTCTCCCAACCGCTGTAGCGGCCGCAAATGCGGAAATCCCTGGGGATCGCGAGTACGATGGCGTGAATCTTCTTCCCTATCTTGCGGGCACAAACAACGGGTATCCGCACGAATTATTGTATTGGCGATTCGGGGCGCAATCCGCGGTGCGCAGCAGCGACTTTAAGTTGGTGCGCCGCGACGGAGTGGAAATGCTGTTCAACCTTGTCAGCGATTCAGCGGAACGCAATGACCTTTCCAAATCGCACCCAGACGAGTTGAGTACGCTGAAAGCTGCGTATGAGCAATGGGAGTCAAAACTAATTGCACCGTTATGGGTAGGCCGAACACAGCGAGCGCGCACCTGACATATCCGGATATTGACCTCTTCCAAACAGCGAGGAAAAGCTCCGCGTGATCACTCGAAGGGAAACTAAATCCATTACCCGCCGTAGCTATCTCGGAGGAAGTCTTGGGGCTTTGGCCACAACGGTTCTGGGCAGTGCCGCAGGCAAGGCCGCATCTCCCGAGGGTGCCAGTCCCAATATTCTGGTGATTATGTCGGACGAGCATCATGCAAAGGTAATGGGCTGTGCTGGAAATCCCATTGCACGTACACCACACCTTGATGCGCTTGCGAACCGGGGGGTGTGCTTTGAGAACGCGTATACAAACTCTCCCCTATGTGTACCATCACGACTTTCATTTACCTCGGGCAAATACTGTTCTCATGTCGGAGGCTGGAGCAACGCCTGCTCTCTCCCGTCAGACGAGTTTCCTTCATTACCGAGGGTTCTGGCACAAGCTGGATACGAAACGGCTTTGGCCGGTAAGATGCACTATGATCGGACTCGCCACTATGGATTCGAGACACTTCTGGCGCCTCAAGGCCTGAATCAGGGCAACATGGACGGCAAGGGTCAGCGCCGGAATCCGAGCGATCTGACTCCAAGGCCCGGTATTGCAGAGCGCTTTTCAGAGTTCCATACCGGTGATACTTCGAAAGGCATGGAGCATGACAACGAAGTCACCCGTTCCGCCTCAGGTTTTATTCAAAACCGTAGTTCGACTGACCGGCCTTTCTTCCTGTTGGCGGGGTACATTACACCCCATTTCCCGCTGATCGTGCCGGATTCCTACTGGAAACCGTTTGCCGGCAAAGTGCCTCCGCCAAACCTTCCTGAAGGAATTCTGGATGCGCTGCCTCTGAATTACAGACACCTGCGCATAGGGTTTAACATGGAGGATGTGCCACCGGAAGTGGTGACCTTGGGGCGCGAGCTTTATTACGGCCTTGTGCAATGGTTCGATGAACAGGTGGGGCGGCTTCTCCACGCGCTGGATTCAAGCGGCGCGGCAGACAACACGGTTGTAATTTACACGTCGGACCACGGCGAGAATATGGGCGAACATGGATTGTGGTGGAAGAACGCGGCGTACGAAAGCGCATCTCACATCCCGCTCATTGTAAGTTGGCCCGCACGTTGGAATGGCGGACAACGCAGGACGGGCGTTTGTTCGTTGTTGGATGTGGTGCAAACCATTGTAGAACTTGCAGGTGGATCGAGGCTAACGGACTGGCACGGCGATTCTCTCGTTACTTACCTTGACGACCCCAAAGTTGACTGGAAGAACTTCGCCGTGAGTGAGTATTACGCTCACAACATCGCGTCTGGCTTCGTGATGATTCGCGAAGACACATTGAAATATGTCTATCATACCCCGCCGGGCGCGGACTACAAGGCGCAGCGCGAATTGTTTGACCTATCGGTCGATCCGGATGAATTGACAAATCTGGCGCTGCATCCGGATCGGCTCGGAGATATGGATAGGCTACATGCCAAGCTGGTGAAGGAAGTGGGCGAAGATCCGGAGGAAACGGAACATCGCTGCCGGGCAGATTTGGCGAAAGGGTACGTGTAGAAACGCCCTCTTCGTGGAGTGGCACCTTCTTTAAGCGAATGTGGCGAGTCTGGAACCCCGATCCCAGTCGCGCGCACTAGTACACATTGAACCGAGGGAGATCCAATGAGGAAAAGGTGCTGGTGGGCGGTGCTGTATTTTCTGACTGGGTCATTCGCCGTAGAATCGCAAATGCAGGATTGGCCAACTCGGCTGGGCGATCCGGGCGGCACGCGCTACTCGGAATTGAACCAAATCAATCGGGAAAACATTGGCCGGCTTGCGGTTGCGTGGACGTACCATACCGGCGACGCCGCGGAAGGAACTAACATTGAATGCACGCCGGTGGCCATCAGCGGCCGCCTGTATCTCACTACCGCGGACGCAAAGGTGGCGTGCGTGGATGGCGACTCAGGCAACGAACTTTGGCGATTCGACACCATGGCCGTACCCAAACCCAAGGCATATCGCGAAGCGGGGCACGGAATGCGTGGCCTGAACCGTGGCGTAGGGTATTGGACAGACGGTTCGGAAGAACGAATTCTGTATGCAACCTGCGGTGGATGGTTTTTCTCCGTTGACGCAAAGTCAGGCTTACCTGATCGCGCGTTCGGAACCGATGGGATGGTAGATCTTCGTGACGGCATCGAGTGGGATACGAGTGCCGTATTCTACGGTGTCACCTCGCCCCCTACGATTTTCGAGAATTTGGCGATACTGGGATTTGCCAACGGTGAAGGCGGTCCGCCGCAAGCGCCGGGCGACATCCGGGCTTTTGACGTGCGCACCGGTGCGGAAGTCTGGCGTTTTCATACGGTACCAAGACCGGGCGAATACGGCCACGAACAATGGCCGGGCGATACGTGGAAGCAACGCGGCGGGGCCAATGCCTGGGGTGGCCTCACACTGGACGTGAAACGGGCAATGGTATTTGCAGGTACCGGTTCGACCGGCTTTGATTACCTTGGGGGCGATCGCCCGGGTGCCAACCTCTATGGCAACTGTGTGTTGGCGCTGAATGCGCGTACCGGCGAACGTGTCTGGCATTTTCAGACTGTTCACCATGACATCTGGGATCTCGATATACCTTGTCCTCCCATGCTTGTCACCATTGACCGGGATGGTGCCAGAATTGACGCCGTAGCCCAGGTCTCGAAGACAGGGTTTGTCTATGTGTTAAACCGCGACACCGGAGAATCGCTGTTCCCCATTGAGGAACGACCGGTGGCCTCGGCGGAAGGCACGCCGGAGTCGGCGTATCCGACGCAACCGTTTCCCCTGAGCCCGCCTCCGTTCTCGCGGCAGCGCTATGACGAAGCCGCTATTCCCACTTGGAGCGCGGAGGCGGAAACCTTTGTGCGCGAACAACTAAAGACGTTGCGCCACGGCGATATCTTTACCCCTGCCGGTCATTCCGGAACCATCTATCTTCCGGGATTGCACGGGGGCGCCACTTGGGCTGCGGCGTCGTATGACCCCCGCACGCAGCGCTTGTTTGTTGGGGCCAATAATATTCCCTGGCTGGCGAAAGTGGATGAAGCCGGAATTGCCACCCAGTCTCGGTTCGTTGACCCACAGGGATATCCCGCAATCCAACCCCCTTGGGGGACATTCAATTGTCTCAATCTCGCGAAAGGAACACTAGAGTGGCAGACACCTTTCGGCGAGTATCCTGAATTGATGGAGAAAGGCATTGCACCTACCGGGACGGAAAACTTCGGTAACAGCATCTGTACCGCAGGGGGGGTGGTGTTTGCTTCGGGAACAAAAGACGCCAAGTTCCGTGCGATGCATCCTGACACGGGCAAAGTGCTCTGGGAGCATCAATTGGAGGCGGGAGCATACGCCGGCCCGGCAACTTATATGACAGGCGGCAGGCAATTTATAGTTGTTGCCGCTGGCGGCGGGGGCAAACTGGGAACGCCGTCAGGGGATGCCTATGTGGCGTTCGCACTTCCTGAATAAATGCAGGCGCCCAATGGTTTATACTGGCGTCATGCTGCGGGCGCAACCTTGGGATGCCTTTGCTGTGAAACGTGGTTTCACATTAATTGAGTTATTGGTAGTCATCGCAATTATTGGGATACTTGCGGCCATCCTGCTCCCGGCCCTCGCACGGGCACGCGAGGCGGCCCGTCGGGCGTCCTGCCAGAATAATCTCAAACAATTTGGACTTGTTCACAAACTGTATTCCAACGAGGCATTTGGATATTTCCCCCCTTTGTCGCCGTATTGCAGCGTACGTCCGGACAGTTTTTCCTCGCCTCTTTTCAGTTCTCCTTCGGGTCACGCCATATATCCCGAATACCTGACGGACTTGGATACGGCATTTTGCCCGTCGGATTCTCAGGCCGATCCGGGATGGTTGAGTGTACAGGATCGGCTGCCGGCTGACGGCGATTTCGAGATTTGGCAAGCGGACGCAACTCAGGCGGGCGACTCCACCTCGCTTGGGTATTACATCAGTGCTGAATTGAACCGTTCATACATTTACAAGGGGTATGTAGTAACGAATCCGAACGAGTTTTACGGATTCTGGGGAGCCAGCACGGCCGGTGGCTTTCTCGGGCCGGTGCCGATTTTGGGTCTCACGTTCGTTCGCATCAAGGACTTCACCAACAACTTGCCCCTCTCCCCTACCCCATGGCCCGCCTGGGTACCCGCGCCTCCGGATGCTACTGGGACCGCTAACAGCGGCGTAGTACAACGGCTGCGGGACGGTGTCGAACGATTTCTTATTACGAATATCAATTCCACCGCGACAGGAGCCAAAAGCCAAAGCGCCGTGCCCATCATGTGGGATACCTACGGCAGCAATGAGTTCAACGATAGCCGTGCCGGAACGATCGTGTTTAATCATGTGCCCGGCGGCTGCAACGTGTTGTATATGGATGGGCATGTCAAATTTGTACGTTATCCCGGCGCGTTTCCCATTACCAACGATCCCCAAACCGTAAAAGAGAATAGCCATTACGGGCTAGGGTGATGCAGTAACTCCAACAAAAGGTGGCGATATGCAGTGTCCCGCATGTGAACAGACAACGCTAGTGATGTCGGAACGGCAAGGTATCGAAATTGACTATTGCCCCAAGTGCCGGGGAGTCTGGCTGGATCGCGGAGAGTTGGACAAGTTAATTGAACGATCCTTGATGGCGGAGTCTCCATCCGATCCGGCGTATTCGCCTTCCCGTCATCTTTCCTCCGATCGCTACCCGGGCTATCCGCCGCGCGAGTATATCGACGATGACGATTACCGTCGCAAGAGAAAGAAAAGCATCTGGAGAGAGATTTTCGATTTTGATTGACTACCGGGTATCTGGATTTATGGCGATGCGTTTTCTGGTTTTTCTATCGTGGGCCGGCATCGCCTGCCTTGCCGCGGCAAACGATTCCCAAGCGCCGGCCTTTTTCAATCATGCGGGCGACTACACATTTGGCTATTACCCTTATGGCTGGCGCGGGGTGGACACGATAGGCGATCGACTGTTTGCCATTCAGACCAACGAGTACTCGATGGCGCTGAATACGACGCGAGGCACGCTGGTTCGTATCGGTGCGGCAGCCACGAACATTGCAGCGCAAGATGCTGTGACAGTCGACAACACCTTATTGGACTCCCTCCCGCAAATCGGAATTGCGTTTTCGATCTCGGCCAACGGCAAGCGATACACATTGGCGCAGGGTCCCGCGGATCACGATGACTTCATACTCCAACGCCTCGGCAAGTATCTCACCCACGTGGAAATGCGCAATTTAAAATTTCGAGCCGAAGATGGTTCTTTATTGAGTCCAGATCACGCGTGGTACGAAGTGTACGCATGGACCGATCGCCTTTCCATAGTACTTCACAGCGAAATTGATTCGGAGCTTTCCGTGGTGGTCGAGGGTGGAGATTACGCACTGTCGCCGGCTTCCACCGCAAGCCATTACTTGTTCGAGTGCGGTGACCGGAGGATATCGCTAGCGAACCCAGATTCGGTACAACATTTCGCCCTTCAAGGCACGGAATCGTGCACCGTTTCTTCAACCGGAAAGAGGGTCGCACTCATTTTGGTGCCTACCATGGCAGTGACCGCTACGTCCAAGTCTGACCGTGTCTTGCGAGAGGTGTTGAACGAATCCGAACGAGTTCGTGTGGAAGCCATCGGAATTGCGCCGTACACAAAAGCATTGACATCCACGTTTGAAGCCATCCCGGGGTGGCACCGCATTGCATTGGGCGAGAATGGCGACAAGAACGTAACCGATCGCGTGAGCATCCGATTGGAAAACCCATCTCCCATCGTTCAGACCGTGCGCCTGAATTTTGAAAAAGTCGGCGGACCAATGCCTATCACGGGAATGAGTCCAATACTGCGCGACAAAACGGGACTTCCTTTGGGGGTGCCGGTACAGATATCCAAAAACTGGCATGTGCGGCCTGCCTGGTTCAATGGTTTGACGATGATTGATATGGACCCGGGCGAAGTGCGCGAGATCGAGCTTTTGATAGCCCACGCGCATTGGGGTGGCGTACCCGCTGTCTCGCACGCGCAATTGAGTCTGGTCGGCTGGGGCACAAATCAGCAATGGGATCAGATGGCGTTGGGTTCCTTTGGTGAGAGCATCTGTTATGACCCGGACATAAATCTCAACCGAAGCATGATAGACGACATGAGACCGCTAATGGTCTGGGGTATGGGCCAGGAGTCACGACGGCAATGGAGTTGGACGCACAACGTTGGCGGCGGCGATTTCCTCGTGATGTTTCAGAACAAGGAAAGGCAGTACCTTCGGCGGCAAAAGACGTTGTATTCCAGTTACGGGCCGGTCATGTCGGATGTCACGTATGCAGGCGAAACCCCTGACGGCGCGATTCAATCGCGAATACGTACCCGAACGTGGCGCACTGATGACTTTGTGCGAGGCTTTTATTCGATTCGATATGATGTAGTACAACCCGTGGAGCAAATCGATCGGCTGGCGTTCTTTCAGCTTGGCGCGGACAAGTACAATCACAATTTGTTTGATACGATTTCCCGTGGTGATTTCGACGGCATACAAGAGTCATGGACAACCTCCAAGGGTGGAAGCCAGTACAGCCGGCAAAGTCTGGCACTTGAGGGCGATCAGCCTTGGATCGCATTCACAGGCTCGAAGAAGAACGAACCTCCAATTATCAACGAGGGGGATCAAGGTGCCTGGGCGAACCGTGGATTCATTGTGCGGTCGTGGCATGCCAAGTTGAACGGAGCGTCAGCGCCGCAACCTTACTACGCAGTTTATGGTACTGATGATGGGAAGTTACCGAGCGCTATTGCGGAACTGGCGCCGCCGCCCGGATTAACGGAGCTCAAGCCTGGCGATTTTGTGGAAACTGACGTGGAAATGGTCATCCTTCCTGTCCGGTTGGAAGACTACTATGGTCCCAACTTACCCTTGCGAGACGTGCTTGCTGCGTATCCAGACAGTTGGAAAGCGGTTCACCGCGAAGCGGCAAAGGGCAGAACCAAGGTCAATGCTATTGAAGGCACGCTCGTGAGTGAATTTCCAATAGTTGTTTCGGCGAGTAATCATGGGAAACGGGCATCGTTTCGTGTGGTAGGAGGCACGGGATACATGCCGTTGACAATTCGCGGATCCGCGTCGCCCGGTCCCTTCACGCTGGTGGAATCCTCGGGAAACAGGGTTCGCGGTATTGACCAGTCTACCTCTATCGAAAACGACTGGTGGGACACCCGATTCGATCCTCAAACCGGAAAATACGACCTGGTCTTCACCCTGCCCGTCGAGTCCGACTCTGACAATGTGCGCACCTACGAGTGGACATTGGAAGATCCCACTTGATACAGGCTACTGATTAGACTGCAGATAGCATACGGCCTCGAATATGAGAATCTTGACAGAAAAGAAGACATGCGAGTATTCTGTGTAATGGAGCTCAGGCATACGAATGAAGTCTCGCGCCCGATATCGTTCCTTAGGAGCAACTGCACTGCTCTTGGTGTCCGTGCTATACCCGGCATGGAGTGCTGGTCTGTGTGTGTGTGGTGACAAGCAGACAAATGCATGCTGCGCCGTCAAGCCTGAACGTGCCGCAAAGAGTTGCTGCGAAGAGACACATCAGACGTCCGATAGCAGCACATCCGGCGAATCCAAAGAGGCTGTTTCGGGGGTTGTCCCTTGCACTTGCCATATACAGTCGACCCCTGTTGTGCCTGCCAAGCAGGCTGACACCGAAAACGCTTCCCCCCGGAATCCTGCCATATCCGCATATATGCTTCACAGCCCAGTCAATCCTGCGGTTGAGCGGACCGTACAATGCGACCTCAGCATGGTAGGCATCCACGAGCCCGCCGAGCCAACCTTCACAATCCTACGCATTTAGCCGATTCCTTCACACGTCGATGCATCAAAGAGTTGCCGGTATCTTGCCTTGGCACGCATTTCCTGTAGGCCGTATCTAGTCTTAAGGCTGTTCGTCGCATTGTTCTGTGTAGGAGAGACTTTATGTGGACCAAACCCTTGCACGCTCTATTTCGATTCTTTCCTAGTCGCGCCATCCCGATGCTATTCGTAGCACTCATGATAGCGTTTGCGTTCTGGATCAGTCGTCGTAGTGTGTACTCGCCCGATGTCCCGATGCCCAGACAGCCCGTCATCACGGCGGAGGCGCAAGTCTGGTACTGCTCCATGCATCCCCATATACGTCAGAATTCGCCTGGCAAGTGTCCCATTTGCCATATGGACCTCATTGTGTTTCAGCCAGGCGAGGCCACAGGCAAACGGGTACTACAAGTATCTGATGAAACGCGGGCACTAATGGCGGTTCAGACAGTCCCGGTGGAACGCAAGTTCGTGACAACCGATGTACGCATGGTGGGCAAGGTAGCCTATGACGAGACCCGCTTGGCCAATATTACTGCGTGGGTACCTGGACGCCTCGATAGACTGTACGTTGACTACACAGGCGTGAGCGTGAACCAAGGCGACCACATGGTTTACTTGTACAGTCCGGAACTCCTCACGGCTCAGGAAGAACTGCGGAGGGCCGCCACGGCGCAAAAGCAGATCGCGGCAACTGCTCCCGAGAGTCTTCGGCGTACGGCCACTGCAACGTTAGAGGCAGCACGCGACAAGCTACGGCGTTGGGGTCTCACCGATAATCAAGTCCAAGAAGCCGAATCCGCTGACCGAATTTCGGATCACGTTACGATCTTCGCTCCCGTAGGTGGAACCGTCATCAAGCGCGATGGGCAAGAAGGCATGTATGTGGAAACAGGCACTCAAATCTATACCATTGCCGATCTCAGCGTGGTGTGGGTGCTGCTTCAAGCGTACGAATCCGATTTGCCCTGGGTTCATTTCGGCCAAACGGTTTCATTTACGACGGAGTCCCTGCCCGATGAAACATTTGAAGGCAAGATCGCGTTCATCGATCCTGTTCTTAACGAGAGAACGCGAACGGTTAGCGTTCGCGTCAACGTGCCAAACCGCAGTGGTCACCTTAAACCCGGCATGTTTGTGCGCGGCACAGTAAAGGCCAATATTGCCACGGGGGGGCGGGTGATGGACCCTGGCCTTGCGGGAAAGTGGATTTCACCCATGCACCCGGAAATCGTCAAGGACGGACCCGGTACATGCGACATATGTGGAATGCCTCTGGTCCCCGCGGAGGAGTTGGGTTACGTCAATGCTAGGAATGCGGAGAAAGCCGCCCCACTGGTAATCCCGGCCACAGCTCCTTTGATTACCGGCAAGAGAGCCATTGTCTACGTCGATGTATCCACACCGGATCAATCGATCTTCGAAGGCAGAGAAATCACATTAGGGCTGCGGGCCAACGACTACTACATCGTTGAGAATGGGTTGTCCGAGGGCGAACTCGTTGTAACTCACGGCAACTTTCGCATCGACAGTTCACTTCAACTGGCAGCAAAATCCAGTATGATGTCCGTCTCGGGCAGCAGTGGCAGTTCAATTGAAACGCCAACCGCATTTAAACTGCAGATCGGTTCGCTGTACAGTGCCTATCTCCCGCTGTGCGACGCGCTCTCCCGCGACTCACTGCATGACGCCCATACGGCGGTCGAGGACCTGCACGCGGCTTTAAGGGTTATTGACTCCGAAATCCTGCATGGAGAGTCGCAGGCGGTCTGGCTTCGCCTACGTAGTCCAATAGAGGATGGACTAAAATCGGCTTCAACCACAGATACCCTCGACGGTATTCGGGCCCAATTCGCAAACATCTCGAGTCATCTAATTGAGGCTGTTCGCACATTGGGTGTTGAAGTCAATTCCACAATCTACATGGCGCATTGCCCAATGGCGTTTGATAATCGCGGTGCGGACTGGCTCCAAGCGACGCAAGACATACGCAATCCCTACTTCGGAGCTGAGATGTTGAATTGCGGCGAAATCGTGGACACTTTATCCACGAATCCTGCGAGCTCGGACGGGCATACCCATGAGTGAATATAGTACTCCAACGGAACCGGTGCGGAAAACGTTGGTTGACAAAGTAATTTGGTTTTGCCTTACCAACAAGTTGGTTGTTGCACTGCTATTTCTCTTTTTTGCCGCATGGGGTGTAATCGTCGCGCCGTTTGATTGGGAATTTGGATTGCTGGAACGAGCGCCAGTACCTGTAGACGCCATTCCTGATATCGGAGAGAATCAACAAATTGTGTTCACCGAATGGCCGGGACGATCCCCACAGGATGTTGAAGACCAGGTCACCTACCCGCTTACCGTTAATCTATTGGGTATGCCAGAGGTCAAATCGGTACGCAGTTATTCCTTTTTTGGCTATTCATCCATTTATGTAATCTTTAATGAAGGCGTGGAATTTTACTGGACGCGCAGCCGCATACTTGAGAAGCTAAATAGCCTTCCTGACGGAATTCTGCCGCAAGGAGTCAAGCCGGCACTCGGACCTGATGCGACCGGGCTTGGTCAGGTCTACTGGTACACACTGGAGGGGCGTGATCCCGACGGAAATCCGGCAGGCGGTTGGGATCTGTTCGAACTTCGAAGCATTCAAGATTGGCAGGTGAGATACGCGCTATTGGCTGCTGGAGGAGTGAGCGAAGTCGCCTCGGTCGGCGGGTTTGTGAAGGAGTATCAGGTCGACGTGGACCCCGATGCAATGAGGGCCTCGGCCGTATTGTTGGATGAGGTCGTGAATTCGGTTCTCTATTCCAATATCGATGTCGGCGCGGACACCATCGAGTTCAACAATGTCGAATATATGATTCGTGGCTTGGGATTCATCAAAAATCTCCAAGACATTGAGAAAACGGTAGTCCGCGTAAATGACAATGTACCCATTTCCATCAAAGACATTGCCCACGTGACGACGGGCCCGGCGATGAGGCGTGGAGCGCTCGACAAAGGGGGTGCGGAAGCCGCTGGCGGCGTAGTCGTCGTGCGGTACGGCGAGAATCCACTCGCTGTGATCAAAAACGTTAAAAGTAAGATTGCCGAAATTTCCCCAACACTTCCCGCCAAAGCATACATAGACTACAAAAAGACCACAGTAGAAGAGGTCCGTGCATTCGCCGAATTGCATGGATTTCCAGCCTATGCCAATGCTGCAATCAATCATGAGGCATGGCTTCGCTGGCTTCGCTCCAATGACCGCTCGGTATGGCCCCCATGGATCACCATCAGCCAGGTCACCATTATCCCATTCTACGATCGCACCGGTCTCATCTATGAGACCTTGGGTACCCTTAACGATGCCTTGTGGCAGGAAATCCTGATTACGGTAATCGTTGTCGTCTTTATGTTGCGGCACCTGCGGAGTTCCATTCTTGTAAGCACCTTGTTGCCACTCGCTGTGTTAATGTGTTTTATCAGCATGAAGCTTGGCGGCATCGACGCAAACATCGTTGCGCTTTCGGGTATTGCAATTGCCATTGGCACGGTCGCCGACATGGCCATCGTCATTTGTGAGAATACGCTCAAACATCTCGACGAGGCCGATCCCGGAGAAGACCGGCTCCATGTAGTGTATCGCGCCTCCAGCGAAGTTGGCGGAGCCGTCACCACCGCCGTTATCACCACCATAATTGGCTTCTTTCCGGTGCTTACGATGACCGGACCCGAGGGAAAACTATTCCAGCCGCTTGCATTCACGAAGACTTTCACACTCGCCGCAGCGTTGGTTGTTGCCATTATGCTGATCCCGCCTGGAGCGCACTTGCTCCTCGCCAGGGGTTTCAAGTCGCATCGTGTGAAACGATGGGCTATGTACGCGCTCATCCTCGCAGGAGTCTTGC
>BTWA01000061.1:0-22602 GCA_045863295.1 Candidatus Hydrogenedentota bacterium
GTCAAACCCACACACCCTTTACTTAGCACCTGTCCAAAAAATGGGGGTAACTTCACATTTTCCCATCTAGTCAAACGAGTAAACCGTCGAAACGATCTTCGCCACAGTGCCGAGCTTATTGTCAATTACAACTAGTCTCTGTTTGTGTGTCCAATTATATTTGAATTTAGTATATTCCCAGTTTGAGCGATCAAATGCCAACTTGACTTCATTTGGTTCGCCAAGCTTCTCTTCCAATTCCCGAATGCGCATCGGATCGAGTCCGTGCAGTTCCAGATACCCATTCGGATCACGGATTGAGACAATAGTTTGATCTTGTTCTCTAATGATGGAAATGTCCTCATCACTATAGTAAAACAACTTTGGAAAGTCCGCAGGTGTTATCGCAAGCGGGCGACCTAGAGTTTCAAGAACGAACTCAGTGGTATCCCCCACCCTTATCTTCTCAAATCCTTCCTCCGTGAAACCGGGAGCATATATTGTGAAGTAAGCGTTATCATACATATAATGCCACGTAATCTTGGCCAGGTACATAATTGGCGCTAAAATGGCTGTAGTCAAAAACACAACGTAAAACGCGTTCCTCCCGAATTTAAATGGCGCTTTTTTACTAAAGGTCATAATGTACATTGCCGGTTTTGGGCTCTCTTCCCAAAAGAGGTGGCATTCTCCATTGAACTTCTGGATCCTCGTCGGTTTTTTTGATATTGGGGTTAGGGGGAAACCAGTACCGATCGGGATCACCTTTCGGCTTACTTTCATCCTGCACAGCATTGCATGGCTGAGCTGGTGCAACAGGGACATTACCTGGTTCACATGACAAAGCACTTGGTCGGCCATCGTCACCACAACGTAATTTGCATGTGGCATTGTTTGGCACTTTGACCGCGCCATTGGGTCCGTACACAGCATCAACGTCATATGTTTCACCTGCTTCAACAGGCAATGTCGTGTCGCCATCCCTAGAATGATAAGACTCTGGAACATATGAGTATCCGGTAAGGTCGGTACAATTCCCGGCAACAATGAGATCACCCAAACCGTATTTATCCGTTCTCATAATAGGATTGGATCGTACATAGCCATACATGTTCGGCCCATCAATCATGGACAACGGATCGCGAGTCATCCAACGTGTAGTAACGGAATCGTAGGAGCGAAAGAAAGCTAAATGCGCACCTGATTGCGATTCCCGTTCAATTCCTCCAAAGGATTTAGTTAGTGCCTGGGATGCCGTTGCACTGAAATATGAGCCGAAAGGAGCGAACTCGGAACTACCAACATGTTCGGAGGAATCGTCGTAATAGGACCGTATTGAACCAAGATGATCGTGAACGTATATAGTATAGTCGCTGGCTGCGGGATCGTTACCATCAACATGTCCCGCCCTATCCAGCAAATACAATCGTGTTAGCTCCCCCGCACCATCGTCTTCACAAAGTGGCGTCCGGCCTCTGTGCCAGCGATACACCGTAGTTTGCGAGTTGGCTACTCGTACTCGCCGTTGTTTACTGGCGGAATACTCATACGTCACCTCGCCTTCGCCGGGGAAGTCGCTGTCGACGTTGTAGAGCATGCTTCCGTAGCGGTAGGCGTAGTCGGCGGTGAAGCTGCCGTTGGCTTTTTGGGTCATGCGGCCCCAGTCGTCGTAGGTGAAGGTGGTGGTGCCGCCGGGGGTCATGGTCATGGACGTGAGTTCGTTGGCGTTGTTGCAGGTGAAGGTGGTGGTGGTTTTGAGGTTGGAGCCGGTGAAGCGGATGTCGTCGATGTCGGCGGTTTGCCAGAAGCCGGTGCTGAACAGGGATTGGGCGGAGGTGCGGGTACGACGAGGAGTTTTATCCGCAGATGAACGCCGATGGGCGCAGATGGGACGATTTAATGGAAGGCGGATATTGCGGGTGTGCAGGTTGTAGGTGGGCGATGCCTGCATGGGGCTTCCTTTCGCGTTGAAGGCATTTTAGTTTAGTACGGAGAAGAAGACAAAGCGGAGCTTTTCGGGAGCGCGTTCCCAAGCGGAAGCTTGGGAACGAGGGAAATTTTTGGAAGTGGAGTGGGTCTCGTGAGTCCGGTGGGGTGGTTCGGAAGCGAGGCCGCGAAAGTCGGAAGGAAGCAATGGACAGAATGGACGAAAAGGACAAAAATTGAATGAGGGCGATGAAGGGCGCTCTTTTGTGTTGACGGCTACCGCGTGAATCCGGGATTTGGTAGACAGACGATCAAGTCCAATGACAAAGCGGCGCTTTCGGGAACGAGGGAAAGGACGTTTTCACCACAGAGACACAAAGCGCACGGAGAGATGTGAACACAAGGACCGTTTTCGTCCGCAGATGAACGCCGATTGGCGCAGATGGGACGATTTGAGGGGAAGCGACGATGGATGGGGGTGTGTTTTTGAGGTGGTTGGTTTTTGGTGGGATGGTTTTGGGTGGTTGTGCGGGAGCAAGCTCCCTTGGGTAAGGCGGGAGCAAGCTTCCGCACTCCATAGTGGGAGCGGCTCCTTGTGCGGCGGGTGGAGTTCGTCGACGGATAGGGCCGATGGATGCGGGTGTGTTTGAGGTGGCTGGTTCTTTGTTGGGACGGTTTTGGGTGGTTGTGCGGGAGCAAGCTCCCTTGGGTAAGGCGGGAGCAAGCTTCCGCACTCCATAGTGGGAGCGGCTCCTTGTGCGGCGGGTGGAGTTCGTCGACGGATAGGGCCGATGGATGCGGGTGTGTTTGAGGTGGCTGGTTTTTGGTGGGATGGTTGTGGGGGGTTGTTCGGGAGCAAGCTCCCTTGGGTAGGGCGGGAGCAAGCTCCCGCAGGCCAGAGTGGGAATGGATCCTTCGCGTGGCGGGAGCCTCTGGAGCGGAGGCCCCGAGCCACCGGCTGCCTCCTTCACATCGTTGCCAACGCTCCTGTGCCAGGCGCCCTTCCCGGCGACGGCATCGCGGCGAGTACTGAAAAACGGCCTCGGCGCGGAGACGCTTCGAAAACGCTGATCGTTACGTTTCCGGTTCCACTGGCTTCGGGAGAGTCGCGTCTGTTTCCTTCGCGAATGTCTCCAGCATCTGCCGGAGTTTGGCCGTGATGTCAGGGTGATCGGCGGCGACGTTGGTGCGTTCTTCGAAGTCTTGTTCGATTTGGAATAGTTCTTCCTGGCCGCTGGCGAGTTGGAGTTTCCATGGGCCTTTGCGGACGGCGTCGAGTCGCGACCCTAGGAAGTAGTAGTGCACTTCATTCGGCGATTGGCTCGTCTCCCCTTGCAGCAGGGGCAGCAGATTCACACCGTCAATGGGGCGATCGCCGGGCACGGCAACGCCGGCGGCAGTCAGCGCAGTCGGAAGAATGTCCATGGTGCTGCCCATTTCCTGGATCAGCTGACCTGCGGGGATATGTCCCGGCCAGCGGAAGAGCGCGGGCACGCGCACGCCGCCTTCGTAGGTGCTGCCTTTGGATTCACGGAAGGGTCCCGGCGATCCGACATGCCATGGTTTGTTGTCCAGGCCGTCGGGACCCGGTTGCAGCATGCGGTCTGGGGTGCTCTGCCACGGACCGTTGTCGCTGGTCCACATGACCAGTGTGTTGTCATCCAGGCCGTGGTCGCGCAGGGCCTTGATGATTTGTCCGGCGCTATGATCGAGTTCCTCAATGACGTCGCCGTAGAGCCCGCCTTTCGAGGCGCCCCTGAATTCAGCGGACGCTCCCAGAGGCAAATGCGACATGGAGTACGGCAGATAAAGAAAGAACGGGCGATCCCTGTTCTCCTTGATGAACTTCACAGCTTCTTCCGTGTATAGGGCAGTCAGCGTGTTCTGATCGACAGGGGCGTCGATGGGTTCGGTGTCCCGATAAAGGCGCAGTGGCCGGTCGGTTTGTACCCAGGGCTTGATCATGTCATTGCTGTAGAGGAGGCCGAAGTATTCGTCAAACCCATGCGACGTGGGCATGAATTCCGGCTTGGCATGGCCGAGATGCCATTTGCCGACGATCTTGGTTTTGTATCCCGCCGCTTTGAGTGCATTGGCCAGGGTGATCTCCGAGGCCGGCAGGCCGGTTTCCGATTCCGGTCCGAGCACATTGGCGACTCCTCCGGGTCGCACCGGGTAGCGGCCGGTCAACAAGGCCGCCCGCGAAGGCGTACATGCGGGACACGCGTAGAAGGTGGTAAGCCGGGCGCCTTCGGCCGCGAGTGCATCAAGGTTGGGTGTTTTAATGACGGGATTGCCGTAACAGGCGAGATCGCCGTATCCGAGGTCGTCCGCAAAGAGCAGGACAATATTCGGCGTTTTTGGGGACGATCCCGTTGCCTGGGCACGGGCCAAGACCGCGGCGGCAGATGCCACGGTTGTGGCGAGGAACTGTCTGCGTGACGTCATGGGATTCCTATCCAGTGTTACCGGCCCAAGTAGGACCGCTCTTTATTTCGCCCATGTTAAGCATTGGCGATTTCATCCGCCGAACACCGAAGGGGAGCGCCTGTGCATCATTGAACAGTGGGCAGGATGGATGCAAGGGTTCATAGCACGGCGTTGGACACCTCTTGCGGCGGGTTGGTAGTATACGGCTCGCGTGCCGGGCGGCGTTCCGGGCTTGCCGTTGGCGACAAGGCGTTATCTTCATTTATAAAGCGAGGATCGAGACCGTGCGCAGATTTCGAAGTGGTTTGAGAGGTGTGGTTTGTGGTGGTCTTTTGGCGGGGTTGGCGTTGACCCAGGCGGGGTGCAAGGTCGAGGCTCCTTGGTCGCCTTATGAAGACCCGGAGTTTACGCCGGGCGCCCCGGAGAAGCCGGATGCCGCGGGCGGGGACACCGCAGAAATCACGCTGTTGGACGTAGGCGACGTGGAGCAGACAATCTGGCTGGAAGGCCGGGTGGCGAGCGAATCCAAGGCCGCAAACGTGAAAGAGACGGAACTGGAAACGGATCAGTTCAATCGCTTGGCCCTTCTTACCATCGATATTGCGCCGCCGGTACCGAAAGAGCTTTGGCTGAATTATATCGTTGAGACCAATCAGCGGTTTGCCACAGAGCCCGTCGCATTGCGCGCCAAGGCGATGCGGGACAACGTGGAACTCGGCAGCATGTCCGGCGTGCTGGGCAAAGATGCCACGAAAAACACGATTACGATGCGCGTAAATGCATTTCAAGGGTTGACCGAGTTTCCCGGAACGATGTTGATCAAGTTGGATTCCGAATCGATCATATTGAAAGCGGGCACGGATGAGACGACGGTCGATGCGGCGACGGTTACTTCCGATCGCATGACAAAAGCGATGAAGTTCAATCCCGTACGAATCAACATATTGGAGGAGCAGCCGAACGCCGTGTCTGCCGCGCCTCCGGTCGATGCCCCTGCACCTGCGGCCGTGCCTGAAGCAGCACCTGCTCCGGCTGATCCCGGTGCCGCACCTGAGGCGGCTCCGGCGCCGGATCCGAATGCGGCCCCCGCCGCTGAATCCAGCGCGGTGCAATGAAGATCATTTGTATTGGCGCGCACCCGGACGATGCGGAATTTTACACGGGCGGCACCGCGCTGAAGTGGGTGGATGAAGGCCACAGCGTGCTGTTGGTGTCCATGACCAATGGCGACATAGGTCACTTTCGGGAATCGGGCGGAGCGCTCGCACAGCGCCGTTCCCGGGAGGCACATCTTTCCGCGGAGCGCGGCGGCATGCAGGGAATCACGCTCGGTTACCACGACGGCGAACTGCAACCCACGATCGAAGCCCGCAAGGAAGTGGTCCGCTTGATTCGACGCTGGGAAGCCGACATCGTCATCACGCACCGGCCAAATGATTACCATCCCGACCACCGGTACACGTCCATTCTTGTTCAAGACGCGGCATTCATGGTGACGGTTCCCTATTTCTGCCCGGAGGCACCGCGTATGGAGCGCAATCCCATCTTTCTATATATGATGGATGGATTTCAGCGCCCTGTGCCATTCAGGCCGGACATCGCAGTGGACATTTCCGGTGTTATCGATCGCAAAGTGGATATGCTGGATGCCATGGATTCGCAAATGTACGAATGGTTGCCGTGGTTGCACGGCACCATCGATCAGGTACCGGCGCCAGGTCCCGGCCGCAAGGTCTGGTTGCGGTCGACGCTGGAACCGATTCTGGTGAAGCACACGGAGTTGGCGAAACCCGGATTGGATAAGTGGTATGGAAAGCGCAAATCGAAATCGGTCCGGCAAGCGGAAGCATTTGAGATCTGTGAGTACGGACATCAGCCCAACGACGAGGAAATCCGCCGTCTGTTTCCCTTCTGATGCAATCGGCCAACGTTCGAGGAGGCTTTGTATGTTTGCTTTCATCCGTCGCACGTCGGTTTGCATGGCCTGTATCACCATTCCCCTGCTCTTCTCCCCCTTTACCTCGCAAGCGCAAACCTCCTACGGTCCGGTGGTGGAATCCAAAGGCAAGGCGACGGCCGATGCCATGCCGGACTACGTGGAATTCCGGTTGCGCCTCGCACAATCCGGCGCGACCACGGAGGAAGCCGCCAAAAAGGCATCGGTACTGGAAGCGAAAGTGCGTGCCGCATTAAAAGAAAAGGAAATCAACTTCACCAGTCTGACGACCCACGGTCCGGTCGTCTCCTCAATCCTTCGCCCCTCCGTGTATTACGAAGTCACGTTGCAGATACCGCTTTCGGTGGTGCGGCTGGCCGACGGCGACCCGTCGAAGTTTGGCGCGCTGTGCGATTCCATCGCGCTGTTGGCCAAGGAATTGGGCTGTGGTTTCTTCGGTCCCAAGTTCGGAGTCACTAAACCCGCGGATTACGAGCGCAACGCCGTGGCGCGCGCCGTGGAGACGGCATACATTCACGGCGAAGCCGTGGCATCCGCAATGAAAACGGAGATCTCGTCCGTAGAGCAGGTCATCGTCGAAAAGGTGGAATGGAATACGGAGCAGGCCGATCCGCCCGCGCCGGGCATCGCGCGCGTCGTATGTACGGCAAACGTCCGAGTGCTGTACACCTGCACGCCCACCGGCCGCTGATCATAAACCGTTCACTCCGCCGGGTCGCTTTGCGGAGTGCAATGAGAATCAATCTGGGAGCCCACCATGTCAAGAATGCTTGTTGCCGTAATGCTGCTTTTCGTGACCGCGCTGCCTTCCGGGGCGGATTCCGCCCGTGAATGCGACGTAGTAGTCGTGGGCGCGACGCCGGGCGGAATCGCGGCGGCAGTGACGGCGGCGCGTCTGGGGCAGAACGTGGTGCTGATTGAATATCGCAGCCACGTGGGCGGCCTGTCCGCAAGCGGACTGGGAAAATCGGATATCGTCGTCGGCGGAGCGGTGGGCGGTATCTGGACCGAATTCAAGAAGCGCATTCACGATCACTATGTTGCAGCATACGGCGCGGATTCGGAGGCAGTGAAAATCTGTAAGGCAGGTACGTTCTACGAGCCGCACGTGGCCGAATCCGTGTTCATGGACATGCTGTCCGACGCGGGCGTCGACCTATTTAAGAAACACCGCCTTATGGAAGCCATTCGCAATGGAGACCGATTGACGGCCGTGCGGGTCAAGAATCGCGAAAGCGGCAAGATCAGGGAATTTCGAGCGCAGGTTTTCGTGGATGGAACCTACGAGGGAGACTTGGCGGCATTTGCCGGTGCGGCGTATCGATTGGGCCGTGAATCGCGGACTGAGTTCAACGAACCGCACGCAGGCGTCATTTACATGGATCACTCATCGAGAAAATTCCTGCCGGGTACCACGGGCGAGGGCGATGATCGATTGCCTGCATTTACCTATCGCTTATGCCTGACCAATCAGCCAGAAAACAGTGTCCCGGTGGCCATGCCGGAAGGCTACGATCGGAATCGGTATACCAATTATTTCCTGGATCTCAAGTTGGGACGCTTGGACACCATTGTAAAGGCGCTTTCGATTGCGCCCATCCCCAACGGCAAATTCGATGCCAACATGAAGCCATGGCCGCTCGGCTTTCCCTTCGCGGAAGAAAATATCGGGTATATCGAGGCGGACTGGGACGAACGCGAGGCGATGGAGGCTCACCTGCGCAATCTCACGCTGGGGCTGGTGTACTTCCTTCAAAACGATCCCGAAATTGCTGATGAGCAAAGGAATGACGCACTCCAATACGGACTTCCCAAGGATGAATTCCTGGATACCGGTCATTTTCCGTGGGCATTGTACGTGCGCGAAGGGCGGCGCATTGTAGGCGAATATACGCTGACTGAAAACGATGTCACCTATGGTCCAGGAATGATGCGCGCGCCCATTCATCGCGATGCCGTGGCCACAGGCGAGTTTCCGATCGACGCGTTTCCCACACGCAAATACGAACCGG
Organism: Candidatus Hydrogenedentota bacterium; assembly: GCA_045863295.1. Taxonomy (GTDB): domain Bacteria; phylum Hydrogenedentota; class Hydrogenedentia; order Hydrogenedentales; family SLHB01; genus BTWA01. Next base: position 8,305 of record BTWA01000061.1, read on the forward strand.
GTCACGAGGCCGCGCTTGAAGGCTATATCCTCATGTTGGGCGAATACACGAAGCCCTATCAGATCCCCTACGGCTGCATGGTGCCGGAGAAAGTCAACGGGTTAATTGCTCCCGTGCCGGTATCGGCAACGCATATCGCGTTTTCGACCGTGCGCCTGGAACCGACTTGGCTGAGCCTCGGACAGGCGGCTGGCATCGCGGCCGATCTTGCAATTCGAGGCGAAACCGAGATCCGGGATGTGTCCATCGATGCACTGCAGGCCAAACTCATCGCCGAAGGTCAAGTGCTCTCCTATTTCTCCGACATCGATGCCGCCAGCCCCTATTGGAGTGCTGTACAACGGTTGGGAACAGAGGGGTTCTTTGATTCCTACCTTGCGCGCCTTGATGCGCCGCTGACGAACCACGACGCAATTCTCTGGTTGAATCGGCTCGTCGAACACTCTCCGATTGCCGAAGCGATTTCCTCGGTTCCGCACACCTACGAATCAGCCACCGTCCGACTGCGGGCGCTCAACCTGTTGGACCCCGTGTCAATCGAGGAAGACGCCGCCTGTTCTCCCTCGCAATGGAAGGCTTGGATGGATCGGCTCCTGCATGTCACTGGATGGACCGCGACCCCACCCCCGATGGATGCTTCTCCCGCCACCCTGAGCCGTGGCGCGGCCTGCATGAGTATCGACACGCTTCTATTCGGGGATCACTGACTCGACGGAAGCCCATAACTCACTTTTCATAAGGGAGTTATGGCGCGCGCCCGCACTTTTCTCCAGTCCTGAAAAAGAAAGGTATTGACATTTTCGATTACACGTGTAATTGTATTAATTACAGACGTAATCGAAAAGGAGCAGATCATGCCTAATCTTCCCAATATTTCCGACGCCGAATGGGTCGTTATGCGTGTGTTGTGGGATCACTCCCCGCGTACGGCCAACGAGGTAGTCGAAGCGCTTGAACGGAACACCACGTGGAATCCCCGCACCATCAAGACCCTCTTGAACCGATTGGTGAAGAAGAAGGCATTGGGGTACCAAGCCGATGGCCGAGTGTACCGGTACTACCCGCTTGTTCAGGAAGCCGAATCGGTTCGCGAGGAAAGCCGGACGTTTTTACAGCGCGTCTATCGCGGCGCGCTCACCCCAATGCTGGCTCACTTTCTCGAGTCCGAAAAGTTGAGCAAGTCCGATATCGATGAACTCCGGCGCCTGCTGGATGAGAAAGGATCCTGACCATGGATGCGTGGATGAACAACGCAATCGTCTTCCTGGGATGGGTGATTCCAACGTCAATGCAGGCAGCGGTGTTGGTGATTCTGGTTCTGTTGGTGCAGGCGTTCTTCAAACGCCAATTGACACCCCGGTGGACGTATGCGCTGTGGTTTGTCGTCGTGGTTCGGCTGTTGATGCCGACGGCCCCTTCGAGTGGTCTGAGCGTGTTCAACTTATTGCCGCTGCCGGACAATCTTGCCGCTCCGATGCTCCGTATCTTCGAACACTCCGAAACCATCGCGCAGGGCGAGGAGAACGCGCCAATTGTTTCGCAGGCCACACTTCCCCTCCCCCCCGCCACCCCGGTCGATGATTCAGGCACGATTCTGAGCCATGACCCGAATTCGGCCGCAATGCGGCAAAGCGCAGCGCAACTTTCACCCCAGGTTTCGAATGTATATATGCTGTGGACACGGGTATGGGAACGTATGTTGGGCGTTTGGCTGGCGGGATTGGCAGCCCTGGGCGTACTCATGACCTACAGCAATTTGTCGTTGTTGCGTCGCGTCCGCCGGTGCCGCCCCGTGACGGATCCCTCGATACTGAATGTGTTGGAGGATTGCAAGGATCGGCTGCGCGTGACGACGCCGATATCGGTCGTGGCGGTGGATTGGGATCGCGGGCCCGCGCTTTTCGGTTGGATACGGCCGCGCGTGTTGATACCGCAATCGATTGCCGTCGCCCCCGACCCCGTTGTGTTGCGGCATATCTTTTTACATGAAGTGGCGCACCACAAACGACATGACATACTCGTCAACTGGCTTACGTCCATCCTGTTGCTGGTCCATTGGTTCAACCCGCTAATCTGGTTTGCCTTTTACCGCATGCGCACGGATCGTGAGTTGGCATGCGACGCGCTTGCCTTGAGCGCGGCCGAATCCGAAGAAGCCAAAGCATATGGAAACACCATACTCAATCTGCTGGATCGCACCCGGGCGTTTCATGCGGTTCCGGGCGTTGTGGGGATTGTAGAGGGCAAGTCCGCTCTCAAGAGGAGAATTGCCATGATCGCGCTATTCAAGAAGGGATCCTATGGCTGGTCCGTATTGGCATTGGCCGTCTTGGCCGTTCTGGCGTGTGTGGGATTGACCAACGCACGAACGGAAAACGCGCTGAAGAAATCGGAAGAAGGCGTCCAGGCAAGAATTGGTATCGCGAAAGCCGACGAGCCCAAGCCGGAAGCGCCCGAGTGGGCGAGAGAACTGCTTGATACTCCTGTGAATATCGAATTCGAAGACGAGCACATTCAGAATGTGTTGGGATTTGTCGGGGAATATGTCGACGCCAACTTTGTAGTGGACACACGCGCCGTGCGTCCTTCCGACGAAGTGGCGGATTCCAACAACACCGAAGGCACACGCTTGAGTGGTATCGTCACAAGTATCAAATTGAGTGACGTAACACTTCGCGCCGCGCTTTCTGCACTGTTGCGGCCGCTTGGGCTGGACTATGCTTTTGAGGAAGGCTATTTCTGGATATCCAGCCCGGAGTTGTTGATGGCTGAAGGGTTTGTAGGTCAAATCGGCACCAAGGGGATGGAATCCGGAACGACGGAATCCGGCAAACCGGCTGCCAAAAGATTCGCAAGCGAAAAGTCAGGTCAACAAGCCGGTCCGGGTAGGCCCATGGATACGATCGAGGAGGGCGGCGTCTCCCCAAAGTTGCGTTCGCAAGATCAGAACCAGCTCAAGCAAATGGGTATCGTGTTCAAGATGTTTGCGAATGAATCCGAAGGAGGACGATTTCCAGCCGTGGATTCGAGGCCGGGATTCCTGGTTCCCTCCAAGGACGAGATCTACCCTGAATATGTGTCGGATTTGACCGTGATGATCAATCCGTGGAAGAAACTGCCGAAAAAGGGCGAAGCCGACGCCTATTTCTACAGCGACAGCTATTGGTATTTGCCGTATGCGGTGAACACCGAGGCCATGGGAATGGAACTGATCAAGGCGTATGAATCGACTGTTGCCAAAGGCGAGCCGCTCCCGGACAGGTGGGCATACAAGGATTCAGATGGAAACGAATTCCATTTACACCGTTTAAAGGAAGGCATCGAGCGATTCTTCATCACCGACATCAATGACCCTGCGGCCTCCGCGAAACACCAATCGCAAATCCCAGTCATGTTCAGCGCTCCGACTCAATTTTCCGATGCTGGCGTGATTGGCGGAAACGTGCTGTTTCTGGATGGACACGTAGAATTTGTGAAGTTTCCGGGCCGCTTTCCGATGACCCCTGACTTCCTGCAAGGGCTTGAGAATCTGAAGAAGTACCGCAAGGTCAACGTGTCAAGTCGTTCAGCGGGCGAGATGAGCGAGAAGCAAATGATTGCATCGGATCAGAACAATCTCAAGCAGTTGGGACTGGTATTAAAGATGTTTGCCAATGAGCAACGAGGCGAGGTGTATCCAAAGATAGACATGCGGCCAGGGCATGTCATCATGGATAAAGGATCGATTTATCCCGAGTATTTGAACGATCCGAACGTGCTGCTCAGCCCGTGGTCCGAGCGCCCCGACAGCAAGGATATCGATGCTTTCTTCGACGATACGAGTTACTGGTACATTCCGTATGCGACGCAAGAGGAAGCGGCCGGCCTTGCGTTCGTGAAAACCTATCGAACGACAGTACTGAAAGGGCAAACATTGCCAGAAGAAGTCGATTTTGATTCGGCGAATGGTCCACAGAAAATGCATTTGTTCCGCGAGGGGATCGAGCGGTATTTCATAACCGACATCAATGACCCGAACCAAGCCGCCAAGCAACAGTCCAGTACTCCCGTAATCGTGGGGCGTCCTCGTACGTGGGCCGACGGACGCACTGGGGGCAACGTATTGTATATGGACGGTCATGTGGAATTTGTTGAGTTTCCGGGCAAGTATCCAATGACATCTGAATTCATTGGCTCTTTGCGTGGATTGGACGGCATCGAGAACGCGAATCATGCGGGAGCGGAAACCGCGGACGATAAAACATCTCGTCTACAAATCCGTTGGGTTGCCAAGGAAGGCGATACTGCCAACGCGGAGACATTTGAACGGGCAGGCAAAGAAGGCTCGGAAGCGCAGGTTGCCGTCGATGTCGAAGTCTTGATTCGCGACTCCGACGTGGCCGCGGCTGCCGTTAGTCCGGATACTGCCCCTAATAGCTTTGTTGTGACCGCCATTCTGAACGAGGAAGCAGCCCCGCGCCTCCAGAAAAGCTCACGCGAGAATATTGGGCGGAAATTGGCGATTATTTTCGACAACCGCGTCGTCTGCACACCGGCGGTCCGAGCCGAAGTAGGTAACGTTGTCCAGATTACGGGCAATTTCACAAAGGAACAGGCAGAAGAAATTGCGCATGCATTGTCTGAGACATCAAACGACGAGAAGCCTGCGGAACAAGGTTGAGTCGTAGCGTTAGGCGTCTCGTCAATGATCGAATCAGAAGGTAATTGCCATTCTCGTCTTGAAAGCGCATTCTTTCTGGTAGCGTCATTGAAGCGGTCAGCAGAGGTGCCCGATGCGTAATATCATCTTGTTGTGTTTGGGCGTCCTGATTGTGGGGGTGGCCGGGGGTCTGATTTGGAATCTGATGCAGCAGCGGGCTCCCGAACCGCCTCCCGCGCTTTCTGATACGCACCGGGAACCTACACCGGCGGTACCGCCTGCCGCTACACCTCCCCCCTCACCTCAAGCTACCTCACCCGACCCGCTGCCTATGGCCGAGAGCGTAAGGCCGCTTGCTCTTCCCTATGTTCTCAAAGGCACCGTCGTGGGACCAGTGTCAATAGCCATGATTGCCAATACGGATACGGGCGCGGAGGGCAAGTATTCCGAGGGTGAGTTACTGGAGCCGGGCGTCGTGGTAAACGCCATTAATAACCGTCAAGTCGTATTGGAGGCTCGAGGTGAAATCGTCATCCTCGAAATGGGTACGGATTTGAATGGGACTTTGCCGGATCTCTCGGGAACGTGGAGGGCTGAGGTTGTCGATGATAATGGCAATGGGGTTGAGTCCGTGGATGTGAGCCTTTCCCAATCCGGCAATGAACTGACCATCAGCGTTGACAATAGTACCTTCTCGGGGACCCTTGTGGGTTTGCAGGTGCAGTTTAAAGGACTGATAAATGACAACGACGCCACAATCACTGGTTCTTTTGACCCACTGGGGACTGTCTACAAAGGCGAAATGCGGTCTTTGGCGCCCGAGGCGGCACAGACGAATGAAATGGTCATGGCTGTCACAATGACGCGCCTGACACAAGAACAAATAGTCATAGATGTCCTAAAAGTGAGCCGCGAAAAGGAACTACTGAAAGCGCTGCGCACCGTGTACGCGAGTCTGAAAGAGTTCGCTGAACAGAACAATGGAATTCCCCCCAGGACACTGGAGGAACTCGCATCCAAGAATCCGGATTTGCTGAATGCGTTAACCCAGGAAGGCACACAGGTCACGTATTACAACAACGCCTTCCGGCACGATAAACAGGTGGAGGCCATACGGCGGTCGTTCTATGCCGAAGGCACACCAACGGTGGATCAATTGCGGGCCATGGAGGCGGCGTTGACGGAAGTCTGGGGTGGACAGAGTCCATACGCTCGACCCCTAATACGTGTGCAAGACAACAGGACCGGCATTTCCATATCCATGGACGGATTTGGAAGCATCTCGAACGAAAACGATTCTCGGTACGATTCGGCACGCGGCAATGCGGACGAGCCCGTGGTGCGCGCCATGATTGCATCGGATCAAAACAACATGAAGCAGTTGGGATTAGTGATCAAGATGTTCATGAACGAGCACGACAACATTATGCCGCCGGGTTGGAATTCGGTCTACCCGGAGTACCTGACCGATATGAATGTATTGCGTTCTCCTTGGGATGCCCCGGGCGAGCAGTCTTATGAATACCTGTTCCCTACTGCCACGGAGGAGAGCTTGCTTCAACTGGCGGCTGATTTGGTGAATTCAGGTCAAATCGCATCCGAGGACCTGGGGACAGACAACCCTCAGGCCTTGAACGCGCAGTTGATGAGCAAGGTTCCAATCCTGTTCAACCAGGCTGAGCTGCCGCGAACCCCCGGCCGGCCGGCGGCACGAAATGTGTTGTTCCTGGACGGCCATGTGGAAGTCGTACCCACGAGTGAATGGAACGCCCGCATCACGCCCTTTCAACAAAGAGCGGGCTAACCCACGCTCCTCGCGCTCACGTAGTGGAATCCAGTGCGCATTTTTTGCTACGCTATGCGACCGTTCGTGTGCCGACGTAGCTCAGTTGGTTAGAGCAGCGGAATCATAATCCGCGTGTCCGGGGTTCGAGTCCCTGCGTCGGCACTTCTTTTTAGCTAACCGTTCAATCACAAGCACTTACGAATAAATACCCATACAAAAACAGCGCGGAATCCACTGAAAATCTGGCGCAAAGTGGCGCAAAACGTGGCGCACGCATGGCGCACAGCCTCGAAGGTGAGTGGCGCACAAATAAAAATCCCTGTCTGGCGCGTGAAATTTGACCAGACAGGGGCCACCGATGCGCCGGGCAGAGGCATCGGGTAGGGGTTATTCGGTGAGCACGGCGCGGATGCGCAAGGCCCAATATGCGGGGTATTCCATCGACACCCGCGAATCCTTGTACCAACTACCGGGCGCAGCCCCCGAATCGTATTCGAACGCCTCGTCTGCGCCGTAGCCCGCGCCAGGGTATTCGTTAGTCACGGCCGCCACGGATTCGCCGTCCGCCCACTCAATGAGCAATTCGGCGAGGTCATTCACAAGCGCGATCTCGACTGCAGTCAAATCCTCCGTATCCGGGATTTGCGAGGGAAGCCATTCGTACAGTTCCTCTGGCGCGTAGGCACCGCCAGGGTAAATGAGGTCCGCCGTGGTCCAGTGCGCCGGGTCTGAGATGTAAACCCGTAGCGCGTGCAAGATTGTCGCCGCGTTCGGGTGCGTGGTCGAAAAGCCAATTCCCGCATTGCGAGCGTATGTGGCCGTCTTGGTCAAACCAAGCACGCCATCGGGAAGAAACAGCACAGCCGAGTCAATCGTTGCGGCATACTCCGCGCCGGCCCATGTATGCCGCTGATAGGTGGTGTGGTATTCGTGGGTCCATTGCGCCGTCCCGTAGAGCGGTGGAGTCCCTGGGTCCGCCACTACCGCGCCCGTTTGCATAACAGGCGATCCGAACGTATCGAATGCGCCGGACGCACCGACAATCGTGTTGTCGAAATCGGGCGTCCAGTTCGCTGGGTCCGGTGATGAGTGCTTATCAATCGCCTGTGTGCCGCCCGCAATACCGCCTGCCGTTCGCGGCTTGCGCGTGGGCAACAATTCGATCTGTACGTGCGTCAACGCCTCGATGATCGTTCGCATATCCGTGACAAACCCGTGCCAGTTGATCGGCTCGTCTAGCCCGAATGATTGTGAGAGATCAAGATCACCTCCAGCGCGACCGGGGCCTGTATATTCAGTCCAATCAGGATCAACAAACACTCCAGAGTCAACGCAACTTTTTAGGATCGTCTGGATGTCGTCCAGCATCCTCTTGACGCCATTCAAGCCGAGCGTTGTCACGCCTATTGGCGTATCGCTCACATGCGCAGCCCATCGCGCCTCGACGATTGCAATAAATCCGCTGTCCAATTGTGCGACCTGATACCGTTCCTTGGCTTTCAGGAACAACTCGTACCAGAAATCATTGTCCATGAAATGAACGGTGTCTGTGTCGGTCCAAGTGATAGGCATTACGGATCTATGTCCTGACCGGGTATACCGGTCGCAGTCGTTGGCTTTACGATAGGCCGCCAAAACGTGCTGTCTTGGTTTGCAAAATACGCCTGCCCGTTTGGAGCGCTGATTATTGTTGGCTTTACAGGACCTTCCGGGAATACGTCTGTGTAGTGCGCGATCGCGAACCCGCCACCGCCACCGCCAATCTGGACAGGCGGATTACCGACACGCCGCCGCAGATCGCGGATCTCAGATTGTAAGATGCGCAACTCGCCAAGCAGCATCCGCTCTGTTTCGGTCATTGGGCAAACCCCTCGAAAGAGAGTTCTTCCCACCCGGTCGTAATCGTCGTGGTCATCGCCGTAAAATCGAATTCCTTTGTCGTGATCAGCGTGCCCACGTTCACGGAATGCCACACGCCAATAGCGCCGCGCAACAACATGCCCGGCTCGTATTCGGGCGTAATGTATTTGAATTGGATCGATGCGGTGGCGCGGGCCTGTGAGTAGAATTGAGCGGCCAGTAGCGCGACCTTAATCAACTGCTGCCTGTCATCGCGGCTCTGCTGGTATTCGCTGGGGGAAAGAACAAGTCCTGCAACATCAACATCGAGTACGGTATTAGGTAGCACGATCCACATTTCTGCGTCGGGTAAATTGATAATCTTTTCCCGTTGCCATGTTCCGTCCGGCGCATAGCGCAGCCGCAGGAATACTTGCAGGTGCCGATCCGATTCGATCATGGCTGTAACCCGCAACGTCGCGTAGTCTACAGATGGCTCAGTGTTCGTCGGATACTCGGACTCGTATTGGTTCAACCCGATCACGTGGTTTGGATTCCCGCGAACGAACACCGCCAATTCGTTTTCCGCCGGAATGACGTGGCAGGAATTGAACCCCTCTCCAATATCACCAAGTCGATGCACAGGCATAAACCCAAGCGTCGGTACGTCGATCACGGCAAACATGCGCCGGAAGTCAGGGGCAACGTCGGTGTCTGCAGCGTCTTCGAGGATCGGGATATGCCGCGAGAATCGCTTGTCTTTTCGGTAAAGCGGTGCCCGTAAATCTTCGCGAAAGTTTCCAAGATCATCGACTGCAGGGAGTGCGTTGTATCCGCCGAGCGTGCCGTCCCAATCGTCGGGTACGCGGAATCGCGAAAAGACATGAGACAAAGCCTCTGATTGCCTGGCGCGGTCGTTTACGGCAGGGTCCGCCGAGTGTGCCCCGTCCTCATAAGCGATCCCCTCGGCAAGTGTCCATGCAGGGTCAAGCGTGCGCGGGTTATCAGATACCGACCACGTGCCGCAAATGCTGATGGGCCCACCCATAACCCGCACCTGGTCGTATTGCTCAATGGCCGAGTGATTGAACGACGGGTCCACGTCAAGCCGCCCGTCTGCGTAGAGCACAATCTGATCGGGATTCGCCGGAATCGTTGTGCCCCCAAACGAAACAGAGTTAGCCAAATCGGAATAGACGTAGATGTAAAGCGGCGCGTTGTCTTGGAACGGGACCACGAGCTTCCAACCCAGCCCATTGCGCCGATTGATCAGGCGATCCAAGGCTTGTTTGACGCTCATTCCGCGCAGGTTGTGTTCTTCAAAGATCGTATCAAGCGCGTCGGTTGCCCCCACTATTTCAATGGTCAGATCCGACGGCAGAAAACGCGCCACGAGATACGTTGCAATGTCGAGATTGCTCCACAGATCCCCGGTGTCTTCAAACCACGGAATGCCGTCGCCGTCCTCTCCGTAGTTGCCATGACCGAGCAACCCGAATGCGTCTTGCCCATTGAATTTGATCGGCCTGTCAACAACACCCGCCGATGTATGTGATGTGCTTATGTGCGCACGGTCGAATAAGTGCTCGACGCCAAACGCTGTGAATTGCTGACGGCCAGACAGGTACGTGCTCTGACCGTGAATGTTACATTGTTCCAATTGCACGACACCGGACCAGACTTGCCATGTGTGGAATGCGTCGTGCGCCACGACGGCGACATAGGCATCCTGGACAATCAGCGGCAGGTAGATATCGCGATAGTTCCGATCTTCGCGCTTGATGTCGCCATAGTCGAATTTAAGAATGGCCTCGGGCACGGCCGGCGAAACGGATTGACGCGCCTTTTCGCAATAGGCGTACGGTACCCACTGGTACAGATCGGACCAGCGCCGCTTGAACCACACGGATTGCTGTGTCGCGGGCCGAAGCGTGCCGGGTGCCTGCCCATATATAGCGACGGAAGACATTTAAACGCTATTCCTTACAGTCATCGTCCAGTTTGCGCATCCGTCGATGCCTTGGCCTTCTCCGGGTCGACCTTCTTCATGGCTTTGTTCTGCGCTTTCTGCAGCGTCTTCATTTCGGCGTTCGTCGTGCGCAGGTTTGTCAACGCCTCGGAAATAGTCTGTCGCCACTTTTCTGCGCTGGCCTCGGCAGCGGCACGTTCTTCGGCCGTCCTTGCGGCCTCGGATGCCCTCTCCGCCTCTTTCAAGGCGAGACGACCCTCTTTGTACTGCAACGTGTATTGGACCGTTGCTTGGGCCAGCAGCGTCGTTTCGGACGCAATGTCTCCGATCTGATCGGTCTGCAAATCGATCCGGGTGATGTAACCGCGTTCATCGCGCACAATCTGACAGCCGACACTCACTAGGCAGACGATGACGGTCAAAGCCGTCAAGAATTCGCGTTTCATGATTCTTCTCCTGTTAACGGTTTCTTTAATCCCTTCCGCAGGATTAAAATTTTCGGCCGGTTTCTTTAAAGTGCCGGACCGGTCAGACTGCTAGACCCGGTCCGGCCTCCGATGCGACGACAGGCCGCACCAGAAAATCGATCAAGTACACCTACTCGTTTCTGGCGATTGCCGCGTTTGCCCACATGTTGGCTTGCTCCAAGTTGGTCAGAGCAACCGACAACTCGCGAGACTCCGGGCAATTGGTGATGAGCAAATGAGCGAGCTTGCCAAACTCGTCACGAATTCGCGTATACCGTTCGGGTTGGCCGTCTTTTGGCGCGTGGTACTTGTATGCTTTCGAGTTCTGATCAAGTTGACGCTCGCTCGGTGTATACATGATTCTCCTTTCAGGCCGGAACGGCCTCGCTGTTTCGTATCCAATAGTGCGATTTGCAAGGTATCTGGTAATTTCCAATGGACGGCATGAGCGTGACGCCATTGGCATCTTCTGTAAGCGTCCATCCGCCTTTGTCGATCGGTGTCACCACTTGATGGCCACAACCGCATGCGCAAAGATGGATTGCCACCTCGTATTCCCGAGACACGTACAATGTCCCTACGGCTAATTGCTCTGGGACTACCTTGACGATCTCGACTTTTAGGCGGACTCTGTGCATCAGCATTCCTTCGCTCGGCATCATTTCGTTGACGCCAACAAAATGATCAGGCAGCGGGCTTCGGCGGTTCCGTGCTGGTAGTCACGGGAACGACGTCTGCCACTTCCACGGTCTTGGTCCGAGTCTTACCTGCGTCCAGTGCCGCATGAATGCCGCCCGTGATGACCGTCACGCCAAGCACGACGGCCGCGAGACTGTCTGCTACCTCCGCAAACGCCTTCGTGACAGCGGCGATCTCATCGGGTGTCATTTTGAGAAGCCCGAATGCGACCACGCCGGAAATGACCGCGCCAATGGACCCGCCCGCGCTGGCAGCCGCTTTCAGGCCCTTGTAGATGTTCTTCGCGATACTGTTTTTGATCGGCACTTCCACGGTTTGCATGATTCGCTTTGCCTCCTCATAGTCGCGCTGGACGGCGACCTTTGCTTTCCATCCATGACGGACCTTCGATATGAAGCCCGTCTTTATCTCTCTCCCTTGGCCAGCCCGATCAGGTCCAGCAGGAACCGCCACAGACTGAAGGGCATGTCCCTGTCCGTCCGATTCTGGTTTGCTTCCAGGAACGTATCGGACATTTCCTCCATTGGCTCCTGCGTCATTTCGACGTAGTTCACCGGCACCTTGCTGGACGGCTGGCCGAACGTCGTTTTCCATGGCGCGTTTTTCTTCCTGGCGCCGCCGCCGCGCTTCCCGGATTTCTTTGTCACGGTAGTTCTTGCCTCCGCTCATGTCACGAGTCTCCACTGCCCTGGAATAAGCCCATCAAGAAAATGTCAACGTCTTTGGGCTTGGGCGGAATGTATTCGACGGCCTCCGATGTGAAATGGCCACAGTGAGCGCATTCCAACGTATCCGGGTCCGCTTCCTCGGGAAACACGGCCACTACACGATGCCCACAGGCGCGACATTCACATTTGGATGCAAACCATGCGCTCATTTGCGTAGCTCCGAGAGTCTTACGCCCGTATTGCAGTTCGGGCACTTCACCGCTTCGCGCAGGGTCGAAACAGAAAACGTCTGACCGCAATCGCATTGCACGAGCACGGAGCGCGGGCCGTGGTGCGGGTCGATGATCTTCATGCCGCCGCCTCCATTCGCGCATACAGCGCAAACCACCGCGCGCGGGCGAGCACGTCCTCGCTGTAATTCCCGTGCGCCGTGTAGTGGTCCGGGTTCTTTTTGGCGTTCAATGCCCGCTTGACGTTGCCTGGGCCGCAGTTGTAACCCGCAATCGCGCACCGCATGATGCGGGGAACAGAGAGAGACGGGAATTGCCGACGAAGGTATTTGAACGACGCGAGCAGAACCGATGCGCCGTACAGGATATTCGCCTCGGGGTCCTGCCAGTTGCCGTTGCGCGCAAACTCGTGAGCCGCGTAGTCGATTTGCATCAGACCACGCCCCCATCCCAAGCCATCGGCAGGCATGTCGCCTTTGCGTGCAACCCAGTCGCCCGTGCCGGCCGGGCCATTCGGTCGATACAAACGGGTACGGCAGACGCCCCAGTTCGATTCACGCGAGCCAATGGCAAAAAAGATACCTGGCGCAACCCGGGCCACTTTCGCGCCCGCCAGAATGTACGGCATGTATTGGCGTGCAGCCTCAAAGTCGGCATTCATGGCTTTATGGTTTTTCGGATATTCCATCACGTATTGCCATCCATCTTGTTCTCGATCCGCTGCAACGTCTGTTTCATGTACGTCTGGTCAGTCTGAATCCGTTCCAGCGTCCGGCCTATCCCATTGACCTCGCCCTGGACCGCATCCACCCGGACGTCAATCTTCTCGATCTGGCCCGCCGTCGCATTGACGTAGAACGTACCTAGTAACCCCACCGCCGACAGGGCAATGGTCACTAAAACCCCAACCACTGCCGTGATGATCTTTGCCGTGCTCATTACGGTTGCCTCCAAGGGTTCGCGATAAGGCCAATCAAAACATAACTCCACCACCACCCGGGGTCACACTGGCTGCACACCCCACAGTGCCTGTGTATTCGATCTCAATTTTCGGCCTCCGGCTCGTCGTCACGTTCCCGTACCCCGCGATTTCCATCGTGCAATCCCCGGAGTCTTTTTCCATGAAGACGTTCCCACTACCCGAACCGGCTTTAATCAAACTGCTCCCCGACGAATCCAACGCAACCGTAAAAATCCCCGGGTCACAGGTATCGCTATAACTCCCGCCCCCATCGTAGATATACTCCATCAACGACGTACCGTCGTGAATATCCCAATCCAACACCGTCCCCTCGAGAGTGCTCACGCCAATCGCCAACGTATCCGTCGCAGTCCCCAGGCTCAACCCATTGATGGTCGTGCCAGTGCTCCCCTCATTCCACGACACATCCGCCACATGCGACGTCAGTATCCAATTGTCTTCCAAGCCGCTCGTAAACGTGCAATCCTCATCCAACGTCACATACAACGTCGCATTGCTGATCGACCCGTTAATCCCCGGCATATCCACCTTGAACACCACACGGTCAAACTCACCACTCCCCTGCGTATACGCCATCGAATCAAACGACTGCTGCGCCTCGGTAGGATCGATATAGACTGGATAGGTAGCCTCCCTCAGCCATTCCGCATCGACAACCGCCGTATACGATTTGCCGTCCCATTCGTAACGCCCCTGCGTCCGTCGCTTCCGCGGTACACTCGAATCCACAACCAACACCGGCGAGAAATCAAACACCGGCCGGCGTGCATCATCGAACACCCGAAACTTCCCATCCCGCTCCTGCAGCGACAAATGCGCCGCAACCACATACCCATTCACAATCCGCAACTCGCGCGCATCCTTCGGCACTTCGAATCCCACTGGGAGAATCAAATCTTCCTTATGCCCACCCTCGAACACCGTTCGATGCAACTCCACTCCACCAGGAAACAGACCGCGAATTACCACACACTCCGCCGATACCTGCTCCGCCTTCGCCTCCAACGGCGTCAAATCGG
>BTWA01000062.1:0-20021 GCA_045863295.1 Candidatus Hydrogenedentota bacterium
GGCGCATACCATTATCACGGCCTGCCGGCCGGGCTTATCAGTAGCGCACCGGCAAACCAGATGACCATGGTCGGCTATGCCGCCGACGGGTTTCCCATCTATGCGCAGTACGGACATACCGATCCCAAGGATTCCAAAAGCCCGTTGAAGGAAATGAAATCGTCCTATCGGGTGAAAAGCGGCATGCGTCCGAGTGGACCCGGCGGCCCGTTCGACGGAACTTTCGTCGAGGACTACGAATACGTGGCGGGAAGCGGCGATCTCGACGAGTGCAATGGCCGCTTCGGCGTAACCCCGGAATATCCCGACGGTATCTACCACTACTACATCACGCACGAATTTCCATTCATCAGCCGGGCCTTCAAGGGTACGCCGGATCCGAGTTTCTTTCGCCGCGGACATGGCCCCGGCGTGGGGCCGCGTTCCGGAGGTCCTGGGCCGCGCCGATTCCCGCAAGGCCAGAGGCACTTTCCACAACCACCGCGATACGGAACTTATCCCCCGCCGCCGCCCAGGTGATGAAAACGGTAGTTCCCATTGCCGCTCGTTGTAGTCAGGTCTCCTGACCGGCCACGCCACGTGACCAGCATGGTCTCATCCTGCAGCAATCACCAGAGATCCTCGCGACCAGACTCCGTACAGGGTCGAAAGACGCATTCAGAACTGATAGTCTCTACCCATTAACAGGGCTGTGTTGCACTTCCAAGGCAATGAGGGTACGTTAAAAAACAAAACAAGGGTAAATCCTTGAAATTCATATTAAAAGCACTGTTCTGAAGCGATACATCAATCACTTCCGCATTCGATCCAAACGAGTTGAGGTAGATGCCCACTCAGAATGGTTTGCTTCCCTAGGGTTGTAATTCCGAGCCCGATGTAACTACAATGTAGTTATGAGCAAGCTCCGCTTTACGTGGGATTCCAAGAAGGCTCTGAACAACGAGCGCAAGCACTGAATCTCATTCGAAGAAGCACGCTCCGTGTTTTATGACGAACATGCCGTGGAGTTCTATGACGACAAACATTCAGAGTGGGAAGACCGTTTCCTACTGCTTGGAATGAGCTCGCGACTGCGGCTGCTTATGATCTGCCACTGCTTTCGCGAATCCGGAGGGGTCATCCGTATTGTCTCCGCGCGCAAAGCAACCCAACGCGAATCCACCTACTATCGGAGAACATAAAATGAAAGCCGAATACGATCTATCTAAGATGAAGGCTCGGAAAAATCCATACGCCCGGAAACTCAAAAAACAAGTCACGCTGCGTCTGGACCCGGAAGTCTTGGACTATTTCAAGCAAAAATCAGCGGAAAGCGGCATCCCCTATCAAACCCTGATTAACCTCTACCTTCAGGACTGCCGTGCGACAGGCCGCAACCTCAAACTAAAGTGGGCGCCTTGAAGCAATCATGCGAAACTCCCGTTAATAACAAAGCATGGCTTTTCAAGCATGTATTCCCAAAGTGGGTACTTGGGAGCACGTTGAAATCGACGACAAACTGCCCCCAACGACGCAAGGAGGAATCATGTACAAATCGCGATGCACGCTCCGGGCCTTGGCGTTCCTGGCATTCGCATGTGCGGCCGCGGCGCTCGGGCCGCGGGCATGGTGTTCCACACCGCTAATCCCGAGATCGGCATTGTTCAGCGAGCCGGACGTAACGGTGGTGCGCCTATCCCCCGACGGTGCATCCGCGGCCTATATCGCCATGAACGACACCCATCCCGAATTACGCGTCAGAACTCTTGCGGACGCATCCGATGACCGCCGAGTCGACGAAGGCGAACCGGGCAGTGCGCAGAACCTTTGGTGGACGCACGAAGAAAATCCCAGTGTGATCGCTCAGCGGACTGTCCCCGATGGCACGCATGTGTTCCTGCATCGCCTGGACGATTCCGAGGCCATCGACCTGACGCCCATCGCAGGGGCGTCGGCGGCCCTCGCAAAAACCAGTCGCGCGCTTCCGGGTCGCGTCGTCGCCGAAATCAGCGACACGAAGTCGAACGCGCGCGAACTCTGGACCATCGATCTTGCTTCGAATGAGCGAACGCTGCTCGCCGACATGAAGGGCCTGTCGCGGATTCATCTTGACGATCAACTTCAGCCGCGCGTGGCGGAGCGGAACCGGTTGGATGGGAGCATAGAGTTGTCGCGTCGCACCGAATCGGGCTCCTGGGAGTCGTTCCGCACCATGGGGCCGGACCTTGCGCAAGTGCTAGGCGTAGTCGGACTACGCGGGAATGGCGAGTCGCTCTATGTCGTGGACAACGCCGGTCGCGATCGCTCGGCCTTGTTCGAAGTGAATGTGAGCACGGGCGAAGACCGACTCCTCGCAGAAGACCCCGACGCGGATATCCGCCCGGTCGCAATGCTGGATCAGGCGACGGGCGAAGCCCTTTCTGCTTCCGCGAACTTCGGCGCGCTGCGCCGATACCACCTTCGCAAGGACGTGAGCGATGGGTTTTCGTTTCTGCAACGCGCGTTGAACTGCGACGTTGGCGTGAGCGATCAGAGCGCGGACGGGCGGACCTGGCTCGTCGTGCCCATGGACGGCGGCCCAACACGGTACTTCGTTTACCAGCGCGACAGCGAGAAGGTGGCTCCCCTAGTGCCCATGTACAAATCCCTGGACGGCCACGCATTTGGACGCCGCGTGAACCGGGTCGTCGAAGTCCGGGATGGCATGCGATTCCCTGTTCACGTCTATCTGCCGCCTTCGGAAAAGGGCGACCTGCCCGCGAAGCCCCTCCCCACGATGATCTACGTGCACGGTGGACCGAGTGTCGCGTACCCCTGGGATTCGTGGATCACGAATCGCAACCTTCAATTGCTTGCCGATCGCGGGTATGCGGTCGTTCGCGTGGAATTCCGCGGCGCGGGCGGCATGGGCAAGAAGGTGTGGGAAGCGGGCGCGTTCGAGTGGGGCGGCGCGGCGTACCATGATGTGCTCGACATTACCGTCTGGGCCGTTCGCGAAAAGATCGCCGACCACGATCGCATCGGCATCTTTGGCTGGTCCTACGGCGGCTACATGGCGATGCACGCACTCACCCAACCCGACAATCCCTACGCCTGCGGCATTTCAATGTACGGCCCCTCCGACCTCGGCGTGCTGCTCGCACAACACAAACTCTTCTTCCGCAAGCGCATCGCCGATGAACGCACCCCCGAGGGAACCCGCATCCTTCACGATCAATCCCCCATTAACCACGTCCAAAACCTGTCCGCGCCCCTGCTCATGACCAATGGCGGCGAAGACCGCATCGTCCCGCACAACACCCAGGCCGATCCCTTCGTCGAAAAGGCGAAAGCCGCCGGAGCCCCGCTGACCTACCTCTACTATCCCGACGAGCCGCACGACTATCGCCGGGCGGAAAATTGGATTTCCTTCTGGGCAGTCGCCGAAAAACTCCTCGCCGAACACCTCGGCGGACAATGCGAACCCTACGGCAACGACCTGCGCGGAGTAACATCAATGGAAGTAGTCGCGGGCGAGCAATTCGTACCGGGGCTGGCGGAAGCGCTATAGCCGTTCAAGGTTGCATACACCACAAGCCACCTATTTGGACTGCGGTGGAGAAGCTGACAAGCGTAGACACCGCTTTGGCTGTCTACGCCAAAAACATCCAACGTGGCGTCCACCCACGTCACGCACGGCGACCGGCCGGTCTCCTCTAGATGTGTTTTAGTACAGACTCGTACGATGTGCGCGGCGGGAACTATAAACTCGTTCCCTAGCTCCCGCTTGGGAACGCGCTCTTGAAAAGCTCTGCTTTGATCTTAGGAAAGCCCACCCTAAGATGCCGAACATTACCCCGGAAACACAAGTGGGATTTGAACCAGCGAGCAAGAAACACATGGGTTCGAGCATTGACGATTTCCTTAAGGAGGAAGGCATCTTCGAAGAGACGCAGGCGCAGGCGATCAAGGAAGTCGTCGCGCGGCAACTCGCCGAGGGTTAGAAAAAGGTGGCCCTCCCCTATTTACTCTATTTACTCCCCTCTCAGTTTATCCCCGGTTTATCACTGTTTATCCTCCTCAGCGTATTGAGCTAACCAAATGGAAGCCTCCTCCGGATAAGTCTCAGCAATACCCTTTTTCATGTCTTCATAAGCTATAGCATTCATTCGCCACAGGTTAATCCATATGGCGGCATCTACAGGGAGATCGGTATGATACCACACCCGCCTGTCACTCGGCTCAAGTAATAGCACGTATCGAACCGCTGTAGGATCAAAACGTTCCCTCTGGGATTGTATTATTTTGAGAGCGTTGTCCAAGGATTCCCCAGCACCCTTGGGATTCCCTTGAAGATACTGACCAATGGCTTTGTTTAGTTCGTATAGTGGTTCATATTCTAACTCCAAAGCCAATGTAAGATTTACGATTGCCTCTTCGATTTGTCCAAGTAAAATCTGGCAAAATCCCAAATTGTTTCGAATGCTTGACATTTCTTTCTTTTTAAGCATCTCCTCGAAATCAGTTGCGCAACCTTGTATGTCACCACCTACGAATTTTGCGACTGCGCGATCCATATCCACAGTAGCGCCAATCACTCGTATGATGGTCGACCCTGTAATTTGGCCAATTTCCGCCAACTCCGATTTCGTTGGAACCTCCCATCGGACAAAATCCTCTATCTCGAGCTCAATATTACTTGCCGCAAGCACAGATTTATGCTTAACAACCCAGTTTTGGATTCTCTCCGCGCAAATTTCATCACCAAGTCGCTCTATGTATCTCATGCGACAGCTCTGACGCCCGGCGGGAGTCTCCATATGGAGCGTAACGTCCGCAGCATGTTTTGCGTCAACATGTAGCGAGATTACCACAAGACTTGTGATCTCACGAACACCCTCATCTTCCTTTTTGAGCGGCACCCCAGAACGGAATAAATCGATAGCCTGTCTAGATTTGTCCTCGACTTGCAGTGGGAGCGTTGCTAGGGAGTTAATGTCTTTTGCAATTGCTCCGGTAACAATTCTCCGCAATTGTTCGCCAAACGAAGCATCATCCCAAGCCCATCGATTACTTCGTTCAACCTCTACGAAGGATTTCCAAAATCCAGACGTCAACGGAGAGCCAACGATATCAAGCCGCTCCTCAGTTTCCGTAAGCCCCGCTTCATATAATTCATGATAACCTTCCGTCAGATCGGACGCTATTTTTTCGCGTTCGTTTTGCGAAAGGACTGCTCCACTTCTAAGTTCCCGGGAGAGAATGGAGACACAAATATTTTCCTCTCGAGTAAGTTTCCTTCTCGATACCCACTTCGACTCAAAAAGCAATTTATCTGGGAGACGCTCGACTGCGTTCAAGACTTTGTCGGTATTAGCAGGAGAATTTGTTCGATACTCTCGCAAAACCTCACGGAATACGCGGGGCGCAAGGGCCATCTTGCTAGAAGATCCATTTTCAACACTTCGATACATATGATGACAATATAATTGTATTTCGTCAGGCGCCCCGCCACAGAGATCATGAAGCTCTTCAATACTATTCATTTGCGGCGCAATAGCCTCACGTACTTTCTCTGAAAGGGCGTCGTAAACGAGGTCGAAAGTATCAGTCCAGCTAGTAAAGGGTTTTACTTCGACGCGGTGAAATTGGCGTGGTATCGGAGAAAAAACCTCCGAAATCGCGGGAAATACCGCATCCGTACCAGCCAGAATAAGTGAACAACTATCAACTACTTGGAAGATGTTACGAAACATCTGTAGGAGCGAAACATTCTTTCCCAAGCAGTCCGCTTCGTCAATCAAAAGAGCGATGCCGAAATATTCTCTACGTTTGAGTTCTGCTAGACAGGCTTGAAAATCATTCACTACCAGCGAGTCAGGACATTCAAAGCCCTCGATCGGTCCTTGGTGGCAGGAGAATACATATGGCACCTGCAAAACCGCATGCTTCAGACTTCCTGGCTGACGAGCATGTAGCATTCTCAGAATTTCGGAATAGATACCGTCCTCGACACCTCCCCAACATCCAACGCGAACCATTGACAAAGCTAGCGTTTGGTATAGATCGTGCCAAAATCTGCCTTGAGAATTGGCCTTAAGTTCATTCATATCCAATCGAACAGGCAACAATTTCAATTCCACGGCGATTGACTCTGCGCCATTCAGGAGACTTGTTTTACCAACGCCTCGTTGACCTATTAGTGCAAGGTGAGGACTTTGACCTGCGACCGTCAAGTTTAAATAATATTGAATTGTCTTAAGTTCGACCGCCCTTCCAGCTAGTTCCTCGCGTCTCCTAATGGGAGAGCGCTTAAATGGATTCGGAGGAAAATTGGTCTTTATTTGTGTCTTCACAAAGTCACCTTTCTCAATTCGATTACGGCTTGCTGGACACGTTCTGCTAGGCTATTGTCTTCGCAAAAGTGCAGTCGACGTCCTGCAGAGCCAACGCCAGTAGGAAGTGCATTGTAGATCTTGAGCAATGACACTGCTCGGTCAACGGTATTGCGTTCAAAACCGGCTAACACGTCATTGGCCCACCAATATTGTATTACTGCCGTTTCATAGATATCGGGAATCTCTACGAAATCCGGGATGCCTGGTAAAAGACAAACAATTACCTCAAATGCTTGTATTAGCCCGTCTGCGACTTCGTGTTGAGTAATTCCTGTATCAGGTCTAGCCAGCAATCTTGTCAATTCACTTGCACATAGTGCTGTTTCAAGTTGGGCGTAGAGAGTTTCAATGGTTTTAAGGCCGACGGATCCTACCGGCCTTGAATGGCCGACTGCGTTCCGAGGAGGTAGGATGTTTTCTAATTGCTTCAGAAATGCCTCGCCACCTAACTTCTGAATCAATTCTTGCGCTGGCTTTTGCCTTAATAACGTAAGGAGTTCGCCAAAAGTAAGGTAATATAGTGGTCCTAAACGCAGAAAGTTGAACTGCGGGCGAGCTTCCTCCCTTTGAGAATCTTTGACCTTCTTGAGGAGCTCTCCCGGCAGGTTTTTTCGCCAGCCAACTCCATATTTAGACTCAAAGGCGATCTTCAAGCACTCGCGCATTGCTATCTCAATGCGAAGCAGTAGTCTATACGCCTGCTCATTTTCGTGCTCAAATGAAACCATAATTGACCGTTAACGCACCTGCGTGTTTATTTTTGTCAAGCCTAAACATCGCCGCCGGACAAAAAGAGTGACTAGCCCCTCAATTGTAGAATAGCACAGAAAGCGCTCGCGTCGCTTTCTCCCGTGGGATGAGCCATGGATCGGTAGGTCGAGTGGGCGTATTATCACATTAAGCCCGAGTCGAGATTCTCACGACACAATGTTGCGGGGCGGCGAGCAGTCGCCAGCACAAGTGATTCGACCCGGTGAGAATGTCGTAGCGCAAATACACCGCTCCTGTGTCGAAAACGACGGGGCTCAACGAGGGTGAAGTTGCGGCGTGACGCGATTCGGAGCGCTGTCTTGCCGCCGCCCACCATCAGCGGATCCGAACAGCATGACTCACTACGTTAGTTTCTCTTGATGCGCGGTACACCGCATATGCTGAGGTCGGCACTCTTGGAAGGCACAGGTTTAGGGAAGAGAATTCCAATGCACGAGAGCGGACGCGCGATGTTCACGGATCGCATCCTTCCTGCGGCGTGCCGCTAAGGATGGGCGTGCGCACAACACGCGTGATCCATTGGCTCCACAAGTGGACAGGGCTGATCTCCGGTATCAACGTACTCATTCTCAGCGTGACGGGGTCGTATCTCGTCTTCGATGTGGATATCAATCGTGCCTTCGCAGCGCCGAAGGGGGCTGTGGTGCTGACGATTGATCCGCATGGGGCGACGCCGTATCAGACGGCGATTGACGGTATCGTGGCGCTGCACCCGAATGTAAAGCCTACGATGCTTTACCGCTCGAAGCACGAAGACAATAGTTACGATTTCGGCTTCGCGGGGGGCGAAGGGGCGGGGGCCTATCGACTGAATATGGTGACGGGCGAGGTGTATCCGGTTACCGCCGGGAAGGCCGCCGGATTCAATCGCTTTATTTTTATGTTGCACGATAATTTGTTTCTAGGGAAAACAGGGTCGATATTCCTCGGCGTGGTGGGCATTCTCTTTTTGGTTTCCACGGTGACGGGGATCTTCATCTATGGCCCCTTCATGAAACCGGCGCTGTCCGGGGTCTTGCGGTGGGATCGCGGCGCACGGCATTACACCGCCGAGTTGCACAAAATGCTCGGGTGCCTAAGCCTGGCGTTCAACGTGATCATTGGCGTCACAGGGACTGTGCTGACCCTGGCGATCATTGGTACGCGGGCGTGGTTTGGGACGGCGTTGTTGCATGCGGCGGAGGGCGGCGCAGCGCTGCCCGCGGGCGCGCCGCTGCAAGCGGTGGACACGGTGATACAGCGTGGGGCGGCGATGCAACCCGGGCGCACGTTTTTCACCGTCACCTACCCGAGTTCGTTGCAGGGGCCGAACTTTTACTTTTGCGGCTATAATAAAAATGATTCCATCACGCGGGGCATCCCAGCGCCCATCCTGGTTCCGGTGACGCCGGGGGGCGATGTTCGGATCGTGCCGGTGCCGCTTTGGGTGAAAGCGACGTACTTGTGCATCCCCCTTCACTTTGGCGATTTTGCGGGATGGGGCATGAAAATCGTCTATTGCTTTTTCGGCCTGAGCTCCGGCGTCCTCAGTATTAGCGGGGCCATACTGAGCGTCATGGGATGGACCAAGCGCTGGCGCGTAGGCCGCCGCATGCGCCGCCGCGCGCGGAAGGGCCGGCCATTGGGATTAAGCGCCAAGACGGAAGGGCAGGAAGCATGAGCGCGAAAAAAAACAAACCGCTCGTCGGCATGGCCGCCCACGCGGTATGCTTCACGGTCGGCATGGCGCTCGCCATCTACGGCGGCGCACTAGGAATTGTCGGTATTGTGCTCGCGGGGGCACCGATTGTTGTCTTCTTCCGGGCGCTCTTTCGCACTGCGCCTTGAGGGCGTTTATAACGATTGATTGTAGTGCGCAAGGTAGTGATTCAACCTTGCGCCGAAAACAAAGATGGGGGGTTTTATCTTATGCACCGTTTACATTTTGCCGCGGGGCGTTTTGCGATCCTGGTTTTGTGTGGCGTTGTGATGGCCGGGGGCGTAGTTGGATGCGGTGGACCGCAGAATGCGGCGACGACTCCCGCGGCGAATGCGCCGGCACCTTCTGCGATGGCGGTTGGCATTCCTGAGGACATTCCGGTGTATGACGGACTGGTGCAGGATTTCGTCGATTCGGGTTCTATGATCGTGGTGAACGGCACTACGGACGACGATATCCCGCAGGTGCTGTCGTTTTATCGGGAGCGCTTTCCCGCGAAGGGCTGGGTGGAGGGATCCGATCCCACGGCGGTTGGCGGGGGTGCGGAAGGGTTGGTTTATACGAAGGGGTCTGCGAAGGCGGTGGTTTTGGTGAGTAACGATGAGGGTAAGACGCGTGTGTCGTTGCAGGTAGAGGGGTATGTGGCTGGGCAGTAGGATTTTTTCAGTACGATGGCGCGGAGGAGTTTTGGAGGAAGAGAATTGAGCTGCGCTTTTCGGGAACTTCCGTGGCGTCGCTGTAATCCATGTGCCCGGATTAATCTGTCAATGATGGGCCAAGTCAAATGCCGTTGCAATCGCCGCGTGCTAGAATGCGTCGGCTCTGCTTTGGCCGGCACCAAGTCGGCCAGCCGAAATGGCTTTGAACGATTTGCGGGAGGCGGTATGCGTTCTATAGGAATTGCGTTGTTACTGAGTCTGTCCACTCTGGCCCCGATTGCCTTTGCCGATACGTTGTATGTGAGTCCTCAAGGGAACGATACATGGTCGGGCGTGTTGCCGGATCCGAATGCGGCGGGCACGGATGGTCCCTTGGCGACGGCGGAGGCGGCGCGGGATGTGTTGCGGGCGCGGAAGACGGGGCTGGTGGGCACGGCGAATGTCAACGTCGTGTTTCGCGCGGGGACCTACTTTCTTCCCAAGACGTTTGAACTCACTGCAGAAGACAGCGGCTGGCGCGGCGGCCCCATCACCTACATGGCGCATCCCGGCGAGGAGGTCCGCATCACCGGGGGGATCCCCGTGACCGGATTCGTCGCCGTATCGGATCGCGATCCCGCGCGCGAGAACGTCGTGCGCGCCGATTTGAAAGCCCTCGGCGTAACCGAATTCCCCCCGCTCGCGCCGCGCGGCATGGGACAGGCGGTGGTCCCCTCCCACGTCGAACTGTTTTTCAACGACCGGCCCATGCAACTCGCCCGCTGGCCCAACAAAGGCGAATGGGCCACGATTGCCGATGCTCCGAACGGCGCAACGGGCGGCATGTTCACGTATAGCGGCGACCGCCCCGCGCAATGGACGCAATCGCCGGATGTCTGGCTGCACGGTTACTGGACCTGGGACTGGGCCGATTCGTATGTGCAGATCGATCGGATCGACACGGCGGCCAAGGCGATTTACACCAAGGAGCCGCACGGCGTATACGGCTACACCAAGGACAAGCGCTATTACGTAATCAACGCGCTCGAAGAACTCGATTCCCCCGGCGAATACTACATCGATCGCGAGCAGGGCATTTTGTATTTCTGGCCGCCTTCCCCGATCCCTGAATCGTTCGCAACCGTTTCGGTCACCGACCACCTGATTTCGATCAAAGGCGCTTCAAACATAAGAATAGTTGGGTTCACTGTCGAAGTCTGCCGGGGCACCGCGATCCAAGTCCTAGAGTCGGAAGAGGTCCTGATCGCGGGGTGCACGCTCCGCAACATCGGCAACGACGCGGTCTCCGTTTCCGGTGGAAAGAACAACACCGTCCGCTCCTGCGACATCTACGAGACCGGCGAGGGCGCCATCGGCCTCACCGGTGGCGATCGCATGACCCTGACCCCCGGCGGGCATCGCGCTGAAAACAACCACATCTACGAATACAGCCGTTGGGTGCGCACGTACCGGCCGGCCATCGCCATGAGCGGCGTGGGACTCACCGCCGCGAACAACCGCATTCACGACGCGCCCCACGCGGGCATCATCTTCTGGGGCAACGATCACATCCTCGAATACAACGACGTCCACGACATCTGCAAGGAAACCGGTGACGTGGGCGCCTTCTATATCGGACGCGACTGGTCCATGCGCGGCCACATCATCCGGCACAACTATTTCCACAACATTCAAGGCCCCTACACGCACGGCGCGATGGCGGTTTACCTCGACGACGTCGCCAGCGGCGTGACCATCTACGGCAACGTCTTTTACAAGGCAAGCCGCGCGGCGTTCATCGGCGGCGGCCGCGACAACCTGATCGAAAACAACATCTTCGTCGAGTGCCATCCCTCCGTGCATATCGATGCGCGTCTCACCAGTTGGGCCAAGGACTACCGGCAGCGCGGCAGCGGATGGCAATTGGAGGAAAAACTCGAAGCAATGAATTGGAAAGAGCCGCCGTACAGCACCCGTTATCCGGAATTGGTCAACATACTCAACGACGAACCCACCCTGCCCAAGGGCAACAAGATCGTGCGCAACATCAGCGTGGGCGGCAAATGGCTCGACCTCTACGATAACCTCAAGGAAGACATCGCCCTCTTTGACAGCAACATGGTGGATCAGGATCCCCACTTCGTGGACATGGCCAACGGCGATTTCCGGCTTCGGGACGACTCCCCCGCGTATCAGAGCGGCTTCAAACCGATCCCCTACGAACGAATCGGGTTGATCCAGGATGAGTTTCACACCCGTGCCCCGGAAAAACCGTTCCCGGTCCGCTAACCCGCTTTGTGCAAAACGCTGAACGCGCGCGGCGTGCGAAATGCTCATCCAGAAGGGTCTGGGTGTGAAACGCCAAGGAGTTTTCACGCACACACGGTACTTGCATCTGTTATTGGGGCAAAGCCGTGAAATATCCGGGCCAACCGGTCAATCCCTGGGTAGTCCTGATTTGAATGGGTGTGGTAGAATGGCCGAGGAATGGCGCTTGCCGAGAGCCCGGAATCATTGAGGCAGGTGTCGCCGCATTGGGGCCGTCCGGGAGTCGCCCAATTGCTTTCCGCCGCATCCCCGCTGCGGAGAATGGATTGCGCCCAAAATGTGTTACCCTTACCTGTATGCGCCGGTTGTGCGCTTGCTTCCTGATCCTGGGCACGAAATCTGGGTAACCCGTATATTCCAAGCGGAGGTCATCATGGAAAACACACGTCGGGACTTCTTTAAATCGACTACGGGCATTGCGGCCGCGGCAGCCATCGCCGGCGCCCCCTTTGCCTTCACCGGTTCGGCCGCGGCCCAAGAAAGCGCCGGCGCGCTCACCGACCATCAACTCCCCCCTCTTCCCTACGACTACAACGCGCTTGAACCCTACATCGACGAACAGACCATGAGACTGCATCACGACAAACATCACCTCGGCTACGTCAACGGCCTGAAGGCGGCCGAGGCCGCTCTGGCCAAGGCGCGCGCCGCCGGGGATTTCGCGCTCATCGAATATTGGAGCAAGAAGGCCGCGTTTCATGGCGGCGGACACTTCCTGCACACCATGTTCTGGGAAATCATGGCCCCCAACGGCAAAGGCGGCGGCGGTGAACCCACCGGCGCCCTGGCCGATCAGATCAAGCGAGACTTCGGCAGCTTCGCCGCATTCAAGGCCCAATTCTCCGCGGCCGCCAAAGGCGTCGAGGGCAGCGGCTGGGCGTTGCTCCACTACCGCCCGGTCGATGATCGGCTGATCGTGTTGCAAGCCGAAAACCAACACAAGCTCACCGGTTGGAACAGCGGTCCCGTCCTGGGAATCGACGTGTGGGAACATGCCTACTACTTGAAGTACCAGAACGATCGCGGCAAGTACGTGGACGAATGGTGGAACGTCGTGAACTGGACCAAGGTCGGCGAAAGCGTCGCGTTTTTGAAGCAGTTGGCGGGCTGACCCGGTCACCGAACGTCTGAGAACCCCCTTCCCGCCTCCCTTCTTGGGAGGCGGGAGTTTTGTTTCAACCTGTTTTCTGGCAATAGGTTCGGAATCGTTAATTTAGCAGTTGACACCAGATGTAATCTATGTTAACTTTATGTATACCGATTTCTGGCGCCCGGTCAAGCGCCCTACGGCATCCGGACACGAAACGCCGGCAAAGTTCATCGTCACCGCTGCAAGGAGAAACGTATGCTCGCTCGAGTCACAGCCCTGGCCGTCCTCTGCGGCATCATCGCATCGTGTTCCAACCCGTCGACCAACGACGCCGCCGGCGCAGGTCCGCGGGACTCCGGCGCTCCACTGAAAATCACGGCCACGACCGGCATGATTGCCGATGCCGCCCGGATAGTCGGTGGCGACCATGTCGCCATTACCGCGCTGATGGGCCCCGGGGTCGACCCGCACCTGTACAAAGCAACCCAGGGTGACCTCGACGCCCTTGCCAACGCCGATCTGGTCCTTTACAACGGCTTGCACCTGGAAGGCCGCATGGCGGACGTGTTGGTGAAAATGGCGTCCCGCGTAAAGACGGTGCAGATCACCGATGCCATCCCGCAGGAATTGCTGCGCGAACCCCCGGAGTTCCAGGGCCACTACGATCCCCACGTGTGGTTCGACGTATCGCTGTGGTCCAGGGCGGTCGAGCGTGTTCGCGATGCCCTCATCGAGGTGGATTCCGCGAACGCCGATGCCTACCGCGCAAACGCGGATGCCTACCTGAAAGAATTGATGGAATTGCACGAATACGCCAAGGCCCAGTTGGCCACTATCCCGGAATCCGGGCGCGTGTTGATCACCGCGCACGATGCATTCGGGTATTTCGGCCAGGCCTACGGACTTGAAGTCATGGGGCTGCAAGGCATCAGCACCGCCGCGGAATTCGGGCTGCAGGACATCGAACGTCTTGTGAACATCGTGGTGGATCGCAAGATCAAAGCGGTTTTCATCGAAACGTCGATATCGCCCAAATCCATTGAAGCGCTCATACAGGGCGTCAAAGCCAAGGGTCACGAAGTGGCCATGGGCGGACAGTTGTACTCCGACGCGCTGGGCGAGGCGGGCACGCCCGCGGGTACGTATGTGGGCATGGTGCGTCATAATGTCGATACCATTGTAGGAGCACTCAAATGAGCAATCCTGCGGTCTCGACCGCCCCACCTCCTATCGAAGTCCACGATCTCACGGTGGCGTACCACCATCGTCCGGTCTTGTGGGACATCGATCTTCATTTCCCGGAGGGCAAGCTGGTGGCCGTGGTCGGGCCTAACGGCGCGGGAAAAAGCACGCTTATCAAGGCCGTGATGGGATTGGTGCCGTTGGCCTCGGGCCATGTATCGATCTACGGCAAGCCCGCGAAGCAGGGTAAGACGAGCATTGCCTATGTGCCCCAGCGCGGCTCCGTCGATTGGGATTTCCCGACCACCGTCATGGACGTCGTGCTCATGGGGCGCTACGGCCACTTGCCGCTGTTCGGCCGCCCCGGCAAGCGCGACAAGGAAATCGCACGCCAAAGCCTCGAGAAAGTGGGCATGGTCGAATTCGCGAACCGCCAGATTAGCCAACTCTCGGGCGGCCAACAGCAGCGGGTCTTTCTCGCGCGCGCACTCGCCGAACAAACGAAGATTTACCTCATGGACGAGCCGTTCGCCGGAGTCGATGCCGCCACCGAACGCGCCATTGTGAATCTCCTGCGCGATCTGCGCGCCATGGGCAGCACGTTGGTCGTAGTGCATCACGACCTCAATACCGTGCCCGACTATTTCGACTGGGTCCTGTTGTTGAATCTCCGGTCGGTGGCGTTCGGGCCGGTTGCGGAAGTGTTCACGCAGGAGAACCTGCAGAAAACCTACGGCGGGCGCCTCAACCTTCTGACGGATGTCGGCGAGAAGCTCAGTCGGCAGGAATGGAAGCGCAGGAATGAATTGGCCTAGTTTCCAGTGGTTGGACCTCGTGGGCAGCGCCGCAAGCCAGGACAGACTTCCGCCCTGGCTGGCGTTCTTTACGTTTTCGTCGATCAACGTCATCTACGTTCTCCTGGGATGCATGGTCCTCGGATCCACGGCGGGTGTCGTGGGCTGTTTTGCCTTCCTTCGCAAGCGCTCGCTCATTGGCGATGCCCTCGCCCACGCCGCGTTGCCGGGCGTTTGCGCCGCGTTCATGCTGACCGGTTCCAAAAACCCGCTCGTCATGCTCGCGGGTGCAACCGCGGCCTGCTGGGCCGGCGCGTACAGCGTGGAGTGGATCGTGCGCCACACGCGCTGCAAGGAAGACAGTGCGCTCGGCATGGTCTTATCCGTCTTTTATGGACTGGGTATCCTGATGCTCACGCACATTCGCAAATCCGGCGATGCGGCCCAGGCCGGTCTCGACAAGTACTTGCTTGGCCAGGCCGCATCGCTGGTGGGCAAGGACTTCGTCGTCATCGCGGCCGTGGGCTCGCTCTTGCTCGTGGCCATCGCACTTGCCTACAAGGAATTGAAAGTCATCTCGTTCGATCCGGAATTCGCGGAGTCGGCCGGCATGCCCCGGCGCGCGCTTGAAATCGGACTCGCCACGCTCATCGTATTGGCTGTGGCCATCGGTTTGCAGGCCGTCGGCGTGGTCTTGATGGCGGCGTTGCTGGTCACACCCGCCGCCGCGGCGCGCTATTGGACCGACCGGCTTGGGGTGATGCTGTTGCTCGCGGGCGTATTCGGCGCGTTGAGCGGCGCGACCGGCGCCTACGTCAGTTATCTCAGCGTGCAAATGCCCACCGGTCCGTGGATCGTGGTTTCGATTACCACCCTGTTCCTCGTGTCGTTGTTTTTCGCAAGCAAGCGCGGCGTTGCCTGGCGGTATGTGCGCTACTTTCGCTTCCGCCGGAAGACGGCGGAAGAAAATGTGCTTCGCACGCTGTACGTGTTGGGCGAAGCCGAGCAATCCTGGGGCGGCGGACGGTCGCACGGCGATATTCTGCGATTCCGAAACATGTCCGCGGGGTACCTGCGCCACACGTTGAACCGGCTGCGCCGGAAGAAACTCGTTCGCGAAACGGAGAACGGCCTGTACGCGTTGAACGACGACGGCTTGAAGTCGGCCGCGCGCATTACCCGCGTGCACCGGTTGTGGGAGCTGTATCTCACCCGCAAGCTGGAGCTCGCGCCGGATCACGTCCACGACGACGCCGAGGAGATCGAACATATCCTTACGCCTGATCTGGAAGCCCGGCTGGCGGCGGCGCTCGATGAACCGGCCGTGGACCCGCACAGCAAACCCATTCCAGCGCCCATGGAAGGCGGTCACGCATGAACGTCCTGGAATCCATCCCCCGTTTCTTCCTCGAAGTCTTCCGGGCCATCGTATATGCCGGCGCCGATGGATGGTGGATCATGGCGGTCGGCTCGTTGGTTGCCGCCGGGTGTTCGGTCATTGGCTGTTTCCTCGTGTTGCGCAAAATATCGATGCTGGGCGACGCGATCAGTCATGCCGTCTTGCCGGGCATTGTCATTGCGTTTCTATTCACCAGCAGCCGCAGCATCTTCCCGATGGTCATCGGCGCGGGCCTCGTCGGCCTCCTTACGACGTTCATCACCGACGTGTTGAACCGGCAGGGCAAACTGCAGAGCGACGCGTCCATCGGCGTCACGTTTACATCGCTGTTCGCCGTCGGAGTCATCCTCGTGAGCAAATACGCCAGTCAGGTCGATCTGGACCTTGATTGCGTCCTGTTTGGCGAAATCCTCTACGCGCCATTTGATACGGTCGCGTGGGGCGGCATGAATGTGCCCCGATCGGCCCTGGTGCTCGCGCCGGTCGTCGCGGCCGACATTGCATTTGTCGTGCTCGCGTGGAAACAACTGAAGATTTGCTCGTTTGATCCCGAGTTGGCCGCCGCCATGGGCGTGCGGGTCGCGCTTTGGCACTATCTCCTGATGGCCTGCGTTTCCATCACCACCGTGGCCTCGTTCGAAAGCGTCGGCGCGATCCTGGTCGTGGCCATGTTGATCGTCCCCCCCAACACGGCCTATCTGCTTACCGATCACTTGTGGCGGATGGTGGTGCTCGCCGCCGGCTTTGGCGTCTCAAGCGCGTTGATCGGCTACGGCGTGGCCACGGCCCTCGACGGATCCATCGCCGGCGCCATGGCCGTCGTCAGCGGCGCCCAGTTTGCCTTGGCCGCGCTGTTCGGCCCCCGTTACGGCGTGGTCCCCAAGGCTTGGCGGCTCCGGCATCTGCCCCTCTCGCCGGACGCCGACAAACCTATTTGAGAAAACCCGTTGCACGGGCCAACGGGGAACACTAAAATACAAGCCCGATTTGCAGTGCAGTACGTAGAGTGGAATGGCGGTACCGTGAAGAAAGCCCGAAAACCTTCAACCAATACCCTGACCCCGGGTCAGCGAAAACGCGGCACCAGTCCGTCCATGGAACAGTACCTGGAGGCCATCGCCCATCTGCTCACCAAGGACAAGGTATGCAGCATCAGCGACATCGCCGAGGTCGCCCACGTCAGCCGGCCCGCCGCCTCCCGCGCCATCCGCGATCTCGCCGAGAAAAACCTCGTCGTCCACCGGTCTTACAGCTACGTCGACTTGACCCCGCAAGGCAAAGCCCTCGCGAACCAGCTTACAGTCCGCCACGAAGGCCTCATGAACTTTCTGCACAAGGTGCTCCATTTCGAGGAACATCAGGCTGACGCTGAAGCCTGCCGCCTCGAACATCACGTCGACGACGAAACCGTCAAGCGCCTCGTCCAACTCACCGAATTCATCACCGAAAGCAACGACACCGCTCAAACCTGGTCCAAGCGCCTCGGCTGATTCGGTACGCCGACCTTCTATTGTATAGTCCTGAGCCGTTGCACCGATTTGCACGATGCGATCTCCAAAGTACTCGCGTCGATACCATGGACGCGACGGGAGCGCAGAGGAGGCGGTTGGCTTCCCGGCCACGGCGGTACCCCGAATACAGAGGCCAATACCCAGGTGCGCCCGCCGCGCATGGCACGCGAGGTGGTAGTACTTAGTTCGGCCATTTTGTTGCATTTTCTTAGCGGATTGAAACAAGGGTATATGATGGATTTACGCGGTTTGCGCATTTGCAGGATGAGGCGGAATGGGTTAGGGAGGGAGGGGGAAGAGATTACTCTTTGATGCGTGGGCCCTTATACACAGTGCTAGCACTGCAATTCATGGTCTGTCCCTGATTTTTTCCCCATCGGAATCGCGATTGCCTACGCGCTAAACCACTGGGCCGCGCTCGCGCGCTTGCTCGACGACGGCATCATTCCGCCACTGGCGGAACAACAACGCCGCCGAACAAGCCGTCCGCGGAATTGCTATTGGACGCAAGAACTGGCTATTCCTGGGAAGCGACAACGGAGGACGCGCCGCCGCCATCCACTACACCCTCATCCAGACCGCCAAACGACACGGCATCGACCCCTATGGATATACCATGGGCGACAATGGCTGCAACGAAGTGAAGCCATGAAAGCCTGCGCAACGTCCTCCTCCGCCTCACCACCGAACCCAACAACGACCTCCGCCAACTCTTCCCCGGCCAATGGAAAGCCCCAATCCAAGGCTGAGCGCACCCGTTGCACCAAACCCGTCACGTAGGTACCATGGTGGCTACCGGACGCTTACCTGATTTCCAAGTCAGCAACGAGCCGTGTTGCACTTCAACTTTGAATCCGCGCGCCCTAATTAGTTAAACTTTTAGTGTGCTACTCATATATAATTATGAATAAAGGGTAAAAACAAAAGATCAACGCTAGTGTCAAGATCAACAACGCAACCTTTACCCAACGGTGATTAATGGTGACGCAAAAAAAGAAAACAAATAGTAGCAGTATCAAATACAAAAAACGTAAAAGCCCATAAATTACTACATCCACCGGACGTATTTTATCAATCACTCCAATCGGTCCATAGTACACTTGGGCGTAGCGTTGTGGTAGCTCTGACAAACTCCCAAGTGTCAAAGCAGTGGAGAATATGGACATCATAGTAACACATAAGCCCAACACAAAAAACACTTGCTTCCATCGTACTCTGAAATTCTTCATCACCACTCGATACCTGTGAGAAGGCTGAGAAAATCGTCACTTGGTGGCTTTCCTGGAATGTCATCTCCGGTTCCGCTATATGTTGTAATACCCAACAATGGCGTGCGCGCCCCCCATTTCATACAACCATATATTTTCCCCTTGTCGTTTCCCATTGCGCAGACGGCGCAAGTCTCAAAGTCCTGACTGCCTGGAACATTCAGTGACCCGATGATATTCGGAAAACCGGGATCATCCTCCATAGTGGCACCAGTAGGTCGGCCTTTTTGAAGATGAAGGGGATAAAATGGTTGACTCTTGTCATCTGTGTCCAAGTGCCAGTCCCATTGCGGATTGCCAAACTTTCCCAAGCCAAAAGGACGACTCCGGACCATCTGTATGAATGCAATTTTTTCGCAATCACAATCATCGGGTCCCCGATAATAGATACCTATACCGTCATACCCATTACCCGAAGCGCCGAACGAGTTGCCAGTAAGAAGTCCAAGTGGATCAAGTTCCGATATTGGATTGCCATCACAGTATTCGTATGAATTTGTCCCCCCTATTAATCCCAGAGGATCGCGAGCGGTCCAGCGCGCGCTGATGGACGAAAAAGTTCGATAGGCAGCCAAATATAAACCTGCCGTTCTATCCCATGCCATCCCCCCATAGGACACCAACTCGTCGGATGCGTTGTGGCTAGCCAATCCATAGCTGCTGACATTGAATAATTGTGTGGTCAGACCTGCATCAGACTGGATCCCAGTAATCGTACTATTGTGATCTCGTATGAAGAAATTCCATTCGGAATTCATCGACGCCAAATTTTTGACTGCCGAGAGTTGGGGGCCGCAATAAACGAACGAGTCTGCACCCGCCTCCACAGAAATACACTTGTAACCCTTTCCATACCGATACTGCGTATGATCAGAATCGTGAGTACGTACTCGGCGTTTGCCATTCGCCCCATACTCATACGTCACATCCCCTTCGCCGGGGAAGTTGCTGTCGACGTTGTAGAGCATGCTTCCGTAGCGGTAGG
>BTWA01000063.1:0-18623 GCA_045863295.1 Candidatus Hydrogenedentota bacterium
TAGATCTCATGACCACAGTATATCACCGTAGGCATAATAAGTTAAAGCAGTCTAGCCCAAACTATTCTGAGTGAGCATTTTGCACCACGGAGACTGTACTTCAGTCTTTCACGCACGCCTTAAGCGTGGTGCAAAATGCGGGCTACTGTTGCGCCCTGCCTGAAAAAACACGTAGGGCATTCGGCCGTCCGCCGAATGCCCTACCCCACATATCAACGCTCAGATGCGTTTTAGGATGATGTTAAAGTGCTCGTGTCAAGCGGGCCACCGCCGCTATCACTCCCAATGCGCCAAGGATCAGCGCTATCCAATAAAACGCGACGCCAATCGCGTTACCCCGGTCCAATTGTTCAAAGCACCGGTCGCACCAGCAACCGGTAAACGGCCGTGGTCCAGGATAAGGCCGCGTATGCCCCGGCGAACCGCACACGTCACAGAAACCGCAATATCCCCGTGGCACGCCTTCACTTTCCAAGGACTCCACATTGTCCCGCCACAGGAAGCAATAGCACCCTCTCGACTCGGCATGCCTCACGATATCGGCCAGTGACGGGTCCGGTTCATCCGCCAACGCGAGTCACCTTGTTACCACTCCAACGCACCGGCCGTCTGATACTCGATTACACGCGTCTCGAAGAAATTCTTCTCTTTGGCCAAATCCATGGTCTCGCTCATCCAGGGAAATGGATTCTTCGAATGGTACTTGGCTTTCAGGCCAATGCGTTCCATCCGCCGGTCCGCGATGTACTGCACATACTCGCGGAAGAGCCCCGCATTCAACCCAAGTATGCCCCGCGGCAGACAATCCTCCGCATACCGAATCTCATACTCCACCGCTTCCTCGATCATCGCGCGAATCTCGTTCTCCAATTCCGGCGTCCACGCCAGCGGATTTTCCTCCCGGATGGTGTTGATCAAGTCGACGCCGAAATTCAGGTGAATTGTTTCGTCGCGCAAAATATATTGGAATTGCTGGCCGATGCCTGTCATCCGGTTTTGCCGGTGGAACGACAGGATCATGACGAATCCGCTGTAGAAGAAGATGCCTTCCATGATTACGTAGAAGCCCACCAGATTCTTGATGAACTGTTGGATGCCTTCCAGCGTCTCCGTGCTGAAATCCTCGCGAAGCACGTTTTCCGTCAACTTCATCACGAACTGGTCTTTACCCTCAATGGAATCGACCTCGTGATACATGTTGAACACTTCCCGCGCGTCCAGCCCGAGCGACTCCACGATGTAATGAAACGTGTGCGTGTGCACCGCCTCTTCAAACGCCTGCCGCAACAAATATTGCCGGGCTTCGGGATTTGTAATGTGTTTGAAGATCGCCAGCACGATGTTGTTGCCCACCAGGCTCTCGCCCGTGCTGAAGAAGCCCAGGTTTCGCATAATCACACGCCGCTCATCGTCCGTCAGCAGGTTCGACTTCCACAGCTCGATGTCCTGCTGCATGGGCACTTCCGAAGGCAGCCAATTGTTGTTGCACCCGTTCAGGTAGTGTTCCCAAGCCCAGTGATACTTCAACGGCATCAACTGGTTCACGTCCACCTGCTTGCAGTTCAGCAAGCGCTTCCGGGTCGGATCGATCCGCTCCGACAAATCAAACGGACGCACAGGCTCTCCAGGAACATTGCAGCATGCGGACATGTATGAGTGCCTCCTACGGTTACAGTATTCGCTCTAAATCGAAATCAAGTGCTTCTATCTAATCCAGCAACTATTGGCACGCTTCGCAATCCGGATCCAGAATGCTGCACGCCTTGCCTACCGCCGTGGCGGGAACAGTCTCTTGCACCTCGCGGCTCACCTGAATATTGCTTGAGGCCGATTTGCTCTTCATCCAGCGTGGCTGAATGCCGCGCCGGTTGATATCGACGGTCGACTTCTCGACTTGTGTCGCGGCCAGTGTGCGCAAGTAGTAGGTCGTTTTTAATCCCTTTCGCCACGCAAACTGATACATGTCGCTCAGCGCCCGCCCGCTTGGCGTGGCCAGATACAAATTGAGCGACTGCCCCATGTCAATCCATTTCTGGCGGCGGCTCGCGCATTCAATAAGCCACTGCGGCTCGATCTCGAAGGCCGTAAGATATTTCTCCTTCAAATCGTCCGGTATCCGCTCAATCTCCGAGATAGCTCCGTCGAAATACTTCAGGTCGTCAATCATTTCCTCGTCCCACAGACCACGCGCTTTCAAATCCTCCACCAGATACGTATTCACCCACGTGAATTCGCCGGACAGATTGGATTTTGCAAAGAGGTGTTTGTAGGCAGGTTCGATCGATTGAAACACGCCGGTAATATTCGAGATCGTGGCCGTCGGTGCTATGGCCATCGTATTGCTGTTGCGCATTCCATACAACTTTACCAGTTCACGCGTCGCGTTCCAGTCCATGGTGCTGGATCGATCCACATCCACATAACCGCCCCGTTCATGGGCCAATTGCGAGATCGTGTCGATGGGCAGCAATCCGCGCGACCACTTCGATCCCGGGTAACTCGGGTAGGTGCCCCGCTCGCGCGCAAGCTCCGTCGAAGCGACAATCGCATAGAAAGAGATCACTTCCATGCTGCGATCGGCGAAGGCAATGGCGCCGTCGCTGGCGTAGCCGATGCCCTGTTTATACAGCGCATCCTGAAATCCCATGATGCCAAGGCCGACTGGCCGATGGCGCAGATTTGCCGCGCGCGCCTCCAGCGTCGGGTAGTAGTTGATGTCAATTACATTGTCAAGCATTCGCACCGCCGTGCGAACGGTTTGCGCAATCAACTCTTCATTCAGTCCGTTTTCGGAGGTGTGCACCGCAAGATTAATCGAACCCAGGTTGCATACCGCCGTTTCTTCCTGCGAGGTATTCAGAAGGATTTCCGTGCAAAGGTTCGAGCAATGCACCACGCCCGCATGGTCCTGAGGCGAACGAATGTTGGAAGGGTCCTTGAAGGTAATCCACGGATGCCCCGTTTCGAACAGCATGCTCAGCATTTTTCGCCACAACTGCACCGCTTCGACACGCTTAAACTGTTCGATCTCGCCGCGGTCCGCCTTCGCCTCGTATTCAGCATAGCGCTCCGCAAACGCACGGCCGTACAAATGATGCAAATCGGGCGTTTCGCTCGGGTTGAACAATGTCCAATGCCCATTTTCAATTACGCGCTTGATGAAGAGATCGGGGATCCAATTCGCCGTGTGCATGTCGTGTGTACGGCGCCGTTCGTCGCCCGTATTCTTGCGCAGATCAAGAAAATCTTCGATATCAAGGTGCCACGTCTCCAAGTACGCGCACATCGCGCCTTTACGCTTGCCACCCTGGTTTACGGCCACCGCCGTGTCGTTCGCTACTTTCAAGAAGGGAATTACGCCCTGACTCCGGCCATTCGTGCCTTTGATGTATCCGCCCGTCGCGCGCACGTTCGTCCAATCGTTTCCGAGTCCGCCGGCCCACTTCGATAGACGCGCGTCGTCGCCGATGACTTTGAAAATATGTTCCAAGTCGTCTTCGATCGTGGAGAGATAGCACGAACTGAGCTGCGGATGAAGCGTGCCCGCATTAAAGAGTGTTGGCGTGGAGGAGGTGAACAAGAAGCGCGAAAGCACATCGTAAAAATCGACGGCCCGTTCGTTCTTCTGCTCGCCTTCGTTGATTGCAAGGCCCATCGCCACGCGCATCCAGAAATACTGCGGCGATTCGATCCGACGTTCCTTGTCGTGAATCAGATACCGATCGTACAGCGTCTGAAGTCCCATGTACGTGAACAGTCCATCGCGCGAAAAATCCAAAGCATCCGCCAGCTTCGGCAAATCAAATCCCGCCAGTGCGGGAGACAACCGCTCCAGACGGATGCCTTCTTCAATGTAATGGGAAAAATGGGCGCGCTGTTTGGTTTCCGCGGACCCCACTTCATATTCCGCGGGCAAGACCTCGCTGTATATCGTCACCAGCAGCACGCGCGCCGCCACGTAACTGTACGCCGGATCCCGTTCGATCCGCCCGCGTGCCGCGAAGATAATCGCCTTCTCGATTTCCGTCGCCGTGATGCCGTCGTACAACGTCACGATGACTTCGTCAAACAGGTTTTGGGCGGAAACCAGTTCCTCGAATCCCTTGCACGCCTCGATAATCCTGCGCCGTATGGAATCCGGGTCCAGCGGTTTGCGCGTCCCATCCGGTAGCGACAGGTGAAGTTTGGCCTGGGGAGCCCCTTTAAGATCCGTTTCCCCACGCAACGCCCGCGCCTTTTTGCGCTCTTCTCGATAGACGATATAGCGGCGGGCGACCGAATAGTGCCCATGTTTCATCAGCGTCTGTTCGACCGTATCCTGGATGCGTTCGATTTCCAGCGTGTCTCCTACCAGCGCCTGTTTTAGTACACTGGCTACCACACTGTCTGAAATGGACCGCACCTGTGCCTGGGTGTCCGGGTCGAGATGCCCTTCTTTGGGGATGGCCGAATCGGCCTTGAACGCCGCTTCAATTGCCCGGTAAATCCGGTCGGGTTCGAAATTCGCCGAACGCCCGTCGCGCTTTTGCACCGAATAAGCCGCATGGGGTTCAATCACGTGGTCCGCCCTCCTTCACGCTTGCTATCAGAAAACGAGGCCCCTACTGCCCCGATCTTGGCTCAATTGCGCGGCACGGGATTTGCCCACGGAAATTCGAAAAAAACCGGAGCCCAGGATTGGGTCCCAACGGAATCTGCGCCACCACCAGACTGGCCCTGCCCGAACCAGACGGGCTCTCCCGCCGTACCGCATTCAACTCACAAAACGGCGCGAACGCCGTCAAATTGCTCCCAAGAACTGGCCCCACGCCCTACCGCCGGGCCCCACGTAACCTAGGCGGCAAATCCGGTTAGAAGTTGGTTAGCCTGCCGCTCTCAATGAGGTGATACACACAATATCGTGTGGTATGAAAAAAAGTCAATACCAAATTTAGCGCATCCGGTTTTTCGAGGAGTTCTTGTCGTTCGACGTCACAATGCGCAATTTTCTTCTTGATCATGTCAATAGATCCCCAAAAATGCCCGTCACCTGAGATGACTCTTGCCACACTTTTCGGACCCTTTTCACCAGTGGCCTTTTCCCTTGCTTTTTTGACTCCCGTCACGCTGTTCAGGAATAATGACTTACCCGGTCATGAATGAGACGTTTTGGTGGATCTCGGATCACGCCGTCAAGCCAGACCGCGTATAGGAAGCCGAATGAACATCTCATCCCGATGTGAATACGCGTGCAGAGCCATGGTGGAACTGTCTGCTCACGAGCAGAACGTGCAACCTCTGCCAGCGACGATCATCGCCGAGCGCCGGGCCATTCCGGAAAAGTACTTGGTCCATATCCTGCTGCAGCTCAAGCGGGCAGGCTTGGTGCGCAGCGTGCGCGGGGCGCAAGGGGGATATTTCCTGGCCCGTGCCGCTGACCAGATAACGCTGTTCGACGTGGTCCGGGCCATAGACGGCGCGGTGCTGGACCCGCTCCCGGTAGAAGATGCCGAGAGCACGGTGCTCGCCCCTGCGTGGCGCGAAGTCGCGACCGGGGTAGAAAAGGTACTTACGGAATATACTTTTCGCGATTTGTTGGAACGGTCCGCCAAGGCGCATATGTACTATATTTAGCGAACGCTGCGGCGCCCAATCTGCCGTACATTGTACGAATTGAGGATAGGAAACATGTCCATCGCACACGAAGGCGAACCCAAGGCGAACGAATGGCGCAAGCGGTACGACGCGGTCATCGGATTGGGATTGAATACCTATACGCCCACTCAGGCCGTGGTGGATTCCGCGCAAGGGTATCGTCTGAAAACGGTCGATGGCAAGGAGCTTATTGATTTTGCCGCAGGCGTGTTGGTGGCCAATCTCGGCCACAACCATCCGCTGTTTGAAGAGCGCTACCGCCATTATGCCGCGCGCCTGCCTCGAACGGCATACAACCTGATTGCGCCAATTGTGGCCGAAGCGTCCGAAAGGCTCGTGGCATCGATGAAAGCCAACCCAAAGGCGCAAAAAGTGCTCTGGGCCGCCAGCGGATCGGAAGGCATCCAAAAGGCCATGTGGTGCGCCATGCACAAGCATCCCAATCGGCCCATTCTCGCTGCAACGCGCGGCGGATTTCACGGCAAGAAAGGGTTGGCCGGCGACGTAACTGGTGAAACCAGCCAGAACCCCAATGTCCGGTTCGTTTCATTTCCGTTGGACGACGACAAGCCCGAATCGTTCTACCGGGATGAACTGGAAGCCCTCTGGAAATCAGAGAATGGCAAGATTGCACTTCTGATCACGGAGCCCTATCTTGGCGCGAAAGGGTCGTTTCATCCACCGGTGTGGTATCACAAGCTGCTGCAATCGTGGTGCGAATCCCACGACATTGCGCTAATCTTTGATGAGGTGCAGGCCTGTCACGGCCGCACCGGGAACATGTACGCCTTTGAGTCCTACGAGATTCAGCCCGATCTGGTAGTGCTCGGCAAAGGACTCGCCAACGGCGAACCCGCGGCCGCTGTAGTGGGCCGAGCCGATCTTATCGATACACTGACTTACGGCGAAGCCTCCGATACATTCAGCGCCACACCCCGGGCGGCGGCGGCGGTATGCGCTACGTTTGACGTGTTTGACCGCGAGCAAATCGTGGAACATGCCAGAAGAATAGCCGTGCCGTTGCGCGAGGGATTGCATCGCCTGAAGGATCAGTTTCCGTTTGTAGCCGCCGTGCGCGGCGAAGGACTCGTCTATGGTATCGAAATGTCCGATGCCGAAACCGCCACCCGTTGCGTGTTGGAAGCCTACCGCGGTGACGGAACTACCGGCGTCCACTTCTTGGGGCCGCTTGCACAGAAAGTGCTCCGAGTCAGCCCACCGTTGATCATTGACGAAGCGGGCCTCGATCAAGCATTCGGCATGCTCGAGACAGCGTGGGCGCGTGTCTCACTTCAGGCCGCCACATTCTAATTAGTGAGTGCTTTTCGCACCCGGTAGCGTGTGTTATACTGAGAGCTTCGGTCACGTAGAATTTGTTTCGATTGGGCAAGGCGGCGACTCTCCAGTCGTGCAATCGGAACGTCCCCGACTGCGATGCCGCGTAAATGGGCCTTTTTTGGGCAAAACTGGGCATGGTCGATAAGGTGCAATGCCGCAGTGACGAAGCCGCACCGCGCGGAAACCCCGCGCAGGGCGGAACGCCCGACGCCGATGATAATAGTATCCGCAATAGTACTATTGCAGACCAACAACCCGATTCCCCCGGTGTACTATTTGAACGAAATCCAGCCCCCATGTGGATCTGCGACCCCGAAACACTTACCGCGCTCGCAGTAAATGCCGCCGCCCTGCAAAGGTACGCCTGCGGGCGGGATGCATTTCTGAAACTGACTCCGCAGGACTTCTTCCCAGCTGACGACCGGCGCTCCATTGCACAGTTTATCCGGCACCTCCGCGAGACGGTTGAAACGTCGGCCGTATATTCGATTAAGAATCTGTCGGACCAGACGATGGACGTTGAAATCTGCATGCAAACCGCGAATTTCAACGGGCGGCCCGCGCGTTGGGTTATGGTTATCGATTCATCTCTTCCGATCGGATCAAGCCGGGACTCCGATATAGCCGGATCCAACCTCGCTTCGGCGCTTGAGACGGTACGCGAAGTAGTCTGGTCGTTCGATCTCGCGGGCGGTTTGAGCTACCTCAGCCCGGCCGCCGAATGGCTGTACGGACGCCCCTTGGATGCGCTTCGATCCGAACCGCAATTCTGGATTGATGCCGTGCATCCGGACGATCGGCCTTATGTGGATGCGGCCCTCGCCGAACTCAATGAGAAAGGCGAGAAGGAGTTGGTTTACCGCATCATTCGGGGCGATGGTTCCATCGTGTGGGTTCACGACCGAGGCTGGACAATTCGCAACGATCGTGGAGAACCGATCCGTCACGCCGGCATCGTGCGCGACATCACTGAAAAACACCATACCGAAGTGCGCCTCTGGCTGCTTGCGGAAGCCATGGAGCAGGTCGCGGAATCGGTGGTCATCACGGATCGATCAGGTGTTATTCAATATGTCAACCCGGCCTTTACATCGAATTCCGGCTATGAGGCCAGCGAAGTGATCGGTCAGAATCCGCGAATCCTGAAAAGCGGCGAGCAATCGCCCGCTGTGTATGAATCCATGTGGCGGACGATTTCCTCAGGCGGGGTGTGGACCGGTCACCTTATCAATAAGCGAAAAGACGGCTCTCTATACACCGAAGAAGTTTCCATATCGCCCATACGGAACGACCGCAGCGAGATTGACCATTACGTGGCCGTCAAACGAAATATTACGCACGAACTGGAACTCGAGGCGCAATTTCTACAAGCACAAAAGATGGAAGCGGTCGGAAGGCTCGCAGGCGGCGTCGCGCACGACTTCAACAACCTGCTTGGCGTCATTGTCGGCTATTCCGATCTCATCGATGCCGAATTGCCCGACGAGAGCCCATTGAAGGAAGAGATTGGGTGCATACGCGACGCGGCCTATCGTTCGCGAGATATCACGCGTCAATTGCTCGCCTTCTCGCGCAAACAAATCATTCTTCCTGAGCCTTTAAATCTCAATGAACACATCGCCGTTACGCAAAAAACGCTCATGCGATTAATTGGCGAAGACATCGAATTGAAATTTAAACCGTATCCCGATCTCTGGACCGTTTACTTCGATGCGTCGCAACTGGATCAGGTGTTGCTCAATTTGGCTGTGAACGCGCGGGACGCCATGCCTCAGGGCGGAGCCATTACCGTGGTGACGTCCAATCAAACGTTGACTGAAGCAGACGCGGAATCGATTCCCCTTGCCGCCGCCGGCGATTACGTCAGTCTCGTATTCTCGGACAACGGCTCAGGCATAGACGCCGATGTTCTCGATCATATCTTCGAACCCTTCTTCACCACGAAGGAAGCAGGAAAAGGAACCGGGTTGGGTTTGGCAACTGTCTACGGCATCGTTACCCAATGCAAAGGGTTCATTCTGGTGGAAAGTCAGCTAGGATCGGGAACCTCCTTTCAAATCTCTCTCCCTCGTCACACGAAAGGTTCCATCGCACACACCAAACACACAGAAGCTCCTCCCGCGACTGGGAGCGGCGTGGTCCTCATCGCGGATGACAATCCCTTGGTACGTAAGATGGCCAAGTCCATGCTTACGCGCCTTGGCTACACCGCCTACGACGGCGAATCGCCCGAAGAGTTGCTTCACTTCAGTTCCACCCACGAGGGCAAGATCGATTTGCTCTTGACCGACGTAGTTATGCCCGGAATGAGTGGCAAAGAGCTGGCGGACCGGCTCCAGGCGCAAAGGCCTGATCTGCGTGTCATATTCATGAGCGGCTATACCTCGGACACCATTGCATTGCATGGCGTGCTCCAGGATGGCATCCACCATCTGCAGAAACCCTTCACCCAGAAGGACTTGACCAAAAAGATTCACGAGTTGCTGGGCGTGGACTAAGCGCTCAATTCGCCATTGAAAACTTTCCGTTCCCAAAACCCGCCGAAGGTGTATACTTAATTGTGAAGTGCATCACGATTGCGCGGAGCACAATCGGGAGCGCGAGGTCTCCAACCGGGGGGAAATGAGACCATGTGCTGCGGGTGTCATACCATCAATCGCCGGACCTTTATGGAAATCACGGCGGGTGCTGTTGCGGCGGCTGGGGTGTCCGGTGCAAACGGCCAAGAGTACGAGGAAGCGGCTTGGTCCGTTGACGTGTGGGATCCCACCCGGCCTTACACCATGCAAAGCAAGACACTGCGCGTGCAGCCCATCCTCATGTACCGGTTGCCCCAGCGCAAAGAGATGGCCTCGTGGAAATCATGGGGCGGCATTCAAGACGAAGCAGCCGTCGCGGACGAAATCAACCGCATCACCCAGGAACTCTCGGCCGTCCAGGCCCGGGCAGAGTTCCCCCTCGAAATCCTGCCCGTCCTTCGGGTGACATCGCCGGAAGAAGGCGCCAACGCCTCAAAGACCGCCGACGCGGTCATCGTCTACCCGGCGACGGGATCCGGCGACTTGCTGCTTTCCTGTGTGCCGCCCCACGGGGCCATAGTGTTTGTGAGGCACGAATCCGGGCCAGTCTACTACTGGTACGAGGCGCTCAGCACCCGCTATCTGCAATCGGAGCGCATGCCCGCCGGCGAATCCCGACCCCTCCACGTCGACGACGTGGTTGTCGACGACCCGGATGAATTGCTGTGGCGTTTGCGCGGCTTGTACGGCGCGCACAACCTGTTAAATGCACGCGTCGTCGCATTGGGCGGTCCGTGGGGAAAGTACGCCGCCGAAGCGCCGGAGTTTGCCAAGCAGCGGTTCAATTTCGATATTGTCGACGTGAGTTAC
Source organism: Candidatus Hydrogenedentota bacterium (assembly GCA_045863295.1). Taxonomy (GTDB): domain Bacteria; phylum Hydrogenedentota; class Hydrogenedentia; order Hydrogenedentales; family SLHB01; genus BTWA01. The sequence goes on from BTWA01000063.1 coordinate 10,362, forward strand.
GATGTGCTCGCCGCGCGGCTCGAAAAGGCCATGTTGAGTCCCGCCGCGATGAAAGTCGCTGAACACTGGACAGACGCATATCTAAGCCTTCCCAGTACGACCCTGAATACAGAACGCTCCTTCGTCACCAACAGTTTTCTGCTGTATGTGCTGTTCAAAGAGATGATCACCGAACACAATGCGGACGCGTTTACCATTCGCGGATGCATGGGCACAGTGCTTCCCATGTCCAAGACCACGGCGTGCCTCGCACTGGAAATCATGAACGATGAAGGCCTCGTTGCGTTCTGCGAATCCGATTTCGTGGTGATTCCCGCAGGCATCCTGCTGCATCACGTATCGCGCAAACCCGTGTTCATGCACAACTCGACGTTTCCGCATAACGCCACCGTCACCTGCGCCCACTGCACAGGCCCGCGCCGCATGAACGCCGAGCGGTTCGAACCCGCCGATATCCTCACGCACTACGAATCCGAATACGGTGCGGCGCCCAAGGTTTCCATGCCCGCGGGCCAGGAAGTTTGCTTCATAAATCCTGAGTATGCGACCGGCCGTTGGGTAGGCATGAAAGGCAATGTGAAAAGCAATCCATTTCTGCCCATCTGCCGATCGCAACAGGATGTCGAAATCGCGGGAGACTGGCGCCGGCTACGCCACGAAGTGCGCGACTCCCACTGGATGATGGTCTATGGCGACTACCTCAAAGAGGCCGGCTACGCCGCAAAACGCCTCGGCCTTCAATGGCACAACATCTCTTACGCGGTGTGAAGAATGGAGAGCGTTGACCGCGCGGAATTGAATCACCCGCTTCAGGAGTTACGAATCGCCCCCGGCCCCCGCCGGAGGCGATTCGTAGTACTTATTGCCTTGTCAAACGGTATTTACAGTCCCTTTACTTCTTCAGCGAGTACTCTTGAATCTTCTTGCGCAATGTCACCCGCGAAATTCCGAGGATCTCGGCAGATTTCATGATGTTCCAGCCGGTGTGCGCCAATACAAGCCCCACATGTTCACGCTCCACATCACGCAATGTCTTGAGCTCGCCAATCCTTGGCACAACTACAGTCGAAGCTTTCATCGCATCCGATATGTCTTCAATAGTAATTGTATCGTGCTTACAAACGAGTATTGATCGCGTCAAGATATTGACCATCTCTCGAACATTGCCAGGCCAATCATAAGACTGAAGCGTTTGAAGGGCGCCTTCCTCAATATGCGATACCCTTCCTTTCAGTTCCCGGTTCAGGCGATCTAGGAGTGTCTTCGCTAGCAGCGGAATATCCCCCCGGCGTTCCCTCAGGGGAGGCACATGAATCGTCGTGACCGCCAGGCGGTAATATAGATCCTCGCGAAACGATCCCATAGCGGCCATTGTCGTCAAGTCCTGGTGGGTCGCGGCAATGACACGCGCGCGAAACGGGAGTGCTACAGTGCCACCGACAGGCTCAAACTCCCTCTCCTGTAACACCCGCAGCAGTTTGGCTTGGAGGTCGAGCGGCATATCCCCGATTTCATCCAGAAACACGGTACCCTCACCTGCCACAGTCAGTTTGCCGGTTTTTTTGGTATCCGCGCCTGTGAATGAACCTTTGACATATCCAAAAAGCTCGCTTTCCAGCAATGTCGGCACAACTGCCGAACAATTGATGGCGACAAAAGGAAACTTCGGACGCGACGACTCATGAATAGTTCGTGCCACCAGTTCTTTGCCGGTTCCGCTGTCACCAGTGATGAGTACGGGGATGGGATTGGCACTCAACAACGCTATTCGCTTTAAGATGTCGATCATTTTAGGATCCGCGCCAACGATCTCGTTCGGCTCAGCACGATCCTCGGAAGCCGTTGGCACCCGCTTCGCGGGTGTGTGCTCCAATTGACGAGAAACCTTCTCAAGACAAAGCAGGACGGAATCCCAATCCAGGGGTTTTCGAATATAGTCGAATGCGCCGATGCGAATCGCATCTATGGTCGCTTTGGCATCCTGAACGCCAGTGATCATGATGGACACCAAGCCCGGCTGACGATCGCGTAGTTTTCGTAGAACCTCTAAACCGGACATGTCGGGCAGTCGCAAATCGACAAAGGCAACTTCCGGTTCAACACCCATTTCCAACGCACTTCGACCGGTGTGAAAACACTGAATTGAATGTCCTTCCATCTCCAACTGCAATTGAAATGTCCTGCATAGGGCGATGTCGTCGTCAATAATGACAATGTTCATGACAGGCTCCGGGATCCAGGCCGGTACGATTTCAACTTGACAGAGGCCGGCTTGTCTGCGTCACCTTGAGCAATTGGAAGCGTTACAGTCACTTCGAGCCCGCCCTCGCTTCGGTTGGAAATGATCAGCGATCCACCGTGCAATTCGGCTATCTTCTTCACATTGGCAAGTCCCAGTCCGGTGCCCTTTAATTTGTTGGTGTAGAAGGGTTCAGAGGCACGAGCTAGCCCTTCTTCGGTGAGTCCCGGCCCATTGTCAACGAAGTGTATGGCTGCATAACCCTGAACCGCCGAGTGCCGTTCCGCGCAAACACGAATCCACCCTGCGCCGTCAATAGCATCTGCGGCATTCTCCAGTATGTTCGAAAAAACGCGCCGCACTTGCTCCCGATCAATCATGAGAACGAGGCGCTCGTCAGGAGCGATCACCCGCAGCGTAATGCCCTTCGACGCAAGTACAGGCTCCAAAACACGGCAGGTTTCAGCCGCCAGTTCGTCGAACAAAACCGGTTCCAAAGTCAGTGCTAAGGGCCGGCTATAGTGAAGCATATCGGTCAGCATATTTTCGAGACGGTCCACTTGCTGCAAAACGATTTGACCCATTTCCCGGTAACGAACGTCACTTCCCGCAGCGCGTGCCAGCACCTGAGTATTTATCTTGATCGACGAAAGCGGATTTCTCATTTCGTGCACGATGCTCGCGGTTAGTTCCCCAACCGAAGCCAATGCTTCCGTTCGAACGAGTTCCATCTGCTTTGCCTTCAACGTATCCATCATAAGATTGAACGCCTGGCGAAACGTCTCGCCTTCAACTGTGTCCTGTCGCCTGAGACGCTCTCCATAGTGACCGCTCTGAATGCGCGAAGCTACCCAGACAAGCTCGTTCAGCGGACGCCCTACAAACCGGGACACGGCCCAGACCGCGGCAAATACAAACGCCAATGTAATTGCGACCGTGGTTATGATGCGAATCACAAGGATCTGAAGCCATTTCATGGCTTCACTCCGATCCACCTGAATGCCCAATAACCAACCGGCGGGCGACATTGGAGCGACCGCAACCATGACTTGTCTTCCGTCTGAATTTGTGGTCTCAACCACCTTTGGCGGCGATGCCTGGAGGCTGAGCAACCACGCCGATTCGTTGTCGTCATTTATTGCCGGGTTCTGAACGGCGGCGGCAGTTGTGGACGACATCAGCATTCCCTTGTCCCGTGCGAAGAGCATTACTTGTGCCGTTGTGTACAGGGCGCTAGGACTCTGCATCGCGGGACCAATCTCCGATGCCACATCGACAATTCCAACAAGAGAGGCGCCATTCGGACGGTGTTCGGCCGTTCCAACGGCTGTAACCAAACAAAGCCTATATTCGCCGGAGTCGCCCATTCTCGTAAGTATCCAGAGCGACTGGTGATCTTTCGACGGGTGTTCCATGGGTCGAATGCTCGTTGCGAGATCGGGCGTGCCGTCAGTTATTCCAAGTACAGTGCCTCCGGAATCTACGACAGCCATGCCTAGAAAGCGGCTGTGATTGTCAATGTACCTTTCTAAAACGGCCGCGATTTCCTCTGGCCCCGCCGAGGCGACATCAACCGACCCGGCAAGGAGTGTCCCCAAGTGATTGAGTTCTTGCTCCATCGAATTCAAACGCGCCTCAATTTGGTCTCGACTGGATCGCAGCATTACAAGAAGATGTTCCTGGGAGAGATCCATGATAGCTTCCGACGCGCAATGGTAACCTTGCGTGGCGATAATGAGTAGAGGCAGGATTGAAACCATCAAGACGGCCGCGAGAATGCGTCCGCGCATCGTCCATCGGGGCTTGTACGATTCCATTACCTCTTTCCCTTACTTTCTTCCCTTGTAGAATGGTACTAATTGTGAATTAAAAAGTACCGGCCCAAGCCAACGCGCAGTTGTCAGGGGCCGGCCTTTCCAATCCGATATCTAGTAGCGGTGCACATGCTTGATATGGTCGATAGTTCGCAGCCTCTGAACCGGATCTACAAACTGGCCGGATCCCGCCCTCGACGCCCCCTCACTTGGCTGGGTAACAACACGTTTCACGAATCGGCCGTGCCGCTCATATTTGCCCAAGTCACCCTTGTCATAAGTCACCCGAGTCTGGGCGGGATACAAGACCAAATTCTGGTTATGTGACGATCGGGCGGGATCAGCGATCCGCTTCACAAATCGTCCATGGCGTTCATAGGTCACTCCGTTGGAGATGCTGTACACCGGGCCGGCACTCGCAACGCTTGAGAACAGCATGGTGGTCATTATTCCGAGTGTCAATCCGGAAATAAATACACGGCTCAACATAAACATAACCAAACTCCCTTCCCACGTGCCTGGCACGCTGTTTCCCCACCCTCTAGGTGGGCTTTTTCTTCCCGGTTGAACGTTTCCGGCTTTGCGGGGCCATGTGCCCTGCTGGAAGCCGCGACTGGTTCAACGCATAGGGTGTGCCAAATTTTGAAAAACCGCCATGTCATTCTCTATCAACGGATTACGGACAGTGCTCGCGTTGCAGTTGTCAACTGGAGTGGATAGTGTCTTTCCACCCCTGGTGGAAAGAAATGGATATTCCCAATTGAGGACTCTCATCGCTCGTCCCGTTGAAATGGCCCGGCCCAATAGGCCCATGAGCCTCTGCAATATCGGCAAACAAAGTAAAGTGCCAGCCCCGGGGTCGCAGACAACCACCGGGGCTGGCACTCAGACTGCCGAAACCTACGATCGGCGCACGTGTTTGATGACGCCGACTTTGCGCACAGCCAATTCCGGCGCGTTGAAACCGCCGGATCCCGCACGGGCCTTGACCGGAATATCAACGGTGCGGTGTACGAACCGGCCGAGGCGTTCGTATTTTCCCAAGTCGCCTTTGTCGTACGTCACTTTCAACTGAGCAGGAGCGGAAGACGCGTTTGCGGACGGCGCGGAAATCTCAACAGTCCGCTTCATCAGTCTTCCAGACCGTTCGAAGGTCACGCCACTGTCTGTTGTGTACGTTGGGGCGGCGAGTGCGACACCGGCCGGCACCATCGACGCTACCAATCCCATTGCGAGAGCTCTTACCGACATGCGCTTGAACGTAAACATAGCCAATCTCCTTTTCCGTACTCCGCTTTGAAAGCTCGATAGTACGCATTTTGCTATCACCTTTCCGGTGGATTCGCTGCTTGTCATTTCAACTGGTTCGCCGCGCCTTGCGGCTACCTGGATTGATATGAGCATGGGGCATGCCAATTTGAATAGATTGCCGTTAAGTGCCATGAGAGCAAGTGATTGGGGAGGGTCAGCAATCCGGAGATATAAGCTTAACGGAAAAGAAACTGACCACCCAGCATGGTAGCATTCTTTCCATCTGCGGCGGCATCGGGTATGCAGCCGCTGGCAGTAGCACAATCTCGATCGAACGGGATGACAACACCCAGGCGACTACGACACCCATAACGATGGAAATCTCAAGAAACCTGCTTAATTCGATGGCCACTCCTCATCTTCGATGTCCGCCCAGGGGTCGTCACATGTGGGTTTGCCATCTTCATCCAGGCGTGTGAGTCCGTGATAGGTACTAGCCTTGTTCACTATGTATAGCGGTATCTGCCCGGTAAACGGGTCGCCCAGCCTCGTTGCTTTCTGCGAATCCGATTTCGTGGTGATTCCCGCAGGCATCCTGCTGCATCACGTATCGCGCAAACCCGTGTTCATGCACAACTCGACGTTTCCGCATAACGCCACCGTCACCTGCGCCCACTGCACAGGCCCGCGCCGCATGAACGCCGAGCGGTTCGAACCCGCCGATATCCTCACGCACTACGAATCCGAATACGGTGCGGCGCCCAAGGTTTCCATGCCCGCGGGCCAGGAAGTTTGCTTCATAAATCCTGAGTATGCGACCGGCCGTTGGGTAGGCATGAAAGGCAATGTGAAAAGCAATCCATTTCTGCCCATCTGCCGATCGCAACAGGATGTCGAAATCGCGGGAGACTGGCGCCGGCTACGCCACGAAGTGCGCGACTCCCACTGGATGATGGTCTATGGCGACTACCTCAAAGAGGCCGGCTACGCCGCAAAACGCCTCGGCCTTCAATGGCACAACATCTCTTACGCGGTGTGAAGAATGGAGAGCGTTGACCGCGCGGAATTGAATCACCCGCTTCAGGAGTTACGAATCGCCCCCGGCCCCCGCCGGAGGCGATTCGTAGTCTTAACTGCAGTAGTCGAATTACTGAAACAAGGGATAAAGAGAGCGGAAACGACAATGAACCGGCAGACCCGGGCTCAGAAATTCCACATCACTTGGCCGCCGGAGTCGTCTTTGGCGGCAGGGTCAGAGACATGGGCGTCCTCGGGGATGTCGTCAGAAAATGAGGGTTCATCGGCAGCATCCGAGTACGGGGATTCGTCCGCCTCGATGGCAGTAGACGAGTTGATGGGACTCGTGGAAATGTCAACTTCCGCCGCAGTTTCCCAAGGAGCCGCATGGCCATTATCGCCCTCGCGCCCTTCGGCCGCAACGGATTCGTCGACGTCGGGTTCATCGCCTGTCTGCGGTGGGGCGGGTTCGGCAGGCACGGCGGTTACCACGGCATAATTGGATTCCGGCTCCGGTTGTCGAACTTCCCGTTTCGAGCGGGACTCCGAAACCCGGTCCAGGTAAAACACGTAGTCTACCGGCTCCCGAAGGATGCGGGAGATCTTAAGGCAGATCAGAATGGACGGGTTCAGCTTGCCCTTTTCAATCGCGATGATGGTCTGTCGGGTAACGTCGACTTCGCGCGCCAGGTCTGCCTGACGCAAACCCAAGCGTGATCGCAAGTCCCTCACACGATTTCGTAGACTCAACCCCTCACTCATAACGCGGGATAATACCATGCGACCTATCCGGCATCAACCGTTCTGAAACAGTGCCGAGATTCCTCGTTGCGAATATCGAAGCACCGAAATTTCCTGTATGCTCCACAGGCAAGCGCGACTTAATCTGAGACACGAATCCGTCGAAGCAAAACGTGACGAACTCGAAGCGGTGTTTCACGCTGTTCCCTAATACAATTGGACGATCACCATTTGGACTCGCGCTGCAGAGCGCGTTTCCGATGCGGGAGCACTCGCAAATTACGTGGCGTCCCGTCAGGTAGATTCCAAGCTCCACGCATTGGTACAGCCGGATCGCCCGAATCCAATTTTTCGGGAAATTCAGGCGTAGGCAAGCCATCGAGTTGTTCACGATCCATTCTGCAACAGGTGTTTGCACGGGATGCCGACTCTCCCAGTTTTTCAAATCATTCTACCCACTTGTATCGCCGACTCATCGTCCAGGTGCGTTTTATTCATTTCTAAAATTGCGGCATATTCGGCATATATTACTCGTGCACGTTGGAGAAGTTGTTAGGTGATTGTATGTTGGGATAAGGCCAAACCCGCTACAGCTTCAATATGAAGCAATGAAGAAGTGGCAGTCATCGACGATTGATTATGAAGCATACCATATGTTGAATAGTGCCTGCTGGGGTCTACAGAATCGTGGATAGGACAAGTCGCCCGGGTAAGGTCGGCAGAGCTCGCCAGTGCCCCGGCTCAGCTCCTTCAATATGAGTGAAACAAGTATGGAACATAGTTTTTGGCTACTTGCCGTGCGTTTCACCAAGCAAACTATGGGTTTCACAAGCCTGACTGGCCATGGTGAAATGAAATGATTAGATACGAAATGCAATGCAGAATTCCGGTGTTCACTTCGTGATGAGGTGTTCGGTTCCCTGTTTAAAGCGGGGTATCAGGCCCCTCAAAAAGGCTTGCGTGTCTGCTTAGGTGTAGGGTACCGTATGCCGGTTTGGGGGTGTGTTGTAGTGGCTAAGCGTGCTCAGGCACGGTTCTTTTGGGGTTACCAATCAATCCGATGGCAAGTCGTTATTGTGGAATCGATTTTGGCACATCCAACAGTTGTGCCGCTTTGGCGGATGGCGATCAAGTCCGTGTTTTGGAGCTTGACCCTTCCAATGATACGCCGACCTGTCTACCGTCACTCCTGTATGTATC
>BTWA01000064.1:0-18307 GCA_045863295.1 Candidatus Hydrogenedentota bacterium
AAAACTCCGGGGGTGCGGGGGCAGCGCCCCCACGGGTGTCGCGTCGTTGTTCTGCTACTTTGCGTAGAACTCTTCGGGCGTGAGGTAGTCGAGGCTGGAATGGGGCCTCTCGGTATTGTATTCAACGCGCCAAGTTTCGGCAATGACTTGCGCTTCGGCGACGCTGTGAAAAAGCTCGAGGTCAAGGCATTCGGAACGGAACGTTCCGTTGAAACATTCGCCAAAGGCATTCTGCCAGGGGCTTTCAGGATCGATGTAGTGCGCGTGCACACCACGCGCGGCAAGCTCCCGCTTTAGCGCCTTCGCGATAAATTCAGGGCCGTTGTCGCTTCGCAGGCAGACCGGTGTACCGTAGCGTTCGAAGGCGCGCAACAAGACATCGAGCACCTTCTTGGAAGGCATGCGGCGATTGATCTCAATGTCCAGGCACCTGCGGGTGAACTCGTCGACCAGCGTCAGACAGCGTAGTCTGCGCCCATCCGCCGTGGCATCCTGGACGAAGTCGTAGGTCCATACGTGATGCGGAAAATCGGCCCCAAGCGGTACCGCACCCCTGGTGGCGAGCTGCCGTTTATGCTTGTGGGGAAGACACAGGTCCGCCAGCTTCCACAGCCGGTATACCCGTTTGTGATTCACCCGCATATCCTCGCGCCGAAGTTTCGCCCAAAGCATCCGGTAGCCGGCTCGTTTCTTCCTCCGGGCCAACTCCTGCTATCGGGTCAACAACACAGCATCGTTTCTCTCACGCTGCGATTCATACATGAGCGCCGGCGATACCACGTTTGAAGTATTTTTCACTTACTGCGAAATGGACGTGAATAAGCAACCGATCGATTGGAAGCTTTGTATTTTTTTGGAAGTCAGTCCCGCGCTTATCGTCCATACGCGACGACGGGAATCCGATTCACTCAGCCTCAGCGATGCCGGGCTCTTAGCAAAGGGTATTCCGATAAGAGTATGGTACGGCGGATTCGGCAAAATCGAAAGATCCCTGGGCGGGTTGGTATCCCAGCCTATCCGATCGGTTCCGGAGTTCGAAGGAGGAAGCGTCGGCCTACACCGTACGGGAGACTCGGTGCTGAATTATCCCTTGCCCAAGAAATGGCGGGGCAAGGAATGCGCGGGCGATTTTTACGCCCAACCTTTTCCCGCCGTCCATATTTCTTTGAAATCGCCGGGTTGCGCGGCAGCGAGGAGGGGAAGGGAGAGAAATTCGATCAGTTCCCTGTGTACGGCCATAAAGTCGTTCTCAGGAATGTCCGGCAGGCCTGCTCGCCTGAGAAATGCGGTCCAGAGGTCGCGTTTGTCGCTTCGACTGGGAAAGGTCTCCAGCAGGCACGCGGGTACTTCGCTGGGGATGTCCGTATTTCGACGCTCGAAGGTCGCGTGTATGGCATGGCAAAGGGTGCAACCTTCGAAGTCGAACTCGCGCGCAAGCACACAAAGGTCGTAGAAGTCCTTCATGCGGGTATTGAGCACGTCAAGGGAAACCATCGCCTGGAGTTTCTCTGCCACGACCGTTTCCCGCGGGTAAACGCGGATGATTGGCGCGGGCAGCGGGGAAAGGAGCACCGTGTATTCCGCCTGCTGAGGTTCGGGGGTGATGGCGTCGCCGAAGCCAATGTCTATCTGGAATGGGATGCGGGCGTTTTCAAGAGTGGCGACGAGTTTAACACGCTGGCCGTTGTATTCATGCTCGACGCGGATTTCCTCGACGTGGATGGATTGTCCATCGAAGATCAGTCCGTCGGGAGTTACCTCCATGCGGCAAATGTCCCGGATGACCTGTGTAAGTGCTTGCGTGGATGGATCGCCAAAGCCCAACAAATCGAGATCGCGCGTAGGGCGGTGCGGTTTACGGGACCACAGCGCAAAGAGCCGCGCTCCCTTGAGGACGAAAAGCTCTGCGTGTTTCGATTGGCTCAGGCGATAGAGAAAGCGCTCCGTGGCGAAGGCCGCAAGGAGCAGGTTGAAGTCCGAACCATCGGGCCTTGCCAGATTGCGGAGACGTTCGCGAATGGAAGCGGGGACATTCCTTGGCGGTGGTGTCATTGAAACAACTCGAGATAGGGCTGTACGACCTTGGTGACCCGGCAAATGACAGCGTATTTCACGAGTTCCGGCACGGTCGCCTTTTTCTGCGCCATGGCATCCCGCAGGGCCTCCACCGCCACGTCACGCCCGATTCTACGCCGATAGCGGAAGCAGTCAATTACGGTGCGAGCGGGGCTGGTGATACGAACGGGGATCCCATCAACCAGGTGGTCTTCAATACCTTCGGTAAGTGCCTTCCCGGAAAAGCGAACTACCTCAAAGGACAGATCGGGGATGTGGGGACGCCTGGCCTTAGGGTGCAGCGCGATCCAGATTGTGGTCGGCAATTGAGTCGTAAGTTCATGGAACCGGAGTGCGGAAAGAAGGCAGATTATGGCACCCGGCGTCCGCTTCGTGATGAGCGCGAAGTCGTGGTTCTCCGTGGGTGATGTTTCCGGATGAGCATAGAGGCCGCGCCCGACGCGAAGCAGCCGTCCGGAGCGATACAGGACAGCAATGACATGCCTCGGTATCCCGTGTTTTTCCAGATCGCGGGGGCGAAGGACACCCTGCTTTTTGGTTAGGGCCAGTACCCGATCCGCTGGTGAACGCATGGCGTCCATTGTTCCATTTTGTTGTTTTTTATCATAAAGTATCCGACGTTTTGTAACACATCCTCGAAGAGCGATGCAATACGAAGGGCCAGGCTCATGCGATTGGGATCATACTAATGCCGCGAGGAACACAGCCGTGTGGCAGGTTGGCACCGCCCCAGGCGCAGGTCCTTGCGGCGCAGATGGGGTGAACAAGTCTAGCGGGCAGTTGAGCAACAACCAGACCTATGGTGAACTAATTCATTATTAAACAATGAATTAGGCTTCATCTGGGTATCGCAGAGGAACCGCCGACCCTCTGCGGTGTTAGCTGGCCATGGTACTTACCATTGTGTTGAACGTGCGATTCGTGCACAAGCCAACGCTAAGATGGCTAACGAGGTCGCAACCGTAATGATGATTGCCCAACCCAAGGCGCTTCCATTCGCGACTATGTCTACAGGTCCGATTGAAGCTACTGGAATTCCAACCGGCTGGCCGAGGGCCAACACACCACTATGGTTAACGGAGACTGTGACGTATCCGTTACCTCGTTGGGCAGGTTCAGCCAACAAGCCATTAACACGCTCTACTGGAAACCATCCTGGATGGCGGGAAGACTCGCTGAAGTAGAAAATCGAAAGCGTTTCAGGGTCAAACCCGTTGGGAACGGGCAACTGCATGGAGACCGGTTCATCAAACACGCCAACCGGCGTTACCCTGTACGCTTCCCCAACGGCGCCCCCCAGGGATTCTGGGAGTTCGGGGAGTCCCTGTTCCTGCAGGAGCGATGGTGTCACTGAGTCATGTGCTCGAATTTCGGAGACGTGGAATGTGAACGGGCCATGGACCACTTCGGTGCCGTTCTCTGAAATTGCATGGGCTATCACCGTAATCGACTTACCCAGCTGATGTGACAGCTGTGGCCTAATTACGAACCAACCGTCGTTCTCACCAATCCCGTCAATGGGAATCCACTTACCCTGTACTCGTTCCGCAATGCCATCTTCTCCCTTGATGTCACACTCGATCGATGAAACGGCTAGTGGTTCCTCTGATTGAATTCTAATAGCGATTGGTTGCGTGGTACTGATTGATCCGTGCCCATTGCCATCTTTGTCCAAGGGTATGAGCTCTTCATGAATCGTGGAGAGCTTCTCGACAGCGGAGTTTCGCGTGGATGGAGGCAGATGTAGGTCGCTGGGAATGTATACCCCCTCAAATACAAGGCTTCCTCCAACGACAAGCGTTCCGGCGGAAGGCTGATTATACGGCAACTCCCAGCCGTTTACGTCACCCCACGTCAAGGAGTAGACACCTGGCGCCATGCTGCTAATGTCTTTGTCGCCTTGGAAGAATGTTGGGCCGTAGACGCTTCCTCCTGCAAGCGTGCCGGATAGAGTCCATGGGGCGCTGATGCTTTTTGGAAATACCCGCACACTGATGGTGTTTGCAGGCGGTGTCTCGTATTTCGCCGAAAAGGTCACGGTTCCTTTTGCGGCTAACGTCTTTGTCTCCGGCAGGGGCGTCAGTTTACCGGGTAGTGGTTTCCATAGGATCGTATAAGTGCCAGCAAGTGTGCGTTCAATAGATAGATCGCCCCTACCAAAATGGGTTGCTGGACCGCTCAGGATCCAATCGGCTTCATTTGGAGTGACTTCTATTGCAATAGTTCCAGTTTCCAGGGAACTGTCCGGTGTGAGATAGAATGCGGGGAGTTGAAGGACTTGTCCGGCGGATAGGGTGAATAGCTGCGGCGCTGAGGGCAAATATCCGGTCCGCGATACGGTCAGTGTAAACGTTTGGCCTGACGGGATATTGCCTATGGCGAAATATCCCGTTGCAGGAGTGACGTACGGAGCCGCCGCACCGGGGCCGGTTGTTACTATATTTGCGCCGCCAATTCCGGACGAGTTCTCGAGGTTGAGCACGAGCCCCAAGACTGTTCCCGGTATACCGGGATTGCCGTTGTTCACAGAGAGTCTAAACGTCTGTATGCCTGAACTTGGCGTCGCCCCATACGAATCAACAGGAATAACCTGCCAATCGTACTGGGTCAAATCCTGCAGACCAGAAACTTCCACATAACTGCGTTGAATGTTTTCGATGACCACGGGTTCGGGGTCGCCACCGACTGGGGATATCACGACGCGATACGTCACAGTGTCTCCAGTATCGGGGTCGGCCTGATCCGCAGGTTCCCAAGTTAGTACCGGCTGGGAGGATGTTACTGCTCCATTCAATGGGCTCACCAACGCCTTTACGGGATTCGGCGGTTGGTTATCGAGCCGAGGCACGTAGATGTTGGTCACAAGGTAAGAGCTGACCTGTCCCGTTGCTCCATCACGGAGGAAGTAAAAGACCTTGTAGGTTCCCGGCGTATTAAAATTGACCAGCGACTGGACCGACTGCTGGGTCCACTCGAACCGTATCTTTCCGCCATCGCCCACCATTTGGTTAATCGGCGGAATTGGACCTACAAGTTGCGCTTGTTTTTGAAAGTCGTCTTCCCCTTCATCCGCGGACAATGGCAGATATAGCGGCGTCTTTACCTCTATCCACGCTGCGTCTCCCAATCCCCACGCTCTGTTCAATGCGGTTGTTTCAGCAAAAAGGAATGTACCGTCCGCCTTGGAAGCTGAATACTGGAACGACGGTCGTGCCGTGAACCAACCGATTCCTTCGCTACTATTACTCTCGAGCCCGAGGACTGATGTTTCGGACCACTTGGCGGGATCATCCAGAATCGGGTTCTGATCGCCTAGCGCATTGTTGCTTGCAATAGATGTGTATTCGATTGTGCGGTCCGATGCGCGTCGGAAGGCGGACTCAAAATTGAACCCAGCGCGCAGGTTCCGGAAAAGTTCTGAAACGAAATATTCGCCGTCACGGAGGCTTATGCCGTCATCGGGTGTTGGATCCACGCCACGATACGACTTCTCATTGGCGCGCGCACTCGTGATGATGACGCGATTTGACTTTGTCAGCGCAGGTACAAAACTTCCGGAATGGCAGGCACCGTAAACAATGTAGGTCGTTGGGGCAGTGTCTGGGGCAGCAAATCGAGCGTCGAGGGACGTATTCAATGCTACACCCAACTGTTCCGCGCTGAGCGATTCACTTGGTCCGGTCCCTCCGATATCCAAGTGGAGCGTGTTCAAACTTCCATGGCTGACAATTATGATGTAAAGAGGAGCACGGCTCGTTTGAATCTTATTGACCGCCCAAATACCAATGGCGTCCAGCACTGCTTGAGGCGATGGAACTATCGGTGCGCCGTTTTGCCCTTTTGCCACACTAATGTCACTAGGCACGGGTGCAACCGAGGGTTGGCGGAGGTAATAGATGTCATCGGCAACAAACTCTCGATCAATTAATGCGCGGTACACGCCGTCTGCGGTGAGTGCATGTTCCGGCATGCCTTCACCGTTCTCATTGAGGCGGCCATGCACGATAATCGCGTAACCGGCACCGGATTTGATTTCCAATGTGGCATCTGTGCGGTCGAAGTCCGGACTTACGACGTTGAACAGATTATCATCACCACGGAACTCTGCCTTAAACTTCCAGACGCCGACTTCGTCGAAAAGAATGTTCGCGGCCAAAAGGTCGGCCTTCGCAAAGACCGCCAACCCCTCCGAATCTGTAGTACCCGGCACCTCACCACGCGGCTCGTTTCCAAGCGAGACCGCGAGGTATATGGGCCTGTTGGCGAGTAAGGCACTAAGTGCATCGGGAAAGCCTGGCACATCCAGAGCGACTTTCACACTGAAATCGTCTGCATTGGCGAGGTTCAATAATGCCGACGAACGGTTTATTTCGACCGATATCGTTGGGCGCGCCCTTTGAACTGTGAAATTGGATTCCAAGCTCGTCGCCGCACTGTACACATTATCTCCTGGCCACGACGCGGATGATGTCCAGGCTCCCGACGTAGCTGTCGCAGAGGTGGGAAGGAATTGAGCCCGGTACATCGGGCCGTCCAACGTGGTAAAGGGTACACTCTGCGTGGATCCGGATGGCGATGTGACTGCAAATGACAGTCCAGCGCCACCCGGATTCGATGGAGCGGGCAGGATCTGTGCGGAAAGCGTGACTTCGTTACCCAAGGTAACGGGTTGGGGCAGAGCACCAAAATTGATAATCTGCGATGGTTGAACACCGCCGGAAACGACCTCCACATCATCCGTCGAGAAAGGCGTACCCGTCACCACGGTATCCGCCGCCGTTACAACACAAGCCCACACATCCCCTGGAAAAAGTGCGGTGCGCTCGACCACGCTACGCGTCGAGGAGTTAAACGTCTGCGGCTGGCCCAAGGCAGGAATGACTCTTTCCCCGTTCTTATACCACTCAAAGGAATAGACCAAGGACTCGACTTGCTCGTCCACGTCGGGATCCATCGCAGGCGAGGTGATCTCACACACAAGATTGTCGTTGGCGCTCTGCCGTCCACTCCATGAAGAGGTGATTGCGCTGGTCGGCACACCGGGGCTTGTGTTATGTATAGGCGATGCGCTTGCCTTTGCGGGAGTATGGGAGTACGTGCTTCCATCGAACGCGCGCACCGCGCACGACCAGATATCCCCGCGCCGGGTCTCCAACGGAGAAAGCGTATCGCTAAGGGCCGGACTGGTGTGAACAATTGTCCGTCCCGTGTTGCTAGTCCATTTGAATTCGTAGGTGATGGCGGAAGGCGGGTTGTTGGGGGACACGCTTGGTAGATTCACGCTGCAGACTATCGGATCCGTTGTCTTGATAGCGACAGGTGTCAATGTGATGCCGCCCGCATTGGTGGGGGAACGATAGTCTGACACCCGGAAATCGGAAGGACCCGGCGTCACCCAGTCTTGGGTATACCACCGCCCATGAGGCGGGTGCATTGGCGCAGTCACGCCGGGCCGAAAGTACGATTCAGGTAAGAAGGCGATTCGACAGCGAACTGCGTAGCCATTTGCATTGGGTTCGAGGCCACTTAAGGCAGATTCGAATGTATGACTGATGTCCCCAGCATTGACCCAGTCTGTAAACAGGATAGGTTGCTCCAGATTTTTGTTGTCATAGGGGACGATCTGATATTCCATGCGAATTCGGCTGGGAATGCCAAGAGGAGGACTGCCACCCGTAAGTCGCAAGGTTACCGGGTCGGAACCAATGTTTATACCTGGAGAACCCCATTGTTGGCCGTTAGAGAGAGAGAGGGATGGCGCAGCGATGACGCGTTCCTCCGGTCCACCCAGCAGTAAGTTAGGATAGAATGAAACTACAGTGCCCAAATCCGCGTAACCGTCGCCATTGACATCCCCAGCAAGGGCGCCCGCAGCATCCATCGGCAAGGAGTTGCCTACTGGGTCAATGCTGAGCAGGCCGCTCGTACCTCCCAAAAACAAACGATAGTTATAGTAGCTTGTAGATAGCACGGCATCGGCGAAGCCATCGCCGTTCAGATCTCCGGCCGGGAGGATGTCTGAGCCAAAACCCGCCCCGGCAACGTTGCTATCCAAAACCACCGCAGCGTCATACGGATTGGAACCTTCTATGCCGGACGTGGAGCCGAGGAATAGAAAAGCCGCACCTTCATCGATTTGCCCATTGTCAAAATACGGAGCGCCAATAGTCACGTCATCGAAGCCGTCTCCATTAACGTCTCCAACGCCTGACAGCGAGTATCCAAAAAATGCTGCTGTCTGATTTCCTTCCAGTATTACCGGTGCGTCATTCAGGAGGCCAAACTGCTCGGCATTCGAAGAACCCAAGAATAAGAACACGACGCCCTCGCCAGGATGACCTCTCGACATGAAAGGAGCACCAATCATGAAGTCGGCGTAGCCATCGCCATTCACATCACCCGCAGATCCCACCTTGGCATACCATAACGGTTCTGTGGAGTTTCCCTCCCAACGGATTGTTGGCACAGCCGGCAGCCCACTGGACGTTCCGAGGAACAAGTCGACAAGTCCAAGCGTGGACGCTGTGGCGTTGGGTGCGGCAATGAGCACATCTCCATAGCCATCACCATTCACGTCGCCAAGTCCTGACATCGACTGTCCGTACTTTGTATTGGCGTTACTGTCCGCCAAAGATACTTGTGCAAGTTCAGGATATCCGGGTTCGTAGATTGTGCCACCACCGAGCAGTCCAGTCGCGCTGCCCAAGAAGAGATGCACTTTACCGAAGCTCTCATTATTGGGAAGGGGATTGCCATCGGGAGGAAATGCGCCCTCGTCGTCATAGGTCCGGTGAATTCCATCAGTATCAGCGAGAGCTGTATTGAAGAGCCTTAACGTTGTTCCATCAGGCGAGATTATGTCGATAACAAGATTGGTAGGATAGTCAGTGGTGACTTCAACAGTCACGTTGACATCGGCGATGGAAAAGCTGGCAGGCACCTCAATTGTACTGAGAATTACCTGATCAGCGAAAACAATGTATTGCGGAGTATCCTGTGAATGCCACGTTCCAACTCCATCGAAAGTCAGCGACCAGGAGTCCAGCGAATGCAGTCCATATCGCCAAACATCCTCTATCCTTAGTGTCCAATCACCTTGCGCGTCTTTTCCATCGAACACGGCGAGTGTCTGTTCCGCAGGATCTCCCTCAATTCCATACTCCTCTGATGCTACAAGCACATCGGAATAGCCATCGCCATTGACGTCACCGGCAGCGGCTACATTCGTACCCAAATAGTCAAAAACATTGCTCCCATAAACCACGCCCAGCATTCCTGCTTCGTTCCAGTACCCGGTCTCATCCGTGACATCAAGTCCTGTCGCAGAGCCCTTGAAGATCGCCGCAGCACCATCACCTACGTGAAGATTGTTAATTTCCGCTGCACCAATAATAATGTCGTCAAAGCCGTCTCCATTTACATCGCCTGCACCCCGGGAAATCACCGGATATCCGGGATAGACGTCCAGGCTTCCTTTGGGTGGATCGGGCGCGCCAAGAAAGACATAAACGGAACCCTCGGCAAAAAGCCCACGTTCAAATAAGGGTAATCCTGCAAGTATGTCGGCAAAACCATCTCCATTGATGTCTCCACCGCCCGCTGCGCGCATTCCACCCTGCCCAAAGTAACGTATCGACACAGGTTTGTACGCCTGGGAATCCGTGACATGACCTTCAAATAGTACGATACGAGAATATGCACCCAGCAGAAAATCCGCGTACCCATCGCCGTTAACATCTCCTGCGCGGCTGATATTGTCACTGGCCGTGCCAATCACTTCGCTTGGTGATACGTACGCCGGGGGTGCGGTTTGGTGTGCTGTGCCGAGGTATAGACCGCTTACACGTGTATTCTGACCCTGCGAAGAAAGTAATGTGTCTCCAATGCCGTCACCATTGAAGTCGCCCACACCCGCTACAAAGGAAAACTCGCAATCGTGGTCTATTGTGAGCAGGCGTTCTGCTTGACTCCATAGTACGGGGTTACTAAACGTCTCTGCGGCCGCGAGTCCATTTTCGGCTCCGTGATAGATGGAAGCCACTGTTCTTGTGACGGTACCTTGCGGACTCAAGCCATTTTCATCTGAGTAATGTAATTCGTGTTCCTCAATATAGCCGCGAAATAGTCTGCATCGCGTAGCAGACGGCGACTCCAAATCAATGGTGGCATATCCATAAACGTGACTTGCCAGCAAGATTTGAATATCTAGCGCGGACACTTCCACATCATCCTGAACTTCAATTGTCGACGTTGTCACGTCTATGCCGTTGGATGTAGAGGATTCAGTGAACGTGTTTACAATGGGCGCGAGACTGCTGGAAGCCAATTGCCACAAGCCCAGACTGTCGCTTGCCGAACCATCCAGAAAGTCGTTGTATACAGACACCGTCAACTTCCATGTGCCTGCCGACATCTCTCCATCGAATACGGCCAGCGACTCACCGAATGGGAGTGGGCTGTCGAGACTATGGTGACCAATAGCAATATCTGCGTATCCGTCGCCGTTCTCGTCGCCTATACCACTTAAGCTGTGTCCGAGAAGAACTTTACCCGGTTCGCCAACGACGACTGATGCCGCATCTGAAACAGTCGTTGCGGAAACTCCCTCGGGTGACCCCAAGAACAAGTAGACGGTACCGGCAGGCTCTTCGTTTACCGCGTAGCTTGGATCACTTACAAGAATGTCGCTGTATCCATCGTTGTTAACGTCACCGGCCGAAGCAACAGCGGCACCAAAGGCAGAAAAGGCTGATTCGCCAGTAATAATGCTCGCTGTTTGAATTGAGCTATCGATTTGCCAACCCGTTGCTCCTCCATAAACAAGGAATGCCGCGTTGTTGTAAGAATCTCCAAAGA
This sequence comes from Candidatus Hydrogenedentota bacterium, assembly GCA_045863295.1. Taxonomy (GTDB): domain Bacteria; phylum Hydrogenedentota; class Hydrogenedentia; order Hydrogenedentales; family SLHB01; genus BTWA01. Next base: position 10,933 of record BTWA01000064.1, read on the forward strand.
GTGTATCGGCAAAACCATCTCCATTTACGTCGCCGGCGGGACAAACTGGCCCTATGATCAGAAGTTCCTCGTCACCCGTCAGCGTCGAGTCGGCTTGGCTCGGCCCCGTTGACCGAATGCCGCCTTCGGATCCGAAAAACAAGTACGCAGCCCCAAATGGCAGTTCTGCCTGACCCGCATACACAACAACCAAGATGTCGCTATATCCGTCACCGTTGACGTCCTGAGCGTCAAAGAGATTCTGACCGAAAAAACCTTCTCCCGCTTCACCGAAAAGTTGACTGCCCAGCCGAAGCACTGGACTATCCGATTCGGGCGGCGGCGGTGAATAGATTGGGTCGATGGTAACGGGATAAACGGCGTTACTATCGTTAACAATGATTCGAACCGACTGACCCACCGGTTGCAATCGCGCTGAAAGAATCTTATTGGCGTTGTCAGTCACCACCAGCTTTCCGTATTGCAGTACCTGCCTTTGCTCGGCGTCGAATAGTCCGATAGTTTGGGCGTTGGCGCCCGCGCGGGGGGACAGCCCCGACCATTCGCCTTCAACGATTAACGGCCCTTCTCCCGCGGGCCGCGCGGCAACGGTGAAGCCATGCTCGAGACCGTTACCGTCATTCACATACCATTCTTCTACGCCGCCGGATTTGTAGGCGACCCGTTTGCCGTTGGTTTGATCGTTCTCAGGCTTTGTGACAGACACACTCCGCATGGCATCTTCTCGTCCCCAACGGGTGAAGCGCCATTTCAGATTCCAATCCGCCTGATCCAAATCCCGCGGCAAAATCTCGACACCGTCCTCGCGGAAATACGCGCGGAGGTTTGCCGCTCGGTTAGTGGCATGCAAACCACCTGGCTGACCCTCAATGACGGATTTTTCTTGAGACGTGATATTGTATTCGGCATCGCGGATATTCTCTTGGACTTCGCTCGCAAAGGCAGCATTTCTGTGAATGGCTTCAGGCTTTTCAGTGGGCGTTTCAGCCGGGATGGATTTGGGTTCGTTTGGCTCGGGTACGGGAGGCGAGGCATGTTCGGTTGTTGGATCTTCTGGGGCTGTCGAGTCGTCGTGTGCCACTAATGTCGGGGCATGGCTAAAGCCAGTGAAGCTTACCACCCCCAGAACCAGAATTGCCGAACATAGTATTCCACTAACCCAGAGCCCAACTCGCATGTCGCGTCACCCTCGATGAAAGGAGTGCCACCCCTGTCAAAGTTCCCCACGACGCAACTGTTGAATTGTCAACCGAGGCTTGAAAGAATTTCCGAAGTAACTGGCTGGGGGCAACGAACGCGCTTGCACACAATCGCAAACAGCCCCTACCCTATTAACCCAATTCATACTCTCACACCTATCGCTGATTTGGCAACCTTTCTCCTGAAATCCAATAGAACGCCCATTGCAGTGCCTCCTGCAAGCCGCGAACCCGGGTGCGGGCGTGGCCGATGGCAGTTCAAACAATACGAGGCGGAGGTGCACGAATTCTGTATGCTGCATTGCGCGTGCAGGATTGTTGTCTGGCCGCAGCAACCGACCCACGAAGGACTCTTCAGGTAGGGTTCTGGACAGGCGGGCCCCAGACTTGTTCCCAGTCGCCTTTGAGGCAAATGCCAGCATAGAGTCGTCTTGGAGCAACAGTTACCTGATCAAGCTTGGACAGCGTCTTCAGGTCGGCAGCCCGGCAAGAGCCGCTTGACGAAAGCTCAAGGTCGCCTTCGGGTCGCTATGAGGTCAAGCCTTCAGCGGACCGGGATAGTCCGACGCGGATAGAACGGCCTATGGGGCAGCAGCCAAATCCACTCCGTGGAAAGAAATGAGGTACCCAAGAGTGGTAAGGCAAAGTTTGGCAAGTCCCATAATTCATTACTTTAAAATGACTTAGGTTCGTTCAAGAATCACCGTGGAACCGCCGACCCTCTGTGGTGGAAACAAAACGCCCTTCCTTCGCCGCACTGCGCCCCCTGCGCAGACCTGGAACGGCCTGCACACGGATGTACAGATCAGCGGGGACCATGTCTTTGGCGATGCCCCATTTGAACAGTCGCTTAATCCGGTTCAGTCGATGATTCACGCCGGTGCGGGACAAACCCGACTCGATACTCTTGTTCAGGAGTACCTCAACCTTGAGCGGACTGAATTTAACAACGGGTTCGTGTCCATACTGGTCATCCAACGATTTCAGCGCACCTTGGATCATGAACTTCTCGCCCTCCGAGTTGTAGTACGCTCGAGCGTGAATCCAGTACGCTGCACACAATTCGGCAATTGTCACTTCTTCTACGGGCGTGGGGACGCGATAACCGGCCGCAATGTATTCGGCGATAAACGTGTGATAAGCGGCATCAGCCTCTTCCGAACCGTAGCGACCAAAGTAGTAACTGCGGCCATTGACCACACAAAATGCCCGGCCAGGCAGGCCTTCTGCCTTGTCAGATGCGCTCTGGTTGCGGAGGAGGGAAGGGACTTTGTTCTTGTGTCGTGGCATGGCGCAAATCCTTTCGTGGTCGTTTTTTCTCAGGTGAGAGAAAACGATTTCCAGTCAGGCTGCGCCGCGACAGGCGGGTCAGCGCGTAAACCGCGCTTACAACATGAGTTGCAGATTCAAAAAATGGCGGGGACGACCGGACTCGAACCGGCGACCTCCTGCGTGACAGGCAGGCGTTCTAACCGACTGAACTACGCCCCCGCATTGGGTTCTGCCTTGCGGACAGATGCGGAAGAGAGTGTACCCGATGAAGATCGCCGAAGTCAAACGCAGAACCACAATTGTTCGGGCAAAGAACGGCTATAGGCTCTGGCGGTCTTTTCGAGAATCTGCGACACCGGTGTTAACTAACTCGTCTACTGTGTGTGACCACAATATGCACGAGCGCACAAAATCTTTCGTGTGTGCTAGTTACCGTTCTCGGCAGTCAGTCCTGGGGAAACGGACTGCGCCAACCATCTGGCCTTCCATACACATGCACAATATCCAAAACTGGAGATCGGGATATGCCACCGGGGTTTAGCCCCGGCTCACCTTCGGGAATGGGGACACCCAGATTCTCATAATAGTTTACCCACGCCGGAAAAGGTTGACCGGTATCGGGGTCGTTGAAAGTCATGGGGAAGAGCAGAAACACCTCGCGTCCTCCGTTGGCCTCACGAAAGCAGGTGTACAAGAGTTCTGAGCAGTAAAAGGCGTCCTGTTCCATAGTGTATACGCCATCGTAGGGCTTGCCAATGCGGAGAGTAGCCTGTTCAATGGCCAAAGGAATGAGGCTGTCGAACGGAGACTTCAGTCGTCCAACGACTACCTTGGGCCGGCCTTGCGAGTCCTTGCTCCGCGCAAGAAACGCGTCCAAGGACGTTTCAACGACTCCTGCTCCCACGGCCTCCACAATCCACACGCCATCTTCGCCGGATCTAGTCACCATACCTGCATGAGAGAAATTACCGCAATTCACGCCTACGGTAACCTTTTCGATGGCCACACAAAGTGGGCCCGCATCGAGATCCTGAAAAAGCAGATCGCCAGGTTGAAGCATGAACGAATGGATTGTGGAATTGCGCGTGGCACATCCGGTCGTTATCAACAACACCACGGTACACACACCGTGAACAATCATGCGTCTAGTACTCATGAGTGGCTCTCATGTCGATCTCCGGCTGCTGTGCCGTCGAGGCAATGGTCAGATCAATGATGCCCTTGTCCCACGCGGCAAGAAATAGGCTTGCCCCGCGATTGTAGTCCTGTATACCCGCCCTTACGCCTTGTGCCTTCAAATACGCATTGTACGCGGGTGCACCAACACGGGCAAGCGGAGCCACGCGATATCGAAGCAAGCGTTCACGGTATAAATCCCATTCCGCGATTGCATCCCCGGGCAGAGATGCGTAAGCCGCTTCGCGCTCCTCATCCGGCAAATCCTGAATCAGGCTAAGATAAACGTGAATAGCCGTGGCATAGCGCATATAGGCGTCATCCGAGTTTAGGCCTGCCATCCAACCCGCGAAGTCGGCTTCTGCCTCTCCGTTGATGCCCGCCACATGCGCCAGCTCGTGCGATGCCACGCGTATAAAAGGCATTGGAGGCAACATGCCATCGACATGAGGTTCCACAAGAAACGGAGAACAAACCCCCAGCACCATCATGCGCATGAGCAACGCCCCAGGCACGACCTTCACATGATCAGGCAGGGCGGCGGGTGATCCGTCCCACTTTCGCGTCAGCTCTCTCATGCTGCGTGCAGCCGATTCCACAGCACGGCCAGTGTCACGCTCTGAATCCGCAGGACGGACCTCCGCGATAAACGTAAGCAGGGTCGCTCGAATACGCGCCACGTCGCTCTCGTTACCTTTCCATTCGGATAGGCCGAGACGTGCTTCGATGGGTTCGCGATGATAATTGGCGCCCCAAGCAAGCAGGAATCCGCCATACAGAAACGCACACGCCGCGACTGTCCACTTCGTAAGCTCAAGCGCAATCGCCGTTCGGCGATCACCACGTCCGCGAGAGCATTTCCATCGCCATGCCGCGCATGCGGGTAACAGCAATGCCAAAGCGACGATGACGGTTCCGGTCAACGAGAATGGCACCAATTCATGAATGGCAACTAAAACAGACGCAATCCACTTGTACAAGCCGCGCGAGTAAAAGTGCTCCACCCAAGGTGTAGGCGGCGGATACAATGTCAGTAGAACACTGATAACACCGACCCAAAAGCTCGCAATAAACATGGCGCGCCGCACGGCATGTCCGCGGCGGGCGACTTCTTCTGTTTTTGTAAGCCAGTGCTTCATAGATGATATACACGGTGGAAACGGATGTTCACAACACTAGCAGGCCATTCCAAGGGAAGACAAGCGCGAATAGGCAGAGGCACCATTGTCAACAAAGCTGGCATTGTATGGATGTGTATCAGAATTGAAAGTCAAATCGTTTCAAGGTGTATTCCGTTTCGCATGTTCAGATCAGTATCCTATAAGTCAGCCAGCGCCGATTGAGCCGGAAGCCGTTCGTTCGATGGCAAGGCTACCAGAGAGGACACCGATTGCATATCTCGCGAACCAAGGTGGCGCACCTGACACTCGTTGCGGTTGTCGTAGCGACAACATTACCCTATTCCTTCAACCTTGTTTCTTTCTTTCACGCAAAAGAAGCATGCCTCGCGCTGGCCCTGTTGCCCCTCGCAATTACATTGTCAATATGCGGAGCCGACTTTCGTGATGGTGTCCGTTCATGGATGCCCCTGTGGGTGTTGTGGATTGCCGCATGGGTACTGTTGCCACTGCACCGCTTGCCACAAGATCGCTGGCCAGCGACTATTGAACTGGTGCGCATCGCCTCTATTTTACTTTGCTTAACGATGTGCCAGCCAATGATAAATGCCCAAGGTGGAAAACAAGTAGTGTGGGGGGCGCTGATGGCATCGTCTGTGTTGGCGGCCGCCCTTGCCATCCTTCAGTTTGGTGGCCTGATTCCAATCCTGTTTCCGGCTTTTGGCGTCTCCACATCGCCTGTATATTCAGTTTTTGGAAACCCCGATCTGCTTGGTGGGTACGCGACCATGGCATTACCCTTGTGGATACGGGCAATTCTTCGATCACAAACAAGCGGTTGGAGATTTGCGAGTCTGGTGGCCGGGGCATCCACAGTCGCCGCCGCACTCGTGTTGTCCGGTTCCCGAAGTGCTTGGCTCGCAGCCATAGCTGCAATTCCACTGGCGCTTTGGGGCCTGCCACGATGCCAAAATGATAGCCGCGAACCATGGAAGCTCCGCCACTTCCTCTCGCTCGCTTTGATCGCGGCCGTCGTCTTTAGCTGCATACTGTTGGCCCCCGGCGTTTCTTTAGAACGATTTTGGTCCGCCTTCTCTGACACGGACAACGGCATACACCTTCGTTACTGGTTTTATGCGGCTGCCATATGCATGTGGAAGGATCATTGGTTCATCGGCACGGGACCAGCCGCCTATGCCTATTGGAGTCCCATCTATCAGGGCGATGTACTCTGGCGCAGCCTCGAAGGGCGGTTTCTGTTCAATGAAACTCATACCGACTATCTCCACTGTGACCCGCTCCAGATAGCAATCGAGTATGGTCTGCCTGGCGTGATTTGTTGCTTATGGTTCCTCCAGCGATTGATTCGACGTCGGGGATATGAAATGCCGTCTCTTCTGGCGCTGGGCCTGTTCAGCCTTCTCAATTTTCCCTTGTTTAGCACACCGCACGCGCTGGCGGCAGGGTTTCTCGCTGGAGCGTTGCTTGCAGATCAAAAGGAATTCCAGCGTAAACAGCCCAAGTTGAACATCGTAGCAACTGTCTTTTCATTGTTGCTGGCAGCCACGACGCTGTACTGCTCGACATGGCCCAGTTACCAACTGCGGCAAGCCATGGACTCCCATCTCGCTAACACAGACACTGCCCTTACCGCCTATGAGAATATGAAAAGCAAGGTGACTGTGTTGCCGCCGAAAGCGCACGAGAAGTATGCGATTGCCTTGATCGAATCCGGAGAATACAGCAAGGCAAGGCATGAACTTCATGCGGCTCTGCGCGGGCTGGATACCGGCGGCATACACCTCGCCCTTGGTGTAGTCGCCTTGCAACAAGGCGACAAGACGGTCGCCCTGAAACATCTTGAGGAGTGTGTGATGCGTTGGCCTGCGAATGGGCTTGCATGGAAGCTAATCATGGAACTGACCCCACAGGAGCAGCGAGGAAGCGTACGCAAGAGGGCCGGGCGCTGGTTGGAAGGTGCCGACGCTTCTTGACATACGCAATCAGGCAGTGCACTACAGGCGACCTGCTCTTAAAGCGGCGGTTGTTCGTCTGGCTGTTCACGAACTTCGGTTATCACGGCACGTAAAACCCCACTCACTTCCAAACCTATCCCAAGCCCGCGCCGGCCGCGGACACGCAATAAGTAAGGTGTTCCGGGAGTTACGGCAAGGGTGATTTCGTAGGGAGGAGTCGCTGAGCGTGCAATCTCGCGACTTTCGGATTCCAACGACATCTCCAATGTCGAAAGTTGGGTTTCGCCGGTGAGCCGAATAGTAGAGAATTCCCCTAGTTTGTCCACTGCGGCTTGGCCCGTACTCTGCCACTGTATCGACCAGGCTGCAGGGATGGCCTGAACCGGACCGGTAAATGGATCACGGTTCGTACCCGCTCCCGAATTCGAGCGTACATACTGAATTACACGCACCATGTCCGCCATGTCTTCTTGCCCAACTATGGCGGCATAGGTACTGGCGGTCGCTGTTCCGAGAAGGACAACAAGCAGTACGGCGGCCAGGCACTTCGCTTTTATACTCATATTCGAGATGCCGAAAGGCAATACGACCGCGACCATCACAGGTACAAACAATACGGACGGCAACCACTCCA
>BTWA01000065.1:0-16821 GCA_045863295.1 Candidatus Hydrogenedentota bacterium
CCAAGGAAGTCGTAAAATCCTGCGAGGAACGACTGAGTTTTTGGCGTCAACTGCGCGGAATTGCGGGACTCGACGCCAAGGTCGATACCGACGCAATCGCGCGTGATGCGAAACAACAGGTTGTTCAACAGATTGCCACCGGTCTCATGCAATTGGCGGGGATAACCAACGGATCGGCGCCGGCCGTGACCTTGGCTATGCCGGTCGCCGCTGCCGTGTCAACGTTGGCCGAAGGCAAAGCCCCCGCGCCGGCCACTTCCACTGCGGCAGGCGGCACAAACGGATACTCGGCTCCCATTCTGTACTCAGACGAGTGCACAGGGTGCGGTGAATGCGTTTTGTTGAACCCAAAGATGTTTGCCTGGAACGACAAGAAACAGGCAATTATCTCCGACCCGAAAGCAGGTCCCTATAAAGACTTGGTCAAGGCAGCGGAGAAATGCGCGGCCAGGGCCATACAACCGGGACTCCCCGCGGACCACTCCGACAAAGAGACTGAGAAGTTGATCAAGCGGGCCGCAAAGTTCAATCGATAACCCATGATGCAGTCGCGGGACGGGAGGCGTATTCCCGTCCCGCGCATTGGTGAAAGGCGAGCAGATGCGCAATGCGTGGCTCCAGATTAAGAAGACCTTTCCACACGGCATCCATCCGCCGGAATTGAAGGATCTGACGAAGGACAAGCCGATTCGACGGTTTCCATTCGCGCCTGAGATGATCATCCCTTTGTCGCAACACACCGGCGCGCCCGCCAAGCCGATTGTGCGTGAAGGCCAGGAAGTGGTCCGGGGAGAACCCATTGCCGATGCCGGTGGCTTTGTATCGGTTCCCATGCATGCACCGGCCACGGGTCGCATTGCCCGCATCGGATTGTGCCGCGACACACGCGGCGGAATGACGCCTGCAGTTTTTCTTAAGGTGTACCCATCCGCTAGCCAGGAGATTCTCTACGGCTCCGAGGTGGATGTTGACGCACTGCCTCCGAAAGACCTTGTAAAGGCTGTGCAGGATACGGGCGTCGTGGGATTGGGCGGCGCAGCCTTTCCAACCCACGTAAAGCTCGTATTACCCGAAGGCCGTTCCGTTGATACCATCGTGGTCAACGGTTGCGAATGCGAACCTTATCTGACAACGGATCACCGGGTGATGCTCGAATACCCGGAAGCCATTATGCAGGGGATTCGCGTTGTTCTCCGCGCATTGAGCGCCAAACAGGCTGTCATCGGCGTCGAAAAAAATAAAATGGACGCAATCGCCCGGCTTCAACGATTCGTGCCCGGCGATCTCCCCATCGAAGTCCGGGCCGTGGAAACGAAATACCCGCAGGGAGCGGAAAAAATGCTGGTCAAGGCGCTCCTGGGACGCAACATACCTTCCGGGGGACTCCCTTACGAAGTGCATGTAGGCGTCTTCAATGTGGCAACCCTTGCTCAAATCGGAGAACTTTTGCCTCGCAAGCAAGGCTTGATTGAACGCGTGGTCACCGTTACCGGGCCAGGCGTAAAGGAGCCGGGCAACTATCTATTGCCCATCGGCACTCCTTTGGAATACGTGCTGGATCGTGTTGGCTTGACTGCGGAGCCCGATGAAATCATTTTTGGTGGCCCGATGATGGGTGCGAGCATTGTTTCGCGTGAGGTGCCCATTACCAAAGGCATCACCGGGATCGTGGTATTTCCGCGTGGCCAAGGCTCTCGCAACGGTCATTCAACCGAGTATCCTTGCATCCGGTGCGGCCAGTGTGTAGATGCCTGCCCGATGCACTTGAATCCTTCCACCCTGGGATTGCTCGCTCGAAATCGGGTGTACGACGAAATGGTGGACCGTTACCATCTGATGGATTGTTTCGAATGCGGATGCTGCGCTTACGTATGCCCATCGGCCATCCCGCTGGTGCATCACTTCCGCGTGGCCAAGTCCTTTGCGCGCGAACGAAAGGCAAAATCATGAGTACAGTGCGACACGCTGTCGAGATTCATACTTCGCCGCATGTCCATACGGCTGTCACTACCGACCGTATTATGCTGCATGTCGTGTACTCGATGCTGCCCATCTGTGCATTCGCGGTATTTGCTTTCGGCCTATCCGCGCTCCTATTGATTACAACGAGCGTCGTCGCTTGTGTGGCAACCGAGCACCTGTTTTGCCGCTTGGCCCATCGTCGCTCCACCGTCGCTGATTACAGCGCCGTCATCACTGGGATTCTGCTTGCGCTGTCGTTGCCGCCCGGGTTTCCCCTGTGGATGGCCGTGGTAGGCGGATTCGTTTCCATTGCACTGGGTAAAATGATTTTTGGCGGTCTGGGACAGAACCCTTTCAATCCCGCACTCGTTGGGCGTGCTTTCCTCCAGGCGGCGTTTCCAGTCGCCATCACGACATGGTCCCCCGTTTTTTCCCCTTCAGTCTGGTCGCCGGATCGGTTCATGTCCATACCGATGGCCACTCTTTCTCTGCCGTTTATGAGACCCGATAGTGTGGCCGCGTTCATTCAAGGTATCACCGTGGATGGGTTTACAGGCGCAACACCGCTGGCCCGAATGAAATTCGAAGGGCAACCAACGCCGATTGTCGATTTAATCATGGGAATGACCAGCGGCTCCACGGGCGAAACGTCCGCTGTGTTGATTCTGATTTGCGGCGCCTATCTCATATTCAAAGGATTGATGAACTGGCGTATTCCAGCCAGTTTGCTGGGCACTACCTTCATACTCAGCTGGGCATTGCACTTGGTCGATTCCAAATATCCTGAACCGCTTTTTGTGCTCTTCTCAGGCGGATTGATGCTCGGGGCCGTATTCATGGCATCTGATATGGTTGGATCACCGGTCACGCGCAGGGGTGTGTGGATCTACGGCGCTCTTATCGGCTTCCTAATCGTGCTGATTCGGGTCGCCGGCGGCCTGCCCGAAGGCGTAATGTACGCCATACTCCTCGGAAATGCCTGCACGCCGATTATCAACATGCTCACCCAACCGAAGCCCTTCGGCTGGCACCGGCCGGCCAGGCAACCGAAGGGAGAAAAGTCATGAGCACATCCGCTCCATCCATCGCAATACCACAAGTGCGGCAGGCCAGCAGCGTTAAGATGATCGCCACGCTGGGCACTGTCTCCACAATATCCGGAGTGTTGTTAGTGCTCGTTTACTTGGGCACGTTCGACATCATTGCCGAGAACAAGCGTAAGGCATTGGAAGAAGCCGTATTTACGGTACTTCCGGGGGCCGTGGAACGGGCCACGTACGCCGTGTCAGCGGACGGCTTTACCCCCATCCAAGGCGACACCAAGGATACAGACGTTGTCTATGCCGGCTATGACGAGAGCGGCAAGCTTGTGGGGGTCGCCATTACAGCCGCGGGCCAAGGCTATCAAGACATCATCAGCATATTGTTCGGATACGACCCTGTCACCGAATCGGTGATCGGCTACAAGCTGCTGGGAAGCAAGGAAACTCCGGGGCTTGGCGACAAGATTGGAAAAGACGAATCGTTTCTGGCTTCCTTCCGTAAGCTGGATGTCTCTCTGAACTCCGAAGGATCAGGGCTCAAGAACGCAATTGAAGTGATAAAAGATGGCAAGAACAAAGACTGGCAGATTGACGGTATCTCGGGTGCGACAATTTCCTCCAAAGCCGTAGGGGCCATGCTCAACACGCGCTGCTCCCAGATACTGCCCATTGTTCGCAAGCACGTCGACCAATTGCAGAAGGTAACACCATGATCAACGAACCCCAAGAACCTTCAATGGACGTCTTCCTCCGCGGTTTGTGGAAGGAGAATCCCGTGTTCGTCATGGTGCTCGGAATGTGTCCAACGCTGGCAGTCTCGAATTCCGTGATTAATGCACTTTCCATGGGTCTGGCCGCCACGTTCGTGCTGGTGGCATCGTGTGTGCTCGTATCAATCATGCGCAAATGGATTCCGAAGCAAGTTCGAATCGCCACGTATATTGTGATCATCGCGACCTTCGTGACCATGGTGGATTTTGCCATTCAGGCCATCAGCCTCGAAGTGTATAACGCACTCGGCGCATTCATTGCCTTAATTGTAGTGAATTGCATTATTTTGGGCCGCGCGGAAGCCTTTGCCTCCAAGAACGGGCCCGTGCGATCGGCGCTGGATGCCCTGGGGATGGGCTTGGGGTTTACGCTGGCCCTCCTGTGCCTCGGCGTTGTCCGTGAAATCCTGGGCAGTGGCACGCTGCTCGGTTATCCGGTAGTGGGCAAGCATTTCGAACCATGGGCCATCATGATTCTCCCACCGGGCGGCTTCCTGACCCTGGGAACCTGGCTCCTGATTTTCAACTGGTGGCGGACTCGAAAAGACCGCCACGCGGATGCCTCAACGGGAGGACACGCAGCATGAATGACGAATCGCTCTTTCAGATCTTCATCAATGCATGTATCATCAACAATTTCGTGTTGAGCATGTTTCTAGGCATCTGTCCGTTTCTAGGCGTATCGGGCAAATTGGAAACCGCAAGCCGTATGGGGCTCGCCGTTACGTTCGTGTTGATCGTGAGTTCGGCGTGTGCGTATGGAATAAACCTGATTTTGGCTTGGGCCGAAGCACCTTACCTGCAACTGATGTGCTACATCGTAGTGATTGCGTCGGCAGTGCAACTCGTCGAGATGGTCATAAAGAAATACAGCCCCGCGCTATACAAGGCCCTGGGCATCTATCTGCCTCTCATTACCACCAACTGTGCCATTCTGGGCCTCACGTTGTTTCAGACCTCCAAAGGCTACAGTTTTGTGCAGTCCCTGGTGTATGCCGTGGGGGCAGGCGGCGGATTTACACTCGCACTCGTCATTATGGCGGGGCTTCGTGAACAGTTGAAACTTGCAACTGTCCCAAATGTAATGCAAGGCACGGCCCTCACGCTCATGGTTGCGGGAATCCTTTCCCTGGCTTTCATGGGATTCGCAGGCCTCGGAGGGTGAGGAAGTGTACAATGGCCTGCACACTATACTCATGATCTTGGGCACCAGTTCGGCCGTGTTCACAGGAGTAGCCATTTGGTTCTGGATCATGCACATCGCCAGAGACAAAAGCTTGCCCGCCGACTATGACTGCCTGCAGGAATCGGCGTGCGGAAGTTGCCCTGCAGCCGACACTTGCCAGGACCGCAGCGCCCATGGGCAACCCGCAGCTTGACGGGCCCAATCCGCGTTCCTGCAGAATACCCTGGGATCGGTAAAGTCGAAGGCCACAAACTTCGTGTGATACAATCCCGCGCTATGCAAACGGCTTTAACGCTACAAGAGTTGTACCGCCCTGTCGAAAGGGAGATGGCGGAGGTCCGGAAAGCGGTCGCGGGGCTTTGGCACGATGCCCTGAAGCTGGTCCATGGGAGCTCCATCCCCGAACCCCCGATCGGCGGGAAAATGCTGCGGCCGGCGCTGTGCCTCTTGTCCGCGGGGGCTATAGGCGCCGCGAACGTGGCCGACTATGTGCCCATGGCCACGGCCATGGAACTCCTCCACCTGGCCGCGTTGGCGCACGACGACGTCATCGACGGGGCCGACCTACGCCACGGCGACGCCTCTCTGAATGCCCGCTGGGACAACCACACGGCGGTGCTCGGCGGCGACTATCTCGTGGCACGCAGCATTGGCCTGCTGAGCCGGTATGACTCGTGCGGCGTGATTGTAAATGCCATTGAGTCCGTGCGGATGATGGCCGAGGGCGAGTTAAACCATTTCGGGCTTGCTCAGAATCAGTACACCGAGGCTGCGTGTATAAGCCTCGCCCGGCAGAAGACCGCAAGCTTGTTCGCGGTTACGTGCAGCACGCCGAGCGTGCACATTTCCGGCACTCCCATGCAGAACCTCAACGACTATGGCATGAACATCGGTGTCGCGTTTCAATTGGTGGATGACTTGCTGGATTTGTCCCAAAATCGCGACGCGCTGGGAAAGCCCTCCTGCGGCGATCTGATTGAAGGCAAGAAGACACTGCCCGTGATCTATATGCGCGAAGCCATGGATGACGCAGGTGTGGCACGTATCGATGCCATGAAACATGCAAAACTGAGCGATGCCGACCGAACGTGGGTGGCCGAGACACTGGAAAGCACACGGGCCCGCGAACGGGTCGAATCGATATCCAGGGAATACATCGAGGAAGGCCGCGCAGCAATAAGCAGCCTGCCCGCGAGTTCCTACAAAGATGCAATGATGGGCATTGCGGAATTCATTCTGGTCCGAGGCAACTGACCTGCCCAAATCGAGTCAGGCAATCGCGCTTACCGGTCCATTCCGGAACCATGAATACGAGCAAATCCTACATCTTTTTCCTGATGGGCAGTGTCGTCAGTACATGCCTGTTCTCACCAACCGCGGATGGAGAATTGCCAAGGACCACCATCCGCTCGGGCGTGGCCGGTGCACCGGCCATTATCATTAATGGGGACACGTACTCCCCCCTGTTTTTTGCGGCCAACAATCAATTCAACCGCGATGAAATCTTGCTGGAGGAACTGCGGCTTGCCGCCGATGCCGGTTTCAAACTGTATACATTCAATGTCTGGCTGGAACCGTTCAAAACCCCGGACGAAACCGTTGCTGAGGTTGAGAAGTTTGCCTCCGCTCATCCCGAAGGTTACTTCTACGTGCGCATTTGGCTCGGAGCGCACAGGAGTTGGTTGGCTGAAAATCCAGATGAGCGCATTGTGGATTCCGAAGGAAATGCCAGCGAAATGGCCTCGCCAGCCAGTGAATTATGGCGCAAAGATACTGCCGAAAGATTGGCCCGGTGTATAGAATTGATAGCCGCGAGTCGCTACGGAAGCAAGCTCTTCGGCGTGCATCTGGCATACCTTCAAACCGGCGAATGGTTCTACCCGGATACGGAACGCTACTACGACTACTCCCTTCCCGCGCAACAAGCATTTCGAACATGGCTCAAAGCCAAGTACCGTACGCCTCGAAGCCTTCGAAAGGCGTGGAGTGATCCGGCCGCTACGTTTGACTCTGTACAGATACCCACAGCCCAGGAACGAGAGGACAACGCATGGGGCCATTTTCGCGACCCCGTGAAGCATGCGAAGGTTATCGATCATCAGCGGTTTCTTTCCGATCAAATGGCCGATACGATTGCATATTTCGCTTCCGAGGTGAAACGTGTCAGCAATCGACGTCTGTTGGTTGGGGCTTTCTATGGCTATACCATGCAATTGAATCACAACGGACCCCGTGCCCTCGCCCATTCCGGTCATCTGAGTCTGGCGCGCTTGTTGGAATGCAGCGACATTGACATCATTGCGGCGCCCTATGCGTATTTCGAGCGAAACATCGGCGAACCGGGGCACTTTCATTTGCCCTTGGATTCCCTGGCACTACATGGAAAGCTGGGCATCGTAGAAGAAGATTCGTACACGCATTTGTCGTCCCCGCCCCAGGATCTCCTGATAGCGCCTGGATACCCGGACCGAACCCAGACCATGGAAGAAACACAAGCGCTCCTCCGGCGCAATTTCGCAAACGCCTTCACGCACAGAAATGGCATGTGGATCTTCGACTTGTTGTCCGACGGCCGCTGGAATGACAAGGCAATATGGGATTCCGCAAAACTATTGTTGCGGATGGCTGCGGCTTCGCGCGATGTGCCCGTCTTTGAACCCCAGATTGCCGTGCTGATGGATGAGGAATCGGTACATTTCCTGCAGGACACAACCTGGCCTGTGTTGCTGCAATCGTTGGCCGTGTGGCTATCCGAATTTGATCGCATGGGCACGCCGGTGGGCTACTACTTACAAAGCGATATTGCGCGACTGCCTGATTCCGTGCGCATGATTGTGCTGGCAAACCCCTATGTCCTGAGCGAGGACGCGCAGCGGCAAATTGATCGGCTACTCGACCTCGGCTGTACAGTCGTATTGACCTACGCCCCAAATGCCGCAGGCGGCGCGGGCTCCTCTGTACTGGCGAATATCGCCGAGGCCACGGGATTCACGGTGGAATCCAAAACGGATTCCATGCCATTGCGAATCAAGAGCGTGGAGACCGATGAGACCGTCGCGCTCGGAACTGACAACTGGGCAAACCGAATCGTAATCACCTCCGACAGCGGACATATTCTGGCACGTTACATGGAGACCGATGAAGTAAGTGCCGTCGCCCGCCCCCAAGGAAAGGGCGTACTCGTATATTCCGCCACCCCCAGGCTTCCAGTGGGCCTCCTCCGGTGGATGGCCCAGCGGAGCGGTGTGCACGTGTATAGCAACGCACCGGGTATGGTGGGTCTTGTGGGCCCCTATCTCATCGTTCACACGTCCCAAGAGACCGATCTCACCATCCAGTGGCCCGATCCCTTTGATTCCGTCGACCGTATTGTCCCGCTCTCCCCCTTGCCAATGGCAACAAAAAACACAACCTGGGTCGATACCCTGCCCGGCAAAAGCACCGCCGTCTACCTCGTTCGCTGACCGGTACCGGAATCGGTTACGCGGTTTGTGTCGCAACACTATCCACGCTATCATGCGCGCACTATGTGACGGCGGAATGGAGACCCCTATCCCATGTTGGCTCGGGTACAATCATGTGCCATACACGGCATTGAGGGCGTTCCCCTGATTGTCGAGGTGGACAACCGCCCCGGCGAATTCAAAATGATTCTGGTGGGCCTTCCAGACATGGCTGTGAAGGAAAGCCAGGAACGCGTCACGTCCGCGCTCACCAATTCCGGATTTCGGTTTCCCCGCGGCAGAAACGTTATCAATCTCGCCCCGGCTGATATGCGCAAAGAAGGCAGTGCCCTGGATTTGCCCATCGCGCTCGGTCTCCTCGCAGCAACGGACCAAATCAAGGCCGACTCGATGGAACAGTACATCATCGTGGGGGAACTGGCACTGAACGGGGCCGTGCGCCCGGTAGACGGCGCCTTGCCCATGGCCATATCCGCGAAGGATCGTGGTTTACGCGGTATTGTCGTGCCTGAGGAAAATGCCGTGGAAGCGGGTATTCTTCCAGGCATCGATGTAATCCCCGTGCGAAACCTCGCCGAGGCCGCGGGATTCATACACGGTACAACCCAGATTGCGCCTCACGTCACCGACGCGGATCAGTATTTCAAACAGGCACGCAACGGCAAATTCGACCTCTCCGACGTGAAAGGTCAGGCGCACGTCAAACGTGCCTTAACCATAGCCGCTGCGGGCGGACACAATCTGTTGATGGTTGGTCCCCCGGGCACGGGCAAGACGATGCTCGCCGCGAGGCTTCCCACCATTCTACCCGATATCACATTCGACGAAGCGCTCGAAACATCACGAATTTACAGTGTTGCCGGAACGCTGGTGGGCGGATCGCGCCTTGTCGCACAAAGACCCTTTCGATCGCCCCATCACACCGCAACTACGGTGTCCATTTGCGGCGGAGGCGGCGGCCAACGCCCCATGCCCGGCGAAGTGAGCATGGCGCACAACGGCGTACTTTTTCTGGACGAACTCCCGGAGTTCAATCGCGGCGCGCTTGAAGCCCTGCGGCAACCGCTTGAAGACGGCATAGTCCATATCCGGCGCGCGAACTATTCCGTGACTTTTCCGAGCCGGGTCTTGCTTGTCGTCGCCATGAATCCGTGAAGTTGCGTTGCCTTGGCACCATCAATTCTGGAACCTAGCGGTGAATAGGCTAGGTGGATTTCGATATCCCCTTGGCCGACAACGATTTGGTCGGTAATGTGTTCGACGATTCGTCGTCGATCTTCCGTCTCCAATTTAGGCCAGCGTTCATGCAGATCCTGGGCATCAGACAACACTTCATCCGTGGACAGCATGTTGACTTTGAGATAGTCAATCTCCGCACTGACCTTTGCTGACTCGGCGGTCAATTGGTCCAGGCGTTCTTGGAGAGGATCGTACCGGTGCCGGAAGCCTGCCGAGGGGATCTCGCCCCGGTGGTGCAACTCAAAAAGTTGGTCTAACTTCTGCTGCGTTTCTTGCTTTTCCATTTCCAACTTGGAACGCAATTGTTCCCGATGAATAATCTCCAAATTGGCGTCCGCCAACAGAGACGAGACCTCGTCTGGGGAAAACAAGAACTCACGGAGCTGCTCATAATAGACCCCTTCCAAGTCCACAATGGGGATCTTGTTGCGGCACTTGGGACAGACATACTTTGGGGAATTCGACGGCACTTGCATCTTTTGGCCACAGGCGCAAAAGGCCAAACCCGCGAATAAATGAACGGGCCTCTTGCCGGGTCGTCTGGCCAAGCGTCGTCGCTGTTCGTCCAGGATGACGTTGCATTGGTCCCACAGCTCTTCCTGGACGATGGGTTCCACCTCGGACAGGACCCAATCGCTCTCTGGCTTGGGAACCCAATGCTTCTTTTCGCCGAGACTCTTGGTATAGTTGGCCCGCCTCACCCCTTTGGCAATCGGGTCACGGATGAGCCGGTCGACAGTGGTATCCGACCACAAGCCGCCGTTTCGGGTCCGAAACCCCGCCTCATTGAGCTTGCGCGCAACCGTCTTCTTGCGCCGATACTGCAGGAACAATTCATAAATCTGTCGGCGCACGGCTGTTTCGTCCGGGTTGGGAACGATTTTGCCATCCTTCCAGGAATAGCCATACGGGGCTTGGCCCCCTAGGGGCTTGCCCAACTTGGCGCGAATCGGTACGGACGCCGCCACCCGTTCCGCGATTTCCGATCTCTCCCACTCCGCCATGGCGGCCACGATGGTGAAGAACAAGCGACCAGCGGCGGTTGAGGTGTCAATGGCTTCTTGGAGCGAAATGAGATCCGCCCTGTGAGATTGAAAGACATCGGCGAAGTCCAATAGATCCCGGGTGCTGCGGGCCAAACGGGCCAGCTTGGAGAAGATTAGACCGGTGATGTGGCCGCGTTGCAGATCAGTGAGCATGCGGCGAGTCTCGGCGTGTTCCTTGACATACTTGCCGCTGACGCCTTCCAGGCGATAGACCTCGACGACCTGCCACCCCTTGGCCTCGGCATAGCATTTGGCTCGTTGCTCGTGATGCTGTGGACTCTCTCCTCTGGCTTGATCTTCAGTGGATACCCGAATCCAGATACCAACTCGTTTGACAGATGAATTCTCGGTCTTTTCCCGCGCCATGGTGCGGCCTCCTCATTAGCAGAGTCAGCTTGCTTTGTGCGTTCGATTCTATGTGGAAAGGCTGCTCTTGTCCAGAGAAATGGCGGTGAACGGAAGCTAGGAACTACTTGCCACGAAAAAGCCCAACATAGAGTTGGGCTGGCAGATCTGATTTGGAACGATTTCCACTACAGGAGAGTCACAAGTTCTTCCACAGTCAGACCTGCTTGTTTGATAATACTTTTCATCGTCGACCGTTTGAGGTCTCTGGAATGAACCGGCACAACTACTTCGCGACCATCGGGATGCTTGAGGATGCAGTGCGAACCGCTTTGGCGGGCTTCGGAGAAGCCGGCCTTTTTGAGGGCAGCGATGAGTTGGCGGGACTTAAGAGCAGGAAGGCGGCTCATACAGCCGAAGAAACGCTCACCTGGACTTGGACCGAGACCGGTTCGCGTGGAGGCCTCTCGGTGGGTACAGGTTTGCCATCTTCAATTAACGATTGCACATACAAGGAGATGGCATCACGGGCCATCTCCAATGCCTCTTCGTAGGTATCGCCTTCAGTGACGACAGCCGGTAAGGCCGGCACGGTCACCGTATAACCGCCTTCTTCTGCAGGCTCCAGAACGATGGTGTAGTTGAGTATGCTCATGCGTCTGTTCTCCATAATCTTATTGCTGGTCTTAGTATAGCACCACAAGAAAGACTGTCAAATGCATCGGGCGATCACAGTCAAGGCCACAATAAAGCCATGCTTTGGGAAGTCCCGCAGCATGGCGAAATTTACATGCAACTCGTCTCCGAAGACGATTCAAATGCGTCTGGATAGGAGTCTCTCAGGGCATCGATATCGAGTTCGGCCTTTTGACAGTGGAATGTTGAACCATTGTCCAAATGCAGTTCGATACCGATTCCAGACACGTCATTGGCAAAGTGTACTTGCCGAATTGTCCGGCCAATGAGGAATTCGTGGAATTGAAGCCGAAGCCGGATGCCGTCCGGGGAATGGATGAAGGTTTCAAGGTCAGCCCGGTCACACAGGTCACCCATGGTAACGAGCCTAGGCGACTAATGTCAGTAGCCGGGATGCCCGGTAGTCGATTTGCGCCCGTTCCCCTGCGAACACGTTTCGTTGCGAGAGGCGTGTTAGGGCGTCTACCACCGAGTAGATCGTGAATTCGCCTTGGCCTTTGGCAATGGATAAGGCCTCTTTGGCAATTGCCCGGTTGATTCCTTGAGCCTGCAGGATAGGTATGACCTCGTCTTCATCATGCCCAAGGACTTCCTTCATGGCCTTGGTAATGACGCGGACAAAGCCGTCTTGTCGCTCGTCTCGCCGTTTGGTCAAGGTAACGAGAATCTCCCGGATGCTGTCCAAGGCCTCGTGAACATTGGTCGTGTGCTTGCGGGTGAACTCCACAATATCCACAGCATCCCAAACGATATGGTTTTGACAGACCTTTTGAAACCAGAAGGTCTGTACACCCACGGTTCGCCGGCCCACCTCGGAGTTCCACAAGAAGAAACCGGGGGCAAAGAATTGGCCGTCGATCTCCGTCCAACCGGTCGGATCGATGAGAAAGCAGAACATGTCCTGCTCTCCGCAGTACAATCCGGTCCCGCCCCCCATCGCCTCCTGGGCCGCCTCGAAATCCGTGACGAATTCCAGTACCAGGGACAACAGATCGACATTGTAGAGACGGGTGTAACTGACGCCATGGACCGAGCGGATTTGGTCGCCCAACGTGAACACTTGAAGCGGTTTGTTCCCACGCGGAAGGGTTTCGCCAAGGACCAGACTGGCCGTCTTGGACGACAATCGGCTGACAGTCTCTTTGCTGACTTCCGCCAGCTTGCAGACTTGGCCAAATACCCAGTCATTCAGGCCGAAGGGCTCGTCATTCGCCACCATCCGCAGACTGCCGTTGGTCGGTTCGATGCACACGTCCATCGGGGAGTACCATCTGGTTTGGGACTCCTGCTTTTCCCGATGACAGTGTTCCCAGAGTTCGGACAGCGAGGAAAATCGCTCGTCCGGCCTCCGGGAGAAGAGTTGATTGTGCGCTTTGACAAGGTTCTGCATGTCTCAATCCTTTCTTGGGGGTGTCCCTGTTTTCACTCGGGAGACCAACCATTGGTCCCTCGGCTCCCAGAACAGAACTCTGCACTGGTAACCGAAGAACCAATTGACTGAGACACTTCTCCCCTACTTCAAATCATCCTGGGCTTTCAGACCCACTGCTACGGCATCGAACATGTGGCCATGAAATCGCTCCTTCCAGCGACGCTCCCGCACTACGAACGACCGTAGTTCTGGGAAACGCCACGTGACCATGAACGCGACTTGGCGTTTGTTGGCGCCGCCTAGGCCGCAGAGGAACTTGCGGACAGAAGATGGCGAGTAGGCCCGTATTTTGAGTCCATGCTGCTTGCCCAAACGGGCAAGCGTCCTGACTATAGCGACATGGGTGGACATTCTTGGGGTGCGGCCTCGAAACGAGACTTCGATGGCCAGGACATTGGGCTTCAGATGCCCGATAATCTCGTTGCCCACTTTCCGTACGGCTTGGACCGCACCTTGCTTGTCTAACCCCGGAGGCAGGACTTTGACTCCATGATAAAGTAGTTCGCCACCGTGCAGGACGGCGTAGCCCAGATAGCGGGTGCCGGGATCGATGGCGAGGATGCGCTTTGTGTAATTATGCTTCATGGGTTGATTGGTTATACTTAAAGGCCCGTCGACCTTTGGCTTTCCTCCCTGTACGTAATGGCAAAGGCCAGGGCGTCAAAAATACTCATACGTGGATCCTCGGACATCCATGGCTTGCGATAGGGCGGACGATACAACCCCAAAACCGGGAATCGCTGCACTAAGGCTTGAACCCGTTCTTCCTTCGTGCGCGCTACCCACTTTCCAAAGGTCAGTTGCACTTGAGTAACGCTTGAACGTCCGACAGCCAATCCCAGACGGGTAACCATTCTCTCGACACCTTGTAGCGCCTTGCGGGCGCGCACGCCGCGGCGGCTTTCCTCGCCTTCCAGGTTCTCCATGACAATGATAGCCGGTTGGTAGCGTTCAATGAGCATCCGCACCCCTCCTTTCATGGAGGCATCATAGACACCAGGTAAACGCCGCACGCCCCAGTCCACCAGCCGGTCCTTGCCTTCCAATACAACAAACCCCATACCCCGATGAAACGGATCCAGAGCCAATACCCGCTCTGGATAATAGGGACGCGACATCATAGGATTTCGCCTACTTCATGGCTCTCCACTTCTTTAGCCAGAAATTGCAGCCACTTGTGTTTCGCCTCGATGAGTTTCCGACCTTTGGCTGTTTTTAGGTCAGCAAGGAGCGTCACAGCACGCTCCCGGATTCGCTCTTGGGCATCAAAGTAGACACCTTCGAACAACTTGTGCAACGGTGCGCCCAGGGCAAGTTCTAGGAGTATCGCGGTCTTAAGCGACGGGGATCGCTTGAACGCCTCGTAATGGGACACGGAACTGCCTGAACCATGCCCGATGAGCCGCGCCAGATCCTTGACGGTGAGGCCGGTCGCCTTGCGCGCCGACCGAATGTAATTCGATAAACAGTCGACCATTGTTAAAAAGCTAATGGGCTAATAATCATGGTTCCATTCTATTTCGCTGCTGTTGCGGGAAGTAGTCGGGCAAGTATGACAGATGTGCCAGATTTGCCTTTCTCGCGCGATAGTTATCAAACAAGTAACTTATCGAAATGCAAACGCCACTAAGCGAAGCGACAATTGTTAAACGATATCGGAAGTTGTATCCGCAATACACTGACGAGCAACTTATTGAAATTCATCAGCGCATGCTTACACTCGTAGCGATACTTAGGCGAATCGTCCTACATAGGCGCGGTCAAAAGCTCACACACGAGTCTAGATTGACGTCATCAAGTATTCGATCTACGATTCGTTAAAGAGTATTTTTTCCATTTTCTCATATGAATGACTACTTTGCCTACATTCGCGTTTCAACAGTTCGCCAAGGCGAGCGTGGCGTATCCCTGACTGAACAAAGAGATGCTATTGCGCGATACGCAACTGCCAATTCCTTAAACATCCGAGACTGGTTTGAAGAACGTGAAACGGCCGCAAAAAGCGGCAGGCCTGTATTCTCAAAAATGCTAGAGCAACTCAAGCGCGGACTAGCAAAGGGTATTGTGATTCACAAAATCGACCGCAGCAGTCGGAATCTGCGAGACTGGGCCAACTTGGGCGAACTACTTGACAGCGGAGTTGATGTCCGGTTCGCCCACGAAGGCCTTGATCTGAATTCGCGCGGCGGACGGCTCTCAGCGGATATACAGGCAGTTGTTGCTGCTGACTATATCCGCAATCTGCGGGAAGAAACGCGCAAGGGGTTCTATGGGCGACTTAAACAGGGTTTGTATCCCCTGGCCGCTCCGTTAGGCTATAAAGACAATGGGGCGGGAAAGCCAAAATCCATTTGTCCCATCAACGGACCGATAGTACGCAGTGGATTTGAAGCATACGCGACTGGGCTCTACTCTCTCGACAGGCTTACGGAAGAACTATATGAATGGGGACTTCGAACCCGTTATGGCGGGAAATTGACACTCGGTGCTGTAGCAGAGTTGTTGAAAAACCCATTTTACATTGGCCAAATCCGAATCCGCAGCACCAATGAAATTTTTGCTGGTTTACATGAACCGCTCATCAATACGAGCCTGTTCAAACATGTACAAGCGGTTTTCGAGGGACGAATGCCTAAACGCACTCGAACCCACGAGTTTCTCTTCCGTCAAATCTTTACATGCAAAGCTTGCGGCTGCTATCTAATTGGCGAGTACCAGAAAGGACATGTCTATTATCGTTGTCACTCCAGGCGTTGCCGAATGACCTGCATACGCGAAAACCTCCTTGAAGACGCTACTGCTGCTTCTCTGTCTCGCATAAAACTAACTACGGAGGAAATTGCCAATTTGAAGGACGTTGCCAATGAAGCCCAGGCAGAATTCACAAAAAACAGGCAGAAGGTCCTCGCTTCGTTGGAACTGAAGAAGACCGCTATTAACGGGAGGTTAGATCGACTCCTAGATGCATACTTAGACCAATGTATCTCCAAGGCTGACTATGAGCACCGTAAGAAGAGCGTTTTACTTGATATCAGTCTTATTGAAGAAAGACTGCGGAACTTGCATAGCGATTCAACGCATGAGGAAAAAATTACTATGGAACTACTCGAACTACTTAAAACCCTTGATTTAAGCCATAAAACAGGCAAAATATCAGATAGCCGCGAATTACTCAGAACTATATACTCGAACCGTGTAGTACTTGGAAAAAACGTTGAATTAGAGCCAAATATTCCATTTCGCGAACTATCAAATCGCCCCATTTTAACGAATTGTTGCCCTTTCGGAGACACGAGTCGAACTTGGTGGAAAGAATTTCTTAAGCGACATATTGCGCGTACTATGGGTGACATTTCCAAGAACGATTCACCAAGTGAACCCAAATCTGACAAGAAGCCACGAGGTCGGCCGAGATTGAACTGATGGGTCTTAGTGGATCATGCGGTCAGTTTACGCTACTGGTTCATGAGATAAAGGAGGGCAGGTGTGACGTTTGGTGACCTTTATGGACAAGGTAGGTTAGTAAAACTATTCTGTTGCACCTTCTCTGGCAAGCACCGTACAAACCATCCTATTGGCACTATGAGCTTACCCCCATCTTTCGACAGGTACGGGGTTAAATTAAGCGATAATAGTAC
>BTWA01000066.1:0-14389 GCA_045863295.1 Candidatus Hydrogenedentota bacterium
TTACTCCGGTTCTTGGTTTCCGTTGAGCCCTTCGCCAACTTTAAGTCCTTACATCGGGAGCAGAGCTTGTTGATGAGACCTGTTCCGCGTTGCCAATCCTTTTTCTACCACAACTCAAAAAACATGAGGGTAAGCTGGGCTTCCTGGCCCTGGCCCAGCACAAGATTGACGTTCCTCCTGCGGCCTGGGGAACAGGATGGTCACGAGCAATGAGGAAACCTCGATCTCTGGGCATGAATGAGGTTTGTCGTCCAGTAGGTAGAGCCATCGCCGGGCATCAGGGCGTGCCGCAGGCCGCGCGGCCAGAGCCCGCCCACTATGATTCACAGGCCATCCGTCTCCGAAGGTGCTTCGTAGACGCGCTTGGCTCGGATGCAGGTACATAGCTCTGTCCAGTTCCTCTTTCGAACTCGATTGCAGGACAGGTGCGCATTGGCCTGTTGGTAGACACCGTCTTACGGGTATTGTCACCGTCATTTTCATACCAACCCTCTCGTAAGGTTCGCCTGTGTCTTACGCCTGGGCGAGTAGTTGTTCGAGCACATACGGCAAGATTCCACCTGCCGAGAAGTAGGCGGCTTCGATCGGCGTATCAATCCGCAACAGGAGTCGCACCGACTCGCGTCGGCCGCCCCGGCGCTCGATGTGCAAGTCCGCCAGCTGGCGCGGGCGCACAGGCTCACTCAGCGCGAGGTCGAGTCGTTCGGTACCGTCGAGACCGAGGGTCTGTGCGTGCACGCCTTCCGGAAACTCGCAGGGGAGGACGCCCATCCCGATCAAATTCGATCGGTGAATCCGCTCAAACCCCCGAGCTATCACCGCGCGCACACCGAGAAGTCGGGTGCCCTTGGCAGCCCAGTCTCGTGAGCTGCCCGCGCCGTACTCCTGTCCCGCGAAGACCACCAGGGGCACGCCGTCGGCTCGGTATCGTGCCGCAGCCTCATAGAAGGTCATGCGTTTGCCGCCGGGTTGGTGGAGGGTGACGCCGCCTTCGACGCCGGGAACCATGCGGTTTCGAATACGTACGTTGGCGAAGGTGCCGCGAACCATGACTTCGTGGTTGCCTCGGCGCGCGCCGTAGCTGTTGAAGTCCTGCACGGGGACGTCATGGTCGCGCAGGTACTCGCCGGCGGGCGTTTTGGCGCTGATCGCGCCGGCCGGGCTGATATGGTCGGTGGTGATGGAATCGTCGAAGATAGCCAGCGCGCGCGCGCCGGAGAAGGCCGCGCTGGAGGGCGCCGCCATCGAGGGATCGAAGTACGGCGGCTCGCGAATATAGAGCGACGCGGGATCCCAATCGTAGAGCAGCCCCGTCGTGATAGGTATCTGATTCCACGCGGGGTTCTGATTCGCGTAATCCGCATAGATGCGCCGGTATTCGACGGGATCGTAGGCGCTTGCAAGGAGCGCATCGATTTCCTGCATGGGTGGCCAGATGTCGCGCAGGTAGATATCGCGTCCGTCGACGGCTGTGATGGGCTCGCGCGTGAGATCGATGTCCACGCGGCCGGCAATGGCGAAGGCAACGACGAGCGGCGGACTCATGAGGAAGTTGGCCTTAACGCTTTGATGAATGCGCGCTTCGAAGTTCCGATTGCCCGACAGCACGCTTGCAGTAATGAGATCGTTTGCCGTGATGGTGTCCTCGAGTTCGCGGTCGAGGGGTCCGGAATTGCCGATGCAGGTCGTGCAGCCGAAGCCGACGACGTTGAAGCCCAGTTGATCAAGGTACGGCATAAGACCGGTCTTCGTGAGGTATTGGCTCACGGCGGGCGAACCGGGGGCGAGCGAGGTCTTCACCCATGGTTTCACGGTGAGCCCGAGCTCGACGGCCTTCTTCGCGAGGAGCCCCGCGGCAAGCATCACCGCGGGGTTCGAAGTGTTGGTGCACGAGGTAATGGCCGCGATGACGACGTCGCCATGGGCGAGTTCGACGGCCGAGGCTGGGGCTACGGCTCGGTCCGACTGTTCGAGATGGTTCGGCGTGTGGCGGTTATTCATCATCTCGCGCTCGGTCAGCGGGTTGGTTTCTTGTTCGCGCCCGTTCGGGCGCGTGTCTTCCGCTTGCTCGCCGCCGCCGGGCCGCGGCGCACCACCATTGCCGAGGTGTACACTCACGCGGCGCGCGGCATCCGGCTTTCCGTACGCTTCGGGGCTTGCCAGCAAGGTGAGAAATCGTTCCTTCAACTGGCTGAGCGCGATCCGGTCCTGCGGACGCTTCGGTCCGGCAACGGACGGCTCGATCTCGGCGAGATTCACGTCCACCACCGTGGAATACTCACACTGGCCTTGTTCGGGGATTCCGAACATTCCCTGGGCCTGGAAATAGCGCCGAACCGTTTCGACGTGATCGTCGGTGCGCCCTGTCGCTTGGAGATAGCGGCAAGTCTGCTCGTCAACGGGGAAGTAACCGACGGTCGCGCCGTATTCGGGCGACATGTTTCCGAGCGTGGCCCGGTCGGGCACGGACAGGCTCGCGGCGCCCTCGCCATGATACTCGACGAACTTGCCGACGACGTGTTCTTGCCGCAAGCGTTGCGTAATGTGCAGGACAAGGTCGGTGGCGGTCACGCCTTCGCGCAGGCGGCCGTTGAGATTCACGCCGACGACGTCGGGCAGGAGTATGTGGATCGGTTGGCCGAGCATGGCTGCTTCGGCCTCGATGCCGCCGACGCCCCAACCGAGGATCCCGAGCCCGTTAACCATGGGCGTGTGCGAATCGGTGCCGACGAGGGTGTCGGGGTACATCACTCCGTCTCTCTGGAGGACGACTTGTGCGAGAAACTCGAGGTTCGCCTGATGGCATATGCCGAATCCGGGGGGTACGATCCGCAGGCCGTCGAATGCCTCCTTTCCCCACTTGAGAAAGCGGTAGCGCTCGCGGTTGCGGTGGAACTCCATCTCCATGTTGAGACGCGGGGCATCGTCGCGGCCGAAGTAATCGACCTGCACGGAGTGATCGATCACGAGATCGACGGGAACCAATGGCTGCACTCGCTCGACGTCAAGACCTCGGCGCGCCACCGCCGAGCGCATCGTGGCGAGATCGACGAGGAGTGGGACTCCAGTGAAATCCTGCAACAGTACGCGACCGACGACGAAAGGTACCTCCGCTGTGCGCGCGGCGCACGGCTGCCACTGGACGAGCGCTTCGACGTCCTCATCACGAATGCGGTGACCGTCCAGTCGGCGTAGCACCGATTCAAGGAGGATACGGAGGCTCACCGGTAACCGCGAGATGGTCGCGACCCCTCTTTTCTCTAACTCGTGAAGTGAGTAGTATGTGGCGGAAGCTCCAGAGGGGAGCGACAATTGCCGGCGTACATCGATCATGGCTATCCCTATCAGCGGCTATGTGTTTGAGAAGTATGCGATCTCGGTTATCGACTCCGCATCCTGAGAATCTGCTGATCCCTCGTTTGTCGCCGTTTCCTGACTTGTAGCTTTGTTCCGCTGAAACGGCAGGGGGGCGTCGCCGGTAATTAAGCGGGCTGCACGATTCCAGGTAAAATAGTTCCATGCCCATTGGAGAAGGATCAACAAGCGGTTCTGGAACGCAACAATATACATGAGGTGGACGAAAAGCCAGGCGAGCCAAGCGTGAAACCCGGAGAGTCTCAGCGGACCGATCATTGCTACTGCCCGAGCGCGGCCGATCGTCGCCATAGTACCGTAATCGTGGTAATGAAAGGATGGCAGTGCTTTCCCCAGCAAACGACTCCGGATCACGCTGGCAACATAGTGCCCCTCCTGCATCGCCACGGGAGCTACGCCGGGAAGTGGTGCGTCAATCTGGTGCATGTAACTAGCCAGATCGCCGATCACGAAAACTTCTGGATAGCCGGGTATTGAAAGGTCCGGCATCACCGGCACCCGCCCCTGTCGATCAACAGGAATGCTCGCCGCGTCACCAAGCAACTGACCCAGCGGTGAGGCGCGCGTACCAGCGCTCCACAATATGGTTCTTGTGGAAATAGTCTCGGTTTGGCCACCCGTGCGAAAGGTGACGGCGTCCGGCCGGATGTCACTGACCAAAACACCGGTACGAACAGTTACGCACATTTTTTCCAAATGAGCTTTCGCCTTGCTGGAGAGCTCGGCCGGATAGGAGGGTAGGATCCGCTCCTGCCCCTCCAGCAATATAATCCGCGAATCACGTGGATTGATCGACCGGAATTCGTTCCGTAGGGTGCAGCAGGCAATTTCCGCTAGAGCCCCGACCAACTCGACGCCCGTCGGACCGCCTCCCACAACGACGAAAGTCAGCCACTGCTGAATCCTTTGTGGATCGGTTTCTCGTTCCGCGATCTCGAAAGCCAAGAGAATCCGCTGCCGAATCTTGGTGGCATCTTCCACAGTTTTCAGCGCCGGTGCCCATTGCTCCCAGTCCGCATGACCAAAGAAGAAGCTTTCGGAGCCGGCCGCGACGACAAGCGAGTCGTAAGGAACGTTTCCGTCCGTCATCAGCACGCGGCGTTTGCTCAGGTCGAAGCCCGAGACCTCGGCCATGAGCACTCGAGCATTCTTCTGACGCTTCAAAACAGACCGGAGTGGTGCTGCGATATTTGCCGGCGAGAGCCCTCCAGTGGCCACTTGATACAACAGTGGCTGGAACAGGTGAAAGTTTCGGCGGTCGATCACGGTGACCTGCACGGGTGTTCGCCTCAGTGATTGTACCGTATACAACCCGCCGAATCCGCCACCAACAACTACAACTTTATGCGGGCGCTCCATCGGTCCTCCTATCAGGAAACGTACAATGGGCGATCAGGAAGGCGCTCGATATTTCGAAGAACTCGACGATCTTCCTGAAGTGGTCAAGCAACTCAAAGAGTATGAGCATCACGGGACAGCGACGCTAGTGTACGGCACAAAGCACTGGTAACCGGCCTGCAGAAGACGCCGTACCATGTTGGTTTCCATCCAGCCCAGCCCAATCATTTCGAGTTGCATAGGGTGGTCCTTTCGCAAAGCCTTCGCGCGTGCCCGGCGCGACGCTCAGATATTGGCCAGATCGCCAAAGTATTCGTGGTCCTCGGCAAAGCCGCCTTCTCCCTCGCCGATCGACTGAACATCCTCGACGAACTCGATCTCCTTGATCCACTTGACCATCTTGAAGCCGAGCTGATTCTCGACACGCAACCGTAAAGGGGCCCCATGAAGATGATTGAGCGACTGGTAATTCATCTCGTACGCCAGCAATGTTTGAGAGTTCAACGCGTTCGCGATCGAGAGGTTGTCGTAGTATTGAACACCCGAGACGCCCTTATGGAGCGCGACCCCCTCGCCAAACGAACGGAAGACAATTGCCTTCGCGTTGTGCTTCGGCCGGACGAGTTTGATTAGCTCCGCCATAGGCAAACCACCCCAAGCCGCGATGCCCGACCAGCCCTGGATGCAGTGGTGCAACGTGATCTGCTCCTTCTTGCCCATTGCCCGTAGGTCGTCCAGCGACAGTTCGACCGGGTTCTCCACCAGGCCCGATACTTTCAGTCGGTACTCTTTGAAGTTGTCGGCGGCAAGCGTGATCCATTCCTCGCAGGTAGGTACCTTGCCGTTGGCCCAGAGGAATGGAGAGATATCCTCGCGGCGAAACTCGGCCCGTGGAGCGGTACGGTCGAGAAGGAACGACATCACCGGCGCGACAATCACCTTGGCCACATGCTGCACCAGCCTCGGATGGCGCCACGCTGACCAGTTGGCCAGCGCGTTCACTAACACAATGACGCCCACTCCCATAAGACCGAGGTACACGCCGGTCAAGCTGGCGTCGTCGGTGCCCACGACGATATGGTTCATGTTACGGATAAACCCGGTCATCGCTACCATGATTACATGGCCCACGAGAAAGATGACGAAGGCACACATGATGAGGAAATGCAGCGAGCGACCGATCTGCCGATTGCCGGGTACCTTCGGATACCATTTGAACCGGGCCGTAAATGCGGGCGACATCGAGGGACCGGTCAGGATTGCCAGCGGTGCCAGGATAAACACCACTCCGAAGTATGTCAGTTGCTGGAGGGCGTTGTACTGGTAGAAGCCATTCGGCTCCGGCGGCAAGTGGAAGGTGGCATAGTGGACGAAGACCGCCCAGGCGTCGGGGACGATTTGCCAGGAGTTGGGTACCAGGCGCTTCCACTGGTCGGTCGCGAACAGCAGGATCACGAAGAGTAGGCCATTGCCCACCCAGAACAGAACGCTGAGAAAGTGCCAGTGCCGGGCCATGCCAATGGTGTGTCGATAACCGGGCAGACCAACCCATGGGCTAAGGTGACGGGAGTCATCTTTGGCTGTCCAAACGCGGTCTTTAGGTACTTCGATCGGTGTCAGCCGAAGCCATTCCGTACCCGGCGTACTGTGGGGGTTCCAGTATAGCCGCGGATGGTCCGCGAGGATTTGCAGGCCGCTACGGACTAGCAGGACCAGGAATAGAAAGTTGATGTAGTGGGTAATGCGCAGCCAAATCGGAAAACCGTGAGGCTCCACCACCGCTTCGCGAATCGTCGGGACGCTGGGCGACAGCGACGGAAGACCGAACATGCCCCACTGGACATAGGCCGCGATAACGAGGGCCAAGAATGGCCCTAGAAGCAATAACAGTGTCTTAAGCCTGATGTGCACGATGATCACGAGCCTTTCGGGGCAAGATCGTCAAGAGTACGGATGCGTCTTCAATGCCCTGAAGTGAAAGAAGCGCATCATCGGTTAGGTAGAGCACTTGGCCCGCTCTCAATTCAAGCATCATGTCGCTTTCGGTGCGGGCACGGCCTCAGCGTAAGGAGCTTGGCGAGCAACCAGCCTTATGCCACTAGACCGTTAATGTCGTCGGCGGGAGCAACGTCGTTGGTAACGATTAACCTCAGTCCACGTGAACCGACCAAGACTCTCAGTATAGTCCGTCCGAATCCCGCCAAGACCATTTTTCTTTACCCTGAATATCTTCTGACTCATTCCTTATATCGGTGACAACATTCGCGGACAGGATTTTATGCCGAGGCAGTAGATTCCCACACAGCATTATGCGCATGCGTTTCCGCGCAAGCCGTGTTTCTCAAGTTCAGTATATCCGCGGGTGTTCTCCTCATCATCTACGGCCAGAAGCGAGAAACCCGTGCTAAGGCCGACCAGCAAGTCCGGGACGACATGTCGAGCTAATAATTTGGAGGTTGAGTGCCAAAAGCTTGCACTGCATTTCGATCGACTTTGGTTTGTTTTTGAGGAGTAGTCCAAGCTTGTCCAGCAGGATGGCGAGGTGGGTCTCAGGGCGGCAGCCCGCGCGGCCGAAGGCGAGGCGGGGAGTATCGTAAAAGCCATTGATGCTGATGTGACCGATTTCATGGGAGGAAATACCATCGCCGACGACGTCACTATTGTGGTTGCGAAATCAATTGTGTGAACCTTAAATGCTCGACACCTGCAAGCTGACCTGGGCCCGACCCTCAACAAGCAACTTTCCAGGTTCTATGGCAACCAGAACAACTGTGGACCCAGGCAATCTGGGACATTACCACGAATGCTTGCGCCGTTCGTACTCGCGCTTACGCGCATCGTGCCCTTGGGACGCACTTTGCACCGTCGTTCTATTCGCAGCATTTTCCAAGACGGTCTACCGTCTTACGGACCTCGCTTGTCAATCCTGGCGAACTGCATGTCGATGGATCGAACAAAAGTCTCGGCTGCGTTATTGTATCAATAGCGGCAATTTGGCAAATCCGCTGCCGGGGTAAACCGCATTTCTTGGGGGAGTTCCCGGAACGAGCCCGACGCTGTCTGTGCGGGCCAACAATTCTTCCAGCCAGACTCGCATCTCGAGTCGCGCAAGCGGTGCGCCTGGGCAAACGTGCAAGCCGGCGCCGTACAGAAGATTCTTCTCCACATCCCGATCAAAACGAAAGCAATCCGGTTCGTCAAAGGCCCGGCCATCACGATTGGCGGAAATCCACATGAGCGAGACTCGTTCGCCTGCGCCGATTTGCCGGCCATTGATTTCCACAGGCCGGGTTGTGACTCGCCGATTGACAACGAGGGGGCCGTGAATCCGCAGAATCTCATCGATGGCGGCAGGCAAGAGCGACGGCTCCGCCCGAAGTTGCGATTGAAGATCGGCGTGTTCGGCAAGATAATGAGCCAATATCCCAACGGCGGCGGAAATTGTCCCGATCTCCCCGACAGTCCAATTTCGCAGGATACTCGCTATTTCTTCGTGGCTTAACGGTCGTCCCCAAACCGTGTCGTGCATGAGGGACGCCGTAATGTCGTCATCCGCCTTGGCGCCAGCTTCAAGCCGGTCCTCTATAAGCTCGTCAACCAAGTCCTCGAACTCCCGCGCAATCTCAGACATGACTTTGCGATCCTGGGCGAACGTGGCGACGTGGCTTTTCTGCGTCCAGCGGATGATCGGTTCCTGCAACGTTGACGGCCAACCTAGAAAGGCGCATTGGGCCCGTGCCGCAAAAGGCAGCGCAAAATCAGCAACAAGCTCCACCTGACCACGTTCGAGCAGATCCTGGACCAGATCCACAACGAGGTTGCGGCAGATAGGCTCGAACGCCGCTATCCGCTCGCCGGAAAAATACCGTTCGACAATTGCACGATATGCCGTATGCTCGGGTGGATCCATGCCGCTTGGAACAGACAAGTGCTCCGAAACGGTGCTGCTGAAGGTCTCGTGGTCTGAGAGCACGCGCATCACGTCCTCGTGCCGAAACACGGACCAATGCAATAACCCGCTGCACGCCACTGGGCAACGCTCGCGCATCGTGTCGTACGCCGCGGATATCGTGGCGTCCTGCTTCCTTGCGCAACGTCTCTATTCTGCCAACATCCTTGTCGTACCCGGCCACCAAATGGACATGATCAGCCTTGTTCAACAACAAGTTATGGCCCACTGCCCCCAAGTAAGCCATTCCGATTTTACACTGTTGAGTCGTCTTTGTGAGCTCCAGTTTCAGTTGGCAGGCTTTTCGGTTGTGTTCATCGGAAATTCCTTGGATGAGCCCGCCGTCAGATACATCGTCGAATCCCGCAGTCGCAAAACACCTTGCCTCTAGTAGTCGATTTCATTTGATTTTAGGCATGGCATAAGTGTGCCGATGATCCTTTAGGGCAAGGATGCCCGGAAGGAGAGTCGCCATGACCAAGAAGTATGTGGTGCGGCTGACCGCTGAGGAACGGACGCTGCTTGAACAAATGGTGAAGAAGGGAAAGAGCCAGGCGTACAGGATCAAGCATGCCAACATTTTGCTGGCCGTGGACGCCGATGGCCCAGCATGGTCTGATGGAGACACCGCCCAGGCATTGCGTTGCCACCGGGGTACGGTGTGCAATGTGCGCCAGCGATTTGTGGGGCAGGGATTGGAGAGGGCCCTTGAGCGCAAGGAGCAACAGCGCCCGTCTCGTGAACGCATGCTGGACGGCGAGAAAGAAGCGCGCCTGATCGCCATTGCGTGCAGCAAGGCTCCGGAGGGCCGTGCGAAGTGGACATTGAACTTGTTGGCGGAACAACTGGTGGTGCTGGACGTGGTCGAGTCCGTTTCCAGGTCAACGGTATGGCGCACACTGAAAAAAACGAACTCAAGCCCCATTTGCGAGAGTGCTGGGTGATTCCACCCGGACACAGTGCGGAGTTCGTCGCCAACATGGAAGACGTGTTGGAAGTGTACAAGCGCCCTTACAACGCGGCATCTCCCGTTGTGTGCATGGATGAGCAGCCCACGCAATTGATCAAAGAGACGCGCAAGACCATCCCCGCCACGCCAGGGTGCCCCCCACGGGTGGACTTCGAATACGAACGCAACGGCACCGCCAACCATTTCCTGTTTACCGAGCCCCTGGGGAATTGGCGTAAAGTCAGTGTCCGCGAACACAAGACGGCAATAGACTGGGCGCAGGAGATCAAGACCCTCCTCGACGACGAGTACCCTGCCGCCGCCAAAGTCATCCTGGTGTGTGACAACCTCAACACCCATAAGCCCGCCTCACTGTATGAAGCCTTCTCGCCCCCAGAAGCCCGAAGGCTTCTCAACCGGCTCGAAATCCACTATACGCCCAAACACGGCAGTTGGCTCAACGTAGCCGAGATCGAACTGAGCGTACTGACCCGCCAGTGCCTTGACCGCCGCATACCCGACCTGGAAGCACTACGGAATGAAACCAAACAATGGGAGCGCACGCGCAACGCAAGACAGAAATCGGTAGTCTGGCAGTTCACCACTGAAAACGCCCGCGTAAAACTCGAGCGTCTATATCCACAAATTCAAATGAAATGAACTACTAGTTCGATTGGTCAATACATCGGATCTTTCTCGTCGCGGAGATACTGCTTAATTTCCTGAATCGTATCTAACTGAAGAATTCGCCTGACGAAGTCCTCGGCCTGTTGCAGGTGGGTTGAACGAATCGTGTTCTTGATCTCGAGAATCTCACTGGGACTGACACTAAGACTTCGAAATCCCAGCCCGAGCAACAGTTTTGTGTAGGCCGGGTTACCGGCCATCTCGCCGCAAACGGAAATACTCTTGCACTTCGCTTTGGCCGCGGTCGCCAATGACGCTAGCACTTGCAGCACGGCCGGGTGTAGAGGCTCGTAATAGGACGCCACCTCGCTGCTCGTTCGGTCCGCAGTCAAGAGATACTGAACGAGATCGTTAGTGCCGATACTGAGGAAGTCAACTTCCTGGGCCAATCGCTCGATTAAGATCGCGGCAGACGGGGTCTCGATCATCGCGCCGATCGAAACGCGAGGATTAAACGGCTGGTGTTCGACTGCTAGACTTGCCTTCACGCTTTCGATGGCCGCTTTGACCGCGAGCAGTTCTTCCATGCCACCTACCATGGGAAAAAGGATGGAGACGGGGTGAGTCGCGCTCAGGCGAAAAATGGCGCGCAATTGAGTCCGCAAAATCTCGGGATAAGCCAGCAACAGCCGTATACCCCGGCACCCCAACGACGGATTGGCTTCGAGTGGAAGTGGAAAGTATTGGAGCAGCTTGTCGCTGCCAATATCCAATACTCGAATAACTACTTCGCGCGGCTTCAATCGGTCCGCAGTGCTGCGGTATATCTCGTATTGCTCTTCCTCCGACGGGAGATGATCCTGTACGAAAAAGGCGAATTCGGTCCGATAAAGCCCAATGCCATCGGCATTCAACGTCGCAGCCGCCGCCGCATCGGCTGATTTGCCGATGTTGGCACACAGCTTGATCGCCACGCCGTCCCGCGTCACGGTGGGTAATTTAATCAGGCCCTGCAAATCCGTCTTATGGGCCTGAAGATCCGCTTCCAACTGGTCATACTCGCGGAGAATTGCCGAAGTCGGATTGATAAATACGCGTCCCGCCAAACCATCTATGATAAGTCGGTCGCCTGTGCGGATCAGTTTGGTGGCGTCCGAAACGTGAATCACTAACGGGATGCCTAACGCACGTGCGAGAATGGTGGCGTGGGCGGTTTGTCCGCCCTTTTCCACGACCAATCCGCGAATCTTCTGACTGTCTAACTGAGCCGTAACGGAAGGCAACAACTCGCTGGTGACAATCACACTGCCGCCAGAAAGGGTAGGAATTCCGGGCGACTGGCTTTTGGTCAGATTGTCGAGTAACCGTTTTCCGACATCTCGCACGTCTGCCGCCCGTTCGCGGAAGTAACGATCTTCAATCTGAACAAATAAGGAAGCCATTTTTTCAATAGCCTCGTCCACGGCGGTCTCAATATTTATCTTCCCAATCAGACATCGGGTACTGATCTCCTCACGGAGTGAGGGGTCGTGTAAAAGAAGAATCTGCGCCTCAAAAATCGATGCCTCTTCCTTTCCAACTCTTTGCTGGACTTTTTTCTGCAAATCCAACAACTCCGTCTCTACCTCGGAAATTGCGGCATCGAGCTTCTCCATTTCCTTTTGAGCCTCGGTCTCGCTGATCACTCGTCGCGGACCTGTCGCGTGTTCTGCACAGGCGCACACCAGCGCAGGCCCTCGGGCCACGCCTGAAGATGCCACTTCGCCCAATATCATCGATGCAATTTGGCTGTTCTTGGTCATGTTTACCTCATTGTTTTTCCTCGATGTACACTGGAGCGATAGCGATCCCTTTGGGCGCGTAGTTTAGCGTCTTTAGCAGCCGATTCTCCTGTAAATGATTCCGGCCGACCGACAGATAGTTCGCTGCACGCCAGTAGGCGTCCATCTTGTCGAGCAGTTCCTGCGTGAGTATGTTTGTCTACGTGGTTTAACCTTCTCCAGGTGTGGTCTTCGCTTTGGGCTTTGGCCGTGAGCGTTCAGCAGGCGGTTTCTTTTCCGTGTTCCCTAACGCCTCAGTCGGATATGTAATCGCGATGCCACAAACTTTGGCGAAGGGCGTGAGGGTATGAACCTGACGGCGAGTGGCACTTGTGATCTCCTCGGTGCGAATCCCGCGAACGAGCAAGGCGTCTGCGATGAGTGAGCGATGACAGCGCCACGGCACCGCTTCAGCGCACATCAGGACGATTTGCTCCTTCTTCGCCAACTGGATCAATTCTTCGAGGCTCTGGGCGAATTCTGGCGTTTGCATGTAATCGGCATAACCGCGAAAGGAGGCATTGCGCCAGCCAGCGTTGACCGAATCGCGCTTCGCATAACGCAGGCCGCCGAGCCCTGGCATGTGTACGTATCCCAAACCGACCGTCTTCAATGAGCCTGGTAGCGAATCATTGTTGAATTGCGGGTTGTGCCGGG
Organism: Candidatus Hydrogenedentota bacterium; assembly: GCA_045863295.1. Lineage (GTDB taxonomy): Bacteria > Hydrogenedentota > Hydrogenedentia > Hydrogenedentales > SLHB01 > BTWA01. The sequence continues at coordinate 12,716 of BTWA01000066.1, forward strand.
ACCGCGGCACCGTGCGAACATCCACTACGCAAGTTGTCCCGTGTGCCTCAAGAAGTCGGATGAATTCCTCGATCGTGTGCGTGGAATGACCAATCGTCATTACCAGCAGCAAAGGTCTTCCCCTCTGTCTGGTCTTTCCGACGCTATTAGCGACTCTCTTTATTCTCAGCGCGCTCATCGCTTGTTTTTAGTTCCTTATGTGCCGATCCCTTGTGCATGGTTAGTCTTGTCGCTCTGAACCAAATACTGAGGCTCCTCTTTTGAGGCACGGACGATATAGGTCTTAAACTTGTTTCACTTGTTGGCTGGCAATCGCGCGTATCACACTCTCAAGTATAGTGCCGAATCTGGGCGGCTTTATTTCACAGTTGCGCCGTGCAAATGCACCAAGCGCAGTATCGCAAGGAGCGAGGGAATAAGACACGGCCACATCAGTGCAGCATCCGAGCAGACGTTCTAGGGCCGCCGTTACGCCTCTGCAGCACCTCGGGGTGGAGTGTGGCAGCACCTACGACAACTCGAAACTGCGGCGCCTCAGGTCGCCCGCTCTGGGTGATGGCGACTACCGCAAGGCCAACTGACAAAGACAGCACCCGGCAGTAGGTTAAGTCGTGCATGCGTTCAACGATATTGTCCGGTCGACGGCGTAACGCCCAGATCGTTAGTTCCATGCGGAAAAGCGACGCCGGCTTTAGTTCAAAGGTGCTACGGGCCTCTATACGATCGCTTGATCTTGAAAAATCCGCTATGCCGGTAGTCGGCCGCGGAGGTCCTCGGCGCGGAACGGTCCGGCCTCTGCGATGAGCTTCCGGGCGGAGTCCACCTGCCCCCAGACGTTCCATAGGAGCACGCCCCGTACCCGGCCGTCGCGCAGATAGTAGATCACGCCCTCGCCGTAGGGCTCTTTCCAGTCCACCACGGTTTCCAGCCGGGCGTCCACCTCGCCGACTGCCTCGAACCCCAGCTCGAACAGGTCCGAGTAGAAGGAAGGGAGGTAGTCATAAGAGACCGCTCGACCGGCCATCGCTTGGCCCGCCAGCCGGCCCATCGCGTTGGCGTTGTCCTCGTGCTCGACGCGGAGACGCTTGTCCAGGGCGGGGTTATGAAAGTTGGCAACGTCCCCCGCCGCGTAGATGTCGGGATAGCTCGTTTGCAGTCCGCGGTCTACCCGAATGCCGTTATCCGCGTCTAGGCCGGCCGTCAGGGCTAGTTCCACGTTGGGCTGGATGCCGATCCCCGCCACTACGCCATCTCCAATGATTTCTCGGTCGCACTGGGTTTGAGCGTTGCGGGTTTTTAGAACCCTCTTCTCCTGGCGTATTTCCAAGCAGATCGCCTGTTCTCCGGTCAACACTTCGACCCCCTTCCGGCGGTAGAAGTCGTTTAGGAATGTTGTTAGTTCGGCCGGAAACATGCGGCTACAGATGCCGTCTCCGGGAAAGACCATTGCCACCTTCTTGCCACTCATCGATAGGGCGGCGGCGATCTCCGATCCGATGAACCCGCCACCGACAACCGTGAACCGCTGGCCCTCATCTGTCAGCGCCCGCAACCGCTGGTAGTCGTCCAGGGTTCTAAAGTAGATGATTTCGTCACCGCCGAACGGCAACCGACGTGGGGTGCCGCCGTTGGCGAGGAGCAGCTTGTCAAAGGTATAGATCATCCCCTGATCGT
>BTWA01000067.1:0-12966 GCA_045863295.1 Candidatus Hydrogenedentota bacterium
TGGTCGTTACTTGGTCCACCGCCACCGTCGCCTGCGACGTCCCGTTCAACACCTGTGCGCCCGTGATGGAACCAATGAGCGGCTCGTCACCAGCAAACAACACGCCGTTGCCAATATAGTGAGTCTTGGTAACAAAGCCGTCGGCCTTGGTGTTGGCTCCGTCGCCGCTGTCGTCAAAAATAGCCGTCTGCTTGGATGCGATCCCGAGAGCGGCAAACGAATACGCGTCGTTTGTATTCGCCCCGTACGCCACCTGATTCCAGAAATACTTTGAGAAACTGACCGCACCCCCGTGGAAATACGACGCCGGAAGCGTAGATGTGCTGGCAATTAGAATGCGCTTCTTGTCCGGTGGAGGCTTCATTTGCGGTAGCATGGCGCCCGAACCATCCGCATCGCAGATAACCGCTACCTTGCCGGGCAGTGTACCTTGTACTCCATCCAACCACACGTCCAGTTCCGAGTAGGGTAAGAACTGATCAAAAGTGCTTCCCAACCAAAAGCCGCTTGGCAAACCAGGGCCAATTAAGTACACGGTAAAGTCTTGCGTGGCTGTTGCCGTCCACGTCGAGCAGGCGTATTGCACATTGACCTTCACGGAAAGTCCGTCCACTCCCGCCGTCGACGTGCGGCTCAAGTAATACACATCCTCGGGGCGGTATCCCTGCGACAGCAGTGATTTATAAGCCACTTGGCCCAACCGCTCGATAGCCGGCCATTGTGGGGACGCCGCATTGCCACCGGCGACAATCAGCGCTTTGCGCGTAAGCGGGTTGGTCACCGTAACCGTTCTGGTGACGGGTGCAGACGTATTGCCCTGGCTGTCCCGAGCGTAAAAACGCACATCGAACGTACCCGCCGTCGTAAAGCCGTCGTACGTTCCTTCCCAACGATCCGTCGACGGCACGCGCGTCAGCGCAACGCTTGGTAGCCCCATCAAGGCGGTGCCGGACGAGCCCGACACGTCCGGTGGCCGAATCACGGCCCACACCGACGAGACGGCATCGTCATCGGTAACCGGATCGGCGAAGAACGATGCGGAGGCGTCGCTGTTTAGATTCTGATCTGGCGATACCCCTCCTATTTGCGGGCCTTCCCAAAACTGCTGCACTCCGTTGCCAATGTGAGTGTGTTGAGCCACAAGTCCATCACCAACATCGTTTCCGCTTCCGTTCCCATTGTCATCCAGCAAGGGTGTTTGCGATTTTAGCGGCTCGGGCGGAGCGGGCTCCGGGAGAACGGGTGGAAAGGATTCAACAATTGCTTCGTGTGTCGTGTCAAAGGATTCCTTGACCGTGGCGCCATTGAACACCTGCGTCCAAAAATAGCTGGAGAACGAAATTGTCCCCGTGTTTTCGAATGCGGCTTGCTCCCGGGGAGAGGTACTGGTGACTACAACGCGCTTACCCGCGTAAGTCTCCGAGGCAAGATGGGACAGGAATGTTCCCGACTCGCACGCGTCGTATACCACTATGAGCTTGCCCTCAATCCCCGCCTGCAATGTGTTGCACCACGCGGCAAAGGCCGATGCGTCCAGCGTCTCCGTACCGCTCATCCGGAATGTGCCCGGACCCCCGTGATCCACCAGGTACACCACCACGTCCCCAATGGGAAGACCCCCCAAGGGTTGAACCGCCCATCCGGTCATTGCATTCATCAAGCCGGTGTTCGTAGCGTCTCCATCAACGTCGTCGGCGATACCGTTCTCGTCAAGATCCAATCCCGTGTCCGAAGTGAGATAACAGATACTTTCCTTGGTAAAGCCCTGGTATGTGAGGGCCCGAAACGCAAAATTCGCCGAAACCTGGGTCGCCGCCCAAAGCCGATTGCCAATGAAGGGCCCACCCCCCGCGACGATTATGGCCTTGCTTCGAGACGTTGAATTAACGATCTTGAACTTTTGTGCGCGGCTATTGTATTCATCCGCAACGAACAGATTGCCTTCGTTGTCAACAGCCATCTGACCCGCCCAGGCGAACTGGCTCGGTTGACTTCCCCACCCGTCTCCGAACTGACCAAGATGATGGCCGTCTGTAGTGAAAAAGTGAATTGCACCACCACCATTTATGTTGCTTTCACATACGTACAACATTTTTGTCAAAGGAGAGTAATACAAAGAGTTCAGAATGAATCCCTGGTTGGGGCCAAATTCGTACAGTGTACGCCCTTCCGGGTCAAGAACCTTTACATGGTCCTGTGCGTCAGCAACATAAACACGTTCAAACTCGTCAACTGAAATACTCCATGGATTTCCGCCAAGCCATTCGGCGAGCTGAATGCCATTCAGGTCGTATTTCACAACGCGCTGATGTATGGGGTCTGTCAAATAGACAAATCCGAGATTAGATATGGCGATTCCATAAGGTGACCAATCATCGGGATTCCCAATAAAACCGGAAATTGGCCAAGAAGTAAAATTACCATTCGGGTCCATAATCTGCACCCGTTCATTCAGGGAATCGATGATGTACAAGTTACCGCCATGAATGGCAAGCCCAGTAGGTGCGTTGAACTCGCCCAGATTTGTTCCAGGGCCGCCGATTACACTTTGTAAAACGCCGCTGGCCGAATAGAGCTTAATTCTGTGATTGTATACATCGGAAATATAGACAGCACCGTCAGAACGCTGAACCAAGCCTGCGATAAGCTGGAATTGTTCTTCACGAATGCCATAGGACCCGTCCCAACGTTCGACGAGGTCGCCGTCGCTGGTGTACACATCCACGTAGCGCCGATTCTGACTCATCGCGAGGATGCGACCATCACTGTCGACGGCCAAACCGCGAATTGCGACATCTATCGACCCGGCTGGCCAGTCATCGAATGCGTTCCAGGACGTTTCCACAGTACCGTCGGAACGAAACTTGACTATTCGTGCCGATTCTCCAACATAAATGAAATCGTTCTTGTCTATCGCAATGGTCCAGGGGTCGTTGAGCAATCCCACCCATTTCGTTACAAATTGCCCCGCCGAATCAAATTTCTGCACACGATTATTTAATTGATCTACGACATAGATGAATCCTTGGCTGTCAATTGCAATACCTCTGGGTTGGTTGAATTGGCTGTCACCGCTTCCCAGACTCCCGCCTTGTCCCAAGTAGTTTCCATTCGAGTCGAATTTTTGCACTCGATGATTCAGCGTGTCAGTGGCGTAGATATCATCGTTTTGATCGACGGCAAGCCCCCATACTTGGTTAAACTGGCCGGCTCCGGTACCGAGCCCTCCCCATCGTGTGATGTACTGGCCATCGGCCGTAAACTTGTTGATGCGAGAGGAGCCGCCCCCCGCGTCCCCTATGTAGATATTGCCACTGGTATCGGTGGCAAGCGCAGAGGGTTGTCGAAACTGCCCAATCGCATCGCCCTTTTGCCCCCATTGACTGATGAATCTGCCATGTTGTGTGAATCGCTGTATTCGATGATTCCGCGAGTCGGCAAAGAAGATATTGCCATCTTTGTCAATGGCAATGCCTCGGCCGTCAAAAAAGTAGGTGGGTTGCTGCAATGCAGGCCACATGCGCTCGAATTGATAGTTCGGCACGGCCGGCGTATCTGGTATATCGTTTGAGTCAAGCGGGTTTGTGCCACGCAATTGTTCCGTGTTGTCCCACCACGTGTCGCCATCGCTGTCCAAGTCGTGAAAATTAGGCAGTCCGTCATTGTCTGTATCCGTTACTCCTTCTATACCGTCAGAAATGCCGTCATTGTCGCTGTCAGAATCAAAATAGCCAAGGAGCCCGTCGTGGTCCACATCTAGGAAAGACTCATCGCCATCATTCAACCCGTCGTTGTCGCTGTCCGGATCGAGATAATCGGGGATCGTGTCGCCGTCGTTGTCTCCGGTGCCTTCGTAGATGTCCGGCAGGCCGTCGCTGTCGGAGTCGGTCTCTTCGAGAATAGTGTAAGCTCCAATTCCGTCAACCCCTTCATCGGAATCGGGAATGCCGTCCTCGTCGCTGTCCGGGTCGAGATAATTAGGAATAGTGTCGTTGTCAGGATCGTCATTGCCTTCATACTCGTCCGGGATACCGTCGCTGTCGGAATCGGTTCCACCGAACTCGTACGCACCGATGTCCACTCCAGCGCCCTGCGGGCGTATATTTCCCCGACGGTCACTGGTTGGCGCCACACTGGCATCGCCCGCATTGATGCATGGGGACTGGGGATGCAACAAATAGTCCGTGGAAGAGATGGTGACGAATCGGGGATCTCCCGAGATGTTCTGCGTGCCAGGGTAGGTACCGAATCGGAGCAGCGAATGGGTGATGATTGCGGGCTCCGAATCCACTTCCGACAGCATCAGCGGAGCAAATATGCAATTCCAGGCACGAAGCGATCCTCGCGTCGTCGTAATCCTGGCCAACACAACCGTACAGTTCACCAGGCCAAGGGCGCTGTCGGTCACCGAGATGGAACTTGTGCTGGAGTAGTCCGCTTGCGCTTCGGCGAGAATGCAGTTGGTTGCGCGCACGAGGGTGTTGGATTCAAACGCCAGATTTCGGCCGGATGGAGACGAATTTGCGGAAACCGAACATGACTCAATCATTACGATGGCATTGTAGCTGTAAACAGCCCCGCCCTGGCCGGAGGCCAGATTGGACTCCAGTACGCAATCGCGGATTGCTGTCGATACGCCGGATACGTAAACGCCACCGCCGTTTTGGTGGTCCTGTATGGAGCCGTGATTCGCCGCGCCGCCGGTAATCGTAAGTCCATTGAGGGAAGATTCGTCCGCCGCATGTATCACGTGATATGCAGGCAATCCGTCGCGTGAAGTGGCCCCATCGATTACAGTCACATGAGCCGTGCTGTTACTTTCGGTTAGCTGTGTTTCCGTGCCATCGAATCCGCCGTAAAGGTGCACGCCTTGGCTGAGCACGAGTGAGCCAGAATTGATACCGTGGTTCAAGGGATCGGACGTCCGGTTCTCGTTGTATACCCCTTCGGCAATCCACACTTGTCCTCCCCCGCCCGAAGACGCAGCGTCTATCGCCGCTTGAACGGTGGCAAAGGCAGTGCCCCATGTCAAACCGTCTTCGGTGCCGGAGACATTGTCTCTGTCGACATACCATATACCGTTCGCGGCATCATCCAGGGGTTCCGGGATTGCCGATGGATCGTTGGTAACCGATACCCAGTCGACTTCAAAAATCGTGCCTGTCTGGTCGCTGTTATCTTCGGCTAAATCGAGGCGGGCGACTTTCAACTGCCCAATCGGTTGAGGACCGCCATCGGTAGTCTTCGAGACGGGCACAGCAATCACGTTCATGCCGTCGTGGAGCTGCACCAGGTACCGGCAGTACCCTGCGGACGACTCTACATACACGGCGCTTACGATTGGATTCCCGGGATCGGGTACAGGACGCGAGACGTTTATTTTGGCGCAGACGTGGGTTTGCGGATGGACGAGCATGGGCGGTGAAATCAGCGCCCCGATATAGGGATCCAAGGACGTCGTAGGCTGAAGTACCAGACTGCCGTTGTCCCAAAAGAACGAATAGCCGTTGAATGTGTCGCCCCAACCTTCAATATCCGAGTCAAACGTCCATGATTTGGACTGCGAATATTGAACAAACGAGGTGGGTGAATCGGTAAGGGTGGCCCAATCCATCTCGAAACTGGACGTGGTATGATCGCCTTCGAGAGGTATATCTAGCCGGATGGAATTGATAAGGCCTGACGGCGGTGTGCCAACGACGGGAGTCTGTGTAATAGGAACGATTATTTCGTTGGCGCCGTGCGTCAAATGGAATGTATATCCCGAGAACCCGCTCTCCGAAAAAATGTATACGGCGCACTCTACTTGGCCCGGCGTCGCCGATGCGCCGGGAACTACGGTGATTTTCGAGCAGAAATGGGAAACGGAAGATATATCCAGTGCCGTGCCGATGGTTGTACCGATGTATGGCGGGGGAAATGTGACTGTTGGCTGAAATACCAACTGCCCATTGTCCCAGTTGTAATTCACGTTGCTGAGGACACTGCCCCAACCTTCGGCGTCAGCATCGAAGTTCCATGTCAATGTATCGGCGGAAGAAGAAAAGACGGCCCATCCGAAAGAAATGAGAAGCGCGGTCAACAGCTTTGATGTGCCATTCCGAAGCACGAGGATAAGCGCCTTCACTGGGGCAAAGACTTCGCCCGAAAAACTAACCCAAATTTCCGCTATGCCAACTTGCCGGTCATTCCCAATGCAAACCGAAACTGGAAAGGACCGATGGCAAGAACCCCAAGACGCTTGGACAAGATTATACATGGAGCTGAGCACATTTTGGCAAATGCGCAAGAATACAATAATGGTAATCCCCCGAATCGGTCGTGCACGGTGTTGAACGGCCCCGCAGTGGACACGCACGGCAATGGAGTGTTCCCACGTTCGATTCGTTGATTCCCGTATAGGCCATTGCTTCCATCGGATGCGGTCATACCGGCTGAGAAAATCAAAGAAATCACCTGTTCAAGGGTTGCAGCCCGGACTTTTGGGGAAAGTCCCGTTGGAGATTATTGAGTATTACGATTGTAATTGGCATTTTGCGCGGTTTTACTTGTATAATTGTAATGCATTGTTGTGCTTGGGGATTCCTGCAAGGTAGGTTTGGGATGGTCCTTTGGTCTCGTCGTGGCCAACTCCGGGAATGCCATTTCTTTTTACTGCCTGCCGTGCGGGGGCTCTGCGTGCTGGTGTCGCCGGGTTTGCTGTTTCATGTGGAGGCAAGATGGAGTTCGGACTTTTGCGGGCTGCAGGGCTTTTGGGTCTATGGCCACGATACGGACGGCAGACTGCCCTGATTGCACTTTTCATCGGCGTGGGAATGTCCTTCCCCATGGCATTTGGGGACTACCAATTCGAACGGATGTGGCCGCTGCAAATTGCGCAAACTCCCATCCTCAGCGCACCCAAAGACATCGAAATTGATCGCGAAGGCAACATCGTCATCGCGGATTACTTGAATGCCCGGATCGTCAAAACGGACGAGGATGGCCGCATACTTTTTACTTGGGGCAGCAGCGGGTCCGGCCCCGGCAAGTTCAATACACTATCCGGTGTTGCCGTGGGTCCGGACGGGTCCATCTTTGTCACGGAAGGCGTCTACGGTACTATTCAAAAATATACTTCTACCGGCATCTTCTTGGACGAATTTGGCGGCGGCAACGGCGCCGGTCCAGGACAATTCGACGAGGCATTGTACATTGCGGCGGGTCCGGGCGGGCTACTGTATATAACCGATAAAGGCAATCACCGTGTCCAAGTGTACGATGATGAAGGCAACTACATTACTCAATGGGGGTCTTTCGGGAGCAGCACCGGCCAGTTTTCGTATCCGGCTGGCATTTGCGTAGCCAACGATGGGTCCATACTGGTCGCCGATACCGGTAACAATCGTATCCAACGATTTTCGAGCGACGGAACGTTTCTACAGACTTGGGGGACTAGTGGCGCTGGCGACGGCCAATTTCAAGATCCGTACGGCATCACACAATCCGGCGATGGGACCATTTATGTCAGCCAAACCTCAAACAATCGTGTCCAGTATTTCGACGAGAACGGCACCTTTCTTGGGAAGTGGGGCAGTTCGGGCATTGACGAAGGCGAGTTTTCGTTTCCTGTCGCCGTCGCCGTAGTTGATGGCGGATCGGTTTATGTCGCGGATCAAACGCAGAATCGCATCCAGAAGTTCACGTCCAGCGGCACGTTTCTGCTGCAATTTGGCACCTACGCGAGCGGTTCGGATGGTTTCAATGATCCCCGGGATGTGGCGGTCGCCGGCGACGGATCGTTTTACGTCGTCGAGCGCGGCGGCAACCAAGTGCAGAAATTCGACAGCTCTGGTCAGTTCGAGCTGAAGTGGGGCACTCCCGGCACAGGCGACGGCCAATTGGGCGATCCGAGCGGCATTGACGTTGGACCGACGGGATCGGTGTATGTCGCGGAAGACGCCAATGACCGGGTGCAGGTATTTGACGAAGATGGTGTCTTCATTACGAAATGGGGCAGCGGTGGAAGCGGCGACGGCCAATTCAATGGATTGCGTGGCATCGGCGTGTCCGGCAGCGGTCTCGTATATACCATTGAAAATAGCAACCATCGCGTGCAGAAATTTGATGACGACGGTGACTTTGTCACAAAGTGGGGATCGTTTGGCACGGGCAACTCACAGTTCCGGTTTCCCACGGCCCTTGCCGTGGCAGGCGATGGATCCGTGTATGTCGCAGACAGTGGCAACAATGAAATCAAACAGTTTGACTCGGATGGTGTTTTCATTCGCAAATGGGGCGGCTTCGGTTTTGGAAGCGGCCTCTTCAATACACCCGACGGGATAGCGGTCGGCTCCAACGGCAATGTGTATGTATTCGACAGCCAGAACTCAATGGTGCAGATATTCGAGTCGGACGGAGATTTTATTGAGGAGTTTGGCGAGCAGGGGTATGGCCCAGGCGAGTTTTCGCAGGACGGCTACGGAATCGCGGTTGACGCCAGCCATGCGGTATTCGCCGTAGACACCGGCAACAATCGGGTGCAAAAGTACAAACCGATCACCGCTCCCACAACCGCCGATCGCGCCGTATTTGTCATCGGCGGCGGATCCTATCCGGATAATACCTTGTGGCCCGCCACGTTGAAATCGGCGACACTCGCGTACGTGGCCTTACAACAACAAGGATTCAGCGACGAACAGATAATCGTGTTGGGCGGCACCAATCTGAATCTGGACAATGACCCGGATTTTGAAGGAGACATGATCTCTTATTCCGGCGGTCTGGAGTATGTGCTCACCTACGAAGCACTTCAGCCGGTCAACGGATTACCCATAAAAAATGCCGTGATCTATCTGGTCGATCATGGCGGCAACGGCAATTTCCGGATGAATGAAGATGGGGATATTCTGCAAGCGTCTGACCTTGGTGCATGGGTGGACACGTTTCATGACGGTATTCCCGGCCATTTGACGTTCGTATATGACGCGTGCGAATCCGGTTCCTTTCAGGCAAGTCTGAACAATCCAACCTATGCCAGCCGGCGGACACTTGCATTCAGCGCGAGTCAGGGCGAAGAAGCGAATTTCGTGCTTGGAGGCAGTATGTCGTTCTCCAATCCATTCTGGGTTGGAATCCTCAATGGGGTATCCGTGGGCGATGCATTCGCCCAAGCACAAGGCAGCCTCGCTTGGAGTTTGCAGACGCCGCTGTTGTTTTCCGATGGCAACGGAACAGCCAACGAATCCGGCGACTTCACGGCAGCGGACACCGTCTTTCTCGGAGCCGGCAATTCCATGGGTTTGATACAGCCTTCCATTACAAATCTGATGCCGGATGAACCGATCTCCGGTGTCAACGACAAATTGATTTGGGTCGATGATGTAACCGATGCGGATGGTATCGCGAGCGTGTGGGCTGTAATCACGCCGCCGTCGTATCAGTCCGCCTATTCCACCATGGCCGTGATCGATCGTGCGCGTGTCGATCTGCTTCCGGCAGGCGGCGACCGTTATGAAGGCACATACGAAGACTTCGTTACAGCCGGGGTCTACAGTATCGACGTGTTTGCCATGGACAGCATCGGTCAAATCAACGGACCCGTTCACACGACCCTGACGGTCGGAACGCCTCCCACGCGCAAGGCCATTATCGTGCGTCCACAGGGCGCTACGGAGCAGGCTTTGAACGATGCCGCGCAGTGGGCGTATTCCGCTCTGAAGATTCAGGCCTATTCCGATAGCGACATCCACTACCTTGCCCCCGCAGGGGATAGTGATCCCGGTAAGGATGCCGACACTTCGTTGGCAAACCTGCAATCGGCGATTACCGGATGGGGCGCGACCAACACGCGCGACTTAACTGTGATCATCGCCGCGCCCGGCGTGTTGGGCGGCCTGCAAGTTACACCGTCGGAGTTTCTTGCCTGGCAAGATCTGGATGCCTGGCTGGATACGGCACAGTCGTCAATTCCAGGTATAGTCACGGTCGTCTGCGATGCGTCGGGTTCAGGGAGCATGTTGGGCACGCTGGCGGACTCCGAGCGATTCCTCGCCGCCAGTTCCGGCGCGGGGCAAGAAGCCCTGTTTGAGGATGGCGCCAGCTTTTCACTGCATTTTTGGATTGAGGTGACGCTTGGCGCGACACTGGGAGACGCCTTCACAAACGCGGCATCGGTTATGAATTTTGCCTCGGGACAGCAGGCACAACTGGACGACAATTTTGACGGCTACTACGATACGAAAACGGACGGCGCCCGCGCGTTCGACTACTCCCTGGGCACTGGAATAGCCCTCGCAAGCGACGAGCCGATTGTCGGCGGAACAAACTGGCCAATGACGATCGCCGATACAGACACCACGGCGACCATCGAGGCGTGGGGAATCTCATCCCTACTGGCACTGGACAAGGTCGTGGCAATCGTCGACTTTCCCGATGGCCGTGCACCTGTGGAATTGGAACTGGTAGACGACGGCTTTGGTACTTACCAGGCTGAGTTAACCGGCATGGATCCATTCGGTATATACGCCATATCCGTAATCGCCGTCGATATTCGAGGCATAGCTTCCGATCCCGCGGACGGCACAATAACCAAAACAAATCCGTCGGGAATCAATCCGGATGCGTTTGAATCCGACGATTTTGCATCCGAGGCAGCGTGGGTCGGGGTCAATGCGTTTCCCGATCAGGCACACACATTCCACGAGGCTGGCGACGAAGACTGGGTTGTGTTCCCGGCGGTGTCCGGCGAAACGTTTACCGTGGAAACAAACCGGCTTGGCATCCAAAACGATACTGCCATTCAGGTGTTCGAGGACGATGGCACGACGTTGGTGGGTTCGGCGGATGATCGCGGCCTGGGCGATGTGTCGACCCGGTTTGTGTTCACGGCAGGACACACAGGCCTTTTCTATGCCCGCGTGTATTATTCTTCGTCCGGCAGCGGGCCGGGATTTGGAGAAGGCACCGAGTACGAACTTCGGGTTTGGAAGGAAGTGGGGCCGGCTGTGCCCGGCTCGATGCTGATTACCGTACTCGACACTTTATCGCAGGCGGTCCCCGGTGCGAATGTAACCGTGAATCAAACGACACCCTTCTGGACGTACCAACTGCTGGCCAACGCTTCCGGTCAGGTAAACCTTGCGGGTCTGGAAGCCGGTCAGTATTCCATCAGCGCGACGGCAACGGGATACACAAATTCGTCCCCTGTCGGCGTGACCGTATTCAGTGGATCAACCGCAACTCCCAACATCTCCATGCAGATGTTGGGCCGTGTTCAGACCACGCTTCTTCCCGCCGCCGCGCTCACTGCAGGGGCACAATGGAAGTTATCGGGAGAAGGCAGTTGGCGGAATAGCGGCGATATCGCAAGTGGATTGAGCAATGGTCAGTATACCGTCGTCTATAAAGACACTGCCGGTTGGATAACACCCGCATCGGAAAACGTGAACGTGACGGCGGGCAACACAACATCCGTCACCGGCACCTACGTCAAGACCGGTTCGCTGCAAGTGTCCATTACTCCCTCCGGCGCGGTAACGGCCGGAGCGCAATGGCGTGTGGACGGCGGCGCATGGCAGAATAGCGGAGCAACGGTCACCAACCTCGCGCCCGGCGCACACACCGTGTCTTTCAACACCGTCGCGGGCTGGAACTCGCCCTCCAATATCACAACGATTATCGTCTCCGATCAGACCACGCAAGAAAGTGGCGCTTACACCCTGAAGGTAGGCTCTCTGAGTGTGACCCTCTCCCCTGCGGGCGCGGTAACGGCAGGGGCGAAATGGCGCGTGGACGGCGGTGCCCCGCAAAACAGCGGCGCAACCGTGAGCGGCCTGCCCATTGGCGACCATACCGTTTCGTTCGACGCCATCGCCAACTGGGATGCGCCCGCGAATAAGACCGTGACTATCAGTGAAGGCGCGACCACGAATGAATCCGGCACGTATGTGCAACACACGGGATCGATTTCCATCACGATTAACCCTGCCGGCGCAGTCACGGCAGGCGCGCAATGGGCGGTGGACGGCGGTGCTTGGCAAAACAGCGGAGCGACCGTGAGCGGTCTCACCGTCGGCAGCCACACGGTGACGTTTAAGAATGTCGCGGGATGGGACACGCCGTCCGATATCTCGGCGACCATTACCAAGGATCAGACCACCTCAGACAGCGGCACGTACGTACAGCAGACCGGCTCGCTATCGGTTACCATCCTCCCCGCTGAAGCCGTAACCGAAGGTGCCCAGTGGCAGGTGGACGGTGGTCCGCTGCAAAACAGCGGCGCGACCGTAACCGGGCTGCCTGTGGGGGCGCACACGATCTCGTTCACGACGATCGCGGGCTGGGCGAAACCCGGCAACATCAACACAATGATTACGAAAGACACGACGACTACAGAAACCGGCACTTACACCCGCGACACGGGCTCATTGTCCGTCACCCTGTCTCCGCCGGAAGCCGTGACGGCCGGCGCCGGTTGGCAAGTGGACGGCGGCGATTGGAACGAAACAGGCGATACGGTGAACGGCCTCTCCACCGGCAGCCACGTCGTGACGTTCCGCGCCGTGGACCATTGGGAGGAACCCGCCGCGTTGAATGTGATCATCGCGAAAGACGCGACCACCAACGAAGCCGGGGCGTACGTTGAGAAAGGGTCCATTACGACCACCATCGAGCCAGCGGGCGCCATCACGGCGGGCGCGCAGTGGCGCGTGGACGGCGGGGCGTGGCAAAACAGCGGGGCTACCGTGAACAACCTCGCCCCGGGCAGCCACACCGTGCAGTTCAAGCCGGTGACGGACTGGACCACGCCTGATGATCAGAACGTCACGGTTACCTCCGGCGAAGACGAACCGGTGACAGGCAACTACGTGCAGCACACCGGCAGCATCATCGTGAACATCACGCCCGCGGAAGCGGTGACCGCCGGCGCCCAATGGAAGCTCGACGCCGAGGCCACGTGGCGCAACACAGGCACGACGGCCACCG
>BTWA01000068.1:0-12273 GCA_045863295.1 Candidatus Hydrogenedentota bacterium
GATTCGACCGACGACCTCCATAGGGCCACGGAATTAATCATTCGGGTATACAGCCATGAGAGTTCGCCTGCCCATCGCTGGCTGCAAACCTCGGCCACGCGATACCCCGGCTACCGGCACGAACATACCCGGATCGCCTCCCAAGACCATCACGTACTGGGCGTGCTCCGCCTTACCACGGACACCATTCGCATTGGCGAAGCCCGGCTGAAAATGGGCGGGCTCGGCTGGGTGGCGACGGCCCCGGAGTTCCGCCAGAAGGGTGTCTGCAGTCTTCTGATCGAGGACACCCTGCGCTACATGCAGGACAACGGCTACCACGTCTCCATGTTGTTTGGCATCCCCAATTTCTACCACCGGTTCGGATACGGAACGACACTTGCCGATCACACGGTCACGGTCGACACCATGGAAGGCCTCACTTTTGACAATCCTTTCAGATTGGTTCCCGCCAAACCCGGTGATGTCCCCACCATTCAGTCCATGCACGAGGCCAACGACGAGAAGACGAGTTGCTCTATCCTGAGAAGTTCCGCCCACATCAAGAACAAATGGTGCCGGTACGGGGAAGACTACTGGTACGTCCTCAAAGACAGCCAGGGCCGGATGCCTGCGTACCTGTTTGCCGCACGGGAGAAAGACGCGCTGCATGTGTGGGAATCCGGCGTTGAAGATGCAGGAGTCTGCGCCGCCGTCGTGGGCGCGGCGGCCTCGTTGGCCGATCAAGCATCCTTGCCGCGTGTCCGGTTTCACGTGCCGCCCACGTGCCCCCTGGCAAGGTATATGCAACAGTTCGCCAGCGTCCACGAAACGCGGTACATGCGAGATGCCGGTGGCATGATGCGATTCATCGACCTCGGCGAAACCCTGGAGTGCATGATCCCGGAATGGGAAGCAAGACTGGTCCGCAAACAACTAACCGACCTGCGCGCGGAATGCACTTTGGTGGCCGACGGAGTGCCCTATCGCTTGCGCGCAAACAAAGGAGTAGTCGACGTGGCCCCCGCAAACGGACCGGGCAAACTCAGCCTTACCCGCACTGACCTCATGCATCTGGTCACGGGCTATCGCGAGGCGGCCGACATCCTGCTGACCAAACGCACCATTATCACACCCGACACCCGCGCCTTCCTCACGGCCATCTTTCCCAAGCGCTTTCCATACGTTTGGATGTATGACCGGTTTTGATGCCGCTACGAACTAGTGGCAGCCGATTAAGTCAATAAAGAACGAGAATCCATTTTGAATTGGCGAGCCGATAAAGGGTACGGAATACAATCCGATTGTTCCAAAGAAACTGTAGATTGCGCTGACCAGATCACATATGAACATGAAATGCCCCCTTTTTGTGAAAATCAAGCACGCATACAATACCCTCTCGGGTTAAAGCCATAACACACAGCGGCCGAGGGTTTTGAAGGCAGCACCCGCCCATCTCTAGCCGTTTTGATCCGTGGGTCACGTTTGGGTCGACTATCCCACGCCGCCGCATCGGGGTCTGGGCATTACATACACGACCTGCGCCGGTACTGCGCGGGTAGTCGCCTCTTGTGTGTGGTCAACAAGAGGCCGTACATGGGGGATGCAGTATTACGACCGACCTCTTGGCGTCACGAGTTTTACTTGTGAGTCCTTTATTCGCTATACTCTTCACTTCGCGCCGGGGTGGCGAAACTGGCAGACGCGCCGGACTCAAAATCCGGTTCCCGCGAGGGAGTGGGGGTTCGATTCCCTTCCCCGGCACCATATGACACAATGGCTGAAAGGCTTACACCGAATGTGTAAGCCTTTTTTGTTTGACGTGATGTTGCATCCCCGTGAGATCGCTGGTAGCGTAACCGCGTCAGGCCGATTTTGCACTTGAAGCGCCGGCCTGCAAGCAACTTCCGTAAATGTAAGGAACCTTCATGGCATCCAGATCACGCGCAAATAACGCGACGGACAAACTGCCCCTCTTGCCGCTGAAAGACGTGGTCGTGTTTCCCCGCATGGTTGTGCCGCTTCTCGTCGGTCGGCCGGCCTCGCTCACCTCGGTGGAGGAAAGTCTGGCCTCGGGGCGGCCGCTCTTTCTCTGCACCCAGCGCGATAACAAGGTGGAAACGCCGGCCCTGGACGATTTGTACTCAATTGGCGTGGCCGCGAATATCCTGCAGACCCTTCGCATGCCCGATGGAACAATGAAAGTCGTGGTCGAAGGCATGGGCCGTGGCCGCGTATCGCGGATCAAAACGGAAAGTGGCGTGGCACTGGCGACTGTGGAACGGGTGGGTTTTGAAAGCGATGGTCCCCCCGATGGCGAATGCAGCGCTCTGATGCGGGCCTCGCTCGATCAGTTCGAACAATACGTGCGCCAGAGCGGACGCATTTCGCCGGAAGTCATTGCCTCGCTGCGCGGCGTGGAATCGCCGGATGCCATGGCGGATCTGGTCGCGGCCTATATGCCGCTAAAGGTCGAAGAGCGCCAGGAATTATTGGAAACACTCGATATCAAGGCGCGGCTCGAGCGGCTTTCCTCCTTGCTTATGCGCGAAACCGATCTGCTTGAAATTGAACACCGGGTGCGCGAGCGCATCCGCGATCAAATGGATCGCAGCCAACGCGAATATTACCTGCATGAGCAACTCAAGGCCATTCACCAGGAACTGGGAAACCGCGACTACGCCTCGGACGAAGTGACGGAATTGCGCGAGATGATCGCCAAGGCCAAGATGCCCAAAGACGTGAATGAAAAGGCCATGAGGGAACTGGCGCGATTCGAGAAGATGCCCGGTATGAGCCCGGAAGGTGCGGTGATTCGCACCTATCTGGAATGGCTCGTCGACATGCCCTGGAATAAGCGCTCCAAGGACCATCTGGTGTTGGACGAAGTCCGCAAAGCGCTCGATGAAGACCACTACGGCTTGCCCAAGGTGAAAGAACGCATTCTCGAATACATGGCGGTTCGCAAATTAAGCAAGTCGGCCAAAGGCCCCATCCTCTGTCTCGTTGGGCCTCCAGGCGTCGGCAAAACCTCGTTGGGACGATCCATCGCGCGCGCCATGGGCCGGCAGTTTGTCCGTGTGTCGTTGGGTGGCGTGCGGGATGAAGCGGAAATTCGCGGCCACCGGCGCACGTATATTGGCGCCCTGCCCGGACGCGTCATCCAGAGTTTTCGCAAGGTCGGTGTAAAGAATCCCGTGTTCATGCTCGACGAAATCGATAAAATGACCATGGACTTTCGCGGCGATCCATCGTCGGCGCTGCTCGAAGTGCTCGACCCTGAGCAGAATACGACCTTCAGCGATCACTACCTTGAGGTCGATTTCGATTTGAGCGAAGTGTTCTTCATTACCACGGCCAATACGGAATACGACATTCCTGACCCGTTGCTCGACCGGCTCGAAACGGTTCGTTTGAGCGGGTACACCAGCTATGAAAAGGCAAAAATCGCCGAATCATTCCTTGTGCCGAAACAAGTCAAGGAAAACGGTCTAAAGCCGAATGAAGTCTCGTTCCTGCCGGACGGCGTGCAACTTCTGATACAACGGTACACACGCGAAGCCGGAGTGCGCGAACTGGAACGGCAAATTGCCAAGGTCTGCCGGAAAGTCGCCCATAAGAAGGTGGCTGAAGGGCACAAAAAAGCGGTCAAAATCGATCGCGATCGGGTGATTGCGCTGCTGGGACCGGAAGAATATCCCGACATTCGCGCCGAGGCCAAACCGCAAGCAGGGCTGGCCATCGGCCTGGCATGGACCTGGGCGGGCGGTGAGATTCTCAGCATTGAATCCACCACTACCCGAGGCAAAGGAAACATCACGCTGACCGGACAGCTCGGCGACGTGATGAAGGAATCGGCACAGGCCGCCTACACCTTCCTGCGTTCCAATGCCAAGGCTCTGGGAGTGCCCCAAAACTTCCACAACGTCATGGATCTGCACATCCATGTGCCGGAAGGCGCCATTCCCAAGGACGGACCTTCGGCGGGCGTGGCCCTTACCACATCGCTCATGTCGGCATTAACCAACCGCCCGCCTCAGGGAATGCTGGCCATGACCGGCGAGATTACGTTGCGCGGCCGCGTGTTGCCGGTCGGAGGCGTCAAGGAAAAGATCCTCGCGGCCCACCGCGCGGGCATAAAAACAGTAATCCTGCCCAAAGAAAATGAAAAAGACTTGCGCGATGTCCCCAAGGAAGTGCTGGACGACATCCGCATCGTGCCCGTTACCGAGGTTATGGAAGCGCTTCGAATCGCATTCGATACGCGACCGCGCATGGCCAGCAAGGCAAAATCGGCAAAGGCCAAAGGCAAAACGCGATCCGTGAAAAGGCGGGCGCGCGGCGGCAAGCGATGAAGATTCGAGAGGCCGCGTTTGTCAAGAGCGCGTTGGAACCCAGGGATTACCCCAAGCCCGGCTGGCCTGAAATCGCATTCGCAGGCCGATCGAATGCAGGGAAGTCCACACTTCTGAACGTGCTCTTGAACAAAAAGGGATTGGCCAAGACCAGCAAAGAACCTGGCAAGACCCAGACCGTCAATTTCTTTAACGTCAATGACAAAGTGTTCTTTGTCGATCTGCCCGGCTACGGATACGCCAAGGTGTCGCCTGCGTTGAAAGAAACGTGGGGCGTGGCCATTACACAATACCTGCAGCAACGCCAGACACTTCGCCTTGTGTGCCACCTGATGGATATCCGGCACCGTCCCACGCGTAATGATTTTGAATTGCTCGATCTGCTCGCGCAATGCCAACGCCCCACGCTCATTGTCGCCACCAAGTCCGACAAGCTCGGTGCATCGGCAAAGAGAGAAGCGCTGGACACTCTACGCAAGCAATTGGAACTCGACGAAGACGCGGTCATTGTTCCCTTCTCGGCGCTCAACAAAGAAGGCCTGCGAGAACTTTGGAACGTTATTGACGAAAGCCTTGCGTCCTAGCCCTTCGTTTGAAAAATACAAAGCAAAAGTCTCACCGGATCCTGGATGCGGTGAGACTCAATCACGCAGTACGGCGTGAACGATTAATTAAATGAACAGTGCGGGAGGTTAGTCGTTGTACCGGCTGTATGAACCGGAACGCGATCCACCCGAACGGCCGCCGCCGCCGCCGCCCTGGCGGGGCTGCGCTTCATTCACACGCATTTGACGATCGCCAAAATCGCTTCCGTCAAGCGCCTTAATTGCCGCATTCGCCTCACTGTCATTCGGCATTTCGACGAACCCAAAACCGCGCGAACGGCCGGTTTCGCGATCCGTGATGATCCGCGCGGACGATACGGCGCCAAACTGTTCGAAGGCCGCCTGCAGTTCCGATTCGGCGGCACGAAACGGAAGATTCCCCACAAAGATATTCATTGCGTTTCCTTTCCCGGAGTTGCCACAAACACAAAACGGTTTCTGAAATGGACCAGACTGAACAGGACGCGCAGGTGAGAGTACTTCCGAATATGCGGGACCCAATGGCTGGTGTGATTACAGAAGGTGCCTAGTGTGTGAAGCAACATTCCTAACTTGCCCGGGAGGATCCTTCAAACCCAACCGGACTAACCCATCTACCATTTCATGATAGCAACTCAGTGCCCATTGATCAACAGGTATTATCTCTTACAGGAGGGTAGGCCGCTAGGTAACCCATCTTGCGAACCGGCGCTTTACGTGGGGTTCTTCTTGCACGCACGGCGATTGTTAGCGTTGTGCAATGGATGAAAAAGCTGCGAGAATCTGGTAAAACTAGAACCATTCGAAACGCCAAGCCTTAGAAGACGCACGGAGTGGTAGGTTGATTCCTACAAAGTGGTCGACGCAACCCGAGGACAAACGGGCATGGTTGTCAATCTGATCATTTACGCGATACCGGTCTTTTTTTTGTTGATCGGCGTGGAGTTGATCGTCTGTTGGATCGCGAAACGCCAATATTACCGTTTCAATGACACCATCAACGATTTGAGCATGGGCACCGTAGATCAGATTGGCGGTGCGTTTCTCAAATCGATTGTGTTTGTCGGCTATTTGTATATCTACGAAAACCATCGCTTGTTCGATATTCCCGATCAATCCATTGTTGCCGGCGCCGCCTGCCTGCTTTTTTATGATCTCATGTATTACTGGGCACACAGGGCGAGCCATGAAATAAACGTGATCTGGGGATCGCACATTCCCCACCATCAAAGCGAGGAGTATAACTTGAGCGTTGCCTTGCGGCAGGGCGTCTTTCAAGGCTGTTTCTTTTGGATATTCTACTTGCCGCTTGCATGGACTGGTTTCAGCCCATGGCTTTTTTTGCTGATGGCGCAAATCGATACGTTGTACCAATTCTGGATACACACCCGCACTGTCGGAAAACTTGGCCCGTTGGAGTGGTTCCTGAACACTCCCTCCCACCACCGGGTGCACCACGGAAAGAATCCAAAGTACATCGACAAGAATCACGGCGGCATTCTCATCATTTGGGACCGGCTGTTCGGCTCATTCCAGGAAGAGGAGGAAGAACCGCTGTATGGCACTGCCACGCCGCTGCGCAGTTGGAACCCCGTGTGGGGCCAAATTCACTATTGGATCGACCTCGGCCGGCTGGCGGCGCAGGCGCCGAGGTGGCGTGACAAAGCGTTGATATGGTTCATGAAGCCCGCATGGCGACCCGAGGGCATGAAAAAACACACGCCAGCCTATTTGACCAAGGCGTTCTACGAGAAATACGACGCCCGCGTGCCTCTCGGTGTGAGCCTGTATGTGCTATCGCAGTTTGTTCCTTCGCTCCTGGCCGGCACGTTATTTTTGGCCTCCGAACGCGATATGGCGCTGCCGGAAAAAACGGCGATTGGCGCCTTGCTGGTGTTGTCTCTCACCGTCGCGGGAGGACTGTTGGAGTCGAAGCGGTGGGCATTTCGGTTCGAACTTGTTCGCGTGCCGGTGGCCTTGGCCATGGCGGGGTACTACGCCCTGCTCTTTGTTGGCGACGGCACGGCGGCAATCGGGATTGCCGTTGGCCTGGTGTTGACCTGGGCACTTTGGACGGGTTGGCTGCTGCGTTACCGAAGGGTCTTTACGCGCGACGCAGGTTCGGTGCCCTGGGACGAGCAAAGCGTTGTGCCCGTGGAATCTGAACGCCGCGCCGACGTAAACATCGTGGATTCCGAGGAACTGGCTCCAGCGAAGTAATGAAATTCTTCGTGTTTTTTGATTGAGTCCGGGATGGCTTCGGCGTACACTTTTGGGTAAGCACGACCGGAGGGCGGCTGCGGCCGGTGCGATTGGGCGCATACCGAATTGTAGGCTGGACTGGAGCGAACCTACCGAATCGTAGGGTATGTGGGTTGCAAATCTTCCCCTTGGAACGGATAGGACAGCCAACTTGGGTCAATTAGCGCGTTTACTGTTAAACTTCTTTGCTTTTGTCACTAGATTACTTTTTGGGCACGAGAAATGCTGTCAAAAGGCTGCGGGACGTTTCATTTCTTGGCGAATCAAGGATTGGGATCTGAACTCGCGGTTTGTGCAATCGGCGGGGCCGCAAGGCCATGACTGGAAGGAGATCGAACGCCCGTGAAGAAAGTGGAGGCGATCATCAAACCCTTCAAGCTTGAAGAGGTAAAAGAGGCCTTGGCGGCGGTAGGCATCCAGGGGTTGACGGTTACCGAAGTCAAAGGGTTCGGCCGTCAGAAGGGCCACAAGGAACTGTACCGCGGCGCGGAATATGTCGTGGAGTTTCTTCCCAAGGTCAAATTGGAAATCGTGGTAACGGACGACAAGCTGGAGCCGGTGGTGGAAGCCATCGTGAAGGCGGCGTCGACCGGCCGCATTGGCGACGGCAAGATTTTTGTCTCGCCGATGGAAGAAGCGGTCCGCATCCGGACCGGCGAGACCGGCGACACGGCCTTGGGATAAGCGTGTCGGATGGGAGACAGCGGAATCGGGAGTCAATGCCATCCGGGCGATGGCTGGGCTTTGCGCGATTGAGACGGAAGGGTTTTCGAACCCGCAATGGAGAGAGCCATGCATAAGGATTTCACACCAAAGGACGTGCTGGATCTGATCAAGAAGGAGGAAGTGAAGTTCGTTGATATACGCTTCATGGACTTCCCCGGCTTGATGCAGCATTTCAGCATTCCGGCATCGGAATTGAGCGAGAGCACGTTTGAGGAAGGACTGGGCTTCGACGGATCGAGTATCCGCGGTTGGAAATCGATTCACGAGAGCGACATGTTGGTCATGCCCGATCCGAAGACGGCGACCATCGATCCATTTTCGACGCTCAAGACCGTAATCTTGTACAGCAACATTTTGGACCCGATTACGAAAGAGCGCTATTCGCGCTGCCCGCGTTGCATTGCGCAAAAAGCGGAGAACTACCTCATTTCGACGGGTCTGGGCGATACGGCGTTTTACGGCCCGGAAGCCGAGTTTTTCATTTTCGACGACGTCCGCTATGTATCCAATTCGAGCACGCAGGCCTACAGCATCGACAGCGTCGAGGCCATCTGGAACAGCGGGCGCGACGAGGGCCCGAACCTCGGCTACAAGCTTCGCCACAAGGAAGGCTATTTCCCGGTACCGCCGTCTGACTCCCAGCACAATTTGCGCGCGGAGATGGTGGACATCATGTTGCAGTGCGGTTTGCCGATTGAATGCCACCACCACGAGGTCGCGACGGCGGGCCAGGCCGAAATCGATTTGCGTTTCGGAGCGCTGACGATGATGGCCGATCAACTGACGATGTACAAGTACATCATCAAGAACACGGCATTTAAGAATGGCAAGACAGTGACGTTCATGCCGAAGCCGATGTACGGCGACAACGGTTCGGGCATGCACACCCATATGAGTATCTGGAAAGACGGCAAGAATACCTTCGCGGGCGACAAGTATGCCGGGTTGAGCCAGGAAGCGTTGTGGTACATCGGCGGTCTGCTGAAGCATGCGCCGGGCCTTGTGGCCATTACAAACCCGACGACGAACTCGTACAAGCGCCTCGTGCCCGGGTATGAAGCGCCGGTGAATCTGGCGTATTCCAGCCGGAACCGGTCGGCGTGCTGCCGCATTCCGGTGTATTCGGCGAGCCCGAAGGCCAAGCGCGTGGAATTGCGCGTGCCGGATCCTTCGTGCAACCCGTATCTGGCGTTCGCGGCGATGTTGATGGCCGGACTCGACGGCATACAGAACAAGATCGATCCGGGCTTGCCCATGGACAAAGATCTGTACGACTTGCCGCCGGAAGAGAAGGCGAAGATTCCTCAGACGCCCGGCAGTTTGCACGACGCGCTGAACGAGTTGGAGAAGGATCACGATTACCTGTTGAAGGGCGACGTGTTCACGGCAGACGTGTTGGAAACGTGGATCGAGTACAAGCGCACGGCGGAAGTGCTGCCCGTGGCG
This sequence comes from Candidatus Hydrogenedentota bacterium, assembly GCA_045863295.1. Lineage (GTDB taxonomy): Bacteria > Hydrogenedentota > Hydrogenedentia > Hydrogenedentales > SLHB01 > BTWA01. The sequence goes on from BTWA01000068.1 coordinate 9,353, forward strand.
TTGCGTCCGCATCCCTACGAGTTCCACTTGTACTACGATATTTAAACCCACGGTATTGGGCCACCCATCCGGACGCCCGCTTCCGCACGGAGGCGGGCGTCCTTTCGTTTGCCCGCCGGGATTTGGCACAATAGAGGCGAGCGCATTTCGGATCCGGAATAACTTGGAGAATTCAGCGTATGTCCTCAACCATGAATCGCAGACACTTTCTGCAGACGGGCGCCTTGGCGGCCGGCGCCACGGCAACCGTGCCGGCAATGGCTCAGTCCGTTGAGCAACCCAAGTACCAGAACGGCACGAGCCCTTGGCCGCTGTGCATGAACACCAGCACGATTCGCCCCGCCACGCTGGAACAGAAAGTGGAGGCGTCCGCCAAGGCCGGCTACGACGCGATGGAACTGTGGGTCGGTGACCTCGAAGAATATGAGAAGGCGGGTAATGACGTTAAGGCCCTCGGCCAGCGCATCAAGGATCACGGCATGTTCGTGATTGACGTGATCGGCCTGTGGGATTGCCTGCCTCCCACGCAGGAAGAGTATGACGCGATCATGCCGACCACCCGCAAGCGCATGGAACTCTCCGCGGCGGTGGGTTCGAAGCACGTGGCCACGCTCCCCCTTCCCAACCGCGACACGTTCGATATGGCCTGGGCCACGGAGAAGTACCGGGAACTGCTGAACATTGGCCGCAATGATTACGGCATTCTCCCGTCGTTCGAGTTTGTCAGCCTGTTCAAGACGGTATTCAAGATGGGTCAAGCGGCGTGCATCGCCATCGACGCCAACGACCCGGACGCCTCCATCGTGGCCGACACGTTTCACATGCACAAGGGCGGCGGCGGATTCGAAGGCGTGCGGCACCTCGACGGCCGGTTTATTTCCACGTTTCACTGGAACGACGTTGCTGGCGACCTCCCCCCCGCTGAACTGGGCGACAAGGATCGCATTCTCCCCGGCGACGGCATCCTACCGCTGAAAAGCGTGCTGCAACAACTGAAAGACATCGGCTACACCGGCCCGATCTCGCTCGAGCTGTTCAATCGAACCCATTGGGAAATGGATCCGAACGAAGTCGCCGTGCTGGGCATCGAAAGCATGCGCAAGCAAGTGGCCGAGTTTGTGTGATGGGCGGCGGAATCAACGCCGCCACACGGGATGAGGTACGGCTGCGATTGATGCGCCTTACCACGCCCTAACTTCATCACGTCCCGCGGTCCCGGCGCGCACGTCGTGCGAGGCGGCGCACCGTAGGTTCGCTCTATACTTAAAGGCCGGCCTGTTGCACTGCCAAGTACCGGATTCGATTTAAGAGCGATGCATGCCACCGGATCGGTACCGGGGGGTGTGCACTTATTCTTTTGACGATACAAGGGGGATAGAGGCGGCACGCGCGGCGGTAGTGGAGAGCAGGTAGGGCTGTCGCATACCTTCTCACTGGATGCACGGCCTCTGTGTCCCTCGTTGACTCGCCGTTGCACCGCATTTCAGGGGTGGGTTTCCGAGCGGCTTGCGCCTGGGAACGAGGGTGTCGATGGCTCCTATAGTTTGGGGCTTTTGTTGCATTTCCTTAGCGGATTGAAACAAGGGTATTTGATGGATTTGCGCGGTTTGCGCATTTGCGGGATGAGGGGGAATTGATTGGGGCACTGCGATTCGTAGTCTGTCAGTATCCATAGATATCGAGTACAGTATGCCGAACGTCCTCTCGGCATCTTGACTTGTACCTATCATGGATGTCCCTATTTTTCCCATGGTGTTTAGCGGACGCTTACGTAAGTACTTAATCTGTTTAACTGAATCCCCATCCAACACGTAATACGACATCATTCTTCATCAAGATGACGATATGATTCTTCTGATAAAACAATCCCAGTGGACTGTGCGCCCCAACAAAAAACACAAACATATCGTCACGATCTGGCCTATCCCAATCCAATATCCCCAATCGCCTTTGGTTTAATTTCAAATATGCGGTTACATCACCTTCAGACATACCCGGTTTAACCTCGCGCATTATTACCGCCGCATTCTGAGTAAATCGCTCATACATATATGCAGACAGAACACCTGACACCAGCGAAAGCGCCAACACAATTGCGACCGCGCGGACTGCCGATTTTCCACGCACATACTTAAATCCAACGAATAGCACCACCACCGCGACGATGATAATTGCAATTGCACCGGCTGGTTGGAACACTTCTACTTCCCTCCGTTTACTCATTCAGACCAGACATTGTCTAATCTCGAACAGCTACTTAGAAGCTGGCGTAAAGGGCGGCAAATTGTAGTATCGAAAAGGAGGGCCACCCATAGCCATCGTAGCGGCGGGCGATTCCGCGCCTTTGGGAAGAACTGTGTCCTGGAACGGTATAGACGGAATCCGGGCTTCTCCCAGATTCAGGGGATCGAACAAGGCAACGGGATCGGGTTGCGGCTGCCGGAATGGCGGTCGGAATCTCTCGGATTCCGAAACGTCTCTCGGCCACATCAGCGGGAGTATGGGTCTCTCTTGCGGGGCATCCGGCAAGGCTGCGAGCACTTCCGCCGCTCCCGCAGAATTTGGAATGAACGATGGCAATGTAATCGCCGACTCTACACGCAAGAACCCTCGAAACCGATGCATCCCCCGCATACAGCCCCTAATGGGCGTCACTTGGCGCCCGGTACAACATGGGACACCTAAACCTGTGCCGGACTTCCCCCATTTGCGCCTCCGTGGGCCAGCGCCCAAGTTGCGCAAACGAATCCGTGCAAGACTTCAACCCAAGTAACTAGTACGGTTCTATCACGGATGGGGCGGGGTGTCAAGAAGTTTTTTGGACGGAGATACGCAACCTTTAGCGCCGGGGGGCATGGTCATGGACGTGAGTTCGTTGGCGTTGTTGTAGGTGAAGGTGGTGGTGGTTTTGAGGTTGGAGC
>BTWA01000069.1:0-11933 GCA_045863295.1 Candidatus Hydrogenedentota bacterium
CGGACGGCAGTTCCGGTACAGCATGGGCCCGCCGCAGCAACTCGCGCTGATATTCGCGATTCGATTTGAACTTGGCAATTTGGACAAAACCCTGGGTGCCAAGCACGGAAAGGCTCGCCAGAAACGTGGCGCGCAACGCGGCGCGGTATTGGCCTTTCTCAAGCAGATCGCGCGCCATGGATAACCAGGTGTCCTCTGGATAATCGGTGGCGACGATATCCTCGAGTTCAATATCGGGAACCTGTGGCAGTCCAAGATCTTCCGCCTCCCGAAAAGTGGGAGGACGCGAACGCCAGACCCGAAAAAGAAGATAGGCCAACAATAAGCCTCCGATCAGGAGCAGGCCAATGGAAAGATATTGTGGATTGACGTTGAAGCCAGACCAACCACCGCCTTCTGAATTCTGATCCCGTCGAAACTTCTCCGAAAGCCATTTGAGAATGCCGTCAATGCGTTCGCCCATCCATGTAATTCCCTGGCCGATGGACTGCATCACCCCGGATAGGAAGGACATCAGCGGACCTTCGTCTTCGATGCTTTCTTTGTCTTCGCGAGGAGCCCGCCAGGCGAACTCAGGCCGGCGCAAGACATCCTCTATTCGGTCGCGCAACTCTTCCGGGGATACCGACTGGGCAACATCCGGTGCGGCGCTCTGGGCCCATGCGGGCTCCGAACACCACGCCGCGCACGCCAGCACACTAAGGGCGGCTGCCGTCCGGCCCGTCCTGGCAACAACCGCTCGCCATTGCGCACGGAGGTCGTCGCCTGTTTCCAGGGACTCGCTATAGTGGCAGCGCAAGACATATGCAGCTTTCGCAATAGGATCCAGACAGAGATACGTGAGCGCGATTACCAGCATCTGCAATGTCTGATCGGAGGCGCCAATCGCCTTGAAGGTTATGAACTCGATGCCGAGGATAATCCTGGCGAGTTCCGGCAGAAAGAACAGAAGCGTGCCAAGATTCAATACTGCAATCGACCCGAGCGGGCACAGCGGAATACACAGCAGATACACGATGAAGTTCGCAATCCAAACAATACCCCGCAGGAAATCACCACCGCTGGAATCTGGGCTCACCGCTTCGAGCACCGGGGACATGACGAATGTAAGACCTCCAGTAATGAGCAACAGCAAAGGACTGAGTAGCCACATGATCACGATATTCTGCCGAGTCCACATCGCGGCATGCCGTGCGGAGCGCAAGGCCGCCGTTCGGATACTTTCTTCCCTTGCATCGCCGTGGAAAGTGAAATTTTGAAAAAAGGCATACGCGAACGGCGCGGGTACCAGCGCGATGATGGCCAACGGGAGCGCAACGAGGCCGGCGCTTTGCACAACCATTTGCTTATACAAAATACGGACGACGCGCGCCGGCGTCATTGGGGGCGCGGGTTCATCGAGCAATAGGGTGCGCAGGCGAAGGGCGTACAACGTATGCCACGTCTTCATCCACACAAAGAGCACCGCAAGCACGAGGGCGAATGCCGGTAGCCGGTCCTCGCCAAATACGTTGAATGTCATGTCCGTGCAGAAATAGACGAGGGCAAGGGCGAACGGCAGGGAACCGATGGCATACGGTGCGATGACGCTTCCACCTCCCCTGCGAATCAAGTGGAACGCCTGTTCGGCAATGTCGATTGCGCCAAGTTCGGCCCTGGTTCGCGGGTTCATTCGGGCGCATCCTCATCAATCCAACTTTCCAGCAGAGTTTCATGAAACGTCGACGGTACCTGGAGCAGTCCGTTGCCCAGCAAAAAGAACCCGAACCAGAGCAACAAAAGTATGGCCACGCTGTTCATAATCTGCAACGCAATGCGCAACCGGTGCCTCGTGGATACTTTGGCGCTCACACTTCGGGCAAGGCATGCCGAACATACGAGCCGGTTTTCATGTTCGGTGACACACTCGCGGCAATAGAACCGGCCACACTCCCTGCATTTCGCAGCGGCTTCGCGCAGCGCGTGATTGAAACACCGTTGTTGGTGAAGGTGCGACATCAGGCGCTCTCCGCCGCCTGCACGGGTTGTTCCCGGTCGGCACGCACTTGGCCAATTGCAATCCAGTGGCTGCGGAGTATCAGCAGACCGGGCACCGCAAACAAGAGATTTACCGCCATAGTGGCGGCGTTAATCACGCGGAACATACCAATGGCCACATCGTCATTGCGCAATTCGTCTTCCGCAAGAAAGACAAAATTGAAGAATATGGAGAAAAACACAAGCAAAGACATGATAAGTGCGTAAAGGGAAGTCATGGATCGCAGCGCAGGCGGAAGATCCGTGTTGGATTGGCGCACAAGCGAACCGACAATAAGCACCATCATGCCGAATATCGCCAGCACATGCACCGCGCCCGCACCGGCAAATGTGGAAGCCACAAGAATCGCACACAAAGCCGCATTGAAAAGCGAGTAGGTGTACAGCAGCAAATGCCAATACCCCGTCTCGTGCCGCAGCTTGCGTGTCTTTTCCGAAAGCCAGGTGGACACCCGCTGGCGCAATGCTTCGGAGTGCGGCTCAGAGTCCGCCTCCTGCACCGCTTGTATGCGGTCTTTTATGAGCCGCACGGCGCTCCGCGCCGAACGCCAGCGGCCCAACGAGGGCAAGTCCTCGATTTGAACAGGAGTTACCAGACTGCATACGCATGTTGGACCAAACGCCGCGTGTATGCCGGTGGCCACCGCCGCGACCAAACCTGCTCCCACGAGAAATGCGTAGAAGCCGGGTTCCCAATTCTGCCCGGCCCCCAGCAGGCCGCCCAGTGCCAGCAGGCCAATAGCCAGTGTGCCGAATGTCGCGCTCATGTACGTACCGGCAACGGTCTTTCTGAGAATAATGGCCTGAATGTCCCGGTATTCAAAACGCTTGTAGGTTTCTTGATACCGGTTGCTTTTGTACACGTGCACAAGGTGATCGTCCGCGAGATACAGTTGGTTGGACTCCGCCGTCCACAACGCGGCCATGCGGCGGGACCGGCCAGGCAGGCGATCATATGCGCGTTTGGGCGCCGCCATGAGCTAGAAACTCCCCGTGAGAAACGTTGAACCGACCACATAAACCCACACGCCAAGCGTTGCGACACTAAACAGAAGAGCAACCCAAGCGCGCCAGGAATTGCGGGGAATGGGCCGCTTCGTGTTGAAGAAATGGCGTATGACCAGGAACACGGCAACCGGAGCGGTAATAAAGGACACGGGCCAGCACAGTAACACCGGAACGACCGAGGCGTCCATCGCCATGTTGTCGTAGAGCACATGGCGGGTTACCATGCGAGTCTTCGCGGGATCATTCCGATTGGCTTGAAGACACGACGGGCAGATGTGCCGGCCATCCATCGCGATATCACAGAGCGAGCAAAGAAACCGGCCGCATTGATCGCAGGCGGCAGCGGCCCGCTTGGTGGCGTGATAGAAACAACTGCTCTCGCCTTCTACCAGAATGGACTCGCCAAACTGAGGTTTCAGTTCAGCACGGCTTAACGCGGGAAACGCCAAAACAATAGATTCCGTGCCGCAATGGCTGCATCGGGTCTCGGCACCTGATTGCAGCATGGCATCGGACAAAAGACGCCGGCACCCGGCACAGGTAAGAACGTCGTCATATTGAATGAGAGCACTCACAACGTTACAACCCGCGATCGCGCCATAAAGTCATGCAAAGCCTCGCCGTTCTGGGTAAGAAGGGCAACGACATAACCGGCGCCAAACAACAAAACCGATGCCAATTCACCCAAGGTCCTTGTGAACGCCTGCACTAACGAGAGCCGATGCCCGTCCTTCGCGACGACATTCAACTTCAAGGGCTTGTACTTGCCGCAGACACTCAATTCAAAGATTGTGATTGCGTCGTGCGGGTCAACCAAGGTGCCACATTCCCGGCATGTGACCCGTTTTGGTGTTGCCGCGGCCGAACTCATTTGTACACCACACGAGTTGTGGCAAGATGGTCATGCAACGACCGTTTTTGATCATCGAAGCCGGCGATGATGTACCCAATGTAGCAGCATATCTGGCTGATGAACTCGGCGGCGGTGCGGCCAAGGGCGCGCATATAGGTAATCGGACGGCCATCGTCGGTCACTACTTTCAACCCGCACACCATCTTGCCGGGCGTAGCCCCAAACGTACCCAGGAAGTAAGTGTTGTAAGCCAGTTGAAGTGCAAAACCGAATAGGTAGAGAAAAACCTGGAGCAGCACTGCCCCGAGTTGACCCGCATCGGATCCACTGGATGCAAGCATCGCGATCAGCAGACCAAACACAAATCCTATGACCATGTTCACGGACCCGACCAGAATGAAATCGATGATCTTCGCGCCGAACCGGATCCAGAAGCCGGCATAATTCATGCCCGTGGATAGGAGGTTGCCCTCTTTCAAGTTTTGGAAGAAGACGGGTTTGCACTCTCCGCAGACGAGCGCACCTTCGTACCGGATGACGTCCTCTTCATGAAAAGAGCGGCCACAAACGGAACAGATCACCTGACCGGGCTGGGGTTCAGCATAGCTTTCGACGGGGGTAGCCGACGGCGTGGAACCGAAAGCAATCGATCGATAGGGCACCCAATCCGCCATGCCATCGCGCCAGACGAGCGTATCTTCGGTAACGGTTCCATCGGCCACGCGCCCCTGAAACTCGTCGTCCGTCAGGGGGCCATGCTGTTCGGTGCCAACTGCAAAGTACCACGCCATGCGGATCCCCTTGGTGGACGCCGGGACCGGCATAATGCCAATTGCCCGGGCCGGATGTTGTCTTCAAGCCATCGGTTATAAGGCAGGCGCGCCAAGTCCCAAAGGCTGTCTACCCAAGAACGCCAGGAATTGCGCGCAATACGTTTGGGCCAGTCTACAAACCCAGTTCGAATCCGTCACGGCATAGCATAACGAACCCAAGAGCCGTTCGCAAAAGGCGGGGATTCACCGTCCGGCAAATAGCGCTCTGTCGTAGATCGAGTCAATCTGGATCCCGTCCACCTTCAACTCCTGCATTCGTTGTATATCCGCCAATCCTGCGGCAAGATGTTCCGGCTCGGGATAATGAAATGTATTGATGCTGGGAATAACGGCATACCCCAGTTTTTGAAACGCCGCCACGTTCCAGGCATTAAACGCCTTGGCTTCGGAGAACACATAATAATTTGCGGATGCGTCGGAGTCCCCATCCAACAAAGCGTGCGCTTTCGCCGTATCGGCGCCAAAACTAATGCGGGCCTCGCCGAGGAATCGCGATTTGAGTTCGTCGCGACCGATTACAAATGAAGCATCCATGAGTCCCTGTTTTCGCATCGACGTTTGCACTGACTCAATGAAGGGTTCGATCAAGGGTTCTGGCACCGCTTTCAAGTCGAGCTGGAATGCCAAACGCCCTCTCGCCCACTCGCAATAGGTGGCAAAACGGGGCACCCGTTCTTCCTGCACACGCGTGTACAGTTCCGCAGTGGAAAGATCGTGGACGAGCACGTCGAGGCCGGCGGTCCGGCGCAGGCTGGCATCGTGCAGACAGACAGCTTCGCCGTCTTTGGTGCATCGCAAATCCACTTCCACATGGGTATATCCGCGACGGTGCGCTTCCTCAAGGCCCGCCAGGCTGTTTTCTTTGAATCCAGCATCGGTCACACCCCGGTGGGCGATGAGGTAACGGCCCGGCTTGGGCGGTTCCGGCTCGGCGGCCGCCCCAAATAAGATCGTGCCGGTTGCCGCCATAAACCCGCGCCGGTGAATTCGAATGGGGCCCTGGAATGGATACTTCATGTTTAAGCCCTTCTGCCGGGTTCCCGGTTGTCCTTTGCGCAAGGGGCACTCGATGATACCATGTGCAAATGCCAGCGATCGCGGTTGAATGATACCGGCTGAATCATCCACAGGAAACAGGCATGGACAATCCACATTCCGGCACGCCGCCTGAAACAAAGACGCCTTCCTATTACCGGAAGGGGTTCGTCTTGCTGCTGCTGTTTACAACAACCGGAGTATTGGGATTGCCGCTACTGTACAAAAGCCCATATTTTTCGCGCGGGGAGAAGCGGTTTTGGGCCGTATTGACGACCTTGTGGACCCTGACGTTAATAATTGCGGCCGCTACCACGGTGTGGTGGGCGGCGATGAGCATCATGCGTGCGCTATCGATGAGCTAGTAGAAAACAAGAGGCCGGTTCCCAAAGCAGGAACCGGCCTGTAATCGTGTCGTGGACTTAATACTGCTCGTGTTGCACACTGGCGCGAATGTCGGTAACGCCAAAGCGTTCAATTCCTTTAGGAGCATAGGACACTTCGCTGGTCGAAATCGTCACGGTGGCGGTGCCTGCCTGCACTGGGGCCGTGTGAAGTAATGAAACGGCCAGCAAGCCCGCGCCTGCAATGAAGGCAAAGGCCACCGCAACGGTTACGGCTTTGTGAAATCGCCGCTTATTCGGCATACTACGCGTACCTCCGTTGTTGTGCGGGGCGGTGTTTCGAACACCCCATAACACCTGACGCCCCGTCACACGGAATATTCACCCTTGACATGAGTATACACAATTTTATCCCCGGAGGTGCAACGAAAGTTCCATTGGGGGGCAGAAGGGGGCAGCGGTATGGGCGGGTGGTTCAAACGCCACAAGATATTGACGGGATTCGCGCTCTTTATCCTACTGGGATGGGCATTCATGGCGTGGCGCATGTGGGGGCCCTACCGAGGGTACGAAGTCGATTTCATCGAAACGGGCAACGCCGAAGAAGCGGATACCGGTTTCCAAGTGGGCGTGGCCAAGAGGGACATCACGCCGGATTTGTCGAAATACGATACATGGACCGATGCAAACAACGATGCCAAATTCCGCGAGAAAGACGGTGATACCTGGCAGGATCGTAACGGCAACGGCAAAATGGATCTGGTTTGGATGGGCGGATTTTCAAATAACCGGCCCGCCAAAGGGGTAAACGATCCGCTTTGGGCACGCGCGATTGCGGTGCGGAACAACGGGGTGACCGTTGTCATGGTTGCCATCGACAGCGTGGGCATGACGCATCACCGGTTCATCCCGGTGAGAAAGGCGGTCAATCCTTCGTTGAATATCGACCACATCATTCTGGCGACCACGCATTCGCACGAAGCGCCGGACACCATGGGCATCTGGAGTTACAAAATATACCCGCCGCTATTCGATACGGCCTATATGGCGTTTATTCAGGAGCAGGCGCGCGCGGCGATTGAAGAAGCCGTGGGCGCGTTACGGCCCGCGGAAATGATTTTGCAGGAAAAGACGGTGGAGGCCAACGGTTGGGTGCGGGACAGCCGCAAACCGCTGGTCTACGATCATAAGGTGTGTATGGCACGGTTTGTGGAACGCGGCACGGACATCACGATCGCAACCCTGGTTTCGTGGGGAAATCACCCGGAGTCCATGGGGAGCGACAACTCCTTTTTAAGCTCGGATTATCCTCATTATTTCCGTCAGGGAGTGGAGAAAGGTGTTGCCGAACCCAACGGCGCAACCGGTTTGGGTGGCACATGCGTGTTCTTTTCCGGGCCTTTGGGCGGACTGATGAATCCATTGCATATTCCATACACACACCGGGATGGAACAACCGTGGTTGAGAAGAACGGGATCGAGAAAGCGGAAATCCTGGGAGCGAATCTGGCGCTTTTGACGATCAATGCGCTGCGCGAAGAAGGATTGGAACGCGAGTCCTCGCCTCACGTGGCCGTGGCGGCGCGCACGGTGTACACGCCGATCAATGGGTTGTTTACGGTTCCAATCGTGTTGGGCTTGTTGCATCCCGGCTACTTTTGGGGCAAGGCCAAGACAGAAGTAAATATGGTGCGGATTGGCGGCTTGGAGATACTGACTATTCCCGGCGAGATCTATCCGGAGATCGTGGATGGCGGGGTGGAAAGTCCCGAGGGCGCGGATTTTGGCGGGGCACCGCTGGAAGTACCGCCTTTGCGCAGTGTGATGAAGGGCAAGGTAAATATGGTATTCAATCTCGCCAATGACGAGATTGGCTACATCGTTCCCAAGAGCCAGTGGGACACAAAGCCTCCGTTTACCTATGGAGAAGACGACGCGCCCTATGGCGAAGAGAATTCCGGTGGTTTTAACGTTGCCCCCAGCCTTCACGGGGAGGCGATCAAGCTGATGGCCGATTTTCACGAGGCACTGGGCGAGCCGGATGCCATTGCCCGGGCTGAGTAGCCCAATTAAAGAAGTTCGTCAGGCGTCGTCACCTTCGATCACGGCGTTCGTCACCTTATAAACTTCTTCCAAGGTCATGCCGCGGGCGCGCTTGATACGTTCGAGACGCTTTTCGAACTGGCCCATGGCAAAAAGCGTGAAGTGGTCCATTTCCATTCCAAAAGGAATGGGGTCGTACTGCGACAGGGACTCGGCGATGATTCCCATGGCGGGCTGCAACAACTCGTTCATGGTGTCTTCGATTACCTGCCACAGACTTTCGTCTTCGGCCATGAGGCGGGACAATAGAAATATTCCGTAGGCGATGTGGCGGGCTTCGTCCTGCTTGAGCAGGGAAATCCCTTTGCGTTGGCCCGGAAGGATGTTGAACTTGTCGAGCACCGTGAAATAGGCATGGTACCCGGTTTCGGCCAGCACGCCTTCGACAATCAGGTTGTACGTGGCGGAGGCGCGGCAAAGAGCCATGGGTGAAACGTCTTTACGCAACGCGTTCAGCGCGCTGGGCAGCGCTTCGTAAAACAGCATCTGGTACATGGGCCCATGGAACCGCGTCAGATCCCCGGGATCGCCGGCAACCTCCGTGAAAAACCGGCTGAAGAAATCGCAGTGCTTCGCTTCTTCAAAAAGAAACGTCGTCAGATACAGCTCTTCTTCAATGTGGCCCTGCTCAGCGACGACGGATATGAGGGGTAATAGATCGATGGTGACTGCCTCTTCACCGGCTTGAAACATCGAGGTGAGATGGAGAACGACTTCCCGCTCGTCGTCTTTCAGGGACCGCCAATCAACACGGTCTTGCGAAAAATCGATGTCCGATGGATTCCATATGCCCAGCCGCTTCGCCTTCTCGTACAAGACCATGGGAGGAATCTCGCGGCGCAGTCCACGCGACGTTGTGGCAAAAGCGACATGGCTCATGAGTGCACGGTCTCCGATTAATGAAACGCTAATTGTTCCGAATCCGGTTCGCGGAGTTGCACGAGGTCCCCGCATCCCCCAAAGTATTGCACAACGACCTTGCGAAGTTTGCCCCAGCAGACAAACCGTTGCGCATCAGACTGTACAAACGAACCGCTAGAATTCAACGTGGCCGCGCAATGGAGCCACCTGAACTGCGGGGGGACTGGCATCCCCGAATAGGGGCCTCGGGGGTGGATACCGGGGTAACACCTACCCGATCCCGTATTCGGAAACAAATCATAACTTATTTATTTACAATTGTTTGGCGATTTTAGTAGTTTTGCTCTGCCGCAATCCGAGATGAGGGGAGACTTTTGGGTGTTCGTATGCTATTATCCAAAGTGACCATTGGGCTGGACATGGGTGGAAGCCGCCGTCAGGCGATCTTCCGCGAGGGTGTTAAGTCTAGTCCGGCAGTTGAAACGGCATCAGTTCCACCGTCCGGAACTGAGCTTGGGACGCAGCCTCTTCGGGGGCGCAGCCGTTGCCGGAACAGTTGAAGACCACTTGCGGGGTTTTTCTAGCATCCCGTCTTTCCAAACGTGCCTCAGATGCGTTTCCTCCTTTCGGAGACGGAATCCAGCGACTAGGTGCTTGGTTTGGCGGCTCCACCCTGGCCCATTTAATCGTCCCCGCGTGGCTTCGCGCCCAGTAGTTACTTGCGACATGTGTTGCGGGTCTACTGTTGCCTTATGCCAAGACCTTGGCAATCGCCTCACACAAGGGATCCATATTGGCATCTGTCATTCCGGCGACGTTGATACGTCCGGATCCCACGATGTAGATGGCGTAGTCCCGTTTGAGGGTTTCGACCTGATCTTTGGTCAATCCCGAAAACGAGAACATGCCCCGCTGGGGAATGAGGAACGAAAAGTCCTTCTTCACGCCTTTTTTCTTAAGGGTTTCCACAAAAACGGTGCGCATGCCGTTGATTCGGTCGCGCATGTGTTTCAGTTCGCCTTCCCATTCCTGGCGCAGGGCGGGATCGCCGAGAATCGTGGTCACGATGTAGGACCCGTGGGCAGGCGGGTTGGAGTAGTTGGCCCGAATGGCGCTCTTAATGTGGCTGAAAGCCTTTTGAGCGGCATCTTGTGAATCGCCAACGACGGTCAAGGAACCGACACGCTCGTTGTAGAGGCCAAAATTCTTGCTGAACGAAGAGCAAATGAGCAATTCCTGGCCGGGGGAGAGAAATTCGCGCAAACCGGCGGCATCTTCCGTCAAGCCGTCGCCAAACCCCTGGTAGGCAAAATCGAACAGGGGAAGCCAACCCTTCTCTTGGGCAATGGCGGCAATCGTCTTCCATTGCGCCGACGTTGGGTCGATACCGGTGGGGTTGTGGCAGCAGGCATGCAACAACACGACATCGCCCTTGGGGACCGCTTTCAAGGCGTCGAACAATGCATCCAGTTTCAGTCCCTGTTGAGCGGCATCGTAATAGGGATAAGTCTTGATCGGGAGACCCGCGGCCGTGAAGACGTTCGGGTGATTGGGCCACGTGGGATCGGACAACCATACGGTGACCTCACCCAACTTCTGCCGGACAAAATCGGCGGCTACGCGCAGAGCGCCAGTGCCGCCGGGGGTGTGGGCAGTGGCGGCGCGCTTTGCCGTCACGACTTCATGGGACGCGCCAAAGATCATTTCCTGAACAACCTTGCCAAACGCATCATCACCGGCAATGCCGACATAGGCTTTGGTCTTCTCGAATTCGAGGAGTTTGGCCTCGGCCTTCTTGACCGTGTTAAGCACCGGTGTCGCGCCGTTGGCATCTTTGTAGACGCCGACGGAAAGATTGATCTTCTTGGGATTGGGGTCGTTCTTGAAGGCGTCCGTCAGTCCAAGTATGGGATCGGCAGGCGCCATGTCGAGCGAGTTAAACATGTCCGGAAATTCCTTGTGCTTCCCCATTTGGGATATTCGCGCTTATGCGCACCGGCCCAAAGGCCATATGTGGGGGGAGTTGCAGCAATGATACGCGGGATGCCGGGGGGAAAACAAAATACAGGAGATTAGTCATATACGTAGACCCAATCGCCGATGCGTTCGGTGGGTTCGCCATAAATTCTATCAGGGTAGTTTTCCCTCGTTCCCAAAAAGCTCCGCTTTATCTTCTTCTCCGTACTAAACGGAAATGCCTTCAACGCGAAAGGAGGCCCCATGCTGGCGTCGCACACCTCCAACCCGCACATCAGCAATAACCGCCTTCCATTGAATCGTCCCATCTGCGCCCATCGGCGTTCATCTGCGGATAAAACTCCTCATCCTTCCCACACCTCCGCCCAATCCCTGTTCAGCACCGGCTTCTGGCAAACCGCCGACATAGACGACGTCCGCTTCACCGGCTCCAACCTCAAAACCACCACCACCTGCAACAACGCCAAAGAACTCACGTCAATGGCCATGACCCCGGCGGCACCACCACCTTCACCTACGACGACAGGGGCCGCATGACCCAAAAAGCCAACAGCCGCTTCACCGCCGACTACACCTACCGCTACAGATTCTCCGAAGAAAACACGAGGGTTTTCTATGGAGTGCGGTGGCAAAGGTGGCAGCCGCCGACACCGCTATCACTCTCGAAGCCGGGACTTGCCTTCGTCTCGGTACTCCCTGCCACGCCAGATGACCAGAATGGTCTCCTCTTCGACTTGACTGCAAAGTAAACACCCGCGCAAGGCCGGGCCTGCATATCAAAGAGTATTCTCTTAGGATCTGTGTACATCGGTGTAATCTGTGGACCCGTTCAGTCCCCGCCGCCCCAATCAATTCCGCCTCATCCCGCAAATGCGCAAACCG
>BTWA01000070.1:0-11278 GCA_045863295.1 Candidatus Hydrogenedentota bacterium
ACGCCGGTCGCGTCGAATCTCTGGATTCGATGGTTGTAAGTATCTACCACGTACACCGAACCGTCAGGTCCAACCGTTACCCCGTAGGGACTATAAAGCTGGCCATTGCCGTTGCCGTATCCTCCCCACTGGGTAACGTAAGATCCGATTTCATCAAACTTCTGAATGCGGTTGTTATTCGTATCCGCCACGTACACCGAACCGTCAGGAGCAACTGAAACGCCGTAAGGACTATTGAATTGGCCGTTGCCAGTGCCCGGACTTCCCCACTGAGCGAGGTAGGATCCATTCGCATCAAACTTCTGGATGCGGGAGTTGAGCGTATCTGCCACATACACCGAACCATCCGGTCCAACCGAAACGCCGTAAGGATCGTCGAATTGGCCGTTACCAGTGCCTTCGCTTCCCCACTGAGCGAGGTAGGATCCATTCGCATCAAACTTTTGGATGCGAGAGTTAAGTGTATCTGCCACGAATATTGAACCGTCAGGACCAACGGAAATAGACCGGGGTCCGTTGAAAAGGCCGTCGGCAATGCCAGGACCAATTCCAAGTCTGGCCACAAAGTTTCCTTGCGCGTCGGTCTTGACAATGCAAAATCCACGCTCGTCCGCGATATATGTGCTGCCATCGGGAGCCACTGCTACTCCCGTCGGGTATAACAGCGATAGCGGGTCTACTTGTACCGGCCACCTGCGCTCAAACTCATAGCTCAACGTAGTCCAAGCTAGCACGATATTGCCGGATGCGCCCCCATTGCCATCCACGGCGACATAGTAGGTCATTCCAGGTATGGCAGCTATGGAGAGTTGGCTTTGTGGACCGCCCACATCGTTGTTGGAAGCGAACCGGGTCAATGCATTTACGGCATTACCCGTGTATACCGCGAGGATAGTGTCGAAATTACTGCCTGATGTCTTAAACCGCATTTCGCCACCCGCAGCCGCCGTCCATTTCCACCATACGGACTTGCCGCCCGTGGTACCAAAATGAAATGGCTCCCCTGCTTCCAGGGTTGCATTGACGTTGGTGCCGGTGGTCTGGCCACTCGAACCGGATATTGCAATGGCGTCGGCAAAGTTGTCGTTGGCGGGTTGGGCCCAGACTGCGAGCGGTGAAATGAATGCGAAGACCAGTAGTGCTTCGAATGCGGTCGAGAAAAGACACAATGCATTGCGCATGTAGCCGACCCTCCCCAGTTCGCCTATGGCGAACGGACCAGCTATCACCTTAAGACACCGGTGCTGCGCCGTACCCGGACTTGAAAACGGAGAAATGGAAAGAACTCTTCCCCCCGTGTCAACGTGCGGGACCGGCTATCTGCTCATCCCCACGACAGATCCGTTATATGCCTTTCCAGTTGGATTGGCAACAAGAAACTATAGTGACCCGCTGGACGGTCTATGGATAAAGCCGTTGTGTGGTCCAGGTGTTGCCGGATTTGGTGTAGACGAGGCGTTCGTGAAGGCGGAAGGGTTTTTCGAGCCAGAATTCGATTTGGTTGGGGACGATGCGGAAACCGGACCAGAAATCGGGCCGGGGTACTTTGCCGAGGCCGAATTGAATGGCAAATTGGGCGGCACGCTTTTCAAGGGCATGGGGCGTTTCGAGTGGGTGGGATTGCTTGGATGCGTACGCGCCAATTTGGCTTTGCCGGTCGCGAGAGGCAAAGTAGGCATCGGCTTCTTCATCGGAAACGGCTACGGCCTCGCCTCGAACGCGAATCTGCTTGCCCAGCGGGGTCCAGTAGAAACACAGCGCGGCATGTGGATTGGCCGTCAACTGTTGCGCTTTTACACTGCCGAGATTGGTGTAGAAAACGAACCCTCGATCATCCACGCTTTTCAGCAGCACCATGCGGACATCGGGCGCACCGGCTTCGTCCACGGTCGCCAAGGCCATGGCGGTGGGTTCGCGCAAACCACACTGCTTGCCGTCTTCGAACCATTGCATGAACAGTTCGATGGGATTGTCGAGGACTGGAATCGTCATTCCCGTCGCATCCGATTCCGTTATTGCGCGCCGCCAGGAGCGGGCATGATCGTCGACGATCGGGAGATGTTCTCCACTTTCTTCTGTATAGCGGGGTGATCGCCGAAGAACACGCTGATCCGAGCCATGCTTACTCCCGGATTGTCGCGCAGGAAATCGCGGGCCGCGGTAGCATCTTTTCGCTCTTCTTCGGAAACCTCGCCGTCATCGAGATCGTAGACAACGAGTGCGGCGCAGGTGACTATGGCGTAGAACGAGGACTCGGGTTTTTGTGAAATGTCCACGAGGTCGGCATACACGGGCAGGTCTGCATCCGGTACGCGGTTTTCTTCCACGGCCTTCTCAAACTTGGTCTTTGCCGCGGCGGCCGCATGCGGACGCAATTTGGCAAACATGTAAGACATGAACCCGTAACACCCGCCAATGGACACGAGCACGATGGTGATGAGCAACAGACAGCCGATCAGGCAACCTCGTTTTACTTTGCTGCCTGCCGGTTTACCTTGCGGGACTACGGGCGTATCCTGGCCAGGCAGACCGGCCGGTTCAAGACTATCGCTCACGATCAGGCTCCTTAATACCGTTTCTTGATTCGGGGCGCATCGGCAGTGCCAATGGCGTAAAGCGCCTGCTGCCGGCGCGAAGAAGACCCCCTATTGTACGTGGCCCGTCCCGGACAAGGCAACCGGTTGCGCCCCGACGGATTCGCCGGCCGAGGTCCGGCGGCCGGCAAGCACTGTACGCAACTCATTCAAGACCGAGCTAAAATTGGCGTCCGCCGATCGATCCGTGAGTTCGAATGGATCCTCTCTGAGATCGAATAGTTCTTCCCGCCCCGACTTCAGATGCAGCACCAGTTTGTAGCGATCGGTTCGCACCATGCGGAAGAGGTCGTCGTAGTGGCAGAAGATGTCGTCCCGTACGGATTCGGCGGTTCCTTCGGCCAGTCCGCGCAGGCTCTTGCCATCGACCGATGCGGGCAAGGGCACGCCCGCATAGTCGCATGCCGTGGGCATGAAGTCCATCAGGTCAACCAGCGCACCGCTCACGGCGCCTTGACGAACGCCTGGCCCTCGAACAATACAGGGTACTCGCACGCCTTCTTCGTAGAGCGTCTGCTTTCCCAATAGCCCGTGACTGCCAAGGGTGAGACCGTTGTCGCCGCCGAACATCACGACGGTGTTTTCCCACTGGTTCGCCTGCTTGAGATGATCGACGATGCGGCCAATGGAACGATCCACATGCGCAATCATCGCGTAGTACCGGCCAATCTCAATCTTGATCGCCTCGGGATCGAGTGGCCTTGGCAGGAGCAGCTCATCCCGTATGTCGAGGGTGCCGGGATCAAATAGCGGTTGCGGCATAAAGTTGGGCGGCAGCGAAACTGCATCAACCGGGTATTCATTTTCGAATCCCGGAGGCGTGACGCGTGGATCGTGAGGCGCTGTATAGCACACGAACAAACACCACGGTTCGGGCAGCAAATTCGTTAGTAGATCGATTGCGCCGTCCGTGAAAATCTCTGTCGGGTGGCCGTTCATCACGGCCTTGGGATCATCCGCGCCTTGCACGACGGGAATGCTGTCGTAATTGTTCATGCCGCCGAGAAAAACGTTCTTCATCCTGGCAAACCCGTGATGCACCGGGCGCTGATCGTTGTGCCACTTTCCGGTATAGCCGCAGGTGTACCCCGCCTCCGACAGAAGCCGCGCGAGCCGCGGCGCCTCAGGCGCAATCTTCTGGCCGAAAAAGTTCACCGCGTTGTGAAAACCGTATTGGCCGGTCTGCACGCAGGCGCGGCTGGGTGTGCAGATTGGGTTGGACACAAAGCAATGGCTGAAGCGCGTGCCCTCGGCCGCGATCGAATCCAAAACGGGCGTGCGAATCTCCCGGTTGCCCGCACAGCCGAGCGCACGAAAATTATGATCGTCGGAGATAATGATGAGAAGATTGGGACGCTTGGGTTCATTCTCCACGGCGCGTGAGCCAAGCGCCAACGCCGAGGCGCCGGTGGCGGCCATTTGGCACATGGCGGTTCTGCGTGAAATGGTGCCTCTCACTGTATTGAGTCCTCTTGTCGCGAATGCGGTTTGACGTGCGGGCCACTCAATCGCCCCACGCGAAGACCATCAGATGTGCGGTTGGTGCGGGAGCACGCGGCGCAGTTCTTCGAGTGTGGTAATGCCTTCCCGCACTTTGACCACGCCGTGTTGCGTTAGCGGGATCATGCTGTAATCGCGTACAGCGGCGGAATGCAGGGACATGGTCGTGGGACGGCTGAGGACGAGCTCCGCGAAGTCCGGGTTCACGGTAAGGAGTTCACAGATGGCCGTACGGCCGCGATATCCGATACCGTTGCATTCCGAGCAGCCCTTGCCGCGAATGAACGGGCCGTCTTCTTCGGTCAGACCGTATTGAGAAAGCATTTCCGGCGCGGGTTTGTATTTCACGCGGCATTTCTTGCAGATGACCCGGACCAGACGCTGGGCCATGACGCCGGTGACCGACGAGGCTACCAGATAAGGTTCGAGTTTCATGTCCAACAGGCGCGTGAAAACGCCGGCGGCCGTGCCACTGTGGATCGTGCTGATTACCAAGTGGCCGGTCAGGCCGGATTGAATCGCCATCTGCGCCGTTTCCGGATCGCGAATCTCGCCAATCATGATCACTTCGGGATCCTGCCGGAGAATGGACCGCAATGCCTTGTCGAACGTAAACCCGGTTTGGTGATTCACCTGCGACTGGGCTATGTCGTCGAAACTATATTCGACCGGATCTTCAATGGTGACAATGTGCGAAGTAGTCTTCTGATGTTTCCGTATTTCGTTGAGCAACGAATAGATCGTGGTGGATTTGCCGCTGGAACTGGGGCCGGTCAGGAGCAGGGTCCCCTGAGAACGGCTGGTGATGCTTCTCAGCTTCTTCACGATCTCAGAGGGCAAACCCAACTCTTCGGGATTGAGCAGGCCCATGGCCACACCCAGAATGCGGATTACAGTCTTTTCACCGTTGGTCGTGGGAAAAGTAGCGACGCGCATGGCGTGGCCGCAAGGGGTCTTATCGGCGTCGATGCGTCCGTCCTGGGGGTGCTCGCGCTGGTAGACAATGAGATCGGCCAACACCTTGATCCGGGCGATGATCTTGGACTGAAACGCCTTGGGCAGATTGGCGACTTCGTGCAGGATGCCGTCAATGCGGAACCGGATGGATAACCCGTCGGCCAAGGGCTCGAAGTAGACGTCGCTGGCGCCGTGAAATGCCCCCTGGCATAGGGCAATGTCGACGGCATGGGTCGCGCCGGCTTCGCCGTTTTCGAGGGCTTTCAGTAGAAACTGTTCGATTTGGGTTGTAAGAACGGGCTGCGTAGTACCCGGAACATCGTGGCGTAAGGCCATCAAGACGCGAATTCTCCTGCGTTGCCGACGAATCGACCGGACCGGCGGCCGCCGGCACGTTTGGACCCTCAACGGTCAATCAATCATGACCGGTCCCGACCCCGTGCGCGTAAGCGTACTGCATTTGGCCCGGCGAAACAATGCCCAAAAGGGTTGACGGAATGGCTGGCTTCCCCTCCATTTGCCGCATTACAGACCCACGCCAACGCGAAATGCGTTGCGCCTTTATGATTCCTTGCCGGTGCAGACGCGGACAACAGGAATCATGGACGGCGATCGGTTTGGCGAGTGAAAGCGGTGTCGGCGGCTGACGCCTTTGCTACCGTGCTCCACAGCCATCCCTCTTATTCTCTTGGGGTAATCTGTTGCATTCGTGGCTACCATGAGAGGGCTGGCGCCGTGGCCCCCATCGAATCCCCATATCGCCGACGCTTTTGGTTGCATTTTCTTAGCGGATTGAAACAAGGGTAAATGATGGATTTGCGCGGTTTAAGTATTTGTTATTTTGGGCGGAATGGAGTAGCTGGTTGTGGTGGGGAATTGAACACGTTCACAGTTTACACCGATGCACACGGATTTCAAGTGGGTGCTGGCGTACGGGTTGTAGGTGGTTGACGGCTGTATTGATCCTCCAATGTGTTGAAGTCATTTCCAGTAAACCCGGAAAGGAATGAAATGGCGTTTCTCAACAGGCTGAAACTTTGACTCTTGGAGATCCCCGACGCGCGTTGCACGCGAGGTGGGACTGGGGTCACGGGCAGGTTTGATGGTTTGGGGGCGTGGTGGCCTGGCGATGTGCCGCCAGCAAGCTGGCTCAGGTAGAGCGGGAGCAAGCTCCCGCAGGCCAGGGGGCGGCTGAATTTTGCCTTGGCGGCTCCTTGACAGTGGCGGTCTTGCTTCTGATAATGTGCTCTCAAATACTGGCGGTGTCGGCCAGTGCAGTGTATTAACCTTGGCAAGCGGCGTAGTGAGTCTCATGCCCCTTCTTTGTGTGGAAAATCTTGTCAAATCCTACCGGAGTCCGGATGGACAGTTGAGCCGGATCGTGGATATCGACCGGTTTGAGGTCGATGCGGGCGAGCAGATTGCTGTGAAGGGGGCGAGCGGTTCGGGCAAGACGACGTTCTTGAATCTGATTGCGGGGATCTTGCGGCCGGATTCGGGCCGGATCGAACTGGACGGCCACGACATGGCTGGCCAATCCGAATCGGGCCGGGATCGGATACGGGCCAGCCGGCTGGGCTATGTTTTTCAGACGTTCAATCTGCTTCAAGGTTACACGGCGTTTGAGAATGTTTTATTGGGGATGATGTTTGGTCCCGGGGCGGATCCCGGGTATGCGGAATCGCTTTTGAAACGGGTCGGCCTTGCCGACCGGATGAATTACCGGCCGCGCCAATTGTCCGTGGGGCAGCAGCAGCGGGTGGCGGTGGCGAGGGCATTGGCGAACCGGCCCAAGCTCGTGCTGGCGGACGAACCGACCGGGAATCTGGATCGGCATCACGCGCGCGAGGCGCTGCAATTGATTCGGGAGATTTGCCGGGAGAACGGCGCGGCGTTGCTGTTGGTGAGCCACGATCCGGATATCTTGGACGCATTCGAGCGGCGGCACGATTTCGAACAGATCAATCGCGTCCTTCGCGAGGAATCGCCGGCATGAGCGGCCGCTTTGCCCGACATACCCTGGGCGCGGTGCTGCTGATTGTGCGCAGAAGCTTGCGGCAGCATATCGTTTCCAGTGCGGTGACGATTGCCGCGACGGCGTTGGCGGCGGGTCTGGTGATGGCGGTATTCAGCATTCAGAAGCAGTCCAAGGATGCGTTCACGGGCGGGAGCGCGGGCTTTGACGCCGTGCTGGGCGCGCGCGGCAGCCAGCTTCAACTCGTGCTCAACACGGTGTTTCACCTGGAGACCTCGCCGGGGAACATTCCGTGGTCGTTGTATCAATCGATCAAGGCGGATCCGCGTGTGGAAGCGGCCATTCCTTATGCCACCGGCGACAACTACGAGGGGTTTCGCATCGTCGGCACAACGACCGAGATTTTCGAGCAGTTCGAGGATCTTGAAGGGCGGCCGCTCGAAACCGAAGAGGGTGGGCGATTTTTTGACGCAGGCTACCGGGAGGCCGTGATCGGAAGTTTTGCTGCACGCAAAACGGGATTAAAGGTCGGTAGTACTTTCAATCCCTACCACGGGCTTGCCTACAACCCCGTGAACGCGCACGCCGAAGAATACACCGTGGTCGGCATTCTAAAACCGACGAACACGCCCAGCGATCGCGTCATCTGGATTCCGATCGAAGGCATCTACCGGATGGGCGGGCACGTGTTGCGCGGCACGGGCGAGCAGATTTTCCAAGCGCAGCCAGGACAGGCGATTCCGGATGAGCACAAGGAAGTGAGCGCCGTAATGTTGAAGTTGAAGAATGCAAAGGCGGGCTTCGACCTCGACATGACCATCAACAAGCAAGGCAAGGTGGCGACCATGGCCTTTCCCATTGCGTTGGTGATGGCGGACCTGTTTGAAAAGATTGGTTGGGTCAACCGAGTGCTGGAGTTGGTGGCCTATCTGGTGGTTCTGGTGGCATCGGCGGCGATTCTGGCCAGCGTGTACAACACCATCAATGAGCGGCGGCGCGAATTCGCGATCTTGCGGGCGCTCGGGGCACGCAGACGCATCGTGTTCACGGCCATCGTTGTGGAGTCGGCCGCGTTGGCGGGCATCGGATCGCTGTTTGGTTTTCTGGTGTACGGCGTCATACTGACGGCGACGGCAGTTATCGTGCGCGCGAGGACCGGCGTGGTCATGGACGTGATGGCGTTCCACTGGGCGCACGTGTTTGCGCCCGTGGGCATTACCGCGATAGGCGCGCTGGCAGGCGTTGCGCCGGCGATCAAGGCGTATGCCACCGATGTGTCGGACAACCTGGTGCCGCACTCCTAAGCCGCATTTTGCACCACGCTTAAAGCATGCGTGGTGCCCAATGCTCACACAGAACAGTCTGGGCTTGAAAACCGCTGAGGATGTTTCACGAGCACACTGTACTTTGGACAAAGTCGTGAAATATCCGGGCTGAGCAGCCATTGGCACAAAGATAAACCCCTTGGAGACGAAGCAATGCAATGCAAAGTGACCCTGCAATTGGTGGCCACGATCTGCTTGGCTGGTTTCACGGCCCTGTATGTATCGGGCTGCGGATCGAAACCGGCGGAACCCACACCCACCGAAAACGTGAAGGCCAATGAGGCTTCGGATGAACACAACCACGATCATGCGGACCATGATCACGACGAGCAGGCTCACGCGGAAGAGGATTCCGGACACACCCACGCGGCCCCCCATGACGGTGTGCTGGTTCCCCTGGGCGATCATTTCGCCAATATCGAGTTTGTCTTTTTGAAGGAGGAAGGCCGTTTGACGGCGTACGTGCTCGACGCACATGCCTCGGCGCCAGTCCGTATCACCAACCAGGACATGCCGGTCGAAATCTCGTTGCCCGACGGCCGAAAAGAAACGCTTTGGCTCGATGCCGTCGCCAACGCACTCACCGGAGAGACGGTCGGCGACACTTCGGAATTTGTGACGGTTTCGGACGCGTTGAAAGGACTGGAAGCCTTCGACGGCGCGGTGCCTGCGATTACCGTCATGGGAATGGCGTTCGAGAACGTGAAATTCAAGTACCCGTAATACGGGCCGTAGGCAGTCACGCCGCACTTATGGTATAAAAGAGCGCAAGGCAGTAACCGAGGACTTCTCCGATGGCTATGAAAAAATCCACCAAGTGGGCTCTGGAAGGCGCGGTATTTGTTGCACTAGGCGCGACGGCGGCGTTTCTTCCGTGGCCCTCTCAGCAAGCCGACGCCAACCGGCAGGCCGACCTGATGTCCGCCGCGCTGGATGCGGTGGAGGCTGCCCCTTCGCCGGCTTCGAGCCCGCTGCAGTTTGCGCAGGCCGAGGATTCCAAGGAAGTCCGCGGTGCGCCGTTGGACGCGCCTGTCAAGGGCGAACCGATTGATGCACCCCCCGCAGGGGTGGCGGCTCCGGACGATGGCAGCGGTTTGATTTCGCCGGAGGCGTTCAATCAGGGCAATGCACTGCTGGAAAAAATCGAGGGCGAATCCACCGGCGACGCATTCGATTTCAAGAAGACGAAGGACGGCAAGTTCACCAAAGTCACGTTTAATGCACTGGGCAGTTTTGAATATGTGCTTCCCAATCGCGACGAGCTACTGGCTGCTCCGGATCCCGTCAAAGCGTTGAAAGATCAAATTCCGGAACCCATTAAGAAACTGCAGAAATCGGATGTGGTGCTGGTGGGATTCATGGTGCCCATCGACATTGACCGCGAAGGCAATATCAAGTCGTTTGCGCTTACGCAGAACCAGATGTTCTGCTGCTTCGGCGTGCCGCCCGCCATGAACGAGTGGGTGATGGTCAACATGGCGGAGGGCAAGCATACGGACTATATCGCCGACTTGCCGGTCGCGGTCTATGGGTCTTTTGCGGTTGGCGAGGAACTGGAAGACGGGTTCGTGATGAGCGTGTACCGGATGGCCGCGAGCGAGGTCGTGGATGTGCACGAACTGATTAAGCGCGCGGAAAAAGGCTGAACTCAATCGCCCGTTTCGGGCACCGGTTTGGCGGGAAGAACTGGCAGTACCGATGTGCGTCGGGCACTCCACCAGGTCAAGGCTTTGTATCCCACTGCCGCCAACACGCACAGGGCAAGCGCACCGGCAGGCACGAACCACGGCATCTTCTCGTATCCGTAGCGCTGCAACACGCGTTCGATGATCGCCAACAACCACACCCACCCCGCCACCGAAAGAGTGTTTCCCACGACGACCGAGACGAAGACCAGCCAAGTGCGGATTCCAAACAGATACCCCAGGTACGCACCCACGATGGGACCGGTGTTCCACACCGGAATACAAACAAACAGCATAAGGCCAATGGGGCCGAGTCCGCCCATTCGTTGTGCAAGTGCGATGGCCCGCGCTCGAATTCGTTTCAGAAATCCACCGAAGTAGGCAAACTTCTCCAGTCTCGAATGCCCTTCCACCAGGGCCGGGTACGTTACCAGCACGGAAACGGCGCCCACATACGAACAGAGCCAAAACAGAAACCATTTGCCAAATCCCAGATAGAGTCCGTGGGTCACTCCAAGACCGGGGCCGACGGCGAGCGTGGCGGAAACGACCTGCCAGGATTCTGTGTAGGGATGCGTCCACAATCGAGCGAGGATTATCAGGACTGCGATGCCGAGTACGCTGGTAAGGAAGCCAAGGAATATGAGGAGTTTGGTGTTGGGATGATGGCTCGGATGGTAGGTGTCCAATGGAAATCGGCTTTCTTAATCTATTGAAATAAAACAGCTTGGCAGCAAGGGGGTTTCTGTGGAATCCCGGAATGCTCTGTCGTTGAGCCTGTTGCTGCCAACCGTCGGCAAATTGTACCGGAGTTGAAACTTCGGTATCAATTCTCATGCAGTAACGTCCCAAAGAGTGTAGATTCCATGCCCTTGTGTCAACATATGGTATTGCCACGTACTTAATCGCGCAGCTGGGAAGTTTGAGTGACAATTTTTGTAATTTAGCGACGCGATCCGGTTATCCTTTCTGGGAATTGCTTCCACGAAGATTTTAGCGAGTAGTACCGTAATGCTTTGAAATTACTACGCTTACGGCGGCAAATTTCGATATTGGCACAGCCGTTGCTCCATAGGTCTCGACAGTTGAAGTGAGATTGAGCCTGATGCCCCGGAGGGTGTCAGGTGTTTTTGGGAAACAGGGTCAAGCACGACCGGAGGAATTGAGCATGAACAATCGCAAGAAATCAGGTTTCACGTTGATTGAGTTGATGATCGTGGTGGCCATTATCGCGATTATCGC
>BTWA01000071.1:0-10547 GCA_045863295.1 Candidatus Hydrogenedentota bacterium
AATACACGTACTACATGTAATGCAAACCCGATTTCTTAGTTTGCCTTTCCGAGTGGCCAAGGTAGATTCACCGAACGGTCGCAAGGCTTCGCAACTGTGTTTCACGCAAGTCAGCTTGACGATCGCTCGTCTTTGGCACGGACCACGTGCGCCTCAAGCGAAAACGTCGGGCGGAGGTTGATCGTTGGGTTGAGCGCCAATCACTCTTGAAACACTCTCAATCTCCCTGCCGCTTCACCAGTGTACGGACGGCGTGGTACGCCGGCCGCAGGAGCGGCTTCAATGGCGATCAATCAGCAAAGCAAGCGGGTCCTTCGGGACTTGGCCGACTATCGCATCCTGAGCACCTCGCATATCGCGCACCTTTACGGGCGAGGGCGCCGATCGGCTCGCGGCACCATAGAGAGTCTCTGCAAACGGGGCTACGCGGAATCGTTGCCGGGATTCTCGGGCGAGAGCGGCGGACGCCCGGAGAACGTATTCGGATTGAGCAAGACTGGACATCGTCTCCTGATCGACGATGGGGTTATTCCTGGTGAGGTCCCCTACGAAGCTGCGTCCGGCCACGCGCTCCTGAAGGAGATCCATCACCAGATGCTCCTCAACTCTGCGCGGATTCATCTCGAATATGCGTGCCGGCAACTGACGCGCCTGGAGTGTCTCTTCTTGACGGCGAATTCCCCGTTCACGTGGAACGCTGATGATGGTACTTCCTTTGTTCGGGAGGAGGTGGTGTTGCCGGAGAACGGACGAACCAAGGGCCTGGTTCCGGACGCCGTCTTCTTACTGAAGCACCGCCGCTCCTCCGAGGGCGTGCTCTTCTTCCTCGAGGTCGACATGGGTACTGAGCCGTTCACTCGTTCGGACAACGGACAGTCAAATATCCAAGACAAGGTCGCTCGTTACAAAGCCTACTTTTGGTCTGGGGAATACCGGATTAAATACGAGGCGCGTTGGTGGGTTCCCCTACGTGGATTCCGTACGCTCTTTCTCGCCGCGGATCAGGGTCGCGCCCGCCAACTGGCCCATCATCTCGCAACGCTCCGCCCGTCAGGTTTCTGCTGGGTGACCGACAAAGACCAAATGGAAGCGCGCGGTATCAGCGGCAAGATCTGGCTGACCGGGGACAACTCGGAGCAGACCGAATCCATGTTCGACCACTACGCCGCCGACCTCCCGCTTCCCGCGTTGCGCGACTGATTCGGCGCCACTATGCCTCCGGGCCCTTCAAGTCCTCGCACCCCGCAGTCCAAACCCTTCCCATTTTTAGCCGTCCGAAACCTGGCAGGAACCTTCCGAAACCCCGTCGATTTCTTGCCGAAACGCATTCAAAACCCTTCCGAATCGTCTGCCGAAACGCCCAACAAATTTTCCGTTTCGGAATGGGCGCGAGAACGGCAAAACCCATGGCGTCGCATGGCTTAGGGTACATTTCCGAAAGCCGACTAAATAGAGTATTCGTCTCAATTCATTCTGTTTGGATTGTATCAAGTTCTGGTGTGGCGGTATTCCTTCACATTGGATCAGCGATACCCCGGTCTGGGGCTCCCTTGGAAAACGTTGAATAGTCGGGGATGGTACTGGCGTTGGAATGCTACGTAGGGTCGTCCGGATCGGGGCTGTGTTTGTCCGGGTTCAATTGTCTGTCGGAATGCCTGGGCGTAATCCTGTTGTCGTTTGTAGATGGGATCGAGTAGTGGCCGTGGCCAGTGGTCCAGAAGCGTGATCGGGTAGATTGGAATCGCGTCGATTTTGTTTTCCTCATAGAGTTTCATTTTCGAACGCATTCGTTGGTCGTAGTAGTGGTATGTGATGCGGCCAAAGTATTCGACGATGATTTCTTCGTTGGGGAGGAGGAAGTCTGGGCGGAGCTTCTTTGTGGTTCCCGAGGCGGTGATCGTGAGTATGGGTTCGTAGACGTATGGGATGCCGTAGTTGTCGAGGGTGCTGCCAATTCTGCGTTCGCCTTCGGAGCGGTATTCGTGGGTTGATTTGGCTACTGTCCATTCCAGGGATTTTGGGTTTGGATTCATCCGCAGGCGTTGCTATCCATAGCTTATTAAAGTTTTGATTTCGCGGAACGGTTTGGGGGAGCTGTCGGCTTCGATGGTTTGTTTTGGCGTTCCGCGTTTTTGTCGAAGCCGTCTGCTCATTTCCGATGGCGCAGGCGTTCAGCCCGCTGGCGTGTCCTGGTGTCTGGCTCCGCTGCCGGGGGATTTACCTTCCCCACGGGGTAAATCCCTGGAGGTTGAGCATGAGAGCAACACAAACAAATATTTCCGGCTCGGGTGGTGTACCAAGGCTTGGCGAGGACGAGGGTTGGTATTTGTGTCCGAGATGTCCCCGGTGTCTGTCCATTGCTGGGCATTGGCGTGGGGTTCGGTTTCGGAAGCGGAAGGGTCCTGTGCATAGGCGGTGCTGTACGCGGTGCACCCAGTGGTTTTTCGCTGAGTTGGAAAGTGACCTGCCGTTGACGGCCAGTAGAGGTCTGGACGTAGCGGATGACCTCGCGTTGGACGCGGAGGAATCCAGTGGGGACGTGACGGCTTTAGAGGCGTCGAATGGCGATGTCAGAAGCCGTTGAGCGTCCGAGGAAGCAGTTGTGCCTGCGTTGCTGGCGACTGTTTTCCGAGCGTGGGGACAGGCAGCCGGTCTGCTATCCCTGTCAGGAGCAGACCCGTCTGCACGAGTTTGTTCAATTTGGCCCAAGTGGCCGGAGGTAAACACCATGGAAAAGGAGAAACAAAGACCTGAGAAAAAGTTCCGAGTAGGCGCCATTGCCGCGTCAGTCTGGAAGCGCGTGAACACCACTTCAGATGGCCGAAGTTTCGAGGCCTATCAGGTGAGTCTGGATAGGACGTGGCTTGACAAGGATGGACAGTACCGCAGCAGCAATACGTATGGAATGAATGATATTCCGAAGGCGGTTTTGGCGATGGAGCAGGCGTATGAGTACATCGCCACGAAGTCTTCGGACGGCGATGGCAAGGAACAAGATTAGGGAGGGGCAAATAGGCCTCTTTCCCTCTTTCGTCGTTTCCAATGAGCAGTTCGCAGTCTCACGGGATTTGCTCGACAGTGCGAAGCAAATCCCGGAGGTGGGACAAATGACGAAGTACATAAACACGAACGAAAACAAGCCAGCTATGAGCGCTTACTTTGGCAGGTTTCAGGTGAGCGTGTGGGAATGGCGCAAGGTGGTCAGTGCGCCAGAGTCAGAGAGAGATTTCAAGCCGGAACGTGAATACGTGTGCCGGAGGGCGTGTATCAGGCACAGCCGTTGGGACAAGGTGGTTGGCGTTTGGGATAGGCAACTCATTTGGTGCAATGAGCACGAGTTGGAGAGCCTGAAGAAGGCCTTGGATATTTTCTTCAGTGAACGGCCGCCAGAGTGATTCGGCAGCGTTTGCCCCGCCGGGAGCCCGGCGGGGTCACTGGCCTGTGACTACACAGGTTTATATAGCGCGTGATTATTCGCTCCCAGTATGGACTTATTGCTCCGAGTATGGGACGTGTATCCATGGGCGGTCGATCTCTGCCTCTACTTCTTTCTCTTTGCTGCTGCCGCCCGTGTGTCCTTCGCAAAGATTTACCCTGGCCACGAGGGGCGGATGCTTGCCGCCGCGATCGGGATCGTTCTCGCGGCGGGCCTAACCATCGCACAACGCAAGATCGGCTTCTCACTCGAGTCCCTCGGGCCCATCGCCGCCGTGCTGCTCTGCGTCATTGTCTTCATCGTGGCCTACCGCCTACTGAGCCATTCCGAGCTACCGCCCTGGGTGCGCATCTCGTTCTCCATATTCTTTGCATTGGGACTCATTCGCATCGCGCTGCCCGATTACACCTCCCGGTTGATACGTGACAATCCTGGTCTCGTGCTGTTTGCATTGGCGGCGTTGGCATTTTGGATGTGGCAGAGCGCGTCACAGGGTTCCGAGTTCTTCCGCCGAAGGCTGCCTGGGTTCGCATTGGAGCGATTCAAGATGGTCCCTGAGAGCCAGACTCTCAGAAAGGAGCACCGGGTCGCGAACAAAAGGCTTAGACACGAGACTGCGGAAAACGTCAAAGAGACCAAGAAGGTTGGCAGCGGTCTGAGCGCAGCCATACACCTGCTCGAGTCTGGAGGGTTTTCGCCCAAAACCACTCCCAAGATAGTGAAACTTCTCGACGGGGCACGAGCCCAGACCAAGCGTTTGGAATCACGGTGTGACAGTGTGCGGCAGGTCGATGAGGCCTTGCAGCGTTTCGATTGGAAGTGGTTCCAGCGCATGCGCAATGTTCACCTCGGACAGTTGACTCCTGCCCAGCAGGATATTCTCAAACGAAGCGCGCTCGAAGAGCGGCGCCGTTTGAATGTGGAGAGCGTATTGAAGGAACTGGAGACCGATGCTGGCCATCGATTGCGCGTATTGGAGCAACACTTGGATAAGGCGGTCGAGAGCATCCGGGCGTCGAACGCCGCGGCTGCCCTGGGTTGGCTTCGGGAAGCGAAGACCGAAGAAGAGCACTTGTTGCAGATTGAAGAAAAGGTACTGGACCTAGAACGCCGGCTTATACGATTGGTATCGCGGCAGACCAGTGAACAACTTCACCGATAACATCTGTGTTCTCCTTTTCGTTTCGTCTTTTGGCAAACTCTATTGCTTCTAGGATGAGCTCTGCGTTTCTTTTGAATCTACCCGGTAGGATTCAAAAGAAACGAGGTGAGACCATGGAAATTGCCGCCATCAAACGCATAAGGAAGGGAGACCTTGTACTGTGTGTCGGACGACGGGAGACCGACGGGGAGCGAGTCGTCTCGCTGGGCAGAATGGGCGAAATCGCGAACAAGAGCACAGACTTCTTCACCGGTCCGGAACTGGATACCCTATTCAGTACGTTGCTGAAAGATAGGCGCAGCGACTTTCGCATACCCTTCACGTCCAGCCGCGCCGTCGCAAAGGATGACAGCCATTACAGCGAGGAGCGGACGTACTGGGAGATACGCCGCGCCATTGAAGAAGTACGAGAAGCAGACCTATCTGAGGCGGGCAGTCGAAATAGTCGGGTCACCATGACGGTGGTCAGCCCGATGCCCAAGTTCACATGGGCACACACTTGCCGAAAATGTGGATGCCACGTCGAATCCCAACTCCGCATGTACGGCACTGCCCTCAAGCTTTGCCCGAACTGCCAGTTTGTTCACGCAGCGTCACCAGGAGCCTGAGTTCAACCGCCGCGGTCCAGAGGCGCCGAGCAGCGCTCGCAGCAATACTGCGCTCCTGTTCACCGCACCCACGGTCCTCCTCCGGGAGCCACAATAGCCAGGCGCCCGGCACGCCTCCATCGTATCGCGGGTTTTGTTTTCAAGCCGTTGTGTACCTCCGCCGGTTTTCATGGTGTGACCGCGGAAACAGGGATTCATTGAGATTTCCCCCTCTCGGGGCCGCCAGGTTTGCCTGAAATCTCATGACCCCGTTCCCTTTACCCGGTCCCATGAAAACCGAACATACGGAGGTACACACGAAAATGAAAACAAACAAAACCCGCGAAGAAGAATTGGCGTGCCGAGCGCCTGAGGACCTCTGGCAAGACGAGAGCGTCTCGCCCGAGGAACTCATTCGGCTTGACCCGTGCAATGAGGTGATTGACCTGCTGAAGCTCGCAGGCTTCATTACCCCCATTGACGGGTTCATCGCCGAACTCCCGGAGGACCCGTGGACCACGCGGCAAGAGGACCTTTGGCTAAGGACCCTCAAGCCGCTTGGCGGTGAACAGGAGACGCCAGAAGCGTTCTGCAAGAGAGTCCGGGGATAATCCCGGCTCTCTTTTTTTTGCTGCGAGCGCTGAAGCGAGCATTGGATTCCCCACTGGAATCCAAGCGCACAAGCGGTTTTCCACTGTCGCGGAAAACCGAAACTCACTCATGCTGGTGAGTTGGACGCGCTTCTGCTTCCTTGCGTCCGCGGAGCAGAAGCGCTCCGTGGAGGAAGATAATCATGCCGAGGCAAAGGTACGAAGATGCCGAATTCAGAATCACGACAATTCTTGGACGAGAGGATTGCCCGAAATGCGGATGCCGCCGCAGCCGAATGGTAAGTGAGCGAATCAGTTGGCGCTACAGGGTTGTCATCGAGCAACGAAGGTGCAGCAAATGCGGATACGTCTATGTTGGCGAGCGGGCATATGGAAAACTGATTTGGTGACCCAACCCAAGTCGAAACAGTATCCGCTGACCCACGCAGGTGTCTAGCCTCTCCTGGAATTGGACAGTCTTGAAATTGGTAAAAGAGACTGAGTCCGACCTAGGAGGAGTAGCACGGATGTGCGAAGAGAAACATACCCGGCGTCAGTTTATGTCGGAAGACAAAGCCGCGACGGTGAAGCGGCATGTGGTCGGCGGCGAGGCGGTATCGTCGATCTGTGAGGACCTGGGCGTTGCCCCGAACCTGTTCTACCGCTGGCAGCAGGAGTTGTTCGATAACGCGGCGGCGGCCTTCGAGGTGAAGGGCCGGTGCCGGCGGCCGGATGCCAAGGCGCGCACGCTTGAGCGGGAAAACAAGAAGCTGCGCTCGAAGTTGGCGCACAAAGACAACGTGATCGCGGAGATCACGGAGGATTATGTGAAGTTAAAAAAACACTTGGCGAGGGTTGAAGGATGTGTGGACAGAACCGGACGTGCGGGACGAGGTGGTGGATTTCGTGGCCACGCTAAAGGAAAAGATGGGCATCAGCCAGAGCCGGCTGGTGCGCTGGGTCGGCATTGGCCGCTCGAAGTTCTACGCCTGGAAGCAGCGCTATGGCAAGGTGAACGCACACAACGGTCAAGTTTCGCGTGACTTCTGGCTCATGGATTGGGAGCACGAGGCGATTCTGGCCTATTTCATTGACCATCCTTTCGAGGGCTACCGCCGATTGACGTACATGATGATGGACGAGGATCTCGTGGCGGCCTCGCCCGCCACGGTCTACCGCAGCCTGCAGAAGGCCGGGGTCTTGGACCGCCGCGACGTGAAAGCGTCGAAGAGGGGCACGGGCTTCCACCAGCCTTTACAGGCGCATGAGCATTGGCATATCGACGTGACCTACTTCAATCTGAGCGGCACCTTTTACTACCTCTGCTCGGTGCTTGACGGCTTCAGCCGTTACATCATGCACTGGGACATCAAGGAGGCGATGAAAGAGGAAGACGTGGAGTTGATCGTGCAGAATGCGCTGGAGCAATTTCCCGATGTGAAGCCGCGACTCATCTCAGACAACGGCCCGCAATTCGTGGCCAAGGACTTCAAGGAGTTCATCCGGCTCTCGGGTGTGACGCACGTGCGCACCAGCCCGTACTATCCCCAAGCGAACGGAAGGCAGGAACGCATGCAGGGTACAGTCAAGCGAGAGTGCATCCGCGAGAAATGCCCCCTTACGGTGGAGGAAGCTAAACGCTGGGTTGGCGAATACATCGAGCACTACAATACCGCTCGCTTGCACTCCGCCATTGGCTACGTGACACCCCTGGACATGCTCGAAGGTCGCCAGGCGACCATCCATGCCGAGCGCGACCGGAAGTTGGCCGAGGCCCGCGATCAACGTAGGCAACGAAGACAGTTGAATCACGAACCAACCGTCGCGTAACGTGACGGTTGCCGGGTGAATCGGAGGCTGGCTCTGCGGGAGCGCAACCGTGCCAAGGGATAGCCCGGCGGGGCACATCGAGACGATGTGCTACGGGACGGGGACGTACTATTGGCGTCCCGTCCCAACCCGGAAAGTATATCGGGTTGATAGACCCCTTATGCCTCAAAAACTCCCGCCCGACGGGTGGAAACAAATGCTTAGGCAGGGCGATGGAATTGTCCTATCCCCGCCTAGGAAGAACAAGGAATACTGGCCATGGAGATCTCGCCTCGCCATTTTCACGATTTCATTCGGAGCGTGAATCTCTGTCAGGTAACCTGGAGACCGTGGAGATGCAAACACAACGTTTGAGTCTCGTCTCGCTGACGCGTGAAGAATTAATTGCAGAGGTAGAGGCGATTAACTCCGAAGACAGACACCGCTTGTCCGCGGACTGGCTCGCGCTCCTTCGTGGCTCAACAGGGGCAGACCCTTGGATACATGGCTTCACCTTGGTGTTTCGGGAAACTGGCATAACCGTCGGTAGATGCGGTTTCAAGGGGCCTCCGGCCCCTGATGGTGTGGTGGAGATCGCTTATGGTATTGAGGCCGCCCAGCAAGGAAAAGGATATGCTACCGAGGCCGTGATGGCGCTTGTTACTTTTGCTTTCGAAAGCGGAAGAGTAGGACAAGTTCGCGCACACACGCTCCCGATGGAGAACCCATCGACAAGCGTCCTGGCTAAATGTGGATTCAAGCGGGTCGGAGAAATAGTAGATCCCGAAGACGGCTTGGTATGGCGTTGGGCGAAAAGCAGCGAGGGCATAGCCCGGTCCGGCTCATTGAATCGATAGACCGGTCTTAGAAACTCCCGCCCGAAGGGCGGAACAAGTCCTTAACTGGCGTGAATGGATTGTCCGATTCCCGCTGAGGCAAGACAGCAGGTAGATCGCCGGACCTCTGTCCTGACAAGCGGGACAGAGGTCCTGGAGGAGAAAACAATGAGACAACAACAATCTGAGCAATGCGAACGGCAACTCGCGCCATTGAATCAATTCCCGTTCAACATCGATTTCCTGACCCGGTTCCGGGAGACAGAGCAAGAGCTCATGCCCTGTGACGGCTGGGGTACAGATGCGGAAGGGCTGGTACTGAACGAATTCTCCAAGTTTCAGGCGACCATCCTCCCAACGAGGGAGGAGCTGGAAGCACTGCCGGCGTGGAAGTCGACACTACGTGATAACACCCGCGCGAGGCGTGAAAAGAGTTGAACGAATGCAGCCTATGAGCGACCTGAATTCGTTTGACTCATCCCGAGTAACTCCATCCGACCATGAAGTCAGCGAAGGTTTGGACAGGTACAGATAGCCCTGTTTTTTCGTGAATGCTGTGCTTCAGCCGCGCCGCGACTTCTGGTGTCGGCGTGACCACGTGGACGTCGGTGTAGCCCGCAGTCTGTGTTTGTTTGAGGTTGTGGAGGTAGTTGCTCTTTCCAGTCTCCACCAGCACGCAGCACAGTCGTCCATCCACTTCCGCGTGGACATCGACAATCAGGTTATCTGCGATTGGATGCTCCGTCTTCACGTGCCAGCCGTCGGCACGAAAGCGTTCGGCGACCCGACGCACGATAAAGCGATGAAGGACGCCACCCTCGGTATGACTGGGCAATGCGCCGAGTTGGGCGCGTCGGCATAAACGTAAACCGTTTTCTGTCAGATCGAAGAGCTTCAATTGAGACGTGCCCGTATAAACGAGCACAGGTTTCGTCAGTCCCTGCGCCTCGAGGGCGCGAAGTACGGCCGCGGCTTTGCGCCGGCTCAGCCCCAGGCGCTTGAGGCGTTCGACTACCCCGCTGAAGGGGTTCTGGACAATGTCTTTGAACACGAGCGCTTCGCACTCGGTGAGGGGATATTCTTGGTCGACGATTGCTTTCCCTGGGGTGGTGGGCGGGGGTGAAACAGTCGGCTGAGTGATAGCCGATTTGCCTGGGGAGGCCGATTCCTTATTCGTCGTTTCTTTAACGTCTGGCGGCGGAATCGGCGGAACTGGTCTCGACTTTGGTAATGCGGCCAGGTAATTACCGGATTCAGCGGAATACCAGTTCCTTGCCATGTATTGAGCGAGATCGGTGTCGGAAACGCTTCCCTTGGGGATTGGACGATATTCCAGCACGATGTGTAACGGGTCATGACACCGGGGTAAACGAATGATGGCTTCGCCTACGGGAAGCCGGCCGAGTTCGTCCTTGGCCTCGTCTTTGAGAAGCATGGCCTGTGCGGTACTCGTTACGTCGCGCTGATGCTTTGTGTGAAAAGCGAGTGTCGTGGCCTGATTTCCGAAGACAGGCAGTGGGACCATGCTTCCATTCTGGCTCGCCAGAACGACCGCAACGCCCAATTCGCGCACTTCGCGCAACAAGCCGTGAATCACGGGTTCCGAACCATCGCCTATCCCTGGTGGACTTCGAAGCAGGTGGTGCGCTTCTTCGATGAAGAGCGCATGAACCAGTTCTTCACGATTACGGTTGTTGTGCATGAAGTGCTGGAGCACGTAGACAAGCACGGATTCACTCAAGAGAGTGGCCTCCGCTACGTTGAGCAGTTCGATCTCCAGTACCATACGACGGCGTAGTAGCTTGGATAGGTCAAGGGGATTCTCCGAACAAAACACGTCTGCGGCGTTTCCAGATGTGAGACTTTGCATTGCCCTCCGTGCCGAGTCCATCCACAGAGCGCGGCGTCCTCGAGCACGCATTTCTTCCAAGATCGTGTGTACATCTCTGAAGGTGGGCCATCGGCTTTCCTTGGCAGCGTTCACGTATGCCTGCTGAATCGCCGTAACCAGGAGGCTTTCACTTCCGGCCCCTTGCATGAAGGCATGACTGACGAGGCCCGTGATGCGTTTACTCCATACATCGGTTGTGGTACCGCTTGGTGGGATGAGTGGATTGAACGCGAATG
>BTWA01000072.1:0-9767 GCA_045863295.1 Candidatus Hydrogenedentota bacterium
GTTCCCCGGGACAGCGCCTCATATGCATCCGGCGCAGAAATCTTCACCGGCACTCCCTTCAAATGACGCACCAGAAACTCCATGGAGCTGCCTACAGTGCGGATCTTGGCTCCCTTGATCTCCTTCAAAGGAGCAATGCGCCGCTGGGCCATCATGAGTTGGTAAGGGGGAAAGGCGAACCCCCAAATGGCCCGCACGCCGGCCGGGCCGTACTCCTGTTTGGCGAAAATCCCTTCCTGGGCTAGCTTCATGTAGGCGCTGCTGCCCGCGCAGGATGTTTTAGGATCGACCATCCCCGGAAGCTCTGCTACGGCGGACAAAGGCATTTTGTCGGATACATAGCCCGGCACCACTAGGCTGACATCGACCACCCCGGATTGAATCAACGCCAACTGATCCTTGGCCTTGCCCATTTGTTCGGACGGATAGTATTCGAGCTTCACCGCCCCCCCGGCCGCCTTTTCGACCTCGGCTATCCAGAGCTTGACGCTATCGTAGACGAAATGAGTGGGGGGAAATTGGTCGGAAACCCGCAGTGTCAGTTTCTCTTGAGAGAAGACGGCGCTGGCGCCGCTCAGAAGCATCAACAACGCCCAACCTTTGCATAGCAGCTTCATTACTCTACCTCCAATTGCTCAAACACGGCGGCGGGATTACCCGGAATATGTCAATGACTTTGAGACGCCTGGGTTTGTAAATTAGTGGGCAACGCGGGTGCCGGGATCAGGCCATGAGGAGGCTCCGGGGGTTGGGGTTTGGGCAAATTATTGAGCTTCGTATAAGCACATGACATCAGAACGCCAATTCAGCTTGCTTCCAGAACGCAGCGATCAGCGATCGTCGCCGCTGCATGGACTTGAGCTGATTGCGGGCGAACTGGCCGACCTCTCCAATGGTGTGCAGGCACAGGTTGGCGATCTCGTGTTTCTTCAGATAGGCCCAGATGGCCTCGACCGGATTGAGTTCTGGCGCGTAGGGCGGCAGACGTGCGACAGCCATGTGGCCGTCCAATTCTTCCAGCCATGCTTTGACCAGGCGCGAGCGGTGCGTGGCAACGCCGTCCCAGATGATCAGCAGCGGTCGCTGGATCTGGCGCTTGAGCGCACCGAGGAATTCGATGATCTGCTCGGAGCGGATGGCGCCGGGAAAGAAGCGGAAGTAGAACTGCCGGAAGGTCAGCCCGGCGATGGCCGAGAGCTGTTTCCAGGTGAAGCTGTGCTGCAGGATCGGCGTGTGGCCGCGCAGGCTCCAGGTGCGCGCCACGCTGGGGCGCTCACTCAGTCCGGACTCGTCAATGAAGAAGATGGTGCGCCCCTCCCGCTGGGCTTTTTTTTTAGCGCAGGCCAAGTGTGCCGCTTCCAGCGGACAATCGCGGCCTCGTCCCTCTGGGTGGCGCGCTTCTCCGGCTTCTGGAAGGAGAAGCCCAGCCGGCGCAGCAGGTGCCACAGATGGCCGGTGCTGTACTCCACGCCGAAGCGCGCCGCGATCAGTTTGCCGATGCGCGGGAGCGTCCACAGCTCGGTCGGCAAGCCTGCCGCCAAGGCGCCGGCCATGAGCAGCTTGCCAAGCTCGCGCTCCTGTTCTGCATCGAGTTGGCGCGGCCGGCCCAGATCGCCGCGTTTGAGGGCTTCCTTGCCACCTTCGGCCAGGCGCTGCTTCCATGTCGCCACCGTTTGCCGGGCCACCCCCAATTGCCGGGCCACTTCCGCCTTCGGCACACCGCGCAGAAGCAGCTTGGCTCCTTGCAGGCGCCGCTTTTCCAATGCCTTGAAATCCCGCTTGTGCTTCATCACCGCACTCCGAAACGAACACAAGCAAATTAACGCACTCACCCATCATCGCGTTGTCAGTCATTTATACGGGACTCAATAATGCCGACGATGGTCGGCAACTTGGGCGGGATCGGGAGCTTGCCCTTGAAGCGCTCCAGATGTGTAAAATAGGCCGCCTGCAAGACGGCGACGGGCTGCTGCCAGAGCGCGGACGCGGTGCCGAAGCGCGCCGCCGCCGGGGTCATGAAACCGATGCCGGAGTGGCGGTGCTCGTGGTTGTGCCAGGGGAAGAATTCACGCGCGCGCTCGGGCATGATTGAGGCCCTCGAAGCAGGCGGGAAACTGGGGCCGGTATTTGAGGGTTTTGAAATGCGCTTCCGAGAACGGATTGTCGTTGGAGACCAGCGGCCGCCAGAAGGAAGCCGCCACACCGAGATCGACCAAGAGCTCTGTGGTGGTCTTGGCGCGCATGGGACTGCCGCGATCGGAGTGCGGGATGAGCGAGTCGCGGGCAACGCCCCAATCGCACCCGAGCCGCTAGCCCAGTCCGCTTGCTCCCGCACCGAGAGCTTGTGCGCCGCACCGAACTGCCGGCGCTTCGCTACCGTGCGCACCACGGGGAAATCCGCACTCGCCTGCCCGGCTCGCGCCGCTTCCCTCGCGGCCACTTCCTTGTTCGATGCTACCATCTTCAACCTCTTTCTCGATGACATCGTTGGCCTACCTTCAGGGCTATCGCATACGCAAACGTCGTAGACCGGGCAAGAACGTCTTTTACGAGCAAGGGTTTATGACATGATCTTGTGGACGCTGTCAAAGTCAGGTCTACTCTCGATTTTTGTCGGGGGTAAGAATGACGCTGACGGAAGCCTTTTCCGGGCTGGAAGACCCGTGCTCGGGGCCGGCGCAACGACACGATCTGCGGGAGATGATCCTGATGGCGCTGTGCGGGGCGAACAACTGGGTGGAGGTCGCCGAATGGGCCGAGGACAACGAACCGTGGCTGAAGCGCTACCTGGTGCTCGAGCATGGCACGCCCTCGCATGACACCTTCGGTCGGGTGTTCCGGATTCTCGATGCTCGGGTATTCGAAGCCTGCTTCCGGCAATGGATTGCCGGCCTGATCGGGGTCGTGGAGGGCGTGGTAGCTTTGGACGGCAAGACTGCCTGCGGCTCGCGGGATGGGCAGAACACGGCACTGCACACGGTCAGCGCCTATGCCACGGCAAGCGGGCTGTGCCTGGGCCAGGAAGGCGCCCGTGGCCAGGGCAACGAGATGGCCGCCATCAAGGCGCTGCTCGACACACTCAGCCTCAAGGGCTGCATCGTCACCATTGACGCTATCGGTTGCCAGACCGAAATTGCACAGAAGATCGTCGATCAGGGCGGCGATTACCTGCTGGCGGTGAAGGCCAATCAGGAGAAACTGGCTGGCGCCTTGCGGGCGTTCTTGACCGTGGCAGATACGGACGGCTTTGGCCGCCTGCCGATTGGCCAATATACGACCATCGAGAAGGATCATGGCCGGATCGAGACCCGACAGGCACTGTGAGTGACGGATCTGCCCTGGCTGGACAAGCCGATTCGCCAGCATTGGCCCAAACTGGCGGGAGTCGGCATGCTCGAACGGCGTCGCGAGGTCAGGGGCGTCATGTCGATGGGGCGCGCCTTCTACATCGGCACGCAAGGGATCGCCGGCGCCGAGACCTTCGCCAAGGCAGTACGCGGCCACTGGGGAATCGAGAACAGCTTGCATTGGGTGCTCGATGTCACGTTCCTTGCCGCGTGCGCAAGGGTCATGCGCCGCAGAACTTCTTCGCCTTGCGCAAGTTCGCCCTCGCCCTCTTGCGCCAGGACAGCCAATTCCCCACGCGCAGCCTGCGCAGCCGACGAAATACCGCCGATCGCCTTCCCGACTATCGCGCTTCATTGCTCGGCCTCACCCCTCATGGCTAAATGCGATTGCCCTGGGCCTACCTTTCGACAGTAATTTTACGAAGATAGGCGTCTCACGTCACATTGGCACAAATGGTTACCCCTAATTCTCCAGTGCCGATGCTAAGAGCTTCCCAGAGACTAGATGGTGCCATTCGCCTTGAGCTTGGCCACCGCCTCGGACGTGTAGCCGAGCAGGTCGATGTATACGGAATCATT
Organism: Candidatus Hydrogenedentota bacterium; assembly: GCA_045863295.1. Taxonomy (GTDB): domain Bacteria; phylum Hydrogenedentota; class Hydrogenedentia; order Hydrogenedentales; family SLHB01; genus BTWA01. The sequence continues at coordinate 3,927 of BTWA01000072.1, forward strand.
GTCTTCACCGAGTGCTGGCGCCGGGCTCAGCCTCGGTGACGGTGAATCCGAGAACTTGATGAAGTTGCCGAATACCTTCAGGCGGCCGAGTATGGGGTGCTCCGTCTCCACGAAAGTCTCGCGTTCCGCATACTGGGGGTCGCTCAGGATGTCTCGCAAATCCAAGACCGCTCCAGCGGGAATGCCGTGTTTGTTCAACTCTTGCTCTACCTCATGCTTGGTCCTCGTGCGCGTCCAGGAATTGACGATTTCGTCCACCCATTCCTTGTTTTCTCGGCGGGCGCTTGGCGTAGCAAGGCGTGGATCCGACTTCAGTTCGGTGCGGCCCAATATTTCCAACAAGCTATTCCACCAGTTGTCCTGAATGGCCGTCAGCGCACAATAGCCGTCCGAAGTTTCGAACACGCCCATCGGTGCGAGCCCCGAGGCCTGGCCACTGCCCTGGCGCTCCGGGACACGCCCGCTTGCATAGTATGCCGCTAGGTTGATGGCCAAGGAGCCCGCGGCGGTATCGTGCAGCGATACCTCGATCCTTCGTCCGCGACCCGTTCTTTCCCGTTGATACAGCGCCGCCAAGGCTCCGGTGAGGAGATGAAGGCCGGCGAATGGATCGGTAACTGCCGTGCCGAAGCGGCATGGCGGACGATCTGGGTAGCCGTTAACGCTCATGAGCCCCGATTTGGCCTGAACCGCAATATCCACTGAACTCCAGTCCCGGTAGGGACCGTAGCTGCCGTAGCCCGTCGCGGTTGCATAGATCAGCCTGGGATTGATCTCCTGCAGCGTTTCCCATGAGAAACCGAAGCCTTCGACAATACCGTAAGCATAATTTTGCACGAAGATATCGGTTCGTCCCAACAGTTGCCTGAAGATGTCCTGTCCCTCCCGCGTGCACAGGTCCAGGGTGATGGACTTCTTGCCATTGTTCAAGAGAGCAAACAAATGACTGGTGCCGCCGCGGGCGTCAATTCCACGGCTCAGCTCGCCGCGGGGTGATTCGACGTGAATGACCTCCGCGCCCATATACGCCAACAGTTGTGTGGCATAGGGCCCCAAATAAGCTACCGTGAAATCCAGCACTCGTATTCCCGCCAGCGGTTGTTCCATACTACAAGACTCTCCTTAGCGAGGTCCCCAGAGATCCCCGCGCGTCACGCTGGACTCCAATCTGGGGCCGGGGTTAGCAGGCTTGACGGCGTCGGCCTGACCAGGATATTTCCAGGCCGGCTAGTAACGGCGCCTAGTAACTACGCAGCAAGCCATTGGGGTCAACTTCCTGGCGGAGCACACGCAACTCCTCCTCGGTGGGAGGCTCGGTAATCGGCACGCGGTCAGGCACCATGAGATCGAAGCCCGTATTTGCCAGCACTTCATCGACCGTGTGTCCTTCGTGGACCGAGCGCAGGCGCATGCGCAATGTGACAGGATCGAAATCCATCACCGCCAAGGGCGAGACGCATAGCCTGGGGCCCTCGTTCCTGAGACCCGCCATAGCCTTGCTCTCCGGGCCTTGCAGGTTGCCCGGCACACTGATGAAGTCAACTTTGTCGACAAACACCCGACGGTTATGGACCATCGGATACAGATAGAAACGCTTGGAAGTGATTGCAAAAGATACATTCGCGAGGGCGGGTCCCCTGAAAGTGGGACGCTCTACACTCCCCAGCAGGTGGAGATTGACGTTCCCATACTTATCGATCTGAATGCCGCTGTGGAACCAGAAATCCAGGCCTTTGTGGGAGCTGCCAAAAAGTTCCAGAAACCCCTCCTCGGCCTCTGCTCCATAATGGTAGCGGTGATCCGAGACTGATGCGTAGAGGCACTTGGGCTTTGGGTTGACGACCAATTCGCCGCAAATACTGAAGTTGGGGGCATGCAGGCGTCGTGCAAGAAACATTGCGGCATTCGGTACTGCGGCGGCAATTCCCGCGGCGCCTTTTTCACCGTCACGGATATCCCGGGCCAAGATAATGGCCATCAACTCGATAGGTTTGCAGGCTAGACTCATCACAATTGCCGCTCCTCTTTCTCGAGCTCAACGAGCTTTCCCGTGCCGCCCACCAGCCGCAAATAGCGATAAATCGATTCCGGTTCATCGACATAGCGGCGCAGATAGCTCCAAAACGCCTCCGGGTTCCGCCCAGTTCTCTTAAGTTCCGCAGCTTGCCAGTATTCAGCGATGTGATCATCGTCCATCGAGTAGATGGACGGCGAGGCAGTCGGATGAGCGCCATATGGAATTTCCACCACCTTGTGTATGTATACACAGGGGATGGTTGTCCGGTAGGGATCCTGCATGATCGTTTCTGGGCTGACGATCTTATCGACGCTCACAATGACCGTCTTGCCCGCCTTGGCAAGGAGTTGGTCAACAGAGCGGAATGCGCCATAGTTCCTGATATTGCCGAAAGGATCGCTCTCCGCCGCGTGCAAAAGAACAATATCGGGAGCGATTGGCTGGACAGCGTAAATGTCTTCATCCCCAAAAGGTGGAGTGAATTTCTTGATGAGGGGGTTGTATTTCACCTCATCCGTTCCTTTTAACGCGGCTATCGGGAAAAACGGCAAACCCAGTGCGGCCGCCATCAAGCCACCCACCACAGTGAGAACATCCAAAATATGAGCCTTGACTAACCCTCCTTCTACCGCTTCACGGAAATTGGGGGCTAAGCCGTGTGATTCAAACGTAATGGCTGGAATGAAGGTTTCTTTCACCAAGCCGGCGCCGATCAACAAATCAACATCATAGCCGGCAACCGGTCCAGAATAGACGGAAAGATCTCCGATTCGGCGTTTGGCAACTTCCCGAACCAAGGCCACCGGCCGCGATTCGTGTAGGGCGCCACCAAGACCGAGCTTGCATCCCGGCTTAATCAGGCCCACTACTTCGTCTACAGAGGCTATTTTTGTGGTTCGCTCTCTGTTCTTGCCGTTCTTGCCAAATTTCTCGGTGTCTGAAAATTGCGGATTATCCGTATGCAACTGACCCACTTTGCCTCCTGCGCGATTTCCATCGAACCGTTGCTATTCAACCTTGAAATTGGTTTCTTTCACAACTGAGCCTCTTGCAAAACCCATCGCATCAGCGGAATTATTTCGCTGCACGGCGGGCAAAAACGGGTGGAAGGCGGCCATTGATGGCATGATGCGGCTGTTTTGTTTCCCCGTCCCACCTGCCACGATGAACGCTACCACAAGTCCCGTGTTCCCGGCAAATTCATGCAACGCTGGAGTGCTCTTCAGCACGAGTTGATTCCGGAGATACGGGTCGACGTGGGTATGCTGACGCCGAAGCTGGAAAAGGTCATCCACACGCTGGAGTGGTTGCGGATCGAGGAATTCGTGGCGGCCTCGTGGTGTGGCGTGGGGCGTCCGCCGCATGACCGGGCGTGGCTGGCGAAAGCCGTGCTGGGGCTGGGCACGACGAGCGGCCTGATCGAGCGCCTGACGATTGACCGTGTGCTGCGGCGCATCTGCGGCTTTCCGCTGTGCAAGAAACTGCCGTCGGAATCCACGTTCTCGCGAGCTTTCGACGAATTGTCCGAGGGGAAGTTGGCCAAGCGCGTCCATGAAGCGCTGATCCAGGAGTATCTCGGCGAAACCCTGATCGGGCACCTCAGTCGCGATGGCACGGCCATCCATGCGCGCGAGCGGCCCGCCCGATCCGCCCGGACCGGGAAAGCACCGGCCTCGACGCCCCCGCCGCGCCGCCAACGCGGCGGCCCCGGCGCGGCGAAAATGAGTACGCCGGCCAAAGCGTCGCCCCTGGCGCAGCAACGAAGCCAGACGCTGCCCCAAATGCTTGCCGAAATACCGACGGTCTGCGATCGGGGCACCAAATGCAACGCCCAAGGCTACAAGGTCAGCTGGAACGGCTACAAGCGGCATCTGGATACCGCCGACTGTGGTGTGCCGATCAGCGCCTTGCTGTCTTCGGCGTCGATGCACGACAGTCTGGCCGCCATGCCCCTGGCGCTGATGAGCGCCCAACGGGCGACGAACTGCTACGACCTGATGGACGCCTCGTATTGCAGCGGCGTGTTGCGCGAGGCGAGCCGCGAGCTCGGTCACGTGCCCCTGATCGACCACAACCTGCGCCAGGGCGAGAAGATCGAATTCGCCTCGGCCGAGGCACTCCGCTACAACGAGCACGAGCGCACCGCCGCCGAGCGCAGCAACGCCCGGCTCAAGGATGAGTTCGGTGGCATGACCTGAGACAATAGCTAGCGGAACGAACGACTGAGGAATCACGGTGCAGACGAGCTTCTCCGAACTGGAATACGCTGCCAAGAAGAAGGTGACGCGGCGAGACCGCTTTCTATCGGACATAGAGGCGGTGACACCGTGATCGTCGCTGGTGTCGGTGATTGAGGCGTTCTACCCCAGGAACGAAGGACGTGGCCGGCCGGTGATGGGGCTGGAGCGGATGCTGCGGATGTATGTAGCGCAGAATTGCTTTGGGCTGTCGGACGAAGGCACAGAAGACGCCATCTACGACAGCCAGGCGATCCGGCGCTTTGTCGGCATAGACTTGGCGCGGGAATCGGCACCGGATGGGACCACCCTGCTCAAGTTCCGCCATTTGCTGGAAGAGAAGGGCCTGACCGATTCCATCTTCAACGCCATCAACGCCCACCTGGCCGAGAAGGGCCTGTACCTGCGCCAGGGGACGGTGGTGGATGCCACGATCATCGCGGCGCCGCCGTCGACCAAGAACCGCTCGGGTGAGCGCGACCCGGACATGCATCAGACCAAGAAGGGCAAGCAGTGGTACTACGGGATGAAGGCGCACATTGGCGTGGATGCCGAGTCGGGGCTGGTTCATACCGTGGTGGGAACGGCCGCCAACGTCAACCCGTGACCCAGGCCCAGGCGCTGTTGCACGGAGACGAAACCGATGTCTTTGGGGATGCGGGCTATCAAGGTGTAGACAAGCGGGAAGAGAACTTGGACGTGCCGGTCACATGGCATGTCGCCATGAGGCTGAGCCAGCGCAAGGTCTTGCCCAGGACCCCGGGGGGCGAAATGATGGAGTGGATCGAGCATGCCAAGGCGAGTATCCGCGCCAAGGTGGAGCATCCCTTCCACGTGGTGAAGAACCTGTTCCGCCACCGGAAGACTCGTTACCGCGGATTGGCCAAGAACACCGCCCACCTGCTGACTCTGTTCGGCTTCGCCAGTCTGGTGCTGGCTCGCCGATGGTTGCTGGCTCCTGATGGGCAAGGTGCGTCCTGAAAGGGCGAATGGGGTCCCTCCCCACCGAAAAACGCCTTGCTTCGTGCGAAATGAGGCCGATTCGGGGTGCTTCTTCACAATAAACAGACTACCCCAGACTTTTCACCCACGACCCTCCGCGAAAAGGTCATTTGTTCAGCGGTTCCTTAGGGGGATCAATGAACCGTTGTCGATTCAGGGAGCAATGATGGATAAGAACAAGCCTTACGATTTTCCGGAGTTATTCCGAGATTTCGTCCTGATGCCAAAGTTCGACGAGAACATCGAGTTCCTTGCATCATTGGCCGAGCCGGAAGACTGGGACTACAAGTCCGCTGCAGCCCCGCATTCCAAGCCTATTCTCCGTAACTACGTCACGTATACGTACAAGCGTATTGCCGAGGAAGAGAAGATTGCCGTTACTTCCGGCGAGGAATTCGCCTGTTGGAATACCGGGCTAATTACCACCAAGCAAGAACCGATCTTCGCTCTCTTTGAGCGAAACAAACTCGACGGCCGTCCTCAGTACTGGCACTTCTGGAAGTTCTGCCGAAAAGGGGAATGGGATCTAATTCTACTTTGTCAGATTCACCCACACGCTGATGCGCCGAGCATGAGAGCCTGTTT
>BTWA01000073.1:0-8272 GCA_045863295.1 Candidatus Hydrogenedentota bacterium
CATTCAAAGCGATTGGGCCGCCCCCAATGACGGCTACCGAGGCGGCACGGCGAAGCTCAACGACTGGTTCGACGCATCGCAACCGTGGGTCCACGAACGCGCCCTGCCCTCGGCAATGCTGGACGGCGGCACCCGCGCCGCACGACCCAACGAAACGCTCGCCGTGCGACTGCGCGCCGACGATGCCATCGATCCCGAATCACTGGCCGTAAGCATCGAAGGTGTGCGCGCGGAGGACGTCACCGTCGAATGGATGTCCATTAACAGCCAAGACAACGACGGCTGGGCCGTCCTGCGACACACCACCGAATGGCCCACAGGCGCAGCCATTACCCTCACCGCCGAAGCAACAACGGAATTGGGTGAAGCCATCCAAAGCGACACGATCACCTTCACCATCGTGCCGCAGGACTTCGTATTGCCTGAGCCAACACCGATGGAGGGAGCCGTAGGCGACATCTACACCACCGAACGGAGCGGCCCCTACGCCACCCCGATAGAGATACGCATCCCCGTGCCCCAGGGCCAAGACCCCAACTCCCTCGCCCTCTACTACTACTTCCCCGACGGAGAAAACCCAGGCTGGCACCCCGTGGAGAACATACGAGGACTCCTGTACAAAGAATCCGTGCTCGCCACAGGGGAATGGGTTCTCCACCTCAATCATGGCGGCGTGCTAAGCATCACTCCAACAATGGACGATAGTAAGGCCGCGTCACCTGCTGGGCTAAGCGGGCCAGTAACGTTGGGTTCACTGTGTGCACTGATCCTTTCTTGCTTTGCATTAACACTTGCAGCAAGAAGAACGTTTCACCTTGAACGTGAATAGCCAATCGCCGTGGCTATTCAGGAAACTGTGTGGACTTTGAAGGGTGCTTCTCCCAGTCATCCTCAGGGTGTCGCCTGGAGACTTCTTTATCGAATTCGTGAGCCTGTGCAAACCGTCATTCGTTTTCTCTCAGTACACAAAAAAACCCCTGTAAAGCCTGTTTGAGAGAAAACAACTTGATAAACAGACGAAAACGGTATATGATTCATATCAACGACTTATGGCTGTGATCATGGGTTGTAGATGCCTCAAATGTCGCCTGTCACGCAGGAGGTCGCCGGTTCGAGTCCGGTCGTCCCCGCCATTTTTGTTCATTTGCCTTTGGGCTTTTTTTGTTGTGGGCTATATGGCGTTGTCATGCCCGCTTTGGGCAATAATTGACTGCACGACTCACTTTTGCGTCGGAATAAGTGCAGTACACGTTGTCGGTTTCTCTCTGAGCTTTTCTCTCTGATTTACACGACCTACCCGGACCAAATTCTTGACCTCTTTTTGTATTCTGATCTAATTTCCCTATTCAACCTTTTGACTTGGGATTCCCTTTCTTAGGACCAGGCGCACAATAGTGCCTGGAAATAGGTTATGGGAGGAATCCAAATTGACTCGTGTCAATACCGCTGTTTGTAAACGTGGCATGGAGTCTCGCAATATTTCCGGAACGCGAACGGCCGCCCCTGGACTAACTGTAATCTGGCCTAAGATAGGGTCGTCACTTCCAGGCACATATACATGTACAGGCCGGCCAGTGGCGACCTCTATGGCCTTGTCTACCGGCACATAAGCGTCTATCCATACTCCGCTAGTAGCGGTGAGAGAGATCAGCGGTTTTCCATCGGTCACTAGAGCCCCGTCTGTCGTGTGCACCTCTAAGACCATTCCGTCGAAGGGAGCGTGGAACTCAATAGGTTCACGCAATTTTGATGAGAACTCCAGCGCAAATTTGGCGCGTTCTATAGTCAATTCCGGTGAAGCCGCCGCGTTTTGCACCCGTTCCAATTCAAGCTTGGCCTTTGTAATGTCGGCGTCGTTGGGTAGCATTCGCGCTTCGGCCAACGCGAGTTCGCTTTGTGCTTGCTCCAGACTGCGCAACGCCATGCTTGCTTCATTTTTCGCGGTCTCCACATCGGACTGTACCGCCGCGTCCAGCTCAACAAGTTGGGTGTATTTTACCATTCGTTTTTTCTTTTGCTCATAGAGATCAGATAACTTAGCCACCTCAATTCTGGCAAAATCAATTGCATGGTTCCTAAAAACGGCTTCTTCATCGTATAATCGCTTTAATCGCTCGACTTCAGCCGCGGCCTGGGCGACACGATTTGCTTGCTCCTTTTCCACCGACTCTGCCACCTTGCCGATCGACTCCAGTAAGGCCTGTTCCGCTTCCCGCTCTTGAGGGGAGACTTGTGGATGAAATGAGCAAAGCAGGTCGCCTTTCTTCACCCATTGACCTCGCTGTATAGTAAGGCTTTCAATCGTGCCCACTCTCGGCGCCGAAATGAAGTCGGTCTGAGCTGATACGATTCCATACGTGTAGATGTTCCTCAAGCGCCAATACTGGTACATTGTGAACCCCAACCCCAAGCCGATGAGAGTAAGCACAAGCGCCCGGAAAATGGGTAGTTTCCTGTGTGGAGTAGTCCGTGTCCGGAGTTGTGCCTGTGACACCACGGGTTGGGCTGCCACGTGTTTATCGAAGCGAAGTTTCATGACTCGTTCTCTTCCTGGTAAGCGACTGCTGCGTCAATGTCGTGAAAGGCTACGCCGGCGAAACAGGCGTGGCTCATACTCTCTTCACGAAACGCGGACAGGAAAGTGTCTAATCGTGCTTTGGGCCAATCTCGAACACACTCCTGGGCCGGTGACTTATCAGAAAGCTCAATTCCGACTTCTATTGGCCCAGCGTATTTCTCAAAAGCGATGTTGGCGTGCTTACGAATTGCATTTTCGGAATTGAAATAACACATAAGAGTCAATCCATCAATGTATGGCGACAGCGCATCGACAATTCCAATATTGTCCAGATTGAAGAACTTCGGCGGACAATCTACCCAAACAGGCAGGACTCCTGCTGCTCGCCCGTGCGCTGTGGCGATAAGTTTTATATAGCGTTCAATCAGGTTCGCATGAGTCACTAAGTCCCGATTCCACTCTGAGAGCGAATGAGGCTCAAGGTCCAGCTTCACTCCTTCAATTCTGGGGTCCATTTCTCCGGCCTTGGCGTTGAAGTCTAGAATTCGATCCATGCCTCGCACTAATTGCCCTGTATCGGCATCTGGGGCCATCCATTCTGGTTCCCCGAGCAAGCCCCAGACCTCAATTCCGTACTTGAAACACAGATTCACAAAGTGTCTGAATTTCTCTCGCAATACCAGATCATTCAATAGCCGACTGTCTACTTCCAGGTATGCATAGATTCGCCGAATGCCCGTCTTAACGGCTTTCCCTACCCAACGCTCCATCGATTCATCCGACTCTATGACTCGCCGCGTGTACCACATCCACGATGAGGTCATGTATCGCCCCTGCTCTTCCCTTGACCAGCGGGCCACCTGGGCAGGGATCTGTTGGGCGATTCCCATTTCGCGCCACAGCCTGACATAGCGCACCGATAGGTCACGTTCGACTTCCAAGAGATTGGCCAGCGCTCCCAGGTATTCTGTCTCTGCCGTGACATCGGACAGCACTTGATTGCTGAGTGGAGTATCTACACGATTCTGATTTCCTGACAAGCTCGCTGGTTGCGCTATCGTTTTGATTTCAGCAAGGTCCTTTCGAATCAACGGCACTTCCAGCATATTTTCTGGCAGTCCATGTTCTTTCAACACGCGGGCGAGGCGTAACTGCTCCAGGAAATAGGATACCGATGCCATTTTAGCTATGTAGTCCTTTTGAGAGGCTCGAAAATCGGTATATGCCTCCTCGGCATCCGCTGCGATAGTGCGCGCCATGGACTCTTTCTCCAATTCGAGTGCCTCGATATTTAGCGCGTGGCGGTATGCGTGGAGTCTGCGTGCCTTGAGAGATGCGAGCGGTATTGCTGCCGAAAGGCCGAGAATGGAGGTCTCTTCCTTACGCGACTCCTGCTCTGTGGAAGTGCTGGATAGAGTTTGGTCACCAACCTGTGCGGTGGTAGTCACAAGGCGATCAAATTCCCGACCTCCCAATTCCATACTCCCGAGCAAGGTCGCCTGTGGCCGAATGTCGGCTTCTGTTTCGCTCAGGTAGTAGGCTTCGGACAACGAATGCTCGGCCATTCTCATTGCGGGATGATTGAGTAGAGCCGTGTCCCGCATTTCACTTTCCGAAGGTACGACGGCATCGTTAAAAAGATGCCTTGCATCGGCCAATTCGAAAACCGCCGACTCCGGGTATCCGCAGAGATGCGTAATCTTCTTCAGTAAAAACGCGTATCGGTCGGCATGAAATTGCGATTCTTGATCCAGATTCTCAATGACTTGTCCCGCGGCGATGACTTGCAGCCGATAGGCCTCGCCTTCTTGTCTTAATGTCTTGTAGTAATCCAGCCTACGCCTTGCCACTCGAATCCAGTAGCTTTCGAGTTCGACGCGATGCTTGAGATAGAGTGCCTCAAAGTAAAACTCCGCAGCCTCCGTCATTCGATCATTAATTTCGTTTTCGAGGACATCGCGCAGCACTTCCGCACGCCATTCGTCGGCTTTACTGATCGCATAGTTGTGTCGAAAATCGAGCAAGGGTTGTACCAACCCTAAAACACCCCGCGTGATTCCAGTGGTGAACAAGTCAGCGGGATACAACTCCGGCTTTGTCACAAAAATCGCGCTATTTCTTTCATATTCCAAACCGAACGTTATCACGGGCCAGTATGCGAGTTTCGCAGTGCCTGCTTCTATAACCGCTGCAGCCAACTCGGCGCGGCGTTGATTTACGGATCCGTTGCTTGCCATAACCATTGCCGATATGGTCTCTAGGTTAAGTTCGACAGGCAACTTCAATAAGGTCGGCCTGATTGTACCTTCGGTGACCGACATGGCAAATGTGACCGACGCATTTTGCGTTGGCGCTGGAAGTGGATACGGGGCTGCTTCCAGCTGTGCCGACTTGTCTTGCTGGGAGAAGGTGACATAATGCAGGCGAAAGTACCCGTCAGGATTGGCTGCAACAACTAAGCGTCCATCGGGTAAAATCCGTGGCAAGCGCACATCAAAGGTCTGATCCGGCCACACGGGTCCCTGATATGAGCCATCACTTGCAGCGAGCATCAATTTCGCATTTTTTTTGGAACCTTCGCGATTCATATACACTACGTAGGTACCATTCGCGATGGGCACCGGTTGATAGTCAGCGCCTGTTGATATGGTCGTTCTGATGGGCTCGTCGAAAACGGGTGCGCTTTCGGCATCCACAGCAAAATCGAAACGGAAGATCTCCAGGTTTTCCTTCGCCGAGCCGGGGATGGGAATCGAGCGGAAAACCGAGTACCGATGCTCGTCCGTTTGGACCAAGTCACAGTCCGCAGGCAGCGGTTTCCCCAGTTCAAAAACGCTTAAAGTTCGAGGGCTAAGATAGATCCAGCGCGTTCCTTTCGTAGCTTTTTCTTCCGCGGACAACTGAAAGAATACACATTGGCTCTCGTTCCAAGCAGTGTTTATCGACGCATCGGTATTTGCGGAGGTCACTTGCGACGCAGATAGGTTGTACTGGTGTTGAGTGTAGTCCGCGTATGCCAGTGTCTCCAGTAGAGCCTGCTCGCCCTTTGTGATCGGTTCGTACAGGCGGCGAGCGGTATCGGCTTGTAGTTCTGCCTGGTATTGGGAATGCTTAAAGTGCAAGCACCCTGATGCGAACATGCCCATGAGAATCCACAAGATAGTTCTATTGAACGCGTGCCGGCTATTGAATTTTCTGCAATGCCGCATCGATGGCTTCCTGGTACGACTGGAACTTGGTATTGTTTGAAACGATGCCCACGGAGATCTTGGGTTCGCGTATTGAACGAAGATAGTCAAGTTGATGAACGTCTTCGCGCATGCGCGCCATCACTACTTCGGCGCCCGTATCCGGAGTACCTGGCAACAGCACTGCCAGTACATCGCGTTCGAGGACACATGTCGTATCCAATGTCCGCAGGCCATGGCTTAACGCGGCGTATATCGCAGACGTGTATTCGTCCACCTGACCGGGATGCGTGCGCCTCACATCGTCGAGACCAATAATTTGCACCGCCAGTAGAGCGTAAGGCGTGCCGTATCGATTGAACCTGGCGAGTTCTCGCATTAGCTCATGCTCGAAATATTGTCTGCTATAGAGACCGGTATGCTCGTTTTTCAATATAGACGCTATGTTGACGCCATCCATTCGCCCTTCAGCGACGGCTTCCGCGACCAGTGGGGTAACTTCGTATCGGTATATGGGATGTGTCAAGGTTTCGTCGGGTTGACACGTTCTGGAGCAGCGCATGCACTGAGCTTCCACTTCAGGCTCAGGAAAGATGGCGTGACAGTCACCGCAATTCCAGTGTCCGGCCGGTTTATCGTAGTCCAAACCGATTTGCCGCAATTCAGTGTTGCACTTGGGGCACACCAAATCCGCGCCCTGGCGGAAGGTATCCAAAGTTCCCACATGTGCACACTTGTAATGATGTAGTATCTCTTTGGGATATACATTGATGGACTGACACTTCGGACATACTTCCCGGAAATTCATTCTGAAGTCACTGCATGTCGGACAGATGCGCACTCGGTTGGCCAGGGTTCGCGTAAGGAATCCTTCGGACGCCAGATGCTCAAGGCTTTCCAGTTCCACGGGGGTACGGCCCAGCGAGTATTCGACGTCGGGATAGGCGTAGCCATAGGGCATGGTTGCATCGACGACGGGCTCAATCGTTTCGACTCCCGCTTCGTCGAGTGATTCCAGGAGTGTCAGCAACACTTCGTCAGAAGTGACGGTCTCTACTTGCGAGCCTTGGCTAAGAAGCGCACGCTCGACTCGAAAACGCAACTCATTTGGGGATTGAGGGCGAATTGCTACGTCAATGGCGCCTTGTCTATAAGCCCAATGCTGCTGTGCCTCCGAGGGAGCTGTCATCACATAAATGAAATTGGCGCCTCCCATCGAAACGCTGGCGGTAAAAGTTCCTTCACCGGAAGGGTATCCCTTTGGCAGGCAAAGCAAACAAAGGTCATAGTCGCGGGAATCGTAGGTAAACGCTCCAACATCCGGAGCATGAATAACGTCAACCCTGTACGAATCCGCGCTGAGTGTCGCCTGAAACAGTTCGCACTCTTCCTGGTCCTGGCCCACAATGGCCACGCGATACGTTCTCTTCATACCATCACTTTCCAGCTACCATCGTGGTGAGTTACGCCATGCGGAAACAGGCAAATACGGGTGTTCTTGATTGATACGGAAGAATTCAAGGACAAGTGCGTATAGCCTAACCCATCGAAAAATGCTCTTATAAACAGGCAGGAAAGGAATTACGAACACAAGTGGCCATTCTTCGCTCCAGCGCTCGCTGTACAACAGTGCAGCCAAAAATGTCAGCACCATGGAAACGCAATAAAAGGCGTACGTGATGATCAAGATGCACACGAGTAAATAAGGGTATAGGACCATCATGACGGTAAACCAAATGAAGTAGGTAATTGTCAAGACGATTTGAAAGAAGAACTCCAAGGCCATTTGCGCAGCATTGCTGGTGGGAAAGTGCCAAAACCGCAATAGGCCCACGTGTTTCCGAAAGTAGGTCCGAAAGAAACCCCGGTCCCAGAGGTTTCGCTGATTTACGAGACGCTTCAGGGTATCCGGCACGTTGGTCAAGGAAACAGCCTTCGGGGCGAAAACCAGCTTCCACCCGTGTTTCTTTATTTTTAGGCTGAGATCGGCATCTTCGGCCGTCTCGGAATCCCACCCTCCGCAGGTCTCGAGCGCCTCCCGACGAAAGGCACCTAGTGCTCCGCTGGCTTGCATGTTCCACCCTAGCACATTTAGCCAGGTCTTCCAGAGCGTAATTGACTGTAAGTATTCGACCGCCTGTACCTGAGTCCAAACGGTCTGATGGACGTTGCGTACTTTCACGTTGCCCGCGACGGCCCCCACTTTCGGGTCGTGGAATGGCGCGATCATGTGGCGAATCATGTCACGATCGAACGTGGTATCGGCATCAACGGAGATGAGAAAATCTCCTGTAGCCAGACTGAAGGCCATGTTGGATGCGCTCGGACGGCCCAGTCTGCCTGAAGCCGCTGCATTCCGATACAGCTTGATCAGTCCTCTCTCGGCATATGGCTTCGCAATTTCGTACGTTGCGTCGTCTGAATTATCGTCGACAAAGATAATGTCCTTGTCTGGGTAGTCCAACTCTACCAATGTTTCGATCGCGTGTTGGATCATGTCTTCTTCGTTTCTTCCAACCAGGAGGATGCTTACCGAGGGTGTAGTTGCCAGAAAGCGATTCTCCAG
>BTWA01000074.1:0-7963 GCA_045863295.1 Candidatus Hydrogenedentota bacterium
GCACCCACAGGTGCTGATGTAGCCGTGCCCGTTCCCATGCAGGCACAGGCAAAGCAGGAACTCTCCTCTCTGAAGCAGCTGGATCAAAATAACGCCCTGCCGTATTACCTCGAAGCCAAATTGTTGTTGGAACAAGGCGATGTGGCGGGCGCGTTACAGGCCCTTGAAATCGCACAACAATTCGACACCGCCAGCGCCTATTCGTTGGAGGCGGCCGCCGCAAATGAACAGGCCCTGCTGGCCAGCGGCATGGATCCAGAGTCGGCCAAACTCGTCGCGGCGTTGACGGGCGGGATGGACGAATTCAATTTCCTTTGCGATTTGGGACAGGATTTGCTAAGCTACGGGAGCCAATTTGAACAGGCAGGTGACGTACAAACCGCCCAACAGTTGTATGAAGCGGTACAGCAACTCGGCGTTCAGTTGGAGAATGGGGCCGATTTTGGCCAGGAACGTCTGGCCGGATTGGACCTGCAGACCGCGGCTATCGATGTACTGGAAAACCTGCTGACCACATTTGAATCCGTGGAAGGACTAGAGGCACTGACCACCCAAACCATAGACCTGGTGGGACAGATTGACGAGTTGACAAGCTTTTTCGCAGCATTTGACCAATTGCTGTTTGGACACTCCGACTCGGAATTCTGGAATATGGTCTCTGGGTTTATCCTGCAGACTGGGGATGTCAACGTTTTTGACTACCTCAACCAACTGGGGTTGCCTCTGGATGTGCCACAAGGGGCGTTGTAGCGGTAACTCGCTCATTCGCAACGGGGTAGGATGAAAAAGACTTGATTTGTTGTGTAAAATAGTACACAATAGATGGGGTGGAAATCGTAAGATAAGAACAGGGACCCTTTCCCTGAGAGGATGCGTTGACGATTTCCGAAACGTGGAAGGAGAAGAAGGGAGGTGAAACGCCCTATGAAGCATGTGAAAGTGCTCTCGACCGAAAAGCCTGCTGGCGCTCAACAAGTAGCGTGGGTAGAGCTGAAGAACATTTTTGGCCCTCTGAAGTTGCGCCCTGAGCAGGCGAACTGGTTGGTCGCGCTGGTGGATAACTGGTTGCAGCGATAAGCTCGGCGGTATGTCCATCGGTTCGTAGGACCGATCCTTTTAGCGGAAGGAGAAAAGGGCACAGGGGATTTCAACGTCTTCCTTTCCCTCGTTTCCGCGAACCTGATTCTGAACACTTGTCAAAGAGGTGAGTTCGGGATTCGCTCGGCCGTGATGTGCGGCCGGACGATGAAAGGAGTAATCCTCGAAAGGGTAACGGAACATGAAACACGTTCGTAAGATTTCCAAGAATATGCCTCTCAGTGCGTTCTGGTGGGGCTGGTTTGGCCGGTTCGGTGAATTGAAGGCCGGTGGCGCTGCGTCGCCCAAGGCCGCTTACATCAACGCGCTGTTTGGTACCGACAGCACCTTAGATCCCCGGGACGTCTGACGCGAACACCCGGGCCTTAGCCGTTTGTTAAGGGTCAGCCGGCGCACTCTGGGCCGGTTGATAAAGGTGTATAGTGATCGACTCGTTTCCAGGGGCATGGATCATCTAAGGAGGTTACGTCACAATGAAGCAAGGTCGCAAAATGGTGGTTCCGGCGATGGCGCAAGGCCCGCTGGCCTACCAAGTGCCACAGAACATCTTCCAGCTTTTTTCCGGCTGGACCGACATCGTCGTTCTTATTGGTTTGGGTCTCGAGTTCTTCTTCCGGGTTTTCTTCGGAGGCTACCTCCTTCCGGAAGGACTGATCGATCGGGACACGACCAACTAATCCAGATCGGCTTCTCTGTCATGAGGGCTCTGGACGTGGACACTGTAACGCTGCCGCGGGAAATGTACCTGCGGTACGGCGTGTATAGTGATATCGGCATTCGGATTTGAAAGCCGCAGTTGCAGCGAGCCTGGGACTGCGGCTTTTTCATGCCTTTGCCCGTAACCCAATCGCCTGCGGTTGTGGGCCGCGAGGTATGGCTTCCAAATAGGCAGGGATGCGCCAATTCCTTGCGCAAAATCCCAAACAATTGGAACGCATGGGGTGAATCCAATGCATCGGACCGGCAGACCACTGGAATTTGACGATGTACTCATCACAGGTCTGAGGCGAAAACCGCGAGCCCGCCGGCAATCCAGGCACGTAGTCTGGTTGACCGGCGTATTATTCTTGGCGGCATCCTCGGCCCTGATGATGGGAGTGCTGTCCCGGCATCCCAGTTGGTTCACAAACGACAAACCCGCGCTGACCAATATGGCCGGTGTGTTTTTGCAGGGTCTGCAGACCGGCAATTTCGATACCACGTTAAGCGTTTGTGCCGAAGGTCCACAGGCCGCGGCGCTCGTTCAGCGCGAATCCGCAACCGTACTTCGCACGGCCTTGAAGGCCGGTGCGGCAGAAGATGCCGTAGCAATATCCAGAGAACAACGAGAAGCCGAGTTTGTGGCCTTGCGCGATGCCTTTTCCGGCATGGGCGTCGTTTGGAATGATGTTCGGCCTTTGGCAGTTGGGGCGCTACGTTCCAAAATGCGCGATCCCGATCTCATGTCCGATGCAATCACTGCCGTGCTGGGCAACGTCTACTTTCAGTCGGCCGGCAAAGTCTTTGTCGTGGAAGTGACTGCGTGGAGATGTGGCGACACGTACGTCATTGTGGATATATGGCGTCCGCACGCCGTGGAGCTGAATGGAATGTCATTGCAGGATGCCGCCGACTCCGAATTGGAAGTAATGCACGCCCGGAGTGAGTCGTCAGCGCCCGGTCTCGATTTCTCCCGGCCCAAAAGCATCTTTGTCGAACTCTAACTTCGTTTGAATTGCATTGCCCGCGCTCTGCGAATGGGATCTTCTCCACACGGCGTGCTCAGCCCCAAAGATAACTCAGAGCGCGGGAAATCATGCCTATGAATAGCGCCGGCCCGCCAAACAGCAAAAACGCGATTCCAATAATGAGTACCGCGTCAAGTACGTGTATCAAGCTCAGGATGCGGTGGTAGGCGTCTTCCCTCAGGTATTCGGACATCTTGCGCCAGATGTCCGGCCCGCGTCCGGTGATTTCGCCGGTCCCCATCATTTCCCGCACAAGTACGGGGAGGCGCGTACATCGGGCGAATGCTTCCTGAAGCGAAGCGCACCGGTCCACGAGGTCGGCCGCTTTGTGCAGTTCCTTTTCGATCACCACGTTTTCCGTGGCGCTGATAGCGCGCCGGAGACACTCTTTCACGAGCAGGCCGCTTCCCATGGTGATGGCAAATGCGCGAAAGAAACGCGACAGCGCAAGGTCGCGCACGATGTGCTTCCACGGCCACACGTATGCACCCACATAACCGGTGATGACAGGCAGCCATCGCAAGCGCCAAAGTACCCAACCCAGTGCATACCACGAAGCCAGCTGAATTGCGATTCCCAGAAAAAAGCGAAGCAGGAATGGACCGATTTCTTCGTCGCGGCCGTCCATGGACATCACTACACAGGTTTGCACAACGGGAATGACAAACCAACCGGCGACCAGAACGCATAGAGGATACGTGGCAGCCCTTAAAACGCGGCGCCGGAAATCCAATTGAGTGTCGAAACAATGGGCTGCATCGGCAAGGGCCTCTTCCAGACCGCCAGCCGGTTCGCCCACGGAAACGGCTTCCCGAAGTAGCGGGGAAAGATATTTTGATTGCTTGTCGAATGCCTCGGTCAGTGTGGAGCCGCGCTGTAGGTCATCCGAAATGTGCGCAAGCATATCACGCGTCTTTCGGGGGCGGCGCTGATCATGCAAGATGGCAAAGGCCTTGACGAGAGGGATGCCTCCGCGGTACAAGTCAAGAATGGCATGAGTAATATTCGCCGTCTCCTTCAGCGACAGCTCTGGCGAAAAGAATCCCACGTTGTCCTCATACGCGCCGATACGTCACGCCGGTATTACTCAGGAATAGAATGTCGAAATGGCGTGAATCACATAGTCTTGCATCGGACGAGTTAACTCCGGGTAGATGGGAATCGCAATGGTGTGATCCGCGGCATATTCGCTGTTCGGGAATTGGCCTTTGCGATAACCGAGATAGGCAAAACACTCCTGCAGGTGGAAAGGTACCGGATAGTAAACCTCGTTGCCGACATTGTGATTCGAAAGATGTTTACGCAAGTCATCACGCCTTTCAGGCACCGAAATAACATATTGATTGTAAATATGATCCTTTCGGGAATAAGCGATCACCGGCTTCCGCACGCCCGCAACATTCAAATTGGCGTCGTAGTAGGCCGCATTGTCCTGCCGCATGGCGTGCCAGGAATCCAAGTGTTTCAGCTTGACGCGCAATGCAGCGGCCTGGATGGCATCCAACCGGAAATTGCCGCCGATTATCCGGTGGTAATATTTGGGTTCTGCTCCATGATTGCGCAGGATCCGGATCTTGTCCGCAATCGCGTCGTCGTTGCAAGTAACCAGACCGCCGTCGCCGATGCCTCCCAGATTCTTGCTTGGAAAGAACGAAAAGCAGCCGACGGCGCCAAGGCTTCCCACGCGTTTGCTTCCACTCTTCGCCGGATAGCGGGTGCCAATGGCCTGGGCCGCGTCTTCAATCACACGCGCTCCGTATTCAACCGCCAGCTTCTGAATCGGGTCCATATCGGCCGCCTGGCCATACAAATGCACCGGGATTATCGCTTTGACCTTGTCGCGTTCGTCAGAATGGCTGTCGAACCAGTCACGCAAAGCCACCGGATCCAAATTATAGGAATCAGGCCGTATATCGACCAGCACAGGTGTCGCCCCCATACGGCAGATTGCTCCCGCCGTGGCGAAGAAAGAATAGGGCGTCGTAATGACCAGGTCGCCCGGACCGATTTCAAGCGCCATCAACGCAACCAATAAGGCGTCGGTGCCGGAGGAAACGCCAATGCCATGCGCCGCGCCGACATAATCGGCGACTTCCTTTTCAAGCTCGGACACGCTGGCGCCCATGATGTAATGCGTGGATTCCAGCACGGCAAGCACGGCCGGTTTTAATTCGTGCTCAATCGATTTGTATTGCGCTTTCAAGTCAAGCAGGGGAACGTTCATGTCTGGAAATGCACCTCAACTACATCGGCAATTCGCGCCGGTACATTTAATTCGGCCTTCCTCCAGGCCACGCACTACGCCTTGACAATCTTCTCACGCCCAACCGCAACCTCGCGGGTCGCATTGCGCGTGTCCACGACCAGATTCGCATGCTTCACCACGAAATCCATGTTGTATGCGCTGTGATGCGTTGCAACAAGCACGCAATCGAAGGACGCCAGACTCTCCGGAGTCAACTCCACGGAATCCATCTGTATGTCATGTTTGCGCAGTTTGGGTATCGTGGGGATATACGGATCGTTGTACGAAACCTCCGCCCCGTACTGTTCCAACAACTCAACAAGGTGGACTGACGGCGACTCGCGCATGTCGTCCACATCCGCCTTGTACGCCATGCCCAGCACAAGCACGCGCGCGCCTTTCACGGTTCGGCCCCGCTCATTCAGCGCTTCCATAAGGCGGGTAATCACGTATTGAGGCATGAATGTGTTGATTTGGCCGGCGAGTTCGATAAACCGCGTAATGAAACCGTACTCCCGCGCCTTCCAACTCAGGTAAAACGGATCGATGGGGATGCAGTGACCGCCCAGCCCCGGACCGGGATAAAACGGCATGTAGCCAAACGGTTTGGTTGCCGCGGCATCGATGACTTCCCACACGTCAATACCCATGCGCATGCACAGCATCTTCAACTCGTTCACCAGCGCAATGTTGACGCCCCGAAAAATGTTCTCCAGCAGCTTCGTCAATTCCGCCGCCGCCGGAGTCGACACCTGCACCACGCGATCGAAGATCGAACCGTAATACAAAGCCGCCAACTCCGCACATGCTGGCGTGACTCCGCCGATTACTTTGGGAATGGTGCGAATGGTGTGTGTGCGATTGCCTGGATCTTCCCGCTCCGGCGAAAACACCAGGAAGTAATCTTGGCCCACCTTCAGCCCTGTCCGGCCCAATAGCGGAAGAAGGACCTCCTCGGTGGTTCCCGGATAGGTGGTGCTCTCCAGAATGATCAACTGGCCCGGCCGAAGCGTCTCTGCAATGGCCTCCGCCGTATTCACTACGTACTGTAAATCCGGCGCAAAGTGGTCATCCAAGGGCGTCGGCACGCATATGCTGATGCAGTCCGCCTCGGAAAGGCGCGCGAAGTCGGTCGTCGCCGTAAACTTGCCGGACGCCACCCGATCGGCGATCCAGCCCGGTTCGATATGGCGGATGTAACTCTTGCCTTCGGCAATCTGCCGGGTCTTCTCGGGGTCTATATCGAATCCTAAGACGGAGTAGCCGGCATCGCACAGGTGTTGTACCAGCGGCAAGCCCACATAGCCCAACCCAACTATGCCCCCGATGCAGGTTTGCTCCGAAATCTTTTTCTTTAACGCCTCAAATATGCCGGCTGGATCAGGTCCGCGCACCGATAATTCCCCTCCCCGTATGGTAAGTAAGAACGAGATTGTAACTTTCGGCCAGAATGGGGTCAAAGCGATACCTCGGTGCGGCACGATAAAATCTGGTATCGTTGCCATAGTCAAGAGGTAGACCCCGTATGAACACAAGTCCCAACGAATTCATTCTCTTGTCCGCACTCCCAGCCCAACGGGGACCGGGCGGCGGTTTGGTGCTGACGCAGAAGTATCTGAATGGTGTCTCCGAGTATGCCAAGCGCTGGCCCGGCAAGGTGAGCACCCTGGTTCGGGTCAATGAAGAACGCAGTTCGGACATGGACCACGTTGAGATCATGCCCGGCGACTTGCCTTTTGGTCTGGAGGAACGACCGGATACGGACCATGCCTTGGCGGCGCGCCTGAGAGACGCTGCTGTTGTGCTGGCCTTCTTGTGTCCGGAAGAAGCGCCGACAGCGTCGTTATGCAAGCAGCTAGGCGTGCCGATCGTGTACGTGAGTGAATACTCCCTCAAGACGGAGAAGCAGATCATAGACGCGGGTGTGCTCAATCCGTTGCGGAGGTGGAAGCGCAAATGGTCGGCCACCCGCGGCGAGCGAATTCGCCTACAGGCCCTCGGCATCGCCGCGGGCATCCAATGCAGCGGCACACCGACCTATGAGGTATACCGGCATGTGAATCCGAATGCCCTGTTATTCTTCGACAACCGGGTCCGTCTCGACGATGTCATTGACGATGCCGCATTGGCCGGCCGTGCGCAGACTCTGCTGGATGATCGGCCCTTGCGCCTTGTTTTTGGCGGCCGTCTCATCCCGATGAAGGGGGCGCACCACTTGCCGCTTGTCGCGCGGGAACTGGCCCAGCGTGGGGTGCGCTTTCAATTCGATATATTCGGAAGCGGCGCCTTGGAAACCTCTATGCGTACGGATATTGAATCGTTTGGTTTGTCCAAATGCGTTCGAATGCGTGGTGTTCTCGACTTCGAAAAAGAATGGGTGCCCATGTTAAAGACGAACGTCGATCTCTTTGTTTGTTGCCATCCCCAGGGCGATCCGTCCAGCATGTATCCGGAAGTCATGGCCTGTGGCGTGCCCATCGCCGGTTATGACAACGACGCGTTTAAGGGAATCGTGGAGCATTCCGGATCCGGTTGGCTGACGCCTATCAATGAACCGGTCAAGCTGGCCGACGTGATCGCGCAGCTCGACGCCTGCCGCAAGGACATTCAGAGCGCATCTTTCAAGGCCCGCGATTTTGCGGCAAAACACGCGCTGGAAAACACCTTCACCGCCCGCACCCATCATCTCATCCGCCTGAGCCGAAAGCCATCCGAGTAGCGGATGTCCTCTATCGCGTTGCGCCGGGCAGTTCGCGTATAAGAGTGGCGATGGTTTCCGCGGTTTCATGCGGCAGCGTGCCGAACATAGGAAGACACAGGACTTGTTGCGCCACTCGATCAGCCACGGGCGTATGTCCTGCGGAGGGCAATGAAGAGTAGCAGGAATAGCTGC
>BTWA01000075.1:0-6579 GCA_045863295.1 Candidatus Hydrogenedentota bacterium
CGCCTCCAATTGCGTGTTTGTCGCATCAATAACCGTGAGTCTTCCTCCGGCAAGACGCTTTGCTGCGATGAAGTGAAGGACCTCAAACGCATCATTTGTAGCCGATTGATCGTTTTCATTGTCTGCAACCAGATACCGGCACGCATCAGACGACAAAACTTCACTGGATTTGAAATTTGCGCGCGCAAAAGTTGACTTTCCGGAGCCGGATACCCCAATGAGTATAATCAGAGACAACTCGGGAACTTTAATGGTCATGACTCGAAGATCGCCATTTGTGAAGGCGGTCCACATACGCTGTCTTCGGGTCCGATGGGATCAAAGCGCACTCGGTATCCATTCGTCTGGGCAACGCGGTTGCTCCACTCATGAAACTGTGCGCGAGACCATTCGAAGCGATGGTCGCGATGGCGAAAAGTCCCTGGCAGCAGTGTTGGAAACAAGACGTTGTATTCGGCGTTTGGCGTTGTCACTACGACAAGTCCTGGTTTTGTTTGTCCAAACACAATTTGCTCGAAGGCTTTCAGCCGGGGCTCGTCCATGTGTTCTATCACTTCGACAACTGCTGCCGCTTCATAACCCTTAAAACGATCATCCAAGTACATAAGCGAGCCATGAAATAGCGTGATCCGTTCACGTTTCATTTCAGGCATGCGGTCAAGGTTTAGTTTGTCCGTCGCACGCAGCAGCGATTGCATGCACACATCCGTCCCCGCAATTCGCGAGAACTGTGTCTGTGCCAGCAAGAGGCGGAGCAGTTTTCCGTCACCACAGCCGAGATCTATGACGCTCGTCGCTCCGCTGTCTTGGAGTACGCGCAACACAGCTTGCAGACGGAGTTCGTGTAGCCTGACCGGAGCCTCAGCCGCTACATCCTCCACATTTCTCTCTGAATTGACTTCGTCGGGATCAGCGCCCTCGTCCGCTGTAAGTCGGTCAAGGGCAAGATGTGTAAGCCGGCGTTGGTGCTTTAGATAACGCTGGACGATCCAGTCCCGCAGGGGATGGGATTCAAGCCAGCCGTCACCTTTGCGCAAGAGCTTTTCAACTTCGTCTTCACCGACATAGTAGTGTTTTTCGTAATCCAACACAGGAATGAGCACGTAGAGGTGGCACAATAGGTCGCAAACACGTAGCGCTGCACGAAGAGTGAGCGAATAGTAGTCACTCATTCCCCACTCTGGGTAATGCGTGTCCAAGGGTAGCGGCGTAGCTTCAACTTCGTAGCCCAGTGGGGTAAAGAGTTCCGCCAGGATATCATTGTCTTTTCGAGCCCTAATGACGGGGATGCGAACCTCAAGATCGAACACCGTGTCGACTATTTCGGGTTTGTCTTTGCATTTTCCAGCCATAGTCTGGGCGAACATACGGCCTAATGCGACGCTCAACAATGACGAGGCAACGTAAGGCCGGTCATTTACATACTGGTCCAGCATCCCTTCGCCCTGTGAGCCTGCACGTCCACGTACCAACCCAACCGGATCGATGTCGAGCAGAATAGCCGCCGTGCATCGGATGTCGCTGGCTTCTGGGTAGAAAACATGGACATTACCAAATGGCAATTCCTTCGAGTGCATACGGGCCGGGTTCTTGTGAAGCAGGTATCCCAAATCCGTAGCGGGAGATCGCATGTTGGTAATGGTCAGTAGCATGGTCTGCCAATTCTGGTTATGTCAATGTAACCGTTGTCATCCCTCTTATGCATATCCAATTGCCGTAACCCACGGCGGATCTAGGATTTTCAAAATCAGAACAGCAGGACTTCGATTTGGTCTTTTCCGGTTATACCGGGGTGGAAAATGACGATGTCCTCGGCTTTGTTGCCGTTCAGGTCGTACACGCGTGCGATACCAAATGCGGGCACGGTGTGTGTCTGCACGGGTCTTCCACTGATGAAGCGGTCTGGCATGCCTTCGTGAATGACCAGTTCGGTGCGGCCGATGCCGAAGGCCGCGTCGAGGCGGCCGTCGCCGGTGAAATCCCCCAGGCAGTAAGCGGCCTGTTCTTTTCCGTCGGGCGCCTCGATGGAGAGGTCGGTGACAAAATCCGGTTTGACTTGAAAAGTTCCTTCTTTGAATACGTGTACGGCCACTTGGACGCCCAGATTTTTCCAGACGAACAGATTAACAAAGAACTTCACACCGAACGGGATGTTGAGAAACACGAGATCGAGGTTTTTGTCGCCATCCACATCTTTGAGCAGCGGGGCAGCGAACGTGCCTTTACTTTCGAAGGTCACCGTTGGTGAGGAAGGGTATTCCATGGGCCCTTTGGCGATGTAGATTTGAGTGAGCGCCTTGAGATTGATGGTACCTTCCGTTTGGGTGATGACTAGGTCTGGCAGACCGTCCTGATTGATGTCGTACATCTTGGCGCTGGTGTCCCACTTATCGTCTAGATTCACGGGCACTTCGAACCGCCTGGTTTGGCTCCAGTTATCTCCATAGGCGAAATCGGCGTTTTCGTCGCTCAGGAACATCAGGGCTTTGCCGGCCTGACCGTCGAACTTAAAAGCCGCGAACGCGGGATAGCGGTTGGATATGGACATGCTGCTGCCGGTGCGTATGGTGCTGGTGACATCGCAAGGGACATTGGCCAGTAGCCCGTTCATGTTCCGAACTGCGAAGCCGCCGGGCATGGGCGCCAACCATTCATCTTTGCCGTCGCCATCCAAGTCCAGTGACGACTCTGACATAAATGCGGGTTCACGGCAGAAACTTGGGAAAAGCGAGGTGAACGGCAGTTCCATTACATCCTTTAGTTTGCCGTCCCAGTAGCCGTAGGCCGTGATGCCTTCGGCGTCCGCCACGGCAAGCTCAGCGGGGCCGGAGCCGTCGAGGTTGGCGATGAAGGCCGTGCCGTTTCTTGGTTGGAGCGGCAGAACAAAATCTGGTGCAGGATTGTAGCTGCCGTCCTCCTGCGAGAAGAACACGGCAATGCTTTTTACCTGTGGGCTGGCCGCGGGATCGGAGCAAAACGCGAGAATATCCTTGCGGTCGTCTCCGTTGATATCGGCCACGGTGACATCCCATACCGGCAGGGCACATTTGAGGCTTTGCACTGCCGGCGCCGAGACCGTTGCGAGACCCATGAGCAAAGCCAGAGACGCTGTAATCATTCTTCACTACCGAATTAGGAGTTTCTGCAACGTTTCACAGCCACATGGTCTTAGACCCCATGTAACGCGGCACGGTTTACTTGCACGCCGCCGGGTTTGGCATTGATGGACACCGTGAATCGGGCATGATTGTGGCATATATGCAGAAATTCGAATGCACGGATTGATCGTGTCAGGCGAAAACCTTACCGGGCGAGAATACGGGGCACGTGGCGGCAAATGCAAATGAAGCCCGTTTTGGCGGACGATTATTCGGCGAGGGTTTCCGTTGCCCGTTGCAGGAATTCCACGAAGAGCACGAATTCCATGTTGTTTGTGAACGCGTCTCCAAATGACAGTGCCGCGGACACTACTCCATCTCCAAGCGGGGTGGAACGTACGACTTCCGCCGTGCCCATAAACGCTTCGGGAAAGACGATATCGCCTCGAAACCTGGCCGTTGGAAACGCTATGGATATCCGTTGTCCTGCGCGAAGTTTGTGGCGTGTCTTGACCAAGACGCCGGTGCGGGAGAGATTCTCGATAATACCTGGCCCCACCAGAGTCTGGCGTATGGACTGATTCTCCACGGTCATGGACAGCTTGGCGCGAACTGGAAAGCGGTCTGCTTCCCGGCGGTTGGCGGGGGTATCGTAGGGGTCTACCCACGCTTGATTCACGTTATATCGAGGCATGTATCTTGGCTCCTCTGCTTGGAGAATATCACACTTTCCCGCCGTTGTCTAGCACATGTTGCTTTTTACGCATTTTACGCAATCTTGTTGCTCTTTGGTGGATTCGCAAGGTATTACTTCTGGATTTTATGGAATGCAATCTGGCTGTTTAACCCCATTTCGGCTTGCCCGGTGCCTTCTACTTGGTATTCGATTCGTGGTTATTGCGGACCGCACACCCATATTGAATGCGGAGTCCATGTATCACCTGGGCTCCAAGCGGTTTGCAGCACTGGAGTTCCGTGAATTATGATGCGGTGATGCACACAACGAGCCTATCCCATGAGTGATCTGACGCCACCTCGTTCGTCCTTTGACAGTGACGCGCCTTGGCTCCAGGATGCCAATCCCGAGGAGTTGCGGCGGATTGTGGATGCTCTTTATCGGGTTCACCGATTCGTCAATTTGATAACCGACCTGGACACGCTTTTAAAGCGAATCATGGAAGAAAGCAAGGAAGTGGCCCAGGCGGAAGCGTGTTCACTGATGCTGTACGACCCGGTGAATGAAGAGTTGTATTTTCAGGTCGCTCTGGGGGAACGCGGGGATCAGGAGAAGTTGATCCGTGAAGTTCGTCTGACGCTGGATCAGGGCATTGCAGGAGCTGCCGCCACTTCAAAACGTTCCATCAATGTGAAAAATGCGCAACAGGATGCGCGTTTTTTTAGCGCGGCAGATGCAACCACGCAGTTCGAGACGCGGTCGATCCTGGCAGTGCCACTTGTTGAGCATGACACGCTGATTGGTGTTTTGGAAGTTCTGAACAAGGTGGACGGCGACGCGTTCAGCGATTTGGACCTCCGCGTCATGGAGATCTTTAGCGGGGTGGTGGCGACGGTGCTGGCCAATGCGCGCCTGATTGACGAGAATTTGAAGCGCGAGCGGCTTGCGGCCATTGGCCAGGCGGTGGCGGGCTTGTCGCATTATACAAAGAACATCATTACTGGCATGAGCAGCAGCGTTGATTTGATCGATCAAGGATTGACCCAGGGCAACCTTGATTTTCTGATGCGTAGTTGGCCCATATTCAAGCGGAGCACGAAGCGCATCGCAAATTTTGTGGAAGACATGCTTGCGTATTCCAAGCCGCGTAAACCCGTCTATGAAGAATGCACTTTGCAGGAGCTTATTCAAGAAGTCACAGAGACGTTCTGGGCATTGCTGACGCGTAAAGAAGTGGACTTGCGGGTGGACTTAAGCGAGGTGCATGATCCGATACTCGTCGATGCCCGCGGCCTATTTCGTTGTCTGTTGAACCTGATGACCAATGCCGCAGACGCGGTGCCCAAGCAAGGCGGCATCATACGCATTTCTGCGTCGGTTGATCGGCCAAGCAAACGATTTGTCATAGAAGTAGCGGATAACGGGCTTGGCGTGCCGGAAGAAAACCGGCGCAGAATTTATGAGCCGTTTTTTTCGACGAAGGGAACGCAAGGAACCGGACTTGGGCTTGCAGTGACACGCAAGATTATCCAGGAACACGAGGGTGACATCCTGGTAACCGAGGCGCCGGAGGGCGGCGCCCTTTTTCGTGTACTTTTACCGTTGAAGCCAGTCGCAAAGGTGGTAGACACGTATGGCTAAGGCGAAAGCGCAGTCCCGCCGGTTCGATTCGGTCGGCTGGATATTTTTGGGTATTAGTTTTGTGGTGTTGTTGGGGCCGTGCATCTATTGGGCTTGGGGCATCGTGCTGGCGAGCACGCACTTTATTACCCGTATTGGCTTGGGCATTGTTTTGGCCATGCTGGCCAGTGCGTTTGTCACATTCGGCACCAACACGGTATTGCAGTATGCGGCGAAAAAGCGAGACGCTGCCAACCGCAAACAGGGCAAGAAGAAGTCGAGTTGAGTGGAGAGGTGCGGATCGTTGATCAAGTGAGACGCGTGCATGGGTAACGTGCAAGAACTTTCGCAATACATTGAGTCGCACCCGGCCGATCACGAGGCGCGTTGGCGCCTTGCGAAGATGTTGTATATGGCTTGGGAATACGACGCCGCGCTCACCCACTTGCGTGTCCTGAAGTTGGAATGGGATCGCAGGTTAAACGTCCGCCGCTATCTTGCGGCGACGTGCTACCGGCTTGGCAAGTACGACGAAGCCCTTTCGGAACTGGAAGAGATCACCGAGCATTGGCCTCAGGAAGTGCCGGTTCTTCAGCAATATGCGCGGATACTTGAAGTGGTGGGGCGTGCCGAGGACTCGCAGACGATCTGGCGGCGTATACAGGCGATCGATCCTAGTCACCCTATTGCCAAGCGGGCACTCAGCCAGGCGACATCCGGCAGGGATTCGGATTCGGGCACGCGCCATGAAATGAGTCTGGTTGACAGTTCGAGCGGTATCGACATTCGCAAAGGGCGCATTTGCCGGAATTGCGGTGCTCAAAATGGTGACGAGTTTGATCGTTGCTGGCAGTGTCACTCCGCGCTGACTGGCCAGGCGCAGGCAGCCCCTGCCTCCCCCATTGCCGAACCCATGACTCGCTCCGCGTCGCCGTTGTGGACTTTTGTTTTAGGCATGTCTTTCGTAGCAGCGCTTACGGCGTCCGTCTATGTGATCGTGGCGAATTGGCCTTTGCTTTCGGCCGAATCACAGGCGGTTTTGGCTTCAAGTTCTTTGTCGGAGGTTTTGGCTCGCGGCCAACTGCCGGTGCGCTTTGCCTTGTGGGGAGTCGCCAGCATCCTGGTGCCCATTGCATTCGGAATCGTACTGCATTTTCTGGGGGTATCTCCCCTGCCCTATGCACG
>BTWA01000076.1:0-6220 GCA_045863295.1 Candidatus Hydrogenedentota bacterium
ATTCCGTTTCCAGCACGCGCTTCGCGGCGGGCACGTCCTCCGCCAGAAATACGTCGTGCTCTTCCTTGAGCAACATCCGCAACGCCTGGCGCGGTCCATTTTCATCGTCCACGACGAGGATGCGTCCTCGTATTGCTTGTTCGGTCGTTTGCCCCATAATTCGCACGCCCCTGTCTTCGGTAGTCCACTTGAGAGTGGTCCATGGCGACTTCACTTTTGGGTAGTCCATTACCGCTTGCATCGCTAAACTCCTTTCGCGCTTGGAAGGGTAGAGCAATCGCTGTGCCAACTGTCAATAATTAATTTAAGTCATTAATTATGAAGGATTTGCGATTTGTGATGGCATATTGGATGTATGTACAAAAATGTGCAGAGCATGGGGGATAGATGGTTGTCTGTTCATTTTTGTACAACGCGGACCGGGTTTCGGAAAGTATGCATAATCGTGTGTGTAGGCGTAGGGGATGCGTGGGAATCTTTTTACTTTAGACGCAGTTCCCTCTAATTGAGCGGCCATCGTTGAAGTCAGTACAGGCTTCTGGTACAGTTATTTAAGAGCTTTGCCGCAGGCAAAGCAATGACCGACAGGAAACGGGAAAAATGGTTATCCGATACGCCCACATAGCCGATACGGCGAGCGCTACAACGCCCGTAGCGTGGTGCGGCGTATTTGGATCACGGAAGCGAATTCCATCCATGCAACGCCATACCAAACTCGACGTTGGTTCCCGTCCTGGAGGTGCAGGATTAGGCTAGACTCCTAACAGCACATAGCAAAAAATCCAGGCGCCGCAGGCGGGAACCTAAACCCACCTGCGGCGCTTCTTTTTTACCAGCACCGCACGCCGGCCGGACACAGGGTCCGGGCCGGCTGAACGATAAACGCGGGCACGCCCGCACAAGACTTGAGGAAGACAGACATGAAGCACAGCCATCGAATTCTCACGGTACCCGGGGTAAAGGCCCGATGGGGCTATCGAATGACCCGATTTACGCTGGAAGACGTTCTGAACCGGTATTCAAGCGGCAGACAAAGACGACAAGGAGATTTCAATCATGGCACGGTTCAACCCGGAGTTCTGGGAGATTCCGACCAGTTCTAGCTATTTGGAAAGCGTCGCTTCCGAGCGGGCGCTGTGGTACGAGACCGAAGAAGATCGCGAACACCGCTATGCACAGCAGGAGTTTTTCAAGAGTGTGCTGCCGGCGGTGAACGAGATCATGAACTCGTCCCTGACGGCCCGCCAGAAGCAAGTGTTGCAGTTGTACTTCCTCAAGCAAAAAACGCAGGAAGATATCGCGGCGATGCTGAACCTGTCCCAATCCACCGTGAGCCGGCACCTTTTCGGCACGGTGCGAAACGGGCGGAAGGTCGGCGGCGCGATTCCGAAGCTGCAAAAGGCGATTGAGCGGACGAAGTCCGTTCCGATTCAGTCGGCCTTGAGTACGCTTCGCGCCAGATACGGACTGGCCTCCTGATGACGATTTCAACCCCTCCGGGGTCCGGTGTGCGGCCGGTCCCGGAGGTTTTTTCATTTCCCGTCTATTCGCATTGATTCCGGCAACTATGGGCGATAGGCTATCCCTTTCGATTTTTACATATCCATTCAAGGAGCCCATTCATGTCTTCCGCAGAGTTATTCCGTATTCGAGTGACCCTGGTTCAAGCGTGGCTGCGTGATCGCGGCTATGACGGTGTTCTACTGACGCGCCATGACAATTTCTCCATGGCCACAGGGGGAAAGCGCAATTACATTTATACGATGTCCGAATTGGGGTCGAATTCCTTATTCATTACAAAAGAGGGGAAGGCATTCTTTGTTGGCAACACGATCGAAAAGCCGCGCATCATGGACGAGGAACTGGCCGGATTTGACGCGGATGTCTGCGACTTTCTCTGGTTCAACGAGTCGGCTGGCGGAGCCGTTTCGAAGAAGTTTACAGGTTCGCTCGTTTCGGACGATGGCTCGCTGGGAAAAAATGTCCATGAAGATCTGGCGTGCATTCGCGCGCTACTGACCGAAGTGGAGTTGGAGAAATACCGCCGGTTGGGCCGGCTGGCCGCCGAGGCCATGGCGGCTACGCTGGATGCTATCAAGCCCGGTACGGCGGAAATCGACATTGCAGCTACATTGGTTGCCGAAGGTCGGAAGCGGCGTTGCCTCGTGCCCGTGGCATTGGTGGCGGCAGACGACCGGATTGCCAAGTACCGCCATCCATTGCCAACGGAAGCGCCCTTGTTGGGCACTGGGCTGGAGGAGAAGGCGGTCCGGGGTTATGTCATGGTGGTTGGCTGTTTCCACAAGGAGGGTCTGGTCGTTTCCATGACGCGCTTCAAGCAAGTGGGCGAATTGCCGCATGGCCTATCCGATACCTATGCGCGCATTTGCGCGGTCGATGCAGTAATGCAGGAGGCCACGCAGCCGGGGCAGACCCTGGGAGACGTGTTTGCTGCCTGCCAGTGGGCCTATCAGGAGTTCGGCTTTCCCCAGAATGAATGGCACAACCACCATCAAGGCGGCGCGACAGGCTATGCCGGGCGAACCAAGAAGGGGACTCCGGGCGAGCCGTTTCCGGTTGGCGATACGGTTTGGGCGAGCCGGGTCAGCGCCATTACCGGGTCCCGCATCGCCTTTGGAAGTGCATTCGCCTGGAATCCATCCGCCGTGGGTGTCAAGTCCGAGGACACCTTTATCCTCACGCCGGAAGGAACCCGTGAAATTGTTACACTCACGCCGTCGCTGCCACGAGTCGATCTTGCGTCTGTTTTGGGCCGTGAGACGGACGTGGTCAAATCCGGAATTTCGCGCTGACAAGAAGAGTGCCCGGATCGCACCTTGTACGATCCGGGCGCACTGCAGCCAGGCCATGTTTCGCGAGTATCAATCCGCGATGAGCGCCGTGATCTCTGCGTTTGGACGATTCGCCGGGAACTTGCCGGTTTGTTCGTACCGGCGGAACGCAACATGTCCGTCCATATACAACACATTACAGCCGCCGGGCACGTGGTTAAATGCCGCTCCCGTACTCGGCTTGGTGTTAATAATGTCGTATACGGTCACGATCTCGGATTGCGCTAGGTTACCTGATGCGGGGCTATTGATGTTCGTAATGAAGAAGCGCTCGATGCCTTCCTTCAAGCGATAGATCTTGTTGCTGCCAGCATTACCCACGCCCGAGGGAACGGTCATGTCGTTGTCCAAGGCATTGACCGCACCCGTGGGATTGGGGGGAATCGATGTGGCCAATGACCCGGCCGCTTGGAGCACGTTTACCGCTGTGATTTGCTGGATGGAGACCGTGAATGTACCTTCGGGCGTGGTTACGGGCATTGTCGGATCGGTGCCGTCCGCGCCGTCGGTGATGAAACCCGAGTACACATAGCTGTCCGCGGGGTTGTCCGCAAAACCGGCGTATGGACACCCCTGAGAGATAATGGACAAGTGATCAACCACGTCTCCCGCCTCGGGCGCCGATGGGCACACCAGCACTTCCCAATCGGTCAGGTATTCGGGATAGATGTCCAGGACTGAGGGCGAGTACTCGGGTTCATCCTGCATGTTGCATCCCGATACCAGTCCGGTGATACCGTCCGCGTAGTAAGGCGCCAAGCCCTGCATACGTGGGAACATGCCGGGGCGCCGTGCCTCGTTGGAATACATCTTAAAGATGACACCCAATTGTTTCAGGTTGTTCTGGCAACTGGCACGGCGAGCGGCTTCGCGCGCACGCGCCAGGGCCGGCAACAAGATGGCCGCTAGGATGCCAATAATGGCGATTACGACCAGCAGCTCAATCAGGGTAAACCCTTTGTGCTTGCTTTTCATGTCTTCGAACTCCTTGGTAGATGAGAAACAAGTGCGATACCTGGCCAATCGTGGATGCCGGTTGGTATGTGCACACACCGAACCTTAGTATGGTCGCGACCCATAAGCATCGGGGGCAGACTGCCCTTGTTGCGCCAAGTGCGTGGATTGTGCCTAGTAAGCGTTAGGTTCTTATTTCAATTACCGTCAGTCTTTTGTTAATCTTCATGTGTATTTCAATGGCACGGCAGCAGACTTTTTCACCTACAAACTCCCCCCGTCACCATGGGCGTTTTCAGGCGCCGGCGGGCGTATATTTTGAAAGGATAGTTACGCTACATGCGAGTGGGCATAATCGGATTTGCGCGAACCGGCAAGACAACTATTTTCAATGCACTTACAGGCGCCCAGGCCGAAGTGGGGGCTTTTGGCGCGCGCGAAGCCAACGTGGCCGTGTTGAAGGTGCCTGACGAACGCGTGGAGCGTCTGTCCGATATCTTCAAGCCAAAGAAAAAGACGTACGCGGAGTTTCAGATCGTCGACGTTGCTCCCGCCGAGGGTTCGGAAAAGGCGCTTGACGAAGCCGCATTGAAGTCTCTTAAGCAGGTGGATGCGTTAGTGCACGTGGTGCGATCTTTTGGCAATCCCGATGTGATGCATCCCAGGGAAACCGTGGATCCGGTTCGAGACTGTATCGCGCTTGAAGAAGAGATGCAGCTGGACGACCTCATTATTGTTGAACGGCGTCTTGAGCGCAAAGCTAAAGCGCACGAGATCGACGCGGAACACAAAGTGCTTGAGCGATGTAAAGACCATCTGGAAAGCGGCCAGCCGTTGCGCACGCTCGACCTGAATTCGCAAGAGGCCAAATCCGTTGCGGGCTTCACATTTCTTTCGCAGAAACCGCTGATGCTCGTGGGCAATTACGGTGATGATTCCATAGGCAACCCGGACCCTTCTGGTTTGACGGCGTATGCCAAAGATCGTGGTATGACGCTGATCGAGTTGTGCGGCGCGATGGAAATGGAGGTCAGCCAACTTTCCGAAGACGAGCGGGGACCGTTTCGCGCCGAGTTGGGTTTGGGCGAGGAATCGCGCACGCAGTTTCTGCATATGGCTTATGACCATCTTGGTTTAATGAGTTTTCTCACGGCGGGCGAACCCGAAGTGCGTGCGTGGACGATTCCAAAGAACACGCGCGCCCAGGACGCCGCCGGCGCGATTCACTCCGACATTCAGAGAGGATTTATTCGCGCGGAGATAGTGCACTACGATCATTTCGTGGCGGCCGGATCCATGAATAAGGCCAAAGAGGCGGGCCATGTCAGGCTTGAAGGCAAGGATTACATCATGCAGGACGGCGATATCGTCCTGTTTCGGTTCAATGTGTGAAGCGAGCGAAACCGCCGGCGCGTGTGTACTACGCCCGTCGGGACACAAAGGAGGGAACGACGTGATAGGAAAGGTAAGGATGTCATGGATAGCTGCGGTGATGACCGTCGCCTCCGTGATTGCGCAGGCGCAAGATACCCCCACCTTTGCCGAGCGGCTCGGGTGGCCCAAGGGGTCTAAGGTCGTCATGTTTCACAACGACGACGTGGGCATGTCCCACTCCTCCAATGTTGGCACGATTGAGTCGATTGAGAAAGGCGTGGTGACGAGTGTTTCCACCATGCTGCCCACGTATTGGGTGCCGGAATGGCTCGAATACCTCAAGGCCAATCCGAACGTTTGCAACGGACTTCATCTCACACTGACGTCTGAGTGGGATTTGTACCGATGGCATCCTGTGACTGGTATGGTTGGCTCGCCGGGGTTGGCCGATAATGACGGCTACCTTCATGACAACGTCGCCGAGGTTGTCAAGCATGGATCCCCTGACGAAGTAGAAGCCGAAATCCGCGCTCAAATCGAGAAGGCGGAAAAGATGGCGATGCCCATTACACATATCGATTCCCATATGGGCACTTTATTCGCCACCAAGGAATTTCTTGAACGCTATATCAAGGTAGGCATCGAAAAGCAGTTGCCGATTCTGATTGCAGGCGGCCATGCCACCCACGTGCGGCGGGAGAACGGCGAGATATACAGTTTGTTTGAAAAAGAAGGGTATGCGGAAAAAGTGTGGGCGGCAGGTCTGCCCGTGTTGGACGATATTCACACCGATTCTTACGGTTGGAAAACACTGGATGTGAAGAAGAAGGGTATGGTCGAATTCCTTCGTACACTCAAACCGGGTGTGACCGAGGTCATTGTTCATGCGACGCGCCCTTCCAGCGAGTTTCCGACGATCACGCCTTCCTCTGAATTGCGCGAGGCCGATCTGGATGTGCTCACGGATCCGGAAATCAAAAAGATTATCGAAGAGGAAGGCATTGTCTTGACTTCGTGGCGCGAACTGAAGCAGCGGCGCC
>BTWA01000077.1:0-5816 GCA_045863295.1 Candidatus Hydrogenedentota bacterium
CATGAACTCTTGAAGGGTGAATACATGATTGGGAGGATGGGATACGCCCTGCGGCATCCCCAGCACGGCCACATGGGCGGCCATCGGCAACAGGGGTTGAAGCAAGTCCACCGAGGCAATGGTGACCGGGTCGGCGATAATCACGTATTCATCCGGCGCTTCCGAGGCGAGCAATCCTACCGCGCGCCGGATTTGACCGTGAAACGAGGCCACTGACTTAATGGGTATAAGCGCCTTGGACCCGGATCGATCCTGGCGGGTCCATCCCCTCAAACGGGTGATGACCGTTTCTACAACACCGGTAGCGGATTTCGAAGAAGCCTTTTCTTCGGAATGACTCAATGGATGTTGGTCCCCAAATCCGGAACGCCGAAGCGGCCCCCCATTCGGCCGGATCGGCTTTCGCTCAGCTCAATGTTTCTCGTATACAGGGTTACGGCGATATCGGTCATTAACAGGGAGTGCCATATCCCTGCGCTCAAGCCGGTCTGCCACTACAACGTCAACACACCGCCCACTCCCGGTTGTCAGGCAAGGAGCCGACGAACCGGCAAGCCCCGGTCAAGCTTCCGCCTTTCCAAGTGTCCGGCTAAGACGCCTGCCCGCGCAAATCCTCCGGAAATACGTCGACGATGGTTACCGGGGTGGATCGCACAACCAAATCGTACAACTCTTCCACGTCGGGCATGGCCATCCGGGCACATCCATTGGAAGAGTATTTGCCGATGGTCGAGGGATCGAGCGCGCCGTGAATTCCCAAATCCGTGGGAAGGCTCTCTTCCAGCGGCACGAGCGGCATCCAGCGCGTACCCAGTTCGTTGCGCGGATCGCCTGCCGGAATTGGACCTTCACCCGGTTTAAACCAGGTGGGGTCTTTTTGCTTGCTCCCAATCTTGTAACTGCCCAACGCCGTTTCGTATCCCGGCTTGCCCAGACCTGTGCCATACCGCTTGAATACGCCGCCGTTGTCCATAAGAAACAATCGATTCGTGGAACGCTCCACGATGATTCGGAAATCTTTGGGAGTCCACTTCAGCGCTTGCCCCACCTGCAATGACGCATCTTCGGGTAAATTGTTCGCGCGCGTCAACAGACCTATGGTCGTATTGAGCTTCATGCCGATGCTCGTCAGGGAATCACCGCGTTCCACAGCGTATGCCTTGCTCTCCGGTGTTTCCACCGGCGAGAAAATGAGCGTCACATTCGCCTTGCCCAAGCCGTCAACCGCTTCGTTCCAATCCGCTGAATCCCAAGGTGCAATGGCTGCCGCCTCGCGATAGTGGCCTAGCGCCTCCACAAGATTGTTTGAACGCTCCGCATGACGCGCCAAACCCGTCAGTGCGGCCGCCTGAAACTCTTTCGGAAGCGAATCCTTCGCTTCTTGATAGATCCCGACCGCTTCGTCGAATCGTTGTTCCTTCTCCAATAACCGTGCCTTGGCAAGCATGGCTTTTGGACGGTTCGGGCTCTGAGGATACTCACTGGAAACGCGATCCAGAAATGAGTGGGCTGCGGCATTGTTGCCACGAGTCGTTTCGATGCGCGCCATTAACAGGAACGCATCGGTGGTCATCGTTTCGTGATGGGCATGCTTCAGAATCGGGTCGAGTGCGGAGGCCGCTTCGTCCAATTTGCCTTCGGCGATGAATCGTGCCGCGTTTTCAAGATGTTGGGGTGCGCTTGCTTCAACAGTGCTACTGGCTGGGCCCCCCATCCACCACTGGACTACGCGCAGTCCACCATAGCCGAGCACGATGGCCGCAGCGGTCACGAAGAGTACACGCGACGGCCAACGATTCCGCTTCTTCGGTTTAGTCAGTGTGATCATTGTTCAACCGTTACCACTTGTCTTCCTAACAGTCACCCTGAGTAATCCATTAACTCTTGACTGAGCAAAATCTTATCACACTTGAGCCGGATTTGTCAGTACTCAAATACGAGTTTCCGCCATACGCGTCAGGTCCAGAACCATTTCCGTCATGGACTGGTAGCGGCGCTCGGGTTGACGTCGCAACGCCTTCAACACAATCCGGTCCAGCGCGGGCGGAATCTCGGCATTGTGAGTAGAGGGCGGCTCAAATTTGTAGCCCCCTCGGATCTGGCGCATGATCTCCTTGGAATCCTGCCCGGGACAGGGGTGGCGGCCGGAAAACAACTCGTACATGGTTATGCCAAACGAGAAAATATCGGATCGCGCATCGAGGCCACGGCCTTTGTTGTTGATCTGTTCGGGCGACATGTAGGCCCTTGTGCCGCCGCCTTCTTTCACCCAGCGCGTACGCCAACTGGCGTTGGATTTGGAGAGGCCGAAGTCGCAGATCTTCACATTGCGCAAATCTCTGGAAAACAGAAAGTTAGCCGGTTTGATGTCCCGGTGGACGATGCCTCGCTGGTGGAGAAAATCCAACCCCTCGCACAACTTGATGCAAACCTCCAGTTTTTGCTGCAACGTCAACGAGTTGTTCTGGATGCACTGGCGCATGTCGCCGCCATCCACGTATTCCATAATGAGGCATCGGCGAATGTTATTGTTGACATCCGCCTGTTCTATAATCTCTTTTGAGTAGCGAACGATGCATGGATGACTAAACGATGCCGCCACAAGGATTTCGCGGCCCAGGTAATCCCGTTTGCGCTTCTTCTTGTCGAGGTCGAACTGGCGGTCCAGCACCTTCACCGCGACCGTCATGTCGCGGCGGCGATCAATGGCCTTATACACGGTTCCCATACCACCGGTTCCGATGGGGGCAATTATTTCGTACGGGCCAACTTGCGATAATTCGAGGCTGGTTTCCGCCGGTATGGCAGCACCGGATTCGTCCGTGCCTTCGCCCTCGGCTTCGGCCACGCTCTTTTTCCATTTAAACAGCCGCATCACAGTAGTGCACACGCTCCGTTTTCGAACGCCGTTTCATATCACACTGAGAGCCGTAAGGATACCCGTAAGTGCAGCCGTTCACAAGATTCCTGTCTGCACGCGTGTAGGGGCGAAGCCGACCCGCATCGAACCCGCGGATCGTAGGCCGGGCGGTCGATCCGTGGTCATTCCGGAATCGCTAACCGCGCTTCCAGCTGGATGAGGCCACGGGTACCGGAACCTCCGCAATTATATCACGCAGGACGCTGTTGGCTGTGACCCGGCGAAGCCGGCTTTCCGGGTTCAGGATGAGCCGGTGTTCCAGAACCGGGTGCGCAAGTGCCTTGATGTCGTCGGGGAGTACATATCCCCGGCCTTGGACCGCTGCAAACGATTGCGAGGCGCGAAAGAGGGCCATGGTGGCGCGCGGGCTTGCACCGAGGCTCAGGTGGGCTGTATCGCGCGTCCGTTGAATCAGGCGCATCAGGTAGTCTTTGACGGTGGCGTGCATAAACACGTCGTTTACGCCGGCTTGCATGCGAATGATGGTTTCAGGGTCGGCCACGGGTTTCAAGGCGAGGATTGGATGGGCCACGCGGGTGCGTTCCAGCAGGTCGGTCTCGGCCACCATGCTGGGATAGCCCATGGAGAGACGCATCATGAATCGGTCCAACTGAGCTTCGGGCAAGGGAAACGTGCCTTCGTGCTCAACCGGGTTCTGCGTCGCAAAGACCACGAACGGTTTTTTGAGGACGTACGTTACACCATCGGCTGAAACCTGGCCTTCCGCCATGGCTTCAAGCAGTGCGGATTGGGTGCGCGGGGTGGCCCGGTTGATTTCGTCGGCCACCACGATCTGGGAGAATATGGGCCCTTTGCGAAACTCGAATTCCTGGGTCTTCTGATTGTATACGGAAACGCCCAGCACGTCGGTGGGCAGCAGGTCGGGGGTGCATTGAATTCGAGTGAAGGTGCATCCGCTGGAAATGGCCAAGGCGCGGGCCAGGATGGTCTTGGCGACGCCGGGGACGTCTTCCATCAACACATGTCCGCCTGCGAGTATGGCAGACAGTGCCGTCTTGACTACCGCGGATTTGTCCAGGACAACGGTTTCGACATTGCTGACGATATCCTTCACCGCCTGGCGGAATGAACTCACGCTGGGTTTCTCCTTCCGTGATCGAGTAATGACCGCAGATGATACAAAGGGTCAGTTTCCCGGGCAAGCGGTGAGTCATTGGAAATTTATTTGGCCAAAACAGCCGCCCGCGGCAATATATAGGTGTTGCACATATCGGCGGTCGTTGCTACAATGGAAATACGAAAAACAATGAATTGCATAGTTGTGACCGAAAATCGGAGGTGGTATCCATGTGGGACCGGTTTTCTCGATTGACCGTGGCCGGGTGCGTTTCCCTGAGCGTGGCGTCATCCTTCCTCTGCGCGTGGGCCGATAGCATTCGGCTCAGCGATGCGCTGCACGAAAACGTGTTGATTCGTCAAAGCGACTCTCGCTATTACATCCAATTCCCGGAGACCGGACAGGTCAAGAGCGTGAACAAGGATCAAGTCGATCCCGGCGATGTGGTGTTTGAGTCCGATCCGGATGTCCGCAAATCGCTTCAGGAACAGTGGCAACTCAATAGCAGCACCGTTGAAGATGTCGCGCTTGCAGCTATCCGGGACACCCACGCCGACGTGCAAGCGGCACTGGCGGCGCCCATCACTTCTCTGAACGCAACGCCCAGCCGGCCCCGGGAACCGGGGTTGATCACGAACGTGGGCGTTGAACCGCGGCAACGCAGTGCGCGGCCCCAGCAGACGGTCTCGAATGGATATGTCTATAGCGTCAAGATGGATAATGTGCCGTTGAGGCAGGCGCTGGATGCGGTGTTGCGGCCGCTCAATCTTGGCTACGTCGTGCGCGACAATTTCCTGTTCATCACGTCGCCGCAGCTGATGCGCGAGGAAAGCCTCGAGCGACTGGAAACACGGCTCTATGATATCGGCGCGCTCGGCGACACGTTGCCCAAAATCGTGGTGACCAATCCCGGCGGCGCAAGCGGTTTCGCCGGCGGCGGTCCGCAGGCCTCGGGACAGGTCGGGTTTGGCGGGCAGGGCAGCGGCTTTGGCGGCCAGAGCGGCTTCGGCGGCGGCGGGTTTGGCGGCCAGGGTGGGTTCGGCGGTCAGGGCGGCTTTGGCGGTCAAGGTGGCTTTGGTGGCGGCGGTTTTGGTGGCCAAGGCGGATTCGGGGGAGGTGGCTTTGGCGGCGGTGGCGGTGGCGGCGGCCCCATGATTTCCAACATCTCTCAGTTGTTCTCGAATATCGACGACCGTCTTGTGGGCGAACCGCCCGCGCAGATCGGACTGCAGGTCGTCGGCTTGAGCCGGTCACGCCGCGATCAAAACCAGAATCAGGATTTCCAGGGGATTGCGCAACCGGGCGAGCGCCGTTGACGAAGGCGTCCGGGGTTCCTATTTGGTAGACGCGATTCGTGCGTGCACATTATGCCTTTCTTCGGAAATACCAGAGTCCCATGGTGAACCCGACCACGCATGCGATGAACACATGCAGGCTGTTCTCCAAACCGTTTCGATCAAGGCTTAGTCCATTCCTTGACGCGTATATTAAAGCCGGCACTACCAGTACCGAGAACCCACCAAGCAGTATGCTGGGAAATTTGTGTGTCTGCTGTTTCATCTTCTCGACCTCCTGTCCGGCAGAATGAACCCATCTGGCGCATTATACTCTTAATGTCGGTCAGCACTACGGTCTCGACGAAGTCGTCTCCTCGCGGGTGCGTGCGTTTCCGAGGGGTTTGCGCCGGGGAACGAGGGTGTCGATGGCCCCTAAAGTTTGGAGTTTTTTGTTGCATTTTCTTAGCGGATTGAAACAAGGGTATATGATGGATTTGCGCGGTTTGCGCATTTGTGGGATGGGGCGGAATTGATTGGGGAG
>BTWA01000078.1:0-5455 GCA_045863295.1 Candidatus Hydrogenedentota bacterium
TCGACCTCGGTCGAGTCGGTTTCCGTCCACTCCGCGCCCGGCCGCCAGCCGCGCGCCGCCATGAAGGCGCTGCCGCGCAGGTCGCGGATCTCGCGGATCGGCACACCCTTCGCCAGGCGATGGGCGAGCTCGACGAGGGCGCGCTCGGCATTGCCGAACAGCAGCAGGTCGGCCTTCGAGTCCGCCAGCACCGAGCGGCGCACCGTGTCCGACCAGTAGTCGTAGTGGGCGATGCGGCGCAGCGAGGCCTCGATGCTGCCGATCACCACCGGCACGCCGGGATAGGCCTCGCGGCAGCGCTGGGCGTAGACGACGACCGCGCGGTCGGGCCGCTTCCCCGGCGCGGCGTTCGGCGTGTAGGCGTCGTCGGAGCGGATCTTGCGATCGGCGGTGTAGCGGTTGACCATCGAATCCATGTTGCCGGCGGTGACGCCATAGAACAGTTTCGGCCGGCCCAGCGCGCGGAAGGCCTCGGCGGATTGCCAGTCGGGCTGGCTGACGATGCCGACACGGAAGCCCTGCGCCTCGAGCAGGCGCCCGATCAGCGCCATGCCGAAGCTGGGGTGGTCGATGTAGGCGTCGCCGGTGACGAGGACGATGTCGCACTCGTCCCAGCCGCGCGCCTCCATTTCGGTGCGCGACATGGGCAGGAAGGGCGACACGCCGAAGCGGTGGGCCCAGTGCTTGCGGTAGGCGGTGAGGAGTTTCGTCTCGGGCGGCAGTTGCATCCGCCCATTTTACAGGGAGAGGGCGATCAGCCCGTCTTCAACCGGCTGTGCGCGGAGACGTGCTGTGCCATACGCACAAGTTGGCTACGTATTAACATTACACTCAAGCGCGTCTAAAATGAACAGTAAATTTTATTTGTATGTGTTTTCACGTCCAGTAGTGATGTTCAGGAGTGCATTTGATGGTTGCAGGGCCTTGGAGTCAGGAGCAGATCGACGCGGCGCGTGCCGTGCGGTTTTCGGCTGTCCTCGCTCACCTTGGTGCCTACCATAAGCTCGACGCCGAGTACGAGCCACTTGACCACGGCCGGCACAGCAAGCGCGTCCAGGTCTCTTATCAGGGGCGCGACTTCCGCTTTGTCTTCACCGGGGAGAAGTTCGTCAATGAGCTTCTGCCGGAGGACGCCCCGCATCGTGGCGGCGGTGGCGCTATTGACTTCGTCCGCCACGTAACAGGTATCAACTTCGTTCAAGCCGTCAAGGTGTGCTTGGATGCATTGGAGACACAGCATAAGGCGTAGATCATGGAGTCGATCATGAAATACCCCCGCACTCCGCATCTGGAAGGCTCGCCCTGTCGGCATGGCTTGCTTGGGCGGGAAGGGACCTTTAGTGGCGACGCCAAAGAAAATTCTGCTTCCACATCTCACGCTGACTGAAGTTGTCGGCAGCGGGGATGATGAAGCGGTTCCTGTGGCGATTGCAGCATCCCCGCACCGCCCCGAGGAAACGTACTTTGTCCGACCTTTGACTATCGGCGTGGACGGGAAACGCCGAGATGGAAAACCTCGATGGGTAAAGAGCCAATTCAACCTCTTTCCGGTAGTTCTTGATAGCCATGGCGTTCCTTGGGCCGAAGCCACGGTATACCTGCTTTCGCGCCTTGAGAGTGTTACCGCGCCAGCAATGGCCACCTATGCGAGCATCGCGGAGGACCTAGCCGCGTATCGGCGGTTTTTGGATGAGACGGGAATTGACTGGTCGGAATTCCCAAGCCAGAGGCTGAGCCGCCCCACGTACCGATACAACGCGCATCTGAAGTTCGCAGTCGGAGCAGGAGAGGTCGCGGCCACCACCGCTAAGCGTCGCATGAGCGCGGTGATCGCATTCTATTCATGGCTCAAGGAGGAAGGCACGCTCGACCCCGAGAACGCACCATGGAGGGAGTCAGACCGATACGTGCAGTTCAAGGATCACCTGGGATTCAAGGTATCGAAGACCGTTACCACCACGGACGTGTCCATTCGCGTTGCCAAGCAACATGACCCATACGACGGCACTATCGATGATGGCGGAAAACTTCGGCCGCTGCCGCTCCAAGAGCAAGAGTGGTTGCTTGATGCGCTTGTGTCGCTCGGCAATACCGAGATGACGTTGGTTCACCTATTCGCCTTGCTAACCGGTGCGCGTATCCAAACGATACTAACCTTCAGGGTCCGGCATGCATGCCTGGAATTGGATGGCGCCAGAAGCGGTGAAATCCGCTTCCCGGTTGGTTCTGGCACTGGGATAGACACAAAGCACGACAAGCAGATGGTGCTGCATATCCCTGTCTGGTTCTACCGCATGTTGCATACCTATGCGGGAAGCGAAAGAGCGCGCCGTCGCCGCGTGCTTGCGTCTGGCGGCGACACCGAAGACCAATACCTATTTCTCAGCGTGCGCGGCGCACCTCTTTACCAAGGCAAGGCGGAAGCCCTCGCCTTCGACGAGTCGAATACCTTGCGGCATAGGAAGGCTGGCCAGGGAGTGCGCCAATTCATCATCGAACGAGTGATCCCATTCATTCGGGACAAGTACGGAGTTGACGATTTTCACTACCAGTTTCACGACACACGGGCAACCGCCGGGATGAACTGGACTGACCATCAGCTGAAGCTTGTTGAGCAGGGCAAGGCAACCCTGAAGGAAGCCCGCGAATTCGTGAAGACGCGGATGGGGCATGAGTCTTCGGCGACAACCGATCTCTACCTCCAATACCGGCGCAACCTCGCCCATGTTCGGTGGGTCGGCGAGTCCTACGAAGGTCATCTCAAACAACTTGCCGCACGTGCCATGGAGGGATGTGTGTGACGCAGTTTTCTGACCGTTCGGTTGCCGTGTTTGATCTTCCGCTTCCGGATGGCGCTACGATTCTCCATCCGGAGCAAGTCGTCCTACGGTTTGGCAACGCCGGCACAGCCGATATTGGGGCGCTCTGCTACTTGCGGCGCGGCAAGGAACAGCGATTACGAGGACGGTTTGCTCGCGAAGTCGATCTTTCCTCATATAGCGCAGAGCGGGCGGAAAACGTCAGGGCGGTGATCGAGCACATATCCCAAGAGTCACGCCATGGCGGTAGGCGAATTTTGACCCTGAAGTACATGACCGACCGGCTGTCCAACTCGTTCATGGACTGGGCCGACTCAAACGGACATCCGGACGCTTTAAGTAGCAAAGAAGCAGCACGCACGGCGTTTCGCGGCTACTGCGCCTATGTGGGTGATCGTGTCGGACAGAACCTCATCTCCATCACCACTGGTGCGCAATACCAGACAAAAGTCTTGGCTTTGCTGTCGGGACTCCATGAGTCTGATGACCTTCACCATGGGATACGGCTGCTCCAACAAGATAACTCCTCGGAGGCGGCCACTTCGCCTCCATCGTGCGACGATCAATCGCGGGTTCTCGCCATGTGCGAAGCCCTGTTCGATGGGCTTACGGAACTCGTTCTGGATGGGAAGTCTTATCCCTTTAAGCT
This sequence comes from Candidatus Hydrogenedentota bacterium, assembly GCA_045863295.1. Lineage (GTDB taxonomy): Bacteria > Hydrogenedentota > Hydrogenedentia > Hydrogenedentales > SLHB01 > BTWA01. The sequence continues at coordinate 3,469 of BTWA01000078.1, forward strand.
GGCCATGCCGAGGTATCTGAACTGGAGCACCGACTTCCTTTGGGTGTTTCCGACGCGGTACTGGTGCATGCCACCGCACGCGCTTGCTGTGCGGCATTCAATGAAGTATCCGTATTGGAAGTATGACTACGCCAATGGGCGTGTGACGCCCCGAGATGAATTGACCAAGCTTCTTGGTTATGACGGATACGGCGAAAACTACCGGGCCACTGCCCGCGTAGAAGAAGCCAACGCCAATCTCGATCACAGCAGCCGGCGCCAGGTCGGAATTGTGGCTCACAATGCGTTCGTGGTCCTGTTCGCCGCCAATACCGGGATGAATAGATCCCAACTCCTCAGCCTGCCATGGGCGGGGCCGCACGATATTGCGACAGAACGACAGGGCTTCCGCGTCATCAAATGGCGAGCCAACAACCGTGTGTGTCATTTCGAAATCGAAGCGTCCTTTCTGCCGCGTTTCAGGCGCTTCCTCGAACTCCGAAAATACCTACTCTCCTCCACACCCTACGGTAGCCTATTCTTCACGCTTGGGCGGCATATGGAGCCAACACCAGGCCCTATGTTGCCGTCGGTAGTTAGCTCATTCTTTGAACTCCTACGGACACTGGACCCGCAACTTCCTACAATTAGCTTTAGGGAATGGCGCGCAGCAAAGAGCGACTGGCTGGTGCGGAACACCGACCCGGCAACGGCCGCCATGATTCTCCAGAACTCAGAACAGACGGTGCTCAAGGCTTACGCGGCCGGCTCGGAATCGGTTCATCGAGATGAGATGAGCGCGTTTTTCGCAAGCGTCAGGAATACGGTTCTCAATCGCGGCGAAATGCTAGCGAATTCTGTGGACCGCGCGGTTGGTGTATGCACGTCCTTTGGGGCGCCAACGTCGCCCGGCGACGGGCCAATCACTCCAGACTGCCGGCAAGTGGAGGGGTGTCTGTTCTGTGGGCACTACAAGGTGCATGCCGATGAGTGCGATACCAAGAAGCTGCTCAGTTGTCGGTACTGTCTCCACCAGACCTCTCATCTGGCATCCAGCGAAGAACAGTTCCAGCAGATGTTTGGCCCCATTCTGGAGCGCATCCGGGTCCTGTTGGATGAAATCAACCACCGCGATCCTGGGCTGGTTGATCGGCTTCATGTTGAGGTGGAGGCCGGCGACCTCGACCCGTATTGGGCGAGCAAGATGGAAATGCTAATCAACCTGGAGATCGCCGCCTGATGGTTACGTTCGCACCACGCTTGGCGCTTCCCCATGGCGCAGCGGCGCCGGACAGCTTTCGTGGGGATGGCGCCACACCGCCTCATGATCGTTTTGTGATCAGTCGGATGCGCGATCAGCGCGAAGCCTCATACTATAGGGACGCCATATGGGACTTCACGGCCTATACGCCGGAGGGGATGCCAGCACGGCTCTACTTCGAATACTGGGGCACTGAGCAGGCTACCGGAAAGCGGCTGGAACTTGCACGAGAACTGCGGTGGATCGTTTTCCTGCTTGCTTGGAAGGCCCATGGGCGACCTCTGAGTTTTAGTACGCTGCTGCGTTACCTATGGGGCCTTCGGTTCGTCGCCCGTTATTGCGAAAACGCCGGATGCAGTATTGGGGATGTGTTTGCCGACCCGATTCGGCTGATCGAATTGGTCGGCGAACTGCCCGGTGGCGCCATTGGGATCATCAGTACGATCCTGAAAGTGTTGCGCAGTCTTGGCGCATCAGAAACTGGATGGTCGGTTGTCGATAAGAAGACGATCCAGACCCTGCGCGGATACCGCGAGAACTACCGCAAAGCGCTACTACAGCACCCTCCGCTGCCGACGCGGGTGTATTCATCGTTGATCTCAAACCTGGCGCGGGAGCTAGATGAATTCGAGGCCATCGCAGACCGCTACCTCGCATTGGTTCGCATAGTTGCCAGTGATCCAATGATGGGGCGCGGCGAAATTCAACAGTTCAAGATCGCACGTCGACTCGGAATCAAAAGAGGAT
>BTWA01000079.1:0-5427 GCA_045863295.1 Candidatus Hydrogenedentota bacterium
TTGTAGTGAGTGGAGGCTAGATAAGCCGGTACTCAAGCCGCTTTCGCTCACGGATAAGCTGTAGCTCGGGGAGAGCGGTACATAGTAAGGTTGCGATGTCATGTTCTGCAGTGCGCTCTGCCTGGCTCGGAGTCCAGATTTGATATTCCGGTCCTGGCCAAGCCGTCGGCCGATAGAGATCCTTGGCTACGTACTTGAGCGTGAAGTACATGTCCTGAACATAGCCTGTGTGGGATCTGATCGGTGTCATCTTGATACGACTGTAAAGTAGAGCCTCTATATAAGGGTTTCGCATCGTCACCGATAATCCCGTCGAAAAAAACTGCCAGCGCGCCTCATTCTTTACTTCCCAGTAGCATCAGAATCGAAATGTATAAAAAGGACCAGTCGATTCTGTCGAAGCATGAACATCGAAGAAGAACTAAAACAACTCTTGAAAGCGCGCGGCGACATCGAACAGCGCCTGGACGAACTCGACCAGAAGGTGAATCATCTCATCCTGACCCTACAGGAAGAGCGCAGGTGCACCTCCCGGAAGTGCGCCCTCGACGAACTGGGCCTGTATTGGCGTTGAACGAATTTCTCAGGCAGCGAGGTATATCGAGCCCAGGTCGTCCCGGTGTAGTTTGATGAGCGCCCGGATGATGGCCGACTTGGAAGCCTTCCAATGGCCCTCGCGTCGAAGTTGATGGACAGCGTCGTCCAACAGGCGAAGGCACTCCTCGTCAAAACCGACTGGAACAAACTTGGATGAGGTCGAAGGTGTAGCGGCTGCGGCTTTTTGTGACACTTGATGTTCAACTGCCGTCGCCACATCGGCAGCCCGAGCCGATTGCATGGGCTTGGGCGGGACCGGCCTCGACTCGTCGTTTGCAACCTCTGCATGATCCTCGCTGAATAGATCGAGCTTCAGTTTCGGCATCGATGAATTACCTCGTCCGCCAACTTCAGATATTGCTCGGTCACCTTGGCCTCAGGCGCGTATTCGAGGAGCACCTTTCCGTGACTTGGCGCTTCCTCCGCCTTGACGTCTCTCGGAATTACGGTGTCGAACACATGTACCCGTTCGCGAAGTCCGTGAAGACAGGCGAGCGCCTCCTGGTTCGCCTTGGAAAGAATGTAATACTTGGTTGGGAGCACACCCAGAATCCGCAGCTTCGGATTGAGCCGTTCCTTTACCAGCAGAATCAACTCCAGGACCGAATGTAGTCCTGTCAAACTCAGGTATTGGGTTTCCACCGGAATGATCACGTAATCGGCTGCCGTAAGGGCGTTGAGCGTGAGCAAGCCCAAGCTCGGCGGGCAATCCACCAGAACGTAGTCAAATCTCCCGCGCACGTCGTCAAGGGCTTTTCTCAAAATAAACTCGCGACGCATGGTGCTGAAAAGTTTGAACTCGGCCTCAGACAAATTAAGGTCCGATGGGGACGCAAGCAGCGACGGGTAACTGGATGGAAGAAGCGTCTGACTCAGCCGTACAGGCGGAGACGACTCACTCAAGAGCACGTTTTTGATCGTGACGCGTTCCTTCGCGAAGTCTTCGCCGAGGAGCGCACGCGATGCGTTTGCTTGCGGATCCATGTCGACAACAAGCACCTTGCTCCCGCCGCGGAACACCAGGCTGGCGGCTAGATTCACGGCAGTGCATGTTTTTCCGACTCCGCCCTTGTGGTTAAAGACGGCAATAACCAACGTTTGTGTCATAAGGCGCCAATGGTCCTCCGGTACGCAGGAATGACCAGATGAATAGATGGCAGTACGATGGGCGGCACGCGTATAAAAAACTTTCGCAAAGCTTAAGACGACGACCATTTGCCAGCTATGAATGAACGAGCGAAGAGCACTTCCAGAGCCGAATCTACACGCGCCATACATGCAGGCAGGCACTTGCGAACAGCATCACTTCCTGTTGGACGGCGAAACCTCGACCGACCTGATTCGCTGGGTTGTTGAACGCCGCTGGCGCCGGGAAAATGGGTGTGCAAGACATTCCGATCCGAAAGGATTATAAAGTCCACTCGATTCCCTGATTGCGATGGGATACCCGCCCATACAGGAACACGCGAAGACAACCACGTTGCTGCTCGCACTACTCCTGGGCGGGTGCATTCCATCTGCATCCATTCCCAAGCCGTACGGAGACGAGGACTTACGAGCGCTCAATACTCCAGCACCGGACCTCGATGTGAACGGATGTGGCACTCTGCATGTTACGTCATCACTCATCGCCTTCATATCGCAGTCACCCACACTCAGCGGGCGGGACGGCACGGCGACGCTTTTCATTGCTCCCAACGGGACGATGGAAGCTGCCACTTTCGTCAAAGGTAATTGCCGATACGTTGCACGAACCTTAGTCGCGCGAGAAACAGTGGCATTCGAAGGCGTTCCTGCGGGAGAGTACTTCTTGGTACTCGACGATGCTCCGCCTACTGCCGTGCGAACCGGTCTATCGTTTCAGATTCTTAACGAACGTGGGAAGCTGCACGTGCGATGGATCGACGTGATAGACAATAACGTCGTCGTGGCGATGACAATTGAGGCTTCATGACATGAACACGGAACACTCAGTGTGCGAGCTACTGCGATTGGAGTTGGCTCGCGTATCGACGGGATTTCTTGAAACATTGCTCCAATGGAAGGCTCATGCCAGGTCCTACTACGTCGCGGTTATGTTGTCCGTACACCTGTGCCCGGCCTGCGGCGGCCAACTGATTGGAGGAGAGGACCGAATGGCGGCATGCATGGCTTGCCGCCAAACATTCGATCCGACGGAGACGTTTCAGCGAAGCCGGTGCTGTGCTGCGCGACTGCAATTCCGCAGGCGCCACTACGCGTGTTCCAAGTGCAAGGCGCCGCAGCGCTCCGTCTTCCTTTTCGATGAACAACTGTTCAACGCCGACTACTTCCGGGAACGCGTCGCTGAATCGCGCAAGCGGCAACAGCAGGCCGAAACCGAACTGCGTGAAATGCTGCTGGCATCCCGGACGCCCGAACTTGCAATCACGGAGTTGCCAGGGAGGGACAGCATCCAGGATCTGGATGCCGCCCTTGACCAGCTTTTGGGAACACCGCGCCAGGGGGATTCAGATGGTCCGGTGGAAGGAGAGTTTCAATTGGACACCTACCGCCAGTGGATACGCCCGTGTATCCAAGGATGCCTCGTCTGGTTCGACGCGATTCCGGCCATTGCACCCGATCCTCGAATGGACCGGGTACGTCGATTTACCGCACTCGTCTTCATGGAACACGACAGAGAAGTGCTCCTCGAACAGCGAGGAGAGGGAATCCTGGTGAGGAGCTATGAAGCTGACGCAAAAGGATAAGGAATTCCTGGATATCCTTGGGCGATTAGTCCGGGAAGAACACCTGGGAATCGACGTTCGCCGAGAAGGTGTGACCCGGTTCGTTCTCCGGCAGAACTACGGAACAAAGATAGACCAGGCTTTCGGCATGACCCGGCAAGGCGTCCGTTGGCGCTTTCAACGCTTGTTCAACAAGGTGTACGCGGAGGCCTACGAACGGATTCTCTGGATAGAATCCACCTTCGGTACAGACTGGCGCCCGTCCGCCATAGCGATTGCCCAAGAACGAGCGGCAATCCGGCGGCGAATCCTCGAACAACAGCGCCGCTGCATGCCCAAATCCGCCCAATCTCACAAGAATGCCAAGCACAAAGATTGACCTGAACCACCGGAGCATTGGACGAATCACCGCCTTGGACGACCTCGCAGCAATTCTGTTTCCTGGAAACCGCCGACATCAGAAACCGTTCTTTGCCATTTTCGTCGAAATCAAATGGGCCAAGGACCATTTCCTTCCTCGCCTGGAGCCCGTCGCACGCAAGCACGGGATCACTCCTCGCACTTTGGAGACCGTGCGCGCCAAGATGCGGCGCCTGGGACTCATTGACCACGTCAGCCGATTCAACAAGCGGTACGGATACCGCGAGGGCTGGGTGTTCTCCAACCGGTTTCAGAACACTCTGCGCAAGCTCGACACACTCACCGCTCAGCTCCGCGAGCCGTCCGGCAATTTGCAGGAGCGGAAGGACCGTGACTTGATTCGCTACGCATCGGAGTAATCACGCGACATCTTTCTAAACCCGACCAAATCCCTTTTGACGACGGCATTGAGAGCATTCTGGGCCTGCTTTGACGCAATGCCAATTGTAAAGGGAATTGCACTCCTACTTCCGAGCTGTATTGCCCCCAGAATTTGGCCGGTCTGGCCGGGGGAATCTATTTTTCTCGCCTTTACACCACCCACTTGTGCACGAATCGCACGGATTCGCAGGGTTTTTGGTGGAAGACATCCAATGATGTTTCAGTTCATCCGGCGACCGCGAATTTTTAACATGGAACGGCCACCGCCTCATCGCAGAAAAGGCGGATTCTGATGCCAGAAGGGGGTATTCTCCGACGCGTCATCGGCCGACGAATTTCTCGATAACGGTCTCGGGCAATGCACACGAAAGCTCCCGCGTTTTGCCATAGCGGCCCTTCGAGATGGCTCGGGCATTGATAAGTCCGTAGAGATCGAGGAAGCTTAACATATCGGAAAATCTGCGCTGGGTGAGTGGCCGTACGCCTTCTTCTTCGCAGATCTGCTTGTACCATACAAACGCACTTCCCGTGGACAGGCGTTTCTTTTCCTTCCTAAGGCCCGAGTAACATCCCTTGAGCGCCAGTCGCTGCTGAACCGCCAAGGCGCGGATCAACTCTTCGCTTTTGTCCACTTCGAGATTGTGCTCTGCCTGGTCGACTTCGTACTCGGATAGTTTGCCCGAAGTCTCTTCGCCCACCTTCACGGCCTTCGCCAGAAGTTCCACCGCTTTTCGCGCGTCGCCGGTCTCGCGTGAAGCCAGGGCTGCAATCTTGTGAATGGCCGACTCGTCCACCTTACTGGGGTCAAGCGCTTTCTCCACGCGCAAGCGCAGAATCTCAATGAGGTCCATCGCATCATAGGGCTCGAAGATCATGTCTTGCTTCTTGAGCACCGATAGGTTTCGCGGGTCCAAGTTTTTCTCCCACGAAAGCCTGTTGGTAAGGAAGATGTAGAACAATCGGACCGGCACACGCCTGGGAAGTGTCTTAACCAGGAAGGTCAAGAACACATCGGGGTCAGACGTGATGTTGTCGATTTCATCAACAAGTACACAGACCATTCCAGAGACACTGGAGAGCGCCGAGATGATCGTCTCCTGAATATGTTCGAGGGCTATTCCCTTGCGGTAGCGGCGGGTGGCGCCGTCCAAGGCGATTGCCAATTCATTCAGCGCGCCAAAGCACGTCTTTGGTGTCGTCAAATCCAGATAGAAGTACTGGAAGGCGGCCTCTTGTCCTTCGCACAGCGTAGCCAGGGATGAAAGAAAGTGAAGGCATGTAACGGACTTCCCGGTTCCGGTCGGTCCGTACACCAGCAGGT
>BTWA01000080.1:0-4770 GCA_045863295.1 Candidatus Hydrogenedentota bacterium
TTTGCCGGGGCGTTATACCCCTTCTCCTGGAAGACGAAATTTCGGGGGAAGCTCAAGCACTCGCAAGACTAGATTGAGCACAAGGACAATCGCCACTGCAACAACAGATAACTTCAACGGTGAAAACGTTTTTTCGCTACTCATATATATACCCCCAACGTAGAGCTAACCGGCGCTGCGCGGCTTTATCGCGCAGCGTCCAGCGACCGAAGGGAGCGAGGTTGAGCGCCGGGTTAGCATGGGGCACGCTACATTTGAGAGAGATTGGTTACCAAGTTGTAGGTGAACCAACCGTCGCCCGTTACGAAAATCTGTGGCTTGGCAGTTGCGGTATCGCGCATGATGCCGATACCGTCGCTGAATGGCTCGAATGAAACGATCTTCGCGTAGGGGAGCCGGACACTTTTTCGCGGACCAGCGAAATAGATATTCTTGTTTGTAACAACCACCCAGCCGGTGTCAATGTGGACACGCTCAGTGTGTTCAACCGCTTGCCCCTTGAATGCGCCGACCCTGTAATAGACGCCTTTCATTACGCGAATACTTACGCCCTGCGAGCCGCCGACAAACTGGCGGCGTGTTTTGTCTTCCAGGTATTTGGAACCGGAAAAGGCCCAGATAATTTGCTCGCCTTTTTGAAGGTTGATGGGGAGATTTCCATCAACGGACATGCGTTGCGGAATCACCCCATTGAGAACGTCGCGCAATACGGCAGCTTTGGCGGTTTTTGTCAGTGCTCCGTTTCTGTCTAGTTCGCTTTGCGATAAAGCAAAGCGCTCCTTGAATTCAACGAGTCGCTTTTCTTCCGTGGTGTCCAGAATTCCGTCTTCGAGAAATTGTTCGACGGAGTTTTCCCATCCCTTGATGAGAAGAGCCTTTCGTTCAGTGGGTGGAACAAAGGAAGACTGTTCAATTTCCGCGATTGTTTTTTCTAGGCTGTCGAAGTTCTCTGAGCCTTTGATGGCGCGCAAGACCTCAACAGCGATTCGTTGCCGACCACCTTGGATTATGCGTTCGCGTTGCTGATGTTGCTCTTCACACTCAGCATGCTTGCTGCGAAGAAACCCGGCCGGTTTCCCACAATATTTGCAGTTACCCAATGTGACCTCCTGAGAATGCTAACGTTTGCCATAACCGGCCTGCCGAAGGCAGGTCCGGTTGATGGCGGGGTTGGGCAGCCCGCACTCGGCCGACGGGTGGGCGAGCGCGCCTAACTGCCGAGTCGCCGGCGCCAGCCGGGACGGCCGGATGCATGGCCATACCGAGCGGCGCACCGAGCAGCCGCCGCTGGCGCTCGGTGGAGCGGCACCGCGGGTGCGCCGCCCGCCAGCGGACGGGCGGCCCGCGCCGGCGGTCGTGCTGCACTTGTTCGATGCGCTCATGCGGTGGCTACGCGAGCCATGGATTGCAGGAAGCAACGAATTCGGCCCAACGCCTGAATTCACCGGAGGGCCAAAGCGCAGCTTTGGGCCGTCCGGTGGAATGACGGGTTCGGCGGCACGAATTAAGAGAAAGGACGGCGACATGGAACGGCAAACAGGAGCAACAACCAGGCAGATGGAGCAGGCCCCGCAAGGCGCGGTATTCGTTTGGTGCAACCACCATCTTGATTACCCGCAAGCACTGGCTCAGAAGCTGGGGCGCGACGACCTCGAAATTGTTGGACCGACGTGGCTTGAGGGGCACGCTTGGTATGGTCTGAGGATCAGCGGGATTGTGCTCGACCACGCTGCATACCTCAGCGACAGCCAGCAATACGGCCTGAGCAAGGTGCTGACGCGAGTGACGCCGAACGTAGAGGTCACCGGCGCTGCGCGGGCTTTATCGCGCAGCGTCCGTGTGGACCGCCGGGTTGGGTACGCTGGCGCTGAATATGCTTCGCTAGGCTTGAAATGGAAAGCATCGGATCGGTTCGATGGATGATGCGGTGACAGTTTGAGCAAACAATTGCCAAATCTTCCAATTCCGTTTTCACGACACCATCAGCTTTGGACAATGGCTGAAGGTGGTGCACCTCACAAAATTCTTCGCCGAGTTCTCCATACACCTCTTTGAAATCGAATCCGCATGCCTCGCAGCAGAGTCTTCCGGTGGCTCGGAGGATTGCATTTTTCTTGGCTTCAACAATCGCCGAACTTCGCTCACGCCGGAAGTGGGCGACGAGACGAGGATTGCCTTCAAGAATGGACTGGCTTTGATCGACATCAGGAAGAGCTGGAGTGACGCCATCATTGATAAGCGAAGTGACTCGACTCACAATTTCTTTGCTTTCCTCCTTGTCGGCGAACCAAACATTACTTTGGCCGATTCCGCCTTTTACTGCTCTCGGAATGATTAGCTCTCGCTGTTCGACTGAAAGTAGTACCGCCTTATCGGCAGGAGCCCTGATCCGGAAGGTACGAACGCCATTCTTCTTTTGAATCGCAGTTGGCTTTGGGATCGTCTGAGCTTCGCGGAAGACAGTCGCATCCTTGTACCAACCGACCACAACTGTCCCGCCAGTTTCAGGCCCGGCTGTCCATACGACGGTTACGCCGCTCACGGAATTATCGTTTTTTCCGGCACCCAATTTCTCGATCTTGATTTGTCCGGTAGGCTGGACATATCCGTAGAGGGTGCCGGCGTTGTTGCTGAAGTTGCAAACCTCATGGCCTATGGAGTGCTGGTTGTATTTACCGCCGCGTTCGATTGAGTCACCGTCAATACCGTTGTAGTGGTTCATCCATCCGACATTGCAAAACATGATTGGCATGGCGATTCCTAAAGTGCCCAACGTCGAAGTTCAGCGGTCGCCGAAGGCGATCCGCTGGAACGCCCGGTTAGCCGACATGCGCCGGTACTGACCACTTATTTGACACTCCGAAAGTAGAACTTCTCAACGAAGTGAGATGAAATATCTTTTGACTTGTCGATGACCTGCTTGTGCACCAAGTACCAGCCCCTGGACCCGATACCGTTTAGAAGATAGAGCTCAATGTTGGGTTCCCCCAAGATGTTGGCGGGCTCCCTGCCTTGGACCTTCGCAAGCAACAGCGAGATCGCTTCATCGCAAGCGTTGTCAATGAGCCCTTTTTGACGCTCAATGTTGCGCACCACGTAGACGTTGCCCGAGCTCACGTAGTGCTCGGCAGATACTCGGACGTACTGAACGCCAGATCGTTGCCGTAGTTCTCGCTCCAAATCTGCCGTACTCAGAACGTATGTCACGTTGACATAGTCCCGCTTGGATGCCGACTCGAAGCTCAGGCGGGCCGTCCCTGTACCCGATTCTTCGGATTTGGGATACTGGCACTCCATCTCAACGATTGCGTGCTCGGCGGCGCGTGCCGTGAGCGATAGAAGTGCTAAGCCGAGAAGAATACCGTGCGCACGCATCGAACTCCCTTTCCCATGGCGGCCAACGTTTGAATTCAGCGGACGGCAAAAAGCGCAGCTTTTTGACGGTCCGCTGGAATGATGGGTTGGACGAAGCCGCTGCGCGGAGAAAACCCAGACTGGGCGGACACGAATTAATCTTCACGAACACTCTGGCATGGATGTTGGAGTGATTTTGCAGCCAATCGTGAGGAAACGCCAGCATGACAAAGCTATCGACCGCCGACTTTGACCGGCAGTACCAGATCAATCTCAAGCACCTCAAACTCAAGGGCCTGCAACCCAAGACCATCGAAGCCTACTCGCGCGCCATCCGCCGCATCGGCGCGTACTTCGATCACCAGATCGACGACCTGACCGAGTCGCAACTGACAAACTACTTCACGGAATTGCTGGGTACGCACTCCTGGACCACGGTCAAACTCGACCTCTACGGTCTGAAGTTCTACACCCGGCACGTCCTGAAGAAACCCTGGGTGGCGCCCGGCCTGATCAAACCGCCGAAGAGCCAGCGCCTGCCGGATATTGTCACCATCGATGAAGCCCGGCGCATCTTCGCCGTCACCCGCGTGTTGAGCTACCGGGTGTTTTTCTTCACTCTCTACAGCCTTGGCCTGCGTCTGGGCGAGGGACTGCGGCTGCAAGTCGGTGACATCGATGCCGCACGCGGCCGCGTGCACATCCGTGACGCCAAAGGCAACCGCGATCGCTTCGTGCCGCTGCCCCATGCGACCCTTCAGCTCCTGCGCCGCTTCTGGCCGGTGCATGGCAATCCGGTACTGATGTTTCCCAATCGCTCGTCCGGTCGCCAAGGCGCCGCCGCCGTCACCACGCCGCTTGATCCGGGCGGCGTGCAGACCACCCTGCACAAAGTCATCATGGCCTGCGGCCTAAAAAAAACATCACCCCGCACAGCCTGCGCCACAGCTATGCCACGCACCTGATCGAAGCCGGCGTCGACCTGATCGAGGTGCAGAAGATTCTTGGCCATCACTCGATCCTGACCACCGCCCGCTATACCCACCTGACGGACCAGACCAAGCTTCACGCCATCGACCGCATCAACGGCCTGATGGACGGCTTCGCCGTCGCCTGGGGGGCCGTCAAATGATGCGGCTCGCTCACGTCATCGACACCTTCGATGCCGACTTTCGCGCGCGGTACCGCGACCGCCTCACGGCCGAGCACCTGCGGGCGCTCGCGGCCATGAAGCGCTGTCGCACAGAGGCCAGCCACACGCGCCGGCTCGACTATCACCCGCATGGGCATCTGGTGGTTCCGGCGGCGGCGGTCGATGCCGCGCAACAGCGCTGGCGCACCAGGCGGCGCAAGGGCAAGGGCTACCTGTTCAACCACAAGGCGCTGGCGAAGGTGTTTCGGGCCAAGGTGCTGGCC
>BTWA01000081.1:0-3181 GCA_045863295.1 Candidatus Hydrogenedentota bacterium
CAAAGTAAGCGCTCATAGCTGGCTTGTTTTCGTTCGTGTTTATGTACTTCGTCATATTCCCACCTCCGGGATTTGCTTCGCATCGTCGAGCAAATCCCGTGAGACTGCGAACTGCTCATCGGAAACGACGAAAGAGGGAAAGAGGCCCATTTGCCCCCTCCCTAATCCTGTTCCTTGCCATCGCCGTCCGAAGACTTCGTGGCGATGTACTCGTATGCCAGCTCCATCGCCAGAACCGCCTTCGGAATATCATTCATTCCATACGTATTGCTGCTTCGGTACTGTCCATCCTTGTCAAGCCACGTCCTATCCAGACTCACCTGATACGCCTCAAAGCTACGGCCATCCGACGTGCTGTTAACGCGCTTCCAGACTGACGCGGCAATGGCGCCTACCCGGAACTTCTTCTCAGGTCTTTGTTTCTCCTTTTCCATGGTGTTTACCTCCGGCCACTTGGGCCACATTGATCAAACTCGTGCAGACGGGTCTGCTCCTGACAGGGAAAGCAGACCGGCTGCCTGTCCCCCCGCTGGGGGAATAAGCGGAAGCAGCGCAAACGCAACTGCTTCCTCGAACGCTCAACGGCTTCCGACACCGCCATTCGACGCCTCCAAAACCCTCATGTCCCCACCGGACTCCTCCAGGTCCAACGCCAGGTCATCCGACACGTCCACCCCCTTACTGGCGGTCAACGGCCGGTCACTCTCCAACTCAGCGAAAAACCACTGGGTGCACCGCGTGCAGCACCGCCTGTGCACCGGACCCTTCCGCTTCCGAAACCGTACCCCTCGCCAATGCCCAGCAATGGACAGACACCGGGGACAACGCGGGCACAAGTACCAATCTTCATACTCCGACAAATTGGCTACGCCACGCGACGCGGCAATGTTCGTTTGTGTTGCTGTCATGCTCAACCTCCAGGGATTTACCCCACAGGTAAGGTAAATCCCCGCAGCAGAGCCAGGCCCAACGGACAATCCACAGGAGTGAAGCTCACCGGCCACGACGCCCGGGCCAACGCCTGCGCCGCAGGAAATGATCGGACGGCTTCGACAAAAGCGCGGAACGCAAGAAACGAACATCGAAGCCGTCCGCCACCCAAAACCGTTCCGCGGAATCCAAACTTTAATAAGCTATGGATAACCACGGCAGCCAATGGACCCAAAAACCCTGGAATGGACCGTGGCCAAAACAACTCACCAATACCGATCCGAAGGCGAACGCAGAATCGCCACCACCCTCGACAACTACGGCATCCCCTACGTCTACGAACCCATACTCACGATCACCACCTCGGGAACCACGAAAAGGCTTTGCCCAGACTTCCTACTCCCCAACGAAGAAATCATCGTCGAATACTTCGGCCGCATCACGAACCAAAACTACGACCAACGAATGCGTTCTAAAATGAAACTCTACGATGACAACAAAATCGAAGTGATTCCAATCTACCCGATCACCCTTCTGGACCACTGGCCACGGCCACTACTCGACCCCATCTACAAACGACAACAGGAGTACGCCCAGGCATTCCGACGGGCAACAGCAACTCCACGAACCCAACTTTACTCGGCTCGAACCTACGCAGCGGTCCAGCACCAATACCAGCCACGAACCTTTGATACTCTTCCGAAGGGCCCCAAAGCGGGATATCGTTGAGCCAATGAGAAGCGCGACCACGGTACCAGAAGCCAAAACAGTCCAAATATAAAGAATTGAGGAGAACACTCCATTTAGTCGCCTTTCGGAAAAGTGCCGCAAGCTCAACGGCATCAATGGTTTTGTCACCCTCACGCCCATTCCGAAACGGAAATTTGTTGGGCGTTTCGGCAGGCATTTCGGAATGGTTTCGCGCGGGTTTCGGCAAGAAACGGATGGGGTTTCGGAAGGTTCTTGACACGAATCGGGAGATAGAAAACGGAAAGGGATTGGACGACGGGATCCGAGGAGTTGAGGACCCGGAGGTATGGCGACGCTTTATCAGTCGCGCAAAGCGGGAAGCGGGAGGTCGGCGGCGTAGTGGTCGAATATAGACTCGGGCTGCTCCGAATTGTCACCCGTCAGCCAAATCTTGCCGCTGATTCCACGCTCGTCCATTTGGTCCTTGTCGGTCACCCAGCAGAAACCGGACGGGCGCTGAGTCGCGAGATGATTGACCAGTTGACGGGCACGGCCCTGGTCCACTGCGAGAAACAGCGTACGGAATCCCCGCAGGGGAACACTCCAACGTGCCTCGTACTTCGTCTTGTATTGCCCCGACCTAAAGTAGATCTTGTACCGCTCCACTTTGTCATGGATATTTGACTGTCCGTTGTCCGAACGAGTGAACGGCTCGCTTCCCATGTCGACCTCGAGGAAGAAGAGCACGGCCTCGGAGGAGCGGCGATGCTTCAGCAGTAAGGCGGCATCCGGAACCAAGCCCTTGGTTCGTCCGTTCTCTGGCAATACCACCTCCTCCCGGACGATGGACGCACCATCATCCGGATTCCATGTGAACGGAGAATTCGCCGCCAAAAAGTGGCACTCCAGATGCGTCAAGTGCCGGCATGCGAACTCAAGATGAATCCGCGTGGAGTTGAGGAGCATCTGGTGATGGATCTCTTTCATGAGCGCGTCACCGGATGCGGCATCGTAAGGGACGCTCTCCGGGATGACTCCTTCGTCGATCAGGAGACGATGTCCGGCCTTGCTCAGTCCGAACACGTTCTCCGGTCGCCCGCCGTTCTCGCCGGAATACCCCGGCAGTGGTTCGGCGTAGCCTCGCTTGCAGAGGCTATCCATGGTACCGCGAGCCGAGCGGCGCCCCCGCCCGTAAAGGTGCGCGATGTGCGAAGTGCTCAGGATGCGATAGTCGGCCAAGTCACGAAGGACCCGCTTGCTCTGCTGATTGATCGCCATTGAAGCCGCTCCTGCGGCCGGCGCACCACGCCGTCCGTACACAGGAGAAGCGGCAGGGAGATTGAGAGTGTTTCAAGAGTGATTGGGCGATCAACCCAACGATCAACCTCCGCCCGACGTTTTCGCTTGAGGCGCACATGGTCCGTGCCAAAGACGAGCGATCGTCAAGCTGACTTGCTTGAAACACAGTTGCGAAGCCTTGCGACCGTTCGGTGAATCTACCTTGGTCACTCGGAAAGGCAAACTAAGAAATCGGGTTTGCATTACATGTAGTACGTGTATT
>BTWA01000082.1:0-2890 GCA_045863295.1 Candidatus Hydrogenedentota bacterium
GAGGCTTCATGACATGAACACGGAACACTCAGTGTGCGAGCTACTGCGATTGGAGCTGGCTCGCGTATCGACGGGATTTCTTGAAACCTTGCTCCAATGGAAGGCTCATGCCAGGTCCTACTACGTCGCGGTCATGCTGTCCGCACACCTGTGCCCGGCTTGTGGCGGCCAACTGATTGGAGGAGAGGACCGAATGGCCGCGTGCAAAGCTTGCCGCCGAATGTTCGATCCGACGGAGACGTTTCAACGAAGCCAGTGCTGCGACGCGCGACTGAAATTCCGCAGGCGCCACTACGCGTGTGCCAAGTGCAATGCACCCCAGCGCTCTGTCTTCCTTTTCGATGAGCATCTATTTGACGCGAATTACTTCCGGGAACGCGTCGCCGAATCACGCAAACGGCGACAGCAGGCCGAAACCGAACTGCGGGATATGCTGCTCGCGTCCCGGACACCGGCGCTCGCAATCACGGAGTTGCCTGGGAGCGACAGCATCCAGGGTTTGGATGCTGCCCTTGCGCAACTCTTGGGAACTCCCGGACAGAGGGATTCAGACGTTCCCGCGGAAGGAGCGTTTCGACTGGATACCTACCGCGAGTGGATACGCCCGCGAGTCCAAGGATGCCTGGTATGGTTCGACGCAATTCCGGCCATGGCAGCCGATTCCCGAATGGACCGGGTACGTCGATTTACCGCGCTCGTTTTCATGGAACACGACAGAGAGGTGTTCCTCGAGCAGCGAGGCGAGGGAATCCTGGTGAGGAGCTATGAAGCTCACGCAGAAGGATAAGGAATTCCTGGAGATCCTTGGGCGATTGGTCCGGGAAGAATGCCTGCGAATCGACGTTCGCCGAGACGGTGTGACCCGGTTCGTACTCCGGCAGAACTACGGGGCACACGTTGACCTGGCATTTGGCATGACGCGCCAAGGCGTACGCTGGCGTTTCCAACGCTTGTTCAACAAGGTGTACGCAGAGGCCTACGAACGGATTCTTTGGATTGAATCCACCTTCGGTACAGACTGGCGTGAATACGCCATAACAATTGCTCAAGAACGAGCGGCACTCCGCCGACGAATCCTCGAACAAGAGCGCCGGTGCATTCCCATCCCCGCCCCACCTCACAAGAATGCCAAGCACAAAGATTGACCTGAACCACCGGAGCATCGGCCGGAGCGCCGCCTTGGACGACCTCGCAACAATTCTGTTTTCTGGAAACCGCCGCCATCAGAAGGCGTTCTTAGCCATCTTCGTCGAAATCAAATGGGCCAAGGATCAATTCCTCCCGCGCCTGGAACCCATCGCACGCAAGCATGGCGTTACCTCTCGCACCTTGGAGACCGTACGCGCCAAAATGCGGCGCCTGGGACTCATCGACCACGTCAGCCGATTCAACAAGCGACATGGATACCGAGAAGGCTGGGTATTCTCTAACCGGTTTCAGAACACTCTCCGCATACTCGACACTCTCACCGATCAGCTCCGCGAGCCGTCCGGCAGCCAGCAGGAACGGAAAGACCGCGACCTGATTCGCTACGCATCGGAGTAATCGCGCGATATCCAATTCTAAACACAGCCAAATCCCTTTTGACGACGGAATCGAGAGCATTCAGGGCCTGCGTTGACATAATGCCAATTGTAAAGGCAATTGCACTCCTACTTCCGAGGTGTCTTGCCCCCAGAATTCGAGCAGTCTGGCCGGCGGAATTGATTTTTCTCGTCTTTAGATCACCCACGCGTGCACGAATCGCACGGATTCGCACGGTTTTCGGTGGAAGACATCTGATGACGCTTCAGCTCATCTGGTGACCGCGAAATTTTAACATTGGACGGCCACCGCTTCATCGCAGAAAAGGCGAATTTTGATGCCAGAAGGGGGTGTTCTCTGAAGCGTCATCGGGCGACGAATTTCTCGATAACGGACTCGGGTAGTGCACACGAAAGCTCCCGCGTTTTGCCATAGCGGCCCTTCGAAATGGCTCGGGCATTGATGAGTCCGTAGAGATCGAGGAAGCTCAACATATCGGAAAATCTGCGCTGGGTGAGAGGCCGTACGCCTTCTTCCTCGCAGATCTGCCTGTACCAGACGAACGCACTTCCCGTGGACAGGCGTTTCTTTTCCTTCCTAAGGCCCAAATAACATCCCTTGAGCGCCAGTCGCTGCTGAACCGCCAAGGCGCGGATCAACTCTTCGCTTTTGTCCACTTCGAGATTGTGCTCTGCCTGGTCGACTTCATACTCGGATAGTTTGCCCGATGTCTCTTCGCCGACCTTTACGGCCTTCGCGAGGAGTTCCACCGCTTTTCGCGCATCCCCAGTCTCTCTGGACGCCAAGGCCGCAATCTTCCGGATAGCCGACTCGTCCACCTTACTGGCGTCAAGCGCTTTCTCCACGCGCAAGCGCAGAATCTCGATGAGATCCATCGCGTCGTAGGGCTCGAAGATCATGTCTTGCTTCTTGAGCACTGAAAGGTTGCGCGGGTCAAGATTCTTTTCCCACGATAGCCTGTTGGTTAGAAAGATGTAGAACAAGCGGGCGGGCACGCGTTTGGGAAGGGTCTTAACCAGGAAGGTCAAGAACACATCGGCGTCGGACGTGATGTTGTCGATTTCATCAACAAGCACACAGACCGTTCCAGAGACACTGGAGAGGGCCGAGATGATCGTCTCCTGGATATGTTCGAGGGCAATCCCTTTGCGGTAGCGGCGGGTGGCGCCATCCAAGGCGATTGCCAATTCGTTCAGCGCGCCAAAGCACGTCTTCGGTGTCGTCAAATCCAGATAGAAATACTGGAAGGCGGTCTCTTGCCCTTCGCACAGCGTAGCCAGGGATGAAAGGAAGTGAAGGCATGTAACGGACTTCCCGGTTCCGGTCGGTCCGTACACCAGCAGGT
>BTWA01000083.1:0-2388 GCA_045863295.1 Candidatus Hydrogenedentota bacterium
GAATCCAAGCGCACAAGCGGTTTTCCACTGTCGCGGAAAACCGAAACTCACTCATACTGGTGAGTTGAACTCGCTTCTGCTTCCTTGCGTCCACGGAGCAGAAGCGCTCCGTAGAGGAAGATAATCATGCCGGGGCAAAGGTACGAAGACGCCGATTTCGTGGTCAAGTACATAAGGGGTCGTGATGATTGCCCAAAGTGTGGCTATCTTCGAAGCAAGATGGTTAGCGAGCGAATCAGTTGGCGCTACAGGGTTGTCATTGAGCAACGAAGGTGCAGCAGATGCGGACACGTCTATGTTGGCGAAGGGGCATATGGAAAACTGATTTAGTGACCCAATCTATCTCGAGACTGCATCCGCTTACCCACGCAGGTGGCTCGCGGGACCTCTGTCCTGACGAGCGGGACAGAGGTCCTGGAGGAGCAAACAATGAGGCAACAACAATCTGAGCAATGCGAACCGCAACTCGCGCCATTGAATCAATTCCCGTTCAACATTGAATTCTTGAGCCGGTTCAGAGAGACAGAGCAAGCGCTCATGCCCTGTGACGGCTGGGGTACAGATGCGGAAGGGCTGGTACTGAACGAATTCTACAAATTTCAAGCGACCATACTCCCAACGAGAGAGGAGCTGGAAGCAGTACCGGCGTGGAAGTCGACACTACGTGACAACACCCGCGCGAGGCGTGAAAAAAGTTGAACAAATGCAGCCTACGAGTGAGCTACTTTGGTTCGGCCTATCCCGAAGGCTTATGACCGACCATAAAGTCCGCAAAGGTTTGGACAGGTACAGACAGCCCTGTTTTCTCGTGAATGCTGTGCTTCAGCCGAGCCGCGACTTCCGGTGTTGGCGTGACCACACGGATGTTACGGTACCCGGCACTTTGTACCCGTTTGAGATTATGGAGGTAGTTGCTTTTTCCAGTTTCCACCAGCACGCAGCACAGTCGTCCATCCACTTCCGCGTGGACATCGACGATCAAGTTGTCTGCGATTGGATGCTCGGTCTTCACGTGCCAGTTGTCGGCACGAAAGCGTTCGGCGACCCGACGCACGATAAAGCGATGAAGGACGCCACCCTCGGTATGACTGGGCAATGCGCCGAGTTGGGCGCGTCGGCATAAACGTAAACCGTTTTCTGTCAGATCGAAGAGCTTCAATTGAGACGTGCCCGTATAAACGAGCACAGGTTTCGTCAGTCCCTGCGCCTCGAGGGCGCGAAGTACGGCCGCGGCTTTGCGCCGGCTCAGCCCCAGGCGCTTGAGGCGTTCGACTACCCCGCTGAAGGGGTTCTGGACAATGTCTTTGAACACGAGCGCTTCGCACTCGGTGAGGGGATATTCTTGGTCGACGATTGCTTTCCCTGGGGTGGTGGGCGGGGGTGAAACAGTCGGCTGAGTGATAGCCGATTTGCCTGGGGAGGCCGATTCCTTATTCGTCGTTTCTTTAACGTCTGGCGGCGGAATCGGCGGAACTGGTCTCGACTTTGGTAATGCGGCCAGGTAATTACCGGATTCAGCGGAATACCAGCTCCTTGCCATGTATTGAGCAAGATCGATGTCGGAAACGCTCCCCTTGGGGATTGGACGGTATTCCAGCGCGATGTGTAACGGGTCATGACACCGGGGTAATCGAATGATGGCTTCGCCTACGGGAAGCCGGCCAAGTTCGTCCTTGGCTTCGTCTTTGAGCAGCATGGCCTGTGCGGTACTTGTCACGTCGCGCTGATGCTTAGTGTGAAACGCGAGTGTCGTGGCCTGATTCCCGAAAACGGGAAGCGGCACCATGCTTCCATTCTGGCTTGCCAATACGACCGCGACGCCCAGTTCGCGCACCTCGCGCAAGAGGCCGTGTATGACGGGTTCCGAACCATCGCCTATCCCTGGTGGACTGCGAAGCAGGTGGTGCGCTTCTTCGATAAAGAGCGCATGGACCAGTTCTTCACGATTCCGGTTGTTGTGCATGAAGTGCTGAAGCACGTAAACAAGCACGGATTCACTCAAGAGAGTGGCTTCCGCTACGTTAAGCAATTCTATCTCCAGCACCATGCGACGGCGTAGGAGTTTGGATAGGTCGAGTGGATTCTCGGAGCAAAACACGTCCGAGGCGTTTCCAGTGGTAAGGCTTTGCATGGCCCTCCGTGCCGAATCCATCCATAGAGCGCGCCGTCCCCGAGCAGGCATTTCTTCTAGAATGGCATGTACATCCTTGAATGTCGGCCATCGGAGTTCCTTGGCCGCATCCACGTAGGCTTGCTGAATCGCTGTAACCAGGAGGCTTTCACTGCCGGCCCCTTGCATGAAGGCATGACTGACGAGTCCCGTGATGCGTTTGCTCCATACATCGGTTGTGGTACCGCTTGGTGGGATGAGTGGATTGAACGCGAATG
>BTWA01000084.1:0-2074 GCA_045863295.1 Candidatus Hydrogenedentota bacterium
TGGTTGTCTTCGCGTGTTCCTGTATGGGCGGGTATCCCATCGCAATCAGGGAATCAAGTGGACTTTATAATCCTTTCGGATCGGAATGTCTCGCACACCCATTTTCCCGGCGCCAGCGGCGTTCAACGACCCAGCGAATCAGGTCGGTCGAGGTCTCACTATCCAACAGAAAGTGATGCTGTTCGCAAGCGCCTGCCTGCATGTATGGCGCGTGTGGATTCGGCTCTGGAAGTGCTCTTCGCCCGTTCATACAGCGGGGGAAGATGCTCGTTGTCTTAAGGTTTGCGAAAGTTTTTTATACGCATGCCGCCCATCGTACTGCCATCTGTTCATCCGGTCATTCCTGCGTGCCGGAGAACCATTGGCACCTTATGACACAAACGTTGGTTATTGCCGTCTTTAACCACAAGGGCGGAGTCGGAAAAACATGCACTGCGGTGAATCTAGCGGCCAGCCTGGTGTTCCGCGGCGGGACCAAGGCGCTTGTTGTCGACATGGATCCGCAAGCGAACGCGTCGCGTGCGATCCTGGGCGAAGACTTCGCGAAGGAACGCGTCACGATCAAGAACGTGCTCTTGAGTGAATCGTCTACGCCTATACGGCTGAGTCAGACACTTCTTCCATCCAGTTATCCGTCGCTCTTCGTGTCCCCGGCCGATCTCAGTTTGTCCGAGGCGGAGTTCAAACTTTTCAGCACCATGCGTAGGGAATTTATTCTGAGCAAGGCCCTCGATGATGTGCGTGGAAGATTCGACCACATTCTGTTGGACTGTCCGCCAAGCCTGGGCTTGCTCACGCTCAATGCCCTCACGGCAGCCGACTATGTGATCATTCCGGTCGAGACCCAATACCTGGCTTTGAGAGGACTAAAGGCGGTTCTCGAATTGATTCTGCTGGTAAAGGAGCGGCTCAATCCGAAACTCCGGATTCTGGGCGTGCTCCCAACCAAGTATTACATTCTCTCCAAGGCCAACCAGGAAGCGCTCGCCTGCCTTCATGGACTTCGTGACCGGGTACATGTGTTCGATACCGTCATTCCGAGAGACGTGAAGGCGGAGGAAGCACCAAGTCACGGAAAAGTGCTCCTCGAATACGCGCCTGAGGCCAAGGTGACCGAGCAATATCTGAAGTTGGCGGACGAGGTGATTCAACGATGTCGAAACTGAAGCTCGATCTATTCAGTGATGATCATGCAGAGGCTGCAGACAATGAGTCGAGGCCGGTCCCGCCCAAGCCCGAGCAATCGGCTCGGGCTGCCAATGTGGCGGCGCCACTAGATCATCAACCGTCACAAGAACCATCGCCCACTACGCTTTCGCCATCATCCAAGTTTATCCCAGTCGGTTTTGACGAGGAGTGCCTTCGCCTGTTGGACGACGCTGTCCATCATTTGCGAAGGAAGGGCCATTGGAAGGCCTCCAAGTCGGCCATCATCCGGGCGCTGATCAAACGACACCGGGGCGACCTGGGCTCGATATACCTCTCGTCGTAAAGCATCCCGTTTAGCGCCAGTACAGGCCGAGTTCGTCGAGGGCGCACTTCCGGGGTGTGCACCTGCGCTCTTCCTGAAGGGTCAAGATGAGATGATTGACCTTTTGGTCGAGTTCGTCCAGGCGCTGTTCGATGTCGCCGCGCGCTTTCAAGAGTTGTTTTAGTTCTTCTTCGATGTTCATGCTTCGACAGAATCGACTGGTCCTTTTTATACATTTCGATTCTGATGCTACTGGGAAGTAAAGAATGAGGCGCGCTGGCAGCTTTTTGACGGGATTATCGGTGACAATGCGTAACCTTTATATACAGGCTCCACTTTACAGTGGTATCAAGATGATACCGACCAAATTCCACACCGGCTATGTCCAGGACATGTACTTCACGCTCAAGTACGTAGCCAAGGATCTCTATCGGTTGGCAGCTTGGCCAGGACCCGAATATCGAATCTGGACGCCCAGCCAAGCAGAACGCAATGCAAAACATGACATCGCAACCCTACTATGTACCGCTCTCCCCGAGCTACAGCTCATCCGTGAGCGAAAGCGGCTTGAGTACCGGCTTATCTAGCCTCCACTCACTACAA
>BTWA01000085.1:0-1731 GCA_045863295.1 Candidatus Hydrogenedentota bacterium
AGCTGTCCGAGTTGGCGCGCGAGTTCGAGCCGGATGCGCACGACTGGATTCGCACGGTGCGGTTTGACATCGCGGTACCGCGGATCATTCGACTGGCATTCTACGATCGACTGCCGCGGCAACAGGTCAAGTTCAACCGGCGAAACCTGTATGCCCGGGATGAGAACAGGTGCCAATACTGCGGCAAGAAGCATTCGACGACGGAACTGTCCCTGGATCACGTTGTGCCGCGGAGCATGGGCGGCAAGACATCGTGGGAAAACATTGTCTGCGCCTGTCTGAAGTGCAACATTCGCAAAGGCGGCCGAACGCCGGAGATGGCGGGCATGCACCTGATCAGCACGCCGAAGAAGCCGAAGCGAAATCCGGTAATTACGGTGAAGCTGGCGGACGATCGATATGCAAGCTGGAAGGCCTTTTTGGACAATGCGTACTGGTCGGTGGAGCTGAAGTAGCGCCGGAAAAAAACGTGATTCGCAGTTTCTGAACTCTGACAATCGAAAGCCCCGGGAATATTCCCCGGGGCTTTTTCATGCGCGTTGGTTCGCCGCGGTGTGGACCGGAGGGTTCATGTCTCGGTGCGAATCCCAGTTCCAAGTGAGCATCTGTCCGCCATGCACGGGTCTGCCGGCACGGTCGATGATGGCTTTCACAAGCTGAAGGCGCTTGGCGACCTGAGAGGCGGAAAAGCCCAGCTTTACAATCGCTCGATTGAAGGCCCCGATGTCCTCCATCTTGAGGTCGGAGAGCCGCATCCTGGCGTTTGCCCCGACCCCGCGTTCCGTGTTGATGAACGCGAGGAGGTCCTTCACCGCTTGGTGTCGGTCGCGATAGACCTCCGCCGAGATGGTTCCCCGTCGATTGGGTTCGTATCCCTTCCGTGCCCGAGCCTCCTCGGCGTCGAGGAAGCTGCTTGCAATTTCGAGGATGCTGCCTGAAAGTATGCGGTTGTCCTTCTTGGGTTTGGTGGTTCGCTTGGCCTTGGTCGGGAACGCTCTCTTGTTCTCACCACCACGGTGTTCCAGGACCCAAGCGTGATAGAGGAGCTTTGCTTACGGCTCGCCGCTACGCTCTTTGATGCCGAACCGGTGCCGGCGAGGCACGCCGTCTTCGTCTCTGAAGCTCACGTGCCAGCCGATGCCTTGAACGTTGGTGAAGGAGAGCTTCGGAACTCGCTTGTAACGGTTTGGACCGTGCTTGGGCACCGCGGTATACTCCAGGCATCGGCCGCTCACCGTGGCGGCCTACCCGGAGTTGTAGTAGAAGCGGTCGTAGAAAAGAAGTAGAAAACGGCCTTCGCGGGCGTAATTCAGTGGTAGAATGCCAGCTTCCCAAGCTGGACGTCGTGGGTTCGAATCCCATCGCCCGCTTTCAGGGAGCGCTATTGGGGGTTGGGATGATTCCCCTCGACGATCAACGATCATGGCATCAACTTCCGAAATGCGAACACAAGAAATCATGCGGCCAACAGTCCCGGCGACTTAACTGAATGACTCGGACGAGGGATTCTTGCCGCCCCCAACCGCGTCGATGGACGGAGTTTCCAGCGTCGCCGAAACCTCTTTACCGTCATGTCAACAATCACTGGCCTGTACTGGCCCGTCGACCTCGGCCCATTCGACGCCTGGCAACCGGGTGGCTGAAACCCGGCGGCCTTCGCGATATGCGACCCGGCGTCACTGGCCGCCGCACTTAGGTACGCAGGCCGGAGGGAAGAATGAATTGTCGATC
>BTWA01000086.1:0-1577 GCA_045863295.1 Candidatus Hydrogenedentota bacterium
GCATTACAGGCTGTGTGCTGCGGATGATTGACGAGATCGATGTGCGCGTTCACAGGCAGGCCGAACTCATCTTCAACCTCCCCGCGAATCCATCCGACACCGGTTAGCGCAGCCTGACATGCCATCAGCGCATCAATTCGCCCGTAGCCGACTGTATTGTCAAGACCAAGCTCTGCTTCATCCACCGCCATCAGCATCAACAACTCAAGCAGTGAGTCAGGTGGCAGCAATGGATTCGCTTCGATCATCAACGCGATTGTGCCCGCAGCGAGGGGAGCGGAAAAAGATGTGCCGTTGCTCGAAGCAAAGCTGCTGCCAAGATAAGTAGAACGGACATTTCGCGACGGTGCGACTACTTCAGGTTTGATTCGAAGAATAGAATCCAAGGAACATGGAGTAGGCCCGCGGCTGGATGAAACCCAGACAGAATCGAGCACCCCGTCCCATCCACCCACGGCAAAACCGGACACGAGATTGTCGGCACGATTGGCCGGGTTGCGGATCGTTGCAACCGGTGGACCTTCATTGCCCGCTGACCAAAGCACTGCGATGCCCGACGCTTCCGCCAAATCCATGGCTTGAAACAGGACATTATTGCAGATTTCTATGCCGCCGTTGAATCCCCATGAGTTTGAGAGCACACGGGGAACGTCCTCGAAGGTTTCGGGATTGCCATCGGGATCAATAATCCACTCGAATGCTTGGAGCGCATTATTGATTGTGAAGCCGCCTTCGGCGACTGCTGCCGCGATGAACTGTGCGTTCCAGGCCACGCCGACTGTGTCGCCGCCGCTCATTCCGCACTGGAGGCCCATCGTCAGTGTGCCGTGGCCGTCATTGTCTCCGGGAGTGGAGGTCAAGGGTTCAACAAGATCAAACCAGCACTGTTCTGCCGGATAGCCGTTGTTGCCTCGCCAATGGGAAGACAGAGCGGGATGAGCGCCGTTGACGCCGCTATCGAAGTTAGCTAAGAGGACACCGACTCCGGTTAGACCGAGCGCCCACGCATCAGGAGCGCGGATAGTCAGAAGCGCGGCGGACGCATCGTCCAACGCTCGACGACGAGCAGGTTCGATAACGGGTTCGGAAATCGGAATCAGTTGGAGGGGCAAATCCTCTTGAACTGCGACGACCTCTGGCCATTTCTGAAACTCAGAGACCCAATCGGTATCGCACCGAAGAAAAATCGCATTGGCCGCCCAATATGCGCGGATATGTTCGACTTGAGCGAGCTTATTAATTTTTTGAAGGCGGGCAAGAACGGGTTCTTGAGAAAAGCGGGCGTGATCCTTAGCGGCTTCGACGGCTAAGCGGTGCGCATGTGTCACGGAAATCTCGCGCCCAGATGATTCCCGCATTTGTGGTATAACGCGGGATTCAGCCTCTAGAATAAGAAAAAGCGAGGCCCTTTCACCCACAGTAGCTATCGAAAGGGAGGGAAACAACAAGCCCATCGCGATCAAAATCAGAACGCGACGGACCATACTCATCTCCACCAAAACCATAAACATTCAGTTATCCGCCAATCCATCCATGAACTCCCTGTAATATAGTGAATTCAGTAGCGGAACTCCAGC
>BTWA01000087.1:0-1535 GCA_045863295.1 Candidatus Hydrogenedentota bacterium
GCGAGCCGGCTTTGCGTTTACGGTCAATCAGTTGGCGCTAAGTAAGTGCCATTCTCCTGTACACCGGGGAGCAGCTGGATCCGAATACGGGGTTCTATTACCTGCGCGCGAGATACATGAATTCGGCCAACGGAAGATTCTCTCAGAGTGATGCGTTTATTGGTCACAGTGAAAATCCATCTGGCATCAACAAGTACACCTATGCGGAAAACGACCCCGTTTGGTTAGTAGATCCGTCAGGGTATGCCGCCATGCTCGCGAAGCAGGCAACCACTACCTCGCTTGCGATGAACTTAACTTTGCAGACTATGAGAGTGGTAACCGTGAATACAGGGCGAATTGCCGCAAATGATGCTCTGTGGACATCTTCATCTTCCGCTATTGGTTATGCGGTTGGCGCCGCTGTTGGGCTGATAACATCAATGGCAATAACGGCAAAAAAAGGAACGGTTCATAGGGGTTCCGCTGATCGCATTTGGCGGGAACGATTTTCCTGGCCATGCTCAGCATATCGTCGACGCACACATGGCAAACGGGTCGAATTTCCTGAAGGCGCCGTATGCGCTCAACGCATCTCCTGAATGGGATAGGGGGTGGCTGAAAATGACAACGGAATGCAATAAGGATGCTGTTGCGCGGTCAGGCGGAAAAAAAGCCTGTGACGAGTATCCTTTCGCTTCGGCACGTCAGGGCGGTCCGGCCAACTACATGTTTGGTAATGTTTCACTGCGACTTCTGGAACGCGATGAGTCGAGCATGACAGGACCATTCATTCGCGAGTTCTATCGAAAATCTTTGGTTGCTAGAGACGGCTTTTCCCCGGCATCAAGGTTTATTGCAATCGGAATACCGGAGAGTGATAGTTTCTTTACCGATAGATTGGGAAATGTATATGAATGGTAGAGCGTGATGAAAACTAGGCTTTGGCATGAGCCAAACTACTTCCAGTTCCACATCGAAGATGCTGAGTTGGAGGTCAACTTGGACAGGAAGGTGTCAAGCGAGATTGCCGAGAAAGGGTTTAGCACGCGCCGGGGGTTCGTCGGCGTCCGTGTTGTTAGCGAATACACAACAATCCCGATCGATGTGGAGTACCAGTCGAACGGTGTCCCAGACTTCGATCTGTCTTCGTGGGACAAAGTTGTTGAGTGCGGTTTCGTTACCACGTCAGGACGAATTGGGTTTATCGGATGTGCCGCCTCAAGCTATTTCGGCGTTCTTGAAGTCCTGCCTGGCAAATATCGGTTCCGGATCTGCTACGGAGGACAAAACGCTGTCACCGACGACGGTGATTCGGCAGATCACTATCTGATTCAGATATGGTCTAGCGAAGACGATCGAGAAACTATTCTGAAACCGCGGTAGCGGGGGTAGGCTCGGTTACCCAGCAGCAAAAATCCCCGCATTTGCGGGGCTTTTTGCTGCAGCCGTCAGCGTGGCTGGGTCTTGGTTGGCGGCGCCTCGCACCCGGCGCGCGTCAAGCTAGGGAAGGTCTGAAGTGCGCCGTGCAAAGGCGCAGTCCTCCAGCTGGAGAG
>BTWA01000088.1:0-1506 GCA_045863295.1 Candidatus Hydrogenedentota bacterium
CGGCCCATGTATTCCTGCTCAAATCGATTGATCGCGTCGCAAATCGCAGCTTCGAGTTCACCCAGCGTTTTCATAGTGTGTTTAACAGTAGAGGGTTTCAGCGCGTTGTTGGGGACCGGGGAACGCCACGAAAATCACGGTTCCAAGCGATTTCGGAGAAATAGTAGTCGAACTTCGGAATTCCGCCATGAGCTTCCGAACAAAACCGATATTCGCGCGGCCGGCGGCCTGGACGAGTGCTCTCGTAAGTGGCACATTTTGGCGGGTCGCGAACCGCTCCCATTCCGACTGCAAGTCGAGCCAGAGCAGCACAATCCGTTTCAGATTTGCGGCGCAAAGGACAACGCAAAAACACGGCGCCCATGGATGCGTCGATCACGTGTGATGGGGACATGATCACGCCACTTGTCAAAATCGGTCCTTGCTTTGTTCCGGGGAGTCGATATAGTCCGGCCTGGAAGAGATTGGCGAGGAACTTCGGCCGATCTCATCAAATTCTGAGTCTTGTTCGTCGGATTACTTATTATGGCGCCGGTCGCGCAGGCGACAGGCTGGTGGCTGATTACGCCTACGTGTTTGAGCGCCTCCGGGCGATCAAACACGTCGGCTTTTTTTTGTTCTCGATTTCACAGGTCGATTCGCACTGTTCAAGTTGGAACATCATGGACCAGCCCGAATCGGACATGGCGAAGTAAACCCCCGAGCGGCCGGACCGCAACGGCGGGATTCTTCAACAGTCAACGGCACAACAGAGCGCGATGATGCAACAATTGGAGCCGCGGCCGGCGTGTTCATTTCGGGCACGACGGTACAGGCATAACTACCCGCTCAGGGCATTGATGCAGGCATTGGGGGCGTCACCCGCGCCCCTGCGTCCGTGTCAGAATTGAGGCACTCAAATGTTTGTACTATCGAGAAAAAGTAATGAATCGGTGGTGGTTGGCAGCGAGAACATCCTTGGCCGGGTGCTGAGGGTCACGGTCCTCGAGATTTTGGATGGATGCGTGACGCTGGCGTTCGACACCGACGAGGATGTGGTGGTCAAGGCATCCGACTCGCAGACTGAATCCCCAAGTGGTCCGCCGATCGAGCGCCAACCCATGCGTGTCGAGATCGTGGAGGGTCGCCGTCGATGGCTTGAACGGCCGAAAAGCACTCCTATCGGAATGCTGTCGCCGTTTTGCAACCTGTGGCGAAAGACCACCGGGCTTGACGATGTCGACGAACCGGCGAGTTTGCAACCAGGATTTGGCCGGGCTCAACACCGCAAATGTCTTGTGCACTGATAGGGAAGCGTCATGAACGCTTGCCCGTTTACTCCGATTGGAGTCGCGAAATTGTTTTTGCCGCTTCGCGATGCCGCGCATCACTGAAATTCGCCATTGGTTCAACCGGCGAAACGCATTGTGCACGCACTATCGTCGTTTCGCCTCGCGGAAATCGGGCGGCCGGACGAGCGTGAAGACCACCAGTTCCTCTCCGGTCACGGTGCTGATGTCGTGGTGC